>NZ_JANZXN010000021.1 GCF_025629245.1 Natronobiforma cellulositropha
CGATCCCAACGCAGCGCCCGTTACCGGTCTCGTCGGTCTCCTCGGATTCGGCTGTGGAATCGTCGCCGTGGTTCTGGGCGACGTCCTCGTCACCATGGCCCGCACCCGCGTCGCGGAGGCGATGGTCGACGAGAGCGCGATCGACCTCGAGCGGCCGTCCCGGTTTCGAGGTCCCGCGCGGAACCACCTCCAGCGTAGCGGTCTCACCGCCACCTGATTCGACTCGCCAGTACAGGCTGGGGGGAGCCACCACCAGTCTCAGAGCAGCCCGGTCTCACCCGGGTCGTAGTAGCGGGGGAACTGCTCGAGGGTGATGTACTGTTCGGCAGATTCGAAGTCGCCGTAGCCGAGGACGCGAAACGCCTCCGGCGGCTCGACGCCCATGCGGACGAAGCAATCTCTGATCTGGCAGGTCAGTGTATGCACGACGAACGCACGGAACTCCGCGAGCGAGCGCGCCTCGAGTACCGGGAGTTCGATCAGGGTGTCCGCCTCGCGCTCGAGCGGGTCCGAAACCGACGTGAAGTGTTCGTCGCCATTGGCGTCGAGATACGCGATGTAGAGCGGGGAGACCGCCTCGAGCGAGACGCCCTTCGAAAGCTCGGCGTCGGTCTCCGCGAGCAGCGACTCGAGGTCGTCTGCGTAGGCGCGCCAGCTATCGGCGTCGTAGCCCGAGAGGTCACCCGTCGGGGGCACATTCAAGTCGATGTCGTAGCGCTCGGTCAGCCGCCGCACCGGGGACTCGAGCGGCGTCGCGGTCTCGTCGATGCCGAGATAGACATCTTTGCGGTACAACAGCGCCTCGTCGCTCATTGCCTCGGCGGGTATCTCGAGCGGGCGCTCGACGCTCCCATCCTGATAACTCGCCAGTTGCTGGTGTACGTCCCCGAAGAACGAGCCGAACGACTCGAGTGACATCGAGGCGATTGCGAGGCGGGTGGCGTCGATGCGCTCAGGGTGAATCGTCGGCGGAACGGTGTCGTAACCGCGTTCGGCGTAGACGAAGTACTGAGCGAAGCGGCGGGCCTGGCTCACGTGTTCGTTCTCTTCTGGAGTTCGTTCACTAGACTTGTCGGGATATGCTGTTAGGTGCCCGTCGATGGTCCCATCAAAGCAGACTCCAATTTTGTGTTCGACACCATTGTTATCGTGTACTCTGACGCCAAAGCCATCATCTGTCTCCTTCGCGATTTCTGCACGCATTCTAGAAGTCTACCTTGTCACTGCTGGTTCCAGTGTCCATCTCTCCACCTTCGAGTCGCTTCTCACTCCGCAGGTTTTGAAGCTTCTCGAGTACTTCGGGCTTGAGCATACCGAGGATGGGTTTCGCGTCGTCCATTCGTTCGTTGATGTAGGTGGTAACGGCGG
>NZ_JANZXN010000022.1 GCF_025629245.1 Natronobiforma cellulositropha
CGGAGTATCCACCGTTAGGAGAAAGTCGCTCGCGTGGTGGTTCGGCATGAGCCGAGACCCCCAACGTGAGGATTCCCGCGCCTTTAGGCGCGGTGAGGATGTCAACCGGCGGTCGCTCACTCGCTCGAGTCGTCCGTGTCGACGGTCGCGCGCACCCCGGGGGCGTCCGCACCTGAAACGGCTCCCTCGTCTTCTGCAGCGCTCTCGTCTTCGTTCGCGACGTGCGGGTCGCCGATACCGGCGTCCGGGTCCGAGGTGTAGGCGAGTTCGAGCGTGAGGAGGGCCGTACAGGACAGCTCGCGCTCGTCGACGTCGGTGTCCGAGTGGTACTGCTCGAGGTAGCCGTTACACCGGCCGTGGGCGGTGACGTTCGAGAGCGTCGCGGCCGAGCCACACTCCGGACAGTCGATGTAGTAGCCACCTTCCTCGTCCTGGTGCCAGGCGTCGGCCCCCAGTTCCATCCGTGCGAGGTCGTCGGTCATAGCGTCGTGTTCGGTCCCGAGACGGATAGCCGACTGGCCGGAGCACGCAGCCCCCTGAGATAATTATTATTGGTGTAGGTTTATGTGTCTCGAGCGTCTCTCTTCGGTGATGAGCTGGCTGTTCTGGATCGCCGTCTGCGCGATCGTCCTCGCGGCCGCTGGCTACGCGCTCGTGAGAACGCCGACGGAGGCGTCACCGAGACCGGTGTTACCCGCCCAGTACGACCCCGCGAACTACGCCGTCGATCCGTCGACGGTCGCTGGCTGGTGTGTCAGCTGTGAGACGCAAAACGAGGTGGGCTATCGCTTCTGTGAGAACTGTTCGGCCGAACTGCCACAGGGAGTCAACCGACGGCAGGCACAGACTCGCTACTGGTTCAGCCGTCGCGAGTGAGACACGACGGCGATCACGCAGCGACCAGCGGCCGAACCAGCGCAGCGCCTGCCTCGAGCAGCGCCGCGACGCGCTCGTCGTCTTCGGCTTCGGCGTAGACCCGGAGGACGGGTTCGGTGCCGCTGGGCCGGACGAGCACCCAGGAGCCGTCGGCGAGTGCGAGTTTGAAGCCGTCGGCAGTGTTGATGTCGTCGACGGCGACGCCGGCGACCGTCTCCGGAATCTCGGCTTCGAGGTCGTCGAGGACGCGCACTTTCTCGGCGTCGGGGCACTCGACGCTGGTTTTGTCCTGGGTGACCGCCCCGTGGGTCTCGAGGAGGCGGTCGATGCGCTCGTCGATCGGTTCGGCGGCGTGCATGGCTGCGGCGACGAGCGCCATGAGGACGCCGTCTTTCTCCCGGATGTGGCCGTCGATGGTGAAGCCGCCGGACTCCTCGCCGCCGACGAGGGCGTCGTGGTCGGCCATCCCCTTCGCGACCCACTTGAAGCCGACGGGCACCTCGTGGACGGTCTCGCCGTGGGCCGCACCGACACGGTCGACCAGGTAGGTCGTCGAGACGGTTCTGACCGCCGGTCCCGAGCGGCCGGACTCGAGCAGGTAGTCGTAGAGCGCGGCGAAAAAGAGGTTCTCGTCGACGTAGCCCCGCTCGGGCGTGACCACCGCGAGGCGGTCGGCGTCGCCGTCGTTGGCGATGCCGAGGTCGGTCTCGCCGTCGGTCACTGCCTCGACGAGATCTGTGAGGTTCGCCGCCGCCGGTTCGGGTGCGGAGCCGCCGAAGGCGGGGTCGTACGAACAGCGCAGGCGCTCGACGGTCGCCCCGGCGGACTCGAGGACGGCGTCGGTGGTGTCCCGGCCGCTGCCGTGCATGGCGTCGTAGGCGACGGTGAGTCCGGAGAGGTCGGCGTCGACCAGCGAGAGCGCGTGGTCTGCGTGCGGTGAGACGAAGTCGACCTCGCGTGCGCGCCCGTGATCGGTCTCGGGCAGCGACTCGGGTTCGGCGAGGCGGTCGGCGATGGCGTCCATCACGTGGGGGAGGGCGGGTGCGCCGTCGCTCGGGATGAACTTCACACCGTTGTACTCGGGTGGATTGTGCGAGGCGGTGACGACGAGCGCCCCCGCGAGGTCGCGCTCGACGATGCCGTAGGCGAACAGCGGCGTGGGCCGGTCGCGCGCAGAGAGCAGCACATCGAAGCCGTTCGCACAGAGGACGCGCGTCAGTTCCTCGGCGAAGCCACGCGAACTCTCACGGGCGTCGTAGCCGACGGCGACGGGTCCCTCGAGTCCCTCGTCTCTGAGGTAGGTCGCGACGGCCTGGCCGACCATCCGTACGCGTGCGGTCGTAAACTCCTCGAGCGTCGCTCGCCAGCCGTCGGTGCCGAAACTGATAGTCTCCATACACCCATCTCACTGGCAGGTGTAAAAAAGACGATGGGAGCGGGTGGGCAGTCGGGGGTGGTCGGTCAGGTTCCTGCGACTCACTCGGCAGGCGGGCCACCGTACTTCATGAAGACGTAGGAGAGACCGAGGACGGCGACGAGCGAGACGGTCGTCGCGACGACCAACAGCATCGCCGACGGCGGCACCAGATCTATCGGTCCCTCTCCGGCAGCGGCGTCGGGATCGTCGGTGACGGTGATCGAGGCGACCATTCCGAGACCGATGTGCGGGGTACAGTGGTACTCGTAGTCACCCTCGACCTCGAAGGTGTACTCGTACTCGAAGCCGGTGTTCTCGATCGGTTCGTGCCCGGGCCAGTCGGCCTCGTCCGGCTGGGCGTCGACGACGATGTTGTGGTTGTCCGTCTCCCAGATCCACTCGACGGTCGTTCCTGGGGCGATGACGTGCGGGCTGTCGGTGCCGGGTTCGTAGGCGTAGTCGACGACGGCGACCGTCTCCGTTTCACCCGCGGCAGGTTCATCCGCACCCTCCTCGTCGGTCGCTTCGTCCGCCTCGTCCGCTTCTTCGTCCTCCGCCTCGGCTTCGTCTGCCGGTTCGTCGTCCGGCGGTTCGGTCTCCTCGTCCTGCGCAGCGACCGCCCTCGAGAGCAGCGCCGCTCCACCAGCGCCGACGGCCAAGAGCAGCGCGCGCCGCTCGAGCTGGCGGTCCGGAGCGCCGTCTGCAGGCCCTGGCTCGCCCGAGCGCCCGCGCGCGGGTGTCTCGACACCGTCGGAGACGCGCGTGTCCTCGTCGCCGTCGGTCGGTCCATCGTCACCCGGTGTTGCGTGAACGTCCACCATCGGAACGGAGAACGTACCACCTCGAGCGCCAAAGAAGCACCAGGGTCGGTGGTGGGGGCAAAGCGCTCACTCGAGACCGACGAGGTCGAGTTTCGCCGCGCGTGAGAGCTGTTTGATCTCGTACTCACGGGACATCGCCGCCGAGCGCGAGCCGTAGGATTCGTGGTGAACGACGGTGACCGGCGTCCGTCCCCGGGTGTACTTCGCACCCTCGCCGGCGTTGTGCTCGCGGACCCGCCGCTCGAGGTCGGTCGTGTAGCCGGTGTAGAGTGATCCGTCGGCACACTCGAGGACGTAGACGAGGTGGGAAGTCGCGTCGCGCTCGCTCATGGTGGGGGTTACGCCGGTGGATAAAAAGGTTCGTCGGGGGCACGTGGTGGTTTCGCTGCGCCGATTCCTCAGGGCGGGTCAGGTGCTTCGAGCACGTTCTCTCGCGACTTCGGCGATCCCGGCGTTCGCCGAGCAGCTGGTACAGGCGTGGACCTCGCCGAACTCGTCGGCGAAGACGCGTGCGAACCGTTCGGAGACGTGCGCACCGCAGTGGTCACAGTCGGGCATGATCGTCGCCGGACAACCGGCACCTGAGGCTACGGCACGAGACATTAAATAGTCTTTCCCAACACCCGTAAGGATTTTTCGATAGGAGAGGTTTTTTTGTCTAATCCCCGTTCCGCTGTCCGGCCGCGTCGATCGCTCGCGCGATCAGCGCCGCCTGTGCCCCGGCGACGAACCCTGCGTCGACGTTGACGACAGAGAGCACCGTACACGACTGGAGCATCCCGAGGAGCGCCGCCTCGCCGTCGCCGCCGTGGCCGTAGCCACTCGAGACCGGCACCGCGATGACGGGCACATCGACCAGCCCCGCGACGACCGTCGGGAGCGCCCCCTCGCGACCGGCGACGACGACGAGGACGTCCACCGCACGCAGCCGCTCGAGCTGGTCGAGGATCCGGTCGAGGGCGGCGACGCCGACGTCGTCGATGCGCTCGACGGTCGCGCCCACCTCCTCGAGAACGACCTGGGTCTCGTCGGCGACCGGGCCGTCGACCGTCCCCGCGGTGACGACGCCGACGGTCGCCTCGAGCGTCGGGCGCTCGTAGCCGTCGGCGTGGGCGACGAGCGTCGAGCCGCGTCGCTCGAGCGTCGCCGCCGGGTGGTCGTCGGCGAGCGCCGACTCGAGGGCGGTGGCGTGGTCGTCGTCCACGCGTGTGAGGAGTGCGCGACCGGTGGTCTCGAGGGCGACGCTGGCGAGTCCGGCGACCTGGGCCGGCGTCTTGCCGTCGGCGAGGATGGCTTCGGGAATGCCCCGTCTGCGCTCGCGGGCCGCATCGAACCGGCCCGCGTCGTCGGTGACGTAGCCCGCGAGTTCCGCTTCGGCCTGTACCGGGGTGAGGTCGCCATCGGCGACTCGCTCGAGTAGGTCGCGCATGGGTGAGGTGGCGTGCGCGAAGACACTAAATCCGTCGTCACGGATGCAACGCGACCGGGTCCAGCGAGAGCGCGCGCGAGCGCGTCTACGTGCAATTGACGCGTGATTCACCCGTCGGGATAGTCATTAGTCATATACTTTCTGGTGGTTGGGAGGGGCGAAACCCCCGAAACGGCCCGTCAGAAGGCCTGTATCCCGGGTATTAAACATAACTCTTATAAAGGGGAAACGGGAACGGGTAACTCGTATGGCAGACCTTATCGTCAAAGCCGCAGTGAAGGAAGCACTCGATGACAAGAACGTTGCCTCGGACTTCTACGACGCCCTCGACGAGGAAGTTTCCGAGCTGCTCGCCGACGCTGCCCGCCGCGCCGAAGCGAACGACCGAAAGACGGTCCAGCCCCGCGACCTGTAAGGCAGGCCATCGGAGCCATTTTTATCGACGCGAACGCCGTGAGCGGACGCCCTGTGAGCGACGGTCTGGAAACGCAGAGCAGCGAGTGACGGTCTCAGATACCGTCGGCGCGTCCGTCGAGGAACGCCTTCGTTCGGCCGAGGACGACGTACTCTGCGGTCTGTAACTCGGTGACCGACGCCGATCCGGTGACGAACATCGCCGTGAGCAACTCGAGTCGCAGCTGCTCGATCAGTTCGACGACCGCCTCCTCGCCGCGTCCGGCGGGGGCGAGAAACGGCTTGGCGAGACCGCCAGCGCTCGCCCCGAGCGCGATGGCCTTCGCCACGTCGAGTCCGGAGCGGACGCCGCCGCTCGCGATGACGGTGTCATGGACGGCCGCCGACTCGAGCGTACTGACGGCCGTCGGGACGCCCCAGGCGCGAAACAGCTGTCCGACCTGTTGCTGGCGGGTCGCTCCGACGGCGGCGGCCCGGTAGGACTCGATGCCCGACCAGGTCGTCCCGCCCTTGCCCGCCACGTCGATGGCGTCGACGCCGGCATCGGCCAGCCGCTGGGCGGTCGACCCCGAGATGCCGTTGCCGGTCTCTTTGACGATCACCGGGACGCTGAGGTCCGAGGCGACCACCTCGATGCGCTCGAGACAGCCCCGGGCGTCGACGTCGCCTTCGGGCTGGACGGCCTCCTGTAAGAAGTTCAGGTGGATCGCCATCGCGTCCGCCCCGATCATCTCGACGGCGCGCTCGACGTCGTCGACATCGTACTCGAGCAGCTGGGCCGCACCGACGTTCCCGTAGAGGAAGGCGTCGGGGGCGGCCTCGCGGACGACGGTGTAGGACTCGAGTAAGGCCTCGTCGTCGAGTTCGAGGCCTGCGCGCTGGCTGCCGACGCCCATCGCGATACCCGTCTCCTCGGCGGCCGCCGCGAGGTTGCGGTTGATCTTCGTCGTGTTGGGGTGCCCGCCGGTCATGCTCTCGATCACGATGGGCGCGGCGAGGTCGTGACCGAAGAGGTCGATCGAGGTGTCGATCTCGTCGCGGTGGATCTCCGGGAGCGCCTCGTGGACGAGTTCGACGTCCTCGAAGCCGGTCCCAGTGGTCTCGACGTCTTCTTCTTCGATGATACGGATGTGGTCGTCTTTCCGGTCGGATGTCTCGGGCATCTCCCTCTCACCTCCGCCTTCGAACAGCGCCACGAAAAGGTATCCGTTCTGGCTCGAGCAGAACGCACGTACCCTTTTCTTGTGGGCCCGCCTACGAACCGTATGATTCGCCCGCTCCTGCTCGCGTTCGCGGCACTCGAGGTCGCCGTCCCCGACCGGATCGTCTCGGCGGCCGAACGCGTCGCCTTCGAGAACCCGGACGACGGCATCTTGCGGCCGTGGACGCTCCCGATGGCCCGACTCGAGGGACTGTGTTTCGGCTGGCTCGCACTCAGCGGCCGCCTGCACTCGCCAACTGTCAGCCACCTCTTCGGCGCACTCGGCCTGGCACTCCTGTCGGCACCTCGGAGTGCGCTCGCAGCCGGTCTCGCCGTCGCCTACGAGAACCCCGACGAGATCGAGGTACGCCCGTGGGTGGTGCCGTTCGCACGCGCACTCGGGGTGTGTTACCTCGTGGTTGCGCTGTTCTCGGGGCGAGCAGGCGAGCCGACTGACGACCCCGAGACAGCGACCGGTGAGTGAACGACGGTAACGTACATCACGGATGAGCGCGTGGTGGCGCGCATGAGCGTCGAGAACTACACCATGGATCGCTCGGTGCCGACCTGGTTTCCGCCAGCCGTCGGCGGGGTGGCGCTCGCCGTCGTCTGGCTCGGGCTGTTCGCTGGCGCCCTGCCCGACGTGTCGGTCCCGCTCGCGGCGGCGACGGTCGCCATTGGTGCGCTCTCGGCGTTTCTCGTCCGCGGGGCACCACCCGCGGCAGCGATCGGACTGGTTCCTGGCGTCGTCGTCGGCGGCTCGCTCGTCGTAGAGGGACTCACGACCCTCGGGCTGACCGGCGACCTCGGAGCCGTCACGGACGGACTCTTCTGGCTCGGGGCGTTCGTCGCCCTCGGCGTCGTCGGCTACCTCCTCGGCACGAGCGCGTACCTGATGGCGCACGCGCTCGAGTGAGTTCGCGTGACTCAGTCGGCGTCGGTCTCGAGCGCCGGGAGTTCGACCGTCACCGCGGTCGCGTCGCCGTCGACGGTGACGGCTGCCGACGCGGTATCGGTACCCGGCGCGTCGGCGAGTAGCTCGTAGGTGCCGTTCTGGAGTGCGAACGAGGCGCTCGCGTCCGTGGCCGTCTCGATCGCTCGAATCCCGCCAGTCTCCGCGTCGGCCACGGTGACCGTCGTGGCGTTCGTGACTGGTTCGCCGCGAGCATCGACGAGCGAGACCTCGAGCGGGTACGTCTCGAGACCGAAGACGCCGACGACGCCACCCTCGGTGAGCGTCGCCGAGACCGTCCGGTTCGCCGGTTCGGCGCTCGAGTCGGCGACGCGCGACCACGACTCCGCTCCGTCGTCAGCCCGCCAGAGACCGAGCGTCTCGGCGTCGACGGCGTCACCCAGCGAGGCGTTCGCGTACGTGAGCGTGAGCGCAAGGTACGGCTCCGCCCCGGTCGCCTCGACCGTGAGCGGCGCGCCGACCGGCGCGTGGCTCTCGGGCGTGAGCGCTGGCGCGGACTCGAGCGGGACCGACGCGACGGAGACGTTCTCGGCGTCGAACGAGAGCGTCTCACCGCCGACTTCGAGGTCCGTCATGGCCGTTCCAACCGCGTCCGCCACGGCCACCGTATTCGTCGTCGCGTCGACGGCCGTCCCGGTGATCGCGGTCTCGTTCGAGCCACCGCGCACGACGACGCCCTCGAGCGTGTCGGCGAGGACGCTCGCGGTCACCGCGTTCGCGTTGCTCTCGGCACGGAGCACGACGGCGGTCTCGCCACCGGAGACGGTGCTCTCTGTGAGGAGGTTGTGGCTCGAGCCGTCGAAGACGACGCCGCGGTCTGCGTCGGTGATGGTGGTGTTCACCACCGCGTTCGCGTCGGCCGAGAGGAGGAAGTGGCCGTGTGTTGCGTCGGTGACGGTGGTGTCCACGAAGCGGTTGCCGTCGGAGCGGACCGTCGCAACCCCGTAGTAGGCGTCGCTGATCGCGACGGATCCGAAGGCGTTGCGCTCGGAGCGCCAGAGCCAGACCCCGTCGACGTTACCGGTCGCCTCCACGTCGGTGACCGTGTTCTCGCTCGAGTGCCAGAGGGCGACCCCGGCGAAGTTGTCCGCGGTATCGATCTCGCGAACCACCACCGAGCGCGAGTCGACCAGGGACACCCCCTGTTCGTTCTGGATCGCACGCACGTCCTCGATAACGCCGCCGGTGACGTTCTCGAAGGAGACACCCGCAGCCTGCTCGAGGCGGCCCTCGTCTCTCACACCCCACCCGCCGACGAGGAGGTCTCTCACGGTCGCGTTCGAGACGTTCACCGCACGGACGCCGTGCTGGTCTGCGCCCGGGCGCTCGCGGCCGCCGACGGAGTAGCCCGCCCCGTCGAGCGTCACGTCGTCGGCGGTGATCTCGAGACACGTCTCGCTGCCCCCGATCGGCTCAGTCAGCTCGTACACCCCGGGCGCGTCGAGGTCGCGACAGTCGTCGACGGGGATTGGGTCGGAAGTGACGACGCCGAGTGTAGCGGAGCCAGTGACGGTCGTGGTGACGGACGACGCAGCCGTGTCGGCCGCGAACGCCACCGCGTCGTTCGGGACCCAGGTGTCAGCGTCCGTGGCGGCCGTCGAGGCGGCAGCCGTCACGACCGCCAGATCACCCGGTCTCGAGACGGCGTCCGGATCGTAGGCCAGCGAGATGGCGTGGACGGCAGCCGGTGGAGCGTCGACGTCGAGGAAGCCAACCGGTGCGTTTCCGGCCGGCACTGGCTCCGGAACCGGCGTCGAACGGACGGCGAGCGTCGCCGCCTCGAGCGAGACCGTCGCGTTCTCGAGCGCCAGGCCGTCGATCGCCGTCGCAGACGCCTCGAGTCTGACGTCCCAGCCCGCGCTCTCACGGACGGCCACGTCGGTGAGGGTCGCCCCGGGCGAGTCGGCGAGCGAGAGACCGACGTCGTTCTCGAGCGCGTGGACCGACTCGAGCGTCCCGTCGGTCACGTTCTCGACGGCGATGCCAGCACGCTCCACGGTTTCGTTCTCGCCCGCACCCCAGCCGGTGACGGTGACGTTTCGCACCGTCACGTTCGCGGCGTCGGTGACGGCGATGCCAGCGGCGGCCGAGGCGTCGAGGTCGGCTCCGGCGATCACGTGGCCGTTGCCCTCGACGTGCACGTCACTCGCCGTGATCTCGAGACAGGTCGCGTTCGTCGTGGCGTTCACCGTCAGTTCGTAGGTGCCGGATTCGTCGATCACCGCACAGCCATCGATCGGCTGTGTGGCCGACGTTGCAGCCGGTGCTGTGGCCGGTGTCGCGGCGGTCGAGCCGAGAGCGAGCGCACACGCGAGGACGACAACCAGCGCGAGCGCCACGAGCAGGCGGTGAGCGCGCGGGGCCGAACGCCAGCGGAGAGCGGTACGTATCACGCTGGGGACCGACTCAGCCGGACGCCATACCTGTTTCGAAACGGATAGTTTTGATAAAAATCGACGTCAGTCGCGTACTCGAGAGTGTATATAAGATTGATGAGTTTTGGGGAGTCGGATCACCACTCCAGCACTTCGAGTCCCTCGTCGGTGCCGACGTAGACGGTGTCGGCCATGTCGACGAACAGGCCGTGTTCGACGACGCCCGGGATCGTCGCCAGCGCCGTCGCCAGCGCCTCGGGGTCGTCGATCGTCCCGAACGCGCAGTCGAGGACGAGGTTGCCGTTGTCGGTCACGACCGGGCCGTCCTTGTGGACGGCCTCCCGGAGCGTTGGCTCACCCGAGCGCGCCCGGACCGCGCGCGTGACGACCGGGAGCGCGTCGGGGAGGACCTCGAGCGGCACCGAGCGCTCGAGTCGGTCGACGCGTTTCGAGGGGTCTGCGACGACGACGAAGCGGTCGGCGGCGGCGGCGACGAGTTTCTCGCGGGCGTGGGCCGCACCGCCACCCTTGACGAGCGCGCCGTCGTCGGCGACCTGGTCCGCACCGTCGATCGCGAGGTCGACCCGCTCGACTTCGTCGAGGCCGACCAGCGGAATCGAGCGCTCGATAGCCAGACGACGAGCGCTGAAGGAAGTCGGGACGCCCCTGACCGCGAGCCCGTCGTCGACTGCGCGCCCGACCGCCTCGATGGCGTAGGCCGTCGTCGAGCCGGTGCCGAGACCGACGACCATCCCGTCTTCGACCTCCTCGGCCGCCCGTTCGCCCGCCCGGCGCTTCGCCGCGTCCGATCCGCCACCTGTCTTCATGCTTCGACGAGCGAGCGGCGGCGACAAATAGCTTGTACCTCTGGCCGCTCGAGCTGAGACACCGACGGCGGGGGGAGCACCCGTGAACCGTCGACTGCTGATTATCTCCTCGAGCTGCCAGTGATACACAATTTTTCGACAGCGTCCCAGTAGTGATTGCCCACCGCTCTCAACTGTGGCAATATGTGTTAGAGAATATAGGGCCGTGTTTAGACGTTCGGAATGGGGCGTCTCAGGCCCGAACGCGTCATCGGTGGATTGCGAGTCATCGCCGATTCATCAGTCCATCCGGTGTCCAATGGCCAGATCGGACGAGCTGGCATATATAGNGAATATAGTAACTCTCATCTACTATTATCAGAATCTTAATCAACATGGTACCGGATACTCGAGAAGAGTTGTTCGACGAGCAGCGTGGCGTTGACAACTTCTCATTCGTGGAGAAATCAGTGATCGGTGTGTACGGAGCAATCGCGTTCGGTCGGCTCTTTCCACGGCGGTACGCCGCGTACGCGGCAGTACTCTCGGTGATCGTCGGGTGGACCGCTGGGATGAGTGGGCTCCTCTACTTCGGGTTCATCGAGAGCCTCTCGCAGCCGAATATGCTCGCCAGCCTCACTTCACTCCCTGCGTTCGTCACCTTCGCAGCGGGTGTCGTTTTCGGAATCGGCGTGGGGTGCTACGTCTTTTTCGGGCTGCTGGCACCGGCTGACATCTCCTCGGCGTATCCAACGTTGAAAAATCCGATCACGCACTTGTTGATGATCGGGGGGATGCTCCTCATCGCAACCGCTGCGTTCTGGCTGGTCACATTTCTGAACTCACTTTCACCGATACTGGGATTTCTCATCGCTTCCCTGATCGTCCTCTATCGATACGTTCAAGATAGTTTCTGGCTCATGCTGGGAAGCTCTCGTAGACAAGTTCACCTGATCTCGTACGTACTCCTCACCATCTCGTTTCTCATTCCCGTGGTCGCGTACCTGCTCGGCTACTTGCCAAGCTGGGGGCTCGACGAGTGGGCAGTCGCACTCGTATACGGGATTGTTGCGTACGCGGGAATCAGTGCGCCAGCGTCGGCAGCTTCAGGAATGGTCGAAGACGAGGTTCGAGGGGCCGCCGCGGGAATCATGCTCGCCGAACTCTACGCAGAAGAGAAGGCGGCGTTCGTCGAACGCGCACCTGACGACGTCAGCGTCGACCTTGAGACGCCACCGTCACCGCGTTCGTACACGCACCTCTCGCAACTCTCCCGTGAGTTAGATATCGAAGCACTTGACCAGTTGGTCGAGGCCTACGGGGTATACATCGACGCTTACACCTCGCTCGACGACCTCCTCGAGGGATCGGTCACGACGAACGCAGCCACCGCAGACGAGACAGTCGAGACGCTCCTCGCGACATTAGCACGGAACGTCCACCCTTCGAACTATGGCTCGAGTAGCGACGCTCTCGAAGCGGCGAGAACTCTCGAGTCGCTCGTCGAGGTATACACCGGGCCAGAAGGTGCGTCACTGCTCTCCGGGCTGGTGGAAAAAGCCCCTCTCCTCGAGCAGACCGGGCCGAGCGGTGAGAGCCTCGCTACCATCACGTCGGTCGTCGAATCCACGCCGGCCACGAACCGGCCTCCGGCTGCATAGGTTCACACTGTCCCGACGATGTGGGCTTCCCGGCAGCGCGGAACAATGAGAGAGTGACGGCCGCCAAGGCGACCCACAAACGCTTTTCCCACCGGCTGTAGTGGGTGAGCCAATGACGAGTTCGGGTGAGCGTGCGGTCAGCCTGCGAGACGTGCGCAAGACCTACCGTGTCGGCGAGCCGGTCCACGCCCTCGACGGCGTCAGCCTCGAGATTCCCCGCGGCTCCTACACCGCCATCGTCGGTCCGAGTGGGTCGGGAAAGTCGACGCTGATGCACCTGGTGGGCTGTCTCGACACCCCCACGGAGGGGGAGATTTCCGTCGGCGGCCGCGAGGTGACGGCGCTGAGCGAGCGCGAGCGCACCAGCCTCCGGGGGAGCGAGGTCGGCTTCGTCTTCCAGACGTTCAACCTCATGCCGCGGCTCTCCGCGCTCGAGAACGTCGCCCTCCCACAGCTGTTCCAGGGCGTCTCCACCGCGGAGCGACTCGAGCGCGCGCGGACGCTGCTCGAGGAGGTCGGACTCGGTGATCGGACCGACCACCTGCCGAACGAACTCTCCGGCGGCCAGCGCCAGCGCGTCGCGGTCGCCCGCGCGCTGGTCAACGACCCCGCGCTGGTCCTCGCCGACGAACCGACGGGCAACCTCGACACCGAGACCGGCGAGCGGATCCTCGCGCTGTTCGACGACCTCCACGCCGCCGGAAACACGGTCGTGATGGTGACCCACGAGCCACACGTCGCCGCCCGCGCAGAGCGGACCGTCCACCTCCTCGACGGGCGAATCGAGCGCATCGAACCGGCGGGCGAGGGAAGAGAGTGATGCGGCCGCTCGAGTTCCTGCGGCTGTCCTGGCGCTCGATTCGGGGCCACACCCTGCGCTCGACGCTGACCACGCTGGGTATCGTCATCGGCATCGCGGCCGTCATCGCGTTCGTCACCCTCGGGGCGAGCCTGCAGGCGGGGATCATCGGCGACATCAGCCCGGACGACCAGCGCAATCTCTACGGCTGGGCCGCCGACGAGGGCATCGAGGGCGGGCCGCTCGCGGGCGCACAGCCGGTGTTCAGCGAGACCGACCTCGAGACGGTGAGCGATCTCGAGGGCGTCGAGGCGGCCTACGGCTACGCGTCGATTCAGACGCAGGCGGTTTCGGACGGGGACGAGCAGGTCGCCCAGGGCGACGGTCTGATCGCTGCCGGAGCGAGCTACATCCGCGAGGGCGACCTCCGGGAGGGCAGACAGTTCGAAGACGGCGAGCGCGAGGCGGTGATCAACCCGGCGATGGCAGCGCAGTTCGAGGAGAACGTCAGCGTCGGCGACGACCTCGAACTCACCTTCCTCGGCGGGCAGACGGCGACAGTGACGGTCGTCGGCATCACGGACACTTCGGAGGGACTCAGCCCGTTCGAGGGGTTCGAGGCCGCCCCGCGGGTCTACGTCCCGACCGACCCCTACTACGGCGAGGCCGCCGGTGGCGTCGGTGGCGGCGGCGAGGACGACGGCGAGGGCGTCCGCTTCGTCGCCATCGTCGTCGAGGCCGCGTCGATGGACGCGGCGGCGATCGACCGGGCGCGAACCGCTGCGACAGACTACCTCGAGAGTCCCGAGTCGGACGCGGGCGAGCGCCTCGGCGAGGATCAGGTCGTCACCCTCCAGACGAGTACGGAACTGCTCCAGCAACTCGAGGACATCCTCGACCTGTTGCAGAACTTCATCGTCGGCATCGCCGCCATCTCGCTGCTGGTGGGATCGATCGGCATCGCGAACATCATGCTGGTGTCGGTCACCGAACGCACCCGCGAGATCGGCATCATGAAAGCCGTCGGCGCACAGAACCGCGACGTACTCGGACTCTTCCTCACGGAGGCGGTCGTCCTCGGCGTCGTCGGGGCGGTGATCGGCACCGGTCTCGGCCTGGCGGCGGGCTACCTCGGCGCGTGGTACATCGACCTCCCGCCCGTCTACCCGCTCGAGTACGTCGCGCTCGCTATCGCCGTCGGCGTCCTCGTCGGCGTCCTCTCGGGGCTGTATCCGGCCTGGCGCGCGGCGCGAACCGATCCGATCGACGCGCTGCGCTACGAGTGACGACTCGAGCGCGTCAGCGCTCGTGGTCAGCGTCGGCGTCGTCGACGCGTTCGGTCACGTCGACGTACTCGTCTGGGTCGCCCCTCGAGTGGGGGCGCTCGCGTGCCGGGTCGTGGCGGGCCTCGGAGTGAGTAGCCGTCTGGCCGTCCGGTGGCGAGGTGCCGACGGCGTCGTAGACGGCGACTCGCTGGTCGGGGTAGTCACCGGCGAGGTACGCGCCGAGGTAGCCGCCGAGCGCCGCGAGGCCGACGGTGTAGGCGAGGGTGACGAGGGCGAAGAAGGCGAAGAACAGCAGCGCGAAGAGGAAGCCAGTGGCGGGGATTCCGCCAGCGCCGACGCCGAAGCCGAGAAAGCCGAGGACGAAGAACCCGCCGAGGGCGACCGGCACCAGCATGAACAGGCCCGAGATCGCCCCGGTGACCGTCCCCTCGCGGCCGTCGGGTCCCTCGAGAAACCCGGCGACGGCACCGCCGAGGAGCGTCGAAAAGGGGATGAACGAGAGGAGGACACCGGCGACCGCGCCGACGAGTGCATTGATGAACGTTCCCATACATGTACGAGAGCGGGACACGTATTAAAAAGACGGGTGGCGGTGCGGTCGGGGGCGCCACTGGCCGATCGCTCCCCGACGGCGGGAGGGCGCTGGCCGGTCACGCGTCGGGGTCGAGCGCCGACTGGCTCGCCCCGGGTGCGTCCGTCTCGAGTGCGTCCGAGCCGTCGCGGTCGCCCTCACTCGAGTCGTCACCGTCACCTTCGTCGAAGGCGAGTTCGTCCTCGCGCTCGGCGTCGTGCGGGTCAGAGAGTTCCTCGAGCGGCTGGTCGGCGTTGACCTCGGCGGCGAGTAAGGAGACGGCTTCGACGAAGACGGCGACGAGCAGGGGACCGACGACGATGCCGATGGCGCCGAGAGTGAACAGACCGCCGGTGAAGCCGACGAAGTAGAGGCTGCCGGGGAGTCCGGCCGAGCGGCGGGCGAGTCGGGGTCTGACGGTTACGTCGGGGAGCCAGGCGATGAGGGCGACGCCGCCGACGCCGACGAGGAGGGCGGCGCTCACGTCGCCGAGGGCGAGCTGGTAGAGTGCGAGCGGGACGACGAGCAGACTGGGACCGATGATGGGGACGAACTGGAGGATGGCGGCGATGACCGCGAGGACGAGCGCCGATTCGTAGCCGAGCAGCCAGAAGAACGGGTACGCGAGGACGAAGGTGGCGACGCCGGTGGCGACCTGCAGGACGTAGATGGCGTAGAGCGTCTCTCGAGCACGCGTCGCGAGCGCGAAGACGATATCGCGATACTCCCGCGGGACGGGGGCGATGGCCGCGCGCGCGGCGCTGTCGCCCTGGAGGAGGATGCCGAACAGCAGGAGGACGAACAGTGCCGCCTTCACGGCGAGCACCGGCGCACTGGCCGCGAGCGTGGTCGCGATGCCCTGGAGCGTCGAAATCGCGAGCGACTGCACCTCGGTCGCCTCGACGGTCATCGTCGTCTCGAAGACGGTGACCGAGAACTCGTCGGGGAGACCCTCGACGAAGGCGAGGACGTCCTCGAGTCGCAAGTAGAGCGTGAGGAAGATCGGTGCGAGCACGACGAACACACAGAGGAAGCCGACGAGCGTCGCGAGCACGCCCGCGCTCCACTCGCTGATGCCGCGTCTGACCAGCCAGCGGTGGACCGGCGCGAGGACGAACGCGACGGTAATCGCGAACATGATCGTCCCGAGGACCTCGAGTAAGATCGCCCCCGTGACGACGCCGAGGGCGACGACGACGCCCGCGAGGACGTACCGGCGATTCGCTGTCACGGCTAAGGGCTTCGTTCGGATCCACAAAACTGTTCTCTTCACCGACGCGTCAGGCACGCCGCTTAAGACCACCGAGTGAAGACACTCGGTAATGGACCGACGCACGCTGTTGCGAGCGCTCGGCGGGGTGAGTGTCGGCGTCTCCCTCGCTGGCTGTGCGACACAGGACAACGGCACGGACGACACCGACGGCCTCGAAGACGACGGCCTCGAAGACGAGACCGACGACGCGACGAACGTGAGCGATCCCGACGGGGACGAACTCGAGGGGACACTCTGGGTCGCGACCTACAGTTCGATGCTCGAAGACGAGAACCCCGCGGGCGTCTGGATCGAGGAGGCGTTCGAGGAGGCCTATCCCGGCATCGAACTCGAGTGGACGGTGCCCGACGGCGACGTCGGCCACTACATCCAGCGCGCCCAGCAGGGCGTCGAAGTCGAGACCGACGTCTACCTCGGGCTCAACGTCGACGACCTCGTCCGGATCGACGATACGCTCGACGAACAGCTGTTCGTCAGCCTCGAGCGCGACCGGATCGAGCGAATCGACCGCGTCCGCGAGGACCCATCGGTCGAGTTCGACGACCCCCACGGCCGGGTCGTGCCCTACGATACGGGCTACATCAGCCTCGTCTACGACGAGACCGAGGTACCCGAGCCGACCTCGTTCGACGACCTCACCGAACCGGAGTTCGAGGACGCCCTCCTGATCCAGAACGCCCAGTACTCCGATCCGGGCCAGGCGTTCTTACTCTGGACGATCGCCGAGTTCGGCGAGGACGGCTACCTCGAGTACTGGGAGGCGCTGCTCGAGAACGGCGTCTCAGACCGCGACGACTGGTGGTCCTCCTACCTCGCCTACCTCGAAGAAGAGCGCCCGATGGTCGTCTCCTACTCGACCGACCAGGTGTACGCCGTCGCCGACGGCCACGACCTCTCGCGCCACCAGGTCGGCTTCCTCGACGGCCAGGGCTACGCCAACCCCGAGGGGGTGGGCATCTTCACCGACAGCGAAAAGGGCGACCTCGCCTACGCCTTCATCGACTTCCTGCTCTCGCGCGACGCCCAGGCCGAGATCGCGACCCGGAACGTCCAGTTCCCCGCCGTCGCCGACGAGTACGTCGACCTCGACGAGTCGTTCACCGACTACGCGTTCGAACCGGACGAGCCAGTGGCGCTCGGCTACGACGACCTCAGCGGCAACCTCGACGAGTGGGTCGACGACTGGGCGCGGCTGCTCGCGACGCAGTGAGCCGTGGCCGACTCGAGCGGGCCTGACGCTGGGACCACCTCCCCTGCGACCAGCGTCGTCCGCACGCTCACCGGGTGGACCGGCCGCCACGCGCTCGCACTCGCCGCGCTCGCGACGGCGGCCGTCCTCGGCGTCGTCGCCTACCTCCCGATCGGTCTGGTCTTCGCCGAGGCGTTCCTCGAGGACGGCCGGCTCACGCTCGCGGCGTTTCACGCGGTGCTCACCGACCCGTTCTACGTCGGCCCGCTCGCCGGCGTCTTCGAGGAGCCGCTCGCGCTCGGGACCCACTTCTCGGCGCTGTTCGCCTGGGTGCGCGCCGGCTTCCCCGCGGTCGGGATGGGCCTGTTCGGCTTTACGGCCTACCAGGCGGCGCTGTCGACGCTCGCGAGCCTCGCACTCGGCCTGCCCGCCGCCTACGTGCTGGCGACCTACGAGTTTCGCGGCCGGCAGACACTGCGCTCGCTCACCATCCTCCCGTTCGTCCTCCCCGGCATCCTCGTCGCAGCGGGCTTCTACGCCATGTTCGGCCAGGCGGGGACGCTCAACACCCTGCTCGGCACCGTCGGTCTCGGTCCCTACCCGTTCCTCTCGAGGTACCCCCTCGCGGTGGTGGTCCTCGCCCACGCCTTCTACAACGCGCCGCTGGTCGCGCGCATCACCGTCGCCGCCTGGGAGTCACTCGACGTGAGCGCACTCGAGACCGCCCGCTCGCTCGGCGCGAGTCGCCGCCGGGCGTTTCTCGACGTGGTCGTCCCACAGCTGCTGCCTGCGGTGCTCACCGGCGCGCTCCTCACCTTCGTCTTCACGTTCATGACGTTCCCCATCGTGCTCGCCCTCGGCGGTCTCCAGCTCGCGACCGTCGAGGTCTGGGTCTACGACCGCGTCGGCAGGCTGGCGTTCGCCGAGGCGGCCACGCTCGCGATTCTCGAGACCGTCGTCTCGCTCTCGCTCACCTACGCCTACCTGCGTTACGAGTCCGCACAGGCGAGCGTCGCACGGGTGGGACGGCCGCCGTCGCGCGAGGCGCTGTTCCCCGACTGGCGCCTCGAGACGCTCTGTGCGCCGCGTCGCCTCGCCGTCGTCGGCTACGGCCTGCTCGCGCTCGTCGTCTTCGTCGGGCCGCTCGCGAGCCTCGTCCTCGGCAGTCTCACCGACGGGAGCGGGTTCACGCTGGCACACTACCGCTTTCTCGCCGAGCGCCAGGCGACCGGCGCGAGCTACCAGACGCTGCCGTGGCCGGCGGTCCGCAACTCGCTGCTGTTCGGTCTCGCGACGCTGGCGCTCGCGGTGCCGATGGGGGTCGTGATCGCCGTCCTGGTGGCGCGCTCGCGGTGGGGTGCCGTGATCGACACGCTGGCGATGGTCCCCCTCGCCGTCAGCGGCATCGTCTTCGGCATCGGCTTGCTCCAGGGACTCGTCTTCGGTGTCTCGCTACCCGGCGGCACCCGCCTCCAGTTCACCGGCGTCGCCGCCATCGTCGCCGCCCACGCCGTCGCGGCCTACCCGTTCGTCGTCCGCACCGTCTCGCCGGTGCTCGGCGGACTCGACCCGGCGATGGTCGAATCGGCACGCGCGCTCGGGGCCACGCGCGCGCGGGCGTTACTCGACATCGAACTGCCGCTGGTCGCGAGCGCCGTCGTCGCCGGGGCCGCGTTCGCCTTCGCCATCTCGATCGGCGAGTTCTCCTCGACGGTGATCCTCGCGAGCGGCGGTGACACCTACACGATGCCGGTCGCCCTCGAGCGCTACCTCGGGCGGCGGAGCGGACCCGCCCTCGCGATGGGGACCGTCTTACTCGTCGTCACGGCGCTGAGTTTCGTCGTCATCGACCGGGTCGGCGGCCGGTTCGAGCACCGATGACGCCTCGAGCGACCCGGAGATGTTCGATGGCCGTTCTATCGCGGTGAGAATCGCCACTGCCAGTGACTACGGCAGCGGGTGAAGATACGTCTACGGACGGCTGTCTGGACCGGCCGCGACCGACTCAACCCCACACTCGAGACACTCATGAACGACTACACCACCATCATCGTCCTCGCGAGCACCGCGACCTTCGCCACCGGCGGTCTCGTCGCCTGGTTCGCCTACCGGGCGTGCAGACGAACCGGCTCACACGCACTGCGCGCGCTCGCCATCGGCTTCACACTCGTCGTCGTCGGCTCAGCCATCGGCGGTCTCGCCCACCTCGGCGGTGACATCGCCCTCGGCGTCGCCCTCCAGAGCGGCGTCACCGCCATCGGCTTCGCCACGGTGCTCTACTCGCTGTTCGTCGGCCCACCGCCGACGACGACCACCGTCGCGAGGTGGGCCGAGTGAGCGACGAGCCACCGGCACGGACGGACGCGAACACGCGAGCAACTGACGAGGGACCGACGCGCGTGCTCGCGCAGGGAACCTTCGACATCCTCCACCCCGGCCACCTCCACTACCTCCGCGAGGCGGCCGCGATGGGCGATCAGCTCCACGTCGTCGTCGCCACCCCCGAGTGTGTCACCCACAAACCCAAACCCATCCTCCCGCTCGGCCAGCGGCGCGCACTCGTCGCGGCGCTCGAGGTCGTCGACCACGCCCACTCCGGACACCCCTCTGATATCTCCGTCCCGGTACGGCTGATCGATCCCGATGTCCTCGTCCTCGGCCACGACCAGCACCACGACGAGGCAGCGCTCGCCGACGCGCTCGAGTCCTGGGACGTCGACTGCGAGATCAGACGCGCGAGCCCGCGCGAGCCGGACGGAGACGAGCTGCTCTCGAGCAGCGCGATCCGTGCGCGTATCCGCGAGCGAACGGCAGCTGGCCGAGTCGAACCGGAGACGCTCGAGTCCTCCTGAGACCGGGGTGAGGTGACAGCGGACGGTCCGTTTCGAGTGAATGCGGCCGACCCCGACGGCGCCCGCCATCTCACGGGCCACAACAGTTAGGATCCTCGAACGGTATAGTCGAACACGATCTATTATCATGGATCAGGACTCACCCGCAGAACGGACGCTCGAGACGGAACTGTTCGGCAAACCGGTCAGCTTCGGCTACTCCGAAACCTGGCTCGGCTACTCGATGGTCGGTCTGCGCCTGCTCATGGCCTGGGTCTTCCTCCAGGCGGGACTCTCGAAGCTGGCGAGCGAGGGCTGGACGAACCCCGGCGGCTGGTCAGCGGAGGGCTTCCTGGTCCACGGAGTCAACGAGACGAACCCCTTCAGCGGCCTGTTCGCGTTCTTCACTGACCACCTCTGGCTGGTCGAGCCGATGGTGATGTACGGCCAGATCGCGATCGGGCTGGCGCTCCTCTTCGGCGTCTTCTTCCGGTTCGCCGCCCTCTGTGGCGGTCTCCAGATGCTCCTGTTCTGGCTCGGTGCCTTCGAGGGCGGGTTCGCCGCAGGTCTCCCCATCGCCCACGGCTACGTCTTCGACAGTTCGTTCGTCTACATGGTCCTGCTGTTCGGTCTGGGCGCGTGGGGCGCTGGCCGCCTGCTCGGTCTCGACGCCAGACTCGAACAGAGCGAGATCGTCCAGATGAACCCACAGCTTCGCTACCTCCTGGGCTAAGGTTCAACGCCCCTCGAGCGTCCGCTCGAAGCGCTCGAGACCGACGCCCAACATGTCGGGACTGACCGGCTGGAACTCCGCGCGCTCGTCCTCGGGGAGGTAGCCACGGACTGAATCCCAGCTATCCCGTGCGTAGCGCTCGTCGAGCAGGAGCCGGATGCCGACGTCCGCCTCGCTACGGATCACCCGACCGACCGCCTGGCGCGCTTTTCTGACCGCTGGAACCGTCAGCGCGTACTCGAAGCCGTTTCCGAAGGCGTCGTCGTAGGCCCGCCTGACCGCCTGCGTCAGCGGACTCGCCGTGTTGACGATGGGGACGCCACAGACGACCGCCGCCGAGAGGCGATCCCCACCGTAGTCGACCCCCTCGGTGAGCGTCCCGCGTAGACTCGTCACCAGCACCTTTCCCTCGCCGGCGAAGAAGGCGTCTTTCAGCGACTCGGTGGTCTCGTCGTCGCTCGAGGCGTCGAGCAACACCGTCTTCTCGTCTGCGAGGCGCTCCTCGAGAACACCCGCCGCCCACGTTGCCTCGCCGTAACTCGGCATGCCGACCAGCACGTTACCGGGCAGGCGCGCGATTCGCACGAGCGCGTCGGCGTAGTGTGCTCTGGTCGGCGTCGACTCGTCGGGCCGTCCCCGGTTCTCGTAGGTGAACTTCGGCGCGGCGACCGCGAAGCTCTCGCGGTTCTCGTCGGGAAAGTGTAAGCCATAGCGGCGCTCGAGGACGGGACGCCCCTCACCCTCGAGATACGAGAGACCGGTCACGTCGGTGAAGACGTCGATCGGTTCCAGGGTCGCGCTCATCAGAATACCGCCGCCGAAGCGGGCCAGACGCGAGCCGATGGCGTCGCTCGGGACGCAGTTGTGCAGCGCGAGTCGCGCCGAATACGCCCGCCGCCAGGTGTCGCCGGGTTCGGTCTCGTTCCAGGTCCGCTCGAGTTCGATCTCGCGGAAGTACTCGGTGTGATTCTGGCGGTACCACTCGCCGAGGACGCGTCCGACGGCGGGCGCCGCCCGCGTGCGCTCTTCGTCTTCTGCCTCGTTGAGGATGCGGGCGACGACCGCGCCGACCGACTCGGCGCGCACCCAGCGGGCGTCGCTGAACCCCTCGCGGGTCGCCCACTCGCTGAGTTCGTCCTCGCCCGGCACCGCCGGGTCCCGGAGCGGAATCTCGTCGTCCCGGAGGTCCCGAAGCCGGGCGCGCCAGCCCGGCTGTGTGCGCTCGAGGTGAGCGCGAACCCGCCGGTCGAGTTCCTCGCGCACCGCCCGGAGGAAGCTCCGGGTCGCCTCGATCTCCTCGAGCGAGACGTCGGTCGCGTTCAACTCGGCGCGAACCAGGTCGGCGTCGGCGGTCTTCGACCCGCCTTCTGTGCGTCTCCCCTCGCGTTCGGCGCGAACCGGCTGGAGCACCCGCGTGAGTTCGGTCTCGGCGTCCCGGAGGGTGGCGTCTGCGACCCGCTCGCTCACCAGACTCCGCACGCGAGGCTCGAGCATGTGCGCCTCGTCGCAGACGACGAACGTCGACTCGTCGAGCAACGCGCCCGTGAAGACGGCGACGGTCGTCGGGTCGAAGGCGTGGTAGTAGTTGCCGATGACGACCTCGACGTGGCCGAGCGCCGCCCCCATCACCGAGTGCGGACAGGTGCCGTGGCGAACCGAGCGGGCGACGAGTTCGTCGGCCGTCAGCAAGCCGTGCTGGGTGAGGTCGAACGGAATCGCCTCGGCGGGGTCGCCCTCGCCCTCCTCAGGCAGGTCCGCGAGGTACTGCGCGTAGAAGGGGCAGAACTCGACCTCGCTCCCGGCCGGGCCGCCGTCGCTGTAGGCGGGCATCTCGGGCGGGTAGGCGGCCGTCTCGTCGGCGGTCTCGAGAAACCGCCCCCCGGAGCCGTCGTCGCCGCTGTCGGCCAGCCCGATCTGCTGGCTGCGCGCGCTGGCGGTCAGCGCCGCCGCGGTGGTCGGGCCGCCCTCGCCGGTCAGGTCGCGGGTTCGCTCGCGCAGCGTCTCACAGCGGTCGTAGACGGTCGCGTCGTCGAACCCGGCCAGGTGTTCGCGGTTGTACGGACAGACGTCGGCCTTCCCGACGAGCGTCAGCCCCGACACCGGCTGGTGCTCGTCGGGCAGGTTCGCGTTGATCGTCTCGAGGTCTGCTTCGAACTGGCGCAGCTGCTGTTTGACGCTCGTGAGGACGAACACCCGCTCGAAGTCCGTCTCCGGGTCACGCACGAGGTCGATGCCCGCCGTCAGGGCGATCATCGTCTTCCCCGTCCCGCAGGCCCCCTCGAGCGCGAGGAAGCCGCCGTCTCGAGCGGTTTCGATGGCCGTCTCGATGCCGTCGACCTGCTCGTCGTAAGGGGTCTCGTGGCCGAAGACGGCGCGCCAGTTCGACATTGTCTCCGTACTCATCGTCGCTCGCTCATAGGGTTGGCGGAGCCTGGTCCGGGATGGTATATAAATTCTCGAGCGGGTGAGAGGCTGGCGTGTCGGGGCCGACTCGAGCGGTCGTGAGCCTCCCGGCTGAGGGACCGTCGCGTAGCCGACGAGGTCCCACCCTGGTGTGAACCGTTCTCAGCCTCGGAGGTTCTTCGCCTCCTCCTGCGTGACGAAACAGCCACAGGACGCTTTGATCGTGTACGGTCCCGTCGCCGTCACCCCGACGACGACGCTCTCGCAGTGGGGACAGCGCGGCGGGTTCCACTCCTCGCCGCCCCAGCGGGCGTACTCCTCGCTCATCGCCGTCCTCCGCGGGTCCGAGACGGGTGGGCGGGGATGTGCGCCGCTCGAGTGAGGGCGTTGTAACTCCGAGAATCGGCGTTTCGCGGTCTGTACGGTGCGTTTGCGAGCGTTTTAAGGTCGCGTGGTTGGTACTGAGTCATGGCTTCAGATCCGTTGCGGATGGAAGCCACGCCTCGGGTGCTGCTACACCCGGGGTACTTCAACGCGTACCCGCATTCTGGATGACGTGGCTTCCGTGAGCGTGTTGTCCACCGATTGACTTATAGCTACTGGATATTGTCTCGGGCGACGGTATTCGACGGTGTCGGGACCGCTCGAGAGACCGGGAGTTTCGACTGGAACCGGAGGGTGGCCGGACGAGCAGGACTGCCTCGAGCGCGCCGACGGATCACAATACACTCGAGTCTCGCACCCGAAGCCCGACTATGACAGACGCGTTCGACGCGGAGCGCTGGCGGGCGGAACTCGAGGCGAAACGCACCGAGAAAGACGAGTTCTTCGCCGAGCACCCCCAGTCGCCGGTTCCGCCCGGGGAGCGCGAGGAGTTCGAGGGGGTGGCGTACTTCGAACCGGACCCGGCCTACCGGGTGAGCGCGGCCGTCGACCGCGACGTCGACCCCGAGGAACCGGTGTTGATGGAGACGACCGCGGGGCGAGAGGTCCGCTACGTCAGGGCGTCGAGACTCGCCTTCGAAGTGCCCTCGAGCACCGGCGAGCGGCGCTCGCTGACGCTCACCGCCTACCACCAGGACGAGCGCGACCGCACGCTGTTCGTCCCGTTTCGCGACAAGACGACGGGCCAGCAGACCTACGCGGGCGGGCGCTACATGGAACTCACCGTCGAGGGCGACCTGACGGACGGCGCGGAACTCGTCCTCGATTTCAACCTGGCGTACACGCCCTTCTGTGCCTACAGCGAGACGTTCGACTGCCCGCTCCCGCCGGAGGAGAACTGGCTCGAAGTCGCAATTGCCGCGGGTGAACGCCTCGAGCGAGCGTGAGGAGACCACGGCGCGGAGAGAGAGAGTCTGGGCGCGAAGAGAGAATCTGGGCGCAGGGTCGGGAGACACGGGGCGTGACGGCCGCGTATTAGGGATATGAGGACGTATCTAGTCTCGAGATTGTGCTGCATGCTAGCTTTATACACCATCAGCGAGAGAGTTGGGTATGGTTTCACACACCAAGCGATCGGCCCAGACCTACACCTGCCCCGAGTGTACGGGGAAGCTCATCGTCTCGAGTGTCACCACAGAGTGTTCGGACTGCACGTACATCCCAGGCTACGGAGCGAGGTGAGCCTCGAGGAACGAACCCGCTCACGTCGTCGGTCCATACACCCTTTTTCGCGCAGTGTGCAGTCGGCTGTGAGTCACGGAGCCGCCGAGCCCCGAGTCGATACAGCGGCACCGAGGGGGTCTCGAGTGGAAATAGAGGGGTTAGCGGCTCACACCGACGGTGAGTAAGGTGCCGAGTTCGCGGTAGCGTTCGACCATCGCCTCGCGCGTCTCCCACTCGTCGGTCGGGAACGCCGCGGCGTCGGGAATCTCGGTCTCGCGGTCCGGGACGTTGTCCTGTTCGGCGACGGCGAGACCGGCGTCGCGAAACGCTTCGCGGTACTCCTCGCGGCTCCAGCGGGTCATCTCGACGGAGATGAACTCCTGCCAGCCGTGGGAGTGGACGTTCTCCTCGTAGTAGTTGACCGCACAGTAGAGGGTGCCTCCGGGGCGGAGGATACGGGCGATTTCGCGCAGCGTCCGGTGGGGGTCGCGCGCGTAGTAGAACGCTTCCATCGTCCAGACGTGGTCGACCGAGTCGGTCGCGAACGGCAGCGTATCGAAGTCGCCGACGACGTAGTCGATTCGCGGGTCGTCGGTGTAGCCCGCGGCGTTTCGCGCCATCTCGGGCGAGCCGTCGAGACCGACGACCCGCCCCGCCTCGTAAGTCTCACAGAGCGCCCGCCCGGCGTAGCCGCTGCCACAGCCCAGATCGAGGACCGTCTCACCGGCTTCGACCGGCATCCGCGCGAGCGCGTGTTTCGCCGTGTGCCAGTGGCGCGCTTCCATACCTTTGTCTCGACCGTCGGCCGCCCAGGCGTCGAACTCCTCGCGAACGCTCATCTCGAGTGAACCGTATGCTGGGCCGAGTAAAACACCTTCGTGCGCGCCCCGGTACTCGCGCGGGACGGAGCCCACACCACGGATCGGTAGATTCTTTAGGGTAGCCTAAATTAACTCGAGTGAAGGGTTTAGGTCGGCCGAAAATCCGTGGGCATCGGAGGCAGGCCGACGACGAGCGATGGCTATCTTCCCCCTTCACCCACTTCTGGCGCGTGAGATCGCAAGCTATATGTGTTTTAGGTCGACCTAAAACTAGACATGGCAACACCAGACGGGACAGACACGGACCGTTTCACAACCGACCGCCGACAGTTTCTGCTCGCCTCGAGCGCTTCGGTCGCTGGCGTGGTAGGACTGGCAGGCTGTACGAGCGGCGGCGACGACGATGACCACGGTGGCGACGATCACAGTCACGACGACGACCACAGTCACGACGACGATGACGGCTCCTCGAGCGTCACTGCCGTCGCAGACGCACAGCCGATGGCGAGTCCGGTCGGATCGACGGCAGTGAACTGGGACGACCTGGGCGACCTGGAGGGGGAGATCACCATCTACTCGGGCCGGACGCGCGATCAGATCGATCCCGTGTTCGAGGCGCTCGAAGACCACTACGACGGACTCACGCTCAACGTCTTCTACGACGACAACGACGTCTACGTGAACCAGCTCATCCAGGAGGGTGACGCGACGCCCGCCGACCTGATGTACTCACAGGACCCCGGCGCACTCAACGAACTGAACAACAACGGTATTCTCCAGCCGCTTCCCGAGGACGTGATCGACGCCGTCCCCAGCAGCTACCGCCACCCAGACGGTGACTGGACCGGTGTGACCGGCCGTGTCCGCTCGATTCAGTACAACAGCGAGCGGTGGGACGGCGACGCCGACGACCTCCCGACCGACATCATGGAGTTCGCCACCGACGAGCGCTTCCAGGGCATCATCTCGACGCGACCCAACTCGGGGACGTTCCGTGGGTTCATCCAGGCGATGGTCGAACTCGAGGGCGAAGAAGCGACCCGCGAGTGGGTCCGGGCGATGGTCGAAGACCAGGACGCACAGCTCTTTTCGGGCGGCACCAGCCAGGCTGTCGCCGTCAACCAGGGCGGTGACGACGACCCGATCGTCGGACTCGGAAACAGCTACTACGCCGCACGAATCCTCAACGAGGACCCCGACGCACCGATCAGGACTGCCTACACGGTCAACGACGCGGGCTGTCTGTTCAGCGTCGCTGGCGTCGGCGTGATGAACGAGGTCGACGATCCGGAACTCGTCGCGGAGTTCATCAGACACCTCATCGCCGAAGAGGGCCAGGAGTTCATGATGGACGCCAACGGCGAGTACCCGGTCGTCGAAGGCATCGACTACGTCGGACCACTGCCCGACCTCGAGGACATCCAGCCGCCGGAGTTCGACCTGAGCAACTTCGACATGGATCTCCAGGACGCACAGAACCTCCTCAACGAGGAGGGAATGACCGTCTGAGGACACCGGGAAGACACCACTCGAGTGCTCATCGCCGAGCAGACACTACTCGAGTGCTCGCCTGTGAACTACCTGCGCGCTCGTCGCTGCGTGGATCCATCCGCACGAGCATTCAGGAGTACTTTTCGTCCTCGAGAAATAACCCACCTCGCAACGACGGGGCGGCGGAGCGGGAGACCACCGTACGCGCTGTGTGACGGCTGAGCACCAGAGTTCCAGTTCGACGGCCGACCGCGATCCGCTGGGGTCGGCCGGTCTTCCGCCACCCCTGCCAGGAAACCGTTGGGTCTCTGTCCAATGAAATCTAATTCGCCACTGTCTACATCCTCGGGCCGATTCGAGACCGTCCGGGACCGACTCGAGACCGTCGACCGGCCGATGGCTGTACTCGGCGTGTTGAGTACGATCGTCGCACTCCTGGTCGTCTCGCCGATGGCGTGGCTTCTCTGGCAGGCGACGCTGATCGAGGACCCCGCCCACGCCTACGGTCTCCTGTTCTCGAGTCAGACCCTCCAGGTGACGCTCAACAGTCTGACGTTGATGGTACTGGTCACGCTCTTTTCGATCGTGCTGGGCGTCCCACTCGCCGTCCTGACGGTACGGACCGACCTCCCTTACCCACGCTTCTGGACCGTCGTCGCGGCGCTCCCGCTCGTGATTCCGAGCTACATCGGCGCGATCACGTTCGTCGGAATGTTCGGCTCCGGCGGCGAGATAGACAGCGTTCTCGGGGCGACGATTCCCCGGATCGACGGTCTCTCCGGCGCCATCTTCATCATCACGCTCTACACCTACCCGTACGTCTTCCTGACGGCGCGAGCAGCACTCCTCTCGATGGACAGTTCGCTCGTCGACGCCGCCCGGACGCTCAACGCCGGCCCGCTCGAGGCGTTTCGCCGCGTCACCTTCCCCCAGATCAGACCCGGTATCGCCGCAGGCGCGCTCCTGGCTGCACTCTACGCCGTCAGCGACTTCGGCACGCCCGCGTTCATGGGCGCGCGCGTGTTCACGAGTACGATCTACTGGGAGTTTCGCGGCTTCGCCGTCGAGTACGCCGCGTTGCTCGCCTTGCAGTTGGTCGCACTCGTCGCCGTCGTCCTCGTCATCGAGGCGGGGATCGGCCGGGACGAAGACGCACGCACCACGGCGGGAAGCGGAACCACGATCAGACTCGGTGCCTGGAAGTGGCCCGCGATGGGGTTCGTCTCACTGCTGGGCGTACTGACACTCGTCGTTCCCGTCGCCGTCTTCACCAACTGGCTCGTTCGCAGTCAGGGCGAACCGATCCCCTCCCTCGAGTTCCAGTGGGAGTTCGCGCTCAACTCGGTCTACCTCGCACTGCTCGCCGCGCTCGTCGCGAGCCTGTTCGCCCTGCCGGTGGCCTACTACGCCGCCCGACGGAACACGTTCTTCTCGAGACTCCTCGAGCGGGCGACCTACGTCGGGTTCGCCGTCCCCGGCATCGTCATCGCGCTCGCGCTGGTGTTCCTCGGAACGCGAACACTTCCCTCGCTCTACCGACAGGGCGTCTGGTTGCTCGTCTTCGCCTACGTCGTTCGCTTCCTGCCACAGGCGGTCGGCAGCGTTCGCTCGTCGGTCTTACAGCTCGACGAGAAGACGATCGAGGCGGCCAGAACCCTCAACGCCGGGCCGCTCGAGACGTTCCGTCGCGTGACGCTCCCCCTCATCGCTCCCGGCGTCGTCGTCGGAGCGATCCTCGTCTTCCTGACGACGATGAAAGAGCTTCCGGTGACGCTGATGCTCCAGCCGGTCGGGACGGAGACGCTCGTGATCATCGTCTGGGAAGCCCAGCGCACACTGGCGTACCGGTACGCAGCGGTCCCCGCCCTGTTGCTCATCTTCATCTCGGGACTCTCGATGCTGATCCTGTTGCGACAGGAGGGTCGGGGGATCGATTGAAACCGAATCCCAGGCGCACACCCGCACTCTTAAGGTGATTCCGAAAGTTGTCTCCGCCAACATGGAGTACTCGCTCGAGATCGAGGACACACCGGACACCGTCCCAGGGGGGACGAGCGTACTACTGCTGCATCCGAGCACCGGTGAAACCGACCGGATGGACACCGAGTTTCTCAAAACCGACACCGACCGCTTTCTCGTCGTCTCCACGCGGACGACCGCGCGCGAAGTCAAACAGAAACTCGAGTACTACGACGTCGACGAATCCCGCGCCGACATCCTCGACACCCTGAGCATCGAACGCGGCTACTCCCGGCGATCGAGTGACAACGTCCACTACGTCGCCGCACCCGACGACGTCGACGCCATCGTCGAGCAGGTCGCCTGTTTCCTCGAGAACACCGACGGCAAACGCCGAGTCAGCTTCGACTCGATCACCGAACTCGCCTACTACGCCGGTGAAGGACCCGCACTCGAGGCCGTCGAACGCATCCTCGAGACGCTCGAGGAACACGACGCGATCGGCATCTTCCACCTCTCCGAAGAGGTCCACGACGACGCCGTCGTCGACCAGTTCCGGGCGCTGTTCGACGGCGTCGTCGACCTGAAAGAAGACGGAAGCGTCAGCGCCGAGTTCTGAGCGCGCTCGATTCACCGTCGGACACGAGGCGTGCGACGACTGCCCACCGTATCCGACTCTGCCCGACTGTATCCGTCACTCGGCGAGCGCGTCGAACGTCTTCTCCGCCCAGCGAACGGCGTAGGTGGGACCGTGGTCGCGGTAGGCCTCGGTTTCGAGTGCAGCGAACGGGGCAGGCAGTTCGAGAGCGTGTTTGATCGCCGCGCAGGCGAGTTCCATCGCGTCGGCGAAGTCGGTCTCCCCGCGAGCGACCGCCCGCGGCAGCGTCTCGACACGCCCACTCAGGCGGTCACCGGCGTCCTGCCAGGCGTCGCCGAGCGCTGGCTGGCTCGAGTGCCACTCGGCGAACACCTCGCGCGTCTCGAGTCCGATCCAGCCGTCGTACAGCGCGGCCGCGATCTGATAGGTGCCAGCCGGGTCGAGCGGGACCGCCTCGTCGAGATCGCGGTACGACGTTTCGAAGAAGCCCAGAAAGTGTTCGGGAACGCCGAGACCGACCTCGACGAGCGCCTCCGCGAGTAAGAAGTCGAGAAACGCCTCCGGCGAGCCTTCGATGCGTGCCTTGACGAGGACGACCGGTGGCTCGGTCTGGTGCGTCCAGACGATACTGCCGTCACCGGGCATGCCGATCGTGAACTCGGCGCCAGCGTAGCGCTCGAGGAGCCGCGGTGCGTCGTCGGGGAGCCACGAGTCGGGGTACGTCGCGGGCTCGAGCGCGTCGACGACGAGCGCGAGTTCCTCGGCCTGTGCGGGTGCGAGCGTCTCGAAGTCACGCGTACAGTCGAAGACGAGCGCCTCCGGAGCGTGCGCTCTCCGAACGCTTTCGACCGGCTCCGAGAGCGCTCGCGGCGAGAACATCTACACGAAGACGCTCTGGAAGACGAGCAAGATCGACAGCAGCGCCGAGATGCCGACTGTGGTCAACACGATCTTGGTTGCAGTGCTCATACTCCGTGGTTCGAGTCCGCTCGCTTAAATCCATCCTTCCGGCTCTCACAGCGTCGAGTCCCCGCACCACCTTTCCGGTACCCACAACTCCAGCTCCGACAGTCTCGCCCGCACGGACGACCGGTTTCGTTCGCACCCCCCCCCCCCACCCACCCCCCACCCCATCGTTTCGAGTGGAACGTGCTCAGTGAGGAGCGAGTGTACGGTGTCGGGTGGGTTGCACTGGAAACGAAGGGGTGGGGTGAGGCAGTGGGGGGTGGGTAAGGCGATGGAGGGCAGGTGAGGCGGTGGAAGGCAGGTGAGGCGGTGGAGGGCAGGTGAGGCGGTGGAGGGCAGGTGAGGCGGTGGAGGGTAGGTGAGGTGGCGGAAGCTGTGACGGTACGGTGTCAGCGAGACCAACCAGTCCCGCAGGACTCGCGGGGGCTGTGTCGAAGCCCGCAGGACTCGAGCGGTCTGTGTCGAAGCCAGCAAACCGATCGGAAAGGGTCAGCAGGTCGGTCAGGAGAGGTCAGCGGGGCACCTGGGAGGCAGAGTCGCCCGTCGGGGGAAGGTGGATCCGGTCAGAAGCGTTCAGACGTCCGTCGGGGGAAGGTGGATCCGGTCAGAAGCGTTCAGACGTCCGTCGGGGGAAGGTGGATCCGGTCAGAAGCGTTCAGACGCCCGTCGGGAGAAGGTGGATCCGGTCAGAAGCGTTCAGACGCCCGTCGGGAGCAGTCAGACACCGGTTGGGCGCTGATCGAGAGCAGTCAGCGTGGGACGCGTTTCAAGAGTCGTCCGCGCCTTCTCGCCACGAATCGGGCACGTCGATCACGTAGCGGCCGTCCTCCTGGAGGGAGACGATGTACTCCTCGCGGTCGTACAGCTCCATCAGGTTCAACTCGTACTGACCCGGCTTGACGACCTTGATGCTCTCGAACTGGTCGTTGAGTTCCTCGCGTAACTGCTCGAGCGAGGGGCGCTCGCCGCTCGGTTCCTTGACGACGCGGCCATGGTCGGGTGGGTCCGCTTTGTCAGCGCCGTCCGCTTCCTCACCGGCGGTTCCGGAGTGTGGCGGGAGTTCGTCCGGCGAGACGACCGCGCTGCGCGCATCGGCCTGTGCGGTGTCCTCCGGGTTCTCCGTCGACCGCGAACCGGTACGAACACTGCGGTCTCGACGCGCCGACTCCGAAGCAGGGGGTGACTGCGTTGGGGAGTTCCGTCGGGCACCCCCCGCCGGTTCGTCCGTCGAAGACTCGCCCGAACGCTCCGACGGTGGGCGGGCGCTGTCGGGCCACTCGGGAAACGAGTCAGAACGCTCGCGTTCGGCCGTCTCACTCGAGTTGGACCCGCTCTCCTCGCGCTCGCGGCCGGTGGTCACCCAGTCGCGGACCGTTTCGGTGGCTCTCGATACGCGCCCGTGTGCACCACCTCGCTCGTGACCGGGAGCGCCCCGCTGGGCGCTCGAGCCAGCGGTGTCCGCCTTCGATCCCGCCTGCTGGGTGTTGTCACTCGTCCGTTCCGGCGGACGGGCGGGCGTAAACTGGAACTTGTTGCCGCCGCAATCGGGACAGCCAGACAGCATCTCCTTCGAGCCGTCGGGAAACGTGTGGCCGCAGTTCGTACACTGGTGAGGCATCGCGTCTCGACCTCAGTTTCTCGAGACGAGTGCGCTGATGAGCGTCTCGTCTTTGTGGAGCGTTTCGATCTGGTTGGCCGGGCCGATCACGGTCAGTTTCGCGGGTGGGCCGTCGTTGCCCATGAGCCGTCCGAGTAGCGAGGAGTCTTTCGACGCCGAACGCGGGTAGGTCTCGATCTCGATGCCGTTGAACTCGTCGGGACTGATCTCCGCCATCGTCACTTCGATGAGTTTACTCTCCTCGTCGGGGGTCAGCCCCTCCTCTAAGATGACGATGTTGCCCGCGTGGACGCCATCTAAGATCATTCGGATCTTCTCCATGCTGGCCAGCTCGTCCATGCGCTGGCCGCTGATGAGATCGATCTGCACGCCGTCAGGGGTCTCTTTCTCTGTAGCTTCCGGCATCATCTCACCCGAAGTACTCCGCGATGTTGTCGTACACTTCGTCCATGTTTTCACCCTCCTTCGCCGATAAGGGAACGGTCTCGTGCTGGGGGAACGCCTCCGCGATGCGTTTGACACTCGACTCGTCGAGGTCGATCTTGTTCGCGAAGATGAGCACGGGCAGGTCACGAGATTCGATGATACCGATGAGCATCGTGTTCACCTGCGTGATCGGGTCTTCGGCGCTGTCGAGTACGTAGATGACGCCGTCGACGTCCTCACGTAGCCAGTGCATCGCCTCGGCGACGCCTTCGGTCGCCTCACGAGAGCGACGGACAGCGTCGTCTTTGCTCATCTCGTCGGTGAACTCCTCGTAGTCGACTTTGGTCGTCACGCCGGGCGTGTCGACGATGTCGATCGTCACCGTCTTGCCGTTGCGTTCGATTTCGACGTTCTCTTTCCGGCGAGCGCGCCGTGTTTCGTGTGGAATGTGACTCTCCGTGCCGATGGCGTCACCGGTCCAGTCTCGAGCGATGCGGTTTGCGAGTGTCGTCTTTCCAGCGTTCGGCGGGCCGTAGATGCCGATGCGCTTCGGTTCCTGTTCCGAGAACAGGCGATCCGTTGCACGGGAGATGCTATCTTTGAGTTCTGTAAACAATCCCATCCTTGGGGCCTCCGCACACCAGCGGGGGTGCGTCTGCGCGTAGTACTGCACCGGATTCACTTAAGCCTACGTCAGACGTATTAGAGTACCAACAACAATGACCGTATCACCGTCACGAGTGACTCGGGATGGACACGTGATACGGGATGGACACCAGCAGGTGAGAGAAGGTGTCGGCCGTCTCGAGCAGCGTCCCGGGGAACGCTTCTCGACTTCGTCGACGAAACCGCCGACGTAATTCGATCGAGCGGGTCACACCTCCAACTGGCAGCGGTCGGGTCCTACGACTGGCAGCGGTCGACGGTCGGTCAGGTAGTTCCAGTCGAAACGGGGGGTGGCGGGGTTACGGACGCAGTGTGAGTGACATACACAAGCTCGCTCGGGACAACCAGTTTATCGTTGTAACCCCGATCGGAGACCCCCACCCCTTCGTTTCCACTGGAAAAGAGCGAAGAGGTGTGGCCCGAGAGCGGATTAACTGGACAACGAACTGTGAAATGAACCCGGAAAAGGGCGATGAGCGGACAGAGAGGACTCGAGAGAGGAGAATTCGACGAGATCAGCGTTCTAGTAATCTAGATCGCTGTGAGACGTGGTTCTAGTAGACTCTAGTAACTATTTCTCTCTCTTCTAGTAGAATCGATCTGTGTTTGATGCTACGGACCAATAACCCAACCATCTACATAAAGATTCCCAAACCAGAATCACTCGCTGGGGGTCACCCTCGGAGATCGTTCCACCAGAAACGAAGGGGTGGGGGGTTGGGGCAGCTCCCTCCCTCAAACCCCTCACTTAATCAAACTCTCTCTTTGTACAGACTGTCACGAGGATCGGTTTCGATAGCTGACAGCCAACCTGGACGACCACGTACCGCTCGAGGTGAACCGACGGTCTCTCGGTCCACTCTCGTTTCGCTGAACACTCTCTTTCTCTCACACTCGTCGTCCCGGTAGGTTGCTCCGTCTCTTCACGTACACGCAAAACAAACTCTAGAAGCTCGCTAGAGGTGGGAGACGAGACGCCACACGAACCGAAGGCGGTGCCTACCTCGAGTCGGCCGTCACGAAGAACCGACCATCCCGCGAGATGAAAGGAAGAATTTAATAGCTAGGTCTTCCTCTGGTTCGTCTGCATCAACTGGACCCGAACGACGGATTCGTGTGTGGAATCTGCCCTCCTGAACCCTCATACGGCGTCACATCCACGACTTCGGGCCCGCAACTCCAGTCGAAATAGAGGGGTACACGTACGACGAATGTCAGACGATAATCCACAGATGGCCGGTTCGGGTCGAGGCGTCGACTTCGGATCCGGGGCTCGGTTCGGATCGGACGAGACGACCCTGGATCCGACTGACGACGAGTCGAACCAGGGGCTGTTCGACGACCTGCTCAGCGGCGAACCGATCTTCGAGAACAAGGAGGTCCTTCGCCCGTCGTATACGCCACACGAACTTCCCCACCGTAGCGACCAGATCAACAAGATGGCGACGATTCTCGTCGCAGCACTCAGGGGAGAGACGCCGTCTAACATCCTCATCTACGGAAAGACCGGTACCGGAAAGACCGCGAGTGCGAAGTTCGTCAGCAAGGAACTCGAGAGCACCTCGAAAAAGTACAGCGTTCCCTGCGAAGTCGAGTACATCAACTGTGAGGTGACGGACACCCAGTACCGCGTCCTCGCACAGCTCGCGAACAAGTTCATCGAGGAGAACGAACGGCTCATCGACGAGCGACTCGATTCGCTCGACGCCCTCCTCGAGGAAGTCGACACCTACGGAGGCGATACCACACCCGACGGAGACGTCGACGCGTCGCCTGCCGATGGTCGAACCGACGACAAACGATCTGTTCGGGTCGAAGGTAAAACCTCTTCCAAACCGAATCGTGACGCTTCGAATAGCGGATCTCCACCTGAAGTAGGGGGGTTCGAGAGTGGCGACGATCCGGGTTCGGAAACCGAACTCGAGGAGGCACCCCCTCACCCACTCACGGAGACACCGTTCGATTCGCTCGACGAGGTCTCCGCTCGTCGCGAGCAACTCGAGGCAGACCGCGAGTCGTTCGAGGAGGTGCCGATGACGGGGTGGCCGACCGACCGCGTCTACAGCGTCTTCTTCGAGGCGGTCGACTACTCCGAGCGGGTCGTCGTCATCATGCTCGACGAGATCGACAAACTCGTCGAGAAGTCGGGCGACGACACGCTCTACAACCTCTCGCGGATGAACTCGGAACTGCAGAACTCGCGGGTGTCGATCATCGGGATCAGCAACGACCTGAAGTTCACCGACTTTCTCGACCCGCGCGTCAAATCGAGTCTCGGCGAGGAAGAGATCGTCTTCCCGCCGTACGACGCGAACCAGCTCCGGGACATCCTCCAGCACCGTTCCGAGGTCGCGTTCAAAGGTGACGCGCTCTCGCCGGACGTCATCCCGCTGTGTGCGGCCTTCGCCGCCCAGGAACACGGTGACGCTCGGCGCGCGCTCGACCTCCTGCGGACTGCGGGCGAACTCGCCGAACGCTCCCAGACGGAGACCATCGTCGAAGAACACGTCCGTCAGGCCCAGGACAAGATCGAACTCGACCGCGTCGTCGAGGTGGTCCGCACCCTGCCAACGCAGAGTAAACTCGTCCTCTTCGCGATCATCCTCCTCGAGAAAAACGGCGTTCACAGCATCAACACCGGCGAGGTGTTCAACATCTACAAGCGCCTCTGTGAGGAGATCAACGCCGACATCCTGACCCAGCGGCGGGTGACGGATCTCATCAGCGAACTCGACATGCTCGGCATCGTCAACGCCGTCGTCGTCTCGAAAGGGCGCTACGGCCGCACCAAAGAGATCAGCCTCTCGGTCCCGCTCGAGGACACCGAGGTCGTCTTACTCTCCGACTCGCGTCTCTCCGACATCGACGACATCCAGCCGTTCGTCCAGGCGCGCTTCGACAACTGACCGACCCGGTCTCTCCGCGGCCACCTCCTCACCGCTCTCACCTTCCACTCTCTCCCACCGCTCTCACCTTCCGCCCTCACCTCTCCTCTCTCCGACCACCCCTCTGTTTCCCCTCGAGACCGCCCGACTGCTCGTCAGCGAGACCGCTCGGGAACTTTCGGTGGGGGTTCGACTCGAGTGCCTGGATCTCGTCCGACCGGTCCGTCGTGGGGGTCTCGTTCCGGTCGGTCCTGTCGTCGGTCGTCTGCGTGTCTGTGCTGCCTGCCAGTGTACTGTCTGCGCTCGGCGTACCCAGTCTCTGAGATTCAGTCTTCTCTGCTGAAGGTGGCCCGGTGATCAGCGCCCGTAGCGTCTCCAGCCGGCGATTGCGACGGTCCCGACCCCGACACCCCCTGCTATGCCGACGGCGGTCGTGGCGTGTTCGGACGGTGGCAGTGGCTGGCCGACGTAGTCGGGCGTCCCAGCGGTTGGCTCGCCGTCCGGTGTCGCCGTCACGATTCCCGGTCCGGCGGAGAAGTACCGGTCGAACGTGAGTCTGACGTGGCCGAGCCACGGGACACGAAACATTCCTTTACCGGTGATCCACTCGGGGGCGACGACGTCGGTGTTTACGGCTCCTGCTTGATCGTACACCGAGTTCGTGTTGGGATTGTCCCCCTTCGTGATGAAGCCGGCGTGATTCGCCGGACAGTGTCTGATCTGATCACACGTCCGTCCGTTCGTGTACTCCGGGTCGGCGTACTTCTCGACCCAGTCTTCACCCTCTTCGACCCAGAAGTGCGCTCGGTGGATGATCGGTGTCGCCCGGTCGTTGCCGTTGGGCATGAAGATGATCACGTCCCCGGGCTCGCCGAACTTCTCGTACTCGCTGTTTCCGGCGTCGGCGAGCGGGACGACTCCCGTTCCGTCGACCGAGTTGTCGCCAGTGAAGCGGTTCTCGTCGGCGACGAAGATCAGGTCTCCCTTGTGCATATTCGGCTCCATGCTCCCGCTCTCGACGGCGACCAGCGGCGGCCAGACGCCGCTGATACCGAACAGGAGTAAGCCGATGACGGCGACGATAGCGACGCTGCTGAGGACGTCGCGAACCGCGACCACGGTGCCGTTGTCTGTTTTGAAGAACCAGCGGACGACGCCGTCGTCTTCGATCGTGACGCCGTTCGATGTCGCCGGTTTCGGTGGACTCGAGTCGCCACCCGAATTCGTCTCACCGGTTGCCGCCCCCTCCACCGCCGTTTCCGGCATCTCCGTAGATGCCGTCTCTGTGGGCGCTGGATCCGTCCCCTGACCACCCGCCGTCTCCGCCGGCCGACCGGTCGGCTGCTCGGCCGACTGTCGGGTATCGGGCTGGTTGGTGTCGACTCGCGAGCCGTCGACTGAGTCGTCGTCCGTCTCGGTGTGTGCGGGCGTCTCGCCCCGCTCGTCGTCGGGACTGTGCCCGCTGTCGTCTGTTCCACCCCCTGTGGGCTGCTCATCCGACGGCGGATCGCTGCCATCTCGAGGCGGATCCGTGGAGGGACCATCGGAACCGGGACCGGTCATTGTCATCGCTTTGCGGGGGCGCACAATCAACCTTCTGTTCAGTGTCGCCGGGCGTTCACGGCCGCTCGAGACGGAGAACCCGGCTCCAGGGGTCGGATTCGCCACCCTTTTCTCACCGCCCGTGAATGCCGAAGACGTGCCACTCGAGGGGGTTGCGCGGATCGTCAGCGAACTCACCAGCCACGGCTACAATGCCGAACGCGAGGCCGTAACGCTGATCGCTGCGAGTGAGGACCCGGAGGCGCTCTTAGCGCGCGTCGTCGAGGGAGTACCCGAGGACGCACTGGTCGTCCGAACCGACCTCGTGCGTGCGGTTCGCGAGGCCGGAACCGAGCCCACGAGTGACCCCTCCTCCGTGAGTGATCCGCCTCCCGGGACCGAGACGCCCCCCGAGACCGAGACGTCCCCCGAGACCGAGATGTCGGCGACGTCTCGAGCGACCGGTAAAAACGGGAACCGGTCGGCTCACGGGAGCGACGGCTCAGACCCCTCTCCTTCGACTGGACCCACCACTCCCACCTCCTCTGGGGCAGGCGTTTCTCCACCTGAAACAGGGGGGTCTGGTGGGTTCGAACGTTCCGGTGACAGCTCCCAGCGTGCCGTCGAAATCGTCGGCGACATGACCGGCCAGAGTACGGGGACCGGCGAGTACCGTGACTTCGTGGCGGTGTTTCGCGACCGACTCGAGCGCCTCGGCTCGAAGCTCCGCGGGCGGGTCAACCACCGTCCGGCGACGGCCATCCAGAAGATGCCCGGCGGCGGTGAGGTCGGGATGGTCGGCCTGGTCAACGACATCCGGTCGACGGCGAGCGGCCACTGGCTGATCGAACTCGAGGACGCGACCGGGACGTTTCCGTGGCTGGTGATGAAAGATCGCGAGTTCGCGGGCTTCGTCGACGAACTGCTCTGTGACGAGGTGCTGGCGATGGAGGGGACCCTCTCTGACGACGCCGGAATCGCGTTCGTCGACTCGATGTACTTCCCGGACGTGCCGCGGACGCACACGCCGTCGACCGCCGACAGACACGTCCAGGCGGCGCTCATCAGCGACGTCCACGTCGGCAGCCAGGAGTTCATGGGCGACGCCTGGAACACGTTCACCGACTGGCTCCACACCGAGGCGGCCGAGCACGTCGAGTACTTGCTGATCGCCGGCGATATGGTCGAGGGCGTCGGCGTCTACCCGAACCAGGACGAGGAACTCGACATCGTCGACATCTACGAGCAGTACGAGGCGTTCAGTGAGTACCTCAAAGGCGTCCCCGGTGACATCGAGATCGTGATGATCCCCGGCAACCACGACGCCGTCCGCCTCGCCGAGCCACAGCCGGGATTCGACGAGCACCTCCGCGGTCTCATGACCGCTCACGACGCGACCATCGTGAGCAATCCGTCGATGGTCACGCTCGAGGGCGTCTCCGTCCTGATGTACCACGGCGTCTCTCTGGACGAGGTGATCGCCGAACTCCCCGCGGAGAAGGCGAGTTACGACGAGCCACACAAGGCGATGTACCACCTCCTGAAGAAGCGCCACGTCGCCCCACAGTTCGGCGGCCACACCCGCCTCGCACCCGAAGAGAAGGACTACCTCGTCATCGACGAGGTACCCGACATCTTCCACACCGGCCACGTCCACAAACTCGGCTTCGGCAAGTACCACAACGTGCTGGCGATCAACTCCGGCTGCTGGCAGGCCCAGACCGACTTCCAGAAGTCCGTCAACATCGACCCCGACTCGGGCTACGCGCCCATCGTCGACCTCGACACGCTCGACGTCACCGTCCAGAAGTTCAGCTAACGGCTCCGCATACGGCCGTTCGATCGCTCACACGGTTCTCCCCGTCGTCTCCACTCTCGGTCACTCCTCGGGCTCGAGCCGAAACCGGACCGTCCGCTCGCCGTCGAAGCGCGGCCCGAGCCCCTGTTCGTCGAAGTCGAAGCGGCCGATCGCGTGTGAGACGGCGTCGTCGTCTCGCGGAGCCAGTACTTCGACGGCCATCGACTCACACTCGGCGAAGCGAATCGGCTCGTCGAGGAGTCGCTCGCAGGCGTCAGCCGTCCCGTTGAGCTGCGTCACGTGAACCGTCCCGCCGCTGGCGTCGAAGCTGACGAACCCGAGGAGGTCGTCCGGATCCGAGCCGTCGAACTTGCTCTCGTCGACCGAGACGGACGCGTTCTCGTCGGGGGCGTTCTCCTCGGCGACCCGAACCGTGCGGTCGTGGACGAGGTTTCGCATCACGTCCGTCGGCGACCCGGCGATCGCCGCCAGTGCGTCGGCGTCGGCCTCGAGTGCGTCCCGTACGTTCATCGACGTGTGGTAATGATGCGCACGGACTTAAATCTCGGTCGAACGGTCCGACAGCCGATAGGTTCCCGGCTGTCGTCACCGGGATTCGTATCGGTCGTGGGACCGAGTCTGTCCGCCGAGACGCCCGGTCAGTCGACGCCGGTACCGGTCGCTGCGTCGGGTAAGTCGGTGGGTTCGGCCGGGAGCCCCAGTTCCTCGAGCGCCTGTGCCATGTGTTCTTCCTCGGCGAACTGCGCGCCGGCGGCCTCACGAATCTCCTGGGTCTTCGCGAGCACCTCGCCACGGCGGTCGTCGGGAATCGCGAACTTGTCGGTGGCGAGTTCGATCACCAGTCCGTTGTTGTCGTGGGTGTAGAGCGACTGGAAGATGCCCCGGTCGAAGACGTTGTAGCTCCGGCCGTCGGCGTCTAAGGCCGCCATCACGTTCTCGAACTCCTCCGGCGGGAACGAGAACGCGAGGTGGTGGACGGCACCGACGCCGCCGCGCTGGGGACCGCGGTTCGACGGCCGGTCGTCACTGACGAAGAAGGTGATGATCCGGCCGTCTCCGGTGTCGAAAAAGAGGTGTGTCTGTGAGGGGTCGTCGAGGTTCGGCTGGCGGAGCACCAGCGGCATGCCCAGCAGGTCGCGGTAGAACGCCACCGTATCCGCCTCGTTGCTCCCCCAGATGGTGACGTGGTCGGTCCCACTCATGTGCACGGGACTGTCCGGCTTCTCGGCCGTCACTGGATTCTCCTCGCTCATACTCATCGGTTGGGACCGGAGCCACCTAACCTCCCCAGTGACGGCGATGTCACCGGACTCGCGCGACCGCCACCGTGGTCACAGCGACCGGCGGTACTCACAGCACGGACAGTACAGCGTGTCGCCGCGTGCGAGGAGTAAACTCCGCTCACAGCGAGTGCAGGGACCGGCAACCCGAACCCTCCCGTTCTCGCTCGCAACCGCAGCGAGCGTCTGCTCGAGTTGTCCGAGACGGCGCTCTACACGCTCGAGTTGGTCGCGGACGTTCGTCCGACGGTCGGCCGGGAACTCACGTGGATGCATGGCTCTCAGGCGTAGAGACCGCTCGAGTGGATAAAAACCTCTCTGTAGCCTCATTCGAATACGAATGTCCAGTTTCTGGGGGCGAGCGGTCTCCGATCCGGACCCGGCTCCAACGTCTGCTCGTTCGCCAACCCCCCCCTCGTTTCCACTCGAGACCGACCACTTTCGCCTCGCCATGCGACTCTTTATAGCCGAAGACGCACTACACCGTGAGCAATGGCGCAAGCCGGAAGTACGGAACTCGTCGACGCGTTCGAGCAGTTCTTCAGGAACTACTACGACAACGACATCAAACAGCTTGCCCAGCGCTACCCGAACGAGCAGCGCTCGCTCTCGATCGAGTGGCAGGACCTCTACCGTTTCGACCCCGATCTCGCCGACGACTTCATCAACCAGCCCGAACAGCTGACGCGCTACGCCGAGGAGGCGCTCCGTCTCTACGACCTCCCCATCGACGTCAGCCTCGGCCAGGCACACGTCCGCATTCGCGGGCTTCCGGACGCCGAGTCACCCGAGATTCGTGACATTCGCGCGCGCTACATGAACCGTCTCGTGCAGGTTCGGGGCATCATCCGGAAGGCGACCGACGTCCGCCCGAAGATCGAAGAAGCCGCCTTCGAGTGTCAGCTCTGCGGGACGCTCACTCGCGTTCCGCAGTCGAACAGCGACTTCCAGGAACCCCACGAGTGTCAGGGCTGTGAGCGCCAGGGTCCCTTCCGGGTCAACTTCGACCAGTCCGAGTTCGTCGACGCCCAGAAACTGCGCATCCAGGAGAGCCCCGAGGGCTTACGCGGCGGGGAGACTCCCCAGGCGCTCGACGTCCACATCGAAGACGACATCACCGGCCAGGTCACCCCCGGCGACCACGTCTCCGCCTGCGGCGTCCTCCGCCTCGAGCAACAGGGCAGTCAGCAGGAGAAATCGCCCATCTTCGACTTCTACATGGAGGGCATCTCCGTCGAGATCGACGAAGAGCAGTTCGAGGACATGAACATCACCGAGGAGGATCTCGAGGAGATTATCCGCCTCTCGGCCGAAGACGACATCTACGAGCAGATGGTCGCCTCCATCGCCCCCGCCATCTTCGGCTACGAGGAGGAGAAACTCGCGATGATCCTCCAGCTGTTCTCCGGAGTGACCAAGGAGCTCCCCGACGGCTCGCGGATCCGCGGCGACTTACACATGCTGCTCATCGGTGACCCGGGTACCGGGAAATGTGTGAAAGGGGACACGAAGGTGGCACTTGCGGACGGCCGAGCGGTCCCCATTCGGGAACTCGTCGAATCGAACCTCACTGACCCGAAGCCGATCGACGATGGCTGGTGGGACTCGGTCGACCTCGACGTCCCGTCGCTTCGACAGGATGGCTCGATTTCAGCCCACCGTGCGACTAAAGTCTGGAAGCGAGAAGCGCCTCCGAACATGTATCGGATTCGAACGTCGAGTGGTCGCGAACTCGAGGTGACGCCTTCACACCCGTTGTTCGTTCCGACTGAGACCGGGTATCGGGCGGTTCGCGCGGATGGATTGACCGAGGGTGATCGAATCGCTGCCACGTCGGACTCGAGCGAGGGTACGATCTCGAGCGACGGCATCGCCGCTGACGGCGGTACGACTGTCCCTGTCGTCGATGTCGACCGAATCGACTCGATTCACACTATCCAGCCCGACTACGACTGGGTGTACGATCTCGAAGTAGCGCGTACTCACAACTACGTCTCGAACGGCATCGTTTCCCACAACTCCCAGATGCTCGGCTACATCCAGAACATCGCTCCCCGGTCGGTCTACACGTCGGGGAAGGGGTCTTCCTCGGCGGGTCTCTGTGTCACCGGCGAGACGCTCGTCCACACTGAGAACGGACTCGAGCCGATTCGCGACGTGGTGACTGAGCGCCTCCCAGAGCCGGTTTCCGAGGAAACCGCACTCGAGGACGCCGTCGGACTCTACACGTTCGACCGCGACACGGGGGCGCTCGAGGTGCGCTCGACTTCGCACGTGTGGCGGATGCCACCGAAGCCGTGTCGACGGATCGAGACCTCGTGCGGGAAAGCACTCGAAGCGTCCCGAAACACTCCAGTGTTGACCTGCAGTGAGGGTGGTCTCGAGTGGAAGCCGATTTCAGAAATCGAACCCGGAGACTACGTGGGCGTTCCGAGATACACCGACACCGTTCGATCCTCTCCGCCGGTTGCTGACTATCTCGAGTTTACCAACGAGAAGCTCAGACTCTCGGACGACTCGATCGTTTCCATACGTCGACGCCTCTGTGAGGAGTACGGAACACTGCGGGCGGCTGCACGCGAACTCGGACTGCCGGAGGATTTCGTGTACGATACGCTCCGGAATCGGTACGTCCCGCTCGAGCGCCTCCGGGTCGTTCTCGATGCAGTCGGTCTCGACCTCGCTGATCTGACGGTCGAACGAGCGATGCTCCGTCACGGGGAGAGCGTTCGCATCCCGGACGCGTTCGACGAGGATCTCTGCTATCTCATCGGTCTCGTCTTTGGTGACGGCGACCTCATGGTCTCGCGTCGGGGCAAGAACCGAGGCTGCATCCGGATCTCGAACGGTGACGAGACGATACTCGAGCGGGCGATCGAGATCATCGAGTCGACGTTCGACAAACGGCCGGAGATCGAGTATCAGGACGAGCGAGTTCCCAGTATTCGGCTCCACAGTGCGACCGTCGCACGCTTCTTCGCGAACCTCGGGATGAAGACGCCGAAGGAGGACCTGGAACTCGATGCCAACCTGACGACTGCAGAACATGCAGACGCGTTCCTCCGAGGGCTGATGGATGCGGATGGGTCGGTTTCTGCACGGACGGACGGCGGTTCGAGTATTCACTTCTCGACCATCAGCGAGCCGCTCGCTCGGCAGGTCCAGCTGATGTTGGAGACGTATGGTATCCGCGCCCGGGTCCGTGAGCGCGACCGACGCGGAACCTCGGTACTCGAGAACGGCTACGAGATCACGTCGAAACACGTCCAGTACGACCTCGAGTGCTACGGCCGCGACATCGAGCAGTTTGCGCGAGCGGTCGGCTTCGACTGTCCGAGGAAACGGGCCGCCCTAGACGGAATCGTCGGTGATGCTGTCCGTCGGCAGGAACGAGTTCCGATCGGCGGTGCGCTCGTGGCAGCCGAGGGTTCTGCGGGCGAGTACTACATGAACGTCCACCACGGTGATAACCCCGGTCGGGAGCGGGCGCGGCGGATGCTCACCGACCTCGAGTTGGGTGGTGCTGAACCACTCGTCAGGGAAGCCGTCGAGGCGGACCTCTGCTGGGATCGGGTCGTCGACACCGCCGATACCGGTGAGAAAGAAGTGTTCGATCTCACAGTTCCCCAGACGCACAACTTCGTCGCGAACGGCGTCGTCACCCACAACACTGCCGCTGCGGTTCGCGACGACTTCGGCGACGGCCAGCAGTGGACGCTCGAGGCTGGCGCACTCGTCTTGGCAGACCAGGGTATCGCTGCGGTCGACGAACTCGATAAGATGCGGTGTGTGACGGGTGAGACGCTGGTACGGACCGGTGATCGACTCGTTCCGATCCGAGAACTCGCTCACGAATCGATCGCCGATGGAACGACCGAAGAACTCGAGAACGGGCGAACGATTCGGGGATGCCCGTTCACTGTTCGATCGATGGACGAAACCGGCTCGCTCGTCGACCGTCACGTCCTCGCAATTCACGAGTACGACCCACCGACTGAGTTGGTCGAAGTGACGATAGAAACCGGAGACCAGCTCAGGACCACGCTCGATCACCCGTTTTTCATCGATACCGATGCAGGGGTTACTGAGCGGGCCGCCGGTGAACTCGAGGTCGGTGACAAAACGCTCATCCCTCACGTCACAGACCACGTCGCGACCGATGGCGGTGCAGCCGTAGCTTCCGATACACCCGCTGCATCGGGCCGGGATGTTCGTCCTTGTGAAATAACTCACATCGAACGGCTCGAGAACGAGGGTGAGCGAGTCTACGACCTCACCGTCGATGGAACACACAATTTCATCGCGAACGGAATGGTCGTTCACAACTCCGAAGACCGCTCGGCGATGCACGAGGCGCTCGAGCAACAGAAGATTTCGATCTCGAAGGCGGGGATCAACGCCACGCTCCGCTCGCGGTGTTCGCTGCTCGGGGCGGCCAACCCGAAGTACGGCCGGTTCGACCGCTACGAGCCGATCAGCGAGCAGATCGACCTCGAGCCGGCGCTCATCTCGCGGTTCGACCTGATCTTTACGGTGACCGACCAGCCGGATCTCGAGAAGGATCGCGACCTCGCCGAGCACATTTTGAACACCAACTACGCGGGCGAGTTGACCACCCAGCGCCGGGAGATGAACGCGCTGGACGTGAGCATGGAGGAGATCGACGAGATGACCGCGAAGGTCGACCCGGAGATCGACGCGGAGATGCTCAGGAAGTACATCGCCCACGCGAAACAGAAGTGCCACCCGCGGATGACAGAGGGGGCTCGCGAGGCGATCCGGGACTTCTACGTCGACCTCCGCTCGAAGGGCGTCGACGAGGACGCGCCGGTGCCGGTCACCGCACGCAAACTCGAGGGACTGGTCCGGCTCTCGGAGGCGAGCGCGCGGGTGCGCCTCTCGGATACGGTCGAACTCGACGACGCAGAGCGGGTGATCGAGATCGTTCGCTCGTGTATGCAGGACATCGGCGTCGACCCCGAGACGGGTGAGTTCGACGCCGATATCGTCGAGGCGGGGGCCTCGAAGTCCCAGCGCGACCGGATCAAGAACATCAAGAGCCTCATCAGCGAGATCGAAGACGAGTACGACGAGGGGGCGCCGATCGACGTCGTCCTCGAGCGGGCGAGCGACATCGGGATGGATGGCTCGAAAGCCGAACACGAGATCGAGAAACTCAAGCAGAAAGGCGAGGTGTACGAGCCGAGTACGGATCACCTGCGGACGACCTGATCGGTGTGCTTCCTCGCCGGGTGCAGCGTTCGGTGGTCCGAGAGTGTCTCTGTATCGCTCGAGCGCTCAGTGACTCTCGCACTTGAGGTCTCTGAGCGTCTCGAACGTCGAGCGGATCGTCACGGGGGAGACGTTGCCGGTTTCGGCGGCGGCCGCCTGGGTGATCGGGTCGCTCTCTTCGACGCGCATGGCGGCGGCGTACAGACAGGCGGCGGCGACGCCGCTCGGGTTCTTGCCGTCGATGAGTCCGGCATCACGGAGGTCGGCGACGTACTGGCTGGCGCGGTGTTCGACACAGCGTGCTAACTCGAGTCGGGAGGCGTATCGGGGGAGGTACTCGGCGGGGTCGATGGGACCGGTCTGGATCTCGAGTTCGCGGTTGAGTGCCCGGTAGGCCGCTTTCAGTTCCGCCTCGTCGGCGTGGGCGACGGCGACGACCTCGTCGATGGTTCGCGAGATGGCGCTGGTTCGGCAGGTGGCGTAGACGGTGGCGGCGGCGAAGCCTTCGATCGACCGTCCACGCAGCAGGTCGGCGTTCTGTGCGGATTCGAAGAGGACGCAGGAGCGTTCGGTGGTCCAGACGGGAAGGGAGAGTCGGGCGACGATGCGTCGGATCTCGCTGAAGCCCGCCATCTGGTTCCGTGCGGCTTTCGACTCGAACCGGGCGCGGCTGTGTTCACGGCGCATGCGCGCCACCTGCTGGCGTTTTCGGCCCGTGAGGCGGAGACTCGTCTCGTAGCCGATTTCCGTCGAGAGTCCCCGGTCGTGACGCGAGCGCGTCAGCGGTGCGCCGGTTCGCTTCCGGTTGGAACTGCCGTCGAACGACCGCCATTCGGGACCGCGATCGATCGCGTCCGTGTCGACGACGAGACCGCACTCTTCACAGATCAGTTCGGTATCGATCGTTCGCAACCTCCCCTCGCACTCGGGGCAGATCGCACTCTTTTCGAAGCCGGTCATGTCTATCTCGAGTGATGTATGCTGTAGTTGATACGAAATGTGCATAAAGATATCTCCATAGTATTTTGGAAATCGCCAATAGCTATCTCTCGGAAGGGCGTATCTACCCCCGGAAATCTGCTGGATTCCCGGCGGTGACTGCTCGAGTGTTGGCGACATCCACCGGCAAAAGACCTATCGCGCCGACGGCCGTTCTCTCGCGCATGGAAGACGCCGTCACCGATGTCGAGGTCGCGTTCGACGACGACGGACTCGTCCCCGCCGTCGCCCAGGACGCGGAGACGGGCGAGGTGTTGATGCTCGCGTACGTCTCGGCCGAGGCGCTCGAGCGGACGCGTGAGAGCGGTCTCGCCCACTATTACTCGCGCAGTCGCGACCAGCTCTGGCAGAAGGGGAAGACGAGCGGCCACGTCCAGCGCGTCGAAGAGATCCGTGTCGACTGCGACGCCGACACACTGCTGTACGTCGTCGAGCAGGAGGCCGGTGCCTGTCACACGGGCCACCGCTCGTGTTTCTACCGGACGCTCGAGGGTGAGAACGTCGGCGAGCGCGTGTTCGACCCCGACGACGTCTACTGATGGGCGAGTCGCTGCAGTACCACGACGACGACAGCGAGCACCCGCTCGAGCGTCTCGAGCGTGCTCGTGACCGTCTCGAAACGGTCGAGCGACGGATCGACGACCTCGGCGGGACGGAGCAGGTCGAACGCGGTGGCGAGACCTACGACACCGCCGCGACGCTGCTCGAGCGCTACGTCGACCGCGCCACCGGCACCGGCCGTTCGACGTTCGCTGCCTACGTCGAACTCGAGGGTCACTTCTCGACGCTGGTCGAGAACCTCCCGGCGGACCTCCCACACCGGGAGGCGTTCGAGGCGGCGTTCGACGCCATCGACAAGCGGCGGCTGAACGAGTCTGACTTCGAGCGTGCCGAAGACGCGCTCGAGCCGGCGAGCGTGTTCCGGTCCGTCCTCGACGACCGCGAGGCCGCCCGGGAGGCGATCACCGACGCACGAACCGCCGCCACCGAGCGGCTGCGCGCTCTCGAGACGGAGATTTCGGCGGCAGAACGTACCCTCAAACTGGGTGAGACCGACCTCGACGCGCCGGTCGAGCGCCTCCGCGAGCCGATCGACCGCTACAACGCGGCGATCGAGGAGGCGTTCACCGCCTACGTCCACGAGCGCTCGGCACGTGCGCTCTTCTCGCTGCTCGAGCGGAGCCGTCTCTACCCGTTCGTGCCGTTCGAACGCCCGCCAGCGGACCTCCGCGCCTACGTCTTCGAGAACGAGGCCGGGACGAATACCGTTCCAACGCTGCTCGAGTACGCCTCGTATTCGCACTCGAAACTCGACCACTACGTCGACGACGCCGCCGAACTCAAACGCCGGGTGGCGACCCAGCAGACCTATCTCGAGGGAATCGACGCGACGGCGCTGTCGCTCGAGTGGCCGCCGGACGACGCGGTGAGCCTTCGCATCCGCCTCCGGGAACGCCAGCCGTTCGTCGCCCGCGTCGCCGACGAGTCGACCGTCGCCCTGCTCAGGGAGATCCGTCGTCTCACCTACGACGACGAGTACGAGCGCTTACAGACGGCGGCGGCGGCGCGCTCACAGCTCACGCCCGACGAGCGCGAGCGCCTCGCCGACGGGCGGGTCGCCGCTCGACTCGAGTCGTTGCGCGCGGAACACGAGCGGCTTCGGGGGGCGCTCGAGTCCGAGACACCAAGATGACACGCCACGTCCTCGTCGCGATGGACGACTCCGCGCCCGCCCGCGCGGCGCTCGAGTACGCACTCGAGACCGTTCCCGACGCCCGGTTCACGGTGCTCCACGTCGTCGACGAACTCGAGAGCCACTACGGCGGCCAGGCCGACGTGAGCGACGGCTCGCCGACGGAGACCACGCCGTCGTGCTTCGAGACGGCCGAGGAACTGGCGGCCGCCCACGGCATCGGGGTCGAGACGGCCCTCACGAGCGGGCCACAGCCAGCGGCGGCGATTCTCGAGTACGCGAACGGACGGGCGGTCGACGAACTCGTCGTGGGGAGCGCCGGCCGCGGCGGCGTCTCGCGGGTGTTACTCGGGAGCGTCGCGGAGGCGCTCGCCCGCCGTGCTTCCTGTCCGGTGACGATCGTTAGCTGAGCGTCGCCTCGAAACCGAGGGGGTTTCTCACTCGAGTCTGTACCCGCTCCCATGGACGGCAGAGTCGGAACCACGGTACACACGGGGCTGCTCGTCTCGGTCACGGCGCTCGTGGCGTGGCTCTCGGGGCTGCCGATGCTGTTTCCGAGCCTCGGTCCCTCGGCGTTCGTCCTCGCGATGTTTCCACACAGCGACGCCAGCGCGCCGCGGCGCGTGATCGGCGGCCACCTCGTCGGTGTGCTGGCGGGCCTGCTCGCCTACCACGCCCTCGCCGAGGGTATCGTCATGACGAACGCACTCGAGCCAGCCTCGCTCGACGGGCTCAGACTGGCCGCCAGCGGCGTCCTCGCGACCGTGCTTACCGTCGCGGGGATGTTGTTCGTCCGGGTTCGCCACCCGCCAGCGTGTGCGACGACGCTGATCGTCGCGCTCGGCTTGCTCTCGACGCCGCTCGAGGGGGCACTGATCGTCGTGGCGGTCGTCGCGCTCGTCGGGACGCATCGGCTGCTCCTCCTGGGGTGAACGCGGCCGCTCGAGTGGCGGCCGCAACTCCTGAAAACCGGTTCCTGCTGTCTCGCCCGCGCCGATGCCGACCTGGTGGGGTCCGATCCGTTTCAGGCGGCGGCCTTGGCGTCGGCGAGCGCCGCGTGCATGTCTGCGGCGAGCGTCTCCGCACGCGTCTCCTCGCGCGCTTCGGCGTAGATGCGGACGAGCGGTTCGGTGCCGGAGGGGCGCGCGAGTACCCAGGCGTCGCCGTAGTCGAGGCGGTAGCCGTCGCGGGTGTTGAGCTCGGCGTCAGCGGCCTGCGCCTGGTTGGCCGCGGCGTCTAACATCGCGTCGCGCTCGGCCGTCGACTCGTAGTGGATGTTGCGCCGGACGTTCGCGTAGCCGTCGAAGGGCGCGACGATCTCGCTCGCCCGACGCTCGGCGACGAGTTCGAGAAACCGTGCCGCCGTGTACGCCCCGTCGCGAGCGAGCCTGTAGCCGGGGAAGAAGATGCCGCCGTTGCCCTCGCCCGCGATGGGGACGCGCCGGCCGTTCGCCTCGAGTTCTTCGATGCGGGTGATGATGTTGGTCGACCCGATCGGCGTCAGTTCGAGGTTCGCGCCGACGTCGGTCGCGACGTCGACGAGGCGCTGGGAGACGTTGACCGCCGACACCGTGGTATCGCCCGCCTCGAGTTCTGCGGCGGCGAGCGCGGCGAAGGTGGCGTCGCCCTCGAGGTAGGTGCCGGTCTCGTCGAAGAAGATGGCCCGGTCGGCGTCGCCGTCGTGGGCGATCCCGACGTCGGCCCCGCTCGCACGGACGAGCCGGCCGAGGTCTTCGAGGTTCTCGGGGATCGGCTCGGGGTCCCGGCCCGGGAAGTGGCCGTCTGGCTGCCCGTTGACGGTGACGACGCGACAGCCGAGTTCGCGCAAGAATGCGGGGCTGGTGAGCGAGCCAGCGCCGTGGCCGGGGTCGAGCGCGACGGTGAGACCGCCCTCGGCGATGGTCTCACGGTCGACGCTCGAGAGCAACTCGTCGACGTAGGTCTCGCGAACGCCCTCGATTTCGCGGACGCGGCCGGTGGCGTGCCAGGGGGCGGTGTCGAACGCTTCGGCGAGGAGCGTCGATTCGATCTCTCTGAGGTCGGCGACGGTGAGTTCGACGCCGTCGTCGCCGACGAGTTTGACGCCGTTGTACTGCGGCGGGTTGTGCGAGGCGGTGATGACCATCACACCGACGCCCTCGCGTTCGGCGTAGAACTGCGCACCCGGCGTGGGGAGCACGCCGAGACGCTCGACGTCGACGCCGACGCTCGCCAGCCCGCTCGCGGCCGCGTCGGCGAGCATCCGTCCGGTTCGGCGCGTGTCCCTGGCGATGGCGACCCGCTCCGCTCGCCAGGCCGTTCCGACCGACTTCGCGATCCGCAACACGAACTCCGGCGTCAACTCCTCGTTCGCGACCCCGCGCGTCCCACTCGAGCCGAAGACGTTCATCGGCTGATACTGGGGAGGCAGCGACCAAATGGATTCCGGCACGCTCACTCGCGCTGAGACGGGCGGTAGACCGGCTGGTTGTCCGACGGGCGTCTGCCGAAAGAGTGAATCCACTCAGGTTACAACCACCTCTTCATGAGTGATACGACGCGCCGCCACCTGCTCGCTTCCGGTGGCGTCGCCGCACTGGCCGCACTGGCAGGCTGTCAGAGCAGTGGCGAGACCGACGACGGCGACGGGTCGTCACCGACGGGAACGGTCCTCGGTGACGTCTCCGTCCAGAACGCCCACGGCCAGGAACACACCATCGACGTCCAGGTCGAGTTCCACGGCGGACTCACCCACTGGTCGACCCACGTCCTCGACGAGGACACCTCGAGCAGCGACCTCGAGCGCGACTGGCAGGAGGAGCCGGGTCCGTTCAGAGTGCGCGCACGCCTCGACAGTGGCTCGTTCGCGGAGGTGACGCCCGCGACCTGGAACGACCCGGCCTGTCTCAACCTGCTGGTACTCGTCGACCGCTCGGGCGAACTCTCGATTCTCGCGACGCCCGAGGGCGGTCCCTGCGCGGCGGCGGACGCCGCCGGGGTCTCGAGCGACGACTGACGGCCAGAACGAAAACCGGTTTACCCAGCGGCCTGTGGTGTCGACCATGATCGTCAGTGGCTCAACGTCGCAGGTGCTCGCCGCTTCGCTCGCGCGCGAACTCGAGCGCCCGCTCGCGCCCGTCGACTACCAGCGCTTTCCCGACGGCGAACTGCTCGCCTCGGTCCCCGATTTCGACGCCGAGGAGGCGGTGATCGTCGCCTCGACGCTCTCGAGTGACGCCCACGTCGAACTCCTCCAGCTACAGGACGCCCTCGCCGAGGCGGGCTGTGCGGAGGTGACGACCGTCGTCCCCTACATGGGCTACAGCCGCCAGGACGCCGCCTTCGAGGCGGGCCAGCCGATCTCCTCGCGGGCCATCGCGAAGGCCGTCTCGACGGGTACCGACCGCGTGCTCACCGTCAACCCTCACGAGCGGGCTGTCTGTGACTTTTTCGAGCCGACCGCCGAGGCGGTCGACGCCGCGGGCGTCCTCGCCGACCCGCTCCCGAGGGACCTCACCGACCCGGTGTTTCTCTCGCCCGACGCGGGCGCGATTTCGATCGCCGAGACCGTCCGTGATGCCTACGGCGAGGGCGAGGTCGACTACTTCGAGAAGACCCGCCTCTCGGGCGACGAGGTCGACATCTCGCCGAGTGACGCCGACGTGACCGGCCGGGACGTCGTCGTCACCGACGACATCATCGCGACCGGTTCGACCATGAGCGAGGCGGTCGCCATCCTCGGCGAGCGCGGCGTCGGCCGCGTCTACGTCACCTGTGTCCACCCGCTGCTGACCACGAACGCCTACACGAAACTCTCTCGAGCGGGCGTCGAGACCATCTACGGCACCGACACGGTCGAGCGGCCGGCGAGCGCCGTCTCCGTCGCCCCCGTCCTCGCGGAACGTCTCGAGTGAGACCGCGAGGCGTACGCGCGGACCGAAACGGACTACACACCGCTGCGCCAACTCGCCAGTAGCAATCGCTGCCGGCTGTCGCCGCCTCCAGACGGGCGACTCGGCTCCCACTCACCATACCCATGCACGGACTCGTCCACCGCACACTCAAACAGTACATCTCGGAGAAAGCTGGCGAGCGAAGCTGGGAGACCGTCCGCGAACGCGCGGGCGTCGACGCGAAACTCTACCTGCCGGTCACCCACTACGAGGACGCCGAGTTCGACGCACTCGTCGACGCGCTCGCCTCGATGTCGGGCCACGGCAGGGACGCCATCGAGCGCGACGTCGGCTACTTCCTCGCCGAACCGTTCGTCGGGACGTTTCGCAGCTACCTCCGGACGGAGTGGGAGTTCGAGGACCTCCTCGAGTCACTCGCCGAGGTCGCTGACGCGCTCGCCACCGAACGGGGGGAGACGAAGCCGCCGACGCTCGCGTGTGAACGGCTCGAGACCGACCGCCTCCAGGTCAGCTACCGGTCCGACCGCTCGTATCCGGCGCTGGCGCACGGCCTGCTCGAGGGTGTCGCCGCCGCCTACGACGAACCGGTGACGGTCACGCGTATCTCCGAGACGGGCGACGAAGACGCCCGGTTCGAAGTTCGTCTCGAGTGACGCCACCGGTCGGGACTGTTGCTCGAGTGACGCCGTCTGTCAGGACCTTCGGAGTGACGCCCTCAGTTCGTCCGTCTCGCTCGAGCGACGGCGACGAGTACGACCACTGCGCTCGCCAGGAGTACCCCAAATCCGGGGAGGGCGTCGGCTGCGTTCTCGGCGTGAGCACCGATCGACGAGCCACCGACGTCGAGGACGGCCGTGTGCTCGCCGACGGCGAGTTCGTACCGTCCCTCGGCCGGGAAGCTGACGGCCGTCTCGAGCGTCGCCGACTCACCCGGTCCGAGCGCGACCGTCCACTCGTCTGCGATGCCGTCGGGGGTTCGCACCCGTAGCGTCGCGTTCGCCGGCCGGTCGGCGTCGTTCGCGACGGTCGCGACCACCTGCGCTGGCTCGCCGGGGTCGACGCGGTCGGGCTCGACGGTGAGGTCACTCACCCGCACGTCCGCCGGCGAGCGAACGTCGACGCCGAAGCGCTCGTCGCCCACTCGGAGTTCGTACGAACCCGGGCGCGAGGGCGTCCACGCGAGCGTGGTCTCGTCTCGTTCACCGGCCGCGAGTTCCCCGCGCTGCTGGTCGGCGAGCGCACCGTCGACGACCACTCGTGCGTCGTACGTGCCGTCGCGCTCGCCGACGTTCTCGACGGTCACGGGGAGGTGAACCGTCTCCCCCGGGACGAGCGCGGCTGCGCCGGCCGCCCCGCCGTCGCCCGTCCGCTCGAGTCCGAGGGCGATCGGACCCGTCCGGTAGGGACCGGACACCGTCGGCGACGCGTCCCCGAGACCGTAGGTGAACAGCGCCCGCTCACCCTCGAAGGCGGTCCGGTGTTCGTGTGCGGACCACGTCTCCGGGACGGCGGCCGTCTCGACGTACCGCTCGGCGAACGCCCTCACCTCGGGGTTGCCGTAGCGCTCGAGCGCCGCGTAGTAGGTCTCGGCGGTCACCCGCTCGCCCGCCTGGTTCAGGTCTCTGAACACCTCGAGCGAGGAGTACTCGCCGTCGCTCGCGAGGCGAAGCTGTCGGTCGATCGCACCGTAGACCAGCGGTCCCTTCACGTAGTCGGTCGACTCGTGGTGCCAGCTCGAGCGGTCGGCGAGCACCCCGTCGGCGTACGGCGAGCGCTGGCCCCCGCTGAGGAAGCGCTCGAACTGCCGGTACTCGATCAACCCGCTCTCGAGCGCCAGCAACGCCGCGTAGTACTCCGCCTGGGCTTCGACCAGCCAGGCCGTCTCGGCCGCCGTTGCGTGGTGAATCGCGAAGTCCTGCTGGGTGTGGACGTACTCGTGGAGCCAGACGCCGTTGGCGACGGCGAGCGGCGCGTCGTCGCGCACCCAGGCGTCGCGCTCGCCGTACTGGATGCCTCCGGCGGCCCACTCGACCCGGGTCGGCGCGGCGACGAAGAACACCTCCTCGCCCCAGCTCACGGTTCCGAGCGCGTCACTCGCCTCCTCGAGCGCGTCCAGGACGTCTTCGGGCGACTCGCTCATCGAGGCGGTCGCGGGGACGACGAGTTCGATCGACTCGCGACTCGTCTCGCGCTCGTAGGTGGCTGCCTCCCCGAGGAAGGCGATCGAGCCGCCGGTCGCGCCGGGACCGTCCACCGTCACCGTCCGCTCGACGCCCGTCGGTGCGGTCTGCCACCACTCGAGTGAGTCACTCGGCACCGCGACGAGCGCCCACGACCCGGCGTCGACGAAGTAGTAGCCGTCTCCCTGCTCCGGCGAGTGGTGGTGGCGCTCGAGGTGGGTCCGGTTCGCCGCGACGCGGTAGGTGAGCGCCGGGGCGGCCGTCTCGCCGTCCCACCGGTAGACGCCGCCCGCCGCCTCGAAGCCGTCGCTCGAGACCACCGTGGCCTGTGCGTCCGGCCTGAGCTCGAGTTCCGTCACCGTCTCGGGAACCGAGAGGTGGACCTCGGCTTCGAACTCGCCGGGGCTGTCGGGGAGGTGGCGCACCACCGTCTCCTTCTCGATCGTCTCGCGCTCGCCCGTATCCGTGGTGAGCGCGCCGAGCGCGTCGTCGCCACTCGAGCGGAACTCGACCCCCTCCGCGGTGTCAGACACGCCGCCCGCATCGCCCGCGACGCCGCCGCCGCCGACGGCGATGGCTCCCAGACAACACAGACAGCAGAGGACGATCGCGAGGAGGGCCCGTCTCGTCACGACCTATCGTGTTGCGTGAACGAGTATGGCTCTTGTGGCAACGCGTTCTGACCGGCGGGTCGTGTGTCGGCGACGCTCGGCGGGTCGCCTGCAAAAACCGCTCGTGCTCTCTCTCTCGAGTGCCCGATCCGCTTCTCAGGCCGCCGACGCCGACACCGGTGAGATGGCGAGTTCGATCTCGACGCCGTCGACGTCCCAGGTCTTGCGGTGGCTCGCGTCGCCGTCTTCGACGCCCGTCAGCGCCTCGGCGCGGACTTCGTCCGCGATCAGGTCCTCGCGTTCGGCCACGAGGTCGGCGATGCGCTCGTCGGCGACCGACACCTCGAGTGTGATCTGCTCTTCGACGTCGAGGTCGAGTTCCTTGCGCATCTCCTGGACGCGGCGGATGACCTCGCGGGCGTAGCCCTCGCTCTCGATGTCGTCGGTGAGGCTGGCGTCGACGTAGACGACGCCGCGGTCGTCGCCCTCGACGCCGAACGGGGTGCCGGCGATGTCGTCGGGCGTCTCGGTGACGAACGAGACCATCTCCGACTCGAGGCTGATCTCCTCGCCCAGCGATTCGGAGACGGCGCGCTCGAGGCTCTCGAGCGTCGGGTCGTCGATGCGGGCCTCGTTGAGTGCGTTCATGATGCGTCCGGCGTCGCCGCCGAAGGCGGGTCCGAGCAGGCTCATGTCGGCGTTGGCGCTGTAGTCGAGTTCGCCCCAGTGGTCGCCGGGGGAGACGAGTTCGACCTCGCGGGCGTTGAGCCGTTCACACAGGAGGTCGGTGTGGCGCTCGACGGCGGCCGCCACGTCGTCGTCGTCGGCGGCGACGACCACTCGCGGGACGGGCCAGCGCAGCTTTCGCCCGGCCTGCTGGCGGGCGTGGGCACCCGCCTCTTCGATCGCTCGCAGCGCGACGACGTCGGTCTCGAGTTCCTCGTCGACCCAGTACTCCTCGACGGCCGGCCACTCGCTCATGTGGACGGTGTCGTGGCCGTCCTCGCCGGTGAGCGTTCCGTAGATCTCCTCACTGACGAAGGGGGCGAACGGCGCGAGCAGCACCGTCACCCGCTCGAGGACGTGGTAGAGCGTCGCGTAGGCGGCGCGCTTGCTCGCGCTGTCGGTCTCCTCCCACATGCGTTCGCGGACCGCCTGGACGTAAAAGCGCGAGACGTCATCGACGATAAAGGAGAGCAGCGCTTCGATCGCCTGGTCCTGGCGGAAGACCTCGAGTTCGTCGGTCATCGTCTCGACCGTCGACTGGAGGCGCGCGAGCACCCACTCGTCGAGGCGCTCGAGGTCGTCGTCGACCGCCTCGAGCGTGGTCTCTGCGGGGTCGAAGCCGTCGAGGCGCATGTACGGCAGCGGGAAGCGGAAGACGTTCCAGAGCGTCCGTAAGTGGTTCTCCATGGTGCGCATGCCCTCCCAGGAGAAGCGCATGTCGTCGCCCTGTGGGTTCGCCGAGAGGAGGAACAGTCGCATGGCGTCGGCCCCGTGGCGGTCGATCGCCTCGTGGGGTTCGACGACGTTGCCGACGGATTTCGACATCTTGCGGCCGTCCTCGTCTAAGGCGTGGCCGTGCATCACGACGGTGTCGTAGGGGACCTCGCCGAGGGCGGTCGTCCCCATGCCGAGCTGGGACCAGAACCAGCCGCGGGTCTGGTCGTGGGCCTCGATGATGAGGTCGGCGGGCCAGAGTTCGTCGAAGCGCTCCTGGTCTTCGGGGAAGTCGAGCGTCCCCCAGGAGGCCACCGAGGAGTCGAGCCAGACGTCGAAGACGTCGGGGATGCGCGTGTAGGTGACGCCGTCTTCGGTGATCGTGAGGTCGTCGACGGTGTCCTTGTGGATGTCGATCGTCTCGGGGTCGATCTCCTGGTCGACGCGCTCGGCGAGTTCCTCGCGCGTGGCGACGACGATCATGTCCTCGTCACCACGGCCGTCCGGCGTCTCCTCGGGCGTCCAGATCGGAATCGGAATCCCCCAGTAGCGCTGACGCGAGACGTTCCAGTCGGGAGCCTCCTCGACGAAGTCCCGGAAGCGGTTGTCCCGCGCCCAGTCGGGGAACCACTCGCTGTCTTCGATGTTCTCGAGTAAGTCGTCTTTGACGTCCGTCACCGTGATGAACCACTGGTCGGTGACGATCTGGATGATACCTCTATCACAGCGCCAGCAGTGGCCGTAGCTGTGACTGACGGTTCCCGAGGCGAGCAACGCGCCGTTGGTCTCGAGGTCGTCGATGATCCGCTCGTTCGCCTCCTTGACGAACTCGCCCTCGTAGACGCCCGCCTCGGCGGTGTAGACGCCGTCGCCGTCGACCGGACAGAAGATGGGGAAGCCGAGTTCGCGGCCGCGTTCGAAGTCCTCCTCACCGTGACCCGGCGCGGAGTGGACGAGTCCCGTCCGGTCGGTCTCGACGTAGTCGGCCGTGTAGACCTCGAGTGCGCCCTCGTGGCTCGGGTGGTCGGGCACTTCGTCTGCGAGCGGGTGTTCGTAGGCCCAGCCGACCAGCTCCTCGCCGGTGCGCTCGTCGACGACCTCGTAGTCGTCGTAACGGCCCTCTCTGAGGACCTCCTCGAGGCAGGCTTCGGCGACGTAGAGTACCTCCGACTCGCCGTCGCGCTCGGCGCGGACGCCGACGTACTCGAGGTCGGGGGCGACCGCGACGAACGTGTTCGCGGGGATGGTCCACGGCGTCGTCGTCCAGACGACGAGCGCGCCCTCGCGGTCGACGAGGTCGAACGTCACGTAGATGGAGGGATCCTCGACGTCTGTGTACTCGACCTCGTTGTTGGCGAGCCCGGTCTCACACCGCGGACACTGCGAGATGGAGCGTTTGCCCTGGACGACGAGACCGCGTTCGGCGGCCTTCGCGAAGCCCCACCAGGCGGCCTCCATGTACTCGGGATTCAGTGTCTTGTACGGGTCGTCCCAGTCCATCCAGACGCCGAAGGACTCGAAGTCCTCGCGCATCGCCTCGAGTTGCTCCTCGGCGTACGCCTTACACTCGTCGATGAACGCCTCCTCGCCGAAGGCCTCGATGTCCTTCTTGTTCTCGAAGCCGAGTTTCTCCTCGACTTTCGTCTCGATTGGCAGCCCGTGCATGTCGTAGCCCGGCCGGTCGGTGACGTCGTAGCCCTGCATGCGGAGGTACCGGATGTAGACGTCTTTCAGCGACTTGTTCCAGGTCGTCCCCATGTGGGCCGCCCCGGAGGTGTACGGCGGGCCGTCGACGAAGAAGTACGGCTCGCCGTCGGCCGCTCGCTCTCTGGTCTGTTCGTAGGCGTCGACCGCCTCCCAGTGCTCGAACACCCGTCGTTCGAGCGCCTGGGGGTCGTAGCCCTCGTCGACCTCGCCGAACCTGCTCATACGTGGCTCCACTGGCTCCGAGGCTAAATGAGAATCGGTCCGGCAGGTACGAGCCGAGCGTACTCAACTGGCGGCCTCAGACCACTCGAGCGAGCAGTTTCTGGTAGCCGATGCCGTAGACGCCGGCGTAGAGAGCGAGCGCACCGACGACGGCGAGCCAGAGGGCGACGAAGCTCTCGCCAGCGCCGAGATACTGGAGGCTCGTATACTCGAGCAGCGCACCGGCGGCGGTCAGGAGTGTCGCGAGGAGGGCGTAGAGCAGCGTTGCGAACAGGTCGGCGGCGAGTTCTCGCATGTCAGAGGGAGGGGCGGTGGACGAACGTAAACCTGTCCCTCGACGCGCGAGCGTGAAACCCATGGTCGCCCGGACCCAACGCCGTGGTGTGTCCCGTCCCGACGCCGACCCCGCCTTCCCCTCGAGTCGCCACGTCCTCGAAGCCGACTGTGAGCGCTGCCCCGCGCTGGCCGACGCCCGCGAGTGCATCTCGTGGGGAACCGGCTCGCTCGAGGCGAGCGTCTTCGTCGTCGGCGAAGCGCCCGGCGCTGGCAACCCCGACGCCGAACGCTGGCGCGGGGGCAACTGGACCGGCATGGCCTACACCGCGCGCCACTCCGGGCGACGCATCAGGCGGACGCTCGCCGCCGTGGGCTTCGCCGACGACGCCTACTACACCAACGCGGTGAAGTGTTTCCCCGCCGATCCACAGGATCCGACGACCAACCGCGAGCCAACGGCGGCGGAGCGGACGGCCTGTCGCCCCCACCTCGAGCGCGAACTCGAGTGTGTCTCGCCGACGGTGATCCTCGCGACGGGCAGACACGCCACCCAGACGGTGCTCGAGGCCGACGGTGACTCACTCGACGGCTTCCTCGAGACCGTTCTCGAGCCCCGCCGCTCCGAGCGCTTCGACTGCTGGCTGTTACCGATGCTCCACCCCGCCTACCGCGACGTCTGGGTCGGCCGCCTCGGCCACGACGTCGAGAGCTACCTCGCCGCCCTCGGCGAGACGCTCGCGGAACTGTGCGCCGACTCGCGGTAACCTCCGCCCGTCGTCGCGCCCGAACGAAAGTTGAATTGCAATAGGAACGCATTTGTTGAACTGGCGGCACAGTGGGCGTATGCGACTGCTACCGCTCGTGTTCGTGGCGCTGGTCGTCCTCGCGGGGACGGCCGGTCCCGCCGCGGCGCTGGGGGACGGAGACGGGAGTATCGAGACAGTCGAGGAGTGTGGGTTTCCGCTGACGGTCACGGACGCGACGGGAGCCGAGCTCACGCTCGAAGAGCCACCCGAACGGGTGGTGACGCTCAACCCGAGCGCCGCTCAGACGCTGTGGGAGATCGGTGCCGACGACCGCGTCGTCGGCGTCACGAAACACGCGACGAACCTCGAGGGCGCCGACGAGCGGACGAACATCTCGACACCCGCCGAGACCATCGAACCCGAGCGCGTCGTCGGTCTCGAACCCGACCTCGTGATCGCACCGGGATCGAACTACGTCGGCGAGGAACTCGTCGAGGTGTTGCGCGAGGCGGGGCTGACGGTCTATCACTACCCGTCGGCGGATTCGATCGACACCGTCTACGAGCAGACCCGCCTGATCGGTGCACTCGTCGACGAGTGCGACGGTGCCGAGGCGACCACCGACTGGATGGACGAGGAACTCGCGGCCGTCGACGCCGCACTCGAGGGCGAAGACCGCCCGGCCGTCCTCTACGAGTTCTTCGAGTTCACCGCCGGTGAAGGGACGTTCGTCCACGAGATCCTCGAGCGTGCCGGCGGCGACAACATCGCTGCGGAGGCGGGAATCGAGGGCTACCAGCTCGTGAACGAGGAGACCGTCGTCGAGTACGACCCCGAGTGGCTGGTGCTCAACACGAACTCACCCGAGGTACCAGAGAGCGAGGCGTTCGCCGCGACCAGTGCGGTCCAGTCCGACCAGGTCGTCGTCGTCGACGTCAACCTGTTGAACCGGCCCGGACCCCGGATCGTCGACGCCATCACGACGCTCGCAGCGACCTTCCACCCGGAGGCGTACGCCGAGGCACGCGCCGAGGCGAGCACAGATGCCGAGACCGAGTCGACGGCCGACGACTCGAGCGGCGCTGCCGACGCCGGTGACACCGACGCCGACGGCGAGCGAGCGGACGATACCGACGAGGCGGACGACTCGAGCGACGCTGCCGACGCCAGCGCGGACGACGACGGCTCGCCCGGCTTCGGCACACTCCTCGCCGTCGGTGTGCTCGTCGTGGCGGCGCTCTCGATCCGCCAGCGTGATGGCGGTGCGTGAGGAGTCGACCGTATGAAGGTCATCTCCACCTCACCCTCCTCGACAGAGATCCTCGCCGCCCTCGGCGTCGACCCCGTCGCAGTCTCACACGCCTGTGACTACCCGCCTCGAGTGGCTGACCTGCCGCGGATCGACGTCTCGAAGGTCGACGCCGACGCCAGCGCCGACCGCCACGAGCAGGTCCGCGCGGCGACGGCGGACGGCCACCTCTACCGGATGGACGCCGAGACCATCGACGCGCTCGACCCGGACCTGATCGTCACCCAGGGCGTCTGCGGGGTGTGTGCGGTCGACGACGTGCTCGTCGGTGAGACGCTCGCCGGGCTCGAGACCGACCCCGCGGTGCTCGCCCTCCAGGCGCGCCGACTCGCGGACGTCTTCACCTGCATCGAGGAGGTCGGCGAGGCGACCGACACCGAGGCGGCGGCGACGGCGCTCGTCGCGGACCTCCGCGAGCGCCTCGACACCCTCGCCGAGCGCGTCCCCGACGCGCCCCGTCCGCGGCTGGCCGTCCTCGAGTGGATGGACCCGCTCCGCCCCGGCGGAAGCTGGGTTCCCGACGTGGTCGCCGCGGCTGGCGCGACCTGCGAGTTCGGCGAGCCGGGCGCGCGCTCGCGGCCGCTCGAGTGGGACGCCTTCCTGGCGGCTGACCCCGAGGTGCTGGTGGTCGCCCCCTGTGGCTTCGACGCCGAGCGGACGCTCGAGCGGCTCCACGAACTGACCGACCGGCCGGGGTGGGACGACCTCACGGCGGTCCGCGACGGTCAGGTGTTCGTCTTCGACGGGAGCGCCTACCTGACCCGGTGGACGCCGCGGCTGGTCGACGCCGCCGAGCGCCTGGCCGCGGTCTGTCACCCCGACGCGTTCGACGCACCACCGGCCGACGTCGTCCGTCTCGACCCGTCCCGGTACTGACTCGTCCCGAGCCACGCTGACGACTCGAGCCGTCGCTGGCTCTCCTCGATCCGGCGGGAAACCTTCATACGGCGAGGTGTCGACTCCCCGTACATGGCTTCGATCTTCAGTCAGATCGTCGCGGGCGACATTCCCGCGCGCGTGGTGTACGAAGACGAGACGACGCTGGCGTTTCTCGACGTGAACCCGCTCGCGCCGGGGCACACGCTCGTGATCCCGAAAGAGGAGTACGAGCGGCTGAACGACGTCCCGGCGGACGTGGCGGCCGACCTCTACGCGACGCTCCACCGGCTCGTCCCGGCCGTCGAGGCGGCCGTCGACGCCGACGCCAGCACCGTCGCGTTCAACAACGGCGAGGCCGCAGGCCAGGAGGTGCCCCACGTCCACGCCCACATCGTCCCACGCTTTACGGGAGACGGCGGCGGTCCCATCCACGCCATCGCGGGCGAGACGCCCGACCTGGAAGACGACGATCTGGATGCGATCGCCGACGAGATCGACGCACGCGTCTGAGGCGGCCGGTCGCCGCTCGAGCCTGGGACGCCGTCCGACTCGTTCCACATCTGTGATCCATAACGAATTTGTCGAGGTAGCGAGTCGCTCGAGACGAGATGTACACCGGGATCGTCGAGACGACGGGAACCATCGCGGAGACTACACGCGTCGGCGCGGGCCGCCGACTCAGAATCGAACCCCGCCCGGCGGGGATCGGACCGGACGACAGCGTCGCCGTCAGCGGCGTCTGCCTGACCGCCGAAACCGTCGGCGAGGACTGGTTCGAGACGTTTCTCTCGGCCGAGACCCTCGCGCGGACGACGCTCGGCGACGCCACGCCGGGTGAGCGGGTCAACCTCGAGCGGCCGCTGGCCGCTTCGGGACGCTTTCACGGCCACGTCGTCGGCGGCACCGTCGAGACGACGACACGGCTGCTCGAGCGCCACCCACTCGGCGCAGAAGGCTCCGGAGGGACGGCGCTCACGTTCGCTCTGCCCGAGACCTGCGCTCCGTACGTCGTCGAGAAGGGACCGGTCGCCGTCGACGGCGTGAGCCTCTCCATCGCTGGTGTCGAGCCGGGGTCGTTCGAGGTGGTCGTGGTCCCACAGACGGCCGCCCTGACGACGTTCTCGAGTGTCGCCGTCGGCGACGAGTGTAACCTCGAAGTGGATCTGTTCGCGAAGTACGCCGCGCGCCAGCGGGCGCTCGTGGGGTGAGTCTTCAGGACGTGAGTCCGCGCGCCAGCGCCGAGACGTAGACCTCCTTGACGCGCTCGTAGTAGCCTGCCTCGTACTCCTCGTACTCCTCGCGGTAGAGGCTGAGTAAGACGACCGCGCTCATCAGGCCGAGAATGGTGATGGCGTCGAGCGCCTCGAGCGCCTCGTCGCGCTCGCGGACGGCGTCGACGATGGGGACGAACGCCGCGAGTTCCTCGCGCTGGATCTCCTCGAGTCGCTCCGCTGGCACGCCGCGAAACACCTCCCGGTAGTCGCTCCGGACGACCAGCTGCTGGACTAGCTCGTTGTCCTCGGCCCACTCGAGGTAGCTGTGAAACAACACCTCGAGTCCGTCGCGGGCGGTGTCGGTCGCGTCGAGGTCGCGCTCGACGCGCTCGAAGTACGCCTCCTGCTCGCGGCGTAAGACCTCGAGGTACAGTTCCGCCTTCGAGTCGAAAAAGCGGTAGAAGGTCCCCTTCGCGATGCCGACCGGTTCGGTCACGTCGGCGACCGTCGTCTTCTCCGGCCCGTACCGAACCAGCAGTTCCCGACCGGTCTCGACGAGCTCCTCGCGGATCCGGTCGCGCTCGTCGTCGCTGAACCCACGCATGCCCGGGCTTGGTCTGGTGAACGAAAAAACGAATCGGTCACCGTTCGTGGCCCGGCCTTGACTACGTGACCAAAACAGATATCTGTTCATAGACTCGAGTGTCGGGTATGGCAGCCATCGAGGTTTCGGCGCTGACGAAGGCCTACGGCGAGGTCCTGGGGATCGACTCGCTCTCGTTCACCGTCGAGGAGGGCGAGGTGTTCGGCTTTTTAGGCCCGAACGGCGCCGGGAAGACCACCGCGATCAGGACGCTGCTCGGCTTGCTCGCACCGACGAGCGGGAGCGCGACGGTCCTCGGCGCGGACGTACGCGACGAGACCGCCCTGATCGAGGCGAAACGCCGCATCGGCTACCTCCCGGCGGACCTCAGCTTCGACGAGAACGCCACCGGTGAGCGCGTCCTCGAGTACTTCGCGTCGATCCGCGGAGACAGCCGTCGCGAGGAACTGCTCGAGATCTTCACCCCGCCGCTCGAGCGCCGGATTCGCGAGTACTCGACGGGCAACGCACAGATGCTCGGTCTCGTCCAGGCGTTCATGCACGACCCCGACCTCGTCATCATGGACGAGCCAACGTCGGGACTCGACCCGCTGAAACAGGAGCGTTTCAACGAGTTCGTCCGCGCAGAACGCGAGCGCGGGACGACGATCTTCTTCTCCTCACACGTCCTGAGCGAGGTGCGCCGCGTCTGTGATCGCGTCGCCATCCTCCGCGAGGGTGAACTCGTCGCACTCGAAGACGTCGAAACGCTCCTCAGCCGCGGCGGCAAGTCCGTCCGCGTCCAGTTCGGCTCCCCGGTCGACCCCGAGGTGTTCACGCTCGAGGGAGCGAACGACGTCCGCACACTCGGCTCCGGTCTCCAGTTCACCTACACCGGCGAGTACGACGCGCTGCTCTCTCACCTCGCCACCTACGAGGTGCTCGACGTCGAGATCGGCGAACCGCCGCTCGAGGACGTGTTCATGCACTACTACGGCGACGCCGACGGGAGCGCCGAGCGTGGAGACGCCGACGGGAGCGCCGAGCGTGGAGACGCCGACGGGAGCGCCGAGCGTGGAGACGCCGACTCGAGTGCCGGGACTCGAGCGGCCGTAGAGACGGAGGCTGGCGATGCTTGAGATCGCCCGCTACCAGGCCGAACGCCGCCTGAAGGGGACGCTCGCGCTCGCCGTCGGGATCAGCGCGCTCGCGCTCATGTTCATCGCGTTCTTCCCCTCGTTCGCCGACGTGGACATGGACGCCTACGTCGAGGCGTTCCCGCCCGCCTTCCAGGAGGCGTTCGGCATCGACACGATCGGCACGATCGAGGGCTTCCTCGCCGTCGAACTCTACCAGTTCGTCTGGCTCCTGTTGCTCGGTCTCTACGTCGCCTACCTCGCCGCGGGATCGATCGCCGAGGACGTCGAACGCGACCGGATGGACCTCGTCCTCTCGCTACCGGTCTCGCGCGCCCGCGTCGTCACCGAGACGTTCGCCGCGCTCGTCGTTCCGATCGTCCTCCTCAACCTCGTCGTCCCGGTCGCCGTCTACGCGGGCGTCCTCGCCATCGGCGAGACGGTCGCCCTGGCCGACCTCGTGATGGTCCACCTCCTCTCGATACCCTACCTGCTCGCCTGCGCCGCCATCGGCCTGCTCCTCTCGACGCTGCTCGTACGCGCCGACCTCGCTCGCCGTCTCGCCATCGGACTGGTGTTCGCCCTCTTCCTGGTCGACTCGGTGAGCTCGAGCGCCGACTACACCTGGCTCGCCGCCGTCAGCCCCACCGCCCACTACGACCCGACGGCCATCCTGGTCCACGGCACCTACGATTTCACCGGCGCGGCCGTCCTCCTCCTCGCGACGCTCGCTCTCGTCCTCGCCAGCCGGGTTCAGTTTCGCCGCTCCGACATCGGCGTCTGAGCCGCCGTGAGTGTTTTGACCCTCGAGCGTGACTCGCGCTCATGGCTGGAGGCTCTCTCACAACGCTGCTCGCCGAGGTGCGCGCCCACCCCATCGCCGCGACGCTCGAACTCGGCAGCGTCGTCGGCTGTGCCCTGCTGTTTCTCGCCACGCTCGCCGCACTGGCGTCGGGACCGCCGACGCTCAACGAGTGGCTCTGGGTCGCTATCGTCGCCGGCGGCGCGGTGCTCGCGGTCCTCTGGACGTTCGTCGTCCCGCTCTACGAACACTACCTCTACCCGCGGCTGTCCTGAGCAGCCGTGCCGACGCGGACTCGGCGCACTTCGCTCGAGCGCCCGTCTACAGGAATAGCCCGAACAGCAGGTCGCCGTAGACGAGCGCGATCACCAGCCCGACGAAGACGGGGACGAGAAACGGCGTCCCCGGCGAGACCCAGACCGTCTCCTCCCGACTCAGCACCTCGAGTCCGTCCCGGAGCGTCTCGGGTGTGGTGCCGTAGGCCGTCCCCTCGATGTCCGCGAGGAAGGCCGCCGCACCCCACGGGTCCTCGCCGTCGGTCTCGGCGTCCCGGTCGCCGTCGCTCTCGCTCCGCTGCCCGCCGTCGGTACGGGCGTCGGTGACGCCCACCGCGCCGTCGGTCGGTGGGTGTGGTTCGTCCGGCAGCGTCGCCGGGTCGCGGTAGCGCTCGGGGTCGGCGCGCACCGCCTCGAGTGTCAGCCCGCGCCAGCGCAGGTACATTCTGAGCGCGTCGAGGTCGAGACCGCCTCGAGAGAGTCCCTCGGTCGTCTGGAGGAGTTTGCCGTGGGTGTCGATCACCCGCTCCGTCTGGACCGGCCAGCCGACGAACATCACGGGGGCGATGCGCCCGGCGAGGGCGTTTCGGGCCGCGAGCGCCAGTGGGATGAGGACGCCGACGAGCACCGCGTTCGTCAGGATGGTAAAGGAGAACGCCCCCGCGTCGGTCGTCGTCAGCGGCAGCGTCTGCGAGCCGAGCGTGTAGGCCGGAAACGCCGGAAACACCAGCGCGATCACCAGCAGCGCCTTCGCGTCCGCGCCGCCGAAGCCGCCGACCCACCAGAAGAGGTAGGCGATGGGGACGACGAAGCCCAGGCTGATCGCCGCCGGGAGGAGAAACTCCCAGGCCCAGACCTGTGGGCCTGCCTCCCTCGCGAGCAGGGCGTCCCAGACGAGGGTCACCGCTCCCAGTGCGGCGAGCGGAATCCAGACCCGACTCGAGATGCGCCGCGTCTTCACGTCGCGCACCGCCGCCCAGGCGAAGACGGGGACGGCGAGCAGCCGCAGGAGGTCGGGCGTCGTCGCCACCGAGAGCGTACTCGAGACCATCGATCAGATCACACCCCCACTCGGCGCGGAGGGGGTGTTATGGTTTCGGCCCCCGCAGAGCGACTCACCGGGTTCGTCCCGCCGTCGCCTCTTACTCCGCCGCCTCTCACGGCGGGTTTTCGACCGCGTTGATCCCCTCGGCCGTACGACAAATCTCGTCTGTCGGTTCGTTCCTCACCCGTGATAGGAAATCGTGACGTTGGAAATCGTGATTTCGGAAATCGAAAATTCTATTCTTCCGGAGATGCTACGGACGGTATGGAGCGATTCGTTGATCGAGACCTCGAACTCGATCAACTCACGGACTGCTACGAGTCCGAAACGGCGGACTTCATCGTGATCTACGGCCGCCGTCGCCTCGGCAAGAGCGAACTCGTGCGTCAGTCCATCGATGACCGGGACGACGCGATCTACTACCAGGCGGTCGAATCAACCGCCCCAAATCAGCTCGAACAGTTCGTCGAAACCGCTACTGCACAGTACCCTTCGTTGCGGAACGTCCGCCGCGACTGGGAAGCCATCCTCGAAGCACTGGGTGCGGAAGATGCCGTCGTCGTCATCGACGAGTTCCCATTCCTCATCGAAGAGGACGAGTCGTTGCCGTCCCGAATTCAGCGCGTCTGGGATATGGCGTTACAGGAGACAGGGATGACGCTCGTGCTCGTGGGATCGTCGATCAGTGTGATGGAAGACGAGGTGCTTTCTGGAAGCGCACCGCTGTACGGTCGGCGGACGGCGACGATCGATCTCGAACCACTCGAGGTGGCCGATGCGCGCCAGTTCTTCCCGGAGTACGATCCCGAGACTGCCATCACCGCGTGGTCGATCTACGGCGGCACACCGCACTACCTGCAGACCATCGACCCCGACCAGCCGTTAGGATCGAACGTACAGCAGGCGATTTTGTCGGAGCGCGGTCTCCTGTACTCCGAGCCCGAGTTTCTGCTGCGTACCGAACTCCGACAGCCGAATACGTACTTCAGCATCCTCCGTGCGCTCGCCCACGGGCGTCGCACTCCGAACGAGATTGCAGGTATGGCTGGTGTCGAATCCGCCTCGCTCAGCACATATCTTCAGAAACTCCGCCGACTCCGCCTCGTCGAGCGCCACATTCCCGTAACGGAATCTCCAACCTCTTCGAAACGCGGCCGGTATCGCATCTCCGCTCCACTGTTCCGGTTCTGGTTCCGGTTCGTCTACGGTACCCAGGACCAACTTCGGCTACTCGGCGACGACGCGTACGACGAACTCGTTGCGCCCGAGCTGGCGGATTACGTGAGCCCGTTGTTCGAACGCCTCTGTCAGCGCGAACTGCCACGGCTCATCGACCGTCGGTTCCGTGCCATCGGACAGTGGTGGTTCAAGGAACACGAACTCGACGTCCTCGGACTCTCCACTGAGGGTCTCGTCGCTGGTGAGTGCAAGTTCACCTCTCGACCTGTGAGTGAGGGTGTTCTCTCCACTCTCGAACGAACAGCCTCAGAAGTACGATGGCCAGACGGGCCAGCAGACGGAGAGACACTGTACGTCCTGTTCAGCCGCTCCGGCTACACCGACGACCTCGAACGCACCGCCGATGAGCGTGACGATGTCCTCCTCTTCGGAGTATCTGATCTGGTCTCCCGGTAGCAACTCGTTGCCAGGGACCAGCCTCAGTCCCGTACGAAGCATCGCCAGGTAGCTCGACTCGAGCATACTCTACGAAATCACCAACACTCATCTCCAGAAATTATATGTATCTCTTCGTGAAACTCACCCGTGGAAGCCGCGCCCACCGCACGCCGGTTAGGGCACGCACAGAAAGTGCCCCGGGTGTAGGAGCACCCGAGGCGTGGCTTCCAACCCTACGACGGGGTTCCGAAGCCATGACTCAGTACCAACCACGCGACCTTAAAAGGCTCGCAAACGCGCTGTACAGACCGCGAAACGTCCGTTCTCTGAGTGACCACACTCTCACTCGAGTGTCCTGTACCCGACACCCAGACCGGAGGCCCCTCGATGAGTGAGGACGTCGGCCGCTGGGGCGGCGAGAACTGGAATCCGCCGCGGTGTCCCCACTGCGAGAGCGTCGTGGTGGGGGTGACGGCGACGGGATCGGACACCATCGTCGCCTCCTGTGGCTGTTATCTGACCCAGGCGGAGGCTCGAGACCTCCGGAGGTAGGTGAGTGTCGACACCGGTCAGTCGCGCTCGAGCCAGCCGCGGTACCGCCCGGACTCGAGGCGCTCGCACTCGAAGCCGAGGGCGTCGTAGAACGGGCGGACGCTCGCGTCGAACTCCGCCGTCAGCCGTCCCTCGCGCGCGAGTGCGACGTCGACGAGTGCGGTGCCGATGCCGCGAGCGCGGTGGCGACGCCGGACGGCGATCGCCTCGAGTCGGGTCCCCGTGCCGTCTGGCAGCGGCTCGAGGACGAGAACGCCTCTGATCCGGTCGCGCTCCCCCTCGCTCGCCACGAGGATGTCGCCCGCCTCGAGCCGGGCGGTGAGACCGTCGACCTCGAGCACCGCGGCGTCGAGGATGCGTCTGGCGGTGAGCGCCTCCGCCGGGTCCGCAGGGCGAACGTCCGTCTCCCTCATCCGCCTTTGATCAGCCGGAGAACGGTGATTTGTTCGACCTCGACGGGGGCGTCTTCGGGCACCGGGCGGCCGTCGACGAGGACGCTCACCTCGTGGGGACTCAGCTCGATCCGGGCGAGGAGGTCAGCGTAGGTCGGCGACGCTGACTCGAGGCGCTCGAGGTCGATCTCGTGGACGCCTTCGCCCGTGACGTCGACGGTGACACGCATGGCTGGGCTTTCGTCGCGGCCGACTTGAGCGCGTCGGCTCACTCACCCGGCGAGCGCTCGGGACCGTACTCCGGGCCGGGCTGGGTGTCACCCGCGGGTCGCGCCCTGCCCCGGCGGTAGTGGCCGTAGAGCGCCCCCGAGAGCGCGCCCAGCCCCAGCAGGAAGAGCACCAGGTTGAGCAGGCCGCCGACGAACGGGACGCGCACGAGCAGTGCGCCGCCGACGAGACCGACGACCAGCGCGAGCCACCGGCTCTCGACGCCGAGACTCGAGAGGAGCCAGGCGGCGACGGCGAAGCGGCCGTAGACGACGGCGATCCAGACGACGAGGACGAACAGCAGCGCGCCGACGAGCGTGATGGGGATGCCGATGACGGTGATCGCGATGGCGACCAGGAGGATCGGGACCGCGACGAGGACGAGCAGGCCAACCAGTCCGGTTCGCACGGGATTACCTGCGACCCGGGCGGCGACGTCCGCGGAGAACCGGGGAAAGAGCGCGAGCAGCGCCGCACCGAGCAGGAGGTTCAGGACGAGCGCGTAGACGGCGAACAGCGCCTCGGAGATGGGCTGGAGCGTCGGTGCGACGTCGAAGCCGAGCGTCGAGTCGCGCGTCACGTCGCCTGCGACGCCGTCGGTCGGTCCCTCGAGGTCGCCGTCGTACCGGAGGTCGCCCGCGATGGCCGTCGACTCGGCGAGGGTGATCGAGTCCGCACCGACCGAGGCGTCACCCTCGATGGTGCCGTACAGTTCGGCGTTGCCCACACCGGCCTGGAGGCTGCCGACCGTCGCCCCATCGGCGAGCAGGAGGTTTCCAGCGCCGACGCTCACCTCGCCCGCGACGGTGCCCGTGATCTCGACGTTGCCCGCGGCGGCCGAGAGGTCACCCTCGACGGTGCCGTGGACGTAGACGTTGCCAGCGAACGCGCTCACGTCACCGGTCACCGTCCCGCCCTCCTCGACGACGACGGTGCCCGCGACCGCGCTCACGTCGGAGACGGTTTCGCCCTCACCGACGACGACCGTGCCGCTGATTCCGGTCTGGGACTGTGCCGCGACGGCCGTCGGTCCCGCCGCGAGGACGACCACGACGACCAGGAGGGTGAACGCGACTCGCGTCTGCAGGCGTCTCGAGCGACTCATACCCGACCTACGCGCTCACGGCTCTTAAAACGATAACGGTGTGACACGTGTCGACGCGCTCGGCGCTTCGGGGTACTTATGGGCCGGCCTACCCTCTCCGCGTGTATGAGCGAGGACGCCCCAGCCGACGCCGACGCGCCCGCCGCGGGCCGGGCCGACGTCTGGATCGAGAAGTACCGCCCGGAGCGGCTCGCCGACATCAAAGGCCACGGGGACATCGTCCCGCGCCTTGAGCGCTACGTCGCGACGGACGACCTGCCGCACCTCATGTTCGCAGGGCCGGCCGGAACTGGGAAGACGACCGCAGCACAGAGCATTTCGCGCGAGATTTACGGCGAGAACTGGCGCGACAACTTCCTCGAGTTGAACGCCTCCGACGAGCGCGGTATCGACGTGGTCCGTGACCGGATCAAGAACTTCGCCCGCGCGAGCTTCGGCGGCCACGACTACCGTATCATCTTCTTAGACGAGGCCGACGCGCTCACCAAAGACGCCCAGTCGGCGTTGCGCCGGACGATGGAGCAGTTCTCCCACAACACTCGCTTCATCCTCTCGTGTAACTACTCGAGTCAGATCATCGACCCGATCCAGTCGCGCTGTGCGGTGTTCCGGTTCACCGAACTCGAGGACGCCGCCATCGAGGCGCAGGTGAGAGAGATCGCCGAGACCGAAGGCATCGAGGTCACCGACGACGGCGTCGATGCGGTCGTCTACGCCGCCGCAGGCGACATGCGCAAGGCGATCAACGCCCTCCAGGCCGCCGCCGTCATGGGCGAGACCGTCGACGAGGAGACCGTCTTCGCGATCACCGCGACCGCCCGTCCCGAGGAGGTCGAGGCGATGGTCGGCCGCGCCATCGACGGCGACTTCACCGCCGCCCGCGCCGCCCTAGAGGACTTACTCACCGAGCGCGGGCTGGCCGGCGGCGACGTCGTCGATCAGCTCCACCGCTCGGCCTGGGCGCTCGACCTCGACGAACGCGCGACCGTCCGCCTGCTCGAGCGGTTAGGCGAGGTCGACTACCGGATCACCGAGGGAGCGAACGAACGCCTCCAGCTCGAGGCGATGCTGGCGTCGCTGGCGCTCGAGCACGAGTCCTGATCCCCTCAGCGGTGGAGTCTCGGCCGGGGCGTCTCGAGTGCGGCCTGCTCGTGTGGCTGTGATGCCACCGAATCCCGGTCCGTTCCGTCTCCATCCGTCTCCTCCGTCTCGAGCGTGCCGTCTCCATCCGTCGCCGGCCGCTCGCCGGAGCGATGACTCTCGCCCTCGTCGGTGGCCGTCCGTTCACCCGCCAGGTCTCCGGCGGCCGTCGCTGCCGGCTCGTCGACGACGATCCGCGCGCCGCCGTGGTCGTTCTCGTCGACGGTGACCGTCCACCCGTGAGCGTCGGCGATCTCGGCGACGATCGGGAGTCCGAGTCCGGTCCCGTCGTCGCTGGTGGTGTACCCCACCTCGAAGACGCGCTCGCGGTCGGGTTCGGGGATACCGACGCCGTCGTCGTCGACGAGGAACCCGGTGTCGGTCGCGCGCACGGTGACGGTAATCGCCTCGTCCTCACCCGACCGGCCGTGTTCGAGGGCGTTACGAAACAGGTGCTCGAGCGCCTCCCGACCCAGCACTTTGTCGATCTCGAGGATCGCGTCGTCGCCGAGGTCGAGGGTGGCGTTCGTCGTCTCGACACCGGCCCAGGCGCGCCGGGCGAGGTCACGGATCGAGACCGGTTCGGTGTCGGTGATCACGTCCTCGTAGCCGACGAGCGCGCGCATCTCCTCGAGCGTGCTCGCGAGCCGGCTGTGGGCGTCGTCGACCTCGGCGAAGTGGTCCTCGTCGCCGGTCTCCGAGGCCAGCTCGAGGAAGCCGCGGGCGACGTTCAACTGCGGCTGGAGGTCGCGCTCTGTAAGCGTCGCGAACCCCTCGAGACGCTCGCGTAACGCTCCGAGCGCGCGCTCGGTACGCACCCGTTCGGTGACGTCGGCGAACTGGACGACGCCGTGGCGGATCCGGCCCGCGTCGGTCCGCTCGAGTGCGATGGCGAACAGAACGAACGCCCTGACGCCGTCTCTGGTCTCGCGACGGCAGACGAGGTGGTCGTCGTCTCCCCGCAGGAGCGCCTCGAACTCCGCGGTGGTGCTCCCGTCGGCTGCCAGCGGCGGACCGACGAGCGCCTCGATGGGGTCGCCGACGAGCGCCTCGCCGTCACAGCCGAACAGTGCTTCGAACGCCCGGTTGACCTCGTTCACGACCGCCTCTCCCTCGTGCCACTCGTAGCGGACGAGTGGCTCGGGCCCGTGTTCGAACACCGCCTTCCCGCCGGCAGCGCGCGTCGCGGTCTCGATGGTCTCCCTGTGGGCGAGTGCGTCGCCTGCGACCTGCCCGAGCACCGCGAGCGCCTCGCGGTCGCTCGCCTCGAGCGGGCCGTCTCCCTCGGCGACCACCCCGAGGACGGCGTCGGACCCGACCGGCACACAGAGGTACGATCCGGTGGTCGGTTCGCGCTCGTCGCCCGCCTCGTCCGCTGTTCCGGCCAGGATCGCCTCGCCGCTTCGAAGCGCCCGCCGGGCGAGCTCGAGCGCCCGCTCGTCTTCGGCTCCACCCCCCTCGCTCGCTCGTTCGTCGGGTGTCGACGAGCGGACGCGGAGGTCGTCACCCTCGCGCTCGAAGAGCACGTACCGGTCGCCGTCGACCAGGTCGCTGCTCGTCTCGAGCGCCCGCTCGAGCAGGGCCGCTCGCTGCCAGCCGTCGCGCTCGTCCTCGATGCTCGGGGCGGTCTCGGTCGCGAACGCGAGCAGTGATCCGAGCCGAGAGCGCTCGTCCTCGTCGGGTGCCGTTCCGACCGCCTCGAGGTCGGCCGCCGGTCTGACGGTGACGATGGCGTCGTCGCCGCGCGACCCGGCGCGCAGTGTCAGCGGCGTCTCGCCTTCGTCGGTCGCGACCGTCACCGCGAGCGTCGCGACCTCTGCCCCCTCCTCGAGTACGCGCTCGAGTGCGTCCGAGAGCGCCTCGAAATCCTCCTCGGAGAGCGTTCCACCGGCGCTGAGTGCCGCCAGCGGGACGTTCCGGACGTGTGCTGCGTCGACGCCGAGGAGCCGTCCGACCCACTCGTTCGCGTACGTCAGGTGCTGGCGCTCGTCGACGACGAACACGCCTTCGGGAAGCCAGCCGAAGTCCTCCTCGAGTGGCTCGCCCGTGGCGTCCGCCGTCGTTCCTTCACAGACCCAGATCACCTCGTCGAGCAGGTGCGAGACCGTCCCCTCACCCTGCCTGACGTAGCCGTCGACGCCGTCGGTCGAGCGGGCCGTTCGCGGCCCGTAGGCGCTATCTGTGTAGAGGACGAGCGGCGTCGACTGGCAGGCGTCGATCACCTCGAGTAAGTGTGCGCCCGCGGCCGTCGTCGGCGTCTCCGCGAAGACGACGCAGTCGACCGTCGGCGCGCGCTCACGGATCGTCACGAAGTCGGTCGCCCACTCCACCGTCAGTGATACCGGTCTCGCCCCCGCGATTCCTCCAGCCGTCTCCCCCATCGTGTCCGCCGCTCGCTCGAGCGCGTCCGCTCCCCGCTGGGCGGTCTCCTCGCTTGCGGCGACGTACAGGATACTCCGTGCATCGGTCATGCGTACCTTCCCCTCGAGGCTCACCCGTCTCCCTGCGTGTGAATACCATCCTACAGAGTGTGTAGCACCATTAATAATCTGTTGGCAGCGCCGAGCGGAACGCGACTCGACGAACAGGTCGCTCGGTCTCGAGCGCGGTGTCGCCACCGTTTCGGCCAGCGGGACGGAGCGGGTGGTGGCCGCCGTTCGTTTCACGCACCCGACGGCGAATTCTCCGGGCGGACGGCGTGTCTCTCGGCCCTTGCGGAACTGTTTTACAGTCTGCACGGCCAACCACACGTACGAATGAGTGAACTGGAGGCAGAGTACCGACTCGAGTACTTCGAGGAGGAGGGCTTCGAGCGTCTCGAGTGCTCTGAGTGTGGCGCGCACTTCTGGACGCGCGATCACGAGCGCACGACGTGCGGTGAGCCCCCGTGTGCGGAGTACGACTTCATCGACAATCCGGGCTTCGACGAGTCGTACACGCTCGAGGAGATGCGCGAGGCGTTTCTCTCGTACTTCGAGTCGAACGACCACACCAGAATCGACCCCTACCCGGTCGCGGCGAACCGCTGGCGCGACGACGTCCTGTTGACGCAGGCGTCTATCTACGACTTCCAGCCGCTGGTCACCAGCGGCGAGACGCCGCCGCCGGCGAACCCGTTGACGATCAGCCAGCCGTGTATCCGGATGCAGGACATCGACAACGTCGGCAAGACGGGCCGCCACACGATGGCCTTCGAGATGATGGCCCACCACGCCTTCAACGTCCGGGAGGACGCAGAGGTCGAGTACGCCTACGAGGGCGAGGTCTACTGGAAAGACGACACCGTCCGCTACTGTGACGGCTTCTTCGAGTCGCTCGGCGTCGACCTCGAGGAAGTGATCTACATCGAAGACCCCTGGGTCGGCGGCGGCAACGCCGGTCCCGCCATCGAGGTCATCTTCAGGGGTGTCGAACTCGCCACGCTCGTCTTCATGTGTCTCGAGCAGGACCCGGACGGCGAGTTCGAGATGAAAGACGGGAACTCCTACTCCTACATGGACACCTACATCGTCGACACCGGCTACGGCCTAGAGCGCTGGGCCTGGGTGTCCCAGGGGACGCCGACGGTCTACGAGGCGATCTACCCCGACATGATCGCCTTCCTCGAGGAGAACGCTGGACTCTCCCACACCGACGAGGAGGAGCGGCTCGTCCACCGCGCGGCCAAACTCGCTGGCAACATGGACATCGACGAGGCCGAGGACATGGCGACCGCCCGCACCGAGATCGCCGCCGAACTCGACGTGCCAGTCGAAGAACTCGAGGCGCTCGTCGAACCGCTCGAGGACATCTACGCCATCGCCGACCACTGCCGGACGCTCGCCTACATGTTCGGCGACGGCATCGTCCCCTCGAACGTCCGCACGGGCTACCTCGCCCGCATGGTGTTGCGCCGCCTCCAGCGCCTCTGTGACAGCGCAGGCGTCGACGCGCCGCTCGACGAACTCGTCGACATGCAGGCCGAACGCTTAGGCTACGAGAACCGCGACACCATCCGCGACATCGTCCGCACCGAAGTCGAGAAGTACCGCGAGACGCTCGAGCGCGGCGGCCGCCGGGTCGAACAGCTCGCCGAGGAGTACGCCGCCCGCGAGGAGACGATTCCGACGCGCGAACTGATCGAACTCTACGACTCCCACGGCATCCAGCCCGCGATGGTCGAGGAGATCGCCGCAGAGACCGGCGCCGACGTGCAGGTGCCCGACAACTTCTACAGTCTCGTCGCCGAGCGCCACGACAGCACGGTCGTCACCGAATCCACGGAGGGTGGGACCGACGAGCGTTTCGCCGACCTCCCGGAGACGGAGAAACTCTACTACGACGACCAGCAGCGGACCCAGTTCGAGGCGGTCGTCCTCGACGTCTTCGATCGTGAAGACGGCTACGACGTCGTCCTCGACCAGACGATGTTCTACCCCGAAGGCGGTGGCCAGCCAGCCGACCGGGGGACGCTCTCGAGCGAGGAGACCACCGTCGAGGTGCGCGACGTCCAGATCGAAGACGGCGTCATCTTACACCGGACCGACGAACGCCCCGGCAAGGGCGAGTTCGTCAACGGCCAGGTCGACGCCCAGCGCCGTCGACAGCTGATGCGCCAGCACACGGCGACCCACCTCGTGATCCACGCCGCCCGGCAGGTCCTCGGCGAGCACATCCGCCAGGCGGGTGCCCAGAAGGGCGTCGAGCACTCGCGTATCGACGTACGCCACTACGAGCGCATCACCCGTGAGGAGGTCAAACGCATCGAGCACGTCGCGAACGCGTTCGTCATGGACAACCTCTCGGTCACGCAGTCCTGGCCCCACCGCCACGAGGCCGAGACCGAACACGGCTTCGACCTCTACCAGGGCGGTATCCCGCCGGGAACGAACATCCGGCTGATCGAGGTCGCAGACGACGTCCAGGCCTGCGGTGGCACCCACGTCGCCCGGACGGGTGAGATCGGCGCGATCAAACTCCTCTCGACCGAGCGCGTCCAGGACGGCGTCGAGCGCCTCACCTTCGCTGCCGGCGAGGCGGCCATCTCCGCCGCCCAGCGCACCGAAGACGCGTTACTCGAGGCCGCAGACGTCCTCGCGGTCTCCCCGGAGGAGGTTCCCGACACCGCCGAGCGCTTCTTCGAGGAGTGGAAAGCCCGCGGCAAAGAGATCGAAGCGCTCAAAGAACAGCTCGCCGAGGCCCGCGCTGGCGGCGGCGGAGGCGGCGAGGCGGTCGACCTCGGCGAACGGACCGCCATCGTCCAGCGCATCGACGCCGACATGGACGAACTCCGGGCGACCGCCAACGCGCTCGTCGACGACGGCAAGATCGCCGTCCTCGGCTCCGGCACGAGCGGCGCTCAGTTCGTCGTCGCCACCCCCGACGGCTCCGGGATCAACGCCGGCGAGGTCGTCGGCGAACTCGCCGCGGCCGTCGGCGGCGGCGGCGGCGGCCCACCCGACTTCGCCCAGGGCGGCGGTCCCGACGAAGACGCGCTCGACGACGCACTCGAGACCGTCCCGGACCTGCTCACACAGCTGTTAGACGCCTGATTTCGGTTTCCGACCGCTCGACGTAGCCACTCTCTGGTTCTCTCTCCCGCCTCACACGCTGTGAACGGTCGACAGAATCATGTACTGTGGTATCGTATATCACGGCCCCTGTCACTGGGTAGGGGTACACGGCCCACGGCGGGCGACGCCACGTCGTATCGGTGGACTCACTCGAGTCCACACCGTTTTCACCGCCGGTTCCTGCTCGTATCCGCAAGCGACGCCACCTCGTCCCGTCAACCGAATGCGACGCCATCCTCGTCCCATTACGGAACGCGACGCCATCCCGTACCGCGTATCGAAAGCTTCGCCGTCGCCGGTCCCGTCCGCTCGAGCATGCCGACTACCACCGCCGACGGCGTCTCGCTCTACTACCACGCGGCGGGCGAGGGCGACCCGGTCGTCTTCGTCTCCGAGGCCGGTCTCGGCGGCTGGCTCTGGGGCTGGCAACACGCTGCGCTCTGTGGGCCGTACGAGACCGTCGTCTGGGACCTCCGGGGGACCGGCCGCTCCGACGCCCCGCCGGGTCCCTACGACCTCGAGACGCTCGCAGCCGATCTCGAGTGCGTCCTCGCCGCCTGCGGCTGTCGGAACGCCCACGTCGTCGGGCTGGGTCTCGGCGGCGCGGTCGCGCTGACGGCCGCCCGCGACTCGAGTCGGATTCGCTCGCTCGCACTGGTCGCGAGCGCCGCCCACGGCGAGGCGTTCGACCTCGACGCGCTCTGGGTCCCGCCGGACGACCGCGAGGCGCTCTCTCGCTCGCTCGAGTCCGCCCTCTCCGCTTCCTTCCTCGCCGACCAGCCAGCGGTTCGCGAGGGCATCGTCGACTGGCGCGCCGAGGGCGACGCCGACGCCGACGGCTGGCGCGCCCAGGTCGCCGCACTCGAGGGATTCGACGCCCGGCGGTGGCTCGTCGAGGTGACCCAGCCGACGCTCGTCGTCCACGGGAGCGCCGACGCGCTTGTCGACCCCGATGCGGGGCGCGACCTCGCCCGCGGACTGCCCCGCGGCGAGTTCCTCGCGCTCGAGGGTGCGGGCCACCTCGTCTCGCTCGAGCGCTCGCGCGCGGTCAACGACCGGCTGTTCACGTTCTTCGAGACCGACGCCCAGGCCGAGTGGTGAGCGGGTGAACGCAAGAGCTATTCCGCTCGCCCCGCTCGACTCGCGGTAATGAGGCAGCTTCGTATCGCGCTGCTCGACGCGACCCACGGCGACGTCCACACCTCGCGGAACTTCCGGCGCGAACTCGACGGCTCGCTCGCGGAGTTCGACGTCACCGCCGGCGACGTTCCGGAGACGACCGACTACGACGCGGCCGTCGTCACCGGCTCGCGCTCGTCGGTCTACTGGGACGAACCGTGGATCGAGGCGACGAAAACGTGGGTGCGTGAGGCGGTCGACGACGGCGTCCCCCACCTCGGCATCTGCTGGGGCCACCAGCTCCTCGCGACCGTTCTCGGCGGCACCGTCGAGGACATGGGCGTCTACGAGGTCGGCTACCACGAGATCGAACACACCGGCGACTCGCGGCTGTTCGACGACATCGACCGACGCTTCGTCTCGTTCACCACCCACAGCGACGCCGTCACGACGCTCCCGCCGGGTGCCGAGGCGCTCGCGGCCAACGAGTACTCGAACCACGCCTTCCGCCACGGCGACGTCTTCGGCGTCCAGTTCCACCCCGAGTACGACCTGCGGACCGCGCGCGACCTCGTCGCCGAGAAGGATCTCTCGCCCGAGCGCCGAGACACGATCCTCGAGGGACTCACCGAGGACGCCTACGCGCGCTCACAGCAGTCGAAACTCGTCTTCGAGAACTTTCTCGCCTCCGTCCGCTCGCCCGAGGCGTAGCGCCGCCGAGACCACGCGAGCGTTTTTGCGCTCACGCGTCGACTGTCGGGTATGTTCGACCCGCTCGCACTCGAGACCGACCTCTCCGACGAGGAGCGCCTGATCCGCGACAGCGCCCGCGAGTTCCTCGCCGACCGCGTCCGCCCCGACATCGGCGCGCACTTCGAAGCCGGGACGTTCCCCACCGAGTTGATCCCCGAGATGGGCGAGATGGGCTTTTACGCGCCAAATCTCGAGGGCTACGGCTCGCCGAACGTCTCCGAGACGGCCTACGGGCTGTTGATGATGGAACTCGAGACCTGTGACTCGGGGATTCGCTCGATGGCGTCGGTACAGGGAGCGCTCGTGATGTACCCAATCCACGCCTTCGGGAGCGAGGCCCAGAAGGAGCGCTGGCTGCCCGCCCTCGGTGCGGGCGAGGCGGTCGGCTGTTTCGGTCTCACCGAACCCGAACACGGCTCTGACCCCTCGGGGATGGAGACGTACGCCGAACGCGACGGCGACGAGTACGTCCTCACCGGCTCGAAGACCTGGATCACGAACTCACCGATCGCCGACCTCGCCCTCGTCTGGGCGCGCGACCGCTCCCTGCCCGACGCCCCCGTCCGCGGCTTCCTCGTCGAGACCGACCGCGAGGGCGTCACCACCGACGAGATCGACGGCAAACTCTCGATGCGCGCCTCGAGTACGGGCGAAATTTCGCTCACCGGCGTTCGCATTCCCGTGGAGAACGTCCTCCCCGGCGTCGAGGGGCTGAAGGGACCGCTCTCCTGTCTCACGCAGGCGCGCTACGGCATCGCCTGGGGGGCGGTCGGCGCGGCCCGCGACTGTTTCGAGGTCGCCCGCGAGTACGCCGGCGAGCGCGAGCAGTTCGGCGGACCCGTTGCCCGCTTCCAGCTCCAGCAGGAGAAACTCGCCGAGATGGCGACCCAGATCTCACTGGCACACCTGCTGGCGCGCCGTCTCGGCGAACTCAAAGACCGCGGTGACCTGACCCCCATCCAGGTCTCGATGGCGAAGCGAAACAACGTCCGGATGGCCCGCCAGGTGGCACGCACCGCTCGAGCAATGCTCGGTGGCAACGGTATTACGACGGATTACTCACCGATGCGCCACCTCGCGAATATGGAAACGGTCTACACCTACGAGGGCACCCACGACATCCACACGCTCGTCATCGGCAAGGAGGTGACGGGGATTGGGGCGTTCGAATAGTACGCGGCTCGAGCGAGCGCAGCGAGCGAGAGCCGCGATGAGGCGAACGGGGCGATAGCCCCGTGAGCGACGCGACTGACTGAGACGAGCGCAGCGAGCGAGAGCCGCGATGAGGCGAACGGGGCGATAGCCCCGTGAGCGACGCGACTGACTGAGACGAGCGCAGCGAGCGAGAGCCGCGATGAGGCGAACGGGGCGATAGCCCCGTGAGCGACGCACTTTGAGTTCGCGTGTCGGCCCGACGAATCTCTTCAGTGGGGTGCGTAGGGACCCTCGATGGCCGCTTTCACGACAACAGATATACTGGGCCGGTACGTACGGCTCTGTATGGATGAGCGGGACGAGTCGTCGGCGTCGATCGAATCGACACTCAGAGCCGTCTGTCGTCGCCATCCCGTTCGGTTTGCGCTCCTCTTTGGGTCACGCACTCGCGAACCGGCTGTGAGCACCGGTCCCCGTGATGTCGACCTCGCCGTCGAGTTCGAGTCGCTCCGCCCGGCCGATTTCGGCTACAGCGACGTGTATCTCGCGTTGCTCGACGACCTCGAGTCCCGACTCGGTCCCGCTGTCGACCTCGTCGACGTACACTCGATGCCGCCGCAGTTTGCAGGGTCGGTCTTCGACCACGGTCGAGTCGTCTATGGGCCGTCTTCGAGAGGCGACGAACTGGCCGCGTTGCTGTCTGGTGACCCGGTCTCGAAGGAACAGGCTCGAGCGCGAATCGACACGGCCGTCGAACGGCTGTATGCAGATGGTGACTCGAGGTAGGTCATGGCTGGTGATCCGCTGTCTGCCGACTCGCTGGTTCGCATTGCGGATGCGATCGAGAGCATTCAGCGAAATGTCTCTGCACTCCGTGAGAAACAGCACCTCTCGAGGGCAACGTACAAAGCGGACGGTAATCAGGACCTTCGAGATGCCGTCGAACGAAAGTTCGAGAAGCTCACGGAGGCGGTTCTCGACATCGCAGACCAGATCTGCAAACACGAGCGCGAGCTGTCGACGACGTACCGCAAAGAGCGGATACGAGTCCTGGAAGATGTCGGTATCATCTCACCGACACTCTCGAAGGCAATCCAGGAAGCAGTCGGATTCCGCGACGTGCTGTCGCACTCTTACGGGCCGATCGTGAACGACGACCTCGTGTACGACGCGCTGCAACACGGTCTCGAACGGTACGTCGAGTTCGCCGCCGCCATTCGAAGCTACGTCCAGGAGTAGACGCCACTCCCGGCTCCCGTGACGTGCCTCCGCTCACCGACTCTTCCGCGCAGGCGGCTCCCGGCGGGCGACCTTCCCGAGCAGGTCGCGGTTGTCCGCGAGGGTCCGGTAGAGCGACTCACGGACGCCCGCTCGAGCGGGGAGCAGGCGAAACGCCTCGGCCGGTAGGCGGGCGGGGGTGTCGACGCGGGTGAGGGCCTCCTCGATCGCTTCGCCACAGGAGTAGACGGCGTCGTCGGTCAGGAGGTGCGCGCAGTCGTCGTAGCCGTCGGGGAGACGTGCGAGCTGGTCGGGGCTGAGGTCGCTGAAGCCCACGAGGTCGAATTGCCCGCGTACGGCGGCGAATTCGGCACACCAGGTACAGAAGCCACAGTCGTCGTCGAACACCAGCCGCGGGGGGAAGGTCTCGCGAGGAGCCATAGGGGGACCTACGTGCCCGCGGTGGAAAAGGTCAGCGCCGGGACCGGTTTCGCCCGGCCCGGGTGTCGCGAGCGCTCGGGCGGCTGGCGCTGCGGTGGTATATAAACTGAACGTCTCCGACCGCTGTCGTGTTCGGTCCACCGCCCTCCCTCCTCCCGATTTTAGGCTCGCCTAACTCTGAACGAACGGGTTCGCGATTTAAGTGCGTGCGTACATTTAAGTCGGTGTCTCCCGTTTGGGTCTGCTAGCAATGGCCATAGATCCACAGTTCCACGAGAGTCGCGAACGAGTCGGTGAGGAGAACGGTGTCGCCGTCTGGGGCCCGGTCGACGAGCCGGAACAACTCGGCATCCGCGGGACACACGTCGCCGTCGACTACGACCTCTGTATCGCCGACGGGGCCTGTCTCGAGGACTGCCCGGTCGACGTCTTCACCTGGGTGGACTCCCCGGGACATCCCGAGAGCGAGCAGAAGGCTGAGCCGACCCACGAGGCACAGTGTATCGACTGTATGCTCTGTGTCGACGTCTGTCCGGTCGACGCCATCGACGTCGACGCCGGACGGACGGCCTGATACGTCTCTCGTGACTGCGTACCGGTCCGACCGCGCACGTCTCGTGGTCGGATCCGGGAACAGCGTCACGACACACCGTCTGAGACACTCGTCACCGACCCCCCGGCCGGTCCCCGTTACTCGGCGCGGTCGACGTCGACGCGCTCTTTCAGCGCCTCGAGACCGTCCGCCTCGGCGAGTTCCTGCAACCGCTCCCGGAAGTGGCTCTCACAGAGGCCGACCTTGACGCCTTCGGATTCGGCGGCGAAAGCTGCCTCCCGGTCGCAGTAGTGGCAGTTCATAGCGGTGCCTACGGACGGCGTGACATTGAACCCTCCGCTATCGACGCTCCGTTCCGGTACTATTCGAGGAGACCGAGCCGCTGAAATTCCGCTCGGGTGAGCCCTGCCCGCCCGAGTCGCGTGCCGTGGGCGTCGCTGCCGCCGGTGATCTGGAGACCGTGCCGATCGATAGCACGCTCGAGCGGGGCCGTCTCGACCGTCCGCCCGTAGGGGTAGTGGTACTCGAGTGCGTCGAGGTCGGCGGTGAGTGCGAGCGCGGCTGCGGGGTCACGGTAGCGAAGCGGGTGGGCGAGTGAGACGAGCGTGCAAGCCCCCTTCAGGAGGGCGACGCCGCGCTCGAACGACGGAATCTCGCGCGGGACGTAACACGGACAGCCGTCACCGATCAGGTCGTCGAACGCATCCTGATAGTCGAGCGCCGTCTCGGGGTGGGCGGCGACCGCTCTGGCGACGTGCGGGCGGCCGACGCCGTCTTCGATGGCGAGGTCGAGGTCGATTCCCAGGCGGTCTTCGACGCGGTCGGCGATCGCCCGGCCGCGCTCGCGACGGTTGCGCTGGATTCGTCCACAGCAGCGCTCGAGTCCGGCCGTCGGGGAGACGCCGTGCCCCAGCAGGTCCACCCGGGTGCCGTCGGCCGCCTCGACGCGGAGTTCGATGCCGGAGACGAGCGTCACGCCGTCGCGCTCGACGGTCGGTTCGGAGAAGGGCTGTAGCCGGTCGTGGTCGGTGATCGCGACGACTCGCACGCCCGCCTCGTGTGCGGCGGCGGGCACCGCCTCGAGGTCGAGCGTCCCGTCCGAGCGCGTAGTGTGGACGTGGAGGTCGGCGTAGGGCATAGGACACTCGAGGCGTCGCTCGCGGAAAACGGTTCTCGAGACACTCTCCGAAATATAATGAATAGTAATGTGTATAATGTGTTCTGACGTCTGTGAATAGTTAATGGACAATGTTTATAATGGTCTATAACATCCGTTCGGGTGTAATGCAGTTCAAACGTACCGAGGCGCTCATCGAGGCGCACGAGTATCCAGTGACGACCGCGGAACTGATCGAGGCGTACGGCGACCGCTCGCTCGCCCTCCAGAACGGGACCGAGACGGTCGGCGACGTACTCGGCCGACTGGCCGGTGAGACGTTCGAATCCCCGGAGGAAGCGCGGTTCGCCCTCTACTCGGCGGTGAGCGACAAGGCGGTCGGCCGCGTCGGCTACAGCGACCGCGACCCGACGCCGCTCGGTAGTGTCTACGCCCCGGATACGCTCTCGTTCTGAGCGTCCATCTGGTTTTTTCGCTTCAGAACGGAAGCGCCTTGTTCGCCTCGTCGATCTCGTCCCAGGAGACGCGTCCCTGCCCGACGATCCGTTCGGGGTCGAGTGCGGGGTCTGCGAGGACGGTCAGCGCCGCCCCGACGGGGGGTCGCGGCTCCGGCGGGTCGTCAGTTTCGCCGGCATCATCCGCTCGTTCGTCTTCCGTCTCGTCTGTGTGCTCGTGTTCGTCCGTGTGTTCGTCATCGTGCCCGTGCTCGTCGGGTGTGGCTTCGGGTACCGGTGGCTCCGCCCCCGGCCCGGTCGCCTCACCGACGACGAGTCGGGCGACGTGGCCGAACAGTTCGTGTGGGCCACAGTGGACGTCGTAGACGCCAGGGGTCTCGAACGTGTAGAGCCAGTAGGCACCGGCGGGGAGTACGGGCGAGGAGAACGGTGGGACGCCGTCGGGGACGCGCTGCTGAACGCCCTGGGCGGGGTGGTAGGCCGTCACCGAGTGGTGTGGTGTCGAGAGGGTGACCTGGACGGTCTCTCCGGGTTCGACGAACAGCCCCGTCGGCTCGAAGAAGAACTCCGGAACCTCCTCGCCCTCTCGCGGGACGGTGTTCGCCTGGATCTCGTGCTCGGGTTCGTCCGGTGGCTCGACCTCCGGTGAGAGCGCCGAGAAGCCGAAGACTGGGTGGACGTCCCGCCCCGAGCGGTCATCGGCACCGTCCGCCTCCAGCGGGCTATCGTGCTCGTCCCCTCCGTCCATCCCGTTTTCGTCGTTCCCCTTCCCGTGTTTCGACTCGTCCCCGCCCGCGAGGACTGTGCCCGTGCCGAACGCGGTCACTACCGCCCCTGCTCCTACTACCTGTAACAGCCGCCGTCTGTCGACTCGAGCGGTCGGTACCGTCGACTCGCCGTCTGTCTGGATCTGTCGTTCACTCATCGCGTCTACTCACACACCTCTCTCGAGGATAAATGTATCATAGTATATACTTCATGACTGTCAAAATCTCCCGATCGGCTGGGTACCTGTTCAGTCGAACGTCTCAGTCGACGAACTCGAGCGCACTCGAGAGGTCGAGCGGCACCGATCCCTTCCGGTAACCTTCGACGTGGCCATCCGGCCGGGCGCGGTAGACGACGGCCGGGCGGTGGCGAACGTCGGGTTGTTCGCCGCGGACGGCCGCCCAGGAGTCGTCGGCGAAACTCGAGCAGTCGACGAACAGGACGGCACCGCCGCCGTGTTCTGCGAGCTGGCCGTTGGTCTTGGTCTCGGCGGTGTCGCGGACGGCGGCGACGGGACCGGCGGCGACGCGGTTCGCCGGTGGCTGGGGGCGGGTGACCTCCACCAGCACGTTCGTCCGCTCGTCGGTCGCCCGGTAGTCGAGTGAGTGTCCCGTGGTGACTTCGATCTCGGGGACGACGTCGTAGCCCGCCTCGACGAGGATCTTCGCCGCGATGAACTCTCCCATCGTGGCGCTCATCCGGACGCGGTCGACGTGGTTGCTGGTGCCGAGTTTCCCCGACATGACGTGTCGGTACTCGTCGAGCACGCCGGTAGCGAAGAACGACTCGAAAAAGCGCGTCGTCTCGCGACGGCCTGCGTCTGGAAAGCCAGCGGCGTGTTCTCTGAAGAAGCGCCGCGTCGAGTCGCGGCCGTCTTTCGACATGAACACCGGCAGGAAGTACCACGAGATGTACGGATAGTCGGCGAGCCACGGCTCGCGTTCGTGCAGCGTCGCCAGCAGTTCACGCTGGGCCCAGCGCGCCACCGGGTAGGGCACCTCACGCCAGCCGAACTTGTCCGTTCGCCAGAGCGCTTGCGGGGTCTCGGTGTTGCCCATCCAGTAGGCCTCACCGTCACCGCGGGCGAACAGCGCGACGTCGCCGTTGGCCATCTCGAAGCGGTGCGTCTCCCAGGGTCCGGCGTTGGCGTACCACGGCGAGGCCTCTCGAGCGCCGATGTTGTCCTGTAACGATTTGAGGATCTGTCTGCGAACTCGCTGTTCGCTCCACGACTCGGGCGAGTATCGGAATCGAAGGGGCCGCGCCACGACCCTCCTAGGCGCTCGGTGGGCATACGTCTTCGCTTCTCAGCCTCGAGTCGAAGACGTGAACGACCGTTACATTGATATGCGCTAGCTCCCAAGTATGGTTGTACTTACCATGTCAATGGGTGCCTATGACGAAGAAGAGCACGAGCGCCGAGAGCAACAGGCCTCGAAGGTCGACACGGACTTCGACGACGAGCGGACGATCTACGAAGGAACGATCGAGTACGACTCCGGCGACTCCGCTGAAGCGCTGTTGAACAAATTCGAAGAGATCAAATCGAGCTGACCGACCGATCGTCGTTCTGGTGGTATTTACCTTCCAGCCACTGCTCTCCGCCGCGGCTCGTGGTCCACACGCTACTCGAGTCCATCCCACCCCGGCGTTGCCGGCGCACCGAGTCGCTCCTCGAGAGCGCTCGCCGCCACACTCGCCGCACTCGGCGCACGTCCGTCATCGGCCAGCCGCGTCCACCGCCGGAGTGCCCGCCCGGCCCAGGAGTCGCTCTCGAGCGCCTGCGCCGTCGCCGCCTCGTAGCGCTCGTGGGCGATGTCGAGCGTGCCTGGACTCGAGGCGGCGGCGACGGCGACGAACTCCGCGCGATCCGCACGCGTCAGCGCTCCCCGTGCGACGCGCTCGACCACTCCCGACAGCGTCTCTGGTCGGGGGTGGGTGAACACCTTCTGGCCGAGCGCCTGCGCGCCGAGTAAGAGTCCCTCGGTCTCGCCGGGGTCGGCGTCGACCAGCCGCTCGCCGCCGAACGCCGCCTCGACGCGCTCACACTCGGTCTCCTGCTCGAGCGCGAGGTTGTGCGCGGGATAGCCGCGACACTCGGCCGGATACAGGTCGTCGCCGTGGATCCGACACTGGAGCGTTTCCGGGTCGAGAAAGAGGCAGGTCGGGAGCCACGCGGGGTCCTCGACACCGACCGGTGCCACCGGCTTCGGCGGCTTTCTGAGACCGACGAAGAACGTGGGCTGCCCGGCGACGGCCGCCAGCCGGTGGCCGTCGACTTCGACGCTCCGGCCGTCGTCACTGTCGGCGTTCTCGGCGTCCCACAACCGCACCGTCAGCGCGTCACCGTAGCCCGCCTCGAGAAACGCCCGGATCTCCTCGCGCTCGAGCGCCACGAAGTCGTAGGTGTCGTCGAGCGGGACGTACGGACCACGGCGCTCGTGGCCCACGCGCTCGAGTGCCCCGTCGGCGAGCGCTCGCCAGTCGACACAGCAGCCAGCACACCCTGCACAGTTCACCTCCATAGATGGGGTGAGGGCCGCCGAGACCAAAACACTCCTGCCGGACCGAACGCCTTTGGCGTTCCGGGTCCCACACCAGCGCATGGCATCGGACCCCTGTGACGGCTGTGGCCGCCCTGTGAAGATTCCCGGCGGCATCGCGAACGTCTGGACCTTCGCCGACCACCGGGGCACCGGCATGACCCTCGAGTTCGAGGACGGCTCGAGTCACCTGCTCTGTTATCCGTGCATCGAGGCGCTCCCGGAGGATCCGACCGACGAAGACGTCGCCGCACTCGAAGATCCGGGCGACCGTGAGGAGGAGTGACGGCGCCTGAGGGTGGACATCGGCGCTGGAGGAGAGGAATCGAACGTGGGGCGAGGAGGGAACCGCCAGCGTAGAGCGGAAGGGGTGGGATTCGAACGCCACGAGGCCGTGTGGCCTCCGCGGTGCCAGAGGCACCCCGGTGCTCTCTCCGCTGAGCGACCCTTCCGTATCTCGTCTGTCGGCCGCACTCGGAATAGTAATCGGGGACCTACCGCCGCCGTAGGCGGCGATTTCACCGGATCGATCGTCACAGTCCCTTCGCTCGAGGCGAGACTCCGGTGGCTTTAGGGTCTCCCCGCACACCCTCTCGAACGGTGCATCCAGAGCGGATCTTCGAGGCGTTTCCCGCCCCCAGCTACCGCGGTGCCCAGGAGAAAGCCTTAGGCGACATCCGGGACGCCTTCGCCGCGGGCAACGACGTGGTGCTCGTCCGCGCGCCGACCGGGAGTGGAAAGTCGCTGCTCGCCCGCGCCATCGCGGGCTGTGCCCGCCGGGCCGACGACGCCGAGCCGAGCCAGCCCGTCGACGCCTACTACACGACGCCACAGGTCTCGCAGCTCGACGACGTGGCGGGCGATTCCCTCCTCGCTGACCTCTCGATTATTCGCGGGAAGTCGAACTACACCTGCATCCTCCCCGGCGAACTCGACACGCCGGTCAACCAGGCCCCCTGCGTCAGAGAGCGCGGCTACGACTGCGCCGTCAAACACCGCTGTCCGTACTTCTCGGATCGGGCGATCGCGTCGAACCGGCGCATCGCCGCGATGACGCTCGCCTACTTCATGCAGACCGCTGGCAGCGACGTCTTTCGCACGCGCGACGTGGTCGTCATCGACGAGGCCCACGGCCTCGCCGAGTGGGCCGAGATGTACGCGACCATCCAACTCGGCCCGCGGACCGTCCCCTTCTGGGACGACCTGCGCGTCCCGCAGGTCGACGGGGTCGAACGCGCCGCCCGCTACGCCGAGAACCTCGCGGGCACCTGCAAGCGCCGCAAGGACGACCTCCTCGCCGAGGACCACCTCTCGGCGAGCGAGGTGCGCGAACGCGACCGCCTCCAGGAACTCATCGGCGAACTCGAGTGGTTCGTCTCCGACTACCGCAACCCCGACAGTCCGACGACGTGGCTGGTCGACCAGACGGAGGTGGCCGAGGCAGACGCCGACGAGGAGACGGGCGGCCCGCTCACGATCAAGCCGATGAACCCCGAGCGCTACCTCCACCACACCGTCTGGGACAGAGGCGAGAAATTCGCCCTGCTCTCGGCGACCATCCTCAACAAGGACGCCTTCTGTCGCCACGTCGGTCTCGACCCCTCGCGGGTCGCCCTCGTCGACGTTCCCCACACCTTCCCCGTCGAGAACCGCCCGCTCTACGACGTGACCCAGGGGAAGATGACCTTCGAGGAGCGAGCGGAGACCCTCCCGAAGGTCGCCCGGACCATCGTCCGCATCATGCAACACCACCCCGACGAGAAGGGGCTGGTCCACGCTCACTCCTACGCGATTCAGGAGCGCCTCGCCGACCTGCTGGCCGACTTCGGCGTCGGCGAGCGCGTCCGCGCCCACACACGCGACGGCCGCGACGCCGACCTCGAGGCGTGGAAAGCCTCCCCGGACCCCGACGTCTTCCTCTCGGTGAAGATGGAGGAGGCGCTCGACCTCAACGGCGACCTCGCGCGCTGGCAGGTCCTCTGTAAAGCGCCCTTCCTCAACACGAGCGACTCGAGAGTCGCCCACCGACTCGAGGAGGGCCAGTGGGCGTGGTACTACCGGGCGGCACTGCGCACCGTCATCCAGGCCTGCGGCCGGGTCGTCCGCGCTCCCGACGACTACGGGGCGACCTACATCGCCGACGCGAGCCTCCTCGACCTCTTCGAGCGCGCGCGCACCGATATGCCCGACTGGTTCGCCGTCCAGGTCGACCGGATGAGCGACCCCGACCTCCCCGCCTTCCAGCCGCGAGCGGCGCTCGCGACGGGGTCGGCAGGCGGCCCTGGCGTTGCCTCGGGTGCGGACGGGACGGGCCACGGGAGCGAGGGTGGCCGCTCGAGCGAGGGAGATGGCTACTCGCGGACTCGACGCCGACGCTCGCGGCGCCCCGGCCGCTCGAGTCCGTTGGCGGACGTCTGGGATACAGACGGTTAGAAGAGACTCGCGCCGACCATCGCGACCAGCGAGGTGATCATGAGGATGGTGAACAACAGCGCGAGAATCTGGTTTCGATCCATTTGCTCACCCGTTGGACCGGCGGGATAATGAATCTCACGACCGCTCACGGAGAGCGGGTACTCGAGAGTTCGTTTGGCTCGTGGTATTTGTCCCGTCTGACAGACACTCGGTGAGAACCAATACTCGTTCTGTAATGTCAGTATGATTCTGAACGGCCCCGGAGCCTACTCACTACTGCCCGATCATATATTATATAATCTACAAACTCTAAAAATGTATATTAGAAATCACTATGTACTGTCTCCTTTTCGGATGGATTGTGAACAACAAATCAACTAACCAATCGATCCAGGGAGAAGCTGTCGATCAACAAGAGGCTGAAGCGGTGGATGACGATGCTGGCCCAAGCCGACGGAGGATTATTCAGGGGGTTGGAAGTGGTGCCCTGCTTGGACTCGGTCTCTCCTCTGGAACTGTAGCGGCAGTCCAGAGCGACCCGATTGATACTGACCAAGAACACATCGAGACGGAATCGCTTACACCACGTGAAAAGGGCCAACTCCGAGGTCAGGTACTTTCCTCGAGTGCGTTCAAAACAATTCGAAACACTGCCCGTGAGCGAGACTTCAAGCCGCGGCTGGGTGATGTAGAAGCAGTACGAGTGACCAATACGAACACCGATACTGAACGGCTGCAACTCAAAGTCCCGTGCGATTACGTTGGAGATGAAGATGACGGCCGAACCAGAGGTGCAGTCCTATTCGGTCACAAGAGCGACGAAGAAATCTACGCTCGATGTATTTCTCAGTGTGAAGGAGAGTCTATCTACGTCGACGAGTGTGCCACTCCAGTCGACGATAGATCAGGTGCACAGGGAGAAGAAGACGTGTTCGTCTTTGAAATTCCGACCACTAACGGAGGTGACTGAGTATGACTGAAGGCCCAGTGTCATATGAATATATTACAACTGTAGACGTCAATAGACTTTGCATTGACGTCTTTGGTGATAATAATCGAGTAACTCAATGGCTAGACGATCGTGAGTCTGCTGTTGGAGGGCCCGCCGTTACCTGTGCGTTGGTTGCTGCAGCTGGTGGTGCGGCCGGCGCTATTGGTGGTCCAGTTACTGTAGTAGCGGGTGCTAAAGTAGCAGGTAAGATCTGTGTAGCGTCCGCTATTGGATGCGCTGCTGAAACCATGTTTTCAGGAATGACTACATGTAATGGGATACAGATAGACGTATATGGAAGAAGATCAACAGTAGCATCAACTCCCGTTTTGTTCGTACCAAGATGTGATGGGTATCTCAACACTGATGATGTTGTGAATACAATCGAGAGCTATGCTAATGGTGCAGCAGATACAGCAGGAAGTCATGTAAGTGATGGAGTTGACACTGCAAGCGATATTGCAGGAGACTTAGCGGATGGTGGGGGCAATCTACTTTCAGAAGGTGCAGATCTCATCGGTTTCTGAAAGTTAGTACCCAAAACAAACAATTAGTAGACATACTTCAAATTGAATATTCATGAATAAGATACGCTGGTCAGAACTCTTGCTGATTGTCGGAATGGTCGTAATCCTCGCCGCTGGGTTTTCTGATGCCCCTCTCTTCGACCGGAGAGATGGAATTGGCATGGCGATCTTCATCGTAGCCCTGATCGCTCTCGGTCGGTTCCACACCTATCTCAAATCTCAGGACGGCGGATAACTCTCCGCTCACGCTCGAGCTCACCGACGCGGCAGGAGTCGTGTTCCCGACGCTTCCGGACGAGGCTACCATCGCGTTCGACTTCCACTCTCTCGAGTGGTCCCCACCGCCGTTTATTCGAACCGATACCATCCCACCTCACTGGTACTGGTCTTCACGCACCTCGATCGAAGCGTCGCTCCCCGTTGCCGTCGCGAGTGACGCACCCTCCGGGGCGTATCGGTACGCGGTTCGGACGTTTCACGAAAGTAACCCGGATTCCGCGTCGACCACCAACGACTTCACGATCACCGTCACCGGCTAGCACCGCTCGAGTCGCGACTCACGACCGTCTCACTCGACTCGAGCGTCCACCACGACGTGCCAGACACCCGCGCTGTGGCTCTTCACGCGGTGTTTCTCGAGGACCTCGAGCGAGCGCCCCGCCTCGTCGACGGCGCGCTCGAGGCGGGCGAGCGGCCGTTCCCACAGCCGAGTCTCGGGCGTGGCTTCGTGGTAGTGGAGCACGCCGCCGGACTCGAGTGCGTCGAGGGCATGTGCGAGGAAGTCTGCGGCCTCCTCGCGGCGGGTGCCGTGGCCCGCCTCGTCGGTCCCGTCGGGGACGCCGTAGTAGCCCATCACGACGCGGTCGGCGCTCACCGAGAGGTCGCGACAGTCGCTGCGGTAGGCGTCGACGCGCCCTGCGACGTCGTTCAACACCGCGTTCTCGAGCAGGTAGCGAAACGCCGTCGGGTTGATCTCGCTCGCGGTGACCTGTGCGCCGGCGCGGGCCATCGGGAGGGTGAAGTAGCCGATGCCCGCGAACATGTCGAAGACGCGCTCGCCGTCGGAAACGACGTCGCCCATGCGCGCGCGTTCGGCCTGGTTGCCCGGCGAGAACATCACCGCTGCGGGGTCGAGTCCGTACCGGGTGCCGTGTTCGGTGTGGACCGTCTCCGTATCACGCGAGCCAGCGAGCAGGCGGGTACGCGGCTGGCGCGTGGTTCCGGCGGCGGCGTCGGTCGCGATTCCCTCGTCGGCGAGTACCGAGGCGGCTTCACCGTGGCACTCGAGCAGCGCCTCACCGACCGCGCGCTCGTCGGGACAGCCCTCGGGAACGCGAACAAGCACGACGCTGCCGACGACGGCCCAGGAGGACGGTGCCGACTCGAGGTCGGCCTCGCTCCAGCCGCGCTCGCGCAGGCGGTCGGCGAGCGTCCGGGTCCGGTAGGCGGGGTCGACCTGGCGGACCACCTCGTGGACGCGGGTCGCGGTCGGTGGCTCCGTGATCGGCACCGCGACGAACGCCTCGCGCTCGGCGGCGGGACGGACGCGCCTCGAGTCGTCGTAACAGCCCTCGGCGCGCAGGCTCTCGATGACGGTCTCGGTTCGCTCCGTCTCGACGACGGCGGCCAGCGGGTGTGCGCCCGTCTCGAGCGGGCCCACCGCGGTTCCCTCTCTGCCCGCATCCGTCTCGTCCGTCCCGTTCGCCCCGTTCGCCCCATCCACCCCGTCCGCCTCTTCAGGCATCGTCCTCGTCGGGCAGGATGTGGAGTCCGGCGCGGCTCTTGAGAACGGGTACCGTCTCGGCGTCGGGGTCGAAGTAGTCGGGTCTCGAGACGGTTTTCGCCTGGTAGGTCTCGGGGTCGAGCACCTGGACGGCGTGGTCGTCTTCGACGGTGACGACGGTCGCCTCGACGGCGTCGTCGGTGTCGCCGAGTTTGCGCGCCTCGGGGGCGTTGCCCTCCTCGTAACTCGCCTCGTAGCGCTCGCCGGTGCGGACGCGGGTGCCTTTCAGGTTGCCGTGGGCGCTGCGCACCAGGACGGGACCGTCGCCGTCGTCGACGTCGATCACGTCGCCGGGGATGTACGGCGGGAGGCGGACGGCGAACGTGACCCGGTAGACGCCGTTGCCGTCTTCGTCCTCGGTGACGAGCGTCTCGGCGTCGTTGACGGTGCCGCCGAACTCCTCGACCATCTTGTTCGAGATCTTCTTGCCGATCTTGTTCGTCGAGACCCGCATGTTCAGCCCGTCGGGCGTCTCGCTCGTCTTCGTGATGAAGGCGTTGCGGTCGCCGGTCGCCTCCATGTCGGCGACGATCCGGTTCGCGATCTCTTTGGCCCGTTCGATCTCCTCGCTCGTCGGCGTCCGCTCCTCCGCGCGGATCTGGACGACGCTCGCGTAGTAGTCGCCGGAGATCCGGCCACACCGGGTGCAGGTCTGTTTGGCGATCTTGACGGGGACCGTCACCGACTCCTCGACGAGCTGTCCCCGGACCGTCCCGGTGAAGTAACAGTGCATCCGAACCGTGTTGACGCCGACCTCCTCGGGATCGACCTGCCAGGAGACGTCCTCGACGTCGACGTGGACCGAGATGGCTTCGCTCACCTCCTCGATGGCGATGTCGGTGTAGTCGTCCGCTCCGACGTCGACCCACCGCCGTCCCCGGTGGACGGCCCCACACTGGGCACAGACCCGGACGTCGATACGCTTGGGCGCGTCGACGAACTCGAAGCGTTCGAAGTAACACGCGTCACAGAGGTCGACCGCCGCGTTCGACCGCAACGGATCGGACGCGCCGCTCTCGTCCCGGTCTGTGACCGGATCACCGCAGCGCGGACAGAACGCACGCGAATCAGTCATGGCCCCTCGTAGCGCCTTCAGCGTGTTAAACGGCCCGCTCGAGTGCGCCTCTCCGGGCTCCCGGCGTCCCGACGGCAGCCCGATCGTTTTCAGAATCTGAAAGTTCCACCCGAAACGAGGGGGTTGCCGGCCGGCATCAGTACCGTTGGTGACGGCCACGTGAATCGTTCGAAACCGCTGTGTGAGCGCTCGATGCTGGTGTTTCCGTTACTATCTCCCTCTTCACTCCTTCTGAGATGTTTCTTCGATGGTGTGTTTCCGACGGAGATATTGACGACGGGAGACCGGCTGTCAGTCACCTGTCTGACGGGCGCTCGAGAGCGGCTGTCAGACGGGACCACGTCACACGGATTCCACGCGAAACGAGGGGGTTCACGCGAGGAGACGGTTCGGTGATACTTATCCCGCCAGGCTGCCTAGAGAGCGTATGGACTGGCAGCCGGACTGGGGACTGCGGGCACGGATGGCGCTCACGATGTTCATGCTCTTTGCGGTCTACCTCTTCTTCGTCGCCGCGCTCACCATCGGCTTCGGTGGGGGGACCTCGAGCCTGCTGCTCGTTGCGACGCTGCTGGGGGCGTTCTCGCTCGTCCAGTTCTTCTTCAGCGACCGCCTGACGCTGTGGAGCATGGGCGCGAAAGAGGCCTCTCCACAGGAGTATCCGGAGCTTCACGCCGCCGTCGAGCGGCTGAGCCAGCAGGCGGACCTGCCGAAGCCGACGGTCGCCGTCGTCGACTCGAAGGTCCCGAACGCGTTCGCGACGGGCCGCTCGCCGAAGAACGCCGCCGTCGCCGTCACGACCGGACTCCTGGTGACGCTCGACCGCGAGGAACTCGACGGCGTCCTCGCCCACGAACTCGCCCACGTCAAGAACCGCGACGTCGCCGTGATGACCATCGCCTCGTTCCTCTCGACGATCGCCTTCCTCATCGTGCGCTTCGGCGGCCAGATGATGTTCTACACCGGCGGCGGCAACCGCGGGGGTGGGAAGGGCGCGGCGGGCATCCTCGTCGCCATCCTCGTCTCGCTGCTCGTCTGGATCATCAGCTACATTCTGATCCGCGCGCTCTCGCGCTACCGCGAGTTCGCCGCCGACCGCGGCGCTGCGGCGATCACCGGCCAGCCCGCCGCACTCGCCTCCGCCCTGCTGAAGATCTCCGGCGAGATGGAGAAGGTCCCGAGTGACGACCTCCGCGAGGAAGCCGAGATGAACGCCTTCTTCATCATCCCCATCCGCTCGGGCATCGTCGGCCGACTGTTCAGCACCCACCCCTCGACCGACCGCCGGATCGAACAGCTCCGTACCCTCGAGCGCGAGATGGAGTCGTTCTGACGCCGCGAGCCAGAGACGACGGGCGCGAAGTCACACACTTCTAAGGGGTCGACCGCGATACTCGAGCCATGGGACTACTCGACGGGATCCGCGCCGTCCTCGGCGTGCGCGCGGAAGCCGACGCCAGACGGGACGCGAGCCCCGACGACCTCTTCGGGATGAGCACCGCCTACCTCACGATGGAGGCCGACCTCGGCTACGAGTCGGCCGACGCCGGCGCGCTCTGTTTCGCGGGCGTCGACTCGAGCGGCTTTCGCGACGCCGTCGCCGAGGTCGAAGCCATCCTCGAAGCGGGCCGGGAGGAGACGAACACTGACTTCGACATCGCCGAAGACGACCACGGCTACCACTGGGTGATCCTCGAGGATACGGACCCCGAAGACCTCATCACGAGTCTCCACTTCGCGTCCGATACGTTCATCGAGCGCGAGTACGGCTCACGCCTGCTCGCCGCGGTCTTCGCCTACCGGAACGAGGACGGCCCGGCCTACTGGATCTACTCGTTCCGTCGCGGCGCGTTCTACCCGTTCGCCCCCCGTCCGGACCGCGAGCGCGACTCGAGTACGGAGTTCAAACTCGAGTCGGTGCTCGACGGCGAACTGACGATCGAACGCGAGAAGGAGTACTGGTACCCGCTGTGGCCGAGTGCGAGCGGGCGCCACCCCTGGGAGTGACGCGAGCGCGATGCAGGCGCTGGTTTCACGTCGCCGTTCGAGGCTGTTATCCGTGAGACGGGTGTAGCCACGAGTCGTGACCGACTGGAACCAGTTTCGCGGCGACCGACGCCACAGCGGCGCTCGGCCCGAACTCACGGGACCGCCCCGGCCCGAGGAGACCTGGTCGCTCGCGTTCGACGGCGGCGTCACCTCTCCGCCGGTCGTCTCCGCCGGAACCGTCTACCTGGGTGCGGACGACCGCCTGTTCGCGCTCGAGGGGCGAACCGGCCGCCGCGAGTGGGTCTCGGACCGCTTCGGCGCGATCACCACCGCCCCGGCCGTCGACGCCGACCGGCTCTACTGTGCGACCGAAACGAGTCTCGTCGCGTTCGTGACGGCCACCGGGGAGACGGCCTGGACCGTCGACCTCGCGGCCGCACTCGAAGCGGCGTCGACACAGCCGTCGTCTTCACGGCTCGCTCTCGCCGACGGAACGCTCGTCGTCGGCGGGGACGCCGGTGTCACCGCGCTCGAGGCGGCGACCGGCGAGGTCCGCTGGCACCACGGGACGGACGAACCCGCCGCGGGCCACCCCGCGCTGGCCGACGGCCGCGTCTACGCCGGCACCGCCGACGGCACGGTCCTGGCGCTCGAGTCTGAGACGGGCGAGGAGGTCTGGAGCGCGCCGACCGACGGGGCGCTCGTCGGCGGGCCGACCCTCGTCGGCGACCGGGTCTACACCGCCGACGCGGCGGGGACGGTGCTCGCACTCGACGCCGAGACCGGCCAGTCCTGGTTCGCCTACAAGGCGCGTACGTCGTTTACGACCGGCGTCACCGTCGTCGGCGAGAGCGCCTTCGTCGGCGGCACAGACCGGACGCTCCACGTCATCGATACTACCTTCGGCAAGCGAAAACTCCGCGGCCTGCTGTTCTCGAGAGACGGCGTCTCCCTCGACGGCGACGTCCGCGGCGAGCCAACGGTCGTCGGCGACCTCCTCTGTATCGGCGACTCGAGGGGGACGCTCTACGGGATCGGTCTCGCCGAGGACGACTTCGCCGACTTCCGCTGGCACTACCGGGACGACCCGCTCACGCACGCGCCTGCGGTCGCGCCCGACTCACTCTACGTCGTGGTCGGCGGTGAGCGACTGGTCCGCCTCACGACGCCCGCGTGAGTCGTTGCGCCGCGCTCGAGACCGTGAGCGACGATTGTGGGTGCCTTAGACTTCTTCCCAGGGACCCCACGGGGTGGCACCAGGCTCCTGGCTCTGGGTGTACCACTGAGCCTCCCAGGTCGAACCGTCGTAGGAGACGCGGTCGCCATCGGTGTAGACCTCGCCTGCGTCCCACGCCTGGGCGTCACCGCCGGAGCCGCCAGTGTCGCCGCCGGAGCCGCCAGTGTCGCCGTCGGAGCCGCCAGTGTCGCCGCCGGAGCCGCCATCGCTCGTCCCGACTTCCTCCCAGGGACCGTACTCTCTGCCTCCGGGCTGCTCGTTATGGGTCCACCACTGGGCCTCCCAGGTCGAGCCGTCGTAGCTGACGCGGTCGCCCTCGGTGTAGACCTCGCCCGAATCCCACGCCTGGGCGTCGCCGGTAGTGCCGTCGTCGGTCTGGTCGTCATCACTGGTATCGTCATCACCACCGCTGTCGGAGCCGTCGTCGCTACCGTCCAGAGAGAACTCGAGGTAGTTGAGGTCCCACCAGCTCTCGTTCATCGAGACGCGGATGACTTGCTGTCCAGCCGACAGCGACACGCCGGAGGTGGAGACGGTCTCCCAGGTGTCCCAGCCGCCGGTAGCACCGAAGCTGACGTCACCGGAGATGTCCTGTCCGCCGACCTCGAGATTGAAGGCGCCGCCGTCGGAGTCGGAAGCGACGAGCGCGTCGACGGTGTACTCGCCGGACTGTGTGACGTCGACGGTGTACTCGACCCACTCGCCGGCCTCGATGTGCCCGATGGAGTATCCCGAGCCGCCGGATCCCGAGGAGATGTCGACGTACTGGTCTGTACGCATGGCACCGCCCTCGTTTTCACTGGTGTTGTCGCTGTAGGCGACGTCCGGACCGCCCTCGTCGTACTCCTCGGCCTGGATACGTCCGGGGATCGCGTGTGGAGTGCCGCCGTAGGGTTCCTGGTCGCCGGTTTCCGGCTCCTCACTGCCGGTGTCGTCACCCGGCTCCTCACCGCCGGGATCGCCGCCGCCGATACCACCCGAACCGCCACCGTCGGATTCACTGATCGTGACGCTGGCGCTGTTCGAGCCCGAATAGCCCCAGGCCTCGACGGCCATGATCTGGTAGTCGTGGTTGCCCAACGGGAGACCAGCGCTCTCCCAGGCGTCGAAGTGGTTGCCGATGCTGATGGTGCCACTGGTTCGGGAGTTCTCCCGGATGCTCCAGTACTGGGTGAACGTCGCCGTCCCCTCGATCGAGGGCTCCTGGATGCGCTCGGAGGTGGCGAGTTCGTAGGTGCTGCCGTCGCTCTCGTGACTACCGATTTGCTCGTCGCCGGGCCGGTAGGTCCCGTAGTTTTCGATGATGTAGTACTCGACGAGCGGGTCCGTCGTCCAGCCGTAGAGACACAGGTAGGAGTTGTCCGTCGGATTGTGCGTGGCGTCGTACTCGATGGTCCGGCTACTACCGGGGTTCCAACCCTTGCCGAGGACGAAGTTGCCCGTGTTGTTCCACTCACAGCTGTAACTGCCGCCGGACTCCAGCGTCATCGAAACCGTATCGGGTGTATCCGTCCAGAACGAGACGAAGTGGCCGTCGTGTTCGGTCTGGGTGTTCTCGGTGAGCGTCTCCTGGGCGACGGCCGAGGTCGCCATCGCCCCGGCACCGAGACCGGTTGCCGCCGCCGCACCGACGGTTCGCAGGAACCCGCGACGGCCAACCGAACCCGACTCGGCCGACTCACTCGGCCGCTCGAGGTCGGCCTGGAAGTCGCGCAGACGCTTCGCTGCTGGGGGGAGTTCGGTACGTTGCTCCGTCGTCTCTTCGACACCGGAGGTCGCTTCGGTATCGCAGTCGTCGATCATTATCTTTCGTACCTCATCTAAAATTCAAGGCTATTGCTAATAAATCTTGTTCTCCCTGCGAGAATCGCATTCCCTAGACGAGAATAGAATTTCCTAGGCCCGAACAGGAACGACCCTGGACTGGCCTGGTTCCGGAACCGTCCGTGGCCCTAGACCGGCCGTCGCCGCTCGACCAGTGGCCACGGCGTCGCCCGTCTCCCCCTTCGCTCGAGCCGCCATCGGATCTCACCGGTCGGTTTCCGGTCCCTCCTCGACTCACTTTCACTTTCACTCTCCTGTTAACGAGGGTTTATGGTGGCTCCAGCGCAAGCTCAGATCATGGCAGACGTAGACCTAGAGACCCTCCCTGGTGTTGGACCGGCGACCGCGGACAAGCTCCTCGATGCGGGCTTCGACTCCTATCAGAGCCTGGCAGTCGCCTCCCCGGCGGAGCTGTCGAACACGGCCGACGTCGGCGAGTCGACGGCTTCCGACATCGTCCGGGCGGCACGTGACGCAGCGGACATCGGCGGCTTCGAGACCGGCTCGGCGGTCCTCGAGCGGCGAAATCAGATCGGCAAGCTCAGCTGGCACATCGACGAGGTCGACGACTTACTGGGTGGCGGCGTCGAGACCCAGTCGATCACCGAAGTCTACGGCGAGTTCGGGGCCGGGAAGTCCCAGGTGACTCACCAGATGTCCGTCAACGTCCAGCTCCCCAAGGAGGTCGGCGGACTCCACGGAAGCGTCGTCTTCGTCGACTCAGAAGACACCTTCCGTCCCGAGCGTATCGACGACATGGTCCGTGGACTCCCCGAGGAGGCGATCGAAGCCGCCCTCGAGGACCGCGAGATCGAGGGCAGTCCCGGTGACGAGGCGGCGATGGAGGAACTCGTCGAGTCGATGCTCGAGAAGATTCACGTCGCGAAGGCGTTCAACTCGAACCACCAGATGCTGCTCGCCGAGAAGGCCAAGGAACTCGCGAGCGAGTACGAAGACAGCGAGTATCCGGTACGCTTGCTCTGTGTCGACTCGCTCACCGCCCACTTCCGCGCGGAGTACGTCGGCCGTGGAAACCTCGCGAACCGCCAGCAGAAACTCAACAAACACCTCCACGACATCGACAAGGTGGGTAACCTCTACAACGCCGCCATCATCGTGACCAACCAGGTCTCCTCGAACCCCGACGCGTTCTTCGGCGACCCGACGAAGCCCATCGGTGGCAACATCTTGGGTCACAAGTCCACGTTCCGCATCTACCTGCGCAAGTCGAAAGGCGACAAACGGATCGTCCGCTTAGTCGACGCGCCGAACCTCGCCGACGGCGAGGCCGTCATGCGCGTCCAGGGCGCTGGACTGAAACCCGAATAATCGCCCACTCCCCGGACCGTTTTGCGTCTCACTGTTTAGCGCACGTCGGCGTCGCTCGAGCCAGCGCGTCTCTCTCGGCGTCGGACGGCGCGCTCGCCGCTCGGCGTCTACCGGGTCGCTCGAGCGTCCGCCAGACTGTCTCGGCCCCCACTCCCCGTGAGTGCCGTTCGCGCCTGCCGGTTACTCGAGACCGTCCGTTTGCTCGAGCGAGACGGCGAGGGTATCGTCTTCGGCGTCCTCGACGGTGATCCAGTAGCCACAGTAGGCGAACTCGACGCGTCCCGCTCTGACGCCGCCGCTCTTCGTCGGCGCGAAGAGGGTCTCGAGCGCCTCGGGATCGACTGCGTCCCACAGCGGCGGCAACTCGAGCGGGTCGCGCCCGTCGGCGTCGGCGACGTGTTCGATGATCGTTTCTGTGACGGATGGTCGTGTCTGTTCGTCGTGCGTCCCGTACGCGCTGTCGACACTCATCGGTGGTCGTAGGAGGTTGGTTGATAAATAGCTATCTATGGCCATAAATACGTTGAATTATTCGAATATGGGGGGCATAATTTGATAAATCTTTCAGTCAGGGTTCTATGAGTGTTCGTATGCGAATGCCGAGAGTGGCTGGCTTCGCTCGCGTCGGATCAGGTCCTCGGCGTCGATTTGCAGGCCCAACTCGTCGAGGCTGAGCGCGATGCGCGTGATGTCGTCGTTGTCGTTGCCGCAGGCGACGACGTGGACGTTTCGCTGGCCGGTCATCAGCGTTCTGACCTCGAGAACGCCGGGGATCTCGAGGACGTCGTCGAGGATCATCTCGCGCTCGGTGACGGTGACGGTACAGATAAACAGAAAGTGGTGCTGGATGTCAGTACGGTTGAAGTCGACGTTGACACCGTAGCTGTCGATGACGCCGCCCGCTTCCATGCGCTCGATGCGGTTTCTGACGGTATTGTCGGAGACGTTGACGGCGGCTGCGATGTCGGTGATCGAACGCCGGGCGTTCTCCTGGAGGGCGTAGATGATCCCCTCGTCGACGGCGTCCAGTGTCAGCCGGTCCATACCTGAACACTCACCGTCGGACCTCAAAGTGGTGTCGGCGGGCTGGCACGCGCTCGGCTGTCGCTGGCGCTGGTCGCGGACGGATCCGACGCGACCGAAGGAGTGTTTTGTCTCCGGCACCTCGTAGCCACCAATGAGCCAACAGAACGCCGATGCGCTCGACGTCGAGCGCATCCGGGGGGAGTTCCCCATCCTCGAGCGCGAGTTCGAGGGCCAGCGGCTGGTCTACCTCGACAACGCGGCGACGACGCAGACGCCGGAGGTGGTCGTCGAGGCGATGAGCGACTACTACCGGGAGACGAACGCGAACGTCCACCGCGGCATCCACCAGCTCAGCCAGGAGGCCTCGATCTGCTACGAGGAGGCCCACGACCGCGTCGCCGAGTTCGTCGGCGCGAGTGGTGGCCGCGAGGAACTGATCTTCACAAAGAACACGACCGAGAGCGAGAACCTCCTCGCGTACGCGTGGGGCCTGCGCGAACTCGGCCCTGGCGACGAGGTCGTCCTCACCGAGATGGAACACCACGCCTCGCTCGTCACCTGGCAACAGATCGCCGAGCGGACCGGCGCGACCTGTCGCTACATTCGGATTACCGACGACGGCCGCCTCGACGAAGAGCACGCCCGCGAGTGTATCACCGACGAGACGGCCATCGTCAGCGTCGTCCACGTCTCGAACACTCTCGGCACCGTCAACCCCGTCGCCGACCTCGCCGCCCTCGCCCACGACCACGACGCGCTCATCTTCGTCGACGGCGCACAGGCGGTGCCCAACAGACCGGTCGACGTCGAAGCCATCGATGCCGACTTCTACGCCTTCTCCGGCCACAAGATGGCCGGTCCCACCGGCATCGGCTGTCTCTACGGCAAGAAACACCTGCTCGAGGACCTCGACCCCTTCCTCTACGGCGGCGGCATGATCCGGAAGGTCACCTTCGAGGAGTCGACCTGGGGCGACCTCCCCTGGAAGTTCGAACCCGGCACGCCACCCATCGCCGAAGCCGTCGGTCTCCACGCTGCCGTCGACTACCTCGAGGGAATCGGCATGGACCGGATTCGCGAGCACGAGGAGTCCCTCGCCGCCTACGCCTACGAACGCCTCGACGCCGAGGGCGACGTCGACCTCTACGGCCCGGAGCCGGGTCCCGACCGCAGCGGTCTCGTCGGCTTCAACCTCGAGAGCGTCCACGCCCACGACCTCGCCTCGATCATGAACGACCACGCCGTCGCGATCCGCGCCGGCGACCACTGCACCCAGCCACTCCACGACCGGCTGGGCGTCGCCGCCTCCGCCCGCGCCTCCTTCTACATCTACAACACGCGCGAGGAGGTCGACGCGCTCGTCGAGGCCATCGACAGCGCGCGCCAGCTGTTCGCCTAGGCACCCGGACCCGAGGTGTTCCGTCTTCGCTCGCGTGCCTCGAGCGGTCGCAACCCTTTTCGGCCGTTCGGCCGTAGAGGTCCGCAATGGCACTCGGCTCGGATATGTACAGACAGCAGATCCTCGACCACTACAAGAACCCGCGCAACTACGGTGAACTCGAGGATCCGACGTTCAGCCACGTCGGCGAGAACCCCCTCTGTGGCGACGAGATCCGCATGGACGTCCGCCTCGGCGAGGACGAGGAGACGATCGAGCGCGTCGCCTTCAGCGGCGACGGCTGTGCGATCAGCCAGGCGAGCGCCAGCCTGCTCTCGGTCGAACTCGAGGGAAAGACCGTCGACGAACTGCTCGCGATGGACCGCGACGACATCGTCGACATGCTCGGCGTCGACATCTCGCCGATGCGGATCAAGTGTGCCGTCCTCGCCGAGAAGGTCGCCCAGGACGGCGCGGAGATCTACCGCGGCGAACTCGAGGCGGAGAAGACGACGACCGAAGACTGAGACAGTAACCGGCTCGTCTGAACGGTCGGCTCGTCCGCCGAGACGTGGCCAACAATTCGGTCTCGATTACTCCGCCGCCGCTTCTCGTTCTTTCCGGTTGACTTTGTTGACCTCGATGATGCGTGCGTTACAGTCGTCACAGAAGATGGCGTACGTCTCGCGGGTCCGACAGCAGGACTCGACGGTCTCCTCGCTCAGTGACAGCTCTCCCTCACAGCTCGGACAGCGCTCGACGAACGCGCGCAGGCCGTTGACGATCTGGCTCCGTTGCTCGAGTGAGAGCCCCTCCCAGCCGGGGATCCAGTCGCCGAGGACCTGCTCGCCGGCGACGTCGGCGAGCGCGGCGGCGTCCGACTCCCAGCGGGCGGCCAGACGGTTGTTCGCCCGGACGAAGACGTAGCCCTCTTCGGTCATCTCGATCGAGATCTCCACGTCGACCTCGAGGTCCTCGTCGTCGAAGCCGAAGAACTCGGTGAGCTGCGCCTCGCGGTCGCCTTTGTGCATCGCGTCCATCCGCTCGCGCCAGGCGGCGTCGAGGTCGTCGGTCACACAGAGGTCGTCGTCCTCGCAGGGTTCGACCGCGCCACACTCGAGGAGGATGGCTTCGGTGTCGATCGGGTCTTCGAGGAGCGGTGCCAGGTTCGTGTCGTCGGTAGTGGTGTCGGTAGTCATGGGTATAGCCGCTCAGTTGGTCGCCGTCTCGTCCTCGTCCGAGTTCGCCCCGGACGAGCGCAGTTCTTCGATGGCGTCGAAGTCGATACCCGCCTCGACCGGCTCCGGCTCTTTGTCGAACTTCGCGAGGAGCCAGTCGGGGAAGTAGCGCTTCGTCAGCGTCGGCGTGCCGGGTACCAGGTAGCCGCGGACGTAGATCGCCGCCAGCGAGAGGACGAACGCGACGAGTGCAATGGGTCTGTTCCAGAGGGCGATACCGCCAGCGACGACGAGAGCGATCACGACGTTGACGGACGTGCAGGGAATACAGCGGTTCTCACCCGTGTATTCGGGCTGGTGGACTCGTTCGTATACTCGAGACAGTCCCGATTGCATGGAGATTCCATCGCTCTGCCCCAGGAAAAAACTTCTGGTGGTCTCACCGTCGTCCACCGCTCGAGTCGGTCTCCCCCGGACACCGTCCGTAGTGGTGTCTGTCCGCCCGTGTCGACGCCGCTCTCCTCTATTCGTCAAATTCCAGAAAATATTTATACGCTGTACATAAACTTCAGATCATGAACACTAGAAGGGATGTGCTCCGGAACGGTCTCGCGGCGTCGACGTTCGCCGCGTTCGGTTCTCTCGGACTCACGACCGGTGTCGGTGCGGCCGACTCGCTCGAGGACGACGGTGTCTGGTTCGACACGGCCTCGCTCTCGATGTCTCCCGACGAGTTCCAGTTCAACGCACAGTTCCTCCACCACGACGCCCTGTACGGACTCTACGCGCCGTTTACCGCCTACCGCGTCGAGAGCGACGAGTTCCACCCCCACTTCGTCGAGGACTGGACGGTCGAAGACGGCTCGATGACACTCCACCTCCGTGAGGACTTCACGTGGGGTGGCGCAGGTGGCGGTGACCCCATCACCGCCGACGACGTCGTCCTCCACCTCGAGCTCCGGGCGTACGTCGACGACGAGTTCTCCTGGTTCGTCGACGGGATCGACGCCGTCGACGACCACACCGTCGAACTCACCTTCCCCGCGGGGACGAACCCCGACCTGGTCGTCTACTCGGTCCTCGACTACAGCCTGACGCACCCACCGGCGGCCTTCGGTGACGACCACGACGACCTCGTCGCGGGCGACGATCCGTCCTACCCCGGCTCCCTGCAGGAGACGGTCGTCCCCTCCGGCCCGCTCGAGCTGGTCGAGGAAACGGACGAGTACCACGCCTACGGCGTCCGTGACGGCCACCCGGCCGCCGCCGACATCGACTGGGACGGCTACCGGATGTGGGCACGCGAGTCGAATACGGACGCACTGGCGTCGCTCGAGGACGGATCACTCGACGGATTCGCGACCCAGTGGTCGAGCGACGATCCGCTTCCCGAGACCGCCGAACGGGTGAGCGTCTCCGACGGTGTGGGCGTCGCCGTTCAGTTCGTCCACGACAGCGAGCACTTTCGTAGCCGGACGGTTCGCCGGGCGTTCATGTACGCCCTCGACCGCGAAGCGATCGTCGACGACCTGACGGCGGGGACGGCGATCCACCACGAACGGCCGACGGGTCTCTCCGCACAGAGCGCACAGCGGTGGCTCGGCGATACGCTCGAGACCTACGACGCCTACGAGCAGGACCACGACCGCGTCACGGAGCTACTCGAGAGCGCGGGCTACGAACTCGTCGACGGCACGTGGCGGCGCGCTTCCCAGTCGCTCACCGTCGACATCGCCACCGACGGTCAGCCGCGGTGGGCGGAAGTCGCGGCGGAAATCGTCTCACAGCTCTCGGAGGCGGGCTTCGACGCGACCCTCGTCGTCGAACCCGACATCGTACACAAACTCGTCGACGGCGACCTCGAGGCTGACGCCGTCGTCTCCGGCTTCCTGCCGGGAGCCGTCTTCCGCGCCCAGGCACGCCAGCACCACCCCTACTTCGCGTTGTTGCTCACGCTACTGATCAGCCGGTACGCCCCGTTCGACTACGGCTATCCGACGACCGTCTCGGTTCCCTCGATGACCGGCACCTGCTCGGAACTGGTCGACATCGAGGACTGCTTCGAGCGCTTCGAGACGGCCACCGACCCGGCCGAACAGCGCGACATCGTCGAGACGCTCACCTGGGTGTTCAACCAGGACCTTCCCGCCGCGGTCATCATGGAGCCGACCATCCAGACCGTCGTCGACCGCAGCCGGTGGACGGTTCCCGACGACTCCCCGTACCTCGAGACGCGCGCGCCGCTGTGGTGGCTGGCGCTCGAGGGTGACCTCCAACCCGCAGGCGACGGACCCGACCTCGAGATCAACGGCTACACGCCTGCCCCCTACGGCGACGACGGTCTCTACCGCGACATCACTGGCGACGGCCGGGTCGGCTTCAACGACGTGGTGACGTTCTTCGAACACCACGACGACGCCACGATCCAGGACCACCCCGACCTGTTCGACTTCGACGGCAGCGGCCGGGTCGGCTTCAACGACGTGGTCGCACTATTCGAGTCGATTTAGTACGCCACCGAGCGTCGACTGGTGAGTGAAACCGAATAACACCGATCGAGTTTCCCCATCAGTTCAGGCTTGGAACGCCACTAGCGACCACCTTTCAACAGGGAGGGAGTCCCGCCGTTCACGGCGGGCGGGAATCGTGTCACTGAACGACACAAACCACCGTTCGACAACCGGACAACTCCCGGACACTTATCATACTACAAAACCACGTGTGGCATGTGGAATTGAAACGTACCGCCCGCGTCAAACTCTCCATCCCCGACGACCGGCGGGACGACCTCAAACGGACGATGCTTACGTTCCGAGAAGTCGCCCAACGGTTCGCAGACCGTGGATGGGAGCGAGACGAGGGCGGCTACGTTATCACATCCAGAACACGCCTTCAGTCGCTTGTCTACAAACAGGTTCGCGAGGACACTGGCCTACACTCGGATCTGTGCATCGGCGCGGTGAACCTCGCGGCCGACAGCCTTCGGAGCGCGGTCGAGCGCATGAAGGCCGGCAAGAACGCCGGCAAACCGACGTTTACCGCTCCGACCGCGACGTACAACACCGGCGCAGTGTCGTACTTCACGGACGGCGACGGGCCGGGATACTGCACGCTCGCGGCCTACGGTGGTCGGGTCCGTGCGGAGTTCGTCTACCCGCCCGACGAGGACTGTCCGCAACGGCAGTATCTCGGTGGCGACGAGTGGAAACCGAAAGGCGCGACGCTGCACTACGAACGAGACGACGGCGAGTACTACCTTCACGTCACGGTAGAACGCGACGAACCGGAAACGGAGTTGGGAGAGACCGAGAACGGAACGGTTCTCGGCGTAGATGTAGGCGTGAAGAACATCGCCGTCACGAGCACGGGGACGTTCTACTCCGGCGGGCTGTTCAATCACCGCCGAGACGAGTACGAACGCATCCGTGGATCGTTGCAACAGACCGGCACGGAGTCGGCGCACCGAACCATCGATCAGATGGGGAATCGAGAGCGGCGCTGGAACAACGACGTACTGCACCGAATATCGAAGGCTATCGTTCAAGAAGCAATAACGCACGACTGTTCTCACATTGCCTTCGAGGACCTGACCGATATTCGGGACCGAATGCCCGGCGCGAAGAAATTTCACGGATGGGCGTTCCGTCAACTGTACGAGTACGTCGAGTACAAGGCCGCCGAGTTCGGGATCTCGACAACGCAGGTCGACCCGGCGTACACGTCCCAGCGCTGTTCAAAGTGCGGGACGACGCTCCGCGAGAACCGCACGTCACAAGCGGCCTTTCGCTGTCAGAAGTGTGGCTACGAGGTTCACGCCGACTACAACGCCGCAAAGAACGTTGCAACGAAACGACTCCGGTCGGGGCAGAAGTCTCCGGCCGGAGGGGCGACCAATCAACTCGCCCTGAAGTCGGGAACGCTGAACGGGAACGGCGATTTCACGCCTGCCTCATCGTAGGCCAGACCGGGAGTTCACCGACAAACGCCGGCCTTCAGGCCGGGGAAGTTGATAGCGACGTTCTACGGGCCACCCGACCCGTGGTCGGTTTCCGCTCGAGTCACATCCACAACAGCTGTGCGTGTCGCGTCGGCCCGATCTCGAGGACGTTCGCCTCGTCGACGAACCCGGCCTCGACGGCGACCTCGACGGCGTGTGTGCCGACGATGTTCGCGACGGCGGCGCGCGCTAAGCTGTCGACGACGGTCTCCTCGTCGGCCTCCTCGCCGCCGTAGAACTCTTCGGTGACGGTGAACGAGATCGCCTCCGTCTCGAACGTCTCGCCGAGAATGTCGCGGTCACAGACGGCGACGAGCAGTCCCTCTTCGGTCTCGCGCTCGGCGACGAGCAGCCTCTTGACATCCTCACCGCGCCTAAAGGCGCGGGAATCCTCACGTTGGGGGTCTCGGCTCATGCCGAACCACCACGCGAGCGACTTTCTCCTAACGGTGGATACTCCGGTTCGTGCGCGCTTCTTTGGGACTGTCGAGAGAGTGTGGTAGCTCCGACCATCCGTGGTCGTCCCACTCGAATCGCACGGGCCGTGCCATCGGCCTGCCTGTCCTTTCTGCCACGGTGGACAGGCTCGAACGGGAGAGGTTCGCTTTTTGTGTCCTCGCTTTCGCGGGCGGCAGACCCCAAACCAACTGCCAACTTTTTCCCGTTGAGCTTAGATGTGTGAACGAGCCCAGAGGGCCTAAGTCTTGTGGTTGTTCGGTAGTGCCTACCGCTCGACCCCCGCCTGAAGACGGGGGCATGCGCTTTATTCTGTGTCACTCGAACACCCTCGTCCCGTCGCGCTCTTCGTACTCGTCGACGAGGCGCTCCTCGGCGCGCTCGCGCAGTTCGTTCGCCTGCTCGGCGACTTCTTCGGCCTCGTCGTACTCGCCGAGTTCCTCGAGGATCCGGGTCTTCTCCTCGAGCACCGCCGCCTCGCGCATGCCGAGACGGATCGCGTTGTCGATGCAGAACAGCGCCTCCTCTGCGAGGCCGCGTTCCTGGAGGAAGAACGCGCGGTTGTACCACGCCTGCGGGAAGCGCTCGTCGATCTCGACGGCGCGTTCGGCGTGCTCGAGCGCCGCCGACGTGTCGCCGAACTCCCACAGCGCGTACGCCAAATTGGTCTCGGCGCTGGCGGCGTGTTCGCTCTCGGGGTCGATCGCGATCGCCTCGCGGTGGGCACCGATCGCCTCGTCGTACTCCTCGAGTTCGGCGTGGGCGACGCCCTTGTTCACCCAGGCCTCCTGGGCGAGGCGGTCGTCGTCGGCGAAGCGCGCGACGCGCTCGAACGCCTCGGTCGCCTGCTCGAAGCGGTTGATCTGGACGTAGCCGAGTCCGACCTCGAGGAGGTCCGCGGCGTCGATGTCGTCTCTGTCGACGTTGTGCTCGTCGAGGAGGTCCGCGAGGACCCGCGAGTCCACCGGGTCGACCTTCGTCGGATCGACCGCCAACTCGGGTGGGTCGAGGTCGAACCCGTCGTACGGCTCCCCGAAGCCGCCGCCCTCCGAGAAGCGGTGGCGCTCGTCGTCCTGATCGCTCATTGGTCCGGATTGGGGGTCGTGCGGGTTAAGAGCTACGCTCGTGTCTCGAGGCGATGCGTCCGAGTGGCGTCGTCCATTCGTCTCACGCCCGCGTCGCCGCGACTCGCTCGAGGCCGACGACGGCCCAGACGAGCGCGAACCCGAGCGAGAGTCCGACGACGTGTGCGCGCACCGCCCCCGTACCCACCGCGAACAGGTCGACGGCCGCGCCCGCGTAGACACACCAGCCGACGACCGCCAGCGAGACGGCCACCTCGCCGCCCGGCTCACGCAGGCTCGCCCGCATCGCCCCGACGGCGTCTCTGAGGGTGGCGAGCGCGGTGGCACCCGCGAACAGGGCGAGCCAGCCGAGACCGCTCGAGACGGCGACCACCGCCAGCGCCAGCGCGAGCAGGCCGCAACTCCCGACGAACGGCCCACGCGCGCCGACGAGTGCCTCGCGCTGGTAGGTCGCGATCGAGACGGCGAGCAGGCCGACGAACGCGGCGGTGACGACCGAGAACCCGACGCCCGCACGTCCGGCGGGCGCGTCGATGGCACCGACCTCGAGCAACAGTGTCCACTGGAGCGCCGTCAGCAGAGGGACGAGAACGAGAATCGTCGCGAAACAGGCGTAGTAGCGCCGCCGTCGGGAGACGCTACTGAGGAGGGCGAGCGAGAGCGTACTCGAGAGTGCGAGACCGAAGACGTTCCCCAGGAGGTGGCCGAGGGTGGCGTGGCCGAGCAAGGAGGTGTAGCTCTCGAGCACGCCGTCCACACCGGGGCGAAACGCCAGCGACTCGTAGTGAACCGGCGAGAGGTAGACTGCCACGAGCAGCGCCGGAATCGCCAGGTGGACGAGCGCGTCGAGAGGCGTGAGACGCTCGAGGGAGGCGGCGACGGCGACTCGAGGACGGCTCATCTCTGTACCTCCCTTCGGTGTGCCGCCCCATCCCGGTTTCGTGTCTCCGTCTCTCTCGCTGATGCCGGATCACCGATCAGTGTCGGCTACATCGGCTTTGTCGACCGACGCGAGGACGAGAAGCCGCTTTCTCGTCCGTGGGAAGGCTCGCTGGATTTGCCCTTCGAACAGGTTATACACGATTTTCGCCAGATTCCGTTCCAGTTTCGCTCGTCTGAACTTCTCGGGCCACGCAGACAGGTACCGTTGCCGTTCGATCCCGTATCCCTGTTCCTCTAGCACTTCGACCAGCGTATTCATACTGTAGAGGTAGATGTGATTGTAACTGTTCTCGTCGTCGCCGATGACTGGTGCATCGAGAATGTCGCTTCCGAACAGCAGTCGCCGTCGATTCGTCACATTGAGAATGTTCGGTGTCGTGATGAGTAGATAGCCGTCACAGATCGACCGCAATTCACCGAGTACTTGGCGGAACACGACGGGTGAGAGGTGCTCGATGACCTCTCCAACGACGATGACGTCGAACGAGTCGTCGATGTCGATACCCGTCTCGAGGTTCTGTCGGTAGACGGTGACCTCGTTCTCGGCCAGATACGAGTGGAACGGTCCCGACTGGACACGCTCTACGCTCGGATGTTCTATGGCGGACACCTCCACGTGTTCTCCGAAGTGATCGAGAATCGGTTTCGTAACGTACCCATAGCCGATTCCGACATCGAGCACTCGTATCGGTCTCGAGTCGAACGGCTGGCTGAATATCTCCCGGACGATTTCTACGATGCGGTACGGATCGTTGCTCGCGAAGATGTGCCGTCTCCACTCTTCGTCGTCCCACGCCGCGAACTTCGAGTGAATCTCTTTGCAAGAAACGACGCTCTCCATCACCGCTTGCCGTGTTGGCTTTCGCACGGCCTTTTCGCCAGAAACCATCAATCATGATTATTGTGGCACCTGTCGATAAAGTCGTCGGCCGTCTTGATATCCTCCCCGCGCTCGAGCGCGAGGATTCCTCCGTTGGGGGTTCGGCTTCGTAACCGTTCACGAAGCGTACTGTTGGCTTGGTGGTGAACTACAGCATTCAAGGCCCTCTCGAGCGAACTATCGGTATGCGACTGTTCGTCAGTGTCGACCTTCCGGAGTCGCTCACGGAAGCGTTCGCCGCCCTCCAGGCCGAGTTCGACGCCGTCCCGGGACTGCGTGTGGTCGACCCCGAACAGGCCCACCTCACCCTCCAGTTCCTCGGCGAGGTCGGCCCCGCGCAGGTGGCGACGCTCGAGCGCGAACTCGCCGCCGCAGTCGACGAGAGCGGTGTCTTCCCGTTTACCGCCCGCTTCGCGGGCCTGGGGGCCTTTCCGAACCGCGACTACATCCGCGTCCTCTGGCTCGGCGTCGAGGACGGGCGCGACCAGTTCAGCCGCCTCCACGACGCCATCGAGGCGCGAACCACGGCGCTCGGGTTCGAGGCGGACGGCCACGAGTTCACCCCGCACGTCACCCTCGGGCGGATGACTCACGCCGGCGGCAAGGAGACGCTCCAGCACCTCCTCAGCACGCACACGCCGACGGTCGGCGAGATGCGCGTCGACGAGGTCCGCCTCACCGAGAGTACACACACCGCCGACGGCCCGCGCTACGAGACGCGCGAGCGATTCTCACTCGAGGCGGACTGACTGTCGGGCCGTATAGTCACTCGAACAGGTCACTCGCGAGGCTTGTGTTTAGTGGCTGCCATCAGCCTGCTGTATGTCCGGCCTACTCTCACGAAAAGTTGGATGTAGAGCGCCTGTAACCCGCGGTATTCCGTGTGTACACCCACTGGTGTAATATCGGATCCTGGTATACGATTTCTGTGATGACTGTGCTCGACAGGTGGACAGCGACGTGTCACGTCCTGGCGGCCCGTCGGCGGTGGTGGTTGCGTGGCTGGCCGTCGGCCGAGCGGCCATCCACTCGGCGGCCGAGACTGCGATGACCGACCCCGGCCGACCCGACAGTGAGGGGGGTGCTCCCTCGAGCGACGCGACTCCCGACCCCGCGATCACGCGGCGGGCGCTGCTGGGTGGGGCGGGTGCGACGGTGCTCTCGGCGCTGGGAGCGACGACGAGTCTGACGGCCGCCTCCTGGAACCAGGCCGAACCCGCCTCGGCGACCGTCCACGTGCGCGTCTATCCGGGCCCGATGCCGGTCACCGCACGCCTCGGGGCGGGACGGCCGGACGAGAACGGTCTGTTCTCGGTTCACCGCGACGCGCTCGAGGCGGTCGAGGGGGCGCTCGAGGGGGCACTCACCTACGCGGGCGAGCGCGGTGTCGACCTCGACGCCGTCGTCGAACCCGGCGGGCCGGTCGCCGCCTCGTTCTTCTCGCGTCTCGAGACGGCGGTTCGCGAGCGGCGAAACCCCTCCGCACAGGAGACGGTTCTCGACGCGTTCCGGGACGAACTCCGCGAACGCGAGGTGCTCTCGGGGACGACCTGTCACCTGCTGTTGTGGTGGAACCCGTTCAACTACGACCTGGGCTACGGCGGCACCCGCTCGCCGAACGGCCACGTCACCGCAGTCGACGGCGAGGGCTCTCAGACGGTCGCGAACGTCGGGGCGACCGAGTTCTGGGACTCGCGGGCGGTGACTCGAAACATCGCTATCCACGAGACGCTCCACACCTTCCTCTCGCGCGACGTCGTCAGCGAGGTCGTCGGCTCGGGCTGTGACCACGACCTCGGGAGCGCGATTCGGCGGGAGGAGGGCGACGAGACGGTGCTCGAAATCTCGCCGATGGCGACGGCCTACGCCGGTCCCGACGAGTTCGGTGGCGGCACCCGCTTTCACGGCACCGGCTGTTACGACCACGACAGCTTCTCGCGTCACGACGGCACCGACGACGTCGACCGCTTCGTCTACACCACCGACCTGAGCGAGGCGACGCTCGAGGCGCTCACCCGCTACCTCGAGCGTCACCTGGGCTAGACCCGTTTCCGTCTCTGACCCCCGAGACGCGACGAAACGCCTTTGATCGCGGCCACGAATCTCCGTACCTGATGGTCGATCTGACGCGTCGACAGGTGCTCGCCGCGGGCGGGGGAGTCGCCGCCCTCGGCAGCGGACGGGCCGTCTACAACGTCTTCCTCGGCTACGACCGGTTCACCGGGACGAACCTCCGCCGTCAGGACCTCGACCCGCTGGTCGCGAACGGACTGCGTCCCTCCGAGCGCCACGTCGCGACCGTCGACGGCTACCGGATCGAACACCACGACTGGACGGTGTCGGTCCGCGAACGCGGGGCGGACGACCCGGTCGCCACCTTCGCCCTCTCGCGCGCCGACCGCGAGCGGGCCGCCGCCGTCGACGCCGACCTCGGACTCACCGACGGCCCGCTCGAGCAGCTCGTCTCCGACCTCCGCGCGCTCGCCGCCGGTGAGGTACGGTTCGTCTACGACAGCTACCCGGACTTCTTCGAGTACGCCCGGTCGGGCGAGACGCGTCCGTACACGGTCGCGGCCGTCCGTGGCTACCGGGAAGCCGACCCCGACCTGATCGCGGCGTTCGCCGGCGCGGACCCACGCGACCCGGAGGCGCTCGCCGAGGGCTTAGTCGAGGGCTTTCGCGAGCACACGAACTACGACGTCGGCCGCTACGTCGCGGGATCGGTCGAGGACAACGTCCTCTTCGGTGCCCGCGACCTCCGCGGGCACTTCGAGTCGCCGACCGACTTCGAGGCGCTCCTCGCGGGCGAGGACGGCGGTCTGTTCTGTTACGAACTCGCGCGCCGGTCGGTCGACGCCTTCCAGGCGGTCTCGGCGCTCGAGCAGTCGCCGCCGGTCGTCGGCGGCTTCGTCCTCGACGAGCGCCACAAACACGTCTACACGATTCTCGTCAGCTTCCTCCGCGAGGACGGCGACCTCGTCGTCCCCGTCACCTTCCTCGATTACACCCACTCGACGCTCTACGACGACCTCAGACTCCGTCGCGTGCTGGGTGAGGGTCTCGACGCCTACGACACCCGCCACCGGGTGACGGCGGTCGGCTGGTACCAGTGAGCCGTCAGCGCGCTCGCTCTCTCAGATGGACAAGATTTTAACCACGCGTCGGCTACGTGAGCGCACTATGGGTAAGAAATCGAAGGGCAAGAAGAAGCGGCTTGCCAAACTCGAGAACCAGAACAGCCGCGTTCCGGCCTGGGTCATGCTCAAGACGGACATGAACGTGCGACAGAACCCGAAGCGACGCAACTGGCGGCGCAACAACACCGACGAGTAACATGAGTGCAAGTGATTTCGAAGAGCGCGTCGTAACCGTTCCGCTCCGTGACGTGAAGATCGGCCCGAACCACGCAGCGGCCAACGCCGCGATGAAGATCGTTCGCGCCCACCTCGCGAAACAGTTCGCCGTCGACGAAGACGCCGTCAGACTCGACCCCTCGATCAACGAGGCGATCTGGTCGAACGGCCGCTCGAACCCGCCGCGGAAGCTCCGCGTCCGCGCGGCCCGCTTCGACGACGACGGCGAACAGGTCGTCGAGGCCGAGTTCGCCGAGTAATCCACGTGCTTCGCACAGCCTTCGCCGGATCGGCGTACGTCGGTGTCTTCGCGGCCGCGACCGACTCGTGCGTCCTCGTCCGGCCGGACGTGAGCGACGAGCGCGCCGACGAGATCGAAGCCGAACTCGAGGTTCCCGTCCTCCAGACGACCGTCGGCGGCTCTTCGACCGTCGGCGCGCTCGTCACCGGCAACGAGAACGGCGTCCTCGTCAGCAGCCGCATTCTCGAGTACGAACGCGAGCGACTCGAGGAGACCATCGACGAACCCATCACCGAGTTGCCCGGCCAGATCAACGCCGCCGGCAACGTCGTGCTCGCGAACGACTACGGCGCGTACGTCCACGCCGACCTCTCCCGGGAGGCGGTGACCGTCGTCAAAGACGCGCTCGAGGTGCCCGTCGAGCGCGGCGACCTCGCACGCGTCCGGACGGTCGGGACGGCCGCCGTCGCGACCAACGCGGGCGTCCTCTGCCACCCGAAGGCGACCGACGGCGAACTCGACGCGCTCGAGGAGATCCTCGACGTCCGCGCCGACGTCGGAACGATCAACTACGGTGCGCCGCTGGTCGGCTCCGGGCTGATCGCGACCGAGGCGGGCTACATCGTCGGTGAGAACACGACGGGACCGGAACTCGGCCGCATCGAGGACGCACTCGGCTATCTCGACTGATTTTCTGGTGGCGCTCGTCTCCGGGAGGGAAGGGAAGATTCTTCCGACTGCTTCACGCACGTGGAGATATGAGTACGCGTAGCGCCAGCCAGCAAGTCACGCGCCGCGACGGACGCTGCCTCGCGCACTCGGAGGTCGATGTCTCATGAGTCAACAACTGCAAGCACTCTCTCAGGAACTCCAGGAAGTACAGGGCCAGATCGAAGCACTCAACACGACCGTCGAGTCGATCCGCGACCGTCAGCAGGAGGTCGACGAGGCCATCTCGGCGATCGGCGCCCTCGAGAGCGACTCGGTCGTCCAGGTACCGCTCGGCGGCGGTGCCTACGTCCGCGCGACGGTCGAGGATATCGACGAAGTGATCGTCGACATCGGTGGCGACTACGCCGCCGAGTTCGAGCGCGAGGGAGCGACCGACGCCCTCGAGAACAAGAAGGACCGGCTCGACGAGCGCATCTCTGAGGTGACCGACCGCATCACCGAACTCGAGACCGAGAGCGCACAACTCGAACAGCAAGCCCAGCAGATGCAGCAGCAGGCGATGCAACAGCAGATGCAGCAGATGCAGGGCCAGGGTCCCGGACCGGACGCAGACCAGTAGACGACACCCCTCCATGTTCGACAGTTTAAAGAAGAAACTCGGGAGTTTCCGGAAAGACGTCGAAGAGACCGCCGAGGAGAACGCAGAGCCACTCGAGGAGGACGACCTCGAGGAGCTCGACGGTGCGGGTCTCGACGAGACCGGCCCCGGCGCGGACGAGCAGCCGGCGGCCGCAGACGACACCCCGGACGATCCGACGCCGGAGTCGGACCTCGAGTCGCCACCGGAACCCGCCGTCGAGACCGAACCCGACGCCGACACCGAGACGCCGGCGCCGGATATCGATCCCGAGGTGGAGTCGCCAGCGGCGGTGAGTACCGACGCCGAGGATGAGGACTCCGCGGCGACCGACGGCGAGACACTCGGTGCGAACGTCGAGATCGTCGACGTGCCGCTCGAGGGCGAGGGAGACGAGACCGAGGACGGCCCGGGCTTCGGCCAGAAGGCGAAGTCACTCGCCCGCGGGAAGTTCGTCATCGAGACCGAGGACCTGGAGGGTCCCCTCCAGGAACTCGAACTCGCGTTGCTCTCGAGCGACGTCGAGATGAGCGTCGCCGACGAGATTCTCGAGAACATCCGCGACGAACTCGTCGGCGAGACACGTCGGTTCACCGAGTCGACCGGCTCCGTCGTCGAGGAGGCGCTCGCCGACGCGATTCGCGACGTAATCAGCGTCGGCCAGTTCGACTTCGACGAGCGCGTCGCACTCGAGGAGAAGCCGCTGGTCATCGTCTTCACCGGCGTCAACGGTGTCGGCAAGACGACGAGCATCGCGAAGCTGAGCCGCTACTTCGAAGACCGCGGCTACTCCTGCGTGATGGCCAACGGCGACACTTATCGTGCGGGGGCGAACGAGCAGATCAGAGAGCACGCCGACGCCCTCGACACGAAGCTGATCTCCCACGACCAGGGTGGCGACCCCGCCGCGGTGCTCTACGACGCCGTCGAGTACGCCGAGGCCAACGACGTCGACATCGTCCTCGGGGACACGGCGGGCAGGCTCCACACCAACGAGGGCCTGATGGACCAGCTCGAGAAGATCGACCGCGTCGTCGGTCCCGACGTGACGCTGTTCGTCGACGAGGCCGTCGCGGGCCAGGACGCCGTCAACCGCGCCCGCGAGTTCAACGAGGTCGCGCCGTTCGACGGCGCCATCCTGACGAAAGCCGACGCCGACTCCAACGGCGGAGCCGCCATCTCCGTCGCCCACGTCACCGGCCAGCCCATCCTCTTTCTCGGCGTCGGCCAGGGCTACGACGACATCGAGCGCTTCGACCCCGACCGGATGGTCGCGCGCTTGCTCGAGAGCGACGAGACCTGACGGCCCGCTTCGGGCGTCTCACACTCGCGTGTCGGTGCTGGCGCTCGTTTTCTCTCGCTCGAGTCACTGATGCCGCCAGCACACTCCCGTACCAGCTACTTGTGGCTCGCGGTGGTACCACCCTCGCTATGTCCGTAGACAGCGTTCTCGTCGTTGGTTCGACCGGCACCCAGGGCGGCGCGGTGGCGCACCACCTCCTCGAGCGCGGGGTCGTGGTGCTCGCACTCACTCGAGACAACGACAAGCCCGAGGCTCACGATCTCGCCGAGCGCGGCGCGGAGGTCGTCGAGGGCGACATCAGCGAGAAGAACAGTATCGAGGCGCTGATCGACGACGTCGACGGCGTCTTCTGCGTGACGAACTTCTGGGAACACGGCTACGAGGCGGAGGTCGAACAGGGGACGAACGTCGCCGAACTCGCGAGCGAGGTCGGTCTCGAGCAGTTCGTCTTCTCGTCGGTCGGCGGCGCAGAGCGCGAGACCGGTATCGCGCACTTCGACTCGAAGTGGGAGATCGAAGGCCGGATTCGCGACCTCGGACTGCCCGCGACGGTCGTCCGTCCGGTCTTCTTCATGCAGAACCTCGCGGGCTTTCGCGAGTCCATCGAGGAGGGAACGCTCGCGATGGGGCTCGAGGAACACGTTCCGCTCCAGGTGATCGACGTCGAGACGCTCGGGGCGTTCGTCGCGGCTGCGTTCGCCGACCCCGAGCGCTACGTGGGCGAGGCGTACGAACTCGCGAGCGACGAACTCACCCTCCGGGCGATGGCGCTGCGACTCGCCGACGTCCTCGAGACCCCGGTTCGCGCCCAGCACCTCTCGGTCGAGGAGGTCGAGTCCTCACAGGGTGAGGAGTACGCCGTCATGTTCGAGTGGTTCAACGACCACGGCTACGAGTCGCCGATCGACGAACTGCAGGCGGATCACGACGTCCCCTTCTCGCGGTTCGAGACCTACCTCGAGCGCGAGTGGTGAGCGCTCCCACCTCGAGGCAACACTTTCCTCATCTACCCGCACACAGCGGTTCGCCCGCGCTCGCGAGCCGACGGAGATGCGCTCGAGCGTCCGGCCGAGGTAAAAAGACCCTGCATATGGCGGTAAAAGCTGCCGGAGTGTCCCAGCGGTGTCAGTGTTCGCCTGATACCGCGGTCGTTTAGTCGTGGGGAGAGACTACTGGTATAGTATGTATCCACAGCGTCTCTCGTCGACTCGTGGACTGGTCTCACGGCCGTCGCTCGAGTCGGCCGGTGGGGGGTGGCTCAGATGAACACGACCGAGCAGCACAAACAGGAGAAACATCCGCTCGACGTCATCGAGGACTTACAGAGCTACGCCGAGGAGGGGCTCTCCTTCGAAGAGATCGAAGCCCGTGCCGGTGGCGGCGAGTGGGAGCGTCTGAAGTGGGCCGGAATGTACACCCAGAAACAGGACGACTTCTTCATGGTGCGGACGAAGGTTCCGGGGGGCTACCTCACGCCCGAGCAGGCCGAAGTGATCGGCCAGGCGGCGACCGACTTCGCCGTCGCGCCCGAGGAGTTCGGCGGCGAGGAGCAGAACGAACTCTGGGGTGACGCCTACCTCGACATCACGACCCGCCAGGACGTCCAGAAACACTGGATCCGCGTCGAAGACGTGCCCGAACTCTGGGAGCGCTACGAGGACGTCGGCCTGACGACGATCCAGGGCTGTGGCGACTCGGCTCGCAACGTGCTTGGCTGTCCCGCCGCCGGTATCGACGAGGAGGAGTGTTTCGACGCCCAGCCAGTGATCGACGCCGTCACGGACTTCTTCACGGGCAACCGCGAGTACGCGAACTTACCGCGGAAGTTCAAGATGACGATCACCGGCTGTGTCCACGACTGTGGCCAGTCACAGATCAACGACGTCGGTCTCGTCCCCGCCCGCAAGGAACTCGAGGGTGAACACTACTACGGCTTCCACGCCCGCGTCGGCGGTGGTCTCTCCGACGGCCCGCGCATGGCCTCCGAACTCGACGTGTTCGTCCTCCCCGAACACGCCGTCGAGTTCTGCCGTGCAGTCGCGCAGGTGTTCAAGGAACTCGGCGACCGCCACAACCGCGGCGTCTGCCGCCTGCGCTATCTCGTCGAGCAGATGGGTCCCGAGACGTTCGAAGAAGCCGTCCGCGCGCGCTGTACCGTCGACCTCCCCACCGCGGGCGAGGGGCTGACCGTCGGCTACCGCGGCGACCACGTCGGCGTCCACGACCAGAAACAGCCCGGACTGCAGTACGTCGGCTTCAACGTGATCGCCGGCCGCATGGGCGGCGAGGAGTTCGCCGAGGCCGCCCGCGCCGCGAAGAAGTACGGCACCGAGGAGACCTCGATCCGGCTGGCGACCGACCAGAACTTCCTCATCACGCACGTTCCCGAGGAGAACGTCGAGGCCCTGCTCGCCGAACCCTTCGCCCAGGAGTACAGCCCGAACCCCGGTCCCTTCTCGCGCGGTGCCGTCGGCTGTACGGGCAACGAGTTCTGTAACTACGCCATCATCGAGACGAAACAACGCACCAAGCGCTGGGCGCGCGAACTCGACGAGCGTATCGACGTCCCCGACGACGTCGAGGTCGTCCGCATGCACATGTCCGGCTGTTCGGCCTCCTGTGCCCAGCCACAGATCGCCGACATCGGCTTCCGCGGCGAGACCGTCAAACTCATCGGCGACGCCACCGACGGCGAGGGCGACGAACTCGTCGAAGGGATGGACGTCGGTCTCGGCGGCAGTCTCGGGACCGACAACGAGTTCATCGACTGGATCGAAACCGCCGTCCCCCACCACGGCGTCATCCCCGCCCTGGAACGCCTCTTCGAGGTCTTCGCCGAGGAGAAACACGAGGACGAACCGTTCTACGCCTGGTGTCGCCGCGTCGAGAACGACCAGCTCCGGGAGATCATGCAACGCGCCGACGCCCCGGTCGCTCGAGGTGTTGCCCATGGCGACTGAGAAGCGCTTCCCGGGCGTCCCCGAGCGCTCAGACGGCGCGAGCGACGACCGGACCGCGAGCGCTCGCACGGCCTCCACCCACACCGACGCCGAGACCGGTGTCACGGACGACGGCTGCTCGCCCGAGACGTGTACCTGTGGCGGTGGGACCGCTGGCTCGCAGCCCTCGTCAACCCAGCGAGCGGGCCAGCGCGCCGTGACCGACGGCTCCGGCGTCGCCAACGTCGACGAGACCGGCTCGCTCGGCGACCTCGAGTTCACCACGCCCGCCGAGGGCATCAGCCAGGACATCGAAGGGAAAGACCCGTCCGTCCGCGTCGGCGTCCCCGAGGGCGTCGAACTCGAGACGCCGGAGTACTCGATCCGCTCCGAGATGAACGACGTGCGCGAACTCGACGAGAAGACCTGGTTCATGGAACTCGACGAGGCGGTGATCGACGAGGGGCGGTGTATCCAGTGTGGAACCTGTGTGGCGGCCTGTCCCTCCGATTCGATCGGCGTCGGCGACGACGACTTACCGGAACTCGTCAAGATGTGTACCGGCTGTTCGCTCTGCTGGGACTTCTGTCCCCGCGGCGGCCTGCGCTACGAGCGCCAGTGGGTCATCACCGGCGGCGAGGACAACGTGAAAGGGGCGGGCGATCCGATCACGGAGTTCTCCGCGAAAGTCGAAGAAGAGTGGCGCGAGAACGCCCAGGACGGCGGTGTCGTCACGAGCGTCCTCATCCACCTCCTGGAGGCGGGTGAGATCGACGGCGCGCTGATCGCCACCGAGAGTGAGGAGGAGTCCTGGAAGGCCGAAGCCTTCCTCGCCACGACGCCCGAGGAACTCATCGCCAACACTGGCACCATCTACAACCAGACGATGGCGCTCGGCCACCTCGACCTCTCGAAGTGGGAGGAGAAACTCCCCGACAAACCCTGGGAGGACCTCTCGCTCGCACTCGTCGGCACGCCCTGTGAGATCGAAGGCATCCGCGCCCTCCAGGACTTCGAGTGGGACTACCAGAAGCAAAACGCCGGTGTGCGCGCCATCGACTACACCATCGCGCTGATGTGTACGAAGAACTTCAACTACCAGAGCCTCATGGGCGAGATGATCCAGGAACAGCGAGGCATCGACCCCGAGGACATCGGCAAGATGGACGTCCTCCACGGCAAGCTGATGGTCTGGGATCTCGAGGGCGAGATGATCCTAGAGGAGGACATCGGGAACTTCCACGACGCCGCGCTCAAAGGCTGTGACGAGTGTGCCGACTTCACCGGCTACTGTGCCGATCTCACGGTTGGCTCCGTCGGCTCGAGCGACGAGTACTCGAGTGTCATCGTCCGCACCGAGCAGGGACTGAAGGCGTGGAACCTCACGAAACACGACCTCGACTTCCACGACCTCGAAGACCGCGGCGCGATCGGCGGTCTCCAGAGCTGGGACAAGAAGAAGGCCTTCGAGAGTCTCGAGCGCCCCTTCGACCCCGACGCACCCCGCTTCATCGACTACACTGACCACGCCGAGTGGTACGGGACGGTGCTCAACCCTCACGACGAGGGCTACTGACGGGCTGGTCGGTTTCGCTCTACACGCAGCGGTGGTCAAACTGGTCTCCGTTGCTCGTAGCCGTTCTGTTTTCGTTCACGTCTGTGCCGGTGAGTAGCTGTGCCCTTCGACGGTCTGATCGATTCCGTATATATGTATATATTATTTTTATACAGATAAAGTTTTACATGTTAATATGGGGATGGTATGATATGCGTCGTAGACAACTACTCGCGGGCGCAGGAGCATCAATTGTGGGTATACAGAGTTTGAGTGGGAGTGCGAGTGCATGTGTCGTGTGCAGGTACGATGACCGATATTACAAAAAAGAAGGTGACTTGGTCTGGGTGGATTGGGATGGAATATATGGTGAACAAGAGTATTTTGCGCCTGCCGAGGTAATCATGGAAGTTCGCGATGCAAAAGTATACGGTGCGTGGGCTAAAGTGGATAACTTCTTCCCATACGATGACGATTTCACGCTAAAAGTGAAGGCCGCTGGTGAGTGGGTCGGACCGGATCTTCCAGTGATTCGAATGCCCAGTTCTGAAACTGCAGCGGTCGACTTCGATCCTGACCACGCAGAGTCTAGGGACGATATTCTGGGTATGTCGCTGATGATGAAATTCCCTGGTCTCGATATCCGCCCAGTCGAATCGAATAGTATGTGCGGTCCCTCGTATACAGTGGAGGTGGAGGGACATTACGATACGCTCGAACTAGATTACTGCGGTGGTGATGGCGAACCGATAGATAGTCTACCCGATTGGACGGATGATGCGACTGATGACGCGACCGAGCACGACGACGATAGCTTGTTACCGTGGCCGTTCTAGTACTCCGCCAAGCGTCGGCCGACGAGTGAAACGGGATGACTGCATTCGGGTTCACTCATCCGTTAAGCTCGGGTGGTCTTGACAGTGGAAGTGGGTGTGGAGTTCGGTCGTATTGCTGAGTTGCCACACCGGGCAATCTGTTGGCCGCGTTCGACGCGGTCACCCACTTCGACGGTGACGCTCCCGCGCTCGAGGAGACGAGGCCGCTGTACTCGTCGCCGTGGTCGATGGTCACATAGTTGCTTCGACTGTCCGCTGGCGTGGATTGACTCCGACGTCGGTGCGGTGGTCAGTTCGAGTGGTGGCCACGGTACCGTCTGCGTGCGAGGGTCGGTTCGCCGAAGCAGTAGTACGCCTCGTGGCTGCCCGCTCGAGATTCGTCGTTCCCGTTCTCGTTGCCGTTGTCGTCTCGTCCCCTATTCACCTGCCATCTCGAGTGGAGCCACTCGATGTGCCGTGCTGTAGTTTTCGCCCCCGCCGCTGTGGGCCGTTGGGTGAGCGCAGTCTTCCGGTGGGTATGCCGCCGACACAACGACTTTGACGCTCTCGACCGAAGGATCGACCGATGACCAGTGACTCACTCGAGACCGCAGCACAGGCACTGTCGGAAGCCAGCGACGAGGCGAGCGGTGAGGCGGCGACCCGCCTCGAGAGCCAGGCCGACCAGTTCGCCTCGCTCGCGACGGACCCGAGCGGTCTCGACCACGGCAAACTCGCCCGCCACGAACACATCCTGACCTCCATCGCCGACGCGGAAGGCGGTGCGGTAGCTGACCACGTCGAGGAGGCGCTCGCGTCGATCAAATCCTACCGGTCGACGCTCGAGGGCGTCTGACCCAAACCCGGTCGCCCGCGCTCAGACGGCGTTCGCGACGAACCTGAGCCGCCGGTAGTCCGCCGTCCACGTCCCGTCCTCGTAGTGGGTGTCGCGAAGGCGCTCTTCGACTCCCGCGTAGACCTCCTCGCGCTCGTCGGCGGGGAACGCCTCGAGCAGGCTATCGCCGAACATCTCGAGCCAGTTTCGCAGGCCGTCTGCGCCGCCTTCGAGCGGTGTCGGCCGGTCGAAGAGCGTCGCGTAGACCACCTCGAAGCCGTGGGTCTCGAGCAGCGAGGTGTGCTCGCCGATGGTCGGGAAGTACCACGGGTTGTCGACTTCGACCCCTCGCTCCGTTCCCTCGGCGCGCAGGGCGCCGACGATGCCACCGACGTTTCCAGCGCCGCCGAACTCCGCGACGAACTGGCCGTCGTCTGCGAGCGCGGCGCGAACCGACGCCGCGAGTCGGCCCTGGTCCGCTCGCGGGACCCAGTGGAGCATGGCGTTCGAGAAGACGGCGTCGAACGGCTCGTCGACGCCCAACTCGCGGGCGTCCCCGTGGACGAACTGCAACTTGGGGTACGTTTCGCGGGCGGTCTCGAGCATCGCTTCGGACTGATCCATCCCGACGACGCACACCTCGCGGTCGGCGATGGCGGCGGTCAGTTCACCGGTTCCACAGCCGAGGTCGAGAACGCGCGCGCCGGGGTCGACCTCGAGCAGCTCGAGGACGCCCGACCCGTACTCGAAGACGAAGGCGTGTCCGTCCTGGTAGCCGTCGGCGTCCCACGCGTTGGTCGGCTCGTCAGTGGTCATCACTCTCGAGGAGTGGTTCCGTGGTCATATCTCTGCCCTCGCCGTGTGACTCGGCCACACGCTTCGGACCTGCCTCTCCGCGGCCGGGTGCTCAACAGACCGGCTTCGGGTTCGCGCCCATCCCCTCGAGCACCTCGACGTACTCGCCGTAGGCGGCCTCGATCGCCCCGGTCGCCGCCGCCTCTGCCTGCTCCCAGTCCGCCTCGCTCTCACAGACCGCCTCGAGCGCCTCGAGTGCGCGCTCGAGCTGCCCATCCAGGTCGTCGCCGAACTCCCGAAAGAGCGCGGCCGTCTGCGGGTCGGCATCGCCGACGAAGAAGCCGACGACCTGCGTCTTCGAGCGGTCGCTCGCCAGCGTGCGCCCGACGAGACCGCCGAGGCGCTCCGGGGTCCCCTCGAGTTCACGGAGGTACTCGTGGAGCGCTGGCGTCTCGTCGGGGTCGTGCTCGCCGCCGAGTGTCTCGACGACGACTCCGTAGTGGCCCTCCTCTTCGTCGGCCGTCGCCTCGAACACCGCCCGTGCGACCTCGTCGTCCTCGTCGTCGGCCCACCCGGCGAAGGTCTGCCAGGCTGCGTACTCCGCGTCTCCGGTCGCCTCGAGCACCGGCTCGGCGTCGATCTCTCCGCCGGTGGCGGCGAACAGCGACTTCGAGGAGCCGAGTCGCGATAGCGCGGTGCGATTCTCGTCTTCGACGGTCTCGAGGAACGTCTCGGAATCAGTCATGCGACGAGGTACGAGCGGTCTCGAGTTAGGTCTGTCGTGGTCCGTTCACGCGGGATGGTGCGTGCTCGGCTGCGGAGACCGTTCGCTCGAGTCGCATCCGTTGGAGCAGTCACACGACTCGAGGCGACCGAGGCGTTCGAAGAGCGCCTCACCCGAAAAAGATGGAAAACTCCCAGACGGTATCGACCTGGCCCGGCCACTCGAGGGTTGCGACTCGCTTTCAGTACCTCTTCTTTCGGCGCACAACTGGTATCCAGGTATCCACGAAAGGCATATACGAACTCTATACTATTGTATAGCCATGGGTACGGACAGAAAATCGATCCCGGTCTCGATACCTGAGGGGCTGGCTGAGGAACTCGACCAACTCGTAGAAGAAGGAACGTTCGGTTCGCGCTCTGAGGCGCTCCGATACGGTGCACGGCTGGTCACCCGTGAAGCACACGAAAAACGTATGCACGAACGAACGTCAGCGGCTGCCGAATCAGACATCGAAGAGCGGTTGGAGCGAAAGCGTATACGTTGACACTGACGTCGTACTCGCCGTACTGAAAACCGACGACTGGCTCAGCTCGTCTGTCGATCTCGAAACGATCGCCGATCCGAAAACCTCGGTTGCAACGCGTATCGAAGTGCAGTACGCGATGGAGGGCGAGTGGGATCGTGAGCAGCGGACGGTGGTCCACGAACGGATCGTGGAGGAAGGAATTTCGCTCGTTCCGTTGCGATTCGAGCATATCGCCGCCGGTTCAGCGTTACAACGCGCGTACGACCGGCTGAACCTGTTCGACGCCGTCCACCTCGGTGTGGCTACGGTGCTTGACGAACCAATCGTCTCGACGGACACGCTGTACCCGACGATTCGAGAAGTCGATCACGTCGATCCCCGCGATCTCGAGTGAACGCCCGTTTCCGACTCGAGGGCTCGTTCCCTTCGGTCGCTCGCGGTTCCACCGCTCGCGTGGCCGCGGTTCTCACGGCTTCGCCGCTCCGAACCGCGTGTTCACTCGCCCTCGCCTGCCTCCACGGGTCGCTTACGCTCCCCGTTCCGATTCGAGGCTTCCGCCTTCGCTTCGCTCAGTCGTCAGCCTCGCCTTGCTCGCGGTTCCCTCCGGTCACCGCTCGCTTTCTCGAGGGCGACTTCTTCACTTCGTTCAGTCGCCGCCCTCGCCCGTCTCCACCGGCACACCGACGAGGTTCCCCCACTCGGTCCAGGAGCCGTCGTAGTTGACGGCGTCCTCGTAGCCGAGCAGTTCGTGGAGGGCGAACCAGGCGACCGAGGAGCGCTCGCCGATGCGGCAGTAGGCGACTGTGGTTCCCGTTCCGTCGATGCCCTCGTCGGCGTAGAGTTCCTCGAGTTCGTCGCGGGTCTTGAAGGTCCCGTCGTCGTTGGTGACGGCGGCCCACGAGATGTTCTTCGCGCCGGGGACGTGGCCGCCGCGCTGGGCGGTCTCTTGCAGTCCCGGCGGGGCGAGCACTTCGCCGGTGAACTCCTCGGGAGAGCGCACGTCGACGAGCGGGAGCCCGCGTTCGATGGCGTTCTCGACGTCCTCGCGGTAGGCGCGGATGGACTCGCGTGGACCCGAGGCGGTGTACTCGACGGCGGAGAACTCGGGGACCTCGTCGGTGGTCGGATAGTCGTTCTCGAGCCAGTACTCGCGGCCGCCATCGAGCAGTTTGACGTCGTCGTGGCCGTAGTACTTCAGCTGCCAGTAGGTGTAGGCGGCGAACCAGTTCGAGTTGTCGCCGTAGAGGACCACGGTGGAGTCCTCGGTGATGCCGTGGCTACCCAGAAGCTCCTCGAAGTCCGCCTTCGTGAGCACGTCGCGGGTGGTCTGGTCCTGGAGCTGGGTCTCCCAGTTGAAGCCGACCGCGCCGGGGGCGTGGGCCTCCTCGTAGGCCTCGGTGTCTACGTCGACCTCCACGAGGCGGTAGTCGGGGCCGTCACTCTCGAAGCGCTCGAGGTTGTCCGCGACCCAGTCGGCCGAGACCAGTACGTCGTTGGCGTAGTCGTCTTCTGCCATAGCTCACTCTACACCGCCGCCCGTCATAGGGACTCGTCAACCGGCCAATACAGTCGTCACTTTATCTTACCGGTCAGGCTTGCCTCTGGCTCGGATGCCCGTCGCGCCCGCCATCCGAACACCATCGGCTGACCTCGCTTCAGTCGGGCGAACGGCCGGGACCGGGGCCGCTCGAGCGCCGTCGGCCGTCCGCCGTTCCGACAATACTTGCCACGACCTCGGAACCGCTGCCAGCGGTGCCGGGACCGACGCGTTATGGGGCCGCCGCCACGTAGGCGAGCCATGGACGAGTCCGTCGTCGTCTCGCCGGAGTGGCTCAGCGAGCGCCTCGAAGACACCGAATCGGAGCCTCCGGCTCGCGTCGTCGACGTCAGAGAGCCGTGGGAGTATCAGGGAATCGGCCACCTCCCGGGTGCGGTGAACGTCCCGTTCGACAGCTTTCGCGACGAGAGCGACGTCGACCGCGGGATGCTCCCCGGTGCGGAGGCGTTCGCCGCGCTCTGTGGCGAGGCAGGCATCGAACCCGGAGACACCGTCGTCGCCTACGACGACACCCACGGCGTCTTCGCCGCCCGCTTCGTCCTCACCGCCCACCTCTACGGCCACGCCGACGTCCGTCTGCTCGAGGGTGACTACAGCGCCTGGAACCGCCGCTACGAGACCGCGCGCGAGGCTCCCGTTGTCGAACCGACGACCTACGAGGCCGCGCCGCTCTCACCCGCCGAGAGTCCGCTGATCGACCTGCCCGAGGTGGAGGCGGCCATCGAGCGCGGCGCGCTGCTGGTCGACACGCGCGAGCAACAGGAGTTCGAGGAGGCTCGCCTGCCGAACGCCGTCCGCTTCGACTGGGTGACCGTCGTCGACGAGGAGGCCCGCGGGCTGAAACCGCGCGCCGAGATCGAAGCGCTGCTCGAGCACCGAGGGATCACCCGCGAGCGCGAACTCGTCCTCTACTGTAACACCGCCCGGCGGATCAGCCACACCTACGTGGTCTTGCGCCACCTCGGTTACGAGACCGTCTCCTTCTACGAGGGCAGTCTCACCGAGTGGCTCGCCGCCGACGGCGAGGTCGAGACGGGCGCACTCGAGTGAGTGCTCACGTCCCGAACCGTCTCTCGCGTCTCGAGACGTGTGGTGATTCTCTTTCGCCTACGAACGCGCTTCGTCGACCGCCTCGGCGAACCTGGCGGCGTGGTCGGTGACCGCCTCCATGTCGTCGCGAGCGATTGCGTCGTAGTCGATCATCGCCGAGCCAGCGCCGACGGCGGTGACGCCAGCCTCGAAGAACTCGTGGACGTTGTCGGGGCTGACGCCGCCGGTGGCGACGATCGGGAGCTGTCCGAGCGGTCCCTGAATCGATTTGATGTAGCTCGTGCCGAGGGCGGCGGCGGGGAACACCTTCAGCATGTCCGCGCCCGCTTCGGCCGCGGTGACGGCTTCCGTCGGCGTCGCGACGCCCGGAATCGCCACCTTTCCGTAGCGGTTACACGCGGTGACCATGCCCTCGTCGAAGTGCGGTGCCAGAATGTAGTCCGCACCGGCTTCGATCACGTTGACGGCCATCGGCTCGTCGAGGACCGTCCCCGCGCCGATGAGGGCGTCGGTGTCGGCGAGTGCACGGCTCACCTCCGAGATCATCGCGCTCGCGTCGGTCGCGTCCGCCGTGATCTCGAGTGCGCGCACGCCGCCCTCGTAGAGCGCCTCCGAGACGGGAACGATCTGTTCGCGCTCGATTCCGCGCATGACGGCTACGACGCCCGCGTCGACGATTCCCTGGTAGGTCTCGAGTTTTCCGGTCATACCGTTCGCTCGATGTGGAGGCACAATAAACGCTGTCACATCCCCTCGCGCAGGCCGCGCCAGTCGGGTGCCGTCGAGTGCGGTCGGCCCGCCGCCTCGTCGAACGCCACGAGCAGGACCTCGCTCAGCGCCGGGTGGACGTGGACCACGTCAGCGAGCGCCTCGAGCGTCCCTGGCCCGGTCTCCATCGCGACGACCACCTCGTGGATCAGCGTCGACGCCTGCGGACCGACGACGTGACAGCCGAGCACCTCGCCGTCGGGACTCGCGAGCACCTTCACGAACGCCGCCTCGTCGAGGTCGAGGAGCATCCCCAGCGGGGCCACGTCGTAGGGAACCGTCGTCGCCTCGTAGGCGCGTCCCGCCTCCTCGAGTGCGTCCTCGGTCTGGCCCACGCTCGCGACCTGTGGGTGCGTGAACACCGCGTGGGCCACCGTGTCGTACTCGACGGTGACCGGGCCGTCGGTCTCGCCTCGCTCGTCGGTCTCACCTCGATCCTCTCGCTCGCCCCTGCCGAGCGCCCGCTCGAGCAGGTTTCTCGTCACCACTCGCGCCTCGTAGTCGGCGGCGTGTTTGTACGGGTGGGCGGCGAGAACGTCACCGAGCGCCCAGACGTTCTCGCTCGTCGTCTCGAGGCACTCGTCGACGGCCACGTGGCCGCGCTCGTCGGTCTCGACGCCCGCCCGCTCGAGACCGAGCGCGTCGGTGTTCGGTTCACGGCCGGTCGCGACGAGCAGCTCGTCGCCGTCGAGGTCGACCGTCTCACCGTCGCCCGATTCGGCCGTGACGCGAACCCCTCCGTTTCGACTCGAGACGGCGGTCACCTCGTGGCCGGTGTAGCAGTCGGTGCGTGCCGCGAGGGCCTCCGTGACAGCTTCGCTCACGTCGGCGTCCGCGTCCGGGAGCAGGGACTCGCTTCGCCCGACGAGCGTGACGTCGGTGCCGACGGCGGCGAAGACGTGACACAGCTCGACGCCGATGTAGCCGCCACCGACGATCACGAGGGTTTCGGGTCGCTCCTCGAGAAACAGCGCGTCGTCGCTCGTCAGGTACGGCACGTCCTCGAGACCGTCGATCGGTGGGACCACCGGCCGCCCGCCGACGGCGATGACGACGTGGTCGCCGCGGATCCGGCCGGGGGCGTCGTTGCGGTCGGTGCTGTCGTGGCCGCTACTCTCACCCTCGTCTCGCTCGAGTGCGATCGTCCGCTCGTCGACGAACCGCCCCACCGCCTCGTACAGCGTGAGCCCGGCCGTCCCCTCGAGCGTCCCGCGCTGGCGGTCGGCCTTCTCGTAGACGGTCGACTCGATAGTCTCGGTGATCGCGCCGAAGTCGATTCCTTCGACCGTGGCGTCGATACCGAAGCGCCCGGCCCGGCGAATCTCCTCGAGTAGGTCGGCGCGCTGGACTAGCGCCTTCGAGGGAACGCAGCCTCTCGTGATACACGCCCCGCCGAGGGGTCCCGGCTCGAGGACGGCCGCCTCGAGTCCCTCGGCGGCGGCCGCGCTCGCGATCTGTGAGCCGGAACCGCCACCGAGGACGACGACGTCGAACTCGTTCGTGGTCATGGTGGGTCTCGAACATCCACCACGGACGGACGGATAAAGGCGCTCGCCACGCGCGGCGAGTCGGTGGCTCGAGCGCTAGCTCACGAGCGCGATGATGACGATCAGCGTGAGAATCGAGACCACCGTCGTCGCGAAGACGTTGCGCGAGGCGAACGCCTCGTCGCCGCCGAGTTCGCTCGCGAAGACGAACGTCGAGACGGCCGTCGGCGTTCCGAGCATGACGACGGCGGCGGCGAACGTCGCCGAATCGACCGCGAGCAGCGAGAAGACGGCCCACGCCAGGACCGGCATCGAGAGGACGTTCAGCGCGACGACGCTCCCGGTCGCGCCGAGATCGGCCGCGGGGAGCTCGAGTCTGAGCGAGGCGCCGACACACAGTAGCGCGAGCGGGAGCGCCAGCGCGCCGACGGTCTCGAGTCCGGCCGTCGCTGGTCCGGGAACCGTCAGCCCGACCGAGCCGACGGTGAGTCCCGCCACGAGCGCGAGCAGGACGGGATTTCTCGCCAGCCGCCCGAGTTCGTGACGTAGCGACACGTCCGCGCCGTTGATCGTCGAGAGGAAGAGGATCGTCGTCGGCAACTGGACGAAGGAGACGACGCCGAGGATGACGCTCGCGATGGCGGTCACCTCGGCGTCGAACGTCGCGGCGATCAGCGGGACGCCGAGGTAGCCCAGGTTCGAGTGGTACGACTGGACGATGGCGACGCTCCGTCTGGCCGGGTTCGCCTGCTTGCGGTGGACGACCCAGGCGAGGGCGACCGTCGTGGTGAAGACGACGAGCAGTCCGGCGAGCAGTGTCGGGGTGAGTAAGTCGCCGACGGCCTGGCCGGCCGTCGAGACGAAGATGAGCGCGGGCAGCGCGACGAAGTAGGCGACGGCGTTGAGCCGGGCGGTCCGGGTCTGGCCGAGGTGGCCGCTCGCGCGCAGCCCGACGCCGACGGCGACGAGGACGAGCAAGAAGACCAGCCGGCCGACGACTTCCATACCCGCTCGCAGACGACTCCGGTGCTTGAGGCTTCGGTTCGCGGAAAGCCACCGCTGGCTCGCTGGACGGGAGTCAGAGCCGTCCGTCGACGTGGTCCGCGACCTTCAGCGCGAGCGCGGCGATGGTCAGCGTCGGGTTGACCGCGCCGCCGGTGACGAACGTACTCGCAGAGGAGATGTAGAGGTTCTCGAGGTCGTGGGCGCGCAACTCCGGGGAGACGACGCTCTCGTCGGGGTCGGTCCCCATCCGCGTCGTCCCCATGTGGTGGGCACCCATGCCGACTGTCTCGGGATCGCTCTGCCAGACGACCTCGCCGTCGATAGCCGTCAGGATGTCCGCCGCGACCTCCTGGGCGAACGCGGCGGTCTCGAGTTCGCGCTCGCCGAGGTGCCAGTCGACCATCGGAATCGGCCGCCCGTGGTTGTCGGTGCGCGAACCAGCGAGGGTGACGCGGTTGTCGGGGTCGGGTAGCTGTTCGACCGCGGTGACGATCGATCCCACCTGGCCGTAATGTGTATCGAACGGCTCGAACAGGTCGTCGCCCCACTCTTCGGTGAACGAGACGATCTCCATCGGCGCGTACTCCGCGACGTTGCTGAACTCGAACTGGAAACTGGTGGGTACCTCCTCGTGGTCGTAGAACTCGTGGCTGATGCTCGTCGTGAACCCGATCTCGTTCTGTCTGGTTCGTTCCTCGAGCGCCGCCACCGTGGTGACGTAGGGGTGCCCCATCAGGTTCCGCCCGACCTGCCCGCTCGAGTTCGCGAGACCGTCGGGGTGTGCGTCGGACGCAGAGAGCAACAGCAGCCGTGGCGTCTCGATCGCGCCGCAGGCGACGACGAAGGCGTCCGCCGCCTGTTCGTACTCGGTGCCGTCGGGGGTGGTGTAGTGGGCGCGCTCGAGCGTCTCGCCGGTCGAGTCGTGTTCGAGGCGGTGGACCTGTGCGCGGTCGATCACCCGCGCGCCGTCGGCTTCGGCCTTCCGGACGTGGACGTCGGCGCTGTACTTCGCGCCGGAGGGACAGACCGGAATGCAGGTGCCGTAGCCCTGACACGGCGAGCGGCCGTCGTACGGCTCGCTCGCGATGGCGTGCGGTGCGGTGTGCATCCTGACACCGACGTCCTCACAGCCGCGGGCGTAGACCGAGTCGGCCTGGCTCGCCGGAAACCCCTCCATCGGGTACGGCTCCGATCGAGGTGGGGCGAAGGGGTTGTCTTCGTCGCCCGAGACGCCGAGTTCGCGCTCTGCGGCGGCGTAGTACGGTCGGAGGTCGTCGTACTCGAGCGGCCAGTCGCGCGCGAGTCCGTACCGCGTCTCCATCTCGAAATCCTCCTCGTGGAGCCGTGGCGTGACCGCACCCCAGTGGAGCGTCGTCCCGCCGACGCCCTTGACGCGCTCTGTGTTCAGTGGGACGTCGTACTCGAGGGTCAGGTACTCGTCGCGCTCGCCACCCATCTCCCAGACCTCGAGTCCGTCGTAGCCGTTTCGGAGCGCCAGCTCCATCTGGACGTGGCGCTCGTCGGGGTCGAACCAGCGCCCCGCCTCGAGGATCACGACCGAGTAGCCGCGCGCGGCGAGGTCGGCGGCGACGAGCGCGCCACCGGGACCCGATCCGATCACGCAGACGTCCGCGTCGTCTTCTGGCGTCCGTTCCGCGCTCATTCGCCGATCGCCTCCCGGTAGGTTTCGGTCCCACCCGGCCGCCCCGGCGGGTTCAGGTGGTCGTACACCGCCGCTGGCTCCGCCGAGACGAAGAAGGCGTACAGCAACTCCTCGAAGAGGTAGAACCGGACGTGCTCCGACCCGCCCCCGTCCGGGTTCGGCGTCGCCGTCCCGACTCCCAGGTCCTCGAGTACCTCGTCGCGCTCTGCCCCCGTCAGCTCCACGAACGGCTCGCCCGACACCTCGTGTGCGTGCTCGTCGACGGTCGCGTACGCCCGGGCGATCTCCACGAGATACGCCTCGTCGACGATCGCGCGGCCGTGGACGTAGGTCTCGACGAACTCGGCTGTCACCTCGACCGAGGAGGGATAGAGGGTCTCGGCCGTCGCCACGAGTCCGTCGACCGGCGGCTCGTCTCCCGGTGTGGTGTGGCCTGGCTCGTCGATGTCGCCGCCTGCACTGTCGTCACCGACCGGTGCCGTACAGCCTGCGACGCTCACGCTCACCCCCATCGCTGTGAGGGCGGTGACGGCATTCCGCCGCGTTAGCTTCATGCTTTTGTGTTCGGATCATAGACACAAATTCCTTCCGGTGGTCTCGGCCGACCATCCGCCGCCGTGGTCTCCGCCCCGAGACGCGGCCGAGAAAAAGCCTTTAACGCGGTCGCCCCGTACGCAGAGCAAATGGTACTCGACGATCTCGGTAGTTCTCTCCGAGGGACGCTCGACAAACTCCGCGGGAAGTCTCGCCTCTCCGAGGAGGACGTCGAGGACATCGTCAAAGAGATCCAGCGCTCGCTGCTCTCGGCCGACGTCGACGTCTCGCTCGTGATGGACCTCTCCGACTCGATCAAGACGCGCGCACTCGAGGAGGAGCCACCCGCCGGCACTCCCGCTCGCGACTTCGTCCTCCGCATCGTCTACGAGGAACTCGTGGGTCTGATCGGCGACTCGACCGACCTGCCGCTCGAAGAACAGACGATCTTGCTGGCGGGTCTCCAGGGGTCGGGGAAGACCACCTCCTCCGCGAAGATGGCGTGGTGGTTCTCGACGAAGGGGCTTCGCCCCGCCGTGATCCAGACCGACACCTTCCGCCCCGGTGCGTACGACCAGGCGAAACAGATGTGCGCCCGCGCGGAGGTCGACTTCTACGGCGACCCCGACAACGACGACCCCGTCGACATCGCCCGGAAGGGACTCGAGGCGACGAGCGAGGCCGACGTGCACATCGTCGACACCGCCGGCCGTCACGCACTCGAGGACGACCTGATCGACGAGATCGAACAGATCGAGGCGCTGGTCGACCCCGACACCTCCCTGCTGGTACTCGACGCGGCGATCGGTCAGGGGGCGAAAGACCAGGCGGCGCAGTTCGACGAGTCGATCGGTATCGACGGCGTCGTCATCACGAAACTCGACGGGACGGCGAAAGGTGGGGGTGCCCTGACGGCGGTCGACCAGACCGACTCCTCGATCGCCTTCCTCGGCACCGGTGAGGAGGTCGAAGACGTCGAGCGCTTCGAACCCAACGGCTTCATCTCCCGGCTGCTAGGGATGGGCGACCTCGCCCAGCTCGCCGAGCGCGTCGAGCGCGCGATGGACCAGACGGGTGCCGAAGACGACGACTGGAACCCCGAGGACATGCTCTCGGGACAGTTCACGCTCGTCGACATGCAAAAGCAGATGGAGGCGATGAACAACATGGGACCGCTCGATCAGGTGCTGGACATGATCCCTGGCTTCGGCGGCGGCATCAAAGACCAGCTGCCCGACGACGCGATGGACGTCACCCAGGAGCGCATGCGCACCTTCGAGTTCATCATGGACTCGATGACCGACACCGAGAAGGAGTACCCCCGCGCCATCGGCGCGAGTCAGATCGAACGCATCGCCCGCGGCTCGGGCACCAGCGAGGAGGCCGTCCGCGAACTCCTCCAGCAGTACAAGATGATGGAGCGCACGATCAAACAGTTCCAGGGCATGGGTTCGGAGAAGGAGATGCAGCGGATGATGAAACAGATGCAACAGGGCGGCGGCGGTGGCGGCATGGGTCCGTTCGGCTAGTCACGCCGTCTCCGTCGTCGCGGGGAGGGTAACTCCTCGGGAGCGCTGGCTCTCACCGCGGGTGGCTGACCGGCGTTCTTCGCCACCTCGAATACGGCCTGGGGCCGAAACGGCCCGAACGTTCAAGCGCTCGAACTCACACATGGTCGTATGCATCGCCGGTGGTATCTCACGCACGCCGGAACAGCCCTCACTCTCGCCGTCCTCGCGGGGTGTCTCGAGCGACTCGAGGATACCACCGGCTCGGACGACGAGACGGACGGCGGTGCCACCGACCGCACCGCGACCCGCGAGATCAGCCGCGGCGTCGGCCAGTTGAACCGCGCGGCCATCTCACTCGAGGAACTCGAGTCCGGTCTCTCCGACCCCGAGTCGGTCTCGTTCGACGCCGCCGAGCCACGCGCCGCCATCGACACCGGACGCGCGCACTTACTCGAGGCGACCGACCACGCGGACGACACCCAGCGCGAGGACATCGACGAACTCTGGCGCTACGCCGACGTCCTCGAGGCGCTCGTCGACGCGCTCGCGGCCGTCACCGACGAGACGCTCGAAGCCGAACGCGAGGCCATCACCGAGGCACTGGCAGACGAGCGCTTCGCCGACGCCCGCGACTCGATTTCCACACAGCGTGCGCAGGTCGAGGACGCCCGCGGGGGCCTCGACGACGCGCTGGCACTCCTCGACGCCCTCGAGCACGACCGCCTCGAGGAGTACGACACGATCCCTCCCACCGACCTCGAAGACGGCGCCCGCGCACTCGAGCCAGTGATCGACACACTCGAGGCGCTGGCCGGGGGCACCGAGTCACTCGTCACCGGCTACGAGTACCTCGAGGAGGGCGACGACCACATCGACGACGGCGCGTTCGCCGCGGCGAGCGAGGCGTTCACCGCCGGAGAAGCCGTGTTCGAAGAAGCGAATGCGACGCTCGAGGGCGGCGCGACGGGCGCACCGGACGGTCTCGAGGGATACTTTTACGAACCGCTCTGTCAGAGCGTCGCCCTCGAGGAGGCCGCCGCCGCACTCGCTGCGGGGGCCGACGCGGCCGACGACGGCGACCTGTTCGGCGCGCGCGACCACTGGGAAGAAGCCGACGAGTATCTCGAAGACGCAGCGCGCTGTCTGGGCTAGGGGTCGATCGGACGGCCGTCCTCGGTCGGCGGGGCAACGTGGTCGACGTACGCCTCGAGCGTCGGCTCGTGGACGGTGACGCGGACCTCGATCTCGCCGAGTTCGTCCTCCTCGCCGACGGCGAAGTTGACCCGCCCCTCGAAGGCGGCCCCCTTCTTCAGCGCGAAGCGAAACGACTCGCCCGCGCGGTTGGTGAAGAACTCGCTGCGGGCGGTGTCGAGGATCTCCTGGCGGTGGAGCGCCTCCGAGAAGTGATCGAGCGAGTGGGCGCTCGCGCGGATCTCACCGGGACCCTCCTCCAGGTCGGCGTTCGGAAAGAGGTTCACGACGGCGTCGGCGACCCGGGCGGTCACCTCGGTGTCGTAGACCGGTGCCGTAATCTCGACGTCGACGCGGTAGATCTCTGGCATACTCAGACCTCGTGTGCGCGGGCGTCGGCCCCGTCTTCGATGACCGCTCGCACGCGGTCGTGGAACGCCTCGAGCGTCGCCGTGTTCTCGACGACGACGTCGGCGCGCTCGATCGCCTCGTCCATGCCGAAGCCGCGTTCGCGCTCGTCGCGGGCGGCCAGGCCCTCCCCGCCGTCGGTCTCGTCGGCGTCGCGGCCGCGGGCGGCGACGCGCTCGGCTCTGACCTCGAAGGGTGCGTCGATACAGACCAGCGTGAACGCCTCGCCGAAGCGCTCCTCGAAGCGTTCGACCTCGACGCCCGAGCGCAGGCCGTCGACGAGGACGGTGTCGGCGCGCTCGAGTCGGTCCTCGATCATCGGCAGGGAGCGCTCGGCGATGGCGGCCGGGCCGTCTTCGTCACGCATGGCCTGTGCGACCGTGCCGTGGTCTTTCGTGGGGTCGAGACCGCGGTCTGTGGTCTCCTGACGGACGACATCGCCCATCGTCACGACGGGAATCCCCGCCTCCCGGGCGACCGTGGCAGCCTCACCCTTGCCGCTGCCGGGCAGCCCCACGGTTCCGATGACGTGCATTGGACCTGAGTACACACGACGCGCCCATAAGGGCTGTGTCTTCGACCCGCACCGCCGGTGTTATCGGGACAGCCCCGCTCTCATCACGTATGGCCGAGCACTCCCTGCCCGTGCGCGCCGTCTGGTTCCTCCTCGTCGGCTGGTGGCTCACCCCCATCCTCGTCAACGTCGCCTGGCTCCTGCACCTCACCATCGTCCTCATCCCCGTCGGCATCACCCTCATCAACCTCGTCCCCACCGCCCTGACGCTCAAAGAACCCCGCTCGAGCCGACGCGAGCGCTCGAGCGCCCAGTCCTCGCTGTTCGTGCGTGCGATCTGGTTCGTCCTCGTCGGCTGGTGGCTGAGTTTCCTCTGGGCGAACCTCGCCGCCCTCTTCGCCGTGACGATCATCGGCCTCCCGGTCACCATCTGGATGGCACACCGCCTCCCCTACGTTACGTCGCTGTACCGGTTCGACGGCTGAGACGCGACGCAAATCCCTACTGCTTATACTGATCGGTGGACGAGTGGGTACTCGAGGGCACGTAGCTCAGTCTGGATAGAGCGTCGGACTTCTAATCCGACGGTCGTGGGTTCGAATCCCATCGTGCTCGTATCGCGTGTCGCCCACAATGAGTGGTCTGCACATGTTTTGACCCCTTAAAATCGCTCGGGCGTCATATCCCATGAGTACGGTTTGACTCTCTTTCGAGAGGTGGTCAATTGTTGCGCTAATCACTTGGGCGGATTCTGCTCGTGGCCGACAACTATGGCCCTCACCACGCGAAACTCGCCCATAAACGGGCCGACGAGTTCGGCATCAATTTCGTTTCATTCCGCCGCATTCGCCACGCTCAACGCGATCGAACCGTTCTGGAAGAGAACCAAACGGGTGCTCTCGCCAGAGATTTTCGCGGATCGAGACATTTCAAAACGTCTCTGTGAGAGACGTTTCTTCGGTTGAGCCACCGCCTAAGTTTCGCGAGCGACTGGATTGAACGGCACCGTCTAGTTGAACACTTCTTCAGCTGGCGTTCGGTGGTTGAGTGACTAATTCGGTCGATTTTCGTTATAGTGGTAGACGAATCGATTGATCCACTGTCTGGAGTTGACTGGACTGCCCACCCATCTCATATGAAAGCGGTCGGTCCGAACCTTCAACGTCTGAAACCAGCGTTCGGTGTGGTTTCGCTCGCTATAGTCGAGGCGACCGCCGAGGTCTACCCGAGAGGGGACAGTCAGATAGCCGAAGCCATTGACGAGAAACAGGGCCTCAGAGAGTCGTGTTTCTCGCTCAGTCGGTGTAAGAATGCTGCCGCTGGATTGGTTCCCCGCCGACTGAACAGTTCTGCGTCAAGCACGAGTTTCGATTCGATGTCGATCGCTGCGTACAGCCATCGTAACTGGCCGCTGACGGGTTTGGCTGGCGATCAGCCAGCCGATGCGTCAACGCCCAGATGGTTCCGTGTGAGCGTTCAATGCCGAGCCATCGCAAGACGGCGGTTGTTTCTCTCACCGACAATCCGAGCGAGTGCAGGCGCACCCCGAACACCCTGACGGGCGTCGGGGTGCGCTCGTTCTCCTAAGCCTCAAGACCGTCCACGTCGAGTGTTTCCCTGAGCAGGTGGCGAGTCACATGGATACTTATCGCTCCCACCTGCTCGTTCCTCAATTCCTCATACAGACCGCGCCTGTGGACGGCTTTTTTGATTTCGTTTGACACCGAACTTCTCGAGTTCCCGAACGGTATTCGAAAGCGATAATCTACTCAGGTGGGAGCGAGTACTGAGTGCTTTGGCAAGCCTGAACGGATGAGTGAAACCAGGTGCGGCCGCCCGGTTTCACTCATCAGTCGACGCTTGGTGAAGTACTGAGGAGTGGCTTCCCAATCGTCGAGTGACTAGTTTTCAGTATCCTCGATAGTCGGATAGAGCCGGCGTAGTTTCGTGCGAGCGTCCTCGTTTGTGAATTGCCAATTGACCGTGACATCCAACTCATTGCGCTCAGTTTCCCACGCAGCGACCTCCGACTGGAGGGTCGCTGCGTCCGGAATTCTGCGGTTAAGACACTGCGTCTGGAGCGTGCTCCAGACGAGTTCGGCCATATTCAGCTAACTTCCGTGCGTAGGCGTGTAGTAGAACTCGAACCGATCGAGATACTCGCGTGCTGTTTCGGGTGGGAAGAACCGATAGAAGGCAGCCGGATTATGCGTACTGAGGTTGTCCAAGACTACCCGGATGCGGTCTGCATCCGGGTAGTCGTCTGCAATCGTCTGCATGCAGTCGATCCATTCACACGTTCGCCGGCGTTCGGTCACATGTAGGCGGCACTGGCCGGTTAACGGCTCTGTGGCCAGATGAAGCATTCGTTTCCCATTACGTTCGTAGTGGTGATCCGTTCGAGCGACCGCTCCCGGTGACGCCGGGAGCGGGTCGCGGACATGCTTGCGAAGCGCCTTGCTGGATTCGTCGAAACAGATGACTGGACGGTTCTCGTCGTACGGTTGTTCGTACAGAGAAAGGATGGTTTCCATGCGATAGACGAACTCTGCGTTCTCTTTGGGTGGAATGAGCCAGTACTCAGAGCGGTGTGGCTTCAGGTCGTTTTTTTAACCGCCGTCGAACGGCTTCCTCGGAGATCGAGTCGAACTCGATCTCCTCGAGAGAAACGAGACGGTCAGCCAGAAGGGCGTACGTCCAGCGAGATCGGCCTTCGGGTGGCTCCGAACAGGCCAATGCGACGAGATGGGCTTCAGCTCGCCCGTCAAGTTTCGGCTCGTAGTCTCGGTCGGGCTTGCGGCGGTGGATCGCCGCAAGCCCTCTCTCAGCGTACGCTTTGCGTGTGCGATAGGGCGTGGAGACTCCGCAATCGAGGTGCTCACAGATCGTCGGATCTGTGAGCCCCTCGTCGGACTTGAGGAGAACCTTGGCACGAGTGATGTCCTCAACCCGGTGTTCACCTTTCGAGACAAACTGCTCGAGCTCATTTCGTTCCTCCTCAGAGAGATCGACGATATGCTTCTTTCGACCCATTGCTGTAGGGAGGTGCTCAGAAGAGATAACCTAGTCTGTCCACGGTTGGGACAGTACTGAGCGCCATCGCGGTGTCCGATCTCGCTGCACAAATTCCAGTCGATCCATCCACTAGATCCCTAAGGCGAGCAGCTTCAGACATAAGCATCAAAAAATGCCACCGCATCACCTTTCCATACCCTAACTAAACGCCGCCCATTATATTGAGTAAGCCATGAATCTCTGATTTCGAGGCGGTACACCTGACATTAGCTGTCTTAATTCCTAAGAACCATGCGAAGCATCGGGCTTTCATAGTCTGATAAAATGAGCGCGAGTTATTCGTCTTTAGCTAAGACTCACACCTCGGTTGCGTAGCGGTAGCGAGCGTCTCTTGTAACACTGGCCGTTGCTGGTGGATCTTCTGTGCGTCGTCGATCAG
>NZ_JANZXN010000023.1 GCF_025629245.1 Natronobiforma cellulositropha
CGACAAAACCGGCGAGTGGGCCGGTGAGAAGTTCGAAAACGAACTCGAGTGGCTCAAAGCAAAGTACCACGCACTCTCCCAGAAGCTTGGACTCGAGGGTGGAGACGATCACGGTGGTGAGGATCTGCCCGGTGTTAGGTGAGTATTATGAAAGGCACCATACCCGGAGAAACAGAAGAAGGAATCGGCGTAGATGTCATCGATAACAACGGTGCGAAACACGAGATCACGATCCGAAAAGAAGACAACGAAATTGTCTACCACCAATGCGAGGCCTACACCGACAAGGCAGCTGACCGCACCGATGAGGAGAATGAACACAACAACCAGGCCCGCCGCTTCGCCAGATACTACGTCTACCGCGAGCGCGGCTACGACACCCTCTCCTGGGAGGAACACCCCGACCGGCTCAACACCGTCCGCCTCGCCCTCGAGCGACTGCCCCTCCCCGAGTTCGAACGGCTGTTCGGCGACTTCTACCAGCAACTCTCGAGTCAGTTCGATGCAAGTGTCGAGCCGGTCGTCGAGATTCCGGCGGACGCCGAAGACCCCTCGGAAATTCTCTACCGCAAGGACATCTTCCTCGCGGTCGACGGGGCACAGGCAGCGGGCCTCGAGCGCGCCACCGACCTGGCCGAGGCGTACGATATCGATTTGACGCAGGTCCCCGACCGCTCGGCGAACAGCTGGCAGGGGTTCACCGAGGCGGTCGAAGCCGACCCCGAGATCGATTTCGGCGGCTCGCTCGAGATCGGCGCGGTCTCCGACCTCGGGCTGTTCTACCTCGACGACAACTGGGACGAACACGTCGTCGAGGGAGCCTCTCCGCTCGAGCGCGACCCGGATGCACGGGTCGAACTACTGCCGGTGGAACTCTCCTCACTCGAGCGCTGCCAGGCGTTTCTGGCTCACCACCTGAAGTGCCAGGTCCGCGATTGTTTCATCGGTATGGGTGTCGAACCACCCGCGCCGTTCCGTGTTCTCGGTCCCGGCCGCCTNAATGTACGAACTGTATCACACGCTCGAGGCGGACGTCTGAGCGGAAGCGAATCCTCGTACGAACCACCGCCGTCTTCGACCACATGACCCAAGTGTGCTGCCCCGAACAAGGTTGCATCGCTCGAGCACGCAGTGCGAGCGCGGGTGTCGACCTCGACACCGAGAGCGCGATGCGTTCGGTGGAGGCGCAGGCGGAGAGCGACCTGGCGGGAGAGACTGCCACACCCGACGTGGTTCGGCGCGTGATCTCACAGCCTGGGAAACCGCTCGAGGGCCCCGTCCGCGAGGAGATGGAACAACGGATGGGCGACTCCTTCAGTGATGTACTGCTTCACACGGGTCCAGATGCTGCGAAAGCGGCGAGCGCGCTCGAGGCACGCGCGTTCACGACCGGCAACCACGTGGTGTTCAACCGTGGCGAGTACGACCCCGAGAGCGCCGACGGGAAGTACCTGCTCGCGCACGAACTCGCGCACGTACGACAGCAGACTGGTGGCCGAGTCAGCATGCTCCCCCAGGAGGGAAGTTCGCTGGTCATCGATCCGGACCCCGAACTCGAGCGCGAGGCCGACGAGGTGGCGAGGGAGGCACTCGAGGGTGAGGATCCGATCGTCGCCCACCGCCTGGGGATGGACGTCGCGATTCAACGCGCCCTGAGCGCAACCCGACGAGGGTTCCTCAGAGGGCGGTTCAGCAAGACCGAGGAGCCGACCGAAGAGCCGGATAGCCCGAGCATTCCCGCTGACCCGGAGGTCCTCGCCGCCGAGGTAGAGCAGTTGAAGACGACACAGACGCAGGTGCTCGAGGTCCTGAGTGAGGCGAAGCCCGGTGTCTCCGAGCCGAGCGTCGGGGCGGCCGCGACGAAGGGAGTCGGTGGCTCACTCGCTGGTCTCGGTGCCTCCGCAGCGGGTGCGGCGATCGGGTCCGTCGTACCCGGTATCGGGACCGCAGTGGGTGCGATCGCTGGAGCAGCGTTCAGCGGTCTCGCCAGCGACGTCACCAAAGAAGGTATCGGGTGGGCCATGGACAACGCTCCAGGTGGGAACAGTGACCGACTCGAGGAGATGTACGCAGACATCTCAGAGATGCACGCCGAATTGGTCGATCAAAAGTACGGCCACGGTGGACACGATCCGCTTGCTGACAAAAAGTGATTATGGACGCAATAATTACTGCGGAAGATGATGCACACATTGGACTGACAGTAGTCGATGCGCTCGAAAACGAACACGATTTTACGTTGAAAAAGTCAGATGGTGAAATCGTATATCATCAGTGTGGTTCCTACGCGGATGATCCAGACGAGCGGAGTGACGATGAAAACGAGTTCAATAATCAAGCCCGGCGCTTCGCGAAATACTACGTCTTCACCGAACGCGGTTACGACACCCTCGAGCACGCACGAAACCCGGTGTACGTCGACGCGGTACGACGCGCCATCGCGTCGCTCTCGAGCGAGGGGTTCGAGCGCTACTTCGGTGCACTCCACCAGCAGCTTCGTAGCCACCACGAAGACATCGAGCGGCCGGTCGCCCTCCCAGCGGGCGTTCGCGCGCCGAACGCGGTCGTCTACAAACTCGACGTGTTCCTCGGTGTAGACATCGCCGAGAGCGGTCTCGAAGACCGGGTGCGGGAACTCGCAGACACCCACGACCTCGAGCGGTCGCCGAGTGCGACGGAACTCACTGGCCGCGAGGTTCAACGGTGGGCTGCGCTCGGCGATGAGTTACTCGAGGATACCACAGCCGAGGACCTCACGCTCGAGGTGGGGGCGGTCTCCGGCATCCACGTCGGCTTTCCCAACGCACGCGGTGAACACGAAGTCCAGTGGGCCGACAGCCCGCTCGAGCGCCAGCCGGATGCTCGCCTCGAGTTGCTGCCCGCCGAGCCCGGCACGCTCGAGGAGTTCCAAGCGTTTCTCGATCATCACCTCCGATGTCAAGTGCGTGATCGCTTCGTCACGATGGGGCTGGTACCGCCAGAAGCGTTCCGCGTGATCGGGTTCGGAACGTTCCACGACGCTCGGCGCTACGACCACTACGACCTTTACCCACAACTGCATCTGCGCGACGGTGAGGAGGGAACCCTCTTCTCGTAGAGTCCCCACAAATGACTGTCTACGTCCAGCGGCCCCTGAGTGCGCCTCGACGTAGATTCATCATCGGTAAGTTCAGCCAAAGTGACGAGCCAACCGAAGAGCCGGATAGCCCGAGCATTCCCGCCGACCCGGAGGTCCTCGCCGCCGAGGTCGAGCAGTTGAAAGCGGGCCAGGCGAAGATGATGGAGACGCTGACCGAAGCCAAACCCGGCGCGTCCTCCGACGGCAACTGGCTGAAAGCCGCGACCAAAGGGAGCCTCGGCGCACTCGCCGGGGCCGGGGCCGGTGCCGCCCTCGGGGCCGCTGCGGGCTCGGTCATCCCCGTCGTCGGTACCGCGGCCGGTGCTGCCGTCGGCGCGGCCGTCTCCGGCGTCGCCAGCGACGTCACCAAAGAGGGCATCGACTACCTCGCCGACAACCGCCCCGGCGGCAAAGGCGCCCAACTCGAGGGCATGTACGAAGAGATTCAGCAGATGTACCTCGAGTTGAAGGACGCGCGGACATCTACCGGCGTAGGTGATTCGGAGGGGCTAACGTAACATGGAGGCTAAGATCACTGGACAAAATGATAGAAGTATTGGTCTTCATGTCACAGATAATCTCGGGTTCAAGCACAAGGTTGAGTTGAGGAAGGGTAGTGGTGAAATATACTACCACGATCAGGACGGCTACGCCGACGACCCCGACGAGCGCACCGAAGACGACAACGAGCGCGTCAATCAAGCCCGGCGCTTTGCCAAATTCCACGTCTACCGAGAACGCGGCTACGACACCCTCGAGCACGTCGACAATCCCGACTATATCGACGCCGTTCGCCGCGCGATACTCGCGCTCTCGGACGAGGGGTTCGAACGCTACTTCGGACCGCTCCGCCAGCAGCTTCGCAGCCACCACGAGAACGTCGAGCGGCCGGTCGCCCTCCCCGCGGGCGTCCGCGCGCCGAACGCCGTCGTCTACAAACTCGATATCTACCTCGGTGTCGACATCGAGGGGAGCGGCCTGACCGACCAGGCGCGTGCGCTCGCCGCCGAGCACGGCCTCGAGTACGACGACGGCACCCAGCCGAAGAGCGGTGGGGCGGTCACCGACGCCGACCGCGAGAACTGGGAGACCTTCGGTGAGGAGCTGATCGACCACGCCGACGACGAGGACCTCGAACTCGAGATCGCCGCCGTCTCCGGTATCCACGTCGGCTTTCCCAACGCGCGCGGTGAGCACGAAGTCCAGTGGGCCGACAGTCCGCTGGATCGCGAACCCGACGCTCGCCTCGAGTTGATGCCAGCCCCACCAGGGACGCTCGCGGAGTTCCGCGAGTACCTAGATCACCACCTCCGCTGTCAGATCCGAGATTGTTTCGTCGGGATGGGACTCGTCCCGCCGGACCCCTACAAAGTGGTCGGCTTCGGGAAGTTCATCTACGCGCGTCGGTACGACCACTACGACCTCTACCCGCAGTTGCACAAGCGCGATGGCGACCACGGGGCGTTTATCAAGTGAGTCAGCTCCGAACAGCAACTGGCCACCGCCCGCCTTCGACGCCGATTCCAACACCCGAGCGCGAGGCCGACGAGGTGGCGAGGAAGGCACTCGAGGGTTCCGTCCGCGAAGAGATGGAACAGCGAATGGGCGACTCCTTCAGTGATGTGCAGTTACACACTGGGCCAGAGGCCGCGAAAGCCGCGAGTGCGCTCGAGGCACGCGCCTTCACCACCGGGAACCACGTGGTGTTCAACCGCGGCGAGTACGACCCGGAGAGAGCGGAAGGAAAATACCTCCTGGCGCACGAGTTAGCTCACGTGCGACAGCAAACTGGCGGTGCCATCAGCATGCTCCCCCAGGAGGGAAGTTCGCTGGTCATCGATCCGGACCCCGAACTCGAGCGCGAGGCCGACGAGGTGGCGAGGGAGGCACTCGAGGGCGAGGCGGCTGACCCGGTAGTCGCACATCGCCTGGGGATGGACGTTCACGTCCAGCGCCTGCCAGTCGCTGGCGCGCTCGAGTCGATCAAGCAGTTCAAGTCGATGATGGACTTCAATCGGGAGGCGCGTGAGGCGCGT
>NZ_JANZXN010000024.1 GCF_025629245.1 Natronobiforma cellulositropha
ACGCGCCTCACGCGCCTCCCGATTGAAGTCCATCATCGACTTGAACTGCTTGATCGACTCGAGCGCGCCAGCGACTGGCAGGCGCTGGACGTGAACGTCCATCCCGAGGCGATGTGCGACTACCGGGTCAGCCGCCTCACCCTCGAGCGCTCGTTTGGCCACTTCGTCGGCCTCGTGCTCGAGCGCCGGATCGGGATCGATCACCAGCGAACTCCCCTCCTGAGGGAGCATACTAATGGCACCGCCGGTCTGCTGGCGCACGTGCGCCAACTCGTGTGCGAGCAGGTACTTCCCCTCCGGACTCTCGGGGTCGTACTCCCCACGGTTGAACACCACGTGGTTCCCGGTGGTGAACGCCCGTGCCTCGAGCGCACTCGCCGCCTTCGCGGCCTCCGGCCCCGTGTGAAGTTGTACATCGCCGAAGGAGTCGCCCATCCGCGCTTCCATCTCTTCACGAACAGCTCCCTCGAGCGGCCGCCCCGGCTGGGAAATCACCCGCCGCACCACGTCGGGTGTCGCGGTCTCACCTGCTAAATCGCTCTCCGTCTGCGCCTCGACCGAACGCATCGCGCTCTCGGTGTCGAGTTCGACGCCCGCTTTCCAGGAGCTACGNCTCGCGCGATGGTTGGCCCACTCGCGTTAGGTACTGGTACGGCCGCGCCCCGCGCTGGGTCTGGGCCTGCGCTCGAGCGCGCCGTGTTCGTTCGTTTCGCTCACTCTCGTCGTTCGACCGGCCGCGTCGGTCCCGGTCGAAGCTCACACGCCCCACCTCGTGTATCGTTGCATTGGTGATTATCGAAGCGTTACTGCTTGGTCCTATTAGCTGTTGGTGTTCGGACACCACCGCGGGATACCCCACCTCCCGACCCGGGTTTCACAGGAGAGAGACACATCACCAACACCCATTTCCAGAAATTATATGTATCTATCCGTAAAACTCGAACGTGGAAGCTACGCCTGCCGGACGCCGGTTGGGGTACGCAGAGAATGTGCCCCGGGTGGTGGAGCACCCGAGGCGTGGCTTCCAACCCTTCGGGGTTTCGAAGCCATGACTCAGTACCAACCACGCGACCTTAAAAGGCTCGCAAACGCACTGTACAGACCGCGAAACGCCCGTTCTCTGAGTGATTACGCTCACACCCGAGTGTCCCGTACGCACCCCGCAGACCGGAGGCAACTCGATGAGTGAGGACGTCGGCCGCTGGGGCGGCGAGGAGTGGAACCCGCCGCGGTGTCCTCACTGTGAGAGTGTTGTGGTGGGGGTGACGGCGATAGGACCGGAGACCATCCAGGCCTCCTGTGGCTGTTATCTCACCCAGGCGGAGGCTCGAGACCTCCGGTAGTCTCGAAACTCTCCCGCTAGCGGTGCGCCAGGTTTCCGTACACGTCGGCTTCTCACGGCCTGAACCACCGATCCGAATATGCCGTCCCCGACGCTCTGTGCTCTTACAGCCGAGCAATTTAGACAACACTAAACATTTTTCTCGAATCGAAATCTATATGACTTCGCATGCTCGAATCCAACTCGATGACTGATAGTTCGACGCGGATTCGTTCGACGACAGATCGACTCACCCGTCGGCGAGCCCTCGCTGCAGGCGGGGTACTCGCGGCCTCGTTCGCGGGGTGTCTCGGAAGCGGGACGGACGACGACGGTTCCGGTAGCGGAGACGCCGATATTACCGTCTTCGCGACGATGCCCGCCGTCTGGGACTTCGTCCGCCAGGTCGCCGGTGACCACATCGACGTGATCGACCTCGTGCCCGTCGGCGAACACGGCCACGACTGGGACCCCCAGCCCGGTATCGTCCGAGAGATCGAAGACGGCGACGGGTTCGTCTACCTGCGCGACTTCTCGAGTTGGCAAGACGACGCCGCCTCACAGCTCGAGACCGACGGCGAGGTGGTCGTGATCGAGGCCTCTGCGGGCATCGAGTTCTTCGACAGCCCCGCCGAGGACAACGACGAACACTGGTGGATGGACCCCGTCGAGTGCCAGCACGGCGTCGACAACATCGCCGACGGACTCGCGGAGATCGATCCGGACCACGCCGACGACTACGCCGCCAACGCCGACGCCTTCAACGAGGAACTCGAGTCGCTCCACACGGAGTTTCAGGACATCGTCGACCGGGCGACGCTCGACGAACTCGTCGTCGGAACCCACGACTCGTTCCAGTGGTGGCACCGACGCTACGGTATCGACATCCACTCGCCGGTGGGAACCTCGCCCGACGACCGTGCCTCGCCACAGGACGTCAGAGAGATCGAGACACTGATCGACGAGTTCGGCATCGAGCACGTCCTCTACGACGTCGGTGAACCCGCTGTGCTCGCGCGCGACCTGGCCGACGAAACCGACGCGGAAATTCTCCCGCTCTCTCCGGTCGAAACCCAGATCGACGGCAGCCCGGAGATCGACTCGAGCGTGCAGATGGACGCCGACTGGGGCTACGTCGATCACTTCCGCGAGCTGAATTTCCCGTCGCTCGAGGTAGCGCTCCAGACCACAGATTAGACGAGACGAAAGATTTTGATAGCTGTAGCCGAATACGTGACTAACGACACGCTCTTACGTTCATGACCAGCGCCATCTCCGTCGACGACGTCCACTTCGCCTACGACGACGAGCCGGTCCTGCGCGGCGTCTCGCTCTCTGTCGAGCAGGGGGCGTTCCTCGGTGTTCTCGGCCCGAACGGCTCCGGGAAGACCACGCTGGTGAGGATCATGCTCGGGCTCGAGCGGCCCGACGCCGGCCGCGTCGAACTGTTCGGCCAGCCTGCCGAGACGTTCACCGACGGCACCCGTCTCGGCTACGTCTCCCAGCACTCGACCGACGCCGACGCGACGATGCCCGTCACCGTCCGCGAGGTGGTGACGATGGGCCGCTACGCACACGCCGGTATCGACCGACTGAACGACGCCGATCACGCGGCCGTCGACGACGCACTCGAGCGCGTCGACATCACCGACATCGCCGGCCGACGGCTCTCGACGCTCTCGGGTGGCCAGCGCCAGCGTGCGTACATCGCCCGCGCGCTCGCCTCCGAGGCGGACCTGCTCGCGCTCGACGAACCCACGGTCGGTATCGATGCCGACTCGCTCGCGCGCTTTTACGACCTCCTCGGCGAACTCAACGACGAGGGGATCACCATCGTCCTCGTCGAACACGACATCGGCGTCGTCACCGAACACGCGAGCACCATCGCCTGTCTCGACGGCGAACTGTACGCCCACTGTGAGACGAGCGCGTTCCTCGAGAGCGACGCCTTAGAGCGTGCGTTCAGTTCGGTTCGCGTCGCGAACGCACACCGGCCCGTCGGGGGCGACTGAACCGTGTCGCTCGACCGCTCCAGTCTCCTCCGCTCCGTGCGCGAGGAGTTTCTCGTCCTCGGTATCCTCGCCGCGGTCGCGCTCCTCTCTGCGGGGTTCATCGTGGCCGTCTTCCCCACCCTCTACAGCCTGTTCTGGAGTAGCACGTGTCACTCGTTCGAGGTCGGTCTGGGTGCCTTCTCGACGACCTGGGTAGGCCAGCAACTGAGCACGTGGCTCGGTCTCTCGTTCGATCCGTGGCTCGTCTGTAGCGGCTTCCTCCAGCGCGGGTTCACCGCGGGAATCCTCATCGCGATCACCGCGCCGGTCGTCGGCGCCTACCTCGTCAACCGCCAGATGGCGCTCATCGGTGAGGCACTCGCGCACACGGCGTTCGGTGGGGTCGCCATCGGCCTGTTCGTCGGGGCCGCCGTCCCGAGTCTCAACTACCCCCTCGGCTTCGCGCTCGTCGTCGCGGCCATCGCCGCCCTCGGCATGCAGTACGTGGCGGTGAAGACCGACGGCTACGCGGACGTCCCCATCGCGATCATGCTCACCGGCGGCTTCGCCGTCGGCGTCGCCATCATCTCCTACGGCGTCACCTTCAGTGCGACCGTCGAGAGCTACCTCTTCGGCGACATCCTGTTCGTTCCCTTCGAGAACGTCCAACTGATGGTCGCGCTCACTCTCATCGTCGCGGCCACCATCGCCCTGACGCACAAGCAACTGCTGTTTATCACGTTCGACCGCGAAGCCGCCCGCCTCGCGCGCATCAACGTCTGGTTCTACGACACGCTGCTCATCGTCCTCACCGCACTCGTCGTCGTCGCCGCGATGCAGATTCTCGGTGCCATCCTCGTCGCGGGCATGCTCGTCATCCCGGTCGCCGCCGCAATGGTCCTCACCAGCAGTTTCACTCGAGGGCTCGTCCTCTCGGTTCTCTTCGGCCAACTCGCCATCGTCGGCGGCATCCTCTCGTCTGCGCACTGGAACGTCGCCACGGGCGCGATGATCATCATCGCCGCCATCTGCCTCTACCTCGGTGCGCTCGCCGTCACCAGCCTGCGGTGAGGTCCCCCGAACGAATTAGACTGAGCTAATTATATATTTAGACATAGTAAAACTTATCCGGATACGCCTCCTGCCCACTAGTGCGGTTCGGGCGACGCCAGTGTCCGACCCGCGAGCCAGGTGAGCTCCGCTGTCACTGGCAGTTCGTGATCAGGGACGCCCCTGACATTTCTCCACGGAACCCGCCGCCCTCGTCACGAGTGCACGGCTCTCGGCTCGAGAGACTGCTGCAAAAATAGTCGAGTTGTGCGCGTCGAGGAGGTTTAGATGACGCGGTTCTGCAGGTAGTCGAGGTGCTTGGCGTTGTAGACGATCTTGACCTCGTCGGCGGCCGGCGAGCCGATGCAGGTGAGACGGACGTTCTTCTCGTCGACCTCCTCGTCGGAGAGGATCTGCTGCATGTCCATCTCGATGTCGCCCTCGAGGACGATCGCTGCACAGTTCGCACACGCGCCAGCGCGACACGAGAAGGGCCAGTCGTAGCCCTGGGCCTCGGCGGCCTCGAGGATGTACTCGCCCTCGTTGACTTCGATCTCGCCGTGGTCTTCGTCGTCGAAGCCCTCGCCTGCGGCCTTCTCGAAGAGGTCGTCGTCTTCGAGGTCCCATCCCTGGTCGTCTAGCACTTCGTAGTTTAGGTATTCTACCGTGGGCATCACTTCAGGCTTTGCGGCCCGGACTGGTATAGCTTGCTGTTCGCATCTATCCTGCCTTTCCGGGACGTTTCGCTCGAGATGGGTGTCGAAACTCGACGTTCGTCTGATTTCTTCTCGTGACTGTCGCTGAAAAGAGTATGTCCGTGAAGAATCTCTGTTCGACTCTCGTGAGCGTGCGAAACCGCCCCACAGAACCCGGATTCCGCCGCGTTTCGTCCCCTGATAGCATCTCGCAAGCGAGGTGGGGATGACGGAGACGGCCGTCGACCCCGCGGCGACGGGTGGGTGCCGGTCCACCCCGTCACGTCACCAGACCGGTGGCGCGCCTCGACCCGGATCAGGCCGCTTATTCCGTCGGCGCGCGCGTGTACGACCATGTCCACGCAGTTCCCGCGGTTCGAGGTCATCCCGGCGGTCGACGTACAACACGGCGAGGTCGTCCAGCTCGTTCAGGGCGAACGCGGCACCGAGAAGACCTACGGCGACCCCGTCGACGCCGCCACGCGCTGGATCGATGCGGGTGCGCGCTCGCTCCACCTCGTCGACTTAGACGGGGCGTTCGACGGCGAACGCGCCAACGGAGCGGCCATCGACGCCGTCGTCGACGCCGTCTCGGTCCCGACCCAGCTCGGCGGCGGGATCAGGAGCGCCGCCGACGCCACCGACGTACTCGAGCGCGGTGTCGACCGCGTCATCCTCGGTACTGCGGCGGTCGAGAACCCCGATATCGTCGCCGAGATCAGCGAGCGCCACCCCGACAGCGTCGTCGTCAGCCTCGACGCGAAAGACGGCGAGGTCGTCGTCGAAGGGTGGACCGAGGGCGCGGGAATCTCGCCCGTCGAGGCCGCCGCGCGCTACGACGACCTCGGTGCCTGTGCCATCCTCTTCACCAATGTCGACGTCGAGGGGAAACTCGAGGGTGTCGCGACCGACCCCGTCCGCGACCTCGTCGCGGCGACCGACGTACCGATCATCGCCAGCGGCGGCGTCGCCACGCTCGCTGACGTGACGGCGCTGCGAGACGCCGGGGCGGCCGCCGTCGTCGTCGGCAGCGCCCTCTACGAGGGCAAGTTCACGCTCGCGGAGGCGCAGGCGGCCGTCGAGGAGTGACCGCGGCGCTCACTCACGAGGTCCAGTACGCCCGTGTCAACAACACGAGTACGGGGATGATCTCGATGCGGCCGACCCACATCATGACGACCATCACCGCGCGGGTGCTCGTGGGGAAGGCGAGGTAGTTGCCGAACGGGCCAGCCTCGCCGAAGGCAGGACCGATGTTGAGGAAGATCGAGGCGGCGGCTCCCATCGCGTCGAACTCCGTGACGACGGTGCCCGCTCGAGCGGCGTCGGAGACGATGACGATGGTGAGTGCGAAGAAGATGACGAGCGCGAGCAGGACGTAGGAGTAGACGTCGCGGATGGTCTCCTCGTCGACGACCTCGCCGCCGAGACGGATCGGGCGGACAGCGCGCGGGTGGACGGCGAGAAAGAGGTTCCGCCTGAACGCCTTGAGGACGATCACCCAGCGTAGCGCCTTGATCGAACAGGTCGTACTGCCGGCCATGCCGCCGATGAACATACACAGAAAGAGCATGTGCTTCGCCCCGGGCGTCCACAGGTCGAAGTCCGCCGAGGCGTAGCCCGTCGTCGTCGTGATCGAGATGACGTTGAACAGGCCGTGGCGGACCGTCTCCTCGACGCTCGAGAAGGTGCCGTCTGCGAGCAGGAGGAAGACGACTACGCTCGAGAAGAACGCGAGCATGCCGACGTAGAAGCGAAATTCATCGCTCTCGAGCGGTCGCCGAAGGTCGCCACCGGTGAGGTAGTAGAGCAGGATGATGTTGGTCGCGCCGAGGATCATAAAGGGCATGAGCGCCCACTGGACGGCGGGTGAGAATGCGCCGATGCTGTCGCCTTCGGGCGAGAAGCCCGCCGTCGAGACGCTCGTCAGGCCGTGGGAGACGGCGTTGAAGAGGTCCATGTTCGGTGCGAGACCGACGAGGTGGAGACCGTAGAGGACGGCCATCGCGAGCAGCGTCAGGCCGACGTAGAGCCACCAGATGAGCCGGGCGGTCTCACCGATGTGTGGGCGAAGCTTCCGGACGTTCTGGGTCTGGGTCTCGGTCTCCATCAGCTGTGCACCCCCGACCATCAGGTTCGAGAGCAGGCCGATGGCGACGACGAGGATGCCGAGTCCGCCGAGCCACTGGATGAGCTGTCGCCAGAACAACACCGCCCGCGAGTGGTCGTCGAAGTCCTCGATGACGGTTGCCCCCGTCGTCGTGATGCCGCTCATGCTCTCGAACAGCGCGTTGACGGGGTGGGCGAGTGCTCGCGAGTTCGTGACGTTCGCGGGGTCTGCGAGGACGAACGGAATCGCCCCGACGACCGCGACGCCGAGCCAGGTCAGCGCGACCACCAGAAACGCCTCGCGCTGGTGGATGTCCGGGTCCTCGTAGGTCCGCTCGAGGGCGAGACCGACGACGGTGGTGACGACGATGGCGGCCACGAACGGGAGGACGTCGTCGCCGTCGAACACCGCGAGTGCCAGCGGCAACAGGAGCGCCACGGCGAGCCACTTGAGAACGGTCCCGGTGAGGCTGACGCTCGCTCGCCACTCGACGCGGATGGTCATCGGTCACCCGGCGCTCGAACGCCGTCCCACGGCACACCCGTCCGTTCGCTGGCCCGATTCACACCCTCTCCCTCGAAGCCACGCGAAATAAAAGACCGGTATTCGACGTCTATCCGTGCTCACCGACCGGTAGACGTTCGTTAGCGTCACCACTCGAGCGAACGAACGCACCGTCGGAAGTGGAACAGAACCGTGATCGGAGGTGGCTGGAGGACGGCCGTAGAGACCGGAGCGGACGCTCGGGCGGCGGTTCAGGCTCGAGTCTGGTTGTAGCCGTGGCCGACGTAGAGGGCGATTACATTCACGACGAGGAGGACGATGAACGCCAGCGCGACGGGCCGGTGGTCGAGTCCGTACGCGAGGAGGGTCACGTGGACGAACGGGAGGGCGACCGCGGCCCAGAAGCTGACGAACTGGGTGGGTCCTTTCAGCGAGCGGAGGGTCTCGCTGAGGCGGCCGTCTCGCTGGGCGGCCGCGTCGGTGTTCGAGGACGTGATCGAGTCGTTTGGGAGCGGGGTTGGAGGGGTCATCGTGTTGGTCACCTCTACGTACTACTGACCTTCACTGCCACCAGCATATAATAGGTCGAATATTGGCCCTGTTTCGGCTCGTTTCACAGCGATCGAACACCAGTGTCTGACGTTTCACGAACGACTCAGAACCGGGTAGACGTTTTACAACTGCTTCTGAGACCGTTTCTCTACCTCGACTATCGGGAACAGGTATTGCCTCCGGAACGTCGCCAGTGTTGACACCACCGAACGGAATTTCCTTGTACTGCCGGCGCGCTCGTTCGCCTATGACCGAGCGAACGGCGACGCTCTCGCGCCAGACGGCCGAGACGACGATCGACTGTACACTCTCCGTCGACGGCACCGGTGAGACCGACGTCGACACCGGCATCGGCTTCTTCGACCACATGCTCACCGCGTTCGCCGCCCACGGCCTGTTCGACCTCGAGGTCGACTGCGACGGCGACCTCGAGGTCGACGACCACCACACCGTCGAGGACGTCGCCATCGTCCTCGGGACGGCGTTCGACGAGGCGCTCGGCGACCGTGCGGGCATCGTCCGCTACGCCGACCGGCGCGTCCCGCTCGACGAGGCCGTCGCCGGAACCGTCGTCGACGTCAGCGGGCGCGCGCGCTTTTACTTCGAGGGGACCTTCTCGCAGGCGCGCGTCGGCGCGTTCACGAGCGACATGGCCAGACACTTCGCCGAGTCGCTCGCGATGAACGCCGGTCTCACCCTCCACCTCGAGGTCAGCGGGGAGAACGCCCACCACGAGGTCGAAGCGCTGTTCAAGTCGCTCGCCCGCGCGCTCGACGACGCGACCCGCTACGACGAGCGCCGGGAGGGCGCACCGAGTACGAAAGGGACGCTCTCGGAGTGAACTAGTCCCCTCCCACGCGTCGACTGATGGGCCGAACCGATACCCGCAACTGGTTCGACTCGTCAGTTCAGGCCTGGAACGCCACTAGGGCCGATGGAGGTTCGACCCGTCCTCGCGTAACTCTCCCTGCTCGAGCGCGTGGTCGATCACCGCCTCGACCTCGTGGCGCTCGAGGTCGTAGGCACCCGCGGCGAGCGACTCGGCAGCGCTGCGTTCGATCGGAAACTCGCGGTTCTGTAAGAGCCTGAGGACGCTCCCGTAGGCCTTCGGTGGCCGCTCGTCGCTCGTCGACTCCTCGGTCTTCGCCGCCGCCGCGGTCTCGTCGTCGGTCGTCGACCGCTCGGCTGTCGCTCGCGTGTCGCCGCGGCCGAGCGTGATGCCCTCGGTCGCACCCCCTCGCCCCGCGCTGGCCGCCGCTCGAGGGGGTTCACTCGCTGTCCGTCCATCGCCCTTCTGCCCGCCGGGCTCGTCGTCTTCGACCTTCACGTCCTCGTCACGACCAGCGGACGCCCCCGCTCGAGTGATCGACCGTCGCGTCGGCCTGGAACGTTCGGTCCCGTCGTCTGGGGCCGTTTCTGCCGTTCGGTGCTCCGCGCGCTCGTCGTCCGGGGTCGTCGTCGCCGCTCGCCGTCCGTCGTCGGATGCGGGCGCGTCGAGACGCGCGAGCAACGGCTCGAGCAACACGTCGAGGCGCTCCTGACACGCCCGACAGAGGACGACGCGACGCTGTTCGCGCTCGGTCGGCTCGAGTTCCGGGGGGACGACTTCGAAGGTACCGACGGCGTCGGTCCCACAGAAGTCACAGCTTCGCAGTGCGTGCATGACGCTCACTCTCTCGCACGGAATAAAAAACGTCCGTCAGACGGCCGACCGGCCGACTCACCCGCTGGCGGATCCGCCCACGGGACCGTCGTCCGCGCTCGCGGACCACCGCTGATTATACGGGGGGCCGCGTATATCGGCCGACGAATGTTCGACGAGATCATGGAGAAGTTCGAGGGGTCGCCGAGCCAGCAGGCGGTCATCCGCCTCTTGCTCGAGCGCGGCTTCTCGGTCAACGACGACGGGCGCGTGGTATCTGGTGGCATCGAGATTCCGAACACGGGGATCGCTCGCGAGATCGGCGTCGACCGGCGCGTCGTCGACTCGACGACCAACGTGATCCTCGGCGACGACGAACTCACGCGCATCTTCCAGAACATCTCGCAGGTGCCGAGTCTGATGGACCTCGCCCCCGTCCTCGATCTGACCGTGCTCTCGGTCGAAGTCGCCGACGCCGAGGCGCGCGGCATCGTCGCGACCGTCGCGGCCATCCTCGCCGACCACGGCGTCTCGATCCGACAGACGATCAGCGAAGATCCCGAGTTCACCGACGAGCCGCGTCTCTACCTCATCACCGACGAGGAGATCCACGGCGACGTCATCACCGAGATCCGCGACCTCGAGTTCGTCAGGAAGATCGAGTTGCAGTGAGCCGTCTGGCGGCCACCACGTCGGGGCCGACACCCCCTCGTTTCGAGTGCAGTTCTCACGCCCGGAGAAACCGGTGGCATTACTCCCCGTCGGGCCGTCCCCTCGAGCATGCGCGCGCTCGCAGCCGACCTTCGCACCCCCGTCCGTGATGGCGGCCGCTCGCTCAGGCCGGGTGAGCGCCGGTGACGCGCACCTACGCGACCGTCGCGACCGCCGCCCATGCCGAGTTTACCGTGTCCGGGTCGGTGTTCATCGGCCACGTCCGCCCCGTCGAGTCGGTCGAGGAAGCCGAGTCCTTCGTCGCCACGGTCGAAGCCGAGTACGCCGACGCGACCCACAACGTCCCCGCCTACCGGGTACGGACCGACACCGAGGGCTCGTTCGTCCGCGAGTACGCGAGCGACGACGGCGAACCGACCGGCTCGGCGGGCAAACCGGCGCTGAACGTCCTCGAAGGGCGCGACCTCGAGAACACCGCAGTGGTCGTCACCCGCTACTACGGCGGGACGAACCTCGGCGTCGGCGGCCTGGTGCGGGCGTACTCGCGGGCTGCCGCGGAGGCCATCGACGCCGCGGGCGTCGTCGAGGAGCGCCCACACGAACGCCTCGCGGTCACCGTCGCCTACGACGACTCCGGCACCGTCAGAGGCATCCTCGAGAGCGAAGACCTCGCGTTCGACGCCGCCTACGAGGAGACGGTCAGCTTCGACGTACGGGTTCCGAGCGCAGACGCGCCCGCCCTGCGCGAACGGATCCAGAGCGCGACCAGCGGCCGGGCGACGCTCGAGTAACACCCCTGCTTCGGGTGGAACACACACGGGCTTTTCGCCCGACGGTGGCGGGGTTCGACCGGAAACCAGGGGGTTGGCGCGCAGGCTCGAGTACGGATTCTCTCGGCCACGCTCCCGGAGAGCGGTCACGTGCAGGCGTGAGACTGAGGCGGGTACGGATCCTACGGGTGGTATGCACCCGAACGTCTGTGGAGCCGACCGTCTCGGCCGAGCCGCCCTCGGACTCACGCTGCTCGCCGTCGGGTATCGACACCGCGACCGGACGCCCGCGACGCTCGCGTTCGTCGCCGGGAGCGACGTCCTGGCGACGGCCGTCATCAGACGCTGTCCGCTGAACGCGCTGTTCGGAATCGACACCTGTTCGTCCTGATGGTCACCGCACCACCCCTACGCGCGCGTGACGAGGTACGTGAGTACGACCAACAGGAGCGTAAACCCGAGCCACCGGCTCCAGGTGAGCGTCGTGATGCCGACGAGGTCCGAGAGGAACAGTACGAGGTAGGCGAACGCCCCCGAGAGCACCACGTTGAGGACGAACAGCACCCGCGGGTCGCCCGCCGATCCCTCGAGTCCCTCCTGGAGGTCACCGCTCATAGCTCGTGACTCTCGCCGGACGCTCTTAAGGTTCCGCACCGCTCGAGCCGTTCACACCCGGTCTCGACGGACGCACTCGAGGTGGTGGCCACGAGAGTCCCACCCTCAGAACCGCGACGGATGCCAGCTACGAGATTCCCAGCCTCCGAACCGCGACGGATACCAGCCATGAGACTCCCACGCCCGAGAACCCGCGACGGCCGCCCGGTCGACCCGGTGCCGTTGCTCGTCGTCGTGCTCACACTCTTCTTGCTCACCCACGCCTGGGGTCCGCTCTACCTCGGCGCACTCGGCTTCTCACTGCCCGCGGCGCTCGCCATCGCCACCGCCGTCTTCTGCTGTCTCTCGGTGGTGGCCTACCACCGGCTCGTCTGGCGTGGCGGCAGGGAACGCGACCCGTACTCGAGCGATCCGCTCTCCTGGCTGCTCTACGCGGTCGCCATCGCCGTCGCGCTCGCCGTGCTCCTGGCGCTCCCGTTCCTGCGCTGAGTCGGTCAGCGCCGGACGACCGTCCGCTCGCCGCGTTCGCGCGGAAACGAATCCGCCTCGAGCGGCGCGTCCTCGTCCGGATCGGTCAGACACGCCTCGAGACCAGCCGTGAGCGCGGTCTCGTCGAGGTCGGTCCCGATGACGACGAGTTCGGTTCGCCGGTCGCCGTGGCGCTCGTCCCAGGGGAGGTCGGGGTGGTTCTCCCGGTAGAGCTCCCGGCGGGTGGCGGGCAAGGAGGCGGCCCAGGGACCGACGCCCTCGGCGGCGACCGATCGGCCAGCGCCGCTGACCTGTACCTCGAGGTCGTCCCGGCCCGCGAGCCAGCACGGGCCTTTCAGGCGGAGCACCGCCGGTGGCAGCTCGCGCAGGAATGCGGCGAAGCGCTCTGGCTCGAGTGGCGCGTGATAGCGCAGCGTGATCGCCTCGACGCCGTAGACGGTTTCTGGTGTCCGGTGGCTGTGGCCGTGGTGGGTGTGCTCTCCGTCCCCGCCGTGGCCACACGCCTCGTCTGCGTGCGCCCGATACTCCTCGAGTGCGCGCTGCCAGCCGGCGAGACCGCCGAGCGCCTGCGGGTCGAACTCCTCGCGCTCGAGGACGCGTTCGACTTCGACCTCGCTGTAGACGGTTCTGATCACCGTCGCGTCGGGCTGTAGCCCGGCGACGACCCGCTCGAGTCGCTCCAGTTCACCTTCGCTCACGAGGTCGCACTTGTTGAGCAGGACGAGCGTGCTCACCTCGATCTGTTCGAAGAGGAGGTCGGAGAGCGGGCGGTCGGCCGCCTCGGGTGGGGTCTCGCGCTCGAGGCGGTCGCCCGAGACGACCGTCGCGAGGAGGCTCGCGTCGACGACGGTGACGAGTGCGTCCACGGTGTAGCGGGCGGCCGCGCTCCCGGTCGTGAAGAGGCGGGCGACCGGTGCGGGCTCGCTGATCCCGGAGGTCTCGACGACGAGCTGGTCGAAGTCGTAGCGCCGTGCCAGCGCCCTGACCTCGGTCTCGAGGTCGTCCTGGAGTTCACAGCAGATACAGCCGTTGCTCAGCTCGGCGATGCCCTCACGCGGGAGGTCCGACCCGGACTCGAGCAACGAGGCGTCGACGTTCACGTCTCCGACGTCGTTGACGAGGACGGCGAGGCGTCTGTCGGCGGTAGTCAGGAGGTGGTTGAGCAGGGTGGTCTTCCCGGCACCCAGGCTCCCGCTGACGACGGTGACCGGCATCCGATCGCGCATAGACGCCGGTACCGCGCCCGGGGTGAAAAGCCTCCCCTCGGTTCGGCCGGCGACATTCTTTTGGCTCGATCTGTGCAACGCTCACGCATGACGATCGCCGAGCGGATCGCCGCCTACCGCCGTGCTCTCGAGCGCTGGCTCGCCGCCCGGTTCGGCGGGACGTGGCTCGAGGAGTGGGCACGCGGGCTGTACCACGGCATGATTTCACACCCGGCCTACGAGATCATCGAACTCGAGGCCGAAGACCGCGAAGACGCCTTCATGCTCGCCTGCTTCCCCGACGCCTTCGGCATTCCGAGTCCGGTCTCGTACTACACGGCCGAACTCCTGCCCTACCTCGAAGACGAGTTCGCCGCCTGGGAACGGCGCATGTGGGACCGTGGCTCGATCCTCGAACGCAAAGGTCGCCAGCACCACCTCTGATGGCCCGCCGCTTCGTCTTCGTCGGCGGCAAAGGAGGTGTCGGAAAGACGACCGTCTCGAGTGCGCTCGCGCTCGGCTGTGCCCGCGACGGCGAGCGAACGCTGCTCGTCTCGACCGATCCGGCCCACAGTACCGCCGACGTCTTCGACCAGCCGTTCTCCGACGAGCCGCAGGCGGTCGACGGCCACGAGCACCTGTCGGTGCTCGAGATCGATCCCGAACGCGAGGTCCGCGAGCACCTCCAGGAGTTGAAACGCGAACTCGGCGCGCAGGTCAGCCCGGTGATGGTCAACGAGGTCGACCTCCAGCTCGAGATGGCCCACCGGACGCCCGGAGCCTACGAGGCGGCGCTGTTCGACCGCTTCGTCGACGTGATGGCCGACGCGGAGACCTACGACCGCGTCGTCTTCGACACCTCGCCGACCGGCGGGACGCTCCGGCTGCTCTCCCTGCCGGAACTGCTCGAGGGCTGGGTCGAGCGCCTCCTCGAGAAACGCCGCGAGAGCGTCGACCTCTACGAGCGGGCGGCTATCGGCGGGCGAACCCCTCGCCGCCTGCTCGAGGGTGATCCCATCATCGACCGACTCGAAACCCGCCGCGAGCGCTTCGCCTTCGCCCGCGAGACGCTCACCGAGTCGTCCGTCTTCGCGCTGGTGATGAACCCCGACTCGCTCTCGCTGCGCGAGACCGAACGCGCCCTCGAGACGCTCACGGAGTCCGGCCTCTCCGTCGGCGGCGTCGTCGTCAACCGCGTCACGCCCGAACCGGAGAGCCACGAGGAGGGCCGCGGCGCGCGCTACCTCCGCGAGCGCTGTGCCACCGAGCGCGAGCGCATCCGCGAGGCGCGCGCGTCGCTCGAGGTCCCGGTCGTCGCCGAACTCGAGACCAGAGTCGGCGAGGTGACGGGCGAGACGCTCGAGCGGGTCGCCGAGGAGATCAGCCTCTCGGCGCTGGCGGTCGACTCGTAGCCGCGAACGCCGGGACGCCAACATTCATCCATTCCATACTTTCTACAACTATGGTCTATGCGTATGTCATTATCGTCCATGGGGTTTTAATACATATTCATGGTATGAGTCGGTATACCGTGATACTATGGAGGTTCAGGTCATCTGGTTCGTCGTCTTCGTGCTGGCCACGTTCACCGTCGGCTATATTGGATACTCGGCGTACCTGGCTCGACTGGTCGAGATCGACGACGACCGCGAGACGCCCGCGCACAGACACGAGGACGGACAGGAGTACGTCCCCTCGAAACGGCCGGTGTTGCTCGGACACCACTTCTCGAGCGTCGCCGGCGGCGCACCGATCGCGGGACCGCTGACGGCGGTCGCCGCCTTCGGCTGGCTGCCCGGGCTGCTCTGGGTCGCCATCGGCAACCCGATCTTCGGCGCGGTCCACGACTTCATGGCGCTCTCCTCGAGCGTCCGCCACGAGGGGAAGTCGATCGGCTACATCATCGGCGAGTACGTCGGCGAGCGCGGAAAGAATATGCTGCTGTGGTTCGCCTTCCTGCTGGTGGTGCTGGTGGTCGCGGCGTTCGTCTTCCTCATCGCCCAGGTGTTCAACGCCTATCCACCGGCGGCGACCGCGAGCGTGATCTACATCGCGCTGGCGCTGGCGTTCGGCGTCTACCTCTACCAGCTCAACGGGCCGTTTCTCCCCGGTGCGGTCTTCTTCGTCGCTGGCGTCTTCGCCGGCGTCTGGGTCGGTATCCAGTTTCCCATCGCGCTGGCCGGGGTCGACGGACTGCCGGAGGGGACGATCGTCCTCCTCGGTGACGGGGCGAACTGGGCGTGGCTCCCGCTCGCCGACGCCGTCAACCCGAACTTCGCGCTCTGGGCGATCGTCACCGTCTGCTACTCGTTCGTGGCGGCAGTCCTCCCGGTGTGGGTCTTACTCCAGCCGCGTGACTTTCTCACCTCGACGCTGCTCTACACCGGCATCGGCGCGATGTTACTCGGCGTCTTCGTCGGCACCTACCTCGCGCTGACGGGCGCGTTCACTCCCGTCGACATCCCGGTTTCGGGTATCGAGGCGTTCGACTCGGTCACCATCGAGGGCATGGAGGCGGCCATCCCGGCCTACACCGGCTTCGTCCACCCCGGGCTGGGACCACTGCTTCCGTTCCTCTTTCTGACGATCGCCTGCGGGACGATCAGCGGCTTCCACTCGCTCGTCTCCTCGGGGACGACCGCCAAACAGCTGGATCGAGAGAGCGACGCCCGCGTGATCGGCTACGGGGCGATGCTCGGCGAGGGGCTGCTCGCGCTGACCTCGATCATCGCCGTCTCGCTCGCCGCTGCGACGGTCGCGGCCGGTGATCTGGGGGCGGCCATCGCCGTCTTCCCGGCCGGTGGCGGGGCGCTCGTCACGACCCTCGGCGTCTCGGCGGCGCTCGCCTCGACGTTCATCGCGCTCGTCTTCGCGAGTTTCTTACTCACCAGCACGGACACGGCGATGCGGCTGGGCCGGTACCTGATCGAAGAACTCGTCGGCACGCCCGAGACGAGCCTCCAGGAGACGATGACCAACCGCTACGCCAACGCCGGCGTGACCGCGGTCGGTGGCTACGTACTGGTCGCCTCCGGCTCCTGGGAGAACCTCTGGCTGCTCTTCGGCGGCGCGAACCAGATGCTCGCCGCGCTCGCCCTGCTGGTCGTCACCGTCTGGCTCGCCAACTGGTCGAGCACGAAACAGCTACTCAGCACCGGCGTCCCGCTCGCGTTCATGATGGCCGTCACCGTCATCGGTCTCCTCTGGGTCTCGCTGATCCGCTTCCCGGCGTACATCATCGAACCCGCCGCCGTCGGTCCCGAGATGACCGAGTGGGAGGTCTGGAGCGAGGTACTCGCCGACCCCGGCACGATCACGAATATCGAGGCGTCGCTCCACACCCTCTCGTTCACCCTGCTGAGTCTCATCGCGCTCGTCCTCGTCTGGCTCGCCATTAGCCTCCTGCGCATGGGCGTCGACAACGTCCGCGAGGCCAGGGCAGGTCTCAGCGTGGACGCCCTCGCCGGTGGCGAACCCGGCGACGACGACTAACGCGACAGCCAGCCCAGCAGCCGATCCAGCCGCCCCGGCGTCTCCGCGACGATGGGTTCCCACACCGCAAAGGCCTGGGCCACGTCCGCGTTCGCACTCGAGACACACACCTCACGCGCTGGCACCACGACGAGCAGGTTGATCTCGTAGTGGCCGTTGTAGCCGTACGTCAACAGCGTCCGGTTCCGGTAGCCGGAGACGTACTCGCGTGCGTCTTCGGGCAGTTCAGCCGCGATCACGGCGAACGTAAAGTCCGTACTGTAGTGGTCTTCGTCCGCCTCGACCCACTCCTCGGCGAGGCGCTCACCCAGCGCCTCGAGTCCCTCGAGCGTCGCCACCGTCGGCCGCTCACACTCGGTCACGAACAGGTGTTCGCGCGCCTCGTGGTGGCCGAAGGTGACCGACGGGTGGATGGCGTGGCGCTCGTAGGTGACGCGCAGCTGGCCGTACATCGTGAACTGCTCGCCCTCGAGCCTGTACCCCCGCTCGAGGTCGTAGTGGTGGCTCAGCCGACCGGCGACGCGCTCTACGTACTCGTCGTCCCACGTCGGGCGGTCGTCGTCGCGTTCCGGTGACGCTCGCTCGGCGGTCACGGCCGACACCACGCGTGCATGTGTCAGCCAAGCCGGTACAGTGGCAAAAGCGTTCGCGCTACCTCTCTGTGCGAGACCTTATCACGATTCGGTCCCTACACACGACCGTATGGACCGCTCGAGTCGTCGCGAGAGCTGTGGTCGCTGTAGTTTTACGACCGTCCTCGACGCCGCCGACCCGGGTGACGGGACCGGCGAGGACGACCGCCGCGCTCGCACACGCCAGCGTCACGACCCGTTCGAGGGCGGCGCGATCGAAGTCGACGAACGCGACCTGCGTCTCGCCGCCGCCCCGGCCGTCGCCGCCGCCCGCCTCGGCCGCTGGCTCGACGACACCGCGGCGCGCCTGATCGACCCGCGGCGCTGAGCGTCCGCGCCCACACCCGTCGACCGTCTCGAGTCCCCACGATCACCGCGAGCGGTCGCTCTGCTGGCCATCGTGTATCACCGAGACACTCGAGCGGCTATGTATATCACAGTTCCTCACAGGTGGTGCGTTTCCACAGGACGCTCGAGGCGGGTGGCCGTACTCGGGGCGTGCGGTTTCGAGGCGAAGCGAAGGGGTTCGCTACGTGGTGCGAAACGCCCGGTCGCCCGCGTCGCCGAGACCGGGGACGATGTAGCCGTCGTCGTCGAGGTAGTCGTCGATGGCGACGGTGAGTAAGTCGACTTCGGGGAACTCCTCGCCGACTCTGAGCAGGCCGTCGGGTGCCGAGACCGCCGAGAGGACGATGAGGTGTTCCGGATCGGGGGCGGTCTCGATGACGTGCTCCAAGACGGCACACATGGTGCTGCCGGTCGCGAGCATCGGGTCGGCGACGATCACCGTATCCTCGGGGCGAATCTCCGGTAACTTGACGTAGTCGACGGTGATCGGAAAGCGTCCGCTGTCGTCGCGGCCCGCGTGTTCGTCGCGACTGGCGCTGATCACGCCCTGGCGCGCCCGTGGGAACGCCTTCAGCAGGCCCTCGACGAACGGCGTCGCCGCGCGCAACACGTTGATGATTACCACGTCTTCGAGTCCCTTGACCCGCTCGCCCATCGTCTCCTCGAGCGGCGTCTCGATGGCGACGTACTCGGTCTCCATCCGGCCGTCGATGATCTCGTAGCCACAGAGCCGGCCGAGTTTGACGAGTCCCTTCCGGAACCCGACCTGTTCGGTCTCGACGTCGCGAAGCCGCGAGAGGGTGTCTTTCGCCATCGCGTGCGTGATCAGGTAGGCGTCTCCCCTGTCTTCGATCGGCATACGTCTACGCGCACCCGCCGGACAGTTTACGTTATCGGTCACTGACGCCGATGTGACCGACGGGTAACGGGCCGCTCGAGCGGGCGACTGCGGCAACGAAGTTTATACGGGTGCGCGCCATACACCCCGAGCGACCCGATGGAAGAGAGCATCTCCGGTTTCAAAGTGCGCGGCGACTGGGGGGACGTCGTCGAACACGGCGAGCGCATCACCTACGCCCTGCGCGAGGCTGGCGTCGACGAACCCGATACGGACCTGAACGCCCGCTTCGCTCGCGCGTACGAGGAGTGGAACGAGTGGCGGCCGAAAGCCCACGAAACCCTCGAGGTCGACGTCAGCGAGAAGACCGCCGCCCAGGCCCACCTCGAGGAGGGCGAGGGCGAGAAGGCGGGAAAGGCACCCGACGACGACATCAAGACCGCCGGTGAGAAACTCTCGGCCTCCTACGAGGCGCTCGAGGAGGACGACGCCGCCGAGGCCGTCGACACCTGGCGGGAGTCGATCGACTACGTCGCGCGTGCGGCCGATTCAGCGAGTCGGAAGGCGATCCGACGCGTCGAAGACACCGTCTACCAGCGCGTGATGACCCAACTCGCCCCCTACTACTTCGACAACGCACTCGTCAGCGCGAACATCCAGCAGGCCGGGCGCAACGGCGACGAGACGTTCGTCTTCGAGGTGAACGTCAACGACGACCCGCTGAAAGCCGACGTCTCCGACCGCCTGGCCGAACTCGCAGACGAGGTCGACCGCTGGCACGTCGAAGTCGAGAAGGACACCGACACCGCAGAGGCGGTCGAAGGCGTCGAGCCACCACCGGAGCCGACCGACAACACCCGCTCGACGACGAACTGACCGCGACCGCGTAGGCCGTCCCGACGCACTGTCACTCGAGGGTGACGGCTCTCGGGCGTGCGATGGCCGGCGGTCGGCACACACTAATAGCACCCGGCGGTAGGGGTGAACCATGGTCGACGTCGCGACGCTCCTCGCGTTCTCGTTCGCCTCCCTCGCCAGCCTCTTCATGGCCTGGGCGATCGGCGCTGGCTCGAGCGGTTCGACGCCCTTCGCACCCGCGGTCGGGGCGAACGCGATTTCGGTGATGCGGGCGGGCTTTCTCGTCGGCATCTGCTGTCTGCTGGGGGCGATCTTCCAGGGGGCGAACGTCTCCGAGGCGGTCGGCCAGGACCTCATCCAGAACGTGACGCTCTCGGCCGAGGCCGCCACGATCGGTCTGACGATCGCCGCGATACTGGTCGCCATCGGCATCTTCACCGGCTACCCCATCGCAACGGCGTTCACCGTCACGGGTGCGGTGATCGGTGCCGGTCTCGCGATGAACGGCGACCCGGCCTGGTGGAAGTACCGTGAGATCGCGACCCTCTGGCTGTTGACGCCGTTCGTCGGCGGCGCGGTCGCCTACGTCACCGCTCGAGCGCTGCGCGAGGAACCGATTCCCGAACGCCAGGTCGTCCTCATCCTGGCGGGTATCGTGGGCGCGTTGCTCGCGAACGTCGAATTCGCCGTCCTCGGCTCCGACGGTGCGGGTGCGTCGATCGCCGTCGCCGCCGCGGGCGTCGTTCCTGGTCCCACGGCCGGCGCCGTGGTCGCCGTCACGCTCGCGCTCGCGCTCGGCTGTGCCGGCGTCCTCCGCTGGGACATGCGCCGCGGGACGAGCGTGGCCGAGCGCCACTTCCTGCTCGCACTCGGCGCACTCGTCGCCTTCTCGGCCGGCGGCAGCCAGGTCGGTCTCGCCGTCGGCCCGCTGGTCCCGCTCGCCGATGACGTCGGTCTCACGGTCACGGCGCTGCTCGTCGGCGGCGGCGTCGGACTGCTCGCGGGGGCCTGGACCGGCGCACCGCGGATGATCAAGGCGATCTCACAGGACTACTCCTCGCTGGGCCCGCGCCGGTCGATTGCGGCGCTCATTCCGTCGTTCGCCATCGCCCAGGTCGCCATCCTCTACGGCATCCCGGTCTCGTTCAACCAGATCGTCGTCTCCGCGATCATCGGCAGCGGCTACGCCGCGATGGACTCCGGCGGCGGCGTCAGCGTCCGGAAGATGGGCTTTACCGTCCTCGCGTGGGTCCTCTCGCTGGCCGGTGCCATCGTCGTCACCTACGTCGGCTTTCTCGGTTTCACCTGGCTGTTCGGCTGACCGCCTCCACCGCTGTCGCGTCCGCGAGAGACCGAACACCCTTTATTCGCTCGAGAGCGACACCGAGTATGGACGAGTCACGAACGGTTCACTGGCGACGTGACGCCACGACCTCGCGGACCGTTCGCGCGCTCTGGGCGCTCGGCGCGGGGACGTTCTTCGCGATGATCTCACTCATCGTCTTCTGGCGACTGTTCGGACTGGCTGGCCAGATCGGTGACGAAACCGTCGCCCTCCCGTCGGCCGATCCGTCGACGCTCGCTCTCTCGACGACGTCTCTGACGCTCGTACAGGCCACGCTGCTCGCGGCACTCGGTGGTCTGGCCGCGACCATCCTCGCACTGGCGGCCGCCGGCAACACCGAACGCAGACTCGAGCGACTCACGCGCTCGCTGCCGCTCACACCGCCGTCCGATGCAGCCCTCCGGCGGACGATGGACGCTGCCGTCGGGACGGTCGTGATGGGTGCCGTCATCGGCGGGCTGATCGGTGCAGGCCGTTTCGTTGCCCAGGGCGACCTCCTCGCCACCGGTGCCGGCCCGTTCACCGGTCTCGCCGCCGCGACGCTCCCGCTCGCGCTGATCGCACTCGTTCTCTCCTCGTTTCTCCAGTCGGTCGGCACGCTCGACCTCGAAGCGGGCGTCCTCTACCTCCACGACCCCGAGGCAGCGATCGAACTCGAGACGCTCGTCGCCGTCTCGAGCCGTGACGTCGGCGACGTCTCGGTCCTGACGCTCGCCTACGACCAGCCGGACGGCCAGTACGTCGCCGGCCCACGGCGGCTGGTGGTTCCCCCACGAGTCGCCCACGAACTCGAGAGCCGCGTTGGCCCGGTGACGTAGTTACTCGGCACCCGAACCGGCCGCTCCCGTGTCGCCGGTCTCCCCCAGGGCGGTGAACGACTCCGAGCCACAGCGACACCTCGTGCGTCCGATCACGCGGATCGTCCCATTCGGCCACTGTCTCGCGGCGTACACCGCCTCACAGTGATCGCACACCGCTGCAACCTTCGTCACGTCGTCCCGGTGTGCCATCACTCCCCTCCGACTGCCGTTTCCGCAATCATTGGTACCTCTACGCACCCTCGGAGAATAGCGATTGCGAGATTCGCGCCACTCGTGTTGCGCCTTTCGCAACATTCGCCCTCTCGATTGGCGGATCTCTCAGACCCTGCTCGATTTCTTCGACTCGCCCGTCAGCCGTCTTCGGCTCTCAGCTCACCGAAGTGGTTGAACGGCCGGACGTGTACGCGCTTGACGAGGTCGACCGACTCGATCTCGAGACCGAGTCTCGTGACCTCACCGGTAATTCTGTCCACGGCATCCGAACTCTCGCCGACCGCCTCGATGTGGACGTTCACCGTCCCGGTTAGCATCTCACGGACGGCGACGACGCCGTGGACGCGCATGATGTTCTCGACGAGTGCCGAGCGTTCGCTCACCGGTGCTCGACACAGGAGCATCATCTGGAGTTGGTAGCCCGCCCGTTCGTAGTCGATATCCGGGTGATATCCTCGCACGATGTCTGCCTCCTCGAGGCGGCCGATCCGGTTGCGGACGGTACTCGGTGAGACGCCGACACGGTCTCCCATCTCCGCGGCGGTCGCTCCCCTGGCGTCCGCTTGCAGCACGTGTAAGATTCCTCGATCGACGTCGTCGAGTTCACGCATGCGGTGAGCTGTCCACTTCCATCCATATAGTTAGGGACCTGCGCGTGGGCCGATACCCTACTCCTCGCTCGCCTCCTCGATCGGCTCGTCGAACTTCGTCAGCCTGGCCTTCATGATCCGGGTGTTTTCGACGTCTTCGACGGTGATCCGCACGCTGTCGTAAGTGAGTTCCTCACCCTCTTCGACCAGCCGACCCGCGCGGTTGAAGATGAACCCGGCGATGGTCTCGAACTCCTCGCCCTCGGGGAGGTCGATCTCGAGCGCCTCGTTGACGTCTTCGATGTTGACCTCGCCGCGGACGAGGACGGTCCGCTCGTCGATCTCTTCGATCGGCTCTTCCTCGCCCCCCTCGAGGATCTCGCCGACGATCTCTTCGATCATGTCCTCCATCGTCACCAGCCCCTCAGTGGTGCCGAACTCGTCGATGACGATCACCATGTGCATGCGCGCCTCGCGCATCTCGGCGAGCAGTTCGTCGACGTTCTTCGACTCGGGGACGTGTAGCGTCGGCTGAATCAGGTCCTCTAAGGCGAGATCCGTCCGTTCGCCGTAGTTGAGGTCGCGAACCAGATCGCGGATGTGGACCACGCCCTGGATGTTGTCGAGACTCCCCTCGTAGACCGGAATGCGCGCGTGGCCGCTCTGGATACAGGTCTCGATCGCCTCGTCGATGGCGGCGTCTTTCGGCACCGCCGTCATATCCAGTCGCGGCGTCATCACCTCCTTGACGATCGTGTTGTTGAACCGGAAGATCCGCTGGAGCATCTCGTGTTCGTCCTCTTCGAGGACCCCCTCGCGCTCGCCGGACTCGATCATCTCCTGGATCTCGGTCCGGGTGACGTACGGCGTCTCGATCGCCCCGCTCGAGCCAGTCACCTTGTTGACCTGTCGGGTGAGGTAATCGAAGACGACGACCAGCGGCAACAGGACGTACTCGGTCGCCTTCAGCGGCTTCGCGATCCGTACCGACCAGGTCTCGGTGTTCTCGACGGCGTAGGACTTCGGGGCACTCTCACCGAAGAGCAACACGATGGCGGTGATCCCGAACGTCGCGAGGACCACTCCCAGGAGACCGCCGAAGTGAATCGAGAGGACGGCCGTCGCGATCGACGACATCGCGATGTTGACGATGTTGTTCCCGACCAGGATCGTCACCAGCAACCGGTGGGGGTCGTCTTTCAGCGCCTTCACCCGGGTCGCCCCCTGGATTCCCTCCTCGACCATCCCCTCGACGCGGTGTTTCGGCAGAGAGAACATCGCGATCTCGGACGAGGAGAAAAAGCCCGACAGCGCGATCAACACGGCGACCGCGACCACTCCCAGCACCGTCACCGTCGACTGCTCGAGTTCGGTCCCCACCACCGGGACCTCGTAGGCCGTGAGGGCGATCTCGAGGAGCGAAACCAGTTCCATTGACTACCCCCGTTTATCACCCGGCCGATTAACGCTTTCCGCTTTTTCGACGTTCTGGCCCCGGGTGGCCGCCCTGTCCGCTCGGAACACGCTACGTTTTTCCCGATCCCGCGACGACCGCCACCAATGAGTGACCTCGAAACCGCTGGTGCGGCGATCGAGGCGGGCGACCTCGTCGTCTACCCCACCGAGACCGTCTACGGACTCGCCGCGAACGCACTCGACCCGGCGGCCGTCGACCGACTGTTCGCGCTTAAGGGCCGCGACCGCTCGAAGCCGGTCTCGATCGCCCTCTCGAGCGTCGAGGACGCCCTGACCTACGTCGACGCGACCGACCGCGAGCGCGAGTTCATGCGGGCGTTTCTCCCGGGGCCGGTGACCGTCCTCTGTGCGCGTCGCGAGTCGATCCCCGACGCCGTCACCGGCGGCCGCGAGCGCGTCGGCGTCCGCGTTCCCGACTGCGACCTCGCGCTCGCCCTCTGTGAGCGGGTCGCCCCGCTCCCGATCACCGCGACCAGCGCGAACCGCAGCGGCGAGGCGAACGCCCGCCGCGTCGCCGACCTCGACCCCGCAATCCGCGAGACCGCGGTCGTCCTCGACGGCGGCGAGACGCCCGGCGGCGAGAGCACCGTCGTCGACGTCTCGAGCGGAACGATCCTCCGCCGTGGCGAGCACGCCGGCGCGATCGAACGCTGGCTCGCCGAACACTGATAGACACCTCAGCGCTCGAGCACACGGCACACACTCGCCACCAACACACCCTCACCGCTCGAGTAACGACCGCAGCGTCCGCGTCCGGACGCCACACGTCTCGGCGTACTCGCAGGCGCGACACTTCGCGGTGTCCCCGAGCCGTGGCGGCGGCCCGTCGACGGCGCGAACCGTCCGGAGAGTCCGCCGGTACTGGGCCTTGCGTCGCGTCGTCAGCGGAACGCGCCTGATCACGCCGTAGGCCGGATACTCGAGGTAGGCGATTTCGATGGGGGTCTTCGTCTCCCACGCCAGCGCCTTCGCCGCGGCGACGGCGTGGACCGTCTGGGTGGCGTAGACGCCGCGTTCGGGCGGCCGACCCGCCGAGACGAGCGACGGGGCGAGCGGCCCCTCGAGCACTTTCTGAATCACACCGCGACACTCCCGGCCGGTGACCAGCCGGTCACACTCGCGGGGCTCACACAGCCGTTCCCACTCGCCGTGTTCCTCGAAGCGCCCGCGGGTCTCCTCGAGTGCGCGCCGGTAGGCCCGCGGCTCGAGCGCGATGGGTTCGTCCGCGAGCGCCTCGAGCGGGCAGGTCAGCAGGTCGCGATAGCGCGTCGCGAGCGCACGAACACGCGAGACCTCGGTTGGCACCGCCGCGGGGGAGTCGGCGCGCTCTCGGCGTCGGTAGTAGTACGCCCGCGGGCAGTAGGCGGCGGTTCGGAGGTCACTGAAGGCGACGAGCGGTGTCGACACGACACGGGATCTGGCCCCGTCATCGTACAAAAACCCTCTCCGCTCGAGCGGCCACCGACCGACACGGTACGCCCGGTCTCAGAACGAGACGTCCGTCTCCATGCCGTCGGTGGCGTCTGCGAGTCCGTCCTCGCGGAGGTCCTTCGCCATCCGCGCGCTGAGGTCTGCGTCGTCGAGGGTGCTGTCGAACTCGTCGCGGTAGCGGTCGTTGGCCGCTCGAGACTCGTCTCTCGCGGCCGCAACCCGGCGGTAGCGGCGGATGCGCTCCTCGTCGACGCCGAACTCGTCGGCGAGTGTCGCGTCGTCGTGCTTTCTGACGGTGACGAGGTCGACGCCGTCGGCGTCCTCGTCGCTCACGAGGTGTAACGAGAGTCGGGCGTCGAAGACGGTCTCCGCGTCGGTACCGAGGTCGTCGGCGATCTCCGCGTCGCTCGCACCCTCGTAGAACCCCCTGGCGACGGCCCGAAGCTCACTTTCGGACAGGGCGGACTCGAACTCGTAGCGCTCACGCATCCGCGCGATGACGGTCTCGAGACGCTCCTCGATGGTTCGCTCGTCCTGCTCGAGGGTGCCGCGGGTGTCCTGCTGTGACTCGGTCACCGTCGCCTCACCGTCGGTGACGCTAGCGAAGATGTCCCGAAGCTCCGCGGTTTTTTCGTTCATGAAGGGAATCTGGCGACGGGGGACTATTTAACCCTGTTGCCAGATACGTTGGGAAAATCACGAGGGTTACGCCCGCGTTCGCGCCCAACCGCCGGCGCGTTTCGCCTCAGAACGGTGCCTGTGGGCCTTCGTCGGTCTCGCCGTCGTCGACGGTCTCGCCGGGGAAGGAGGGGCTCGCACCGCCTCCGCCGCCCATCTCTTCATCGCCCATGCCGGTGTGGGCGTGGACCGCCGTGATCTCGGGAATCTCCTTGACCATGCGGCTCTTGATCGCCTGGATCGTCATCGGCGAGATGCCACAGCCGCTGCAGGCGCCGCCGAGGGCGATCGAGACCTCGCCGCTTTCGCGGTCGATGTCCTGAATCGCCGCGCTGCCGCCGTGCATCTGGATCTGCGGGAAGTTCCGGCGCAGGAAGTTCACCACGCGCTCTTCGAGGTCGTCGCCGTCGTTCTGGGCGTCCGTGCTCATGTATCCGCCTTGGGTGTGCGCCTCCTTAGGCCTTCCGTCGTACCCGTTCATAGGGTCGGTTGTAAGTCGTTGCACCCTCAATCGCGACACACCGTTGCGATTGATCGATAAACCGTTACAACCGACCCTATCAGGCGACGCCGAAGATCCGCTCGAGTTCGCCTTCGATCTCCCCGACGTGCGTCTCGAGGACCGTCTCGAAGGTCTCCTCGTCGGCGAGGACGCCCGTGAGTCGCTCGTAGGGGTCGTCGGGGAGTTCGATGCGGAACGCCTGCTCGTCCTCGCCGACGTAGAACGGCTCGCTCTCGTTGAGCACCTGCTGGTCGATCGCGTGGACGAGCTGGGAGTCGTAGCGGTCGTTCATCCGGTTGAACGCGTTCTTGTACGCCTGCTGGAGTTCGGGGAAGTAGTGAACGTACTTGTCCTCGAACTTCTCGGGGTCGAAATCGGCCATCGGTGCCCGAATGGAGGCGAAGCGAGCACAAAAATCGGACGATTGGACGGCCGCCGCTACTCCGGGGCTGCTATCGCAAGCCGAAGGTACACGCCTCCGAGTACCATTTCCAGGGACTAATGCATCCGGACCAGCAGCCACTCCCACTCGAGACACTCCCTCCGGGGTGGGGGCTCGCGGCACACGAGGGGGCGCATATCGCCTACCGGTACAGTCGTCTCCCCATCGAACTCGTCGCCGCCCGGACCGACGGCGAGCGGGTCCACCCGGCGGTCGGTCTCGAGCGCCCCTGGGAGCTTCGTTGCCGTCACCTCGCCGGCGAATTCCCCTTCCGCGACGTGATCGGGTGCGTTTCGACTCGCCGTGCCGCCCTCCTCGCCCTCCGCGAGTCGATGCAGCGACTGCACGACGAGACCGACACCCTCGAGAGCCCCTTCGACGTCCGTCGCGTCCTCGAACGCATCTCGCTCTGTGACCGCGTCCCCGAACCGTCGGACACGCCGTGAGAGAAAACACCCGATCGAGTACACGTAGCGGAAATTAACTTCACACAGACACTAACCATCCGTACGAGGCTCTGCAGCGGTGGGGGTGTTCCGACCCGCGCTCGTCCAGCGTCTCCGGGGCGGCTCTCTCCATCTCCTTTTTCGTCTCGCGCAGAAACTCACTCCGTGGCCGTCGCGTTCACCGGCCGGCTGACGTGGTCTCTCCCTACGAACCTCGTCACCTCTGGAGAAATCATATTTCCCATATCATGTGTCTGAAGATGACCTTTTGGCCGGTGACGGCCCGGGTCCGCGAACCGAGTGTTCTCACCGAACGGAAACGTTTAGGAATCGTGACCGCGAGCACTCGAGGATGAGTCAGTACACGGCAGCGGTCATCGGGACGGGTCCGGAACCCGACAACCCGGTCTGGGGGGAGAGCGCCGCGATGGCCTACAGACACGGGGTAGCCTACCGGGACTGCGAGGCGAGCGACCTGGTCGGCTGTGCGGATATCGTCCGTGAGAACGCCGCCGACTTCGCCGTAGCGTTCGACCTGCCCGACTCGAGCGTCTACGAGGACCACGAGACGATGCTCGCGGAACTCGAGCCAGACGTCGTCAGCATCTGTACGCCGGTGCCGACCCACGCCGACCTCGTCGTCAGCACCGTCGAGTCGGGCGTCCCGCTCGCGGTCCACTGCGAGAAGCCGATGGCTCACACCTGGGCCGAGAGCCAGCGCATGGCCGCCGTCGCCGCCGACGCCGACGTTCAGCTCACCTTCAACCACCAGCGCCGCTTCGGCCCGCAGTGGGTACGCGCACGTGACCTGCTCGAGTCGGGGGCGATCGGCGACCTCGAGCGCGTCGAAGTCGGCGGGAAGAACCTCTTCGATTACGGCTCACACCTGATCGACCTGGCGAACGCGTTCGCGGGCGAGCGGGGTGCCGAGTGGGTGTTCGGGCAGGTCCACTACACCGAGGCGGACGTCCGCTACGGCGTCCACAACGAGAACCAGGCGCTCGCCTGTTGGGGCTACGGGAACGGCGTCCACGCGCTCGCCTCGACGGGCCACGGCTCCGGTGCGGACCTCGTCGGCTGTGAACAGCGCCTGCTCGCCACCGCCGGAACCATCGAGATCAACCCCGACGGCACCGACGCCAGCCTCCGCTACCGGGCAGACGAGACCGACGGCTGGCGCGAGGAGTCGCCCGACGCCGACTGCGAGACGCCGCTGATCACCCTCGCCATCGAGGACGTGCTGGCCGCCCTCGACTCCGGCCGCGAACCCGAGACCTCGGCCGCGAAGGCGCTCCGGGCCACCGAGATCATCTTCGCCGCCTGGGCCTCCGCCCGCCGCCGCGAACGGCTCTCGCTCCCGCTCGAGGACGGCGGCAACGCCCTGACCGAACTGGTCGACGCCGGTGAACTGACGCCCGACACCTAGGCGTGCGGACGGGTGGGCGAACCGTTAACCCGCCGCGGGTCGCTACTCGAGACGATGACTGACGACCGCCCGTCGTGTTGCTCGCCCGGCCGGGACGACGCCGGCGACCGCTCGAGTGACCCGGCCACTGACGCCCGCTCGAGCGCCCAGGCGACCGCGCGCCCGTCACCGGACGCCGCAAGCCCGCTCGACTCGCGACGCCTGCGCTCGCTGCCGGGTGGCTCGTTCACCATGGGCACCGACACCGACGTCGGCTTCCCCGAAGACGGCGAGGGTCCCGCCCGGGAGGTGACGCTCGAGCCGTTCGCCGTGAGCGCCCACGCCGTCACCAACGCCGAGTTCTACCGGTTCGTCCGCGCGACCGACTACACGACCGACGCCGAGCGCTACGGCTGGTCGTTCGTCTTCGCCGACTTCCCCACCGAGGAGGCAGATACCGTCGGCACCGCGGGCGACGCCGAGTGGTGGGCCGGCGTCGAGGGCGCGACCTGGTTCCGCCCGGAGGGACCGGGCTCGTCGGTTCGCGACCGCCTCTCTCACCCCGTCGTCCACGTCTCCTGGAACGACGCCGTCGCCTACTGCGAGTGGGCGGGCGCGCGCCTCCCGACCGAAGCCCAGTGGGAGTACGCCGCCCGCGGCGGACGCGAGCGCACCCACTTTCCGTGGGGTGACGACCTCGAGCCAGACGGCGAGCACCGCTGTAACGTCTGGCAGGGCGAGTTTCCGACCCACAACACCGCCGCCGACGGCTACGAGGGGACCGCACCGGTCGACGCCTACGGCCCGAACGGCTACGGCCTGTACAACGTCGTCGGCAACGTCTGGGAGTGGTGTCGCGACTGGTTCGACCCCGACTACCACGAGACCAGTGCCGACGCGAACCCGACCGGACCCGCAGACGGCGACGCGAAGTCGATGCGCGGCGGCTCCTACCTCTGTCACGACTCCTGGTGTAACCGCTACCGCCTCGCCGCCCGCAGCCAGAACACGCCCGATAGCTCGAGCGGCAACGTCGGCTTCCGGGTCGTCGTCGAGCCCTGACCCAGCGGTCCCTGCCGAAACCGTGATGTGCGCTCGCGTATCGACTCGGGTATGCGAGCGCTCGAGACGGTGACGACGCGCGGGATTCGACTCGACCAGCCGACGGTGCCCCGAGGTGGCCGGCCATGACCCGGCTCGCCCTCGTCGGTGCGGGCGGCTTCGGCACCCACCTGGCCCACGCTGTCGACGCCCACCCGACGGCCACGCTCGTCGCTGTCGCCGACGTCGACCCCACAGCCCGGACCGAGGCCGCCGCCACCTTCGGCCTCGAGAGCGACGCCTGCTTCGAGACCGACGCCGACTGCTACGAGGCGGCCGACCCCGACGGCGTGATCGTCGCGACGCCGCCCGCGCTCCACCTGCCACAGCTTCGCCGGGCGCTCGAGCGCGACTGTCACGTCCTCTGTGAGAAACCCGTCGTCTGCGACCTCGCGGAGGCACGGACGCTCGCCGCACTCGCCGACGCCAGCGAGGCGACGGTGATGGCGGGCTACCAGCGCCACCTCGACCCGGCGTTTCGCGCGGGCTACGACCGCTGGCACGACGGCGACGCCGAACCGACGTTCGTCACGGGCGAACTCACCCAGAACTGGCACCACCACTTCGAGCGCGGAACCGACTGGCGACTCGACCCCGACCTCGGCGGCCGGGGCCACCTCTTCAGCGTCGGCACGCACGTCCTCGAGTCGCTCCTCTGGATGACCGGTCTGACCCCCGAGCGCGTCACCGCGCAGATGACCTTCTACGACGACGAGCGCCACATCGACACCCAGGCGGCCGTCACGATCCGCTTCGAGAACGGCGCGCTCGCCAGCCTCGCCGACACCGCCACGGCCGCGACCGAGCGCGAGCGACTCCGGATCTGGGACGACGACGGCGCGTTCGAACTCAGCGCGCGCGACTGGGACCGCCCGACGGCGACGCTGATCGACGCCGCGGGGGCCGAGTCGCCGCTCGAGGTCGACCACGAGTCCGCTCGCGGGACGATCGACGCCTTCGTCGACGTGATCGACGCGGGCGCAGAGCCACCGGCGACCGTCACCGACGTCTGCCGGGTGAGCGCCCTCCTCGACGCCATCTACGAGGCCGCAGAAACCGGCGACTCGGTCGCCGTCGACCGCGTCTAACATTTTCTCGCTCACTCGCCCTTCTCACTCGCCCCGCTCACGCGCCTCCTCACTCGCGGCCGACCAGGAGGACGCGAAGGTCGTTGACGTTCGTCCCCGTCGGGCCGGTCCGAACCACGCCGCCGTACCTCGAGAAGTAGCCGGAGGCGTCGTTGGCTGCGAGCGCTGCTCGGGCCGCCTCGCGGTCGACCTCGCCGCTCTCGACGATGGCTCCGGCGGTCTCGCTCGCGCCGTCGACGCCGTCGGTGTCGACCGCGCCGACGACGACCGCCCCCGGGAAGTCGGCCAGTTCGGTCCCCGCGCTCAGGACGAACTCCGCGTTCGGCCCGCCCGACCCGTCGCCCGCGACGGTCACCGTCGTCTCCCCGCCGGAGACGAGGACGACCGGCGGCTCGAACGGCTCACCCGACAGCGCACACTCCTCGGCGATGGCGACGTGGTCGCGTGCCACCTCCCGCGCCTCGCCACGGACGCGCGTCGAGAGCAGTGCGCTCGCGTAGCCGCGCTCGCTCGCACACGCTCTGGCGGCCTCGAGCGCGGTCCGGCCGTTCGCGAGTACGTGGGTGTCGACGCGCTCGAAGGCCGGATCGTCGGGTCCCGGTGTCTCCGCGAGGTCTCCCGCCGCGCCAGACTCGAGGTGGCGACGGACCGCGTCGGGGGCATCCACGCCGTAGCGCTCGAGCACCGCCAGCGCCTCGGCGTAGCTCGTCGAATCCGGCGAGACGGGACCGCTCGCGACCGTCTCGAGGTCGTCGCCGACCACGTCGCTGAACACCAGCGCACAGACGCTCGCGGGGTGGGCGGCCCGAGCGAGCTGGCCGCCTTTGAGCCGCGAGAGGTGCTTTCTGACCGCGTTGAGGTCGCCGATGGGTGCGCCCGCGGCGAGCAGCCGGTCGGTGACTGTACGGAGCGCTTCGAGTGAGACGCCGTCTGCAGGCTGGGTGAGGTGGGCGCTCCCACCGCCGGTCACGAGGACGATCACGAGGTCGTCGGTCCCCGCCTCGCGTGCGAGACGGACCACCTCCCTCGCACCGCGGACGTTCGCCTCGCCCGGCAGCGGGTGTGCCCCTTCGAGGACGCTCAGCCGGTCGGTCTCGAGCGCCTCGTCCGAGACGACGACGCCCTCCTGCAGGTGCTCGCCGAGACGTTCCTCGAGCGCGAGCGCGGCCGCACCCGCGGCGTTCCCGCCCCCGACGACGACCACCCGGCCGTCGCGCTCGAGACCGTAGGTCGCTCCCCCAACTCTCAGAACGCCGTCCTCGACGGTCAGTTCGCGTCCGATCACCGTCTCGGGGTGGGCGGCGCGGACGCCACGCTCGAGACACTCGAGAACGGTCTCACGTCGCTCGTCACCGCCGAGGGCCGCCCGGTCGTCGATCATCGTCTCTCCCACTGTCGCCGACCGACAAAATACCTGCCCGCCCATCCACCCATTTCGCCCACCCCACCTGTCTCACCCGTTTCGCTCATCCAATCCGCTCGTCTCGCCGCTGCTCACTCGCGGAGTTCGGCCACGTCGAACACCGGTTTACACGTCTCTCCGGCGAGGAACGCCTCGAACGCCGCGTCGGCCTCGAGCAGCGAGAACCGCTCGTCGAGCATCGTCTCGCCGTCGACACGCCCGTCGCCGAGCAGCCTGATCGCGCGCTCGAAGTCCTCGTACGTCGAGGCGTAGGAACACTGGAGGTCGACTTCGGCGCGCACCAGCGGCGAGTAGGCCATCGTCGTCTCGCCGGTCTGGCCGACGAGGACGATCTGGCCGCCTTTCCGGACCTCCGTCGCTGCCATCGTCAGCCCCGAGGGGTGGCCGGTGGTGTCGAAGACCACGTCGTAGCCGATCCCGTCCGTGTGGCGCTCGCGTGCGGACTCGAGCGCCTCGCCGCCGACGACGACCGTCTCGAAGCCGAGTTCCTCGGCGAGCGGGAGGCGGTAGGTCTCGTCGCGCTCGACGCCCGCCACCAGCACCGACCCGCCCTGTGCGCGGGCGACCTGGGCCGTCAGCAGGCCGATCGGTCCCGGTCCCGCGACCAGCACCCGGTCGCCCGCCCGCGCCCGGGAGTTCTCGACGACCGCCCGGACGCCGACGCTCGTCGGCTCGACCAGCGCCGCGTGTGCCTCCTCGAGTGCGTCGGGAACGGGGTGGAGCGCCGTCTCGGGCACGGCCAGTGAGCCCGCGAACGCGCCGTCGTGGTCGACGCCCGTGATCTGGGCGTCCCGACAGACGTTCTCCGCCCCGATCGAACACTGGTAACACGAACCACAGCCGCGGATCGGCCGCTCGACGACCCGGTCACCGACCGAAAACTGTGTGACCGCGTCACCGACGTCGACGACGCGGCCGGTGTACTCGTGGCCGATGACCGTCGGTAGCTCCATCCGCTCGAACGCCGACTTGAACCGGTAGATTCCCGCGTCGCTGCCACAGAGTCCGGCGTAGTCGACGTCGATCAGTGCCTCCTCCGGTCCTGGTGTCGGGCGCTCGAGGTCGCGTAACTCCATCGCCCCCTCGGTCCGTGCCACTTTCGCGAGTCCACGCATTTGACGAGTAGTTCTCGCCGAATCATATCAACCTGTGGCTCCCGGCCATCCACCGCCAGCCATCGACGCACCAGCTTTAATATCTCGAGCGGATTACGGCTACGTATGTCTGTCTCAGACCCGCTCGAGACACCGGTAGCGGTCACTGCCGAGAACATCGGCGGCATCGACCGGACGACGGTCTCACTCGAGCCGGGCGTCAACGTCCTCACCGGGCGCAACGCCACGAACCGCACCTCGTTTCTCCAGGCGATCATGGCCGCCCTCGGCAGCGACCGCCCCTCGCTGAAAGGCGACGCCGACCAGGGCAGTGCCACCCTCGCCTTCGGCGAGAATACGTACACGCGCTCGATCAGCCGGCGAAACGGCCACCTCGTCTTCGACGGCGATCCCTACCTCGAGGACGCCGAACTGGCGGATCTCTTCGCCTTCTTGCTCGAGTCGAACGAGGCGCGCCGGGCCGTGGGCCGGGGGGACGATCTGCGCGAGCTGATCATGCGGCCGATCGACACCGACGAGATTCAGGCCCAGATCACCCTCTTAGAGACCGAAAAGCGCGATATCGACGAGCAACTGGCCGACCTCGAGCGCCTCGCCGAGCGCCTGCCCGAACTCGAAGCCGAGCGCGTCGGTCTCGACGACGAAATCGCCGACCTCGAAGCCGAACTCGAGACCGTCGAGACCGAACTCGAGGAACTCGACGCCGACGTCGAGGAGAGCCAGGCGAAGAAATCCGACCTCGAGCGGACCTTCGCCGACCTCCGCCGGGCCCGCCAGCGCCTCGAGTCGGCCCGCTTCGACCTCGAGACCGAACGCGAGGCCCGGAGTGAACTCGAGCGCGAGCGCGAAGAGCTCGAAGAGCGACTCGAGACCATCGGCGGTGAGGAGACCGACTCGCCCGCCCGTCTGGAGGGAAGAGTGCAGGAACTCAGAGAGCGCAAACGCGCACTCGACACCACGCTCAACGACCTCCAGAGCGTCATCCGCTTCAACGAGGAGCGCCTCGAGGAGGGCGGCATCGACCTCGGCGAGGCGCGCGCCGAAGGCGGCGACCTGACCGAC
>NZ_JANZXN010000025.1 GCF_025629245.1 Natronobiforma cellulositropha
CCGCCGTTACCACCTACATCAACGAACGAATGGACGACGCGAAACCCATCCTCGGTATGCTCAAGCCCGAAGTACTCGAGAAGCTTCAAAACCTGCGGAGTGAGAGCCGACTCGAGGATGAAGAGCACGGTGGTCAATCTGAAGGTGTCGGAAAAAGTGGGGAGGTCTTCAAATGAAGGCGGTCATAACTGGTGAAAATGAACGCTTAGTTGGGGTGAACTTACTCGACAACAATGGCGCAGAGCATGTTTTCGAGATGGAATTCGATGGAAACATAACCTATCACCAGTGTGACTCCTACGCCGACAAGCCAGCGGATCGGGCCCCCGAGGAGAACGAACACAATAGCCAGGCCCGCCGCTTCGCTCAGTACGTCGTCTACACCGAACGCGGCTACCCCACCGTCCCGCCGACGATTCACCCTGAGCGCATCGACGCCACCCGTCTCGCGATCGCCTCGATGTCGCTCGAGTCGTTCGGCTCGGTCTTCGGGGACATACACCAGCAACTGGCGAGCTATCAGGATGGGAGCGTCGAGCGCCCGCTCGAGATTCCCGCCGGGGCGATGAGCGACGAGGCGCTGTTGTACCGCAAGGACGTCTACCTCGGGCTCGACGAGATCGCGACGCCGCTCGAGTCCCCGGCGCGGCGACTGACCGAACGCTACGACATCGACCTGAACGCGCCGCCGACGGGTGACCTCTCGGGCTACGACGCCGAGAGCTGGCGGGCCTACGCGGACGACCTCGAGTCGTTGCTCGAGGAGACCGACGGCGAGCTTTCGAAAGGCGTCTCGCTCGAGGTGGTCTCTCCGCTCTACATCGCGTATCTCGACGCCAATGGCGACGAACACTTCACGTCGGTTTCGGACCCGCTCGAGCGCGAGGCGGACACCCTGATCGAACTGCCGGTACTCGAGGCGCGCTCGCTCGCGGAGTTCCGTGCGTTCGTCGTGCATACACTGACCTGCCAGATCAGAGATTGCTTCGTCCGCATGGGCGTCGAGCCGCCGGAGGCGTTTCGCGTCCTCGGCTACGGTGACTTCGAGTCTGCCGAACAGTACATCACCCTCGAGCAGTTCCCCCGCTACTACGACCCGGGTGAGACCGGGCTGCTCTGAGACTGGTGGTGGCTCCCCCAGCCTGCACTGACAAGCCGCTCGAGTGTCTGAATACTAACACTTAAGAGGATCGAACAGAAAGGTCTGACAATTACCAATGCAGCAACAGCCGAGGTGGGATGGATGAGCTTCGACCGTGATCGGCGCGACCGCTCGAACGACGACAGCGAGCGAAACGAACGCACACGGCGCGCTCGAGTGCAGGCCCAGACCCAGCGCGGGGCGCGGCCGTACCAGTACCTGAACCGAGTGGGCCAACCATCGCGCGAGCAGGCGGCCATCCTCGATCAGATGATCCTGCGTCGTGGTCTCGAGAACGTCCAGGAGTTGGGCGAACGGGGTGAACTCCCCGAAGGCTGTAACACGCCGATGGGCGAACAGGTACGCGTCGCTCGAGTGCGTAGCTCCTGGAAAGCGGGTGTCGAACTCGACACGCCGAGTGCCATGCGCTCGGTGGAGGCGCAGACCGAGAGCGACCTGGCAGGTGAGACCGCGACACCCGACGTGGTGCGGCGGGTGATTTCCCAGCCGGGGCGGCCGCTCGAGGGATCCGTCCGCGAAGAGATGGAAGCGCGGATGGGCGACTCGTTTTCGGATGTCCAGCTACACACTGGACCGGAGGCCGTGAAGGCCGCGAGCGCGCTCGAGGCCCGCGCCTTCACGACCGGCAACCACGTGGTGTTCAACCGCGGCGAGTACGACCCGGAGAGCCCCGACGGCAAGTACCTCCTGGCGCACGAACTCGCGCACGTGAGACAGCAAACCGGTGGCGCGATTAGTATGCTCCCACAGGAGGGGAGTTCGTTAGTGATCGACCCCGATCCCGAACTCGAGCGCGAAGCGGACGAGGTAGCGAGGAAGGCGCTCGAGGGAGAGGAGCCAGTGGTGGCTCACCGGCTCGGGATGAAGGTTCAGGTTCAGCGGATGGCTGCGTCGAGCGACGAGTTCACAGCAGATGAGGATCAGGGCGTTCTGGCTGCGAAGTTGGACGCACTCGAGCAGTCTCTGTCTCAGCGAATCGACACCACACAGGACCAGACGAGACAGAACGACGAGCGATTAACGTCTGTTCGACAGGAACTCACCACGAAGATCGAACAGACTGCCACCAGCGTAACTGATACACAGAATAGACTGCGTTCGGTCGAAGAGTCCGTTCACTCGAGCACCGGGGAGAAGGCACTCGGTGTCGGTGCGGGGCTCACGGCCACGACAGCAACAGCCGCAACAGCGGCTGCGACGAGTGATCACGTCCAGGGAGCGATGGTAGACGGACACGCCGCCGTTGAGGCGCTCGGTCCGGTTGGTGAGTTGATGATGCAGTATCCAGAAGTCGCTGCACCCTCGGCTGTCGCACTGATGGGAGCTGCGCTGGTCGCAAAACCTGTCGAAGCCGGAGTCAAGAGCCTCCCGAAAGCACTCGAGGGCGGAAAGAACCTGTTCGGCAAAGCGACGGAGTTCTTGACTGGGCGTGACGATGATGAGGAAGCGCAGGGGAATGCTGAGCAAACAGGCGACAACGATCGAAAGTTCTGAACAGTATGAAAGCTACGATTGTCGGAGAAGATGAAGAAGACATTGGTCTCGAAGTTACAGACAATAATAATGTAGTGCATCATATTGAGATGCACAAAGTGGATGGAGAGATATACTCACATAATCAAAACGGCTACCCGGACGACCCAACAGAACGAGAGTTAGAAGAAGGAGAACAGGTCGGTTACGCCCGTCGGTACGCACAATATTACGTATACCGAGAGCGGGACTACGATACGATTCCAGCGCCCGACAATCCTGACAGAATCGCTGCGGTCTTACTCGCGATCATCGACCTCGAGCAGGGTGCATTCGAGGAGTACTTCGGGACGCTGTGTGAACAAGTGGCAAGTCACGTTCGCGAAGAGGTGTCGCCACCACTCGACCTGCCAGAAGATGTCTACACCAAGGAGTTCCTCATCTACCAGCAACACGTCTATCTCGAGCAGAGTCTCGAAGAAATCCAGCGGGAAGTCTCAGCAGCAGGGTCAGATATCGTCGATAGAGATGCACTCGAGCAGTTACTCAACGCCAACCGCGAGGATTTTCTCTCGAGAGCGACGGCAATTTTCGGCGACGCTTCACTCTCGGCGCTCACCATCGAGGGAGTTTCAGGAGTTCACACGAGGTACTTCGCGGGAAGGAACGACGACCGACGTATCGAGGGCGACGACCCCTTCGACCGTGAACCAGATGCGTGTCTCGAACTCTTACCGGGAGATCTCACACCGGAACTCTACCGACTGTACATCGCGAATAACCTCGTGTGCCAGATCCGTGACTGTTACATTGGGATGGGACTCGAGCCGCCAGCACAGTATCGCGTTCTCGGCCCCGGCAAAGACGAGTTCACCGGAAAGTACTACCACTTCGATTTCTATCCGGACTACTGGGACCACGAGGCGGCGATTCCTGGATACAGCGCACCCCTTCCGATTATGCTCAGTGAGAGACTCGAGTAGTACCGGTCTCACTCTCGAACGGTCTTGGCCAGCCCTGGCTACTACGCTCGAGCGTCCTACCGCGTCAGCGGCCCGGTGTAGCCGGTCTCGAGTTCGAGGACGGTCTCCCAGGTCGTCTCACACTCGCAGCTAACCTGCTCGAAGACGGTGGGGTCCTGGCGGAGGTTGAAGTCCTTGATCGCCTTCTGGACCAGGTCGTCACACTCCTTGCAGTTGTGTGCGCCGCGGTCGCTGCCGTGGCCGACGGGGTCGGAGACGACGATGGTGTCGGTGTCGGCGGTGCGCTCGAGGGCGGCGGCGACCGACCAGAGCCAGGGCGGGCGGTAGCCCCCGCGGAAGAACAGTTCCTCGACCATGGTGTAGCGCTGGACGTTACAGGGGTTCATCGAGACGGTGTGACAGCCCTCGACGCCCGCACAGCGCTCGATCGAGGAGACCATGTCCTCGAGCGCCTCGGCTTCGGTGAGAAACGGCGGCTTCATCAGGAGGTAGGCTTTGACGCCCGCGTCGGCGTCGCCCGCCTCGCTCGCGGCGACGGCTTCGGCGCAGGCGGCTTCGAAGTCGGCGAAGTCGAAGTACTTGTTGACGCAGTCGCGTCGCACCCGGTCGGTGGCCGTCTCGAGACCGATGGCGACGTCGGTCTGGAGCCCGTGGCGGGTGAACTCCGCGAGTTTCTCGCGGTCGACGAAGTCGGGCAGCGACTCTAAGACGATGCGCTCTCTGTCGGCGAAGGTGTCGGCGATGGCGCGGCGTGACTCGGCTCCGACCTCGCGTTCGTCGAGAAAGGACCCGGAGGTGTAGATTTTGATCAGCGGCGCGGGACTCGAGGCGTTCTCGGCCTCGTGGGCGAGACAGACGTCGATCTGGTCCATGAGCGCCTCGTGGGGGACGCTCCCGCCGTCGACGGATTCGGCGACGTAGCCACACATGGTGCAGCCACCGGCGCGCGCCCAGCGACAGCCGCCGGTGTTGAGAATAATCGTTAGACTCTCTCTGACGCCGTCTGGGGTGTTGTCCTCGTCGAGCCAGACGCGGGTGGGCTGGTGGGGGTCGTAACTCGCCTCCTTGCGCGAACGAATCTCGCGCATCACCTGGTTGTGGGCGTCCATGCCCTTGCCGCGCTCGTAGACCTCGGGCGTGGGTGTACTCATTGTCGAGAGAAACGCCTCCGCGCGTAAAGCGGCTTCGTCTGTGATCTCAGGCGTCGAACTCGGCACCCAGTGCGTCGACGAGTTCGCTCGCGACGCCGGTGTAGGTCTCCGGGGCGAGCGCGCGAAGCTGTGCTCGCGTCTCGTCGTCGACCTCGAGCTGGTCGAAGAGGCTGCGGAAGTCCTCGATGGCGACCGACTGGCCGCGGGTGAGCGCTTTGACCTGCTCGTAGGCGTCTTCCATGCCCTCCCGGCGGAGGATGGTCTGGACGGCCTCACCGATGACTTCGGGGGTGACGTACAGTTCGTCGCGCATGACCTCCTCGTTGGGGACGACCTTCTCGAGACCGTCGCGGGTCTTGGTGTAGCCGATCAGGCAGTGGGCGAACGCCGACCCGATGTTACGCTTGACCGTCGAGTCCGAGAGGTCGCGCTGGAGCCTGGAGGTGGTAACGTACTCGCCGAGGAAGGCGAGGTCGGCGTTGGCCTTCGAGAGGTTGCCCTCGCTGTTCTCGAAGTCGATGGGGTTGACCTTGTGGGGCATCGTCGAGGAGCCGGTTTCACCGGCGACCGCCTCCTGGCCGAGATAGCGGTCGGAGACGTAGAGCCAGATGTCCAGATCGAGGTCGAGCAGCACGCTGTTCGCCCCGCGGAAGGCGTCGAACAGCGCGGCGAGGTCGTCACAGGGGTTGACCTGGGTGGTGAGTGGCTCGAACTCGAGACCGAGTCCCTCGACGAAGCGTTCGGCGAAGGCGCGCCAGTCGACCTCGGGGTAGGCGGCGACGTGGGCGGCGTAGGTGCCGGAGGCACCGCCGAGTTTGCCACGCAGGCGCTCGCTCGCCGCGTTGATGCGTCCAGTGGCGCGGCCGAGACGGGCGGCGTAGACCGCCATCTCCTTGCCGAAGGTCGTCGGCGTCGCCGGCTGGCCGTGGGTTCGCGCGAGCATCGGGACGTCGCGGTACTCGCGGGCCATCTCGGCGAGTGTGTCCTGGACGCCGTAGAGCGTCGGGAGCATGACCTCGGTGACCATGTCGCGTACGAGCAGGCGGTGAGCCAGGTTGTTCACGTCCTCGCTCGTCAGCCCGAAGTGGATCCAGGGGGAGGCCTCGCTCCCTTCCGGGAGGTTGTGCCGGATGTAGTACTCGACGGCTTTCACGTCGTGGTTCGTCGCCTCGAACTCCTCGTGGCCTTCGACCTCGAGTTTCTTCACGAGTTGGGCGTCCTCCTCGGCGAAGCTCCCGTAGAGCTTGCGGAGGTGGTTTCGCTCGTCGAGCTCGAGTTCCAGGGCGGTCGCCTCGAGGTCGGCGAGGGCGATCAGGTACTCGACCTCGACGCGAACGCGGGCGCGCATGAGCGCCGCTTCGCTGGCGTACGGCGACAGCGGTGCGGTTCGGGTTCCGTAACGACCGTCCAGCGGTGAGACGGCGTAGAGCGCGTCAGCCATGCCCCTACGTGGCCGTCCGCGGCGCAAAAACGTGTCGGAACGTGTGCCACGGGCGTGCATACACGTGCCAGTCGCCGCCGATACAGTCGCCACTCCGATACACGAACGTGCACATTCGGCCGTCGGAGACCGCAACCACTTTCTCGCTCGCGACTGCCCGTTCAGCTATGACGCGAATCGCCGGACTGGCTGGCAACCGGGGGCGAAACCTGTTGAACATCGCAGACCGCACACCGGGCGGGGCGCAACTCGCCGTCGTCCTCACGAACACCGAGGACGCACCCGTTCTCGAGGCGGCGGCAGAACGCGGGATTCCGACCGAAACCGTCCCGCTTGCCGAGGACGAGAGCCGCCGTGAGCACGAAGCGCGCGTGCTCGAGGCGCTCGCCGACTACGAGTTCGACGTCGTCTGTCTCGACGGCTACATGCGCATCCTCTCGGATACCTTCCTGGACAGCGCGCCGACGACGCTCAACGTCCACCCCTCGCTCTTGCCCGCCTTCCCCGGCATGGACGCCTGGGGCGACGCGCTCGAAGCGGGTGTCTCGGTCACCGGCTGTACGGTCCACGTCGTCACCGACGCGACCGACGAGTCGGGTGCGGTCGTCGAAGACGAAGTCGACATGGGACCGATCGTCACCCAGGAGCCGATTCCGGTCTACGCGGGCGATACGAGAGAGACGCTCAAAGAGCGCGTCCTCTACGAGGGCGAGTTCCGCGCCTACCCGCGTGCGGTCAAGTGGGCCGCCGAGGGCGCACTCGAGGTCGACGCCGAGACGGGGGCGGTGACCGTCGACGCCGACGACGCCGACGAGGCGGGTGGGCTTCCAGCACGGAAGATCGCCTCGAGCGACCGGCTCGACACACTGCGTTACGGAGAGAACCCCCACCAGACGGCGGCGGTCTACGCCGACTACACCTGCGAGGAGGCCTCCATCGTCCACGCCGAGCAACTGAACGAGGGGGCGAAGGCGCTCTCGTACAACAACTACAACGACGCCGACGGGGCACTCAACCTCATCAAGGAGTTCGACGAGCCAGCGGCGGCGGTGATCAAGCACGCGAACCCGGCGGGGTGTGCAACCGCGGACTCGCTGCCTGCGGCCTACGACCGCGCGCTCCGGACGGACCCGATGAGCGCCTTCGGCGGCATCGTCGCGCTCAACCGCGAGTGCGACGCCGAAACCGCCGAAGCGATCACCGACTCGTTCAAGGAGGTCGTCGTCGCGCCGGGCTACAGCGACGACGCGCTCGACGTCCTCTGCGAGAAGAAGAACCTGCGCGTCCTCGACGTCGGCCCGCTCGGCGAGCCGAGCGAGCGCTTCACCGAGAAACAGATCGTCGGCGGCCGACTCGTCCAGGAACGCGACCTCGAGACGCTCGCAGTCGAGGACTTAGAGGTCGTCACCGAAGTCGAGCCAACCGAGGAACAGCTCGAGACGATGGTCTTCGCCTGGAAGACGCTCAAACACGTCAAGTCGAACGGCATCGTCTTCGCGACGGGGACGGAGACGGTCGGCGTCGGCATGGGCCAGGTCAGCCGCGTCGACGCGGTCCGTCTGGCGGCGATGAAAGCGGAGGAACACGCCGAGGGCAAGGGTCCCGAGGGTGCGGTGATGGCCTCTGACGCCTTCTTCCCGTTCCCCGATGCGGTCGAGGCGGGTGCCGAGGCGGGCGTCGAGACCATCGTCCAGCCCGGCGGGTCGATCCGCGACGACGAAGTGATCGAGGCCGCCGACGAGCACGGGATTGCGATGGCGTTGACCGGGATGCGGTGTTTTAGACACGACTGAGCACAGCGAGGGTGTGTCTGCTGCTCGAGAGAGCTGTGCTCTCGCGGTGTTTCCGGCCACGACTGAGCGGTGCGGAGTGCCGGACGCTCGAAAGACGAACGACGTGAAGTCTTTCGGTGCTTTAGACACGACAGAGCGAAGCGAAGGAGTGTCTACTGCTCGCGAGAGCTGTGCTCTCGCGGTGTTTCCGGCCAGGATTGAGCGGTGCGGAGTGCCGAAAGCTCGAAAGACGAACGGAGTGAAGTCTTTCGGTGCTTCAGACACGGTTGAGCGCAGCGAGGAGTGTCTACTGCTCGCGGTGTTTCCGGCCACGCTCGAGCAACCGGTTCGCGTTGGCCTGCACTCGCGCCCCACACCGATTTACTCCGCGCGTTTCTAGAGTCGGCGATGGACTCGAGTCTCAGCCGTCGGCGGGTGCTCCGGGCGAGCGGTGGGGCCGTCGTGGCGGGTCTCGCCGGGTGTGTGGCTCGGATCGGAGCGGACGAGGGAGAGCGTGTGGCGGTCGTCTCCCAGCACCACCTCGCGACCGACGCGGGAGTCGAGGTGCTCGAGGCGGGTGGGACGGCCGCGGATGCGGCGGTCGCCGTCGCGTCTGCGCTGAGCGTCGTCGAACCCTGGTTCTCCTCGGCGCTGGGTGGGGGTACCTGGGCGCTGTACTACGACGCCGACGAGGCGGCGGTGACCAGCGTCGACGGGGTGGGACCCGTCGGTTCGGAGGCGACCGTCGAGGACTACGAGGAACGGGCGGGCGACCCTGGGATGCACCAGTCGGTCGTCCCCGGTGCCTGGGACGGGTGGATGCGCTGGCTCGAGCGCTACGGTACCCTCGACCTCGGTGCCGTGCTCGCCCCGGCGGTCACGCTGGCGCGGGAGGGGTATCCCGTCAGTCCGGGGATGGCGGAGTGGCTCCGAAACCGGCGCGAGCGGATCGACGAGCGTCCCGATGCGCGGGCGATCTACGCACCGGATGGCGACCTCCTCGCGGAGGGCGAGGAGGTGTTCCAGACAGACATGGCCGACACCTTCGAGGCGCTCGTCGAGGCGTACGACGACCGGCGGGCGGAGGGGCGCAGTGAGGCGATTCGGGCGGCCAGCGACTACGTCTATCGGGGACCGATCGCCGAGGCGATCGTCGACTTCTCGGCCGAGCACGGCGGCTACCTCACCCTGGACGACTTCCACGAGTTCGAGGCCGAGATCGTCGACCCGCTCTCGATCGAGTACGATGCAGGTGACGACGTTCGCGTCTACCAGAATCCGCCGAACAGCCAGGGAATTACGCAGTTGCTGGCGCTGAACGTACTTGCGGAGTACGACCTCTCGGGGTTCGACCCCGACGACGCCGACGCCGTCCACGTCACCGCCGAGGCGATCAAACTCGCGTTCGCAGACCGGTATCACCACGTGGGTGATCCCGACCGGGTCGCGGTTCCCGTCGCCGACCTGTTGGACGAGGGGTACGCGGCCGATCAGCGCGAACGCATCGAGATGGACGAGGCGATGGCCTGGCCGCTCGAGTCGGGGCTCGGGCGGCCCGAGGCGGCCCACACCACGACCTTTCACGTCGTCGACGGGGCGGGAAACGCGGCTGCGGTGACGACGAGTCTGGGGGCGCAGTTTCAGGTGATCGGTGACACCGGTATCCACCTCAACAACCGGATGCGGATGCTCGCTCTGGAGGACGACGACCCGAACCGGCTCACCCCCGGCTACAAAGTTCGTCACACGTCGAATCCGTACCTGGCCACCCGCGACGGCCAGCCGTTCGTTCTGGGTGGGAACACGGGTGTCGACACCCAGCCACAGGGCCAGACCCAGCAGTTTCTCAACGTCGTCGAGTACGGTCTCGACGCGCAGGCGGCGATCGACCACCCCCGCTTCGAGGTGACGCACTTCCCGTCCACGCAGTATCCCTACGAGGTCGAGAACACGCTGTATCTCGAGGACGGGTTCTCCGAGGAGGTGGTCGACGACCTCGACGCGCGAGACCACGACGTGTCGGTCGGCGGTTCGTTCGGCACGGCGAACGTGATCGTTGTCGGTGCAGACGGGACGCTCGAGGTCGGTGCCGAATCGCGCAGCGAGGTCGCCGACGGAACGGTCACGGATGTCGAGTGAGTCGTCGCTGGTCGAGTGGTTCGTGGGCGGTCGGGCCGGTGGCGCCAGGTACCCGGACACGAACCCTTATACGGCCTAACTGACTATTCGGTCAGTGTGAGCTGGGGACACGGCCGTGGCGGCGACGAGGACGACGAGTCGTTCGACGAGTTCAGGGAGAACGTCGATCACGCGATGGTGCGGATTCTGTTCGGCTACGGCCGCTCGAGGCTGCCCCTGTTGATCTTCGGGACGCTCGCGAGCGTGGTGACGCGCGTACTCGACCTGATTCCGGCGTTCATCCTCGCGGTGGCGATCGACTCACTGTTCTTCGACGAGCGGCCGTTCGGCCTGCCGCTGGTGCCCGAGGCGTGGTTACCGACGACGCCGGGCGAGCAGTTCGCGCTGCTGCTCGGAATCGTCTTCGTCGTCTACACGCTCGAGGCGGCGCTCAACTGGGTCAATAGCTGGGCGTGGAACAACTTCGCCCAGCACCTCCAACACGAGGTGCGCGTCGAGACCTACGACGCGATGCAGGGTCTCGAGATGGAGTTCTTCGACAACAAGCAGACCGGCGAGATCATGTCGATCCTGAACAACGACGTGAACCAGCTCGAGAACTTCCTGACCTCCAATCTCAACACGGGGATCAACATCGTCGTGATGGTCGGCGGGATCGGCCTGATCATGCTGCTCGCGAACTGGCAACTCGCGCTAGTGTCGATGCTGACGGTTCCCCTGCTGGGAGTCGCGAGTTTCCTCTTCGTGCGGATCATCCAGCCGAAGTACTACCGGGTGCGCGCGAGCGTCGGGGCGTTGAACTCGCGGCTCGAGAACAACCTCGGGGGTATCGCGGTCGTCAAATCCTACACCACCGAGGAGTTCGAGGCGGGTCGCGTCGAGGAGTCGAGTCGGGAGTACTTCGAGGCGAACTGGGACGCCATCACGACCCGGATCAGGTTCTGGCCGACGCTGCAGTTGTTGACGGGCTACGGCTACCTGGTCACGCTCGCGGTCGGTGGCTGGTGGGTGATCAACGGCGCGCCGGGACCGTTCTCGGGTGAGTTGACCGCGGGCTACCTCGTCATGTTCCTCACCTACACCCAGCGGTTCATGTGGCCGATGCGCCAGTTCGGCGAGATTCTCAACAGCTACCAGTACGCCGAGGCGGCGGCCCAGCGCATCCTGGGGCTGCTCGAGGATCCGCAGACGCTGGCGACTCCCGCCGGTGGGGAGACGCTCGAGCGCGTCGAGGGTCGGGTCGCCTTCGAGAACGTCTGGTTCAGCTACGAGAGCGACGACCACGGCTCCGAGACGGTGCTTCGGGACGTGAGTTTCGCGGCCGAACCTGGCGAGTACGTCGGTCTCGTCGGGCCAACGGGGGCGGGGAAGACGACGCTCGTCTCGCTCTTGCTCCGGTTTTACGACGTGGATTCGGGGGCGGTCACCGTCGACGGCCACGACGTGCGTGACCTCGACCTCGAGTCGCTGCGCCGGTCGATCGGCTACGTGAGCCAGGAGCCGTTTCTCTTCTACGGGAGCGTCCGCGAGAACATCGCCTACGGGGCGGGCGAGGTCACCGACGCGGCCATCGCCGCGGCCGCACGGCAGGCGGGCGCTCACGAGTTCGTCGAGGAACTGCCCGACGGCTACGAGACGATGGTTGGCGAGCGCGGCGTCAAACTCTCCGGCGGCCAGCGCCAGCGTATCTCCATCGCGCGCGCGATCCTGCGCGATCCGGACATCCTGATCTTAGACGAGGCGACGAGTCACGTCGACAACGAGACGGAGGCGCTCATCCAGCGCAGTCTCGGCGACCTCATCGCCAACCGGACCACCTTCGCCATCGCCCACCGGCTCTCGACGGTCAGAAACGCCGACCGCATCCTCGTCTTAGAAGACGGCGAACTGGTCGAATCGGGCACCCACGACGCGCTGCTCGAGCGCGACGGTCTCTACGCGAACCTCTGGCGGGTGCAGGTCGGCGAGGTCGAGGAGCTCCCGGAGGCGTTCCTCGAGCGGACGGTCCGCGGCCGGTCGAACGCCGAAGACTGACGCTCGGTCTCGAGCGGCGAGTGTCGCCCGGGTGAAAGAGCCGTTTCACCTTGGGGAGGGGTAATGTTCGTTCCGGGTGATCGATCGGTCATGGACCGACGAACCTTCCTCGCACTGGCTGGCACCGGAACGATCGGCGCGCTCGCAGGCTGTGTCTCGAGCGCTGGCGACGACGGCGGGTCTCCACCGGTCGGCAACGGCGCCGAGACGGACGAGTACGGCGAGATCGAAGTGAGCGCCAGCGGGTCCGCAGAGACGGACCCGGACATGGCGGTCGTCCGACTCGGCGTCGAGGCGAGCGGCAGTTCGGCCGACGGCGTGCGGACGGACCTCGCCGAGGGGGCCGCGGCGCTCAGGGAGACGTTCGACGCGCTCGAGATTCCCGACGAGCGGGTTCGGACGGCGACGTTCCGGATCAGACAGCGCCGTCAGGGCGGCGGATTCGAGGGCACCCACGCCTTCAGCGTCGAGGTCGACGACGTCGACCGGGTCGGTGAGGTCGTCGACGCGGCGGTCGACGCCGGTGCGGACGACGTCGGCCGGGTGAACTTCACGCTGCGCGAGGCGACCCGCGAGGCGTTGCGTGAGGAGGCACTCGACGACGCGCTGGCGAACGCCGACGCCGAGGCCGAACACGTCGCGGCCAACCGCGGCGTCGACATCGTCGCGACGGGGGCGGTCTCGACGAGTGACGTCAGCGTCGGCCCGCTCAACGTCGAGTACTACGCGCTCGCAACGGACGACGCGGCCGCTCCCGAAACCGAGTTCGAGACGGGACCGGTCACCGTCAGCGCCTCCGTGACGGTCGTCTACCTGTTCGATCACTGACCTCGCCCGAGCGTTCCGACGGCCAACACTCATCACCCAACAGAACAGTCTTCCGTCGAAACTACTGTGGGGTGATTAATACGCTGGCATCGTAAGGTCGACGCATGCACAGAGACGTCTTGCGGCGGTACCTCCTCGCTGGCGGGGCAACGGCCGCGCTCACTGCACTCGCCGGGTGTGTCGTCGCTGGCCGTGCGGTCGAGGACCCGATCGAGGAGACGGTCGACGCCGCCTCGCTCGAGGCGCTCCGCGTCGAGACCCGAACCGGCCTGCTCAGCGTCGTCGGCGAGCCTCGAGAGACGGTCGGTATCCGCGGACGGAAGGTCGCCGCGACCGAGGACGCCCTCGAGTCGGTCGGCTTCGACGTCGAGACCGTCGACGGGGTGCTCGAGGTGACTGGCGACCCGAACGACCGCCGTGGTGGATTCCGGTTCGGGTCGAGCCCCAGGGTGGACCTCGAACTGGCCGTTCCAGACGACCTCCGGGTCGCGTACGCTGGCACGCGAAACGGCACCGTCGACGTTCGGTCCGTCACGGGTGACACTCACGTCGTCTCGCGAAACGGTCGCGTCTCCGTCGTGGGCGTCGATGGCTCGGCTGCCGTCGAGACGAGAAACGGGGCGGTCGACCTCGCCGACGTCACCGGCGGGGTGACCGTCTCGACGCGAAACGGGAACGTCGATGCCGCCTCCGTCACGCACGACCTCGTCGTCGAGACGCGAAACGGGACCGTCGATGTCGGCATCTCCCGGTCACTCGAGACGGCGATCCGTCTCCGAAGCAGGAACGGCCGGCTCTCGGTCGAGACGCCGGACGAGAGCCACACCGCCCGCTCGGCGCTCGACGTGACCGTCGGCGCGGGAACGCACCGACTCGCAGTCGAGACGCGAAACGGGAACGTCAGCATCGCTCTCGAGTAGCGGGAGGATGGCGTGGCGAGCGGTATCTGTCGCTGTCAGGTCGGTGGCGGGGAAAATCGCACTTGCGCGTGTTCGTGTTCGCTCAGTCGTCGGCGACGATGGCTCGCGCGTCGGGTGCGGCCATCGCGAGCACGTCGTCGAAGAAGTCGAGGGTGTCGTGGGGACCGGGGTTGGCTTCGGGGTGGTACTGGCGGGTGATGACGTCGTAGTCGGTGCCGACGAGTCCTTCGGGAGTGTTGTCGTTGACGTTGACCTGCGAGATCTCGAGGTGGAGACCGGGGTCAGAGACCGTGTAGCCGTGGTTCTGCGTGGTCATGACGACCCGGCCGCTCTCTAAGTCCATCACTGGCTGGTTGACGCCGCGGTGGCCGAAGGCCATCTTTTCGGTCTCGCCGCCGAGCGCGCGGGCGACGATCTGCTGGCCGAGGCAGATGCCGGCGACGGGAACCTCGTCGACGAACGCCTCGACGAGCGAGACCGCCTCCTCGTAGTTCGCGGGGTCGCCGGGACCGTTCGAGATGAAGAGGATGTCCGGGCCGAGTGCCTCGACGTCCGCCACGCTCGCGTCGTGGGGCAGGACGTGGACGGTCGCGTCGCGCTCGAGCAGCGAGGTGACGATCGAGCCTTTGACGCCGCAGTCGACGAGTGCGACGGTCTCGCCGTCGTTGTCCGCGCCGTAGGTCGTCGTGGTGTCGACGCTGACCTGTGCACCGATCTCGGTGTGGTCGCTCATGGCGATGCAGTTCTCGAGTTCGGCGATGGCGTCCTCGGGCGTGACGTCGTCGCCGACGGCGATGCCGCACTTCATCGCGCCGCTGTCGCGGATGTCGGTGACGACCTCGCGGGTGTCGAGGTGATCGACGGCGGGGACGCCCTCTGCCTCGAGCCACGAGGCGACGTCGTCGGTCAGTTCGCGGGCGAGCACCGCTCGTGGGTGGACGCGCTCGGATTCGAACCGTTCTTCACGGACGCCGTAGTTACCGATCAACGGGTACGAGAAGGTGAGCACCTGTTCCTCGTAGGAAGGGTCGGTGAGACTCTCTTCGTAACCGGTGTAGGCTGTCGTGAAAACCAGTTCCCCGCGGGTCGTCCCCGGAGCACGACCACGTCCCTCGAGAACGTGGCCACCCTCCAACGCAATGTAGGCCGCTGTCATTACGAGATACGTATTGGACCCACCATCATAAGTGTTGTCTTCGAAGCTGAGTTACGAAATTCGTAATCGTCAAGTGAATACCCCGCGAAGAGTCGTCTCTCTATGGACGATCTGGACCGGCAGATCTTGGACCGACTCCGACGCGACGCCCGGACGCCGTACACGGAGATCGCAGACGAGGTCGGCACGAGCGAGGGAACGGTTCGAAACCGCGTCGAGCGGATGATCGCCGACGACGTCATCGAGCGCTTCACCGTGACCACCCGCACGGGGAACGTGAAGGCGATGGTCGAGATCGGTGTCGCCGTCGACGTCGACACGCACGCGGTCTCAGAGCGGATGGCCGAGTGGGAGGAAGTCGACTTCGTCTGGATGGTCTCCGGCGAGCAGGACATCGTCCTCGTCGTCGACGCCGCCGACACCCGCAGCGTCAACGACCTCATCACGCAGGCGCGCGAGCAGGAAGAAGTCGTGAGTACGACGACGCGGCTGATCCTCGACGAACAGCTCGGCTGAAACTCCCGACGACGAGCCTCTCGCGTCGCCGATACTTGTTTCACTCACCTCGCTGATGAACGGTGTATGGACGCAGCCGACGCCGACCGCACCCACCCCAACGCCGCCCAGGACGTGATCGCTGTCGACGCCGACGACACCGAACTCGAGACCGTCAACCGACTCGAGGCACACACCGGCGAGGGCATCCGCCACCGGGCGTTCACGGCGCTCGTCTTCGACCGCGAGGACAACATCCTGCTCGCCCAGCGCGCCCCCGAGAAGCGCCTCTGGGGGACCTACTGGGACGGTACCGTCGCCTCACACCCCGTGCAGGGTCAGAGCCAGGAAGAGGCGACGATCGAGCGACTCGAGGAGGAACTCGGCGTCACCGAGTCACAGTACGACGATCTGCGCGTGACCGACCGCTTCGAGTACAAACGCTACTTCGAGAACGAGGGCGTCGAACACGAGGTCTGTTCGGTGTTGCAGCTGACGCTCGCCGAGACGACGCTCGAGCCGGACGAGTCGGAGGTCGCCGGGCTGTTGTGGGTCCCCTACGAGCGCCTCTACACGCACCCGGAGTGGTACCGACAGCTTCGTCTCTGTCCGTGGTTCGAGATCGCAATGCGCCGTGACGTCCGCGAGTAGGTCTCTCGCCGGTGTACTCGACCGTCCAGCTATCGGCCGGCCGACGCTGGTGGCATCCGAGACACACGTGTTTGTCATATGCTAGCAAACAACAAGCTTATGTCACTGCGATCCGTACAGTCGCTCGAGGATCGACAGAATCGATCACGAACCGACTATGAGTTCACAACCGCAGGAGCACGAGACGATCACCGTCACCCTCGACCACGAGGAGCGATGGGTGATCCATCACGTCCTCACGACGCGCGCCGACGAGGAGATCGACGAGCGCGATACGCCACCGACGTGGCTACTCGCCCTCGTCGAAACGATCGAAGCGGACGACGAGACGCTCACCTATCTTCAGGCGCGCAACCTCTACGAGGTACTCTCGGCGTACGCCGACGCCGAGGACACACCCGAACGGGACACCGCTCCCGCAGCGGCCGTCACGGCCGAACTCGAGACGGCGCTCGAGGCGATCTGAGCGTCCGTTCTCACCTTTGAGACCGCTCAGAGACCGACGTTGAGCGCGTACGGCCACGTCGTGTTCGCGAGCACGACGAACGCGAGCGCACCACCGCCACCGTAGATATTCTTGAGGAAACTCGTGAGTTCGGTCTGGGCCGTCTCGCCCTCGGCGTTCCAGAAGTCGTGCATCGTCACTGCCGAGACGAACAGAAAGAGCGCCAGTGCGCCAGCGCCGACCATCGGCAGTACGCCGAGAACGATCGAGAGTCCACCGAAGACCAGAAGCACACCGCTCGAGAGGACCGCGAGTTTCGGTGCGGGCAGTCCCTTGTACGCCGCGTACTCGGTCATCGAATCGGTATCGAGGAAGTGATTCACACCGAGGAAGACGAAGATGCCGCCGAAGAGCACGCGCGCGAGTGCGAAGAGAACGTCCACACCGGTCGCCTCGAACATCAGGCCGACACCTCGCTCGAGCCATCACTATCGTCACACTGCCATAACATTCTGTTACCTGCTTGCATTACAGTACCAGCTACGAAGCCGTCAGTACATATAGCCTCGCGGACACGAGCGACACCGGTAGACGCGGCCGTCACCGGCTGACACCGATGCCTTCGGGAAGAGGTAGCACGCTCGGGCGACGAGTCACCGACGGGCCGTACTGCGGCGTCGGATTACGGTCGCATCGTCGCCCACACCGCCGTCAGCGCGAGCAGGACGGCCGGAACGAGCGGTAACACCAGGAGCGCCACCCAGTAGTTCAGCGTCGGTGGCCACAGCAGAATCGCCAGCGGTGAGCCGACGAACGCGACGAGGATGACGCCGACGAGTACCCAGCCGCGCCAGCCGAACTCCCGGTCGACGCTCTCGGGGTTGGTCGGACTCTCGAGCCAGTCGGCGTCCTCGGACTCGTCGTCACCGGTCTCGACGCGGTTCCCGTCCGCATCGAACGCCCCCGGCTCGTGGACGTAGCCGCCGTCGTTCGCGCTCATTGTCGGGGGTTGTGACTGTGACGCCATAGCGCTCACGGTTCGACTGCCCCGTGTTCACAGCTCGCGATCCGGCCTGAGGACGACCTTGCCGAATCCCTCGCGCTCCTCGAGCAGGCGGTGGGCGCGTGCGGACTCGCTCATCGGGAGCACCTCGCGAATCGCGGGTTCGAACGTGCCGTCCCAGACGAGCGCCATCACGTCGTCGACCTGCCCGGGTGTCGCCATCGTCGAGCCGAGAATCGAGAGGCTGTTCCAGAAGACTCTGGGAACGTCCGTCTCCGGCCGCCGGCCGGCCGTCGCGCCGCAGGTGACGAGACGGCCGCCCTTCGCGAGCGCGCGTACGGATTCGTCCCAAGTCTCGCCGCCGACGTGGTCGACGACGACGTCGACGCCCCGGCCGTCGGTCTCCTCGCGCACCCAGTCGGCGACACCCCCGGTCTCGTAGTCGAAGACGTGATCGGCACCGTGCTCGCGCGCGTAATCGAGTTTCTTCGCGCTGCTCGCGGTCGCGAACACCTCCGCGCCCGCGTGAGCGGCGATCTGGAGCGCGGCGTGGCCGACACCGCCGCTGGCCCCGAGGACGAGCACCGACTCGCCCGGGCGAACCTCGGCGCGCTCGATCAGCATCCGCCAGGCGGTCTGGAAGACGAGCGTCGCCGATCCCGCGACCGCCCACTCGACACCGTCGGGGACCGGAATCAGGTTGTCCTCGGGGACGACCGCCTCTTCGGCGTGGACGCCCCTGACGTGTTCGCCGATGATGTGGAAGTCGACACACAGCGGCGCGTCGCCGTCGCGACAGAACTCGCAGGTGCCGCAGGCGACGCCCGCCGAGACCGCCACGCGGTCGCCGACCGCGAAGCGGGTGACCTCCTCGCCAACCGCCTCGACGACGCCCGCCGCGTCGCTCCCCGGGACGTGCGGTAACTCGAGGTCGAGCCCCGGTAACCCGCGTCGAACCCAGACGTCGAGGTGGTTCAGCGCACCCGCTTTCACCGCGAAGCGGACGTCGGTCGGTCCCACCTCGGGAACCGGATACTCGCCGTACTCGACGTACTCCGTCCCGCCGTGGCCGGTGATCGTCACCGCGTGCATACGCGAGCGTCGACCCGTGTCGACAAAACACCACGGGCGAAAACAGGTTGGGCGGGCGTCCGTTCAAGCGCGCCCGACGGCCAGGATGTGATTCGCCCAGTCGACGACCGCGGGGTCCGTCCGCAGCGGCGCGAGCGCTCGTTCGGCCAGCTCGACCGCCGCGTCGGTGCGCTCCTCGCGCGGGATTCGTTCGCCAACGTTCGCTCCAACGCTCTCGAGACCGACCAGACGTTCGACGGTCAGGCCTGCGTCCGTCAGCGCCGCCTCGAGTTCCGCCGCGCGGAAGAAGTGACACTCGACGAAGGTCGGCTCCTGGAAGTAGTCGGCGGCGAGCTCTCGGCTGTAGGTGCCGGAGTCGAGTATCTCGGCGAGTACGGGGTAGTAGGCCGGATCCTCGAGTAGGTTCTGGACGACCGCCAGCCGCCCCATCACGGAGACGAAGACCGGTGCTCCCGGCCTGGCGACGCGCTCGAGTTCGGCGAGTGCCCGACGCCGCTCGGCGTCGTCGACGACGTGGGAGAGGGGACCACCGGTACAGAGTACCGCGTCGGCCGCCTCGCTCGCGACCGGGAGCGCGCGGAGGTCACCGCGGTGGACGCTGGCGCAGCCGTCGACCTCGTGTTCGTGCACCTTCTCGCGGGCGATCTCACACTGGCGGGCGCTGCTGTCGACGAGCGTCACGTCGTAGCCACGTGCTGCGAGCCAGACGGTGTAGCGGCCCGCACCACCGCCGACGTCGACGACGCTGGGGACCGGAGAGCCATCTGACGGCGGTGGCGGGAGGAACCGCTCGAGTTCGGCGACCGTGCCGCGAAACTCGAGGACGCCCCCGAGCGTCGCCTCCAGGCGGTCCCACTCGTCGTGGCCGTACTCGTCGTAGTACCGTCGTGGATCGAGGTGTGGATGCGGCCGTCGTTCGTCGCCCATACTAGTGGACAGTCCCACCGTCTCACTTGGACGTTCGCGTGGTGTGTGGGCTGTTAGCGTACGCTCGCGTGGCGTGTGAGTGCTGCTCGAGTCAGTATCGAAACGGTCTCACTCTCGAGTACTGGTGGTCGCTATTGGCCGAGAGTGCGTTCTCGTCGCGAGGTGGCGTTATCGCGCCGACGTACGGTCGTCCATTCGTGCGCAGTACGCATCGAGGTCTTCGCGGCCGTGCTCGTCGAGCGTGGGACCGGCTTCGTCCGTCTCGAGCGGCGAGTCGTACTCGACGCGGACGGTCGGCGCACCGCCATCGGGAGTCTCGTCGACGAAGGTCACGTTCGCCATCGCACTCGAGAACCGGAACCGGGTGACGCCGGCGTCGATGGCTCCTTCGACTGCCGATCCCGACACCGTCGCACACTCGCGCGGGTCGCCGACGGCTTCGATCTCGCCGCCGACGGTGATCTCGTAGCTCACGGGGTAGCCCTGTCCTTCGATCGTGAGGAGGTTCGGGAGTCGCGAGGAGGTCCTGTGTGAGTCTGTTCGCTTCTGTACCGGCGTGTCGCGTGCCATACGACTCGCTAACGACCGTGGCAGTACATAAGCTTTCTAGTCGGGGTTCTGATACAAACTGTGACTGTCTCTCGACCGTGTACGAGTATGGTGATCGCTTCCGAACGGCGAGGTGGTTCCGGGGTGATCGAAACGGACCGCCGGGTGGCCGTTCGGAAGGGCCGAATCGCTCGATACCGCGACTGAGAACGCAGGGTGTAGACGCGAGCCGTGTGCCTGGGCCCGCGTCGGAACGGAATCGACGATGTGGCAGTGGTGGGGTTGGGTGTGTTGTGGGTGTGCTGTGGAAGTCACGGGTCCGGGTGCCTCGAGACGGACCGCCGTCGACCTCCATCGACGACTGGGCGAGGTAACTACTTCAACGGGGGAGACGGTACAGCGTTCTTATACCGGATTATCGGCCACTTTAGCCCGATTTAGCCGAGCGAAATCGGTCGCGAGACCGTTCAGAAACCGGTTGCAGCCAACTCTTCGGCAACAATTTCCGCATCGACGAGTCGCGGGTCGATCGCGAGGTCGAGTTGGCCCCTGACGAACTCCGGAACCGTGTTGCGGTCGTAGACGACCGTCCGCAACTCGTCGGTCAGGTCTTTGACGATCGGAATCGTCGTCGCTTCGGCGACGTCGGTCAGGACGTAGAGGTCGGCCTCGACGATGCCCGCTTCCTCGAGCACCGGTCTCGAGAGCGGTCCGTCGACGCGCGTGACGCGCAGGCCCTCGCTCTCGAGTGCGTCGGCGATGGCGTCCTCGTCGGGTCCGGCGACGACCGCGCGGGTCGGTCCTGTGGTGGTGGTGTCGCTCACGGTCTCACTCGTACTCGATCGTCGCCGGCGGTTTGTGCGTCACGTCGTAGACGACGCGGGCGACGTTCTCGTTCGTCCCGGTGATACGGCTCTGGATCCGCTGGAGGGTCTCCCAGTCGAGTTCCTGTGCGCGGGCGGTCATCCCGTCTCTCGACTCGACCGAGCGGACGGCGACGATCCAGCCGTGGACGCGGTTGTCGCCCTTGACGCCGGTCGCCTTGCCGACCACCGCCGCGAGCGCCTGCCAGGGGTCGTACTCCTCGAGTTCGTCCTCGACGACGTGGCAGGCGTCGCGAGCGACCTCGAGTTTCTCCTCGGTGACCTCGCCGATGACGCGGACGGCGAGACCGGGACCGGGGAACGGCATGCGTTCGGCGACGAGTTCGTCGAGACCGAGCGCGCGGGCGACCTCGCGGACCTCGTCTTTGTAGAGGTCGCGAACCGGTTCGACGATGCCCTCGAAGTCGACGACGTCGGGGAGACCGCCGACGTTGTGGTGGGACTTGATTCCCCCTTCGCTCTCGATGCGGTCGGGGTAGATCGTCCCCTGGACGAGGTAGTCGGCACCCGCCTCGCGGGCCTCGCGTTCGAACTCGCGGATGAACTGCTCGCCGATGACCGCGCGTTTCTCCTCGGGGTCGGTGACGCCGGCGAGCGCCTCGAGGAAGCGCTCTTTCGCGTCGACGACGACGAGCGACTCCATGTAGGCGAAGGTCTCCTCGATCTGGGCGGTCTCGCCCTTGCGCATCAGGCCGGTGTCGACGTAGACGGGGGTCAGTCGGTCGCCGATGGCCTCGTAGGCGAGCGCCGCTGCCACCGACGAGTCGACCCCGCCGGAGAGGGCGATCACGGCGTCTGCGTCGCCGATCTCGTCGCCGATTTCGGCGACGGCGTCGGTGACGAACGTCTCGGTCTCGACCATCAGGCGGACACCTCCGCACGGTGATCGGGCTGGAACAGTGAGCGTGCCTCCTGCTGACGGAGATGACCGGGACCGCAAGAATCGTATTCGATCGACATACGCCCTCTCTGTGAGGACGGGGCAAAACGGTTGCGAATCCGTGACTCGAGCGTCTCGCCTGCCAGATGTCCGGCCGCCTCGTACGGTCTCTTGTGATTCGTCAGCCGGTGGTCGCTCGACCGGGAAGCGATCACCGGCTGAAACGGTACCAGGATCCGTATCAGAGGTGTTCGAAGAGGCTCACGACGTCGGCGAAGCCGACTGAGCCGTCTGCACTGAAGTCGAACGCCGAGACGTTGTTCTGGACTGCTGGTTCGTCCAGGTGCTCGAAGAACGTCACGACGTCGTTGAAGCCAACCTGGCCGTTACCGGTCACGTCGTAGTATCGCTCGCTGCCGTCGTAGGGCTGGGGCTCGTAGCCGTTCAGTTCGATCGAGTCGTCGTCGTCTCGCTGGACCATCGCCTCGGCGAGATCCTGTCCGAGAACCGGGCTGCTCGTGTAGGCGCCGTGGTTCGAGACGGCGTCGGTAACGTCGACGTCCGTGTACGTGTGCGGCGTCGCCGATGGGTCCAGAGCACCTTCGGCACCGAGTGCGGTATCGTCTGTGCCACCGAAGTCTCCTCGAATAACGTCGTCGTTCTCGGAGTAGTAGTTCCGAACCTCGCGAGCGTGCGCTGCGATGGCGTCGTACCAGCGGCCACCTTCGGTGACGGTCGAGCCATCGGCGGGGATGCCAAGCGGTGAGACGGTGTCGACGACGTACCCCTCGTCCAGGGCGGCGAGTGAATCGAGAGCAACCCGGCCGCCCAACGAGTGGCCGACGAGCCGAATCGACCCGCCACCCTCGTCAGTGACTGCCTGGATGAGCGGTGCGAGCTCGGCGCCGGCAGCCGCCCCATCCTCGAGTACTGCGTTGGCGTCGGGGTTGCTGGCGTCCCACACGAGAGCGACCGTCCTGTCGGCTTCGTAGCCACCGGCTGCGAGGGAATCGGCCAGCGCTGCTGCCTGGTCTGGCCCGGCGCTGCTGCCGAACCACCCGTGTACGAAGATCAGCAGTTCGTCGACGACAGGAAGTGCCGGGTCCACAGACTCACGGAGGTCCAGAACGACTGGTTCGTCGGTCTGTGCAGCGACCGAACTCGCCGTTCCAGCTCCGGTAGCGGCGAGACCACCCGCACCGAGGCTACGGAGGACAGCCCGCCGATCGACGAGCTCACGCGACGAGATCCGATGTCGAGACATGGTCTCTACACTACTGTGAATGTATTTAACACTCAGGGTTCGTCGAATCCCCACATCCGTGCCAGATGGTGAAATGGGACGAGGCGATCATCGCCTCGAGCCGGGATCGCGCAGACGTGCTCAGATCCCTTCGAACAGCGCGATGACGTCGGTGAAGCCAATATCGCCGGTGTCGCCGAAGTCGAACGCCGAGACGTTGTTCTGGACTGCAGGCTCGTCCAGGTGCTCGAAGAACGTCACGACGTCGTTGAACCCCACCTGGCCGTTGCCGGTGACGTCGCGGTAGCGGCCGTCACCGTCGAGGTCACGCGCGGTGTACCCGTTGAGTTCGATGCCGTCGGTCTCCGCGTCGACGGGGACGACGTGCCAGCGCTGGTGGTCACCCCCGTTGTCCGTCCACTGCCTGACGTTCGCCCCGCTCTCGGTTGAGACCTCTGCAACCTCGGCGATGCTGGCGCTACAGGCGTTCTCGAGGCGGTACGCCCCGTCACCCTCCTCGAAGAGGAACCACCGCTGGGTCGGGTGACTGTGCCAGGGCCACTGCTGGATGTCCGCGCCGTCGCTGGTGCTGGCTTCGGCGACCTCGAGTGCCAGTCCGCTCTCGAGGTTCGCGATGTGGTACTCCCCGCCGTCCAGCCGCGTCACCTGCCACTCGATCGGTGAGTCGGTGTCGGCCGTCGTGACGACCGCGCTCGCACCTTCGTCCGAGCCGTCGGTTCCGAGATAGTGCTCACTGTAGCCGTTTACGATGTGGTAGGTGCCGTCGCTGACGGGGGCGGGACGCTGGCCCAGGTTCGGAACGGGTGAGCGCAGACTCGGCGTCTCGTCGCCGCCGATCACCGGCCAGCCGTCGGCCGTCCAGTAGAGTCGGTCCACGAACAGCTGTCGTGCGGGCGGCCAGCCGTACTCGTCGGCGAACTCCGGTCCCTCGGTGTCGTAGGCGTGATAGAGGAACCAGTACGTGCCGTCGTCGTCGACGGTCACGTCGCCGTGACCCGGCCCGACGAAGCGCTCGCTGTCTCCGAGGTGGGTGACGCCCGCGTTCCACTCGTCGCGCTCGAGCATCGGTGTTCCATCCCGGTCGTAGTACGGCCCGAACAGGTCCTCGGCGCGCCCGACTTCGACTTCGTAGGTGCTCTCGAACCCGTCACAGCACCAGCCGGTCGCACCGAAGAAGTACCAGTAGCCGTCGCGGTAGAAGATGGTCGGGCCCTCGTAGGCGTTCCCGACGATCTGGCCGAACGTCTCGGGCAGGAAGTCCTGCAGGTCGTCGGTGAGTTCGACGTAGTAGACGCCAGCGAAGTTGGCCCAGAAGAGGTAGGGCCGGCCGTCGTACTCGACGAAGTACGGGTCGATGGTGTTGCCCGGGTAAGGGTGGTCCGGGTTCGAGAAGACCTCTCCGTGGTCGGTGAACGGGCCGTCCGGTGTGTCGGCCGTCGCGACGCCGACGCCCGGGACGAGGCTGTCGTCGTCGTCCCGTGGCCAGAGTGCGTAGAACAGCACCCACTGGCCGTCGTAGTAGTGGATGTCCGGTGCCCAGACCGAGCCGTAGAGCCAGCCGGGGCGGGAGTCGAACGCCTCACCTTCGTACGTCCAGTCGACGAGGTCCGGTGAGGAGAGAACCGGTACCAGCCGCTCGCTGGCGTGGCTGTAGCTCATGTTCGAGGCGTACGCCCACCAGGTTCCATCGTCGTCGCGGTGGACCGTCGGGTCGGCGAAGTCGGGACCGTACAGCGGGTTCTCGAAGTGCGTCTCCTCGTCGTTCGTCGCCGATGCCGTCCCGACCGACCCGGAGAGGAGCGCCGAGCCGATGGCACCCGCACCGATCGCCCGCAGCAGGTCTCGTCTGCCGACCGCCTCGCGTACCCTCCGGTCCGGTACGTCCGCCGTCCGCCGTTCGTCGTCAGTTCCCATGGTGACCTCTGATACGAAGTGGCATGCCTACACGGCGTTACTGGCTCTACCGTATTAATTCATGTTACAATTTACTGTATCGAATGTGACCGAGGTCGCCGTGTTCGAGACTGACCCCCTCCGACGCTGACTGGAGAACGTGTGTCGACTTCGGCTCAGACCTGCGTGTCGCTCATCGCGACCGTCTGGGTTCGCTCGAGTACGGCCTCGAGCAGGCCGACGAACGGCGGACTCGGGTTGCCGGGGCGGGAGGTGTACTCGGGGTGATACTGCGTCCCGAGGAAGAACGGGTGGCCCTCGAGTTCGAGGATCTCCATCCGGTTGCCCGCGGTACCCGAGAAGACGAGCGGTTCGTCGGCGAAGTGCTCGAAGTACTCGGGGTTGACCTCGTAGCGGTGGCGGTGGCGTTCCGTACAGGAGGTGTCGGCGTACAGGTCGTAGGCGAGCGTCTCGGGTTCGATCACGGTGATGTGCTCGCCGAGTCGCATCGTCCCACCCATGTCCTCGACCTCGTACTGCTCGGGGAGGATGTCGATGACCGGGTGTGGCGTCTCTTCGTCCATCTCCGCCGAGTGTGCGCCCTCGAGTCCGAGGACGTTCCGAGCGTACTCGACGACGGCCATCTGGAAGCCCAGACAGAGACCCAGGAAGGGAACGTCGTTCTCGCGGGCGTACTTGATCGCCTCGATCTTGCCGTCGGTTCCGCGCATGCCGAAGCCGCCGGGGACGACGATCCCGTCGGCCTGCTCGAGGCGCTCGGTGTGGTGGTCGGCCATCTCGTCGGCGTCGACCCACTGGACGTTCACGTCGACGCCGAGTTCGAATCCCGCGTGTTTGAGCGACTCGTGGATCGACATGTAGGCGTCCTCGAGATCGTACTTCCCGACGAGTGCCACGTCGACGCTGCCGTCTTTCTCGGTCGTGACGACCTCACGCCACTCGTTGGCGCGCTCTCCGGCCGGGAGGGCCTCGCCGGCCATGTCGAAGCGCTCTAAGACGTACTGGTCGAGTCCCTCCTCTTCGACGACGAGCGGGACGTGGTAGACGTCTTCGACGTCGGGGTTCGAGAAGACCGCTTCAGTTGGGATATCACAGAAGAGGGCGATCTTGTCTTTCGTCTCCGGGTAGAGTTCCTCGTCACAGCGGCCGACGATGATGTCCGGCTGGAGTCCGATCGAGCGGACCTCCTTGACCGAGTGCTGGGTCGGCTTCGTCTTCTGCTCGCCGTTTTTCGAGTGTGGAACGAGGGTGACGTGGACGAGCAGCACGTTCTCTTCGGGCTCTTCGTGGGCGAACTGACGTAGCGCCTCGAGGTAGGGCATACTCTCGATGTCGCCCACGGTCCCGCCGACTTCGACGATACAGACGTCGGTGCCGGCGGCGGCCTCGCGGATCCGGCGTTTGATGTCGTCGGTGATGTGAGGGATGATCTGGACGGTCTTGCCCAGGTAGTCACCGGCGCGCTCGGCTTCGATCACCTGCTGGTAGGTCTTTCCCGTGGTGATGTTGTGATCGGAGGTCATGTCGATGCCCAGGAAGCGCTCGTAGTTGCCCAGATCCAGGTCGACCTCGCCGCCGTCTTTCAGCACGTAGACCTCGCCGTGCTGGTAGGGGTTCATCGTCCCCGCGTCGACGTTCAGGTAGGGGTCGATCTTCACCGCCGTGACCTCGAAGCCGGCGTTCTTCAGCAGACGGCCGGTGCTCGCGGCCGTGATCCCCTTCCCGAGTCCGGACATTACCCCGCCCGTCACGAATATGAACTTATTGCCCAGCGACGGGTCGTACTGGGCCTTCGTTTCCGTCGGCATACCGAGTGTGCGAGAGTCGTAGTCAAAACCATTTCGAAGGCGGCCCACCCGTGTCCCGATTCGCACGCGTGTGGTTCTCTCACGCTCGAGAGCGCGCGTCTTCGATCCACGCTCACGGTGTCCCCCGGTCCGGTCTCGAGCGCCCCACGTTGCTTTGCACAGTCCTCGCCGTCGATCCCGACGTTTATGTCGATTTCCCCGAGTCTTCGACCATGGCCGACCTCATCATCTCCGTCGACGACGTTCGACTCGAGGCGACCTTCACCGACGACGCCCCCGAGACGCGTGCCGCACTCGAGGCGGCTCTCCCGCTCTCGGGTGACGCCGCTCGCTGGGGTGACGAGCTCTACTTCTCGACGCCGGTCGACGTGGGCCTCGAGAACGCCCGTACGGAGGTCCCCGTGGGCGCGCTCGCCTACTGGCCCGCTGGGAACGCACTGTGTCTGTTCTGGGGACCGACACCCGCGAGCCACGGCGACGAACCGCGTGCGGCCTCGCCGGTCAACCTCGTCGCGCTCGTCGAGGACACCACCGCACTCGCGAGCCTCGAGGGTGCGGGGAGGCTCACACTCGAGCGTGCGGATACCCCGCGAGATGATGGGGATACGTGACCGATCAGGACAACTCGAGGTCGCCGAAACCCCGCGGCGTCACCGCGGTCGTCGTGTGCGCCTCGGCGAGAGACGCGATGTCGAGTTCCAGTGACTCGAGACCCTCCCCGGCCGTGAGCGTACAGGGGACGCGCTTGCCGAGCAGTCCCTGCAGGTTCTCGCGTTCGAGGTCGAACGCCTCGAGCAGCGTCGCGAGCGCGCAGTTGCTCCCCCAGACGGGCGGTTTCTGCACCGAACGGGTGACTCGCTCACAGCTCGGCACCTCGAGGACGAGGTCGACGCTGTGGTCCCGCTCCTCGACGGCGGCGATGCGCACCCGCTCGAGCGCCCTCTCGCCCGGCACGTTCTGGCTGGTAATTCTATCGATGCTCTTCGACATACAATAGCTATATTGGTACTGTAATAAAAGTATATCGCCCGAATCGAAAGTATCACTCCCGGTCGGCCATCGTTTGCGTCGGTCGAGCGCCGGATCGCTTTCGCATTCGGTCTCCTCGCTCCTCCTGTGTGTAGACGACCTCGACGCTGTCGAGGATCGCCTACCGCCCCGGCGCTCGCAACCGACCACCGACTACGCTGTCTGTTGAGGAAGTGATGTTTTTAAGGGGCGTGAGCGACACGTAGTAGGTATGGGTATCCTCTCTCGGACCTCCTACGTCATCCGGTCGAAGATCAACGCGATCCTCGACCGCACCGAGGATCCGACGCAGACGCTCGATTACTCTTACGAGCAGATGCGCGATCAACTACAGCAGGTCAAACGCGGCATCGCCGATCTGACGACGCAGAAGAAACGCCTCGAGATGCAAAAGCGCCGCCTCGAAGAGAACGTCGAGAAGCACAACGGGCAGGCGCGCACCGCCGTCCAGCAGGACCGCGAAGACCTCGCCCGGCGCGCACTCGAGAAGAAGAAGGCGAAGATGAACCAGATCGAGGAACTCGAGCGCCAAATTTCTGACCTCCAGAGCCAGCAGGATCGGCTCATCGAGCAGAAGAACGACCTCCAGACGCGCATCGAGGAGTTCCGCACGCGCAAGGAGACGATGAAGGCGCGCTACGAGGCCGCCGAGGCGAGTTCGACGGTCTCGGAGGCGATGACCGCCACCGGCGAGGAGTTCGAGGACGTCGGCCGGGCGATCGAACGCGCCGAAGAACGCACCGAGGACATGGAGGCGCGTGCGGCCGCCCTCGACGAACTCCACGACACCGGGGCGTTCGACGACGTCTTCAGCGACAAGGACAGCATCGACCGCGAACTCGAGAGTCTCTCGGCCGACAGCGGCGTCGACGCCGAACTCGAGACGCTCAAGTCCGAACTCGGCGAGGGTGAGAGCGAGAGCGAACCGGTCGAAGACGCCGAGGAGGACGTCGACCTCGACGACCTCGAGGCGGAGGTCGCAGACGAGGACGTCGAGACCGAACTCGCGGAACTGCAGGAAGAAGAGCGCTGACACTCGGACGAGCGTTTTTGTGCTCGGGCGGTGACTCCCCACGTCTGGGGTCTCATGATACCACTCGGCGGTGAGTATTCGGTTCGCGACGAGTACAGCGCCGGTCTCAACGTCTTTCTTCACTTCTCCGTTCTCGGTGTGATCGCGGTCGTGACGGGCCAGCCCTTTCTCTTTCCGAGTCTCGGCCCGTCGGCGTACTTACTGGCGACCGGCGAACAGCCACGCGAGGAGGGACCCTACCACGTGGTGGGCGGCCACGCCGTCGCGGTCGTCGCCGGACTGCTCGCCTACGCGCTGTTCGCGAACGACACGTCCGCCTACGAGGTGTTCGCCGCCGCCGACCCGGCCTTCTCGTGGGAGATCGTCGCCCTCACCGCGAGTTCGACGGCCGCGATGGTTCTCACGACGGTCGCCATGCTGGTGACGAAGACCAACCACCCGGCGGCGTGTGCGACGACGCTCATCATCGCCCTCGGTCTCATGGGCGGTCTCACCGACGCGGTCGTCATCGTCGTCGCGGTCGCGATCCTCGTCGGCTTTCACGAGTACCTCCTCGCGCCGCTCGCGAGACGGTTCGGGTTCGTCCCCGAAGACGCACGCGAGTGAGCACCACCGGAACGCGAGTACTACCTCGTCTACGCCGGCACGCCGAGCACCGCCACGTCGTAGCGCTCGAGGTCCGCTGGCGACTCGAGGAGGATCACGCTGAAGCGCCAGCGCGACCCGCCAGCGAGGTCGCCGGTCGAATCGAGGTACCGCCCGCGCTGGTCGCCGTCTGCGTCGTAGACGCGCACGCGAACTTCGGCGTACTCGACGCGCTCGTCGACGCCGACGACGCCCTGGACCGTCGCTCCCTCGTAGCCCGACTCGAGGATGAACGCGTGTTCCTCGACCGTGAGGCGTCCGAGCGGAGACGCCCCCTCGTTCGCGTCGGTCTCGGCGAGCGCTCGCGCGGCCACCGTCTCCGATGCGTTCCGCGCTGGCCCGTCCCCGTCGATCGGTCCGGATTCGTAGACGGGGTCGTTCTCGACCGCGCCACAGCCTGCGAGCGCCGTCAGCGTACCCGCACCGAACGCACAGAGGAGTGTGCGGCGAGCGCACCGGCCGCCGGGGGTAGGCTCGCTCGAGTCGGTCGCCAGAGTGCGCCACATCCCGCCTCTGTACGCCGCCGAGACGGTTCAGTGTGGGCCCTGCAGGGGACCTGTGTGCGCTGCTGGCGGCCGTCTGCAACGGGGGCGTTTTTCGGCGTCGGCGTGGTAGCCAGCCGACACATGCGCGCCTCGGATACCGACGAGACGCAGACCTCCTTTACCACGGGCTCCGATGCGGAGACCGGTGCGCTCGAGCGCGCTCGAGAGTGGCTTCTGATCGACGGTGACCGGCTCTTCCTGGCCCTCTGCCTCTCGGCCGCGACGTTCCTCCTCTTTCTCACACTCGCTCACCTCGGCGTCATCTCGTTCGTCAACGACGACTCCATCACGCGCCTCGCTGGCGGGATGATCGCCGGGACGTTCTCGCTCGTGACGCTCGTCGTCTCGATCAACCAGCTGATCCTCTCGCGGGAGTTCTCCTCCGCAGGCGAGGCCAGAGAGCGCCTCGGTGGCGTCCTCGAGTTCCGCCACGACGTCGGTACCGCCGCCGAGGACTCCGTGCCTCCGGCCGCACCGACGGGACTGCTCGAGGTGCTCGCCGAGACGATTCACCGGCGGGCGGCAGCGGTCGGTGACGCCGTCGACGCCGACGCTGAGGGACCTCCCGACGAATCCGCCAACGTGCCCACTGCCGAGGTTCGCGACCGGATCCGTGCGTACGCGACCCGCGTCGAGGAACGAACCGACGCGCTCGACGAGACGTTCGAGGGCACACAGTTCGGCACGTTCGAAGCGGTCTCCGCGACGCTCGCCTACGACGACGCCTGGCAACTCTACGCTGCCAGGCAGTTCCGAACCCGTCACGAAGACACTCTCGGCCAGGCCACGCTCGAGGCGCTCGACGAGTTGATCGAGGTGCTCGAGTTCTTCGCCGTCGCCCGCGAGCACTTCAAGACGACCTACCTCCAGCGGGAACTCACCCGGTTCTCGCAGCTGACCATCTACACCGGCCTGCCAGCGATCCTCGCGGCGATGCTGATCGGCCTGGTGTACGCGGATTTCGGCGGGGCGGCGATCTCGCTCGTCTACCTCCCGGTCGTCGTGAGCGCGCTCATCGCGGTGGTCGTCTCGCCGCTCGCGTTGTTGGTCTCGTACATCCTTCGGACGGCGACGGTGACCCGGCGGACCGCCTCGGTCGGGCCGATGCTCCCCCAGAAAGATCCGGACGAGGGACCGTTCGAGCAGCGCTCCGAGATCGAGTGAGCGACCCGCTCGCTGGCCGTGGCTATTTCTGCGGGTTCGTGGTAGGCCTGTGTCAGGATGAGTGACGACGGCTCTCGCCCGGGCGATACGATGCGCGAGCGTAGCGAGGGTTCCGCCCTGAAACACTGGTTCCTGCTCAACGCGAACCGCTGGCTCGTCGCGGGCGCGCTCATGGTGTTCGTCTTCGGTGGCCTGCTCGCACTCAGCGCGCTCAGTCCCGTCTCGCTTCGGGCGCTGATGGGCGAGAAAGAGCCCGTCCACACCCTCTTTCAGGCGCTCGTCACGGCGCTCATCACCGGCGTCACCCTCGTCGTCACCATCAACCAGCTCGTCCTCTCGCAGGAACTCGGCGCGGTCTCCGACCAGCGCGAGCGTCTCGAGGGATCGATGGCGTTCCGCCAGGACGTCGAGGACGTGATCGACGCGCCGGTCGGCCCGCCAGAACCGGCCTCGTTCCTCCAGGCAATCGTCGCCGCCTCCGCCGACCGGGCGCTCGACTTTCGCGACGTCGTCGAGGCGCGTCGAGACGAGGCGTTTCGCGAGCGGGTCGACGACTTCGTCGACAACCTGACGACACACGCCGACGCGGTGTGCGAGGAGTTAGACGACGCCCAGTTCGGCACCTACGAGGTGTTGAAAGCCGCCCTCGACTACAACTACTCCTGGAAGATCTTTCGCGCACGCCGACTCGAGACGACACACACAGACGAGTTCGACGACGAGGTGCGAGACGCCTACGACGAGTTACTCGAGAGCCTCGAGCTGTTCGGTCTCGCGCGCGAACACTTCAAGACGCTCTACTTCCAGTGGGAACTCATCAACCTCTCGCGCGCGATGATGTACATCGCCGTCCCGGCGCTGGTGGTCGCCGCGTCGATGATCCTCTTTTTCGACACCGGCGCGGTCTCCGGAACCGTCCTCGGCATCGATACGCTCGTCTGGACCGTCGCCGCGGCCACCACGGTCGCCGTCTCGCCGTTTCTCGTCCTGATCGCCTTCGTCTTGCGCATCGCGACGATGGCCAAACGGACGCTCGCGATCGGGCCGTTCATCCTCCGCGAGTCCGGCCGCGGCGAAGAGATCGACTGGGAGTGACGGCCAGCCAAAATATGAGGTCCATTCAATACGTCAGATACATTGATACGGTCGCCGGACGAACGCGCCGCCATGGGACTGTTCAGTCGCCTCAAGATGGGATTCCTGCTCTCGTTCGCGAGCCTTCGCGTGCTGCGTTCGCACCCGAAGCTCCTCGTGTATCCACTGCTCAGCGGTCTCGCGTCGATCGTCTTCATCGTCGCGCTTTTCGGACCGCTGTTGCTCGCCTCGAGCGCGCTCGGCGGTCTCGAGGCCGCTGGCCTGTTCGTCGTCTACCTCGGGACGACGTTCATCGCTGCGCTGTTCAACGCCGCGCTGGTTCACTCAGTACGGACCGTCTTCCACGGCGAGCAGCCGAGCATTCGGGCGGGTCTCGAGGCCGCGCTGGGCCACACGAAGGCACTGCTCGTCTGGGCGCTCGCGAGCGCCATCGTCGGCATCGTGATCCAGTCGCTCGAGTCCCGCGGCGGGGTCGGTGCACAGATCGCTGCGGTCGTCTTCAGCGTCGGCTGGACGGTCGCGACCTTCTTCGTCGTCCCGGTGATCGTCTTCGAGGACGCTTCGCCACGCTCGATGTTCACCCGGAGCGCCTCCATCTTCAAAGACACCTGGGGCGAGACGGCGGGGGCGAACGTCGGGTTGAACGTCATTCCCGCACTCATCGCCATCGCCGGTATCGCCCTCGCAGTCGTCGTCGGCGTCGTGATTCCGACGGCGGCTTCGATCGTCACGGCGGTCGTCATCGCCATCGGCGCGGTCGTCGCCGCCGTCCTCGTCGGCGGCGTCATCACCGGCGTCGCCAAGACCGCCCTCTACGTCTACGCGACCGAGTCGATCGAACCCGAGGCGTTCCGCTCGTTCGACTTCGAGTCGCTGTTCGAGGCGGACGACTCGAGCCAGACGCAGTCGCTCGGCGGCATTCGCCGCGGTATCTAGTGCTTCTGCAAGCCTGAGCGGATGAGTGGAACCGAGTGCGGCTGCCCGGTTTCACTCACCAGCCGACGCTCGTCGGAGGACTAGCGACCCACGTCGATCACGTGGGCGTCCTCCGGCGCGAAGCCGACGACGACCCTCCCCTCGCGTGGCTCCGGCGTCCGAATCACGAGGTCGCGCCCGCCCCACGCGAGGTGGACGCGGCTCGTCTCGCCTAAGAACTCCGCGCTCGAGACGGCCGTCTCGAGGGCGTTCGTCGTCGCGTCGACGCGCAGGTTTTCGGGACGGACACAGAAGGTGAGGCGGTCACCGGCGGTGACCTCGTGGCCAGCCGTGGCGACCTCGAGCGTCTCGCCGCCGACGGCGACCGAGGCGACGGTCTCGCCCACAGCGTGCACTTCGCCGTCGAAGACGTTGTTGTCGCCGACGAACGTCGCGACGAAGGCGGTGGCTGGCTCGCGGTAGATCTCCGTCGGCGTCCCGACCTGTTCGGGTGCGCCCGCGCGCATCACCGCGACCCGGTCGGAGATGGCGAGCGCCTCCTCCTGGTCGTGAGTGATGTAGACGGTCGTAATCCCGAGCTCTCGCTGGATGGCTCGCACCTGCACCCGGAGGTGTTCGCGAAGCTGTGCGTCGAGGGCGCTCATCGGCTCGTCGAGTAAGAGGACGTCCGGTCCCGGCGCGAGCGCACGGGCGATGGCGACGCGCTGGCGCTGGCCGCCCGAGAGCTTCTCGGGGTCGCGCTCTTCGAACCCCGCGAGGTCGACTAACTCGAGCAGTTCGGCGACGCGACGCTCGCGGGAGACGCCGCCGGGTGGGTCGGCGAAGTTGAGTCCGTAGCCGACGTTCTCGCCGACGCTCATGTGTGGAAACAGCGCGTAGTTCTGGAAGACGACGCCGACGTCCCGCGCCTCCGGCGGCGTCCCGGAGACGTCGACGCCACGGAAGCGAACCGTCCCCGCCGTCGGCGACTCGAAGCCCGCGATCAGCCGGAGCGTGGTCGTCTTCCCACAGCCGGAGGGACCGACGAGCGTGAAGAACTCGCCCTCTCGCACCGAGAGCGAGAGGTCGTCGACGGCGGTCGTCTCGGCGTAGAGCTTGCTCACGCCCTCGAGTTCGAGTGCGACTGGTGGCTCGCGTCCGCCGCCCGTGACCCCCTCAGATCCCATAGCTCTCCCCGCCGAGGCGGTCGATGACGACGAAACTCACACTGGTGACCACGAGCAAGACCACGCCCATTGCGGTTGCCGGTCCGAGGCGACGCCCGATGAAGCGTTCGATCGCGATCGGCATCGTGTACTGGTCGGTGCCCGTCGCGAGGACGATCGTCGAGGAGAACTCACCCATCGAGATGGCGAAGGCGAACGCCGCCCCGGCGACGACGCCCGGCCAGATCAACGGTAGCTCCACGTCGAGCAGCGCCCGCGTGCGCGACGCACCGAGCGCCCGTGCCGACTCGAGCAGCGACTGGTCGGTCCGCTCGAGACCCGGAGCCACCGTCCGGACGACGAACGGGTAACAGGAGACGGCGTGGGCGGCGACGATGGCGAGCGCGCCGCCGACCGCCAGCCGGTAGCTCCCGATCTCGAAGCCGAAGACGGGTCCCCGGAGCAGGCCGATGCCGACGATGATCCCCGAGACGGCGAGCGGGGCCATCGCGACGACGTCGACGAGTTTCCGCCCGCGGTAGCGGCGGGTGGTCAGCACCGAGATGGCGACGCCCATCGGCAGCGAGATGGCGAGCGCGCCGACGGCGAAGAGGATCGAGTTCCTGATCGCTGGCCAGGGCTGGACCTGGAACGCCGCGCCGGTCGCCTGGCGCTCTACGAGGAACTCGTAGTGGGCGAGCGTGGGCCCGTTCGGTCCCGCGACGCTCGCGTAGACCATGCTCACGATCGGTGCGACGAAGACGAAGACGGCGATCACGGCGTAGCCGGCGATGCCCGCACGCGGGAGGAGGTCGCGGACCGAACGCGTCGTCGGGACGAGTCGTTTTCTCGGGAGCGGCCGTGCCCCGCTCGAGCGGACGGCGTGTCTCGCCTCGTAGCGCAGGTAGGCGTAGAGGACGCCGAGCGTGATGACCAGTTCGACGATGGCGAGGGCGGCGGCCTCGGCGTAGTTGAGGTCGCGAACCAGCTGGTAGACGAACACCTCGACGGTCGCAAGCTGAAAGCCGCCGAGGGCGAGGACGATGGGGAAGGTCCCGAAGGTGAAGATGAACGTGAGCGCCGCGCCCATCAGGACTGCCGGGTACAGTTGTGGGGCAATCACGTCGCGAAACGCCCGGAACGGGCTGGCTCCCAGACTTCTGGCCGTTTCGACGGCGCTCGCGTCGACCGACTCCCAGGCGGCGACCGTCACGCGAGCGACCAGCGGCGCGTTGTAGAAGGCGTGAGCGAGGAGGACGACCTCGAGTGTGAACATGAGGTCGACGGGGCCGAGACCGACCACACCGAGCGCGCCGTTGAGCGTGCCGGTGCGTCCGAAGGTGGCGGCGAAGCCGACGGCGACCATGATCGAGGGGAGGACGAACGGGAGGATGGTGAGCGAGCGCAGCGTCCGCCGCCCGTAGAACTCGTAGCGCGCGAGCACGTAGGCGGCGGGTAAGCCGAGTGCGACGCTCAGCAGCGTCGAGAGTGCGGCCTGGTAGGCGGTGAAGCCGACGATGCCGAGGCGACGCTCGCCGAAGAGGAACTCCCGCCCGACAGCGAGCGGCGACTCGCCCGCGAACACCCGCGCGAGGTCACCGAAGTAAAACGGGTCCCGAAGCAGGTCGAGAAACACCGAGAGGGTGGCCGTCCCGTCGACGACGACGGACTCGCGAAACACCGTCCAGACCGGGTAGTAGAACAACACCAGCAAGATCAGCGCCGTCCCGACCGCCGAGAGCCCGAGCAGTCGCCGCTCGAGTCCGTCGCGAACCCGCCTCGCGCGCCCGTTCGCGGTCGCGTCACCCGCGTTCCCCTTCACGCCTTCGCGCTGGGATCCGACGGGCCGACTCATCTCGCCACTCTCCACTGAGCGCGTACTCGCCTCGGCCAGCAGTTCCCTCTCGTGTGACGCGTCTCTCCCGGTCGGCACAGCCCTCGCGCCCGGCGCTCGAGCGAAATCGCTAATGCCCGCTCGCGAGAACGCCCGGCCATGACCGTCTTCGCGCTGTTGCGAGTGACGCCGATCACAGAGGGAGATATTACGGCGGACGTTGCCGCCGCCATCGACGCGCTCGAGGCGTTCGACGTCTCGTACGAGACGACGCCGATGGCGACGACGCTCGAGGCCGACGACGTCCACGAGTTACTCGCGGCGTGTGCGGCCGCCCACGAGGCGGTCGACGCCGAGAACGTCCAGACGCTCGTCCAGTTAGACGAGAAACGCGGGGCGTCGTTCGCCGCGAGCGAGAAGGTCGACGCCGTCGAGCGCGAACTCGGCCGGGAGGCGACGGGGACGCGCGAGCGCGACGAGTGAGCCGTCTCCGGGTGCGCCTGCCGTCGTCGCTCGAGTGAGTCGGCGACCTGCCGAACCCCCCGTCTCTCAGCGGCCACCGGCGATCTCACGCCCCCACTCGTCGACCCATCCGGAGAGGTTCCCGCGGAGTTCGTCGTAGTCGAAGAAGACGATCTCGTCGGGTTCCTGTGCGTACTCGGCGTAGACCTCGGGGAGTTCCGTCCGCTCGTTGACCGGGCCGGTGACGTTCCGTTCGGCGATCACCGCCTGGACCTCCGGCTCGAGGACGAAGTCCATGAACGCGTGGGCGAGGTCGTCGTTCGTGCCGTCGGCGAAGCGGGCCATGCCGAGCATGTTGGCGTAGCCCTGACCGTCGAGGAAGCCGACCTGGTGTTTGTCCAGGTCGTTCTCGGCGCGTTTGGCGTAGACGCGGTCGTTCGAGTACGAGAGGACGACCGGCACCTCGTCGTTCTGGAACTGGGTGTAGACGTCGCCCCAGGAGTCGAGGATGCGCGCGTCGTTGTCCACGAGGTCGCGCCAGAACTCGAGGTAGCCGTCCTCGCCGAACTCGTGGATCGTCCAGAGCAAGAAGAGCAAGCCGGTGGTTCCCTCCTGTGGGTTCGAGAGGGCGAACTTGCCGGTATACTCCTCGCTCACCAGCGCGTCGAACGAACCCGGACTCTCGACTTCACGCCCGTCGTAGACCATCGCAGCGTGGCTGAGGTAGGTCGGGATCACCCGACCCTGCGGGTCGAAGTAGTACTGCTCGCCGACATCGTCGATGTGACTCAGCGCGCTCTCGTCGGTTTCGGTGAGCAACCCGCCGTCGGTGTTCTCGTCGATCCGAACCAGGTCGTGTGGCCTGAGTCCGAGGTAGACCTCGGCGTCGATGCCGACGCCCTCGTTGTGGCGCTCGATGAAGTAGTTCACCTCCTGGGATGGCGTGCTCCACTCGAGCGTGACGCCCTCGTGGCGGGCCTCGAACTCCTCTTTCATCCACACGCCGGGGCTGTCACTCGGCGCGTCGACGAAGTTGCTGTAGGTCGCGACGACGAGCGTCTCCTCGTCGGTGCTCGTCGAGTCGTCGTCGGTTCCCGTACTCGTCACCGAACAGCCAGCCAGTGCCGTCGCCGTGGCAGTCCCCCCGACCGCGAGAAACGTACGTCGGTCCATTACCCGGTGGTCGTACCGGGTGATTGGTAAGCGTAGCGATCGGCCGTGAGCCGTGTCACCGCCGGGAGTGGTCGAAGACGAGGCGCGTCCCCGCTGCGCTCGAGCGCTCGAATCGGAGACCACTCCGGAGCAGTCCCCCCGAGGCGTCGAGGTCGAGGTGGCCCGTCTCCGCGAGCGTCCGCAGCGAGTAGAGGGTCCGAAACGGCGGCAGGCGGCCGTCCGCGTCCGAGTGGACCACGCCATCCCACGCGAGCGGGTGCTCGCCGCGGTCGCCCCAGCGCGAGCGGGGCGTGAGAAACGGCGGTTCCCACTCGCCACCGTGCTCGGTGAACTGGCGTTCGGGGGTGTACCGCAGGAGCGCGAGCAGCCGGTCGGCTGGCTCGAGTGAGCGGTCGGTGAGCGAGACACGGTTCGCCGGGACGTCGGCCGCCCGCTCGTAGCACTCGAGCGCCAGCGCCGCGTGGGCGGCCTTTCCCCGCCGACTCGCGACCGGCACGCGCTCCCACGCGCGGACGTACGCCGGATCCCACAGCGGCAGCCACCACTCGAGACCCGCGTCCTCGTAGACGCGCAGGTCGCCGTTGGTGAACGTCGCCATCCGGCCGCGCCACTCCCAGCGTTCGTACGCCGCGGCGGCACGCTCGGGACTCGAAACTGCCTCCCGCTCGCGCCCGCCGAGCAGTCCCCGCCGAATCCGTGCGGCGAAGCGCTCGCGGAGGCGGTCGTCCTCCCACTCCCAGAGCGTGTAGTGAGTGTCGAGGACGTACTCACAGAGCGCCTCGAGCGACGGCTCGATGGTGGCCGTCTCGCCGGGGTCGACGTCGGCGTCGACGGCGGGGCCACAGCCGAGGTTCGTCTCGTGGCCGTCTCCGGATTCGCCGACGAACCGCGGCAGGCGCTCGCTCGGCGTCGCGACGGTGTGGCCCGGACAGTAGAGGCCATCCCGAGGGAGCCGTCCCCCCTCGAGCAGCCCCCGGACCGCGGGCCACTCCGCGAGAAACGGCAGGGCGTCCCCGCCGAAGGCCCACGCGCGATAGCGGGTACACGCCTCGCCGTGGTACCACTCCGCCCACTCGCGCGCCGAGTACTCGAGGAACTCCCAGCGAATCCCGAGTCTGGCAGCCACCTCGCGGCTCACTTCCACGTCGGGGTGGCCCGCCCGGCCGAAGGTGAACGCGACCACCTCGAGTCCGCGCTCGACGAGTGCCGAGGCGAGCAGCCGCGAGTCGTAGCCCCCCGAGAGCGGGACGACGACCGGTCGCCCCTCGGCGACACACTCGAGCCGCTCGAGTGCACACTCGAGACCTGCACGGAGCGCCTCGAGCGGGTCGGCGGCTCCCGCTCCCGACGGCCAGTACTCGCGGTAGGTCCGGCGCTCGAGGCCGCCCTCGCCGACTTGCACCACCTCACCCGGCTGGGTGGCGTACACTCCCTCCCAGACCGTCTCCGGCCCGGTCACGTACCGGGTGAGCAGGAACTCACGCTCGGTCAGGGGGTCACACTCGGCGTCGACCGCCTCGCGAACCACCCCGCCGCGGTCGCTCACCACCCGCCCCGCCGCGTCGTAGTACAGCGGCACCGACCGCGCGCCGTCGGCCACCAACACCGCCGTCGCCCCGTGCGTGAGCACCGCCCCGTAGAACCCCTCGAGTCCGCTCGCGACCTCGGCGACCCGCTCGAGACGCCTGGTTGGATCGCCCTCGAGCGCGTCTTCGAACCGTGCGGCGAGCGAGTCGCCCTCGAGCAGCACCTCGCCGTCGAACGCCCGCCCCCGGACCGCCACGTCGCCCGCTCGAGTCCACCCCGGCGCGCACACCACCGCGTCCATACCCGCTCGTCTGCGCCCGCAACTAAAGGTTCGACGAGTTGGGGTGGCCGCTCGAGGCGTCACACCGGAGTGACTGTACGCTCGAGGAACCCGTTGACACTGGCTGACGGCCCTTTGGAAGACGGTGAGAGGCCACAGCCCGGTGCAGTCTGGTTATTCGTCGGAGCCGAATGCAGGGTTATCACATGCGTTCTATCAGGTATCTAACACACCATTTCGTTATTCGGTGGAGTATCGTACACTTGAATATCAAAATCAATATACGAATCAAAATAGATTACAACGTAATTACAATTTTCTACCTCCGTATCCTCTGGAAGCGATAATTCTCTCGACTCATCGTCTGTAGTGCACTCGAGTCTGTATCTCGAAGGTTCTGACGACCACGTAGGGTCGATTATTTCGTACTCATTTTCACTGACTTCGATAGTATCGTCATAGACTGACTCATCCGCTCGTTGTAACTGTAGTCTTACAGACTGTGGCTCGTCAGTTGCATTGCTAATAAGGATACTCCCAAGAGGGACTCCTGTTGAACCGACTGGAAGTGAATCTATACACCCTGCTGCGGGCGTGATACCGATCACAGCGAGGAGGTGGCGACGGGTTATATGGCTCATAACCATAGGTGAAACACCAATAGCAATTATATAAACATTTGGTATAGTTACGGAGCATATAAGTCAGGATTTTCACAATTAGTATAGAATCTGAATTGGTTGTCGAAGTATATAATTGCCACCCTTCTCGAAGATTGATCGCCCAAAAGCGGAGTCCGATTTTCAAGTCTGAGGTTGTCACTCCGCGGAAACGGGTTATCCTCCGATCTTATCCTGCCCTCGATCCCCCACCAGCGCTGCTGGATACTCAACCCGCAGCCACCGCCCCCAAAAAATTCTTCCAGCCGATACTTTTCTATCAGGATTTCCACCTTAAATTCTTTTCTCCATGAATGAATAGTCAATACATAGATGAGGGCCTTGTTTAGACGTTCGAAATTGGCCTCCTGAGCCCCTGGCTAGTAAGTTCTAGGGTTCTAGCAAGAGCTGCTACTTGTCGAGGTTACTAGGAAGTGAAGCGG
>NZ_JANZXN010000026.1 GCF_025629245.1 Natronobiforma cellulositropha
AGGAGGCGCTGTTGGACACAGTCGTTGCCTCCTCATTCCTCTCGAAAAGATGCCTCGATAAGCCGCCGCTGTCACGTGGTTCTCCGCTTAGCTAAAGACGGATACAGGGCTGGTTCGGTCAGAGACTCGCCGCGTCGTCGGCCCGTTCGAGTCCCGTGGCCGTGATGCGAAACTGTGCGGACTCGCCCGCGGGCTTCGAGCGGTGTTTCTCGAGCGTCGCACGCCGGTTGCCCCCGCGGAAGCGGTCGATACGGCAGACGACGCCGGTCCAGTGCTCGAGGGTGTTGCCGCCGAGCGGGCGCGTCCGGTCCGAGTCGGGGTCGGCGAACACCTGGTTGGTGAGGACCACCGCGAGGTCGTGTTTGCGCGCGAGCGAGAGCAGGTGTGTCACCTGGCGGGCGACCGCACGGAGGGCGTCACCCTCGGCACCGTCCTCACCGCGCTCGAGTCGGTAGAAGCCGGTCGCGCTGTCGAGGACGATCAGGTCGGCACGGTCGGCGAACGCCTCGGCGTCGCGGACGGCGGTCTCCTGTTCGGCGAAGTCGAGGGCGTCCTCGATGACGATTCTCGAGGCGACGTCCTCGATGTCGTCGGTGCGGGCGGCGAGCAGTTGTTCGAAGCGGTCGACGGAGACGCCCTCGGTGTCGATGTAGACGACGGTGCCACCGCGGGCGGCGGTTTCGACGGCACCGCTCAGTGCGAGGTTCGTCTTTCCCGAGGCGGGTGGGCCGTACAGCTGGGTGACGGTTCCGCGTTCGAACCCACCACCGAGTAACGCGTCGACCGAGCCACACCCGGTCGAGATCGACTGTTCGTTCACTGACGACGGGTAGGCCCGGACCGGAGAAAAAGCCCCCGGAACCCGGCGCTGTCGGCGCTGAACGTTTATCTCGTCACCGACCCAAGCGTGTGTGTGATCGTCGTCGCGACCTCCGACTTCGAAGTGTATCACGAGGTGGTCACTGACCTCCGCGAGCGCGGGTCGACCTTCACCACGGTCGAACCCGACGAAGACCTCCCACCGGCGACGAGCGTCGTCATCACCGACGAACAGAGCACCGAGAGCGTCGACGCGAACGTCCCGACGGTCGTCGCCGATCCCGACACACCGCGAGCGGCCGTCGACGAGGCGCTCGCGACGTTACGCGGGGCGGGCGGACGGACCGTGGTCGGCGTCGACCCCGGCAGAAAGCCCGGCATCGTCGTCTGCGCGGGCGAGACCGTCGTCGCGGGATTTCAGGTCCCGCTGGCCGACGCCGTCGACACCATCGAGCGCGAACTCGAGGGTGCCGTCGACCCCGTCGTCCGCATCGGTGACGGCTCGCGACTCGAGAGCGCCCAGCTAGTCAACGACCTCGAGGACGTCCGGGTCGAACTCGTCGACGAGACGGGGACGACGCCCTACCTCGGGACGGGTGCTCGCGGGATGGGTGACGTGCTCGCGGCGGTGAACATCGCGCGACTCGAGGGCGAGGTCGTCGAGAACCGCGACGTCGAGCCGACGGCGGGTGAGATACAGGTGATCAAAGACCGCTCGCGCCGCCAGAGCGAGACGAACCGAGCGATCGACGAACTGCTCGCCCGCCGGGTCGCCGCCGGGGAGTTGACGATCGAAGAGGCGCTCGCTGTACATCGGGGTGGCGCGTCTGCGGAGGGTGAGGGCGGCGACGAATCCGAGCGCGGCGACTGAGGGACACAGAACGCGGTCGCTCGCGGCGTGGGTACGAAGAAAGAAACGGAACCGAACTGAAACTCGTCGGACGGGCGAAACGGGGGGCTAGCAGGCGATGACGTCCGCCGCCTCCGCGGAGGCGAACTGGTAGTTCTCGTTCGACTGCATGCTCACCTGCACGGCGCTCGCAGCGCCGCCGTCGTCGGCGAAGGCGAGTGCTGCGTGCTGTTCGTTGAGGTTGAGCTGGGTGACGAACTGGGTCTGTTCGACCGTCGCGCTCGTGAAGTGGTCGACGTCGTTGAGCTGTTCGTTGGACCCATCGTAGTCGAACGAGAGCAGCGGGTTGTCGGGGACGGCGTCGCCGCCGAGCGTCACGCTCGTCGTGTCGGTGTAGACGGTGCCGTCGTAGCTCTCCTCACCGCCGGCAGTGATCGCGCTCGCGTGGCCGACCTGTGCGTTGTAGTTCTCCTGGTAGGAGTACTGGACGGCCGTCGCCTCGCTGCCGTTGACGGCGATGGCGACCGCCGCGCTCTGCATGTTGAGGTTGACCTGTTCTGCGCTCTGGTACTGCGTGACGCTCGCCACCGACTCCTGGCGGTCGGCGTCGTCTTTCTTCTCACCTTTCTTGTCGTCCGTACCCGTCTCCGTGTGCGACTCGCTCGAGACGACGCCGTTGTCGTGGCCGTTCTCGAGTCCGGCGGTCGCGACGGTCATGCCGTCCATCGTGGTGAGGATGTTCTCGGCGGTGGCGCTGCCGAACTGGGTGTTGACGTTCTCCTGGTCGGAGACCTGGATGGCCGTCGCCGTGCTGTTCTCGCCGACGGCGATGGCGACGGCACCGCCCTGTTCGTTGTAGTTGACCTGTTCGATGCTCTGGACCTGGTCGACCGACGCCTCGGCCGTCTGCTCGGCGTCGACGCCGCCGTCACTCTTCTTCGACTTCTTCTCGTCGGTCGCGTAGAGGTTCGTCGCATCCGAGACCCCCTCCTGGAGGTTCTCGTTGTACTGCGTGGTCGTCTGCAAGGCGACCGCTTCGCTGCCGCCTTCGGCGAGTGCGAGCGCCATGCTCTGTTCGTTGTAGTTGAGCTGTTCGACGTCCTGGCTCTGGTCGACCATCGCGGAGGCGCTCTGGTAGAGGTCCGCCGCGGAGCCGTCGTCGCCGGTGACGGCCCAGCCGTCGAACTGCTGTACGTCGCCGTTTCCGAAGACCAGGTAGACGTCACCGGGCTCTTCGAACGTCGCCTGGTGGTCGGTGGCGTCGACGTTCTCCGCGTCGGCCTCACCGACCTGTTCGTTACTGTTCTGCTGGGAGGTTTCCTGCACCGCCGTCGCCTCCCCGCCGTCGATGGCGATCGAAACCGCCTCGCCCTGGACGTTGACGTTCACCTGCCCAACGTCCTGGTACTGGACGATCTCGCTGTCGATCTCGTCTGCGTCACCGTTCGCGTGGGCTTCGACGTACTCCTCGAGCGTTATCTCGCCGAGGTCGGCGCCGAACGACAGATAGAGGTCTTCGCCGTTCTCGAGCGTCTGGACGAGTTCGGGGTTCGTCTCTCCGTCACCCGCAACCGCAGGTGCCGCGAGTGAAACTGTCGAGAGCAGCATCATCCCGACGACGAGAACAGTCAGCGTTCGTGATCGTAAGCGCGTAGTGGAAGTCATGAGTCGTGTGATTTGCCTCGTGAGGGTCTTTTGTTACTACTGCTTCGAGTAGCGAAAATTCGTTTTCCGAGCTGTCACATTGTTATGGGCGGGTTGCGACGACGGTGGCGAGAGCGTACTCGAGAGAACGGAACGACTGCGGCGAAGAACGGACCGACTATACACGGGGCAGTGAACGGCTAGTGGGGCGACCCGTTGTCGCCCGGTCGGTCTCGAGTTCGTTCGCCAGCGCTGACCGCGTTTCGTCGCTGAAAGGTGGACGAAACGCGCGATAGGCCGAGTGTAGACGGACACCTCAGCATCCTCCTACCGGTGTTCGACGGCGATGGGCGATCACCAGTAGACATATCCAGTAAGCAGTACGTATTCGTTACGCAGTTATATTTCCCCGAGATGTATAGAAGAAATGTCAGGTGCGAATTTCGAATGGTGAAGTGAACGCACTGACATTTTCCGACTTCCACTGAAACCGTCGTCCGGGTTGAAGTCGTTCTTCGATGGGCACTCATCTACAGTAGTGCGGATTCACGCCCACTGCTGGACAACCAACTATGAAACGGAAACTCACGTTCGTACTCGTACTCGCGATGGTCGGCAGCCTGTTCTTCGCAGGCTTCGCCGGATCGGCCTCGGCACAGCTCGTAGACGTCGACGCGATCACCGGTGGTGACGGCGGCGACGGCGGAGAGGCCACCGTCAACCAGGAAGCGAATCAGGGTAACCTGAACGTCCAGTACGCAGACCAGTCTGCGAAGTCCGGCGGTGATGCAGTGCAGGTCGGCGTGGCAGAGCAAGGTAACGCCAACGAGCAGGTGGGCGTCGCGGTCTCCGCTGGCGGTGACGGCGGCGACGGCGTCGACGCCGACGTCGACATCGACGTCCTCGTCGAACTGCTCGATGGTCTCAACGGCTAACGACATCGTGTAACCACGCCAGCTAGCGGCTACCGATAACCGCGGTATTTTTTCGTCGTCTCGAACCCGCAGAGCGGAGCGACTCCCCGCCGATCACTCGTCCTCGAGCGCTGCCTCCGCTCGTCGGAGCACCGCCCGAACCGAGAGCCCGGTCGCTCGCGCCACTGCCAACGCGTCGTCGTACTCGGCGCTGACGTCGTAGACTGCGCCCTCGCGGTCGCTCGCGACTTTTATCGACACCTCGTAACGCTCGCCGTCGACCTCGAGCGTCACCGTCTCGAAGCGACGGTCGGCGATCCAGCGGTGAGTCACCCCGGCGTCACGGACGCCGAGCGTCCCGGTTTCCTCGGCGAGACGGCGGGCCACCCGTTCGCGGTCGGGCGGCCGACAGATCACCGTCACCCGGTGGCCGGGCCGGCCCTTCTTCATCGTCACCGGGGCGACCGAGACGTCTCTCGCGCCCGCGCTCGCGAGCGTCTCGTGGAGACCGCCGAGCACTTCGGGCGTCACGTCGTCGACGTTCGTCTCGAGCACCGCGATGTCCTCGCGAACGAGACCACCGCGCGTCTCACCGACGAGCGCACGCAACACGTTCGGGTGTGGGTCGAGATCGTAGCCGCCAGCGCCGTAGCCGAGCGACTCGACGGTGAGCGACGGGAGCGCCTCGACGCCGTCAGCGACGTGACAGAGGATGGCCGCTCCCGTCGGTGTCAACAACTCGGTCTCGACCGGGCCACCGCGGATCGACCAGTCCGCACGCTCGGCGAGTTCGACGACCGCGGGCGTCGGGACGGGATACTCGCCGTGGCTCATCGAGACCGAGCCACCGCCAGCAGACAGCGGCGTCGTCACCACGCGCTCGGGTGCGAGGTCGGCGAGCAACAACACCGCCCCGACCACGTCTGCGATGGCGTCGTCCGCGCCGACCTCGTGGAAGTGGATCGACTCGAGGTCGGTGCCGTGGACGCTGGCCTCTGCCTCGCCGAGCAGTTCGAAGATCGCGAGCGCGTCGCGTTCGACAGCGGCGTCGAGGTCCATTCCCTCGACGATGTCACAGACCTCGCGGTAGCTTCGGTGCGGGCCGTGGCCCTCGGCGAGGTGAGCGTGGTGGTGGCCGTCGTCGTTCGCCGCGGCGTCGTCCTCGTGGCCGTGGTCGTGATCGTTGGAGTGGCCGTGGTCGTCGGTGTGATCGTGATCGCTGGTGTGATCGTGATCGCTGGTGTGATCGTGGTCGTCGGTGTGGCCGTGGTCGTGGTCGCCAACGGACGTCCCGTCGCTCGAGACGACCACGTCGACGCTCGTCGCGGAGATGGCACACTTCTCGACCGCCTCGGTTCGGTACTCGACCGCGAGTGCCTCCGTTACGGGCTCGAGAACCGCGGGGTCACCGCCGGCGGCGACGAGTGCGCCGAGGATCATATCTCCGCTCGCACCCATCGTCCCGTCGAACGCCAGTACGCGCATACCTACGAGGGAGCGGCGGGTACTCAAAAACCCCGCTGCTTCGATCGAAAACGCGCCGACATCCGCCGGTGCCGGTACCTCTATGTAGCTCCCCCGCTGACCGTTATATGGTACAGTCTAGCACGGTGGGACGACTCACCGTAGCAAAAAACATATCCGAACACGAATCGGAGAAGAAAACATCGCCGTCCATCCCTAACCATGAACGAAGTCCAACTGGAGGTCGCGAAAGCGTACCCGAACGATTCGGGTCGTGGGATCGCACGACTCGACCCGGACACGCTGTTGCACCTGAAGCTGAGTCCGGGTGACATCATCGAGATCGAAGGTGCAGATACGACCGCCGCGAAAGTGTGGCGGGCAGACAGACAGGACTGGAACACAGACACCGTCCGGATCGACGGGTTCACGCGCCAGAACGCCGACGTCGGTATCGGCGAGCGGGTGACGATCCGGAAAGCCGAGGCGACGAAAGCCGAGACGCTGGTACTCGCTCCACCCGAGGAGGCGTCGGTTCAGTTCGGCTCCGACGCCGCCGGCATGGTCAAACGCCAGATCCTGAAGCGGCCGGTCGTCGGCCGCGACATCGTCCCCGTGATGAGTTCGACGAACCATCCATTCATGCGCTCGCCCGGCCAGGCGATACCGCTCATTGCCGTCGAAACCGACCCCGACGGGGTCGTCCTCATCACCGAAGACACCAACGTCGAACTCCGCGAGGAACCCATCTCCGGGTTCGAGAAGACCGGCGGTGGGATCACCTACGAGGACATCGGCGGTCTCCAGGGCGAGATCCAGCGCGTCCGCGAGATGGTCGAACTGCCGATGAAACACCCCCAGATCTTCAAGAAACTGGGGATCGAACCACCGCAAGGAGTCTTACTCTACGGCCCACCCGGCACCGGGAAGACCCTGCTCGCGAAAGCCGTCGCCAACGAGACGAGCGCGAGTTTCTTCTCGATCGCCGGTCCCGAGATCATCTCGAAGTACTACGGCGAATCCGAACAGCAACTGCGCGAGATCTTCGAGGACGCGAGCGAGGAGTCCCCGGCGATCATCTTCATCGACGAACTCGACTCCATCGCGCCCAAACGCGAGGACGTCACCGGCGAGGTCGAGCGCCGCGTCGTCGCGCAGTTGCTGACGATGATGGACGGACTCGAGGCACGCGGGCAGGTGATCGTCATCGCGGCGACCAACAGAGTCGACAGCGTCGACCCCGCACTCCGCCGCCCCGGCCGGTTCGACCGTGAGATCGACATCGGCGTCCCCGACGAGGTCGGCCGCGAAGAGATCCTGCAGATTCACACCCGCGGGATGCCGCTCTCCGACGACGTCAGCCTCTCGAGTCTGGCCGACGAGACCCACGGCTTCGTCGGTGCCGACATCGAGAGCCTGACGAAGGAGGCGGCGATGAAGGCCCTCCGGCGCTACCTCCCCGAGATCGACTTAGACGAAGAGGACATTCCGCCGAGCCTGATCGACCGGATGATCGTCAAACGCCAGGACTTCCGCGGTGCGCTCAACGAGGTCGAACCCTCCGCGATGCGCGAGGTGCTCGTCGAGTTACCGAAGATTACCTGGGACGACGTCGGCGGTCTCCACGAGGCCAAAGAGCAGGTCAAAGAGTCCGTCGAGTGGCCGCTGACCGAACCCGAGCGCTTCGAGCGCCTGGGGATCGATCCACCGGCGGGTGTCCTGCTGTACGGCCCACCCGGCACCGGGAAGACCCTCATGGCGAAAGCCGTCGCCAACGAGACGAACGCCAACTTCATCTCGATCCGCGGCCCGCAACTGCTGAGTAAGTGGGTGGGTGAGTCCGAAAAGGCCATCAGACAGACCTTCCGGAAGGCCCGGCAGGTCTCACCGACGGTGATCTTCTTCGACGAACTCGACTCGCTCGCCCCCGGCCGCGGCGGCGACGTCGGGAGCAACGTCTCCGAGCGCGTCGTCAACCAGCTCCTGACCGAGCTGGATGGCTTAGAGGAGATGGAAGACGTGATGGTCATCGGCGCGACGAACCGCCCGGACATGATCGATCCCGCCTTGCTCCGGTCGGGGCGGTTCGACCGGCTGGTCATGATCGGCGAACCCGGCACCGACGGCCGCGAACGCATCCTCGAGATCCACACCGAGGACACGCCGCTGGCCTCCGACGTCAGCCTGCGCGAGATCGCCGAGATCACCGACGGCTACGTCGGCTCCGATCTCGAGGCCATCGCCCGCGAAGCGGCCATCGAGGCCCTCCGCGAGGACCGCGAGGCGGACATCGTCGAGATGCGCCACTTCCGGAAAGCCCTCGAGAACGTCCGGCCGACGATCACCGACGACATCCTCGACTACTACGAGCAGATCAAAGAGGAGTTCAGAGGCGGTACCGGCACGGCCCAGCCCGGAACGGGTCGCCGCGGCAGTCGCATCGGCTTCCAGTAACCGACCCACTGCTCCCGTCTCGGCATCCATCGTCGACGCGTTTTGCCGACGGCCGAACTGCCACAGCACCTGAGTACCAACCGAGACCAGCACAGAGACCGTCCATTCGGGAGTACATATCTATCCCATGATACAGTTCGGTCAGGATACCCTGACCGAAAGCGGAGCCAACGGGTGTAGGGAGTGAGACACTCTCACACAAGGGGGCACGGCCGCGTAGAACGGGGAGGATACAGACGTACAACGAGTCTGGAGTGAACCTAAAACGGTGCGGAATTCGTAGGACTGGCGTAAACCTGGTGAAATCGGTCGAAACGCTCGACCGGCTATATACCCGGGTGCGTGTAAAAACTGACACATCCTCCGGGTGCCCCCATGTCCTCTCCACCAACCACACACGACCGCCAGTCTACCTCCGCTCAGGAGGTCCCAGGAGACCGCCACGCCGACGACGACTCACTCGAGCGGATCGCCCCTCGAGTCGCCGGGCCGGTGCGTGTTGCCGGCTTCTGGAGCGCGATCGTGCTCCCGTTTCTGTACGTCCCGCTGCTCGCCACCGGACTCTCGAGTGCTGCGGAGACGTTGGCGTTCCTCGGTCTGCTCGCGCTCAACGTCCTGGCGTTGTACGTCGGTCACTCACACCTGAACTAGGTTGCAGTATGTTAACGTAGACACCACAGTTAAGTATCTTGGCAACTAGTCGGCTAGTATGGCCGCTCACGGCCGGTCCGCACTCCGGGACCTGTTCGATGAATCGCCGACGCCACACATTGCCCACCCCCCTCGCACTCATCACCGTGACTTCTACGTCGCCACCGATGGGTCCTATCGCAACGCGGGTGGCGGTCTCGGCGCAGTAATCGAGACACGCGACGGGACACGCGTCGGCCGAATCGCGACGAGTGACACTCCGCCGGACAACAACGTCGCCGAGTACCGCGCTCTCCACCTCGGTCTCGACATCCTCGCCGTCCGTGCCCCGCCGGACGCGCGTATCGGCATTCTGGTCGACCACGACCAGCTCGCGAGCAACGTCAACAACGCCATTCTCGCCGCTCGCCACCCGGAGTACAAACCACCGCGGCCGTTCTCCGTCCCGCCTGCGAGTGCGAACCACTGGCGCGGGATTCAGGCGCGACTCACCGGCTTCGGCGAAGTCCGCGCCGCGCGCATCGACAGCGACCAGAACCCCGCTCACCCGCTCGCGAACGCACCCGAGCAGTACCACCACGTCAACCGCGAACTCGACCGGTGCGTGCTCCCCGACCCGCCACAGCCGTCGGCGACGGAGTTTCCACCACCGTCTCGAGCGAACCGAAACGGCGGCAGAGCGAGCGACTGAAAACCCGTCTCGCACGAGTGAAACCCCCGCCACGAGCCGTTTTGTGGCCGGATACGGAAACGAAGTCACCACACGCCGTGTGAGCCCCCCGCCAACGGCGTCGGGAGACGAATCGAGAGCGCGAGGAGAGGGAAAAACGCTAGTCGCGGTCCTGTGCGTCGACGACCGCCACACCCGCCAGGTTGACGATGTCTTTGACTTCGTCGCCGCGCTGGAGGACGTGGACCGGTCTGTCCATGCCGACGAGCATCGGGCCGATGGCCTCCGCCCCGCCGAGCCGCTGGAGGAGTTTGTAGCCGATGTTCCCCGACTCGAGGTTCGGGAAGACCAGCACGTTCGCGGGGTCCTCGAGCGTGGAGAACTCGTAGGTGCCACGGAGAATCTCCTCGACGACGGCGGTGTCGGCCTGCATCTCACCGTCGACGGGGAAGTCGACCTCGGGATCGTCTCTGAGCTGGCTGACGGCGCGTCGCGGTTTACGGGTCGCCTCGTTGTCGACGCTACCGAAGTTCGAGTACGAGAGCAGGGCTGCGCGCGGTTCGACGTTGAACCGGCGGGCGAGTTTCGCCGTCTGCTTCGTGATCTCGGTGAGAATCTCCTCGTCCGGCTCCTGGTTGACCGTCGTGTCGGCACAGAAGACGACGCGGTTCTTGAACGTCAGGAGGTAGACCCCGGCGGCGTAGTCGACGTCGTCTGCGGTGCCGATCACCTGCAGCGGCGGGCGGAGCGCCGAGGGATAGTGGTGGGTCAGCCCCGTCAGCAGCGCGTCGGCATCACCCTGTTCGACCATCACGCTGCCGAAGTAGTTCGAGTCGCGGGCGATGCGGTCGGCCGCCTCAGAGCGCGTGATCCCCTTGCGCTGTCGAAGCTCGTAGAGGCGGTCCGCGTAGGCCTCGTAGTTGTCCACACCGGGGTCGACGACTTCGGGGTCGAACTCGAGACCGAGCGCGGCTGCGGTGGCCCTGATCTCGTCGCCCTCGCCGATGAGCACCGGCTCGGCGATGCCCTCCTCGGCGAGCTGGTAGGCCGCGCGGATCATCTTCTCGTCTTCACCCTCGGCTAAGGCGACGCGCTTGGGATCGCTCTTGGCCTTGTTGAGCACGACGCGCATCATCTCGCGGGAGAGTCCGAGACGCGCCTCGAGTCGCTCCTCGTACTCGTCGACGTCGATCTCGATGCGGGCGGCCTCGGAGTCGATCGCCGCCTGTGCGACGGCGGGGGCGACCTGGAACAGCACGCGCGGGTCGACCGGCTTCGGGATGATGTAGTCGGGACCGTACTGGATGGGGTCGTCGCCGTAGGCTTTGACGACCGCGTCCGGGACGTCCTGGCGGGCGAGGTCGGCGAGCGCCTCGGCGGCGGCGACTTTCATCGCCTCGTTGATCTCGCTGGCGCGGACGTCGAGTGCGCCACGGAAGATGAAGGGGAAGCCGAGGACGTTGTTGACCTGGTTCGGGTAATCGGAGCGACCCGTAGCCATGATGACGGTATCGTCGCGGGCGGCTTTCGCCTGCTCGTAGCCGATCTCCGGATCCGGGTTCGCCATCGCGAAGATGATCGGATCGTCAGCCATCGAACGCACCATGTCCTCGTCGACGATGCCGCCGATCGAGAGCCCGACGAAGACGTCGGCACCCGCCATCGCGTCGGCGAGATCACCCTCGGGAACGTCGCGGGCGAACTCGCGTTTGTACTCGTTGACGTCGCCCGCTCGAGCGCGCGCTTCGGTGATGATCCCCGAGGAGTCACAGATCGTGATGTTCTCGGCGCGTGCCCCGAGCGAGACGTAGAAGCGGGCGGTCGCGAGTGCACTCGCACCCGCACCGGAGAAGACGATCTCGAGGTCGGCCAGGTCCTTGTCCGCGACGTCGGCGGCGTTGAGCAGCGCCGCACCACTGATGATCGCGGTGCCGTGCTGGTCGTCGTGGAAGACGGGGATGTCCATCTCCTCGCGGAGGCGTTCTTCGATGACGAAACAGCCGGGGGCTTTGATGTCCTCTAAGTTGATGCCGCCGAAGGTCGGTTCCATCATCTTCACCGCCTTGATGATCTCCTCGGGATCGGTCTCGTCGAGTTCGATGTCGAAGACATCGATATCGGCGAAGCGCTTGAACAGCACGCCCTTGCCCTCCATGACCGGCTTGCCCGCCTGTGCACCGATGTCGCCCAGACCGAGCACCGCAGAGCCGTTCGAGACGACGCCCACGAGGTTCCCCTTCGCGGTGTAGCTATAGGCGTCCGTTTCGTCCTCGTAAATCTCCATACAGGGGGCGGCGACGCCCGGCGAGTACGCGAGCGAGAGATCCCGCTGCGTGTTCGTCGGTTTCGTCGTCGAAATTTCGAGTTTCCCCGGTGGATCGGTTCGGTGATACTCCAGTGCGTCTTCGTCGAGACCCATACCAGAGGCCACTGTGAGGAAGTACAAAAAAGAACGCGAAAGGGGTATTCGACGATCGTCGATATTCGAGAGACGACGGGCGGAATTTACCGCCCACAGGTCAGAACGCTTTCTCGAGACCGGTCTGTGGGCAACTGGTGGACTGGCCGACGAGTCGACCCCTTTATACGTGACGCGCCAGTGACAACGCGTATGGACGTCGCGCTCGGAGGGACGTTCGACCCCGTACACGACGGCCACAGACGGCTGTTCGAGCGGGCGTTCGAACTCGGTGACGTGACCGTCGGACTGACCAGTGACGAACTCGCCCCGAAGACGCGCCACGTCGACCGCTACGTCCGCCCGTACGCGGAGCGAAAACGCGACGTAGAGCGCGAACTCGAGCACCTCGCCGCCGAGTACGGCCGCACGTTCGAGGTCAGGACGCTCGAGGAACCGACCGGTATCGCGACCGAAGCCCCCTTCGACTACCTGATCGTCTCGCCCGAGACCATCGCGGGCGGCGAACGCATCAACGAGATTCGACGCGAGGCGGGCTACGACCCCCTGGAACTGGTGGTCGTCCCCCACGAACTCGCCGAGGACGGCGAACGGATCTCGAGTACCCGCATCGTCAACGGCGAAATCGACGAACACGGCGAACTCACACCCGAGCGAGACGGGCGCGAACGCGACCGCTGAGCTACCAGTTCGGTGGCTCGAGACCCGCCGTTTCTAACACGTCCTTCCAGCGCTGCTGGATCGACAGCCGCGAGACACCCACCGCCTCGGCGACCGCCCCCTGGGTACGCCCATCACCGGCGATGAGCGCCCCCGCATAACAGCTGGCGGCGAGGGCGGCCCGTTTCGAGCGGTCGGTCTCGGGAACGTCGGTGAGAAAGAGGTCGACCGCACACGAACGCGCCTCCCTCGAGAGGTCGAGGTCGTCGCCGATGCGCTCGAGTTCGGTCACCCAGCGCTCGTATTCGACTCGGTCTCGCGCCCGATACATGACCGACGGTTCTCACTCGGATGGCATAAACACACCCGTCTCCGAATGCGACGACGGGTCACCTCCGCTCGAGACACAGTCGCGACAATAGTCAGCTACGCGAGGCAACGTTCAACTACGAACGATTAGCTCGATTGGCCGCTCGCGGGCCGTTTTATAGGTCACGGTTACTAATGGGCGAGCGATGCCAAGGGGGGCTACGGCGTCCGCCGCGACTCCCGGTGCGTGGCCACGTTGTACCCTGCATGAACGAACCAACCTGTAAGCTCGTCTGCACAGGCTGCGGTCTCGAGATGCCGTATCGAGATCGCGCGCTAGCGGAGCAAGCAGCCGAGTTACACCAGTTGCGCGATGCCGAGCACGTGACGTTCATCGTGCCGCCAGACTGGTCGCCCGAAGAGCCGGTGACACACTAGTGAGGTGGGCGGTGGACGGAGAGAACACCCCGGATCGATACTTTCTTACGCGACTCGTGGATACTCACCCCTGCGCGCGGGTAGCCAAGTGGTAACGGCGCAGCGCTTAGGACGCTGTCCCGTAGGGGTCCGCAGGTTCGAATCCTGTCCCGCGCATCAACCTTTTACGCTGCGGGCTGACTCCGTCAGCCCTCGGCTAAACGGGTGATCAAACGCACTCCGCTCCCGATGGTCGCTCGTCGGCCCGAGCGCGAAGCGCTCGGTGAACGGCGTCGCTCGGGTTCTCCGAACCGCTCGCTCGCCGACAGGGAAGCCCGCGGGAGACGTGCACGTGCAAGCGCGAAGCACGGGTTCTCGGGAGGAGTTCGAATCCTGCTCGAGTGCATGCTCCGCGAACAATCCGTGAGCGGAGCATGCGCAACGCGCAGGTTCTCAGGAGTAGTTCGAATCCTGCTCGAGCGCATCAACCGTTTACGCTGCGGGCAGACTCCGTCAGCCCTCGGCTAAACGGGTGATCAAACGCACTCCGCTCCCGATGGTCGCTCGTCGGCCCGAGCGCTTCGCGCTCGGTGAACGGCGTCGCTCGGGTTCTCCGAACCGCTCGCTCGCCGACAGGGAAGCCCGCGGGAGACGAGCACGTGCGAAGCGTGCGTTCTGTGGCCCGTCGATGGGCGGAACGCGCCACGCCAGTCTCGAGGTGGTTCTCGAGACCACACTAACGGTTCGTGGCGGGACGGTGAAACGAACGACAGACACACGTCAGACGGTCCACAACGCTTATTCGCGCAGCGCCAGGTTGTAGTAGCAATGGTCTTAGACGACGTGTTCGGGGACATCTTCTCGAGCGTCGATGCCGTCGCGTTGTTCTCGCCGAGTGGCTCCTACTACGAGCGCTTTGCGGACCTCGACGAACTCGACGTCGTCGTCGTCGGTACCGAAAACACGGTGGGCGCGGAGACCTTCATCGAGTTGCCACTCGAGTTCGGAGACGTCGCCGAACGCATCCGCTTCGGTCTCGAGGGCGGTCTCGAGAAGGGAGTGATCGAGGACGGGGACGTCCTCGCGTGCGCGACGAGCGTCTTCGGCGACGGCATCGATACCGTCTCGCGCGTGCGGGCCGACGGCGAGATTCGGACGGGGCTGTACGATCTGTTCGCGAAGTCCCGTCCCGAACCCGAAGTGATCAAGGCGGTGCTCGAACTGGCGATCGAACTCGGGAAGAAAGGGCAGAAGGGCAAGCCGGTGGGGGCGCTGTTCGTCGTCGGCGACGCGGGGAAGGTGATGAACAAGTCGCGGCCGCTGTCGTACAACCCGTTCGAGAAGTCCCACGTCCACGTCGGCGATCCGATCGTGAACGTGATGCTCAAGGAGTTCTCGCGACTCGACGGGGCGTTCGTCATCTCCGACTCGGGGAAGATCGTCTCGGCCTACCGCTACCTCGAGCCCTCCGCAGAGGGCGTCGACATCCCGAAGGGGCTTGGGGCGAGACACATGGCGGGCGGTGCGATCAGCCGGGATACGAACGCGATTTCGATCGTCCTCTCCGAGAGCGACGGGTTAGTACGCGCGTTCAAGGCGGGAGAGATTATTCTGGAGGTCGACCCGGAGGCGTACTGATATGGACTGGCAGGCCTTCATCGACGAGCCAGCAGTGATAGCGGCCGCGGTGTTGGCCCTCGGGTTCGTCGTGGGCTACCTGGTCGGTCGGCTCAACAAGGAGTTGCTGACCGCTGCGGGCGTCGCAGAGGCCGTCGAAGGGACGCCGTTCGAGCGGACGGCCCAGAGCCTCGGCACCTCGACGGTCGAACTCGTCGCCCGGCTGAGTTCGTGGTTCATCTACGGCATCGCCATCCTGACCGCACTCCACATCGCCCAGTTGCTCAACACCGACGACTTCTGGCTGCGCATCACCGGCTTCGTCCCCCGCCTGTTCGTCGCCGTCCTCGTCCTCATCGTCGGCTTCATCATCGCCGACAAACTCGAGCTCGTCGTCAGCGAGTACTTCCGCGGGGTGAAACTGCCGGAGGTGGCGATCATCCCGAAGGTGGTCAAGTACTCGGTGCTCTACGTCGCCGTCGTCATCGCCCTCGCACAGGTCAACGTCGACGTGCTGGCGCTGTTGATCCTGCTGACGGTGTACGCCGCAGGCATCGTCATCGTGGGCACGTTCGCCTTCAAAGACTTCCTCGTCTCGAGTGCCGTCGGCATCTACCTGCTGTTGAACCAGCCCTACGGCATCGGCGACCGGATCCGCATCGGCGAGCAGGCGGGCATCGTCCAGGAGGTCGACATCTTCGTGACGAAGATCGAAGCCGACGACGAGGAGTTCATCATCCCGAACCGGAAGGTGTTCGACGAAGGCATCTGCCGGGTCCGCGAACAGTGACTCACTCGAGTGTGAGTCCGGCGTGCCACTGCTTCGCGCCAGCCTCGCGTTTGACCCGATCCATCTCGGCGAGGAGGTGGACGGCGAGCGAGGCCGTCTCTGCGGCGCGGCTCTCACCTTCGGTTCTGAACTCGCCGGTCTCGCGGTTGGCGTAGACGGTACAGACCGCGCCCGCGCGAAGCCCGTAGATAGAGGCGAGGGTGAGGATGGTGCTCGCCTCCATCTCGATGTTCTTCACGTTCGCCTCGCGGAGGTGGGCGACCAGGTCGGTCGAGCCTTCGGCCTCGAAGCCGTCGAAGCCGGGACGGCCCTGTCCGGCGTAGAATGAGTCGGCGCTCATCGTCAGCCCCGTGTGGTAGTCGTAGCCGAGTCGCTCGGCGGCGGCGACTAACGCACAGACCACCTCGTAGTCGGCGGTCGCGGGGTAGTCCGCGCGGACGTACTCGTGGCTCGTCCCCTCCTGACGGACGCCGCCGGTCGTGATGACGAGGTCGCCAACGGCCATCTCCGGCTGGATCGCCCCACACGAACCGACGCGGACGAACGTCTCACAGCCGACGCGGGCGAGTTCCTCGAGTGCGATCGCCGCCGACGGCCCGCCGATCCCCGTCGAGGTGACCGAGAGCGGCGTTCCCTCGTAGGTGCCGGTCGCCGTCCGGTACTCGCGGTGGTGTGCGCGGAACTCGTGGTCGTCCCAGCAGGCGACGATCTTCTCGAGGCGGTCGGGATTTCCTGGTAAGAGCACCGCGTCGGCCACGTCGTCGGGGCCGACCTCGAGGTGGTACTGCACGTCGGTGTTCGGGTCTTCGCTGTCGCCGGGCATTCGACCTCGCGTTCGTGTCGACGGGCCATATATCTGGCTGGGAGCGCCCGGCGCACCCATGGACGAATCGGAGGACAGACGACAGGAAAGCATTTCACCCGTCCGGTGTATACATTCGAGTATGGGTGTGCAGTCCCGGGGCACGGACGGCGGCGAGACAGTCACAGTAACCCAGAGCGGTGACTGGTACGTTGCCAAAGACGAGGCGACCGGGATTGCCAGTCAAGGCGAAACGAAAGCTCGAGCGCTCGAGAACCTCGCGGACGCACTAGAATTGAGCGCACGTTCCGTTCCTGAAGAGCGGGTTGAGAGAGTGGAGCCATCGTCGGCTCCCTGGTTCTCCGAGTAAACGCACCATCACTTGCTCCGCTACTGGTGGCTTTTTGTGCCAGCCCGACAACCACCGAACCAGTGACACGAGGGACGTACTCGGGTGAAGACATCATCAAAGCGCTCGGGAAGTGGCGCTTTCGCCGCGTGGACCAAACCGGCAGTCACGTCAAACTCGAGTACGTCGACCCGAATACGGGTGAAAAACGATACGTAATCGTACCGCTACACGACGAACTCGACACCGGCACGCTGCGGTCGATCGCCGAACAGGCGGGGGCCCAGGACTTTCAATCGTTTCTCGACGGAATCGACGACCTGGTGTGAGACGTCTCGAGGTCGCCGAAACACGCGCGCTCGAGGTGCGAATCGGAAGCTCGTCCGGTGGATGGGACGAACCCACCACTTCGAGCGAGCCTACGATATAGTAACAACTGCAACGATTTACACACTGGTCGCCGACCCGTCTGGCGATCAGGTGTGCACTGACTTGCAGTGGCTACTATAGTTCGCGCTCGAGGACGTAGCCCCACGGTTCGTAGCCCCGGCGGTCGTAGAACTCGTGTACCCCGCGTTTCGCCAGCGGCGACGCCAGCGCGATGTGCGCACACTCGCGCTCGCGCGCCCAGGATTCGACGAACTCGAGTAACGCGCTCGCGTGACCCTCGCCGCGCCGGGACTCGGTGACCACGAGATCGTAGAGCCAGGCGTGGCGGGCGTGGTGGAGAAACTCGTCGATGCGGACGCCCGCGACGCCGACGAGGACCTCGCCGTCGAACCGGCCGAACAGGTGGTACTCGTCGCTCTCGGTCCAGGCGAGGACGGTCTCCGGGTCGCGGTCGGTCCACAGCTCCTGGAGGATCGGAACGGCCGCGCGTCGCTCGCCGCTCGTCTCGAGTTCGCGAATGCTCATAAGAGAGTGCTCGAGCGCGCGCACAAAACGGTGGGTGTGGTGTGTCGACGCGAGTCAGTCCGTGTTCAGAGACGACAGCCACACGGCGAGACGCGCCGGTCGCTGGGTCCTCTGACGGTCACCAGGACCATCGGCGTGCCACAGCGCGGGCAGGCCGACGGGAGCACCGACGGGTCGTCGTCGGTGTCGGCAGGTGCGTCCTGGCCGGGCGAGGCGGCCGGGTCACACTCCTCGAGTGTGTCGTCGCTCACGGCACCCTCCGTCGGGGTGTGACACCGGAATACTCAGCGATTCGATACAGACGCGGGCGAGCGTTACCACTCCGAAAATGGCGTGCTCGACCGCGATGGCGGGCGTTTGCGAGACGTTTAAGTCTTGCCAGTCTGTTTGTTGTCATGGCGATCCAGCCTTTCGGCTTGGAAGCCACGTCTCGGGTGCTTCCTCACCCGGGGCATTTCTGTGACCCCCGTGGAGACGGTGGCTTCCAGTCGGTACGTTGACCTGTTCTGCCTTATAGCTACTGGAAACCGGCAGTGGTCGGTGGAGTGGATCACCACTGAGAGGCACATCACGAGCACTCGAGTGTCCAATCGCCAACAGTTAATACAATCGACTCGTAACGGAGGGATAATTACCAATGTCTCCACACTCGAGGTGGTACACGTGAGTTTCGACCGGGACCGGCGCGACCGGTCGAACGACGACAGTGAGCGAACCGAGAGTGCGCAGCGCACTCGAGCGCAGGTCCAGACACAGGGCGGGACTCGCCCACACCAGCACCTCTCGAGTGTACTTCGACCGTCGCCCGAGCAGGCGGCCCAGCTCGACCGGCTGATCCAGACGCGCGGCTTCGAGCAGGTCCAACGGTGGGGCGAACGCGGTGAGTTGCCCGAAGGGTGTAACACCCCGACAGGCGAGCAGGTCCGCGTCGCTCGAGTGCGTAGCTCCTGGAAAGCGGGAGTCGAACTCGACACCGAGAGCGCGATGCGCTCGGTGGAGGCACAGGCCGAGAGCGACCTGGCAGGTGAGACCGCGACACCCGACGTGGTGCGGCGGGTGATTTCCCAGCCAGGACGGCCGCTCGAGAGTCCCGTTCGCGAGGAGATGGAAGCGCGGATGGGCGACTCCTTCGGCGATGTACAACTTCACACGGGACCGGAGGCCGCGAAGGCGGCGAGTGCGCTCGAGGCGAGGGCGTTCACCACCGGGAACCACGTGGTGTTCAACCGCGGCGAGTACGATCCAGAGAGCGCGGAAGGGAAGTACCTGCTCGCGCACGAGTTAGCTCACGTACGACAGCAGACCGGTGGTCAGGTTAGTATGCTCCCCCAGGAGGGGAGTTCGCTGGTCATCGACCCCGACCCCGAACTCGAGCGCGAAGCGGATGAGGTGGCGAGGAAGGCACTCGAGGGAGAGGTGCCGGTGGTAGCTCACCGATTAGGGATGGACGTTCACGTGCAGCGTCTGTCGATCGGTGACGACGGCCCGCAACAGTCNGACAACAGCCGACGACAGTACCCTCGAATCACTGCTCGAGCGCCTCGACCCTCGAGAAGCAGTCAGAGATAGTGGCCGTGACATGGTCGAGGACCGGGCCGAGAGTGATACGGTCGTCGGGGCAGCGGCAAATCTGCTGGCACTCGTCGGTGTGAGCGGTCCGATCTGGGCAACCACGGGCCAGACGGAAGTCGCTGCTGGCGCACACGTCGGGGCGGCGGCGGTCATCAAGCGCGTCGGAGCCGAACCAATCCGCTCGCTCAGTAGTGCTAGCGCAGGTCAGGTGTACGACCTGCTGGTCGACGTTGGATACAAACAGCTCGCTGAGGCGTGGGCTGGAGCAGTTGAACACGTCCGCGGTGACGACGATACTGGTGAGGGGAGAGCCGAATACAAGTAGTACTCAGAACATGTATGCAAATATTGATGGGAACGGTGCAGATGGTTGTGGTGTGAAAGTGGTGGACAATAATGAAGTTGAACACTGGGTTGAGATTAAATATGCTGATGGGAGGGTATCATACCATGAACAAAATGGGTACCCAGACAACGCAGAGGAGCGGACGATCGAAGAAAAAGAATCGATAGCCGAGGCTCGCCTCTTCGCAAAGTACACCGTCTATCGCGAGCGTGGCTATCAGACGCTTCCAGCGAACAGAAATCCCGACCGGATTGCGGCGACACTCCTCGCTCTGGCGCAGCTTTCAAACGAGGAGTTCGAGGAATTCTTCGGCGCGTACTACCGCCAGCACGCACACCACTACCAGCCCGAGATCGAGCCACCGATCGAACCTCCGGCCGACATCGACGCCGGTGAGTTCCTCCGCTACGAACTCGACATCTACCTCGGGCTCGAGCAGGAGGTCGACGAAGCGATTCGCGAACTCGTGGCGGCTGGCATGGACGACGCGGTCAGCAAGACCCTCGAGGCGATCACCGAACCCGTCGACGTGGCGTTCGCTCCCGGCCGCGAACTCGGTCTCGGGATCGATGCCGTCTCCGATATTCGCGTCGCCTACCAGACCGGTCCCGGCGACGAACAGGTCCTCGAAGTCGACCCACCACTCGAGCGTGATCCAGATACCACGCTCCAGCTCGTGGCGTTGCCCTCCGGCTCGCTCGAGGTGTTCCGTCGGCTGCTGGTCCACCACCTCGGCTGTCAGATCCGCGATTGTTATCTCGAGATGGGTGTCGAACCGCCCGAAGCCTTCCGCCTCCTGGGTCACGGCTTCTACGACTCCGCCCAGCGCTACCGCCTCCTCGAGCGCTACGAACCCTACTTCGACTTCGAGGCGGACATCCCTGGCTATCGAACGGTCGACATCGGCCAGCCGCGATAACCCGTGGCGAGCAGCGACCACTCGAGAAACCAGTGGAGTACGACACATCCAGGTCCGGCACTCGAGCGCGAGGCTGACGAGGTGGCGAGGAAGGCGCTCGAGGGCGAGGAGCCACTGGTGGCTCACCGGCTCGGGATGGACGTCCAGATTCAGCGGGCGGCCGCTGACACTTCGGGGAGCATGGTCTATGGCGGCTTAGATAGCGTCACGGAACGGTTGGGTGCCGTCGAAGAGCGGCTCGCCGACCTCGAGCCGTTGAGACCACTCGCGGGACAGGTGTCCACAATCCAGCAGGAACTCGAGAGCGAGGGCGGTGAGGGTGTCGCAAAGAAGGTCGGAGCAGCCGGAGTATGGAGCGGTGTCGGTGCTGGACTGACCCAGGTTCAGACTCACGCGGCGGAGTCCGTCGGCGCGGAAAGTATGATCGGGAACGTGACTGGCCAGCCGGAGGCCGATATGCTACTCTCGAGCGTGATCGCTGGCGGTGTCGCAGCACAGGTTGCAGGTGGCCGCGAGGGGCTGTCGGCACTCACCGATGCGGTGATGAAACGGCTCGGCCGCCGCCAGAGTACGGCGGGCGACTCGCGCGAGGAAGAAGAAACGACTGGAGTAGTCGACTCAATTAAGAACAGAGTGTGAGAGCCGCATGGAAGCAACAATTCTTGGAGAAGATGGAAGAACGGCAATCGTCCAAGTGTTCGACAATAGTGGCATTGAGCACGCACTGGCCATCAACCCAGACGGAGTCATCGAGGAACACGGTCAAGAAGGTTATCCAGTAAACCCGAAAGAACGAACAAATACGGAAGACGAATACGTCTCACAAGCTCGCCGTTTCGCTTGCTACGTCGTCTACCGTGAACGAGGTCACGACACTCTCGAGGCCCACCGTAACCCTGACCGGATCGCGGCCGTCCTCCTCGCAGTGAGTCTACTCTCGAGTGACGGCTTCGAGCAGTCCTTCGGGGCGCTGTACCAGCAGTTTCGGAGCCACTACGACGAAACGGTCTCCCAGGCAGTACCACTCCCTGCGGGTGTCGACCCAGACTCGTTCATCCTGTACATGCAGGACGTAACGCTCGAGGGTGAACCCGAAGGCCGGTGGCGCGAGCTAGCCGAGCGTCTGTCGGCGCGTGCGTCAGAGACTGCCGACCGCCCGTCCATTCGGGACCTCGTTACGCGCACCTCGCGAGATGCGGGCGAGGTGTTCGAATCGCTCGTCAACGAGTACGGAGACGATCTCACCGCGAGTGTCCCCATCGAGTCGGTGTCCGGTCTTCACGTCCGGTACGAAGACGAAACTGGCGACGAACAGACCATCTGGGGTGACGGACGCAGTGGCGATGCCGACGCCCGTATCCAGCTTCCACCCGTGCCGTGTAACTCGCTCGAGCAGTTCAGAGAGTTCCTGGTGCTCCACCTCGTGTGCCAACTGCGCGATTGCTACCTCGGGATGGGTGTCGAACCACCGGAGCCGTTTCGCGTCCTCGGCATCGGAATCGACGATTTCACCGAGAAGTACCGCCATTTCGAGCTATACGAGCCGTACTACGATCCCAGCGCAACTATTCCAGGGTACCGAGACCGTCCACAGTGGTGGTAGGTTCCGGTACCGCCGTCGAGGATGGAATGCTCTACGGCGCGGTCGAAGAGCTACAGGAACAGGTCGACGGACTCGAGCAGCGCCAGTCACAGCTGATGGGGACCATGCTCGAGGCGGCCCCGGGAGCGAGCGAGGACTTCGACGTAGCCGGGGCGGCGGCCAAAGGTCTCGCCGGGTTCGGCGCT
>NZ_JANZXN010000027.1 GCF_025629245.1 Natronobiforma cellulositropha
AGCCAGGCTACGGAACGTACCGGGCAGCGCTCTACCAGCGCTCGAGCGACCTCTACGAACCCTACTACGACGAGTCGGCGACGATCGAGTCGTGGCAGCCAGGTCGCTGACCATCGTGGTCCAGCCGCTCGTCTCGGAGTACGGACTGACTCAGCCCGAAGCGATAGCGGTGACGCTGGCCGTTGGCGGGACCATCCACGTCGGCAAAGATCGGCTCCACCGCGAAGACATCTACCTCACGCTCGAGGTCGCTCGAGTGCTCGGAGAAGAAGAACGAGTCATAGCGTTCTTCGAGAAGATTGGTCTCAGTATCTCTGATAGAGAGCCAGAGGTTGGTAAAGGGGGCAACGTCTAACAATGGATGCAGTACTGACAGGCGAATCCGACGATCTTATCGGAGTGAATTTGCGTGATAATACTGGTGTAGAGCACGTACTGGATGTTAGAAAGGAAGATGGCACGATTACGGCGCATCAACAAGAGACCTATCCCAATTCTGCCACGAAGCAGACGCCAACCGAGTCTGTCCACTTGCGACAGGCCCAGGAGTACGCCAAGTACTACGTCCAGCGCGAGCGCGGCTATCCGACGCTCCCACCACGCCTGACACCGGAGTGGATTCCCTACACCCTCGGCGCTGTGTTCGGTCTCGAGTTCGAGGGTTTCGAGCGACAGTTCGGTCCCTACGCCCAGCAGTACCACAGCGCGCTCCACCCCGACGTCCCACCCATCGTGGAGATGCCCGAGGAGACCGCCCCCATCGGCGGTATCGTCTACCGCGCCGACGTGTTTCTCGCCCTCGAGTTCGACGCCTATCTCGAGAACCCGGATGCTGCGTCACCGATGGACGCAGTGTCCACAATCACCGACGCGTACGACCTCTACGAGGCACTGGCGGCCGAACTCGAGGCGCGCCTGCCGTCGGATACCGACCCGATTTCGGAGGTCTCTGCGCTCGATCTCCAGTACCAGCGTCGCGCCAACGACGGCCGCGTCGAGGAGCCGGTCGTCGGCGAGCGCAGCCACACCAGCGCAGGACCGCCCGATGCACAGCTCCAGATGACGCCGCCACAGGCCACCCTCGAGTCGGAACTGACGACCGAGATTATCCAGGGTTTACTCTGTCACCACCTCCAGTGTCAGGTCCGCGATGCGTATCTCCGGCTCGGACTCGAGCCGCCGGAGGCGTTTCGCGTCCTCGGCCAGGGCTTCGCCGAACAGACGATGCACTACCAGCACGCCGATCTCTACCCGCCGTACCATCTCACCGACGCCGAGATTGAAGGCTACCGGCCGCCGGGTATCGACCACGGTGCGCTGGTGAGCGGTGAATTCGCTGGACCAGGCCAGCCCGGCCCGCTACTGCGGCGCATCGTCCGTGCGCTGTTCGGCCGGTAATGCCAGTGGTCGTATAGGCGTGCAACGTACTCAACACCCACGCCTTCACGACGGGCAATCACGTGGTGTTCAACTGCGGCGAGTACGATCCGCAGAGTCCCGAAGGGAAATATCTGCTCGCGCACGAGTGAACTCACGTGCGACAGCAGACTGGCGGTGCCATCAGTATGCTTCCGCAGGAGGGGAACTCGCTGGTGATCGACCCCGATCTCGAACTCGGGCGCGAAGCAAATGAGGTGGCAAGGAAGGCACTCGAGAAACTCGCCACCGACTCCTACCTCGAACGAATTCTCGCGTTCGAACTCGAGGCAACCTCTTCGTGCTACTGGTTCGACAGTGGCACTCAATCGAGTGCCCTGCACCTTTTGGGGGTGAAAAACCCGTCGGGAGAGAGCAGGCTGGGACCTGAGTCCCCGAACCTACTCGTAAGGGGGTTCGACGGTCGCGATCACTCGAACGTCGCTCTCCTCGAAAGCGGAAGTGATGAGCGTCTCGTTTCCGGTGACCGACTCCATCTCCCGGTGGGCGCCTGTGACGTGTCGCCAGATGATCTCGCTCGTGGTCCGTTCGTACCTGATCCACTGTCCCTCCCGTTGTCCCATCGTGTGGTAGATGATGACGTCGAAGGTTCCGTCGTCCCACATGGTGATTCGGCACGAACGTGGTGCCGGTAGTTCATCTCGAGCGATCTCGCGAAGCTGATCGACGAGCGGTGCAAGCGGCTTCATCGGTGGAATGCCATCGGTTTTCATGGGTTCTGGTGTCACGCCCTCCCACAGCCTGCGGGAGCGACCGACAACACCGTTCGAACGACGCTTCTCGTCAGTCCTCGACGAGCGGCGACACGGGGCAGTCCCGTGACTGCGAGAAAACGTTTCAGGTAGAGGAACTGATGGATTCCACAAATACGTACCGGTGGTCTGGTACGCGCTGTCACCCATCGACAGGCGTGTGTCCCTCGAGAATCGCTCCGTCACACCTCGTCGAGGCGCAACTCGATCACTCGACGCTGTACCACGGCTAGCTCGTCGATCGCTGGATGGCTACCGCGCGGGTCCGGGAACTGACACTCGGCGACCTCGAACGTGACGGTGGCGTCTGCCTGTCGACAGCGCAGGTAGACGGGAGTGATCGTGATCTCTGCCGGGATGTGTTCGGCGATGGCGAGTATCGGGTAGACGAGTTTGTGCTTCGCCAGCGACGCTCGAGACCCGGTTTTGGCTTCGATGACGAACAGGGTCATCTCGCCGTTTCGCCGCTCGGCGAACAGCGTGTCGATTTCGACCTGGCCGCTCCGGTGGGTGACGGTCGTCTCGAGGCTGCCGTGTGGCCGAACGTCGAACGTGAACGTCGAGCGGCCGGTGGCCGGTGGGGCCAGTGCACCCGTCGTGTCGAGCTCGAGTGCGTGTGCGAGCACACCGGAGGCCAGTCCGAGGTTCACGAGCGAGGTTTCAGAGAGCGTCGGGAGGACGGTGAAACTCAGCAGCCGATCCTGGCCGACGGGGCTGGCGACCGCTTCGGTCGGCTGCTCGTCGAAGAGGTCGTCGTCCAACAGGAAGTAGTCGCTGACGCCGCCGGGTGCGTCGACGAGCACGAACGCCGTCCCTGTTCCGTCGGGAGCGGCCCCCATTCTGAGCACCATGCTCCCGTGTTCGCGTAGCTCAGGTGCGAGGTCATCGACCGTATCAACCGAGATGTATCGTGGTGTCCTGGGACCTGCCTCGAGACCGTGTTCGGAGACGTAATCCCGGAACGAAACTGGACCGAACACCCGCTGGCTCGAGGCCGCCAACGTGGTCAACGCTGGCTCGAAAATCGGTTCCATCAGCCGGAGCATCTCGGCCGTAGTACTTGTCCATTCGGAAGCCCATTGCTCGAGGGCGGTGCAGATGCAACCGTTGATCCGCGGGTAATTTCTCGTGTCTCGTGCCTGCTCGGCCGTTTCAGCGAGTTCGGCGCGACCGTTCGCCCGCTAGCGGACGGTCGCTGCGCTCGAGCGCCGTCGGAAGAGCGCACAGGCGAACAGGGCGGCGAGCGCGAGGAGGATGCCGAATCCGGGGAGTCCGTCGTCGTCCGTTCGGTCGTCGTCGACGGTCTCGGCGTCGTCTCCGTCGGGTGTGTCGGTGGAGTCGACGGTCACCGATCCGAGTGTAACGTCGTTGAGCGCCAGCTCGTAGCTTCCGGGCTCGTCGAACACGGGCTCGAACGTGAGCGTCCGGTGTTCCCCCGGTGAGAGCGTGAGCGACTCGCTCGAGACGACTGTGCCGTCGACCAGCAACTCGCCGGTGAACGCCTCGGTGTGCCCGCCGTCGTTCGAGACGGTCGCGGTGACCGTGACGGGTTCGCCGGGTTCGACCGAGGTGGGGTCGACCGTCCCGTCTCGGATCTCGACCGGCGAGGTGGTGGCGAGGGTGACGGCCAGCGGAGCGATCGACTCTGAGGTGAGCTCGAATCGGTATCCGTCCGGCGTCTCCTCGAGTCCGTCGCGGTCGAGTGCTTGCCAGTCGCCGTCTCTGTACTGGTAGACCCTGACGGCGGACGCGCTCGCGCCCTCGCTCTCGAGGAGTGAGGCGGCCACGGTGATGCGGTGGGTCACTGCCGTCGTCTCGTCCGTCGACGGCGTTCCGTCGAGACCGATGTAGCCGAGGGCGTGGCGGTCTCCCGGCAGCGGCCGGTCGGTCGCCGCGTCGTCGCGGGCGTCCTGCGAGAGGTCGATCTCGTAGTCGCCGCCGTCGGCCACCGTCACGATGACCTCGTCGAGTGAGAGACCGATACCCACGGCGTCCATCGACGGGAGGTCGATCGTGAGCGCCTCACCCGCCGGGGCGTCCGCCACGCCGACGGCCAGGGCGTCCGGTGCGACCCGGTTCACGGTGATGTTCGGCTCGGTGGGCTCCGGTTCGGGGTCGGTTGGCGGCAGTGGCGGCAGTCCGCCACCACCGCTGCCGCCGTCATCGTCACCGTCGTCCGCCGCTGGCTGAACGTCGACGGTGCGCGTCGTCGTGTTGGTCAGCCCGTCTCCGTCGGTCACGTCGAGTGTAACCGTCTGGATCCCGGCCTCCTCGAAGGTGTAGGTCGTGGTGGCTCCGGTCCGGGTGGTTCCGTCCTCGAAGCTCCAGTCGTAGGCGGTGAGACTCCCACTCGAGGCGCTCGAGGCGCTGGCGTCGAACGTCACCGGCTCGTCGACGGCCGGTTCGGTCGGGTCGTACTCGAAGGCAGCGACCGGCGGTTCCGGTTCGGGAGTCGAGGTGTCGACGACGTCGAAGTAGTTCACGCCGCTGGTCTGGAAGACCGTCTGCGTCGACTGCGTCTGGAACGCGTTTCCGTCGGCCGCCGGTGCCCCCTCGATGTCGTACCGGAGCGAGTGGACGCCCTCGGTATCCTCGGGGAGGTCACCGGCCAGTGTCACCGTCGTCCCCTCCGGAGAGAGTGCGTCGGTCGTCTGGGTCTCGAGGAGGACGTCTCCGTCCGCGTCGTAGAACCAGCCGGTCACCGTCGCCGATGCGTTCCGGGTTGGCTCGAGGTCGAGCTCGAGTTCGACGGTTTCGCCGGCGGCGTACGCCGACTGGTCGAACGCGGCGTCGAGGACGCGCACGTTGTAGCCATCGACGTCGAACGGGTGTGAGTGCGTCTCGCCGTCGAAGACGTAGTGGATGTAGTGCGGGCCGGACTGGAGCGGTGGTACCTCGAACTCGAGGTCGGTGGGTTCGTCGACCGTGCCCGTCCAGTCGAAGCCGGGTGCGGCAACGTCGAGGTCGCCGGCGTGATCGGGGTCGGCCGTGATGGTGACGGTGTCTCCCGGCTGGTACTGCTGCTGGTCGGTCGAGAGTGTCACGTTCTCGCCGCGCAGGTGCGGGTACGCACCGTCGATGTACAGCGATCGGCCGCCCTCGTGGTAGACGCTGAAGAAGATTTTGTCGTCGATCCCGTCGGTGACCGGGACGTCGAACTGTACGGTTTCGGTCTCGGTCCCGTTGACAGTGTAGTACTCGACGTGTTCGTACTCGTTGAACGCGACCCGGCTGAACAGCTCGAGGTCGGCGGCGCGTTCGTTCGTCACGTCGATCGTGAGCGTCGCGTTCTCGCCGAGTTCGTAGGCAGCCTGGTCGAGCTGGCCGTCGACGTCGAGCGACGCTCCCTCGAGGTAGAACGAGGTCTCGCGCTCGTCGCCGTCGACCTCGTAGTGGATCTCGTAGGTCCCTGCCTCGAGATCGTCCGGCACGTCGAACGCGGCGGCGAGGATATCGGTCTCGCCGGGGGCGAGCACCGAGGTGGCGGTCGCCTCCGCGATTCCGGGGACGGTCAGGTTCAGTCGCGCCTGGTCCGTCGTCGTTCCGACGTTCTCGACGGTCGTCTCGACCGTCGCCTCCTCGCCCAGCCCGTAGGTTTCTACGGGTGGGTCGGTGACGATCTCGAAGGCGGCTCCCGGCACGACGAACGCCGCGTCCGTCTCGGCGAGCGTCGAGCCGCCGGCCGAGACCGTCAGTGCGAGGTCGTACGTGTCGGGAGCGGTCCCATCGGGGATGGGAACGGACACCGTGACGTCGGCCGACTCGCCGGCGGTGACGTCGAACGCCGTCGCGTTGTTCGCGATCGGTGCCGTCGCCTCGACCGTCCCGGAGAGGTCGTTCGCTCCCGTGTTGGTGAGCGTCACCGTCGTCTCGAGGACGCCCGATTCTGACCGGTCGGGGACGTCCGCCTCAAGTTCGAGCTGGTTTCGCTCAGCTACCAGAACGGTCTCGCTCCCCGAGCCGTACGGGGTGGTGTACGTGAGCGTGTGCTCTCCCGGTTCGAGATCGGCGACGAGTTCACCCGTCCGCTGCTCGCCTGCGGGGACGTACACCGCCGTCTCGTCGCTCGAGCCGTCGATTTCCGAGTCGATGGTGAACGACACGTCGCGGGGACCGGTGCTCTCGACCGTGTACGGGATCGAAACGGACCCGGGCGAGGACACCGTCGCCGGCTCGACCGAGAGCGTCGCGGTCTCGCCGAAGAGTACCGTCTCCTCGAGCGTCTCGAGGTGGACGGGACCCGCCGCCGTCTGCCGGTCGACCGTCGCCGTCACCGGGAGGTCGTCCGTCGCGGTCGTCTCCGTCGTGAGCCGGTGACTCTCGCCGGGTTCGAGCGTCAGCGTCCGCTCCTCGTCGTCCAGCGAGACGACGAGCGAGACGTCGACGGTGCCGGTGTTCTCGAGTTCGACGCCGACGTCGAACGGCTCGAGACCGCCGTACTCGGGGGTGACGAGCCGTGTGTCGACCTCGGGACTCGCGACAGTGACGGATTCCGTGACGGTGACGCCGTCGGCGCTCGCCGATACCTCGAGTGACTCCTCGGCCGTCGTCGTCACCTCGTAGCTGTACGACTCGCCGGACTCGAGGGTGTGCTGTTCGTCAAGGATGGTCTCGCCGTCCGTGACGACGAGGTCGTACGTCCGTTCGCTCTCGCCACCGTTGTGGAGGTCACCCGTGATAGTCACGGTGTCTCCGGGCGCGTACGCTCGCTGGTCGGTCTCGAGTGTGAGCGACGTCTCGTCTTCGAAGACGTAGAACGACGTCGTGTCGACGTCGACCGTCTGGTTCGCCGTCGTGTAGAGCGTCGCGTACAGGTCGTACTTTCCGACGTCCGTGAGTGCTGTGGCCGGAATCTCGACGGTGACCGTCTCGGTGGCGTCGGGGTCGACGGTGACTGTGACGTTGGTCTCCCAGTCGGTATCCGGGGCGGAGTCCCCGTCGGCGACGAGCGGTAACTCATCGCCGAGCTCGAGGTTGTCCTCGACCGTGTACGGCAGGTCGGTGTCGCCGAAGCCGTCCTCGGTGAGGTCGCTGCCCCCGTAGCCCGCCCAGTAGTTCCCGCCGACGAGTGGGCCGCCGACGATGTTGGGCCCGGGAGTGGGGGAGACGTTCCAGACGTTCTCCGAGCTCTCGACGGCGTCGGCCGTCGCGGCCGGGTTGTCGAAGGCGTTGTCGTAGAGGAGGTCCGGTTCGCTGTTCGTGATCTCGACGCCGTAGGCGGCGTTGTCCTCGACGACGAGACCGGTGAGGGTGTTCTCACCGCCACGGTCGAGCAGGATGCCCACCTCGTTCTCGGCGAGCGTCCCGCCGGTGACGGTGTTGTTCTCGGATGTGCTGAACTGACTCGTGCTGCCGGCTCTGACCCCGGCGTCGTTGCCGGTCGCGACGACGTCGTCGACCGTGTTGTGAGCGGACCCGACCAGGTCGACCCCGTGGCCGACGTTGTCCGTAGCGCTCACGTTTACGAACGCGTTTCCGTCCGCCGAGCTCAGCGAGAGACCGCTGGCGTCGTTGCCCTCGACGATCACGTTCTCGAGCGCGGTCTCGGTCGAGCCGTGCACCCTGATCCCGTGGTCGCCGTTTTCGTTCGCCGTGACGCCAGTGAACGTGTTCGCGTCCGAGCCGACACCAGTGGGTCCGGTGAGCTCGATCCCGTACGCCTCGTTGCCGTTCGTGGAGACGTTCGTGAACGTATTCGAGTCGGCGTCGTCGAGTGTGATGCCGGTCCCATCGTTGTCGTCGGCGGTCACGTTCGTGAACTCGTTCCCACTGGCGGACGAGGACCAGGTCGACTCGAGGAGGATTCCACCGGACCCCTCCCAGGCGTCGTCGTTCCCGCCCGCATTGACCGTCTCGAAGATGCTATCCTCGGCGTTGACCACGAGGCCGTATCCGGCGTTGCCGGTCGCGGTCACGTTCGAGAGGTGGTGGTCGGACCCCTCGAGGACGAGCCCGTGGTCGTCGTTGTCGCTCACGGTGAGCATCTCGAACACGGAGGTGTCGCCGCCGACGTCGATGCCAACGCCGTCGTTGTCGAGCGCCGAGACGTTCGTCAGCACGTGGTCGTCTCCGTGGAGGTCGAGACCCGTGGCGCCGCCTCGTTCCGTCGAGACGGTCGTCAGCACGTGGCCGTCTCCCCGGAGGTCGAGGCCCGTGCCACCGCTGCCCTCCACCGACACGTTCGTCGCCGCCAGGGCGCCCGACGAGTCGTCGACGACGATCCCGTCGTCAGCGCTCGCCTCGACCAGGACATCCGTGAGTTCGACGCCCGAGGAGTCCTCGAGTACGAGGCCATCTTCACCGCTCGTCTCGAGTGTGACGTCCTCGAGAGTCGTCTCCGGTGCGTCCTCGAGTCGGAGCGCCGTCTCCGCGCTGTCGGTCACTGTCAGTCCCGTGAGCTCGAGGTCGCTCGCCTCCTCGAGCGTCAGGCCGACGGTCGGACTCTCGGCGATCGAGACACCGTCGAACGTACTCTCGCTCGTTCGCACGAGCGTGATGTCGGTGCCCGTCGCGTCGACGTCTGTGACCGTGAGACCGCTCGAGTCGATCGCCCGGACGGCGTGACTGCCACTCGAACTGGCGTCGGTGGCGTTGACGAACCAGACGAGTCCCGCGTCGTCGGGGACGGCGACGTCGGTCTCGTCGACGACGAAGTGGACCGGCTCCCCGCGATAGGTGTTCGTCTCGTCGACGTCGTGACGGTAGTAGTCGGCGTCGCCGACGTTGGACGGACTGACAGCGAGTCCGCTGCCAGCGAGTGCGTTGTTCTCGAGCGTGACCGGCTCGTTGGTGTCGAACTCGACGTCGGCTCGCGTCGCCGAGACGTCGTTGTCGACGACGAGTACGTCACTGCCGCTGTTGAGCTGGATTCCCTGCGTCGCACCCGCGATATCGTTTCCGTCGACGACGATCGAGTCGTCGCGGACGACGATTCCCTCCTCGTGTACGCCGACGAGTTCGTTCTCGCGGACCTCGATTCCGGCCGATCTGGCGTCGACACCGATACCGTTGTCCTCGAGATGGTTGCCGACGACGAGTCCGTCCTCGCCGACGACGTGGATCGCCGCGTTGTCGACGTTCGAGACGGTGTTGTTCGACGCGGTCGACCCTGCTGACTCGAGTTCGATGCCGCGGTCGCCGAAGCCGGAGACCTCGGTGACGTTGTTCCCGTGGACGGTGTTCTCTGCCGGCCCCGTCGCACCGAAGGCGGGATAGGCGAGGATTCCCGACCCGCCGGGCCGGTGGACCTCGTTGTCTTCGATCCAGTTGTCCGATCCCCTGACGAAGAGCGCGTCGTTGTCCGTGTCGGTGAGCTCGTTACCGATGACCGTCAGCCCGTCGCCGACGAGTCGCCAGTCCATTCCGTGGCCGTTGAACCCGCTCACGGAGTCGGTGACCGCTCCGTTCGCGAGCGCCTCGGCGTGGATGCCGCCGGTCGCGCTGTCGCGGACGTCACTCTCGGTGACCGTGAGACCCTCGAGCGGCGTCGCGTCGGCGCCGAGAGCGACGAGACCGTACTCGTTGCCCTGCGAGGTGACGTTCTCGAGCGTGACCGACTCGGAGTAGGCCGCGAACACCCCGTAGGACGCGCCGACGGAGGCGTTCAGGTCGCGGACCTCGACGGCCGTCGAGTGGGCGACGGCGACGGTTCCCGTCCCGGTCACCTCGACGTCGGTCGCGTCGACGAGCCACACCGCGGCATCGTCGCTCTCGATCGTCGACCCCGTTTCGCCGACGAGATACTGGATCGGGACGCCGTCGACGGTGGTACTCGCGTCGATGTCGTGGTCGTAGTACACCAGCGCGGGCGTCGCAGACGGCGCGTTCGTCCAGTCCGAGGCGTCGTGGCCCTCGACGTGCAGGGAGCCGACCGAGAGGTCGTTCTCCCGAAGGGTCGCGTTCACCGCTCCCTGTAGGTAGACGTCGTGGACTCCGCTGCCCGCGATCACGTTGTCCTCGAGCACCGCGTCGACGCCGGTGACGTGGACGCCGTAGGAGTCGGCATCTTCGATCGTGTTCGCCGTGACTGTCGCGCCGGAACCGGCGAGGCTGATCGCGCTCTCGACCTCGCGGTCGTCCGTCCGGAGGAAGTCGTTGTCGTGGACGACGACCTCTGACGACGACTCGTCGACGCGTACCGAGCGCTGGATCACGTTCGCCTCGAGCGTGACGCCGCTCGATCCGTCCTCGATGGAGACCACGTCGAGTGCGTCGGAGCCGCGGAGTTCGGCGCCGGTCGTGTTCTCGAGCGTGAGCGTCCGCTCGGTCCACGATACGGCGTCGAACTCGTTGTCGAGGAACTCGACGTCGCTCGAGTCGACGAGGTCGACGTCGTCTTCGAACGTGCTCTCGGTCACCGTGAGGTCGGTGGCGCCCTCGAAGCGCACGTCGTCTCCGAACGTACTGTCGCGGACCGTGAGTCCGCTCGCCCCTTCGACTGTCAACTCACCGTCGGGCATCGTCAGCTCCTCGAGCGTGGCGTCGTCCGTCTCGAGCAGGAGTCCCGTCGACCACGCACCCACCGTCGCGTTCTGGACCACCAGTGACGAGCCGGGGAGGGCGTGGATGTGCCGGTCGGGGCTGCTCGAGTCGATCACGGTGCCTCCAGTGAGCGTGAGCGATCCGCCCGACTCGACCGTGATGGCCGTCCCGCCGTGGGTGGGTTCGAGTGTCGTGTTCTCGAGCGTGAGGTCGCCGCCGTCTTCGACGACGATCGGTTCGTCGTCGGTTCGGTGGTCGTCCGTCCAGGTCCGTTCGTCGTCGACGGCCGTCGATTCTGCGCTCGAGGGCTGGGCGACACCGGTACTCGCCACCCCGCCGTCGGTGCGAAGCGTCGCCGTCGATGTTCCCTGTGGCGCCTCCTGCGCCGTCTCGCCGGTCGCGTGGCTCGCCAGCGCGACGGGTGAGCGTTTGGCACTCGCCGCTTCTCCAGCCGGGGTCCCGTCGTCCGTCGACTCGAGTGACCCTCCATCGTTCGTCTCGTCATCAGCATCGTTCGTCTCAGCGTCCGCGTCACTCGTCTCGGCGTCAGCATCGGTGGCCGCCGACTGTTCCGACGGCTCCGCTCCGGTCTCGCCGGGTCGCTCGAGTTCGAGGTGGACGCGGCCCTCGTCGATGGCGTCGCCCTCGTTCTCGAGGTCGACTATCGCGTTGACCGTCTCGCCGCTCGTGGAGACCTCCTCGTCGGTTGTGACGTCGACTTCCGTGGAGATGCCGTCGACGTCGACCGTCTCGGTCCGGTCAGTCGTCTCCCCGGTCCGATCGTCGGTACACGAACTGACGATCCAGTACTGCCCGCTCAATGCACCCGAGGGGACGGTGAGTGCCACCGTCTCCTCCCCGCTGGCGCTGATGGACTCCTCGAGCTCGATCGTCTCGTGGACGAGTCCACGCGGCCCGATCAGCTCGACCGTACAGGCTGCGGTGGTCTCGACACCGCCGACGTTCGAGACCGTAACGGGAACGTCCTCGCCCGCGTCGGCCGCCTCCGCGTCGACCGACGGCCGCAGCGACGACTCGGGGACGACGATCGAGAACGACTCCGAGACGGTATCCTGTATCTCGAGGTCGACCTCGACGTCGTAGGTGCCGACGCCGATATCGTCCGGAACCGACGCCGTGTAGGTGTCGACGGCGTACTCGTCCGCCGAGAGCGTCTCGACCGTCCGCGTCTCGGACGTGCCGAACGCCGGTATCGAAACCGTCACCGTCGGTTCGACGTCGAACACCCCGTCGTTCGCCACGGTGAGGTCCATCTCGAGGTCGTCGCCCTGTCCGTAGCGGGGCTGATCGAAGTCGGCCGACGCCGCGACGCTGCTGGTCAGGGTCGTGGCATCACCGACGCTCTCGGCTCCCGACTCCAGCCCGTAGAGTAGCGTGTACTCGCCCGACGCCGGCGCCTCGAGGTCCAGTTCGTACGCGAAGCGCTCGGTCGCGTTCCCCGCGATCGCCGCGCTGTCGGTGTCGCTCCAGACGGTCGTTCCGTCCGGGCCGACCAGCGAGACGTCGAGGCCGACCGCGGCGGCGTCCCGGTCGAGGCGGTTCTCGACGTCGAACTCGAGCGCCGCTGCGTCACCGATCGTCGTCGGAATCGAGGGCGTCACCGCGAACTGCTGGGGCACCTCGAAGGGGGCGCTGGCGTGGCCCACGACGGAGCCGCCGTCGCGGATCTCCGTCGAAACGACGTAGTGGCCGGACTGCACTCCCTCCGGGAGCGTGAATTCGTAGGCGGCCTCGAAGTCGGTGTCGACGTCTTCGGTCGTCGTCTGTTCTGCGACGACCGAGCCGTTTGGCGCGACCGCCCGGGTGATGACGGTCGCCTCCTCGACCTCGTGGACCGTCCACCACGTCTCCCGGAGACCGACGTCGGCGACGACCTCGTCACCGCGTGCGTAGGTCGACTCGTCGAGGCTGACCTCGAGCGGGAGCAGTTCGGTTCCGCTGGTGAAGAGCTGTCGGAAGCCGCTCGCGACGATCTCGTCGTCGTCGTCGTAGACGTTCGCGAGCACCCGCTCGTCCGTGGTCACGACGAACTGCTCGGCGATATCGACCGTTCCGCCGGCCGGAACGGTGACGTTGTGCGTCGTTCCGTGGGGGAACAACTCGACTCTCACCTCCTCGAGATCGTCGCCGCCATTGAACACCTGCACGGTCGTCGTCGCGTTCGAGCCGGGGCGGTACTCCTGGGCGTCCGACTGGACCGAGACGGAGACGTCCGAGTCCGCTCGCTCCCAGCCGCCGTCGCCGTCCTGGAACTGCGAGACCGCGAAGTGCGCCCCGCGCGTGCGCTGTATCTCCCCGAGCGTCTCGTTTTGCAGGACGTACTCGAGTTCCCAGATCCCGTGCTGTCCGCTCGAGGGCGCATCCACCGTGACCGTCTCGGTGCGCGTCTCGAACGGCTCGAGCGAGGTCTCTCCGCCGAAGGCGCTTTCGGCGTCGATGGTCGTCGTCTCCCCGTCCGGTCCGTGGAGGTCGACCTCGATCGAATCGACGGCGACGTCGACGTAGCTTCGGACGTCGGCATCAACTGAGATCGTCTCACCCGGGGCGTACGTCTCGAGGTCGCCGTGCTGCGCCCAGAGGATCGTATCCCGCAGGATCTGTTCTTCCTCCGCGTTCGAGGCCTGGTGGCCGTAGGCCCAGTCGGTGTAGGCGGTCGTCGCGACGACCGACCCCTCGCCGTAGTCGTAGGTGAGCATCGACGGCTGGTTGTTCCGCGTCCGCTCGAGGAGGATCGTCGCGTTCTCGGGGTACTCGAGGAAGTAGCCGTCGACGTTCATCGACGCGATTTCGTCGTCCTGGGAGGCCAGCGCCGGACAGTACTCGGCCATGCCGACGGCGTTGAACTGACAGCTCTGGTCTTCGAGCCAGCCGTAGCCGGTCAGCCCGCCGGGGACGACGTCGAAGTGATAGCCCCGTGGCTGGGTCAGCACGAAGAGCGTCCCGCCCGCGTCGACGTACTCCTCGAGTGTCTCTTCGAACGAGCCAAGCGTCGAGACACCCATCAGCGCGCCGCTCGGGACGACCACCACGCCGAAGCGCTCGAGGTCTTCGGCGGGGGTGTGGATGTCGACCGACTGGTGGTGAAGTCCCTCGTCTGCGAGGTAGTCTCCGAGTTCAGCGGCGAAGCCACGGTTGAGGACGCCGACCGTCGAGTTCTCGTAGCCGTACTCGGGGAAGCCGTAGCCGTAACTCGGCTGCTGGGGGTCGTAGGTCAGGACGGAGACGTCGTAGTTGTCGTCCGGGTGGTCGCCACCCGGTGGGCGCTCGTCCTCGTCACAGACACAGTCTGCGTAGGCCGGGTCGTCGTCCGAGAGCGCACAGTTGCAGTCGGCGTCGACGATGATGCCGCGCTTTGCCACCGACACGCTCCCCCCGGCGGAGGCGCCAGCGCTGACGCCGACGGAGCCACCTGCGCCTCCCCCATCGCCGCCGCAGGCGAAGCCGCCGACCTCGGCGCCGCCGAGGGCCTGTACCTCTCCCTCGACGCCGGCGCAGTAGAACGTCTGTCCGGGCAGGTCCTCCCCGCAGGGCGGCCCGCTGATCGCCAGTGACGAGGTCGAGACGCCGCCACCGACCAGGTTGACCTCGAAGTGAACCCCGATCTCGGACCACTGAATCTCGACGTCACAGCTCTGGAACGACGTCGGGTTCCTGAGCGTTGCCCGTTCCGTCTCGTGCTTGACGAAGCCGGCCGAGATACTCGGGCCGTCGATGCCGCCGCCGTGGGTTCCGCCGTCCCAGATGTCGAGACCGAACGGGTCGGTGTATCGCAACGGGTTGTTCTCGGCGTAGGCGTAGTAGTTCGTACTCGCGCTCACACCCAGCGGGTCCGGGCCCGTAAACCGGGCGGTCGTCGGGTCGTAGTAGCGCTCGCGGTTGTAGTACTGGTCGGTCTCCTCGTCGAAGAACCGCCCGGCGAACTTGAACGGATTCTCGACCGTCTCCGTCTCGGTGACGACAGACCCGAACGGATCGTACTCGTACTCGTTCGCGACCTGCCCCGCCTCGTCGGTCACTGCCCGGACGTTGTGGGGCTCGTCGATGTGGTAAAAGTAGTGCTCTGTGCCCTCGAGCATCGCGATCGGGTCGTCGATACCGGGCCCGTGGAGGTAGGCCGACTCGAGGTCGCCGTCTTCGCCGTAGGCACCGAACAGTTCGTCTCTGGCGTAGAGGTAGTACGTCGTCTCGCCGTCGACCGTCTCGCTCACTCGCTGGCCGTCCGGCAGGTACGCGTAGGAGACGTCCTCGCCGACGAAGAACTCGTGGTCGTCGGGGACCGATCCCCACGAGCTGTATCTGACGTCGACGAGCCGTCCGCTCGCGTCGTACTCGTAGTCCGCCCACAGTTCGCCGCTTCCCTCGCCGAACTCGAGACCACGCCGCTCGAGGTTGCCGTGCTCGTCGTAGCGGTACTCGACGTCGTCGCGTGCGACGAGCCGTCCCTCGTCGTCGTACTCGTAGGTGGTGTCGACGCTGCCGTTGACCGTCGTCGACAGCCGGTTGCCGATCGCATCGTAGGCGAACTCGGTCTCGGTGCCGTCGGGCGCGGACACCGTGCTCAGGCGGTTCAGTTCGTCGTAGGTGTAGGTGGTCTCCGCCCCCTCACCGTCGGTCACCGAGAGCAGGTTCCCCACGCTGTCGTAGGTGTACTCCTCCGCGAGGACCGTCGCCCCACTCGGGTTCGTCACCTCGAGAGAGGCGAGTCGGTCGCGGGCGCCGTACTCGTAGGTCGTCTCCACACCGTTGGCGTAGCTGATACCCGTGAGCCTGTCGAACTCGTCGTACTCGTAGCTCGCCCAGACGCCGTCACCCGCCTCGACACGATCGATTCGGCCCGCGTCGTCGTACTCGTAGGTGTGGGTTCCGTCGTCGGTCGCCAGCTCGAGCAGGTTCCCGTCCCCGTCGTAGGTGTACTCGACCGTTCGCTCGAACGAGCCGTGTTCGACGGTCTCCGACTCGAGCATTCCGCGTGGGTCGAACGTCCTAGTTACCGAGACGCCGTCTCCGGTGATCGTCTCGACGCCGTCGTCCGACTCGAACTCGTAGTCGACCGTCCGTGGCTCCGCCCGGACCGGCACCGTCGAGCGGTCACCGTCGGGTCCGACCGGCCGCTCGATCGACTCGAGGTTGCCGTTCGCGTCGTAGAGATACTCGATCGATTCGCCACGGGGGTCGATCACCGTGACGAGCGCCCCACGCTCGTCGTACTCGTACTCGTAGGTGTGTCCGTTGGCGTCGGTCTCGTTCGCCAGCCGGCCGAAGTCGTCGTGCGCCAGCAGCGTCTGGCCACCCGCCGAGTCGGTCACCGACTCGAGGTAGCCGCGCTCGTCGAACGCGAACGTCGTGACCTCGCCGGTCGGCGCGGTCTGGTCGACAATCTGCCCGGCCTCGCCGTAGGTCCGTTCGGTCGTCGCCCCACCCGGCGTCGTCTCCCGGATCACGTTCCCCGCGCTGTCGTGTTCGAACGTCGTCGTCCCTCCACCCGCGGTGGTGTGTCGAACCAGCCGGGAGTGATACGCCGCGTCGGTCACGACCGTCTCCCACTCCGTTTCGGCCGTGTTCCCGTCCGAGTCGGTCTCGGAGAGGAGGTTGCCGTACTCGTCGTACTCGTACTCGGTGGTCTCGCCGTCGTCGGTCACCGCGATCCGGTTCATCGCCTCGTCCCACTCGATCTCGAGCGACTCCGTCGGCGAGGAGACCGACGTCGGGTTACCGGCGTCGTTCATCTCGATCGTCGCCTGCTCTCCCGTGAGGTGGCTGTGGACGGTCACCGTGTTCGTCTCGTCGTCGTAGCTCAACGAGTTCCCTGCCTCGGTACACTGTGCCTCAGTGAACCCGCTTCCGGCGAAGGCGACCCGGTCGGTTCCTCGCTCGTAGCCGTACATCGTCATGAACCCCGACGGCTCGACCGCTCGCTCGAGTTTGTGGTTCTCGTAGTACTCGTACTCGGTGGTGTCGCCGTTCCAGGTCGTCACCGAGACGAGGTCGCCGAGGCCGTACTCGTACTCGGTCACCCGGCCGGCCGAGTCGACGACCTCGGTGAGCCGCCCGGCGCTCGAGTAGGTCAACTCGAGCGTCCCGCCCATCGTGTGGTCGATCGCCGTCAGCCGACCGTCCGTGTACTCGAGGGTGACGCCCACGCCGTTGTGGTCCTCGACCGAGAGCAGCCGTCCGTCCTCGTCGAACGACAGCGTCGACCCGTCCGTCCGCTCGAGCGCGTAGCCGATGCCGTTCGACTCGAGGCGAGCGTGGACGCCAGCGGGTGCGTCGAAGCCGTCGTCGGTCCGCTCGAAGGTGTGTCTCGAGCCGGTCTCGTCGACGAAGACGATCGCGTCGTCCTCGCCGTCGACGAGTTCCATCGCGAAGTTGTGCGTCCACCCGAACCCGAGTGGACCGTGGTCGCCGCTGGCGTGGCTGTTGTACGACCGGACGAACTCGATCGACTCGGTGTCCGTCCGTACCCTCTCTCCGTCGTAGCCGACCGCGCCGGTGCCGACGGCCAGTGTGACGTCCGTCGCGCTCCGGTAGAGGTTCCCGTTCGCGAGGTTCACGTCGTCGAAGTAGTAGTACCAGGGCTGAAACCCGGTCGTTCCCCGCATCTCGAAGTCGGTCGGGGGGTCGCTCGAGTCGGCTACTGCTGGGCCCGACTGTGTGAGTCCGTCATCGCCGGTGAGGCCGTCGTCGCCACCGAAACCTTCGGGTGACGAGTCGTCGACGACCCCACCGCCGGCACCGAGGGCGGGCATCGCGACGACCGACGAGATCATCATAAGTGTGACACATACTGTAACAAGTTCGTTCCACCTCGGCCGCATCCGATGGTACTTCCGTCGTTTTCTCCCCATATTATGATATTTCTCTCGGTTTCAGTTGTGCTCGTGATGTACGCTCTCTCCCGAAGTCCCCTCACACGAGTCGAACTGAACGCTATACGTGACTGTTCCGCAGCCTCACCATAGTCGTTCGGTGGGCCCGGAGTAAGCCCGAGGTTACATCGAAGTAATCTCGTGACGGATGTCGGTTTGTCGCTCACGCATGGGCACTCGCCGGCACTCGCGCAACAGATAATGTAACACTCATATCGGGATGGAAATAGTTATCTCGTACGCCACCGAGACTCACTCGAGCATGAGTTTCCGGCCCTCCCGCCGACGGCTACTCGCCCGTGGTAGCAGTCTGTGTCTCCTCGCCACCATCGCCGGCTGTCTCTCGCCGGGGGACGCCTCGAGCGACGACGGGGGCGCTGAGCGGCCAACTGGCGGGACGACCGCTGCTGGCTCGCCGGAGGACGCTTCGGACGGGGAGCCGTCGACCGGCGAGACACCGGACGGTGGAACGTCCGGGGGCGTCACGCCCGACGGTGACACGGCCAACGACGGGACGACAGACCGGACACCGGCGTCGGACGAACCGACCGAGACGGACCCGGAGGCGGCCTCGAGTACGGAGGGCGCAGCTACCGAACAATCGATCCGGCTCCCGGGCGTCGACGCACCCGGCTCCTCCGGGGGTCTCGTCTCGCTCACGCCGCCGGCGGACGTCGTCGTCCTGAACTTCTTCGCGACCTGGTGTCCGCCCTGTATCCCCGAGATGGACAACATTCGGCCACTGCGAGACACCTACAGCGAGGACGAGGTCTTCATCGCCTCCATCACCCAGGAGGGGGATACCGACGCGATCACCGCCTTCTGGGAGACACACGACGGTGCCTGGCCAGTCCTCCTCGACCCCGGTGCTCGGGCGAGCTACACCTACCGCGTCACCACGATCCCGACGATCCTCGTCCTCGACTCGAGCGGCGACGAACGCCACCGCCACACCGGCCTGGTCGGCGAAGACACGCTTCGAGCGTCGGTCGAAGACGTCCTCGGCCGCGGCGAGGACTGACGAATGTCGGTCGAGACCGCCTCGCTCGCGACGCTCGCGCTCAGTGCCGGCGTCCTGACGTTCTTCTCACCTTGTTCGTACCCCTTGCTCCCCGGCTACGTCGCCTACTTCATCGGCGCCGGATCCGACTCGCGGACCGCAGGCACACAGCTCCGACAGGCGCTCGTCGTCAGCGTCTGCGTCTGTCTCGGCTTCGCCCTCGTCTACGCCGCCGTCATCGCCGTCCTGTTCACGCTCGGGAGCCGCCTCCTCTGGAACCTCCTGCTGCTCGAGTTCGTCGTCGGCTCGTTGCTCGTCGGGCTCGGCCTCTCCCTCGCCATCTCCCCATCCAGCCGCTCGTGGATCACCGTCCCGCTCCCTCGCCGCCGCCGGTCGTACGCCTCGTACGTCAGCTTCGGCGTCGTCTACGCTGCGGCGGCCGTCGGCTGTACCGCCCCGGTGTTCCTCAGCATCGCCACCCTCTCGCTCAACCAGGGACCCGAAGGCATCGTCGTCGGCCTCGGCAGCTACGCACTCGGCATGAGCGCCCTCTTGCTTCTCGTCACACTGCTGGCGAGCGTCGGCCGGCTCACCCTCCTATCCACCCTCTCGAACGACCCCACCCGGCTGCTTCGGCTCACCGGCGTCCTCCTCGCTCTCGCCGGCGCCTACCAGCTCTACTTGTTCTTCTTCCGCTACGACGGTGCATCCCTCCTCCCACTCGTGTGATGGGACGACTCGGGACTCGAGGTGACAGCGTCCGTTGTGCGGTGGACGGTTGCCGTACCGGAACGCTATCTGGACGGGCATTTTCGAAAACGAGAGCGACGCGATTCGCCACGTCCTCAGGGAGTACTTCGACGGGAACCAGGAGGATCGAATCGCCGCCGCGGTGTCGCTGTACGACGACGGAGATATCACCCTGGGAACTGCTGCCCGGTTGGCCGGCAAGAACCGATTCGAGATGCGCGACATTCTCCGAGAGGAGGATGTCGAACTGCGAACCGGTCCCGACGGCCATGGCCGCCGCGAGAGAGGAGATCGACGCCGCTCGCAACCTGGAGTGATGGAGCCGCCCCACGGCGCAACGGTTCTCGACACCTCCGTGCTCTCCAACTTCGCCCATATCGATCGGGTCGAGTCGATCTGTACCCTGGCGCGACCCGTGACGGTCCCGGCAGTCCGGGACGAACTCGAGCGCCCGATCGACGAGGCGGGGCTTCGATCGCCCGCGGGAGTTCGGCGCCTTTCTCGAGGAGTTGAAACTGACGAAATAGGGGAAGTGGAGTGGCCGCGTTCGATGAACTGGAACGCGGTGATACTATTTTCGATTCAATTCTCGAAAGTCTACGGTCGTCTGAACCGTGTCGCGATGAGCAATAAGAGCGCCAGGGAGGCGAGGGTAACGAGGATTCCAAAGCCGGGTTGCCCGTCGCCATCGTCATCAGCCTCTTGCGGGGTGAACGTTGAGTTGGAGGCGTCAGAGTCAGATGGTTCTGGTGATTCGACGACTACCGTCTCGGTTGTTTCCTCGCCACCGACGCTAATGGTGTACTCGTACTCGCCCTCTTCGTCGGGTGCGGTCAGCGAGAACTCGACGCCGTCGGCGCTTCCAGCGTCTACCTCGAGGGTTTGTGACTGCGCTTCACCTTCGAGGTCGAGCGTGACGTCTGCGTCGCTTACGCCCTCACCGTCGTTGGCGACGGTGACGACCACGCGTTCCTCCTCACCGGGGTCGAGTGTGGCGAACGCTCGATCTACGTCGATGATTGTGAACTCGGATCGTTCGGCTTCGACGCTCACCGTCCCCGCGGTAACGTCGCCGACGCTAATCTCGTACTCGCCTGACTCATCGAACGTTTCGTTCGCCGTCACCGTCGTCGTCGACCCACTATCGAGGGTAACGGTTTCAGTCGCGAATTCGTCGCCAGCAGCGTAGAAGGAGATCGTCTGCTCCCCTTCTCGCCCGCCGTCGTTCTCGAGCGTCGCGTTGACCGTCACCGACTCCCCCTCCTCGAGTTCGATCTCCTCGAGTGTCGCCTCGGTAACGGAGATGTCCGCGGGTGCAGGCGGCGATGGCAATGGTGGTGGATCGTCGACCGTTACCGACTGGGTATCGGCGTCGGTCGGACTCGAGACGGTGAGGGTGTGTGCTCCGGCATCGCTGCGCGCTGTGTCCCAGATCATCTCGACCTCCTCGTCGCTATCGCCACTGTCGAGGCGAAGATCGGTCTCGGCCAGGTTACCGGCGGCCGACTCACTCGTCAGCGTGAGCGGCTGTTCACCGTCTGCGCCCCAGTTAGTGACGCTCACGGTGACCTCGAGGGAGTCACCCCCTTCGACGGGTGCGGTGGTGTCGGTGATGGTCACCTCGTGGAAGGGGTCGGTGTCTTCCCAGGCGAGTGCGGGGTACGAGTCCGTCGCGTGCCAGGTGCCGTCACCGTCGGGGAACGCGAAGCCCTCCATGTTCTCGGTGGCGTTGATGGCGGTCATCTCGGCGGTCGTCAGGCCGTACTCGTCATCGGAGCCGGCGGAGGTAGACTGGGTGGTCGTTTCGACGTCCCAGTAGGAGTCGCTCACATCGCCCCATGCGTTCTGCCCGACGAGGCCGCCCACGTGACTATAGCCGTCTCCGTCGGCCTCCACGACGCCTGTCGAGTACGACTCGCTCACCTCGCCACGGTTCTCCCCGACGAGGCCGCCCACTCTTTCTTCGCCCTCCACGTTGCCCGTCGCGTACGACTCGCTCACCTCGCCATAGGTCCGCCCGACGAGGCCGCCCACTCTGTTGTCGCCGGAGACGTTGCCCGTCGCGTACGACTCGCTCATATCGCCTCCATAGTGGTTCCAGCCGACGAGGCCGCCCACGGCTTCGTCGCCATAGACATCGCCGGTGGTAGACACGTTCGTGATGTCTCCCTCATTGAACCCGACGAGACTCCCAACACCGTCGTCAGGGCCACCACCCTCTCCGGTCACGTCCACGTTCTCCAGCTGGAGGTCCCGAATCTCGGCGTTCTCCTCCGTCGAGGCGAACAAGCCGACGCGGTCTTCGTCCGACCGGTTGATGTAGAGATCCTCGATGGTGTTGTTCGCGCCGTTGAACTCGCCGTCGAAGTCAGCGATCGGGTCGAAGCCATCGCCGTCGTTGGCCGTCTCACTCGCCACGTCGTCGTAGCCGTCAGTCTGCTCGTCGAGGTCAGCCCCGAGTGTGAAGTTCGCATCCAGTTCGTTCCGGACGTTGTCGAGGTGCTCCCAGTTTTCGATGACGAAGGGATCGTCAGCACTGCCGTCGCCGTCAGCAAAGACTTCCTCGACGGTGACGTCGAACGTGGTCTCCACATCGGTATCGACGGCCTCGACGGTGAGGTCATGATACTCGCCCGCAGACACTCCCCACGTCGTCTGGGCATCGAGTAATTCGATCCCGCCCACCGCACCGGAGTCGTCGAACTCGACGTCGTCGACCGAAAGCGCCTGTCCGTCGATGTCGTCACCCGCCAGGTCAACCATGCCGGTGAAGGGATCACCAGCCTCGTCTGTAGCGTTCTCGAGGTCGACCTCGAGTGGTTCGCCCTGGTCGATTGCCACGTCGGCGACATCGAAGTCAACAAAGACGGGTTCGACAGTGAAGTTGAACTCCGCTGCCTGGTCCTGTCCCGCGGTATCGACTTCGACGGTCGTGGTCGCTGCTGAGAGGGCCGCCGTCTCATCTGCATCGAGGAGTTCGACGTCGCTCGCCTCCCCGTCATCGAACGTGACGTTCATCGAGAGTGGCTCGTCGAAGGCGTCAGCCTCGAACGTAACTTCGTTCTCGTCATCATACGGGTCCCCGATCGAATCTTTCGCGTTTTCGAGGTCGACCTCGAGTGGCTCGCCTTGCTCGATGGTCACGTCGTCGACGTCGAGATCGACGAGCGGTGGCTCCTCACCGAAGACACCGATCGTCCCGGACCCCATGACGTTCCCGGTGACGACCTGTTCGTCAGTGTCGACACCGGAGTCATCGATCTCTTCCCACTCCTCGCCGTCGAGTTGCCAAAGCGAGAGCGTCTCGGGATCAATGGTGTCTCCAGTCGTGAGCAGCGTCTCGTTGTAGGCGAGTTCGAGATTCTCGAAGCTCGCGTCGTACGTACCGGTGAATTCATCGAACCTGTCGTTTTCAAATACGAAATCCTCGATCTCGACGTAGTAGCCGGTTGATGCGAGACCGTCGGGGCGCTCGGGGTTCGGTGGCTCCTCGAGGCCGTCCAGTACCAGATTCTCACCCTCGAACGATATCGTCGTCTCGCCAGCACTGGTCGAAATCGACTGATTCTCGACGGACTGCTCAGATAGCCCAATTTGTATGTCGGGCCCTGATTCTGTGCCGGTGTTGTTCCGTGTCTCGACGGCGTGGTCGCTGTAAAGATAGAGTCCAGAAGCGCCAACCTCATTGCTCGAAAAGTCTCTTGTTTCCACTGCGACGTCCTCGATCGAGTTGTTCGCCACCGTCGCCGGGCCCGGAGTAGCCGCATAGAATCCAAGTATAGGATGAGCTAACGCATCTCTCTGATCAATTTGAATCCCGTGCCCATACGAACCCGCGATGGTGTTATTCTCGACGACGGCATTCGACGAGAGTTGGATAAAGATGCCCCGAGTCCGCTCGCCGTCGAGTTCGTTGTCCGTAACGACATTGTTCTCACCCGTCACCACGTAGATGAGATTCGAGTCCCAATCGACGGATACCGTGCCCGACGTCACCGTAATCGTCGACCCAGAAATCGTGTTATCGGAGGAGCCCGCTCCCAGATGGATTCCACCACCGCTGTTGGCGCCCTCGACCTCGACGACGTTGTCGAGATACTCGTTGTGACTTGACTGCACGGCGCTGATTCCGAACCGGTCGTTGCCGGTCATAGTGTTCGCCTCGACGAGGCTGTGTGTGGTCCCCCAGAGTGCGATTCCCGAATCCGCTGGTCCATCGACCTCGTCCTCTCTCGGGTACAATTCTCGGTACTCGCCATCACCGTTGTCGACGAGGTCGTTCCCCGAGACGACTACGTCTGTCGAGTCCTCGAGATAGATTCCGTACCGACCGCTATCCGTGACGGTATTGTTCTCGACGGTCGCCCCGTCGACACCATCGAGGACGATGCCGTCGGTCGCACTGTCGGTGACCGTGACGTTCGTGATGGTGACGATACTGGCTCCACTGACGAGGATACCCGTCTCGCCACCATTGATCGCGTGATCGTTCCCGTCGAGGGTGACGTCGTCAGCGGTTATTTCGATGCACGTCCCGCTAGCGTCGATATCCGCTCCCAGTTCGTACTCGCCCGACTGGTCGATGACCCGACAGTCCTCGAGTATCGGGTGGATTTCGATGGTAACCGCCTGGGTGACCGTCTCGTTCTGGCTCGCAACGGTCACGTCCCCGGAGCCAGCGTCGGTGACTTCGGTTTCCCACTCGAGACTTAATTCGTCTGAGTCGCCGCTCTCGAGTGCGACGTCTTCCGAGTCCACTTCGCCACCCTCGACGTCCAGTAGTTCGATGGGGCCCTCGCCGTCTGCTCCCCAGTTGGTGGCGTCGACCGTCACCGCTAAGACGTCCCCCTCGTCGACGGGCGAGTTCGTCTCGGTAATATTCACCCCGAAGAAGGGGTCGGTGTCCTCCCACGCGAGAATGGGGTAGGAGTCCGTTGCGTGCCAGGTGCCGTCACCGTCGGGGAACGAGAAGCCGTCCATGTACTCGGTGGGGTTCGTTCCGGTCATCTCGTCGGTCCTCAGGCCGTACTCATCGTCGCTCCCGGCGGATTCGTCCTGGCCGGTCGTTTCACTGTCCCAGTACGAATCCGCTACATCGCCGTCGTTGAAGGCGATGAGCCCGAGACACGTCTGAGAGCACTCGACACTTCCGGTGGCGTACGATTCATTCACCTCGCCGTCGTTGTAGCCGACGAGACCTCCGACAGCAGTAGAGCCGTTAACACTGCCAGTGGCGTACGATTCACTCACAGTTTGGTAGTTCTGGCCGACGAGCCCGCCCACAGACTCATCGCCGTCGACGTCGCCGGTGGCGTACGAATGCGTGAGCTCTCCATCGTTTATGCCGACTAGGCCACCGACTCCTTGTCCTCCTGAGACGTCCCCGTGGACGTTCGCATTCTCAACGACGCCGTTAGCGTTAAAGCCGACGATTCCACCGACGCGATCATCGCCCGATACCGAGACGTTCACGACGCTGACGTTTCGAACCTGGCCAGTTCCGTCGGAACCACCCACTGTTCCGAAGAGTCCCGCATCATCAGTTCCCCTGACAGTGAGGTTCTCGATGACGTGTCCATCCCCGTCGAACGTGCCCTCGAACTGGTCAGCATCGTCACCAACTGGCTCGAACCCATCGCCATCGTTTGCGCTCGCTGCAGCCACGTCGTCGTATCCATCGGTCCCCGAGTCGAGGTCGTTCGCGAGCGTGAAGCTCGAGTCGGGGGTGAGCCGAACGTTGTCGAGGTGCTCCCAGTCTTCGATGATGAACGGATCGTCGGCACTGCCGTTACCGTCGGCGAAGGCCTGCTCGCCGAAGACGCCGATTGTCCCCTCCTCCGTGACGTTGCCGGTGACGACTTGTTCGTCGGCATCCACATCGGAGTCCTCGATCTGTTCCCACTCGCCGCCATCGAGTCGCCAGAGCGAGAACGTCTCGGGAATAACGGTCTCGTCGATCTGCAGGTCACTCTCGTTGTAGGCAAGTTCGAGATCCATGTATCCGAACTGGCTGCCACTCTCGTCGACCCTGAAGTAGTAGCCGGTTGATTCGACATCATCGGGGCTCTCGGTGGCCGGTTGCTCATCCATCCCATCGAGACGCAGGTCCGCCCCAGTGAACGTCACCGTCGTATCGCCTGCCGGTGTCGTGACCTGTTGGTTTTCGACGAACTGCTCGACGTGGGTGAGTTCCAGGTCAGTACCCGGGTCAGTACTCAGGTCACTATCTACTTTTGTCCCGGTGTTATTTTGAATCTCGACGGTTTGATCGCCGATGATGGCTATTCCTGCGCGTTCGGGGTTTAAAATTTCCGCGTTGGTGAGCGAGTTGTTCGTCACCGACCAGTCCTCACCAGTACCGGAAACTCGTATTGCGTGGCCATTTTGAGTGTCGCTGTGATGAAACGAACCAGCGATGGAATTATTGTCGACAGTATTCGACTCACCACGAATATCGATGCCAACACGTGCATGCCCGTAGATTTTGTTATCCGTGACAACTGTCTCTGCGCTGTCAACGTAGATGAGATCCTCGCCATGTTCACCCAAATAAACTTGCTCACTACTCGTAATCACCGAATCGGAAATTACGTTCCCTGAAGACTCCTCAATTGTAATCCCTCTCCAACGCTCGCTCCCACCACTGACTGATACGTTAACGACGTTGCCCAGAATATGATTATCAGTACTTGACTCTTCGAGGAACAGTGCAGCCTGGGCGTTGGCTGTGAGATTGTTTGCCTCGATCTGGCTGTCTGCGGTTCCCGAGAGGTAGATACCCGCATCTTCGACGTGATGCGACAGTTCGTCCTCGTCATCCTCACCGTTGTCCACGACCTCGTTCCCCGAAACGACTAGCTCCTCGGAGTCCACGACGTACATCCCGTTTTCGTCGTTTTCCCTGAGCGTGTTGTTCTCGATGGCTGTGTCTGTAGCGTCCGCGAGGTGTATACCACTGGTAGCACTCTTCTCGACGGTATTGTTGGCGATCGTGGTGTCTCGAACGCTCTCGAATACGAGTCCGGACTCGTCGCTCTCCTCGACGGTGGTGTGCTCGACGGTCGCGCCCTCAATGTCAGTCATCTCGATGCCGACGTCCAATCCGCTGAGGGTGACGTTCGTGATGGTGACGTTGGAGTGGCCGTTCACGACGATACCCGTGCCACTGCCCGAGATCGTGTGATCGTTGCCGTCGAGGGAGACGTCATCAGCCTCGATTTCGATGCATTCATCGCTCGTTTCGATGCCGTCGGTCAGTTCGTACGCCCCCGCAGTATCGATGGTCTGGCACTGTGGAATCACATCACCAGCGCCGACGGACACTGCCCGGGTGTCAGTGTCGTTCTCACTCGCAACCGTCACGTCGTCGAGACCACCCTCGTCCTCCTCGGTGCCCCACTCGAGTCTGAGCTCGATGTCCTCGCCGCTCTCGAGGGTCACCTCATCGGTGTCCACCTCGTCGCCGTCGAAGTCCCGCAGTTCGATGGATTGTTCGCCCCCGTCTGAGCCCAAGTTTGTGACGGTGGCGTCCACCTCGAGTGTCTCACCCTCGTCGATTGCCGAGTTCGTGCTGGTAATCTCCACGCCGTAGACGGGGTCGGTGTCCTCGTACGAGAGGACGGGATAGTCGTCTTCGACGGCGTGCCAGCGATCGTCACCGTCCGGGAATCCGAAGCCGTCCATGTTCTTCGGGGCGTTCGCGCCGGTCATCTCGTCCGTGGTGAGTCCGTACTCGTCGTCGGTGACAGGTTCACCCTCATCGCTGTCGAAGGATTTGCTCACCCCGGTCGTTTCGGTGTCCCAGTAGGAGTTCTGGATGTTGAAATGGGATCCGAGACCGGTCGCACCAACCCCGACGAGACCGCCGACATCGTCTCCATCCCCGTCGACTTCCCCGACTGCGTACGTTCGCTCGATGTCACTACTCACAGCGTCACCGATGACACCACCTACCGTGTCGTTCCCGCGGACGGTGGCCGTGGAGTACGAATCAGAGAGGTCGCCGAAATGTCTACCGGCTAACCCACCGACCGAATCTGCATCCTCGTTTCCAATCGTGCCGTTCGCACTCGAGTTCGTGATCGGACTGCCGTCGGCATAGCCAGCGATACCGCCGATATTTTCGTTCTCCCCATCAACCGTTCCGTTCGTAAACGAACTCGAATCGATACTGGAGCTACTATGGTGATAGCCAACGATCCCGCCAACACGAGGGTTCCCCACATCTTGCTTAGAAAAGACTGCTCCCTTGACGGTTGCCCCAGTAATGGTTCCCTCGAAATTATTTCCTATAACACCACCGATCGTCCCTGAACCCGCTACATCGGTGCTCGTGGAAACGTCCGAAACCGTTCCTCGATTCTCACCGATGAGACCGCCTACATCGTCGTTCCCCGTAACTGTCGCAGACTCGAGTGTGAGATTCGAAACCGTTCCCCAGTTCTGACCGCTGAGGCCGCCAACACGATCGTTCCCTGTAACCGTCGCAGACTCGAGTGTAAGGTCCGAAACCGTGCCCTCGGACCCGATGACGCCGAACAGCCCCACGAAGTCAGCTTCATCGCGGTCGATGGTCAGATTGGCAATCGTCCGGCCGTTGCCGTCGAACGTGCCGTTGACTGTCTCGTTCCCTTCTGTCCACGAGTTATCAGCACTGTCACCAATCGGCTCAAAGCCATCTCCCTCGTTCCAGTCTTCAGTCTCGCTCGCGTCGATGTCCTCGACGAGCACGTAGTCGTGATCGAGCCCCTCGTCCTCGATACACTGTAACTGGCTCAGGGTCTCGACCTCGTAATACCCGTCGCTGTCCTGTTCGAAGTCGACCCCACTACAGTCGGGTGGGCCGGCTTCGGCAGCGAAACCCCCCATCGCCACCAGCAACACACCTCCCAGACTCACCACACAGATGAGTACCCACCGAGCCACCTGGCCCGATAAAAATCGATCTGACTGATTCATATCCGGGAAATCGGTTGTCATCCCTTCAGTCTTCTCATATTAACACTCACGACATAACGTTCACTCACTTGCTGCGTAAAACCCAACGTATGAGATTCCACCAAGAGATGATTCGAAGTTAATTCTTGACAGTCACCCAACGCTGAAAGGCGATTTACAGCCTCCCCAAGAACGATCGACCGTCAGCGTCGACCGTATCGACGGCGAGTCAGCAGACGATGGTGCAGGAAGGCGAGCGGATACGGTTCAGGGAACGGCGAAGAACTGGGACAACGAGCAGTGTACGATCGTACCCAGTGTTTAACCCTGTAGAACGTTTTGCTATAGGTAATGGAACGCCTTCCCCGGCAGAAAGAGCGTGATACTGAAACAGCGCACGAAACCACAGAACAAGAGGGTGTTCGAACCTGTCCCGAGTGTGATTCGACGTCGCTCACGAGAAGTGCGGATGGGAGCGAAGTCAGTTGTGAGGACTGTGGACTGATTTTAGAAGAGGAGACGATCGACCGAGGGCCGGAATGGCGGGCGTTCAACGCAGCCGAGCGCGACAGCAAATCACGCGTCGGGGCGCCGACGACCCAGACGATGCACGACAAAGGACTGACGACCTCGATCGACTGGAAGAACAAAGACGCCTACGGGCGCTCTCTCTCCTCGGAGAAGCGCAGCCAGATGAACCGCCTGCGGAAGTGGCAGGAACGGATCCGGACGAAGGATGCTGGTGAACGAAACCTCCAGTTTGCGCTCTCCGAGACAGATCGGATGGCGTCTGCCCTCGGCGTTCCCCGCTCCGTCCGAGAGGTTGCGAGCGTCCTCTACCGACGCGCACTCGATGAGGACCTCATCCGGGGACGCTCGATCGAAGGCGTGGCTACCAGTACGCTGTACGCAGCCTGTCGGCTGGAAGGGATCCCACGCTCTCTCGACGAAATTGCAGCCGTCTCACGAGTCGACCGGATGGAGATCGGACGAACCTACCGCTACATCTCACAGGAACTGACCCTCGGGATGGAACCTGTCGATCCCAAGAAGTACGTCCCTCGCTTCTGTTCCGAACTCGAGCTTCCCGAAGAGGTGCAGTCGAAGGCCAACGAGATCATCGATACGACGGCCGAGAAAGGAATGTTGTCGGGGAAATCGCCAACAGGCTACGCCGCCGCTGCCATCTATGCCGCAGCCCTCCTCTGTAACAAGAAGAAGACCCAGCGTGAAGTCGCTGAAGTCGCGCAGGTCACAGAGGTCACGATTCGAAACCGCTACCAGGAGCAGATCGCCGCGATGGGTATTCACGAGTAACTCGAGCGACGGCGATTCACGCTGGTTTTATAAATATTGCATGAGAATGTACAATAATGTTTGATATGAATCTACTTCAGCAGGGTCTCTCGATAGACCTCCAGGACTTCGTGCCGGCTATCGTCGACGCGGCTGTGACAATTGTCCTGTTCGTCGTCTCATTCATCCTGATCTATCTGCTCGGGAAATATTTCTTGACCCGGACGGTCGAGGCAGGACTCAGACAGCGCAACTTCGACGAGGCGCTCGTGAGCCTCACCGTGAGTATCACTGTCGTGTTCACCGCCATCGTTTCCGTTGCCCTCGCCGCGACGGTGGCCGGATTCGGTGTTATTCTCTCGGCGTTTGCAATCCTGGCGGGGGCGCTCGCGCTCGCGATCGGCTTCGCTGCTCAGGGGCTGATCGCCAACTTCGTTGCCGGTGTGTTCATTATTCAGGACAAACCCTTCACGATCGGTGACTGGATCGAGTGGGACGGCAACAGTGGTGTCGTTCGCGAGGTTCAGTTACGGGTAACGAAGCTGGAAACGTTCGACAACGAACTGGTCACAGTCCCAAATGACGATCTCGCAAACGCCGCGGTGGTAAACCACGTGGCAAACGAGACACGGCGGATGTCGATCGGCTTCGGTATCGGATACGATGATGACATCAAACAGGCGCGTGAGGCCATCATCTCGGAGGGGGCAAACATCGATGGCGTCCTGGACGACCCTGAGCCCTCCGCTCCCGTCACGGAACTGGGGGACTCGGCGGTCGTCCTCTCGGGACGCATCTGGATCGACCCGAACGAGAGCAGCTACGGGGCGGTTCGCGCGGAGTTCATCGAGGCAGTCAAGGAACGCTTCGATGCCGAGGGACTCGACATGCCATACAACAATACGGAACTATCGGGCAGTCTCGAAGTTTCGAACGTCGACACAATCGAGGTGTAGCAGGGGGGCGTCCGGACGAGTGGTTCACCAGCGGCGAGCCGAACCCGACAGTGGTCGAATGCTGCATACTCTCTATTGGCACGCAGTTTCTGACAGTCACTGGAGAGACGAACCACTCGCGTCCGGAAACGCCTTCACATCGTTTGTTTCGAGTTATACCCGGTCAGACACCCTTATGCCTCGCATCCGTTTAGAAGCACTATGGACCACGTCGAATACGCGTACACCTATGGTATGGACGATGCCACGGTCGACGAACGGTTGCGTACGTCCCAGACCGGTGTACTCTCCCTCTCGAAGGACAGCGACACGTACGCGATTCCACTGGCGTACTTCTACGATGGGGAGAACCTCTACTTTCGCCTCGGAAGTACGGGAGAAAGCAAGAAACGGGAGTTTCTGGAGACGACCGAGACGGCGAGCTTCGTCCTGTACGACACCGAGCCGACGACGAGTCCAGACGAACTCGAGTCGTGGAGCATTCTCGTCACCGGGCGGCTCAACGAGGTTCCCAAATCGGCGCACGACCGATTCGATACCGCTACCATCAACCGTGATTTCACACCTGCCCGTGTCTTCGACGAGGCGATCGAAGATATCGAACTTACGATCGTCGAACTCGAGATCGAGACGATGACCGGCCGATCGACCTCGCTCGAGTGATCGGCATTCCCTCGAGCGTTCGAAATCTTCCCTGCCCAGCCCGTCCGGTACGACAACTCCACCGACAGCAAATGGACCGTCCGTTTCGACAGTCGAGGCTCATCCGAGGGAACTGACTCGAGTGACACGGTTTCCCACTACTGGCCACCGTAGTCCGTGTAACCGATCAGATTCTAATAGCAAAGTATATTCTCGAGTGAGTTTTCTAACGAACCTAATGATTTGGTGGGGAGACGGTGGACGACGGTGGGACGGTTGGGAGGGTCGATGAGACGGGTGCTCGGTGTCGGGGTGTTGGTCCTCGTCTTCGGGATGGTGGCTGTGCTCGTCTCTGGAACACCCGTGGCTGCGTCAGCCCCCGACTGTACCGAGGTCGGCTTCGCGCAGAACGGCGACGGTGTCTACGAAGTTGCGAACCTGGATCAGTTACAGTGTATCGGCGACGACGACCACGGACCGGGGCTCGACGCGGACTACCTGCTCGTGAGCGACATCGATGCGAGTGCGACCGAGGGGTGGAACGGCGGCGACGGCTTCGAGCCGATCGGCGAGTTCCCCGACGAGTTTACGGGGACGTTCGACGGCGACGGATTCGTGATTTCGAACCTCGTTATCGACCGCGATGACGAGCACCGCGTCGGCCTATTCGGAAGGACCGATGGCGCGACTATCGAGAACGTTGGACTGGTCGACGTGGATGTCACTGGGTACGTGTACGTGGGCAGCCTCGTTGGATCTCACAACAGCGGGACAATCTCGGCGTCGTACACGACCGGCAACGTCACCGCCGACCAGTACGTGGGCGGCTTCGTTGGAGCTCACGGCAATGGCGGGACAATTTCGGCGTCGTACGCAACTAGTGACGTCACCGCCGACGGGTATGTGGGCGGCTTCGCCGGGACCTTCCATGGGGGAGTCATCGAGGAGTCGTATGCTACCGGTACCGTCGACGGTTCCAGTGGCCGTGTGGGTGGTCTCGTCGGACAATTCTCACTCGGCTCTATCGAGACGTCGTACGCGACCGGCGACGTAAACGGCCCTGACAGGGTGGGTGGTCTCGTCGGGCATCACTTGGGCGGCACTATCGAGACGTCGTACGCGACCGGCGACGTAAACGGCTCTGACAGGGTGGGCGGCCTCGTCGGAGATCATTGGGACGGCACCGTCACTGACTCCTACTGGGATTCGGAAGCCGGACTGGACGAAGCCGAAGACGAGAGCGGTGCTGGCACGCCGCTCTCGACCGCCGAGATGACCGGTGACGATCTCGAGGAGTCCTTCGCAGCGGACTTCGGACTCGACAACGGTGACGACACCTGGGAGACCGTCAGCGAGGACGACGCGGACGCGAGCGCGGACAGCTACCCGATTCTGGGCGCGCTCGAGCGACAGACCCAACTCGAGGCGTTCGGGGTCGACGAGTTCGAGTCGGTGCGAGACTGGTACGACCTCGACGGGGTGCGCGACGATCTCGAGGCCCACTACGTGCTCGTGAACGACCTCGGCGAGAACACGCTGGGCTACGACGCGGTCGTGGCCGACCTGGACGGTGGCTTCGAGCCGATCGGTGAGTGCCAAGATAACCAGGGTGGAGAGTGCCAGGACAGTCCGTTCGAGGGGACGTTCGACGGGAACGGCTACACGATTTCGAATCTGGTCGTCGACAGCGACGAGGATCAGGTCGGCCTGTTCGGCGGCACCGACCGCGCGGAGATCACGAACGTTCACCTCGAATCGGCCGACATTTCTGGTGGCATCTTCGACACGGGTGGGCTCGTCGGGTACGCCGTCTTTACGGACGTCTCGGACGTCTCGGTTCAGGGATCGGTCTCCGGTCACACGGCGGTTGGGGGAGTAGTTGGGTACGGGATGGGGGTCTCGATCACCAACGCCACCCTCGAAATCGGCGTGAGTGGGAGGTCAGTGGTCGGAGGGGCGGTCGGTGAGATTCACTCTGGGACGGTGGCGAAAACGACGGTCTCGGGTGATTCGTCCGCGAGCTTCCACACACACGGTGGGATCGTCGGGAGTAGCGCCGGGACGATAACTGAGTCCGTCAGCCACGTCGACCTCGACGGTGGCACTGACCTGGGTGGAGTCGTCGGCGTCAACGAGGGAACGGTCGAGAACTCCTACGCGACGGGGAGCGTCGATGGATCGAACGATGGCGGCGGTCTCGTCGGATCGAACGACGGCGGCACCGTCTCCGATTCGTACTGGGACACGCAGACGACCGGTCAGTCCGATTCCGACGGTGGCACCGGTTTCACCACCTACGAGATGACCGGCGACCGCGCCACGGACGCCATGGACGGATTCGACTTCGCCGACACGTGGACGGTCGCCGCTGACGATCCCGACGACGGATACACCATCTTCTACCCGGTGTTGCAGGCCAACCAGCAGATGCCTGGCCCGAGTGCGAGCCTGTACGCCGACGGCGACGGTGAGGGAGCGCCCTACCGGATCGAGACCTGGTACCACCTCGAGAACGTGCGCGAGAATCTGGATGCGAACTTCGTGCTCGCGACCGACCTGGACGAGGACACGCCGGGCTACGACGCGGTCGCTGGCGAGAACGCGAACGGCGAGAAGGGCTTCGATCCGATCGGTGCGGGCAACGCCGCATCGACCGAGTTCGCGGGCGTGTTCGACGGCGACGGCCACGTCATCGAGACCCTGACGATCGACCGACCGGGAGAGAGCTTCGTCGGCCTGTTCTCCGGCATCGGCGGTCCCGACCAGGAGGGCGAGGTGCGCGACGTCGGTCTGGTAAACGCGGCTATCGTGGGCGGAGCGGGCACCGGCGGGATCGTCGGCTCGAACTACGGTACCGTCGTACGGTCGTACGTGACCGGCGACGTCCGCGGGGGTCAGCAGGTCGGCGGGCTGGTCGGGACGAACGGGTACGGAGCACTCGTCTCCGACTCGTACGCGCTCGCCGACGTCCGTGGTGACGGGTCTGTCGGCGGGCTGGTTGGAGACAACATCGCCTCGACCGGGTCCGAACCCGACGGGACGATCGAACGGTCGTACGCGACCGGCGAGGTGAACGAGGGCGACACCGCCGGGAGCGTCGGCGGACTCGTCGGCACCAACAACGGCGAGGTGACGGACTCCTACTGGGACACCCAGACCACCGGCCAGCCCGACTCGAGTGGCGGAACCGGTCTCGAGACCGCCCAGATGACCCGCGTGAACGCCACCGAGTACGTGGCTGGATTCGCGTTCACGGACACCTGGCACGCCACCGACGCCTACCCCGCACTCGCCTGGGAAGACACCGGTCCCGTCTACAGCGTGGCCATCACCGAGACGAATTCGCCGATCGAAGCAGGCGAGTCACTCGAGGTCACCGTCACCGTCACCAACTGGGCGGCAGCCGGAGTCGACCGGACCATCGAGCTGCGCGACACCGACTTCGACGACGAGGTTCGGGATACCGAAGCGGTCACACTCGGCAGCGGCGACTCCACCGACGTTACGCTCGTGTGGGAGAGCACCGGCGCTGACGTCGGGACCGGAATCGTGACCGTCTCGAGTGCGAGCGACACCGCCAGCGAGACCGTCGAGGTCGTAGACCCCGAGCAGGAATCGAGCACGAGCGATGGATCCAGCCGGGGAAGCGTCGACGGGGATGTCCGGAGCGTTCGGATTATCGGCAGTGACATCAGCGCCCTGGTTACCCCCAGACGACACGCAGAAACTGGCGCTTCGACGGCCACGCTCTACGTGACCGCAGGGGCGAATTCGACGATCGAACTCCGGTTCGATGGCGGACTGACGACGAACGCCGACCGGGGTGACGGATCCGGGGCCACCCTCGAGCGCATCACGATGGAACCCGTCGACGAGCTCGACGGCTCGATAACGATCTCACAACAGCCGACTCTCGAGGGCCTCTCGAGCAACACGGCCGGTCTCGACGCGACGACGTCGAGCCGCGCGCTCGCGTACCTCTCCGTCGAAACGACCTTTGGCGACGCGCTCGACTCCGCGACGTTCGAAGTGACGGTCCCGACCGATGCCATCGGCGAACACGAGGGCCCAACCGGCGTTACCGTCTACCACTACGACGGGGGGTGGACGGCGCTCGAGACGGATCTCGTCGACACTCGCCCGGACGAGTACGTGTTCGAGGCGACGTCCGACGGGTTCTCCGCGTTCGCGATCGGCCTCGACGAGGGAACCGGCTCGAGCCTCGAGAACGGGAGCGCTGGCGACGACGAGGCCGACAGGGACGACGACAGCGCCTCCGAGACGGCCGGTGACGACGAGCGCGACCAGGCGGCGGACGGGACGCCAGGTATCGGGGCGGCCGGGACAGCTCTCATCCTCCTGGCCACCGCGGCGCTTCTCGCACTCGCTCGCGGGCGATCGGCACCGAACGCGAGCGCCCCCTCGGGCGACGACCGGTCGCCGTAACGGGCACCCTCGAGATCGGATCCGTCGGTACGGCCGCGGCGGTTTCGGTGGGTGGGGCCCGGTTGTGGTGGGCGCTCACTTGCTCTTGACCCAGATCGGCTCCGTCGCCCTCGATCGCCGACCCGACGGCGCCTCGACCGCTACCCGGTAGGCGTACCAGGTGTCCTCGGCGACGGCGTCGACGTACCCCTCTTCGAGTTCACCGTCGGCGAGCGAGGCCGGAAGCCGTGGCTGCATCGTCCGGAGGTCGTCGGCCGCGTCGGCGTCGTCGGTGCGCCAGACCAGCGCTCGAGTCGCCGTCGGTGACGTCTCGACCTCGAGTTCGACCCTCGAGTGATCGACGGGTTCGCCGTCGGTCTCGTCGTCGGCAAGCGCTCGGAGTCTGACTCTCGGTTCCGGAATCCGCTCGAGCCGTCGCGTCTTCACGACGGCGAACTGCTCGGGCTGGGTGGGCCAGGCTGCCCGCTCGCCGGTCGGCCCGGTCGTGATCGGGACGACCACCGTGAAGTCGTGGCTCCCGGCGTCGATGGCCACCGCGTGTTCCTCGTCGTGTCCGTACGTCTTCGGGTGGTCCGGCGAGAACGCAGTCGTGGGCTCGACCGACGTCTCGTAGGTGCCACTGGCGACGTTACGGAGGATGTCAGCGCGTGCCTCGTCCTCGAGATTGCGGACGTCCGCACGTTCGTCGACGCCGTCCTCGTCATCGGCGAGGTCGTCGACGGCGTCGTCCGTCAGGATGTCGAGTAAGCGTGACTCCGTCGCGGTCAGTACCTGCACGCGTTCGCCCTCGTCGGCGTCCCACCGGCAGGTCCACCAGCACTGTTCGTCGGCGTCGGGCCAGGTCGTCTCCGCGACGCCCCCGGGCTGTGGACCCGGCTCTGACGGTGGGACCGACTCGTAGGTGATCTCCTGGGTGACGCCGACGGGTGAGGAGAGGCCGTTCTCGTCGACGGCCGTCACCGTCGCGGTGAACTCCCACCGGTACTCGTCGGCGGCGTTCCGATCGATAGGCACACCGGCGACCGTCAGCCCGATCTCGTACTCGTCGCCATCGCCGGCGGTTTCGATCACCTCGAGGTGGTCGACGTCGCCACCGAGGGTCGCACTCCCTGGATCGACGATCGCCTCGCCGTCGACGAGGAGCGAAGACGCACCGACCGACACCGACAGCGAGGGACTGCTCAGCGTCTCGCCGGGTTCGAGGTCGTGGTAGCCGGGTTCGATCTCGAGTTCGAAGCGGTCGATCCCGATTCCCGGCGGAGCGAACGCGTCGTCCCACCCGAACTCGACGAGGGCGAACGAGAGTATCTCGTCGTCGGCACGGACGTCCCCGCTGGCGGTCACGGTTACGCCCTGTGGTGCCATCGGCGGGACCTCGTTCTCGACCAGTTTGCCCGTCCGCGCCGGTTCGCTCCAGCGTCCCCAGATGTCGACGGTCTGGACCATCCAGGCGTGCTCACCGTAGCGCTCGAGGGACGCGTCTCGGAAGGTGTTCGTCCCGCTCCCGGTGAGGTGGGGCACTGCGAGTCCGTACTCGGGGTCGGTGCGGGCGAGCGATACCGAACCCTCCTCGGTCATCCGTGTGACCGTCGAGCCGACGATCGGTGCCGTCTCGAACGCCCGTCGCTCCGGAACGGTCCACTCGAGGTGGGCCTCGGCCGAGACACCCGGTGATTCGGGCGCGGAGACGGTCTCGACCGATAGATCGCTCGGGCGGGCCGGCTCAGAGGCGGACCCCTCCGTGACCGCCGTCGCGAGCGAGGCGACCCGGAAGAAGGTGTCTTCGGGTGGCGGTCCGATGTACGTCGTCGGAGGAACGATCGGGGTCGGAGTGCTCGCCCAGGCTTCGAACGCGTCGGTGTACGGTTCCGACTCCGCCAGAAGCCTGTGAATCAGTCCGGCCGGCCGGTCGTCCTCCCGGGTACGCTCGAGTTCCGCGGCCTCGAGGAGCCTGTGGCGGGGGCCATCGGACCGGCCGCCGGACCGGCCGCCCCTCCGGGGTTGTACGAGCCCCGAGACGTGGAGCATCCAGGCCGAGGGGTAGACGGCGGTTACCATGTAATCGTAGCGGACGTCCGCCGGCGGCTCCTCGTCGACGGTCGCCAGCCCGAGGAGGTGGGCGACGGGTGAATCGAGGCTCGCAGCCAACAGCAGGTCGAGCGCCGAGATGTTCTCGAATCCCTCGCCGTCGGCCGCCCCACTCGAGTCCAGGTCCTCGAGCGAGAACGTCCCCTGTGGCTGCTCCACATCGAGTTCGGCCTCGAGCAACGTGGTCAGTAGCCGCTGGATCTCCCGGAGTCGCGCCCGGCTGCCGGGGTTCGTCTCGGGTCCATCGAGGTACCGTCGGATGGTGGTGTCCGCGACGGTGTCGGGCCCGACCGGTGACGGCGGCCACGGCTGGTCCCACGGCGGGAGCGAGATGGTCGCCCCGCGGTGCAGACGGGTGGCCGCGAGGTCGTCGACATCGGTACCGGGCGGGTGCGGCTGGTAGTCGCTCCCGGTGACGTCGATCGGGAGGATGAACCGGCTCACCTCTTGCCACACCGTCGCCTCGTCACCCTGCTGGGGGGCGCTCGCGTCGGTGGCGTACTGGTCGGCGATCAGCCACTGTACCTCGCGGACGACCGCGTCGCCGTCGGCGTGGAGTTCGACGGCGTCGACGAGGCTCCCGTGGAGGAGGACGAGTCGGTCAGAGCCACCGCCGAGGCGTCCGGTGGGATCCCACAGATCGAGCTCGCCGAGACGCGCGTCGACGGCGGAGAACTCGACCGTCTCCTCGGTGACGCTCGAGGCCACGGCGGAGGCGTTCACCCGCACGTCGTCCGCTCCGGCGAGGCGGATGGCAACCCACGCCGCGGGGTCCGGCCGCGTCTGTCCGTCGCGACGGAACTCGAGCAGGAGCCCCGACCCACCGATCTCGACCTCGCCGGCCGCTGCGTCGAGCGCTCGGTTCGGACTCGAGAGGCGCAGCCCTCGGTCGGCCGTCGCCGCGTCGTCCGAGAAGTCCTGGGCGGGGAGCCAGAGTGCCCCTTCGCCGTCGATTTCCTCGGCCGCTTCGAGGTGGACGCCGGACATATCGCCGCGTTTCACCCACGGCCACTCCGGCGAGCGCCGGCGGGAGAGGACGAACCCGCGGCGGGGGAATCCGAGCGTCGAGTTGGGGAACCACCGGAGGTAGCGTCCCGGCTCGAGGTACCGTTTGGCGGCACCGTCCGTCCCCAGCGCGACGAGCTGGAGCAGGTCCGGCGAGATGATGGTGTTCATGCGCCACCTCCGTCGAAGACCGCCGGCATAGCAGGCACGTCGAGTGTGACCGCCGCGACGTCACTCCCGTCTCTCGAAGAGAGGGTGATCGTGAGCGCCTCTTCCTCGCCGGGTGAACCCGACGGCAGTTCGCCGGCTTCGGGGACGACCAGGGCACGAGCCCGGGCGTTTCCGGCATAGGCACGCGTCGGGACGGCCGATCCGTCCTCGCGCTCGAGTGCGACCGTCGGCTCCGATCCGCGAAGGAGCGGCTCCGGCCCGTCGAAGACGACGGCCACCGGCTGCACGGCGTCGGGGTCGGGGTCGGCGTCCCCGCCCGTCGCGTGCTCGTGGTCCCACGACCAGACGACGATCAGTTCCGGCTCGGCTGGCGCTTCCCGCGGAACGAGCCCGAGGGTGTCCGTGAGCCACTCGTCGAGCAGTTCGTCGTCGACCGCAACCGTGGCGACGTCCTCGCCGGAGAGCGCCTCGGGCGTCTCGTCCGAGAGGAGATCGATCGGGTCGACGACGACCTCGTGGACGATACCGCTGTCGTGGGCGTCGACGTGCTCTTCGAAGGTCTCCCACCGCGAGGACCGGAACCGCCACTCGTGGAGTGGCTCCCCATCGTCGGTCGAATCGCCGTCCTCCAGCGCGTAGAGCGTTCCCGTGTACCGCCGGTCGGGTTCGAGGTCGAGACCCACGTCGACGATGGTCTCCTGCCAGAGGTCGGCCGCCGCCGCGCCGTCGGGGAACAGACACGCCAGGTCCGTGAGTCGGTCCCGGAGTACGGCCGCCGTCGGGACGAGGTCGCTCGCCGCTCGCAGGTCGGTGTCGGCGTCGGCCTCGAGCACCGTCCCGTACTCGTCTTCGAACTGCACGACGAGATCGCGATCGAACGCCTCGAAGACGGCGAGGAGGCGCGCATCACGGAGGTGGACCTCGAGGTCGTCGGCGAGATAATGCGCGCGTGCGCCGTCGGCCGGGGCGGTCGCGACCTCCCACTGGTCGTCGATGCCCCCGGCGTCGGAGAGCCGTTCGCCCACCACCCTGGCGGCGTTCTCGGGATGGGCACGCACCGACTCGGGCGGCGAGGCGTCCGTCTCGAAGCGGAACGTCTCCGACCAGTCGGTGGGGTTGCCGAACTCGAGGTCGCGTCCCTCCGGCTGCTCCGCCCGGTACGAGCGCCCCTCGACGACCAGTTCGTAGGTCGAGTCGGGCTCGAGGACGCCCGCTGCCTCGCCGTCGGACCACGCCTCACGCTGCTCGAGTTCGGACGCGACGATCGAGGCGGTCGCCGTCTGTCGGCGCTGGTCGGCGTCGAAGAACGCGGTGTTCTCCTCCTGTGAGCGGATCCACGCGAGACCAGCGACGACCGGCCGCCTGCTCGGGCGGGGTTCCGGCTCGAGGTCGCCGTGGACGGCGGCGAGTCGGAGACCGATCGTCGGCCGGAACGACCGGACGACCACGCGTCGCCACCTCGGGCTTCCGGGTCCCTCCTCGAGTTCCACGGCGGACTCGCCGGCGGGCTCGAGCACCTCCTCGGTTCCGTCCGGCCGGACGGCCCAGACGACGGGGGTGACTCCCGGTGCGACCAGCAGCCGCACCTCTACGTTGTCGCTCGAGGGGAGATCGACCGCCACGCGGCCGACGACGCCAGAGACGAGATCGGCGGCCGCTTCGGTGCTAACATCGGGTGCCTGGGGGACGACGAGCCGGGGCAGCCCGAGAACCGGGTCGTCTGGATCGATGCCGAGCATGCCACCGGTCCGATCCATCGGGTTGGTACCCAGCCGCGCGGGTTCGACGCGAATGGAGGTCAGCCGCTGGAGGAGGTCGTAGTCGACCGGTGGCTCCTCGAGCGAGACGCGCGCCGGCGTCCCGGGCTCCTGGAACTCGTCGGGGAGTGTCAGGGTCTCGCCCGCGTGGATGCGGACTGCGCCCACGTCGTCGCTCCAGAGACGGGGGAGCGACCCCGGGACCTCGATCCGCTCGAGAGAGGACTGCGAGCAGGGGTCGGAAAGCGGGAAGCGAATCCGGTCCGGGTCGATGACTGGGTCGATACCCGGATCGATGACCGGCTCGATGACCGGATCGCGCGGCGTCATCGACCGTTCCTGGACTCGAGAGTCCACGACGCTGCGCTCACGGTCGGCTTCGGTCTCGTCGGCCTGCGCCGCGCGAGGTGATCCGTCTCGGTCGGCCTCAGTCTCACGAGACTGGGCTTCGTCGCCCTCCTCGGTCTCTCGGTCCGTCTCGGTCTCGCGCCAGCGCTGGACGGCCGCTGACAGGGTGCGCAGGAGGCTCGTCCACAGTGTACGGATCCGCGCCGATAACGAGGACTCCTCGCGTGCGCTCGAGGATTCGACCGTCGCTTCGGTCGTCGAGACCGATTCGTGCTCGCGCCGCTGGAGCCGGGACCGTTCTCGCTCCCGTCGTTCCTCTTCTTCTCGCCGTTTCTCTTCCTTCCGCTCTCGCTCGAGCCGTTCTTTCTCCGCCCGCCGTTTCTCTTCCTCTCGTTCCCGCTCGAGCCGTTCTTTCTCCGCTCGCCGTTTCTCTTCCTCTCGTTCCCGCTCGAGCCGTTCCTCTTCTTCTCGTCGCTCCTCTTCTTCCCGTTCTCGCTGTTCTTCTTCCTCCTGTTTCCGCCGCTCCTCTTCTTCTTCCTCTCGTCTTTTCTCCTCCTCTCGCTCGCGGTCGTCGTCCGTCCCGTCTCCGCGTTCTGGGAACTGGAAGTCGATCACTGGCGGGCAGAAACGGTCGCGCTCGAGTCGGTCACCGAGCGACCGGAACGTGTACTCGCGGCGGTCCAGTAACTCGCGTTCGTCGAGTTGTCGGCACGGGTCCCACGTCGAGAGGCGCTCGCGCATCCGCTCGCCACCGCCACCGATGCGAGCCTCGACAGGGTCGGCGAACGGATCGAACGTCAGGTTCGTCCGGGTGACCTGGCCGTCGGTCGTTCGCGGAACCGTCGCGTCTTCAGTGCCGGTGAGGTCGGGTTCGTTGCCGATTTCGGTGTGCTCGGGCCAGACCGCGTGGAGGTCGGGGACGACCTCGTGGCTGTTCCCGACGATCCGACGCAACGAACACGACTCGAGGACGTGGCGGTAGCCCTGTTTCACCACGGCACCGTCCTCGTCCTCGCCGGTCGTCGCCACCTCCCACACCGCGGCCGCCTCGTCGTGGCCGTTGACGGTGAGGTCGCCCAGTTCGATCTCGTCGTCGGACCCGTCGTCTTCGTTGCCGACGGGTGCGGTGAAGACCAGCTGGGGAATCACGTCGAGCGGGACGGTCTCCTCCGGCGTCCCGTCCGCGTCGGGCTCAACGAGCACCGGCTCGCCGGAGCCACGTCCCCAGAGCGTGAGCGACTCGAGTGGGACCTCCGGGGCGGGACCGTTGGCGAGCCAAGTGTCGTCGTCGTCCCCGAGGACGAACTCCGCGTCGACCTCCACGTCGCCGATCGGCCAGGGGACCGACAGCGTGACGACGACGGTGCCGGCGAGGTAGAACGGCTCCGGTGCGAGCCCCTGGAGCGCGAGAAACACCGACAGCGAGACGCCGAGACCGAACGCACTCACCTCGATCCCGCCGTCGACCCACAGCTGGCCGGCGAACAGCGGGACGGTGAGCGAGACGCCGACGTCGAAGCCAGCCTGCGCCCAGAGTGCGACCCGGGCGGGACCGGCTTCGAACTCCGCGTCCCAGCCGCCGGCCCCGCCGAGTGCGAGCGCCACGCCGGGGAGGGAAACGCCCGAGGGTTCCGGGAGGGTAAACTCCGTCCCGTCGACGACGAGGTACGCCGAGATCGAGTAGAGATCGAGGACGTTCGCCTGGACTCGCTCCGTCTCCGGCTCGGGGAAGCCGAGCGCGACGGTGAAGTCCCGCGGGTTCTCGAGGTCCGCGCGGACCCTGGCCGGGATGTCCATCTCGAGCAAGTTGGGTGCGTCGTCGTCGTCCGGGCCGATGTCGAGCGTGACGTCGAGGTCCAGACTGAACTGGTTCTCGAGGAAGTCGAGGGCGATGATCGCCGCGAACGCACCCTCGGCCTCGCTGTCCTCGCCGGGGAGGTCGGCCATGTCGGAGAAGACGTCCCCTTCCCCGGTGATGAGGATGGTCGGGCCCGGCAACAGGAGGAACAGCCCGGCCTGGACGTTCCAGGCGTCGCCGCCGTCGGGCTGGGAGCCGATCCTGGCCGACGCGCCGAAGCCCCAGTGGTCGACCTGTGGCCGCCACTTCGTGGCGATCGTCGAGTACGCCGGCGACTCCTCGAGGTACCACTCGCCGTAGTCGGGGCTGTCGGTGGCCGGATCGAGCGGCGCGGCTGGCTGGCCGTTCTGTGCGTAGGTCAGCCCCAGCCCGTACAGGGCGGTGCCGGAGTTGCCGATCGGAAGTCCCGGCTCGAAGCCCGCGTCGACGGTGAGCACGAACGCCTGGACGCCGTCCTGATTCGTCGCGCTGAGAATCCCGAGCTCGAGGTCGAAGAGGTACGAGTCCTTCTCGAGGAGCTTCGTCGGCGAGAGATCCGGCTCCTGGGCGACGAGGAACGCCCGGAGTTCCCCGCGCAAAATGTCGCCCCAGTCGTCCTCGCCGTCGCCTTCCGGCAGGCCAACCGCCGCGCCGTCGACGTGCTCGAGCGAGCCCGTCGCGTAGAGGACGCCCGGGATGAGCAGCTCGAGCGGCTGGTTGCCCCGGTCGAACCGGAGAGAGACATCTTCCGCCTCGATCTCCCCGATCGTGTCGGGTTCGTAGGTGATGACCGCGAGGTCCGGGAGGCCTGCAACAGTCGTTTCGCCGCTGCCGGAGGTGTCGATGCCGAGTTCGATCGTGAGCGCCTCGGTCGTGAGGCCGACGGTCACGTCGGTGATCGTCACCAGCCCACCGAGGTCGACGTCGGCCGGCTTCGTGACGGCCAGCCCGTCGTCGACGTCCCAGTCGATCGCGAGATGCGGAACGTCGAGGTCGCTCACGTCGCCGAGGGCGACCGTCGCCGTGATGCCTTCGGCACCGAGTTCGATCGGTACGTCTTCGTCGTCATCGTCGTCACCATCCATCGAGAGCGCCGCGTCGATCCGGATGTCGGCGCCGAGTTCGAGAAAGGCGACTCTGCGGCCGTCACCGACCGGCTCGCGATAGACCGAGGCGCTCGCCCCGGTCACCACGAGTTCGTTCCAGGATGCGAGCTCCGACTGATCGAGAGCCGCCAGCGCGGCGAGCATCATGGGTCCGGCTTCCGGCTCACCGTCGTCGAAAGCGGTGTAGCCCGCGTACGCGCCGGCGGTCGCGCCGAATCCGGTGAGCGCCTCGTCCTGAAGTGAGACGAGCGCGTCGTCGTCGCCGGTCCGCTCGAGATCGACGTCGAAGCGCCACAGGTCGTCGTCGCCGGCTGGATTCGACGCGATGTGGAGACTCGAGGTGATACGGATCTCGTGGTCGGAGCCGAGGTCGTCCGCGTCCTCGTCGTCGGCGAAGAACGCACGCGGATCGGTCCGCGCGACGACCTCGAGTCCGACGGGCCACCACGTTCGGTCGAACTGGAGTGTGACGCTCTCGGTCGTGACCCGGGACTCGTCCGCATCCTCGTCATCGTCCTCGCCGAACGTTGCCTCGAGACTCCCGGTGATGCCGCTCGAGTCGACGATCCAGTGCTCGATCGAGAGGGTCTCGACCTGCCCGTCGTCTAAGAACGGGAGTTCCTCGTCGAGTCCCCAGACCGTGCCGTGGTCGACGACTAGCCCGCGCCAGTCGTCCCCGACGTCGAGGTCGGCGACGGCCGCGTCCGTTGCGTCGGCGTATCTGAGGTGTTCGAACTCGAGGGCGATGTTCGTCTCGGCGACGAGTACGGGCGGCATCGAGAACGACTCTGCGGGCTCGGCGGCGAACTCGACGCCGTCTCGGCCGACGGCGAGTGAGAACTCACCGAGGGTCACCGAGACCGGCGGCGCTCCCTCGATGGGAGAGACGTCCGCGACCGTCCCGTCGTCGTTCGTCTCGACCTCGGCGCGCTCGAACCACCGCTCGTCGAACTCGAGTCTGACGGGTACCGGACCGACCGTCGCGCGGGCCGGGTCGTCTCCGACCAGGAAGCGGCCGAGGTCGGCGACCTGGTCGACGTCCTCGACGGCGCTTAGGTCGAGACCGAACTCGGCTGGCGTTCCCAGGTCGTCTTTGACGAACAGCGCGGCGAGCGCCAGCGAGACCGGCATCGCTGGCAGGTTCTCGATCGCGAACGGGACCTCGAGTGGCACCCGCGGGTCGTCTCCGAGCGCCACCGACAGGCCCGCCAGTTCGAACGGCGAGTCGGTGTCGGCGACGACCGTCCCCGCGATGGAGACGGTGTTGGCGTCGAAGTCCCACAGCTCGTAGACCGTCGAGACGCGAAAGCGGTCGCCAGCGAACAGTTCGTCGAGCAGTCCGTCGTCGGTACCGTGGTTTCGAAGGGCGCGGATGGCTGCCGTTCGCATGGTCACGCACCCCCTCCGTTCGCCGCCCGAAGCTCGCGATCCGGCAGTGCCGCCATCAGCTCCTCGTAGACGATTTCGAGGTCGAAGGTAGTGGGTGCGTCCCCGTGACCGGTCTGTGGGTCGGCCTCGATCACCCCGACGCGGTCGCCGAAGTCGGCGTGGAGTCCGGCGGCGGCGTCGGCGACGTCGCTTCGGTGATCGTTCAGGTCGTCGGCTGCGTCCACGAGATCGGCCGAGGCGTCGGCTCCGAGGTCGACCTCCGGGAGGTCGACGAGCGGGAGACCGCCAACGTCGCCGGTGAGGATGGCCCGGCGGTCGGCGCTCACCAGGCCGAAGTCGTCGAGGAACGCCTCGAGCTCGTCGCTCGTCCCGACGCCCTCGAGTCCGTCGACGAGCGCATCGACCTCGTCTCCGGTGGTCTCGTCGAGGGTGTCCGCCAGCAACGCACGCCAGGCCGAGCGGGCCGACTCGAGGGCGTCGAACCCTGCGACGAACGCCTCGAGGCGGTCGGGACCCTCGATCTGTGCACTCAGTGCGAAGGCCAGGTCACGCTCGCTGTCGAAGTAGAACCACGCGTCGGTGCCGTCGACCTCGAGCGGGCGTTCGGTCAGCAGCGTGTTGAGCCGGTGGACCTCGAAGAGGTACAGCGCCACCTGCAGCCGTGGGCTGTGGCGGACACTCGCGACGAACCGGTGCAGCCAGGGCCAGGTTCGGAACCACTGTGCGTACGCCTGGTACCTGGCGCGCTGTTCGGCCCGCTCGCCGTCGCCCGCTGCCAGCGACTCGAGCCCGTCGACGCCAGCCACCCGGAGGAAACCGGTTCGCTCGCCGTCTGCGAGTTCGAGGTCGCTCGCGGTCGTGCCGAAGAAGCCGAAGGCGAACTCGTGGATCTCGCGGAGGGCTTCGACGCTCTCGTCGTCGATGCCTTCCAGGAGCACGTCGTCGACACCGGCGTCGACGGCCGCCAGGAAGCGGACGAACGCGGCGAGCTGTCCCTCGGCCGCCGCCGGGGCGTCGTCGTCCGCCCTCGCGACCTCGAGACCGCTCAGCGAGACCGACGAGACGAACTCGTCGTAGCTCGTGGCCGCGTCGAACCGGGTGCGCTCTGGTGTGACGGCGTCGGCGACGACGCGGTAGACGCGCTCGTGTGCGTCGCTCCCGTCACCCTCGAGTACGTCGCCCAGGAGGTGGTCTCGGTCCACCTCGCGGTCGATTCGCTCCGTCGTCCGTGCCTGTGGCCGGCCCGGGCCGCCCCACTCGCCGCTCTCGAGCGTGCCGTAGTGGTAGTAGCGTCCGAGCGGCTCCCACTCCGCCTGTTCGGCGTCGGGGTCGAAGTAGCCGGAGTGGTCGCGGACGACGGCCGACTCCGCCTCCGAGGTCCACCCACGGCTCGCCTGCACCCGTTCTGCGTGGACGGTCTCCGGCTCGTCGTGGTCGTCACAGACCTGGACGACGACGGGGTTCCGTCGTCCGGCGAAGCGCCACCGGCGGAGTTCGAGGGCTGTCTCGAGGTCCAGCTCGCCGACCATCGATCCGTCGAACGTCGGCGTACTCGAGGTCGCGGAGACGGCCGGCTCGGGTGGTCCCGCCCCCTCCAGAACGGTGAACCCGTCGCCGTACCGGTGGCGGTGTTCGTCGACGACTCCGGTCCCGTCGCCGGGGTCGGTCTCACCGGGGTTCCGGTGGACGACGCCGTCTGCGACCCGGTCGCCGTCGGGCTGGCCGTCGAGCGGTTCGTAGACGCGGTTGGGGTAGGCGTCGGCGATGCGAAACTCCCTGACCGACATCGCGGTGTGGCCCGCCACGAGCCGGTGGCGCTCCTCGTCGTCAGTGAGCGTCGCCGGGCCGTCGGTGGCGGTTTCACCGTCCCACATGCCGTCGTCCGTCGTGACGCGTCGGTAGCCGAACCGGCCGATTCCCGGCTCCCCTTCGGCGTTTGCGGGTTCGAATCCGAGGGAGAACCCGGTCCGGTCCAGGTCGTACTGTAAGTTCCCGACCCGGCGGCCGTCGTCGACGGCCGTGACTGCCCGTGTCTCGCCGCCGTAGCGGGGCTGGCCGTCGAGCTGCCAGTCCCCGTCGCGGTCGCCGTAGGTGAGCCCACCGCCGTAGGGTGGGCCGAGGGGAAGCCGGTCACGAGCGTCCTCGAGCGTCGACTCGAGGACGACTCCGGCGAGGACATCGTACCCGGCGTAGCGTCGTCCGACCGGGTGCTCGAGGTACGCCGCGGTGGTGGGTTCGTCGAGACACCAGATACGCTCGTAGTACGCCACGAGGTCGGTCCAGGACTCGCGCAGGCCGTGGTCCGCCGGCGCTTCTAGCTGGCCGTCGGAGATGTCGTCGACGATGGCCGTGACGTCCGTGCCGTCGGGACGGTGGAGCCCCAGCAACTGCCGGAGTGGCTCCTCGGGAGCCGGGTCCGTAACGTCGACACCCGGCCGCCCGTCGCGTTCGGCTTCGGGGGCGGGGTCGACGACGGACAGTGCCACCGCACGCGCCAGCGAGACGCCGAGTGCGCGTCCGCACAGTTCGATCCACAGGCTCGTCTCGTCGGCGTCCGGATCGAAGTCCGCCTCGTCCGCCGCGTCGCCCGCGTACGCCAGCACCTCGTCGACTGTTGGCTCGTCGACGGCGGTCGGATCACCGACTGCGTCGCCGCTCGCGTCGAACGCGCCGAGGCCGGCACTGACGGCCCACGTGTCACGCGGTACGCCATCGGGGTAGGTCCAGTACCGGCGGCCGTACCACGCCTCCTCGCCCTCGACGCTTCGCTCGTGGCTCTCGCCGTCGTCGACGTCGTCGAACAGCGTCTCGACCGGGTCTCCCGGCGGGCCGATCGCCACCGCCGTCGACGGGTAGACCCACTCGAGAGCGACCCGGACGGCGTCGTCCGTCGCCGTACTCAGGACGTTCTCGTCGGCGTCGCCGTCGTCCGTCTCGGGATCGAACTCGAGGCGGACGTTCAGCGGCCGGAGGACGTGGGACGCGACACGTCTCGTGACGTCGAGAATACCGGTCCCGTCGTTGCTTCGCCACAGGTCCGCGGGTGCTCCGCCATCGCCGACCGCGTCCAGAACGTCGGCGACGAGGTCGGTGTCGCAGTGAACTGGCACGTGTCGCGGGACCGAGAGCGGAATCTTCCATGTGTCTAGGAGGTCGTCGCCGTCGTCGAGGACGTCCACCTCGAGTCGCCACGGGCCGGGGACGACGTCGCGGACGACGAGCCCGTCCGATTCGTGGTCCGTCCGGGACTGCTCGAGTTCGGCGGCGACGAATCCCACTTCGAACGATCCGCTGTCGCGGTCTGTGGCGCTCGAGTCGGTTCCGCTCGCGTCGTCTCCGTTCTCGCCCTCGTCGTCGTCGGCTCCGGGCAGGTCGGCTTCGCCGGCGCCAGCGGCGCTCCCGTACCAGCCGTGGACGAGCCGCCAGCGGAAGGTCTCGATGTCGACGGGATCGACGTCGACGTGGGCGTAGGCGTCGTCTGCGAGCAGGGTGAGGTCGAGGTCGACGCGGAGCGTGCGGCCGTCGTCTGGCTCGAGGTCGTCACCGCCGTCGACGACCGTGTCGGTTCCGAGTCGGCCGAGGTCGGCGGTGCGCTCACCGTGGTAGAACGCCCGGGCCGGGACCGGAACGGTGTCCAGTAACCCCTCCGACCCTTTCGGATAGCGAAGCCCCTGGTTCACTCGCGTGCTGTGGGTGTTGATCGCGCGAACGGTCCCACCGATCGCCAGTTCGACCGTCTCGAACGTCTCGACTGCGTCGGTGACGCTGATGAAGCCGTGGCCAACGTACGGATTCGGTCGCTCCGGGAGGAACAGGTTCGAGATCCCGCGGGCGTTCTCGAACAGCGCGTCGCGGACCTCTTCGACGGTCGGGTTTGCGTCCGTACTCAGGAGCAGCGCCGCCGCTCCGGCGACGAACGGCGTTGCAGCCGAGGTCCCACCGTACTCGTCCTGGGAGAGTTCGACGTGGGTCGGGCCCGCGAGGTCGACCCCGTCCGCCCCGTACTGCGTCGGTCCTCGCGAGGAGTAGTGCGCGAGCAGATCCTCGTGTACGTCGACGGCAGCGACCGCCAGCGTGTTCGGGTCCCTGCTGGTGGCAGGGATCGTGAGGCTCCGTTCCGACGTCCAGGTCGAGAGAGCCAGCCGTCGGTTGACGAATACGTCGAAGTGGTGGCCGCCCGGGCCACCGGTGCGTTCGATCTCGAGGTAGACGCGCTCGGCGTAGTACTCCTCGACGTTGACCGTCTCGTACGGTCGGCCCGTCCAGGAGTCGTCCAGGAGCGTCCCCCCTTCGGGTGCGTCGAAGAGGCGGACGATGTAGTTGCCTCCACCGTCTTCCCAGCCTTCGTCCCAGTAGACCCAGACACGGCCATCGGACCCTCGAACGCCCTGGGTCACCTCCGTGACGATGGCATCGACGTCGGCGTCGGTGTCGTGACGGAGTGCCAGCAGGTCGACGGCCGGCTCGACGTCCTCGAGCAGGGGGCGCGAGCGGTCGTCGTCGTGGACGGCGATCCTGAAGACCTCGATGACCTCCTCGATTCCCTCGTCGTCGCTCTCGAAGCAGTCGAAGCCCTCCCAGTCGTCCCGGTCGTCATCGGCGTCCTCCAGGAGGTCGAACTCCTCGGCGAGGGCCCCGACGATCGCACAGAAGTCTTGCCCACGAAGCGGGCGCAAAATCTCGAGGCGCTCCGTCCCCTCGTCGTCGAACTCGAGGCGGTCGGGATCGGTCTCGTCCACCGGTATCTCCTCTTCTTCACGCGCTGGAAACTGTCCGTCCCAGTGGTGACCGTTGGCCTTGTTCGACGCGGAGGTGACGAACAGTCGGCCGTCTTCGGTGAACTCACCGATCGCTTCGCTGAGTGAGTCCTCCCCATCGATCGGCAAGCCAGCCGTGGGAAACACTCGCTGAGAGTGGGTAACGACGTCGACGTGGTCGAACGCGAGTCCATGATCGTCGGGGTGTTCCAGTTGCTCGAGGATGTCCTGTGTCCGCAGATCGCCGACTGTCGAGGCGAGTACCAGATCCGCACCTGGGGCCATCCTCGCGACGACCTCTGCGGAGTTCGTCCCGTGTAACCCCTCCTCGGCGTCGGGCCCGTGCATCCCCTCTTCACCGATCGTCTCGACGACCTGGTCGGCGTACACCTCGTTTTCGAGGTCGAACTCGGAGTCGATCACGGCGACCGTGACTCCCTCGCCCGTCACACCGACGAGATGGGCATCTACTGCCCCCGTCTCGGCCGTCCCGTCGGACGGCTCGGGCTCCTCCTCGTCCTCGAAGAGTTCGATGACCTCTCGCGTCTCGAGCGGTGAATCGTCGAGATCCATCCCGTCATCGAGGTGGATCAACACGACCGCACTCGAGTCGGCCACCGCCAGGACGTCCTCGATCCGCACGGTCGCGAAGACGAACTGCCCCAGCGTGGACTCGACCGAGCCGCCCACACTCGAGAGGTGCTCGATACCCTCTTCGAGGCGGTCTCGCTCGATATCGACCTTCACGCTGATCTCGTCGCTCCCGTCGAGGTCGCCCCGCTCTGCCCGCACGAGGAGGGATTTCACCGGTGAGGTGATCCGCATCGCGACCTCGTCCTCGAGGTCGAGACCATCGTCGCCTTCGCGTCTCCTCATCGACGCCCTCCGATCCGCGTCCGCACTCGAGGGAGAGACTGTGTGATCGTCCGATACGACTCGACGGGCCGAGACGGGCGCTCGGTTCCCGTCATCGACGGGCCTCTGTCTCGCTCGACGTCGTTCGACGCTCCCTCTCGAACTCGTCGATGGGGCTTCGTCGACGGCGTGTACTCAACATTCGACCGACGTCGCTCCACCGACGCCATCCAGTGTGGTGACTTCCACTACTCATAGGGGGGTGACTCTCGTAAACAGAGAAACGGACATAGTTTAAACTTTTGTTATTTTAGAAAAACACATTCGCGTGAGCAGACACTACCGGAGACGAGCGGGAGAGTGAGACCGCTCGAGGGGCGATACACGGAATGGTGGCCCCGTGGACCGGCTTCGCCTTTCCAGCAGTCGGTGGTGCCGTCGGTCTGGACACCGGCCGAGATCCCTCGCCGACCGATCGGAGCCACTGTGAGCCAGTGTACACCCGGTCGCCAGATGTATCGGCGGTCAGTGTGTAACCCGTTTCAGTTGTTACTATCGATCCGGGTGACCGGAAAGCTCGACCAACACGACGTACGAGAACGATCACGACGAACCCAATCGCGACGAACCCAAGGACCTCGAAATTTACGGCTGTGGTAAATCGCCATACTGCGGTTGATTTCACTGGTTGATGCCACGTTTAATGCTGTAGACGACACACATCAGGACGAGTTTGCGGAACTCTCGATACCAGGATCGCGCACACACGGCGTCGCTGAGCGTGCGCTCGATCACCGAGAAGACGGTCTCCGTCAGGCTTCGACCCGGAATCGAACCTCCATCCCATCGGGATCCGTAACCGACAGGCCGTCGGCCGTCTCGACGACGGTATACGACGTTGCGGCGAGTCGCTCACGCAGGCCCTCGAGTCCCGCCGTCTCGGGGAGGACGACTTCGAACCAGGCCAGCCCACGGCCACCGGCGGGCTCCGTCCGACGCCCCCACGTGTTCGCCCCGAGGTGGTGGTGATACCCGCCCGCGGAGACGAACTGCGCTCCCGCCACCGTCTCCTGTACCTCGAAGCCGGACGCCTCCACGTAGCACTCGCTGAACGCGTCCAGCGACCTGACCTCGAGGTGGACGTGCCCGACGTCCGTCCCCGGCGGTAGCCGCTCGCGGTCGCTCGCAGCGGCTTCGAGGTGTTCGAGGCCGAGCGGTTCGGTCCCGATCCGAACCGTGCCGTCGTCGTCGAGGGGCCACTCACTGCGCGGGAAGTCGCGGTAGAGTTCGACGCCGTTTTCCTCGGGATCGCGGAGGTAGAGCGCCTCACTCACCCAGTGGTCGGACGCACCGCTCAGCCGCCAGCGCTCGCGTATCCGGACCAACGCATCACCCAGCGCCTCGCGTGAGGGCACTCTGAACGCGTTGTGAAAGAGTCCCGCACTCGAGCGCTGGCGCTTGCGTCCGGTTTCATTTCGCTCGAGCACGAGCAGCGGCGTCTCTTCGACGCCGAGGGTACAACTGTCGTCCGCGTGGTGGAGGACGTCGAGTCCGACGACGTCCTGGTAGAAGCCCCTCACCTCCTCGAGATCGTCGACACGGAGTGCAGTCCGTCCGATGCGTGTTCCCTGTGGAAGGCCGTCTGGCGGTGGATACCGAGTCATTGTTGCAAGGTGACGACGGTTGCCGTGGATACGTTCCTGGCCGTCGTCGGCTCGTCACCCCTCACTTGGATTCGGGACCGAATATACCAGCGGTAACACCGCTGTCACCGGGTGACGACGGCACGACCACCGAACAACTCGTCGTCCCGTTCGGGGCAAGGAGAAAAACGCGACGGATTCACTCGAATGTTACGTACGCTGTGAGCCAAATCCAAAATTTAGGTAATAGATGTATCAATCACAGAGACCGGGGGAAGACGGTGCATGCATCTACCGTCGCGTACCGATCGAACCGGTGCCATCGGGTGGCATCGGTTGCTCGTCATCGCGTGTATAAGTCTGCTGAAAATCACACCGCCTCATCCTTCAGCTTTAACTAAACACGACCGTTCATCGAGCCGGTGGATTTATGAGTTACGCCGCGCGCGTTATCGCGCTGCACCCCCTCTGACGTTAACGAGACGCTCGCGTCTCGTTCGCACACCAGAACGCAAAGCGTTCTGGGGACGCCGATAAACACCTCGATGCGAGATCGTAGCCCCTACTCGCTCCAGAGGGCCGTGATCCTGTCTTCGATCTCGCCGAGGACGAGCGCAACGACGTCACGATGGTCGTCTGGCCACGATGCGTCTTGGCCGGGCGTCGGGGCAGTGGGTGGAAGATGAAAGTGGTCTCGTGTATTGTGCGGATTCGGGTGCCGGTCCCACCGGCACTCCCAGGCGTGGCCCGAGTGCTTTTCTCGATAGTGAAGTCTGAAGTCGTCGTTTGTGTACCAACGGACCGTCAACTGCGCCTCGTCGACGGCTGCTGGGTAGTACGACGGGGCAAAGACGACGTGGAGTTCCAGATGGCCGCTGGCGTCTGTGACGGTCGCTCGGGAGACCTGCCTCGTCGCTTGGAGCCGCGTCTGGATGAACTCGAGGATTGGACGATCGATGGGGGCAGGGCTCCCGCCATCGCCTGTCGGTGGTACCATCGAGCGGGTTACCCGGACGCCTGTTCGCGCTCGCCACTCGTGCGTTGCTGGCGCGCGCGCTCGTAGCGATCACGCTCCTTGCGGGCGGTCGCCCAGTCGGCGAGGTCGCTGTACACGTCGTCGATGGTCCGCTCGTCGCTACCCTCCCCAGCGGCGACGGCGTCGACTGCGGCCGGTGACGCGGCGTCGTACGTCGCCACGTATTCGGTGATGCGCGTCGTCAGCTCACGAACGCGATCCTGCAGGTCCTCCACGGGATGATCGGCTGCGAGCTGGTTGATGCGTCGCCACTCAAAATACGCGTCATTCCGTTCGTAGGTGGTCGGATGGCCGTCGTGTCGAGTGACGATCCCCAAATCGTCGAACCAGCCGAGGTACTTCCGGGCGGTCTTGGGGTCACAGTCGACGCTGTCGGCGATCGCGCTCGCCGTCGTCGGCTCGCGGGTCTGCAGAATGGTACCGTAAATTCGTTGTTCGACGTCGTCGCTAGCGAACGCCTCCTCGAAGGGGGGTGGCCCATCGGCGGCATCTGTCTCGGACATACCAGGAATTACAGGACAGAGGATATAGTTCTTACTTCGGGGAATAGTTTCCTGATCCGGTGGGGCTGAGATCCACAGGTTGCCAGTATCGTAGCCAACATCGGGTAGTCCCCCCCGGAGAACGAGTGGTGGAACGTCGACCACGTAGGCTGTCGAACGAAGAATGTGCTTCCTCGACGTGAGTGGGTCAAGTATCCCCGATCAGTCTCGTTCACTTTCCCCAGGGGACGCTATTCGACGACCGCTACGTCGAACTTCCCGCGCCAGCGGTAGCGCCGGCCGCCCCAGACGAACGTCCGACGGGCGAGCGCATACAACAGTAGAGGAACGAACACGAACAGCGCCGGATACGCCAATATGGCCGTCCACCGGCGGACGCCCAGAACCTCGTTGACGGCGAGATGCAGCACGGTCAAGGCTACCGCCGCGGGGAGCGGAGCCAGGATCGCCCCTGCAAGGACGAGCAGCGAGACGAGCCACGTCCCGGCGATGGTCCCGGGAAAATGCCACCGGAGAATTTGCGCCCACCGGACCGGGCGTTCGACCGCCTCGTGGATGGACCCTCCGATGGGAACGATGTGCGTCCGGCCGACGTTCTTCACCTGAAGGTACTCCATGAGGAGTCCATCGTCGCTGACGGGCCGCCGAAGCTCGTCGAGAAACGCGGCCTCGTTGATGTCGCCCCGTTCGAAGAGAACTGAGCCGCCCCAGATCTGGTCGCCGAGGGAGAGGGGGAGCGAGCCAGCCGATACCAGCGGTGACACTGCCGTCACCGAGTGACGACGGCTCGGCCACCGGACAACCCGTCGTCCAGTTCGGGGCGAGCCTCGTTCACCACTCTCGGGTTCCTGGCTGCTGGCCACGGTTCCGGCGACTGTACCGGAGTCCGTCTCTCCGATGACCGTTTCCTCGTCTACCTTTATACGCGTTCGCTGGGAGATACGCCAATGGGACGGTACCCGCCGAACTGGGATACGATACGCAGACAGGTCTACGACCGGGACGACTACACCTGTCGAAACTGCGGCATCCGGGGTGGTCAGTACGGTAGTGCAGAGCTCCACGCCCACCACATCGTCCCGATCTCGAGCGGCGGGTCACACGCGCTCACGAACCTCTCGACCATGTGTGCCGAGTGCCACGCGGCGATCCACACGAACGCCGTCGCACCGAGAACGGACCGACGCCAGCCGGGCCAGTCTGGCCAGCCTCCCTTCCACTACGTGACCGGGTCGGCCCGCAGGTCCTCGAATCCACTCATTCACAACAACGAGGACCTCTTCTCGAGACTCGACGATCTCGAAGACGCGAAAGTCGAACTGGTCGATACGTTCCCGCAGTTTCTCGGGGCACTCAACCGGGACCAGCCGAGTGCCGAGTACCAGCACCTGAAAGCCGAGTTGCAGGCCGCGCTCGACGACGTCGAGGCGCAGTCTCACGACCTCCGTGGTGACGTGTTCGAGGGGCGCACGGCGGTGAACGCCGCACACCAGCAGGTCATCGAGACCCACCTCACGCTGGTCCAGTCGTTCCGAGCGTTCATCGAGACGGCCGACACCGAGCTAGAACGCGGCGGAGCCGACGTTCGCACGGCCTACGAACGAGGTGTCTCGAGCGTACTGCGTGACGCCACCGCCGTGAGTGACGCACAGGAGGCGTTCGACCGCCTCGTCTACGAGGACCGACCGACGACCGAAGTCAGGCTCGAGGAACTGCTCGAGAACAGTTCGCCCAGGGAGAACTTCCTCTTCGTCGCGATTCTGTTCGGCGGCACGATGCTCGCGCACGTCCTCCTCACGACACTCACAGACTCGTCGACGGTCTGGATGGGGGGAATGTCCATCTCGATGCTCGCGCTGCTGTTCCTGGCAGTGTGGGTCCTCGCACGCGACTCAGTCGACGGACAGCGCGACCGGTAGTTCGATGGTTGCACCTCGAGCTGCGACTCGAGGACGTGCTCGTGAACCGCTCGTCGTCTTACAGTGACGACCACAGCGTCTCTATGCGTTGTTCGATCGCCGTGAGGACGGTGGCGTATACGTCGAGTGGATGGAGTGACGGAAGCTCGAGGTCAGTGGTTTCGGTGGCAGATGGTGGCTCGTGGAAGTGCAATCGGGTATTGTGCATGTTCGGATGTCGGTCCCAGCGACACTCCCAGTGCGCTCCATCATGTTCTTCGACGTAGTGGACCGAGAAATCACCAGTCGTGAACCATCGGATCTCGAGTCGGGCCGCTGTCACCGAATCCGGGTACTGTCCAGCATCGAGCAGCACACGAAGCAGCCGGGGTTCGTAAGCATCTGGGTCAAACACAGTCTCCGCGACGAGTGAATCCGACGTGAGATGTCGCTCCAGCAGGCGCAGCGTCTGTCGATCCGGTGGGCCTGTCGAGTGAGGTGCTGAATCCTCCGGTGGCTGGCTCATTTACGCCGGAAGCAGATGGCCGTCGTTCTGAGAGAGCTGGCGCGCAAGTTCGTACAGACGGATGTCCCGAATCACACCCTGCCACTCGCCGACTGCGGTCATCCGCTCGTGGATCGTTTCGTGGTCACCGTGGTCGAACACGTTGACAGCCGTCGGATCTGTCGTCCCGAACTGTGCTTCGTATTCCGTCCGTTGCGATTCGAGCGCTTCCACACGGTTGATGATCTCTTCGACGGCGAGGTCGGTTGCGATTCGGCTGGCGTCCTGCCACTCGAGATACCCCTCGTTTCGTTCGTACGTTGCCGGGCGGCTGTCTCTCTCGGCTCGGACGATGCCCATCTCCGTCAAGCGGTCGAGATGCTTCTTCGCAGCGTTTGGAGAGCAGTCTGCAAGCTCCGCGATCTCGGCGTACGCCGTCGGAGACGTAACTCCGAGGATGACGTCGTAGACACGACCAAACGTGTCCGTTCCCGTCTGCCACCGTCGCTGAGTCTCGTCGGACGTGGGGGTCGGATCGAACTCGGTCATACCTGGCTCTAGGCGGTCAGTATCAATATATCTTCGGACCACTCAAATATATGCAAGTGTCTGCGGGGTGGGCCACTGGAAGGGCGGAACCAGCGCCCCACAAAGCGTCTTCATCCAACTGACGCTGGAGCGTGAGTGACCGGTAAAATAGAGATCACACGTCACTCTTGGTGGCATTGAAAACGGAGTGGGGTTGAGCCCCGCGACGCTCCGTACGGAGCGTGTGGCCGACGAGCGCATTCTGCGGGCTGCAAATTACGACCGATCGGAGCTCGTCGGCAAGAGGACGCTCGTCGGCGGTCGATCAGCCATGGTGGTTACTGTAAGCACGCCAGCGACGTCGACAGAGTAATATCGCTCGTTATCGTCGACTAGCTTTGGCCATTAGGGGGCAGACGGGCAAGAGAACGAATCAACCAGACCTTCTGCGTCTACTCGTCGGCATACTTCCTGTCGTACACGTACATGACCGTGTGGATGTCGAGCATCGTCGCGTCCTCGAGGTGGCGGTCGAGTGCAGCGAGGAGCTGACGCTTACACGCGACGTTGAGCTTCCAGTACTGGTCGGTGTTGAACCCGGTCCGAACGGTGTACGCTGCGAAGTCACCGAAGAACGTGGTCATGAGACTCCACCGGTAGAGGACGTACTCGCGCGGGTAGACGAATGTGAGCAGAATCGTCGCGAGACTGAGGAGCTGGCCACCGCCGCTGTCCAGGTCGCCGTAGAAGGACCCGAACCGATCGAGGCGGAGATTGACGTGGTCCTCGTCGTCGAACAGATACGACAGCACCGCGGCGGCCTCCTCGGGATCCTCGAGTGATCGCTCCTTGAAACGACTCCAGAGGATACCGCCCTGGCGCCCGCCGAGCATGTAGGCTGGAACGGGAGTCGATGCCGACATCGACTCCGTCAGATCCTCGAGTAGGGGCTCGACTTCGTCGGGCTCGAGCGCGGTGAGTTCGTACGTCGGCTCGACGACCGTCTCGACGTGCTTTCGGTACTCGTCCTTCCACACCTCGACGTGCCCCTGTTCCACAGGTCGTTGGGCCCGTCCTACTCGAGACCCTTGTTCTTCTTCGCCTCGGCGTACTCCTCGATGTGGGTCTCGTAGCCCGAGAGCGAGATGTCGGAGTCGACGGGCCACTCCTTCCTAGTTTTCGAGTTCCTTGGCCAGTTCTTGTCTCAAGTTAGCTAGAAATGTCGAGAAGGAAAAATTATATGATCTCTTGCCTTAGCATGGATCTATGATCTTTAGTGTGGACGGCGATGAAGGGACGCTCAAAAGTATCGAGAAGGAAAAGCTCTCAAAGCTAGGCTTTTTCGAGCGCCGAGACCTCCAGGAATGGGTCATTCAAGAACCCCGTATTTTGGGCGAAGGTCTGCTTGTCATCACGTCAGAGTACGCAAATTTCGAAGAGACTCGTGACCGGTTGGATATCCTTGGACTTGATCGTCAGGGAAGGTTAGTAGTCATTGAGCTGAAACGTGACCACGCTGACCGAACAACCGATCTACAGGCAATCAAGTATGCAAGTTACTGTGCAACACTAACTGCTGAGGATGTTCAGAAAGATTATCGTGAGTTCTGGAACGGTCGGGGCGAGCAATCATTGACACCAGAAGATGTCGGTCAGCGGTTCGCAGATTTCATCAGCGAGACGCTTGGTGAAGATCTCCCGCTCTCGTCCGATGGTTGGGCCGATTTTGACCTCGATCAAAAACCACGTATACTACTTGCTGCAGGAAGCTTTGGAACTGAAGTTACTGCACCAGTGATGTGGTTGATTGAGGAATATGGAATGGATATCACTTGCACTAGAATTGAGGCCTACGAACATCAGAACCAAATCCTCATCAACAGTGAACAAATCATTCCGGTGGCAGAAGTTGAAGAGTATATGACCAAACGGCGTAAAAAGCAGGGAACCCAGAAAGCAGTCTCTCGCCGCCCAGCAGCGATAAACGTCCTTCTGGATCGAGGAGTATTGACACCTGGGCAGAAGGTCTATTTCCATTCAGAACAGATACCCGACGAAACGGATCGAGAATGGTCCAAAGACGACGAATTTTGGCGGGCAACCGTGACAGGTAATACGGGACGAAGTGATAACGTAAAATGGGACTATAATGATGAAATCTACTCGTTTACAGGCCTTACGAGAGAACTCCTTGGCGAGTTACTTGACAGCGATTATAGCGGGGCACTGAACGGATACAAATTCTGGTGCCACCCAGATTTTGACGGGCGTACACTGAGTAGCCTTCGTAACAGCGCTACGCGTGGAGAGGATCAAGAGAGAAAAACAAACAATTGAAACCTGTTGCTGGATGTGTGGAAGCGTTTAGCTTGTCTGTTGGACCACACCTATCGGTGGACTGGATATTACGGTTTGCAGTCTACCACCTCTGACCGAGGTTGGAATACTCGAGAGGGGTCATGAAGGTAGATTTCGGGCTGTGCGAACCAGCCGGTACTCCTATCCTTGGACAACTGCCCAGAAGACTCAGAGTTACTTTCTGTGTTGTTGATGTCGAGGCGAATGTTCCCCGACCCATTCACACCCGCGTTAAACGCCGCGCCACACTCATCGAGCACTGCTGTGTTCCCGTCTCAGCCGCGCTAGGTGGCGACGCTTCCGACTCGAGAGACGGGCACCGGATCCGTTTGTGAATCACCCAATCTCGCTCGAAGGCCCACGGTCGTGGTGTGAGCGGACTCCCGGTCCGCCGCTGTGGGTCGTTGGGTGCGTACCAGTCGGGACCATTGTCGAATCGAGCCTCTTCGAAGCCGAACTCCGACAGCAGGTACACGGTTCTGGTGACTCACCACGGAACCAGCCGTAGCACACTGACGATAGCTCGAGAGCGCTCTCCCCGACCGTTCACGCGAGCGGGTACGTTTATCTACGGCGAATATGATGATACGGTGTGACAATTTCGCGGGCGAAACCCATCGAACAGCTCTCCAAGGAGGTCGCTCCGTACGACCTCGTCATCGTCCCCGACCCGGCGCTGGCCAGTGCGCTGAATCGCCGCCTCGAGCGGCCCCACTTCGGGCCGTTCGCGATCACGCCACGACGCCTCGCGGCCCGTCGCCGAGAGACGGCAGAAGACCGACTCGCCTTCCTCCAGGTGATTTCCCAGACAGACCTCGACTGGAAACGAGCAGCGGCCGCGATCGGCGACGTCCTGCAGTGCTGGGAGTACGAGGGAGCAGCCGACGCCATCCGCTCGTACGACGGGTTCGATACGCCAGCGATTCGACGCGTCCTCGAGACCGTCGAGTCGCTCGAGACGACCTCGCGGAAACTGACCGAGTACGAGGTCGACAGCGAGGCGTATCCGTCGGTCGCCGTCGTCGGAGCGCAGCAGTTGACGCCGCTCGAGCGGTCGATTCTGCCGTCGGCGTACGACGAGGTCGAGCGCTTCAGCGACGACCCGTTCGACCTGCCGCCGTTTCGGCTCTTCGAGTCACCGGCGGCGGCCGTCGACGCGCTGGTTTCGACGATCACTCCCGAGACGGCAGCGGATGTCGCTGTCGTGCTCGAAGACGGGAGCGAGTACTCGACGCTGCTCGAGTCCGCGCTCGAGACCGACGGAATTCCGTACTACGGTGGGCCGGGATTCGCGGACAACCGGGACGTTCGCTGCTTTCTCGAACTCTTACGGGCGGCCTTCGCTGGCTCGGATACTCGTGTGGGAGACGTTCGCTCGGTGCTCACCCACGTCGGCGCGGCGGTCGAGGTCGAGCACGACGAGAAGCGGCTGTTCGAGGTCGACGAGCCCGGTCTCGAGCGGGTGTTCGCGTACTGTGCGTCGTCACCGGAGGGGACGGTCGGCGACGCGCTCGCGACGTACGAGGGATGGATCGAACGAGACCTCGAGCGGCTCAGAGAGGAACTCGAGGAGCTGGATGTCCTCGACGAGACGCTTACCGAGTCGGTCGCCGACCGGCTGCAGTTTTACTTCCAGACGTACGACGTCCCGCTCGAGCGGGAGAACGAAGGCGTCCTGCTCGCGGATGCAACGTCGACCGGCTTCGTCGACCGGCCGGTCGTCTGCTGTCTGGGTCTCGACGAGGGCTGGACGCACACTGCACCCCGTCGGCCGTGGGCCGACCGGGACGAGGAGTTCGAGCGGAACGTCCACCGCTTCCAGTCGCTGCTCCAGAGCGGCGTCGAGCAACACCACCTCGTCGTCGACGTCGCAGGTGGCTCGCCCGTCTCACCCACGCTGTACTTCGACGCGCTGCTCGAGGAGCCACTCGAGCGGTTCAGCGACGGCGATGCGATCGAACACAGCCGGACGGTCCGGACGGGTGGCCGTGGCTTCGAGCGGGAGCCGGTGGCGGCCGACGTCGAAGCTGACCCCGTCGAGACGATCAGCCAGTCGAGTCTCAACAGCCTGGTCAACTCACCGCGAGACTACCTCTTCGGGCGGCTCGTCGCGGGGCCGGACAGACACTACTTCGCGGAGGGGAACCTCTTTCACGACTTCGCGGAACTGTTCGTCACCCATCCCGACGTCGTTCTGGACGGCGACGGCGAGCCAGATCCGGCCGTCCTCGACGAGGTCGTCGACGTGATGTGTGAGCAGACCCGGCCGTTCCACCGGGACGTCGACCTCGAGACGCGACGGACGAGATACCGGGCCGGGCTGACCACGATCGTCGCCTTCCTCGCCGACCGACGGCCGGACGCCGACGACGAGGCGTTCGACTTCCTCACGCCCGAAAGCGGCTGGGGAACGAATGTCTTCGCGACGTACTTCGACCGGCCCATCGACTCCCCGCTCACCGAGCGGTGGTTCGACGACGACGAACTGGGGCTCAAGGGGAAGATCGACCTCGTCCTCGAGCCGAGACACCTGCTCGACTTCAAGTCGGGTTCGAGAACGCGCGCCTCGGCGGTGATGAAGCGGTCGGCGCTCGATCCGCCGGGTGACCCGCCGAACTACCAGGCGTTGCTGTATCTGACCTACTTCCGGAGCCTCCGCCCCGGCGAGCGACTGCACTTTACGTTCTTTCACTTCCTCGAGTGTCTGGACGACGTGGTGGCTGGCGACCTCGACCTGACGGCGTGTCTGACGACGGTCGGCTACCGGCCGGTGCGCTACGACGAGTACGTGCGGACGCGAGCGGTCTTCGAGGGACTGTGTGAGGACGCCGCGAACGCCTGTACGAAGACGTTCTCGACGGTCGACCACGAGGTGTTTCTGGCCGTCCTCGAGGCCCAGCCGATCCCGAAGACGCGTGACGGAGCCGAGCTGGCGGAGTCGCCGTTCGGACGCGCGTTGACCGAGCAGATGGTCGACGCCGTTGGCGACTACAAGTACGTCGAGAAGGGCTGTCTCCAGGCCTGTCGCTACCTGGCGGCCCTCCGCAACGAGAGCTACTTCGCCGACGACCTCGACGAGTTCGAGCGCTTCGTCGAGGAACGGCTCGCCGAAGTGAACGCGTACCGCCGCGGTGAGGAACGGTTTCCGATCGACGGACCCGGCGGCGAGCCGAACTACCGGTACGTCGACCACCGGGACCTCCTGCTCGAGGGGGGAGCAGACGCCTGGAGGGATGGGGCGGCGTCGACGGCCGATAGCGGGGCGGTGCCAGTCGACGAGACAGACGTGTCGCCAGCCACGGGGGGTGAAGACCGATGACGGGACCGAACCCGCGACAGCGTGAGCTGATCGAGCGGACGGACGGGTGTTACCTCGTCGACGCTGGTCCCGGAACCGGGAAGACGTTCACCATCACCAGACGGTACGCCAGGATCGTCGAGCAAGCGGGCGTCGAACCCGACGACGTCCTCCTGCTCACGTTCACGCGAAACGCCGCCACGGAGATGCGCGACCGCATCACCGCACACAGTGCGTACAGCGCCCGCGAGTTCCAGGACGCCCCGATCGGAACCTTCCACTCGCTCTGTAACGACGTACTGCGCGAACACGGCTTCGACGCGCCGTCGCACCTCGGACTCGAGGAGTCGATCACCCGCTCGACGCGGGTACTCGAGGACGAGACCCTCGAGCGCGAGTCCTTCCGGGAGTTCATCGGTCGGTTCACGGACGACCACCCCGAACACCACGACGTCCTCCGGGCGCTCTCCGACCCGACGGAGGTGCTCGGCCTGATCGAGACCCTCGCCGCGAAGGGTGTCTTCCCGACGGTCGACGGGTGGTACCGCGACTGTGAGGCGGCGCTCTACGGCGACGCCGAAGCGTTCGACGCCCTCTTCGAGGCGGTGAACCGGCCACAGAACGACGGCAGCAGACAGTCAGTGCTCCGCTCGAGGCTCAACCGGTACGGCAACGGCTGTTACCTCCCCGACGCACCGTCGAAAGCGGAGATTCGAGGCGAGCAGGGCTCGAAATCGGTTCCACACGACGTTTCTCGGCTGGTCTTCGAGGAAGAGCGCGAGGACCTGTTCGCGTTCGTCCACGACGTCTACATCGAGTACCTCGAGTTCGCCCTCTCGCGCAACTACCTCACCTTCTCGTTCCTCCAGCTGTTCGCGTTCGTCCACCTCTGTGAGAACGAGTCGCTGCGCGAACGCCTGTCGTTCGAGTACGTCATGATCGACGAGTTCCAGGACACGAGCGAGATCCAGTTCAAACTCGCGCTCTTGCTCGCCGGAACCGAGAACGTCTGCGTCGTCGGCGACTGGAAACAGAGCATCTACTCGTTCCAGTACGCCGACGTCGAGAACATCACCCGGTTCCGAGAGCACCTCACGCGCTTCGTCGACGACCTCAACGCCGACCGCACCCGGATCGAGGCGTCGTTCGACACGGTCGAGGCGATCGAACTCGAGCGTAACTACCGCTCGACACAGGCCATCGTCGACTGTGCCGAACGCGCGCTGGTCGTCCCCGGGAGCAGACACGAGACGGTCGACGCTGACGCCGTCCTCGAGCGGGTCGTCTCACTCTCGAGTGAGACGGACCTGACTCACTCACAGATCGAGGCGATCCGCCACGCCGACGAACACGAGGCGATCCTGACGAAGATCGACGAGATCGTCGGCAACGAGGCGTACGCGGTTCGAACCGATGGGACCGGTGGTGGTGACAGCGGGAGTGAGTGTGACGGCAGCGAAGCACTCCGCCCACCCGAGTACGGCGACATCGTCGTCCTGACGCGCACGCGCGACTTCGGCCGGGAACTCCTGGCGGCCGGTGAGAAACACGGGTTCCCGATGGCCTACGAGGGCGGCGTCGAACTCTTCCGAACCGACCCGGCCAAACTCGTGCTGGCGTGGCTGCGGATCCTCGAGCGCGGCCCCGACGAGGACCGCGGCTGGGCAGCCGTCCTCGAGCACGCAGGCTACACGCTCGAGGAGATGAGACACGTGCTCTCGGCCCGCGAGTATCCCGCCGCGATGGTCGCGTTCCGCGATGAACTCGAGGCACTCGAGACGGTGAGCACCGTTGCCCACCGGGTCTGCCACCGCTACGGATGCGACGGGCCGACGGCCGACGTCCTCCGCACGACGATTCAGTCGGTCCACGACACGACGACGAAGACCCGCGGCGACCTCATCCGGTTCATCGAGCGCGGCATCGAAGCGGGGACGACCCACGAGGTGTCCGCTGCAGGAGGAACGAACGCGGTCCGGGTGCAGACGATCCACGCGGCGAAGGGGCTCGAGTACCCGATCGTTATTCTGGCGAACATGAACGCGGGCTCGTTCCCGACGACGGGCCGACGCAGCGGCCGACTCCGCTACGACGAACGGTTCGGCCTCCGCCAGCGGACGCTCTACGGCGAGGCCCACGGCCAGCCCCACGTCTACGACAACTGGCGGTGGGACGTCCTCAGCTATTGCCGCCCGACGGCGTACGACGAGGAGCGCCGCCTGCTCTACGTCGCGATGACCCGGGCGGCGGACCACCTGGTGTTCAGCGCTGGTGAGGAGCCGAACACCTTCCTCGAGGGACTCCCGGTCGACCTGGCGGCGTACGAACCCGACGTGAGTCAGCCAGACCGAAGCGAGACCATCCAGACGCGATTCGACGTCTCGATTCCGGAGCCGGCGGGACCGGAGGGATACTCACCACACTCGCTGATGAACGACGAGGTCTTCGAGGCGGTCGAGGAGGGCCGCGGCCCCGACTACGGCTCGCGAGTCCACGCCTTCGCCGAGCGCTACGCACTGGGCGAGGACGTCGACCCGCGTGACGCAGACGAACGGCACGTCAAAGCGTTCGTAGACACACTCGAGGGTGAGCGACGGGTCGAAGAAGACGCGTACCTGCCGCTCTCCGTCGACGGGAAACGGGTGACGATCCACGGTGTCGTCGACCTGGTTCACGTGACCGAAGAGACCGTCGAGATCGTCGACTACAAGACGGATCTGGGTCGTCACGCCGAGAACGAGTATCGCGCTCAGGTCAGCGTCTACTGGCACGTCTTGCACGAGGTGTATCCGGACCGGGAGGTCGTGGCGAAGCTGTTCTACACGGCCGACGGCACGTCTGAAGACGTCTCACCGTTGTCGAAAGCCCAGCTCGAGTCGCTGGTGGAACACTACGGTCGGTGAGGACACCGTCGGTCGGTGACGCTACGTACCGATCGGAAACCGGTGCGAACGTAGCTGGTGTTAGGTGTGAAACACGGTGCGGACTGGTGAATACGTTAACTCAGAGGGCGTCTTACAACTCATCTCATCGCGTATCTCGACATAGAGGGAGAGGAACGGGCTGGCTGGCTCCGGACATCGAGGACGTTCGCGAGCAGACCGACAACGGAGCAGGCTTCCCGTTGGAGGCAATGACGGACGAGGACAGTCGCATCAGGAATTCCGCTAAACGCGGGTTGAGGACGTGTTCAGAACGTACGATTCGCTCGAGGACGAGGAGACGATCGAGGCACTGGCAATGGAGCTCGAGGAGATGGCGACGGAGTACTCCGACAAGCGACGGGAACATCTTCTCGAAGTGAAATCGGACGCGGAGTTCTTCTTTCGGTCAGGTTTCGGATGGCTCGTGGAAGGGTTCCAGAAGGAGTTCGGTGACGAGTTGGAATTCGACAGGTGAATATCTGTATTGATAACGCACGTAGACTGTGAAGGCGTTGGCGGATTCACGCCCACCGTGAAAACAAATAGCCTGAACCAGGATTCACTTCTTCTCGGCTGATCGGAGTTCGGCGGTCACAAAATCTGGGAGATGAACATCGCGTACGTAGGATGGAAGCCCGTCATCGTACGCTTGCCTGTCAATTCCACAGGACTCAAAGGTCTGCTTTACAAATTTTGAGCCCCAGATTCGTTCGATTCCGCGCCGTTCAGTCTCCTTGAGCAACCGCTTGTCGTTCGAAACGAGAACCGGATCATCGAGAGTTTCAGCGAGACGAATCAGCGTCCAGTCCGCCTCACCTAATTCGACCGTCTTTGCAGCAAGTTCGGAAGTGTCGACTGCTTCTACACGAAGCCACTCTGGTTTCGAGAACGAATGATGCGGACTAAATTCGTTCGACCAGATCTGCTCGGTTGTGTACAACGCGTATCGTGGCGTCCAAAATGAGATGTCGTGGAACCACCCGCCTGAAGCGAACGCTGAGAGGACGGAGTTGTCCAGTACCAGCTGTCCCTTACTCATCCATCAGATCTGGGCCAGAGTAGAAGTCTTCGATGGAGTCTGGGCCATACTCCGCTCGCATTCCACTGCTCTCGAGGAGTTCGACGAACTCGTTTTGAGTCAGTTCGGCCAATTCTGCACCTCGGGCAATCGAAATATCCAGCTGGTCGTAGGCTTTGAGCGCACCACGATTGAGTACACCGCGGAACTTCTGCCGGTCGCGTATCGCCTCGATCGAGGGATACTCGAACTCAGGGTCAAGAACGCGCACTATCGTTCGCTCACCGTAGAGAATGTCGGTGGCGAGGGCAGCAAAATCCGGAGTTTCTCCGCGTTGGTTGGCTTTGACTTCTCGATAAATACGAGCGTAGAGGGAGAATACGACCGAACCAAGCCGATACAGGTCTCGGTCACTGAGGTCGGACAGGGTTTCTGGGTGAAACTCTTGCTCACTTTCATCCGATTCTTTCGCCGCTTTGAGCACTTCTGCAGCTTCCTGTAACACATCTACAGTGGCGAGGAGAACGAGAAGTCCGTTCTTGTTTCTTCGGTTCTCTTGCAGCGCCTTCTCTGCGACTTCGGTTCCCCATTCGTCGAGAAATCGCTGGAAGAGCTCGAACGCAATTGCTGGCGCGAGGGGAAACTTCGCTTCGAAAACGTCGACACTTCCGAACTCCGCTTCGAGACGTTCTTCGACTACTTCGACCGCCTGTTCGAACCGCTCCTCGGGTGGGAGTTCGAGAACGTCCTGTACGAAACTGTCAACGAGGGCCTCTGGGTCGTCGATCGAAGACGAGGTAACGGTCTCGAGTTGCTGGAGGAGGAGGAGAAGTGGCTGGGACGGGTCAACCGAGCCGTTACCAGCCTCGTTCCCGATCGGATTTCCGTCGCCCAGCATATGGTAAATCGTTGCCCGCGGGAGTAGGAATATCTATCGCACTACTTTTCGATTCGACTGGTCTCCTGCAACGCGTTCACGAAGACAGGGTACGTACGCTCTATGAGGCCGATGAACCCATCTACAATCTCCGAGACTGATTCAGTCGTCACATCTCCGGCTTCCGTCCGAAGGGGAAGTCGCCGTTGAACGACGGTCGAAGGTTGTGGACCGAAACTGAGCGTTTCGTCGTTCAGTATCTCCGTGTCGTTCCGAATGAGGGATCGAACTCGGTCTTTGTCTTCCTGTTCTCCCTCGTCACCGTAGTGGTTAAGGTTGATGGAGAGCGTCACGTACCCGTCAGCGTACGGTTTGATCGTGTAAGCGATATTCAAGTCCTCCATGAGAGTCTTATCGGTAAAATCGAGATAGTTTCGAGGTGTTTTGGTCACGTAATCCGAGGGGGTCGGAATCGATTTCTCGTTCAACGCTGCTCGGATTCGCTCTCGTACGTTAACCAACAGCGCCTCGAATTCTTCGGTACTCTCGTGTGCCGGTTTCACGCGTTGGAGAGAGTAATCGACGACCGTCTCTGCAGCTAACACTGCTTTCGAGTCAGCATCTGGGTGAACGACTCGTTGAACCTCGACGCACTGCATCGGGAGTCCTTCCTGAACGAGATGACGAACGTTCTGCTCGGTGGTCCGGGTAATGTGTTCCGCAACGATCACCATTCGCTGGTTCGTGTTGAACTGCTCAAGCGGTATCGAGCGGCCGAACCACCGCTCGAATATCGACTTCAGAGAGTCGTCGGAAGGTGGCACCTGAATGCCCTCCCATTTTCCATCTTCTACTTCGAGGCGGTATTCTCGATACGCGTCGTCGAGGTCGTCGTACTCGAGTGAGCTAATCGCCCTCGAGTACGATTGCGGCTGTCCGAGGATGGACTTCTCGGTGGCGCTGTTCGATCCGCTCTTGCCAGCCTTCAATTCGAAGACGACGACGTTACCGTACTTATCCAACCCAACCAAATCCGGCGTGCCGGTTTCGACGCTGAATTGCCGGCCGATGATGAGGAGCTGCTCGTCGAGAAGGAGGTCAGCATTTTGGTGGAGCCACGATTCCAACTGCAACTCGTCGCGTACGGGCCGATGCTCGTATGTGGCGCTCGTAGACGAGGTCTTCTGATCGAACTCCTTGATGCGCATGTATGCCCGTTGTTTCGGCTCGTTAATAATACACGATGTCGATTAAATATTGGACTCAGTGACGAGCGCTGCGTGATCACTATACTCGAACGACTCTGGGCCGTAGTAACAGTGTACGGCTCTGGTTAATCGCCATACTGCGTCGAATTGTGTTGTCTTGCGGTCGTCCAGGGATTAGCTAATCAGCTTGCCACCGCCCGATTCCTCGAGGTTCTCGTTGCGATCGCCCCAGTGTGGCGCCTCGAGCGGCGCAATTTTCCACCGAAAGTCGCCGCCGTATCCGTCTTTAGCTAAGCGGAGAACCACGTGACAGCGGCGG
>NZ_JANZXN010000028.1 GCF_025629245.1 Natronobiforma cellulositropha
TACTGATAACAACAATGTACAGCATAAAATAGCGGTCGATACAAAAGGGGAAATCAAGGGTCACTCGCAAGACGGCTACCCGGACGACCCCGCAGAGCGTACCGAGGCCGCCAACGAACACGTCAACCAGGCACGGCGCTTCGCGAAGTACTGGGTGTATCGAAACTGTGGCTACGATACCCTCGAGCCGATGCGAAACCCCGACCGCATCGCACAGGCCGCCGCGGTGCTCCGGCCGCTGACTCCCGAGACCACCGACGCGTTCTTCGGTGACCTCTACCGCCACCTCCGCAGTATCGACCGCGATGAACGCTCGCCGCTCGAGCTGCCCGCAGGTGTCGCGGCGACCGAAGCGGTCTACCAGCAAGACGTCTACCTCGGTGTCGACGAGGAGGCCGCCACCGCCTACGCCGACGTGCTGGCCGACCCCGCAGTCCTCGAGTTACTCGAGGCAAGCGTCGCTGGCACGGCCCCCGAACCCGACGCACAAACGGTCGCCGACGCCGCCGGAGTCGACCTCGAGACGCTGCCGAACGTGCGAGACGGCTCGCTCGTCGAAGCCGTCTCCGGCGTCCACATCCACTGGGACGACGCCCACGGCCAGTACCACACCCAGTGGGGCGACCACCCGGCGCTCGAGCGCAGCCCGGATGCGCGGATCGAACTCTTCGCGTTCGACCCCGAGGACCTCGACGCGCTCAGAGAACAGCTCGTTCGCAACCTCGTCTGCCAGGTCCGCGATTGCTATCTGACGATGGGAATCGCCCCACCGACCGCCGTCCGCATCCTCGGCCACGGGAGACACGACGCCTCCACCTGGTACACCCACTACGACTTCTACGAGGAGTACTACGACCCCGACGCCGACATCGATACCTGGTACGAGGAGTTCACACCGTCGGATGCCTACAGCAGCGACTGAAACGAATCGTGCATCAACCACCACCTGGCGCAACGGGTACACGTCGGTCGACTCTGTGCTGTAATCGAGAAGCCGACAACGTGGCGAAGGCAGCGCTCGAGGCACGCGCCTTCACGACCGGGAATCACGTGGTGTTCAACCGCGGGGAGTACGACCCCGAGAGCGCGGAGGGGAAGTATCTGCTCGCGCACGAACTCGCGCACGTCCGCCAGCAGACCGGCGGGCGGATCAGTATGCTCCCCCAGGAGGGGAGTTCGCTGGTGATCGACCCCGATCCCGAACTCGAGCGCGAGGCCGACGAGGTGGCGAGGAAGGCACTCGAGGGTGAAGACCCGGTCGTCGCCCACCGCCTGGGTATGGACGTTCACGTGCAGCGGTCTGCGAAAATGGGGCGTCGCGAGTTCATGTTCGGTAGTGGGCAGAACGAACTCGAGGAGGCAGAGACGCCGAGTATCGGCCGAACGGCACTGAATGCATTGAATCCGTTCAGCGGTGGCGACGAGGAGGGTGGCGAGTTAGTCCCCGCAGAAGTCAGCCCTAACCCTGAGGCGCTGGCCGAGGAGGTGAGTCAACTCAAGGTTAACCAGGCGAAGCTTTTCAACGCCGTCAACAGCGAGCGCTCGAACACGGACGTCCTCGGTGAGGCTGCCGGAAAGGGCCTCGTCGGCGGAACCATCGGTCTCGGTGTGACGGCACTGACGGCGAATCCAGTGCTCGGTGCGCTCGCCGGTGGTGCGATGGCCGACATGGGAAAGACGCTGTACGGCAAGGTCTGGGGAAAAGGGCGCGACACAATCGCAGACATCGATATTGGAACGCTCGCTGAGAAGGTCAAAGAACGCTTGGTCGGAGAAGACTTTGGCGGAGATTCACGAGGTCTTACATAATAATGCACGCAAAAATCACTGGGGAAGATGACGTTCGTGTCGGCCTCCATGTTACAGACAATAATAACGCCAAACATCGCATCGAGATGGAATTTAATGGGTCAATTGAATTTCACGATTGCGATGAGTACGCTGACAAGGCCTCTCAGCGAACAACCGCCGAAAACGAACACAGTAATCAGGCTCGACGCTTCGCACGCTTCTACGTCTACCGCGAACGTGGATACGACACCCTCGAGCCGATGCGTAACCCTGATCGAATCGCGATAGCCGTGTTGGCAGTGGCGAGTCTCGAGGGAGAGACGTTTCACGAAGTCTTCGGGTGGACACTCCAGCAATTGTGGAGTCGAAGCAGTGACGTAGAGCCGATAGTTGTCGTACCGCAGTCGGCCGACGACGAACTGCACCGTGTCGGTCAAGACATCTATTTGCGTGAAGGTGAGACCCTGGCGACCGAACTCGAGGCGCTCACAGAGACTGAAGCATACGACCGACTCGAGACGGCAGTTGGTGCCAAGCCGGGCGATACCTCGCTCTCGACCGTTCAGGAAACACTAGCAGAACTCGACCTCGACCTGAGTGAGACGGCCCACTCACTCGGCGATGCACTCCTCGAGGCGGTCGGTCCTGTGAGCGTCCGCTGGGAACACAGTCAAGATGACCACCGCGTCGTGAGTGCAGATCAGACCGGGCCGCTTCCGGCACGCGAGCCGGACATCCGCCCAGAAATGATCGCCGAGTTCTATCCCATCGAGTCAGTCGACGAGTTCCAGGAGGCGTTCGTACACCACCTCCGCTGTCAGGTTCGCGATTGTTACCTCGAGATGGGGATCGCACCTCCACGGCCGTTTCGAACGCTCGGTCCCGGGTTCTACGAGAACATCGGCTGGTACGCCCACCACGAGTTCTATCCTGACTACCACGACTATCAGGCGGAAATCACCGACTGGGGAGAGGAGCACACCCCCGTAGACCTGTACTGACGTGAGAGCGCAGACCGGTGGCCAGGTCATTATGCTCCCCCAGGAGGGGAGTTCGCTGGTGATCGACCCCGATCCCGAACTCGAGCGCGAGGCCGACGAGGTGGCGAGGAAGGCGCTCGAGGGTGAGGACCCGGTCGTCGCCCACCGCCTGGGGATGGACGTGTCGATCCAACGCGCCCTGAGCGCAACCCGACGAGGGTTCCTCAGAGGGCGGTTCAGCAAGACCGAGGAGCCAACCGAAGAGCCGGATAGCCCGAGCATTCCCGCCGACCCCGAGGTCCTCGCCGCCGAGGTCGAGCAGTTGAAAGCCGGCCAGGCGAAGGTGATGGAGACGCTGACCGAAGCCAAACCCGGCGCGTCCTCCGACGGCAACTGGTTCAAAGCCGCGACGAAAGGCAGCCTCGGCGCACTCGCCGGGGCCGGTGCCGGTGCCGCCCTCGGAGCCGCTGCGGGCTCGGTCATCCCCGTCATCGGTACCGCGGCCGGTGCTGCCGTCGGCGCCGCCGTCTCCGGCGTCGCCAGTGACGTCACCAAAGAAGGCATCGACTACCTCGCCGACAACCGACCCGGCGGCAAAGGCGCCCAACTCGAGAGCATGTACGAGGAGATTCAGCAGATGTACCTCGAGTTGAAGGACGCTCGAGAATCGACTGGGGCAGGTGACGATGCAACTGGCCTTAGGAGCTGATTTAGATGGATGGTAAAATAGTAGATGAAAATGAAAAAGGCGTCGCCGTAGACGTAATTGACAACAACACTGTGTTACATGAGATATCAATGTTCAAAAATGGTGAAATTACCTACCACCAACAAGACGGCTACGCCGACGACCCCGACGAGCGCACCGAAGACGACAACGAGCGCGTCAACCAGGCCCGGCGCTTCGCGAAGTTCCACGTCTACCGCGAACGCGGCTACGACACCCTCGAGCACGTCGACAACCCCGACTATATCGACGCCGTTCGCCGCGCGATGCTCGCGCTCTCGGACGAGGGGTTCGAACGCTACTTCGGACCGCTCCGCCAGCAGCTTCGGAGCCACCACGAGAACGTCGAGCGGCCGGTCGCCCTCCCCGCGGGCGTCCGCGCGCCGAACGCGGTCGTCTACAAACTCGATATCTACCTCGGTGTCGACATCGAGGGGAGCGGCCTGACCGATCAGGCGCGAACCCTGGCCGCCGAGCACGGACTCGAGTACGGCGACGGCACCCAGCCGAAGAGCGGCGGGGCGGTCACCGACGCCGACCGCGAGAACTGGGAGACCTTCGGCGAACAACTGGTCGAGCGCGCCGACGGCGAGGACCTCGAACTCGAGATCGCCGCCGTCTCCGGTATCCACGTCGGCTTTCCCAACGCGCGTGGTGAACACGAAGTCCAGTGGGCCGAGAGTCCACTGGATCGCGAACCCGACGCTCGCCTCGAGTTGCTCCCCGCCGAGCCAGGCACGCTCGAGGAGTTCCGCGAGTACCTGGACCACCACCTGCGCTGTCAGGTCAGGGACTGTTTCGTCGGGATGGGGCTCGTTCCGCCGGACCCCTACAAAGTGGTCGGCTTCGGGAAGTTCATCTACGCGCGTCGGTACGACCACTACGACCTCTACCCACAGTTGCACAAGCGCGACGGCGACCACGGAGCGTTTATCAAGTGAGTCATCCCCGAGCAGCAACTGGCCACCGACCGTCTTCGACCACATGATCCAAGTGTGCTGCCCAGAGCAAGGTTGCGTCGCTCGAGCGCGCAGTGCGAGCGCGGGTGTCGACCTCGACACCGAGAGCGCGATGCGCTCAGTGGCGCGCAGGCTGAGAGTGACCTGGCGGGCGAGACCGCGACGCCCGACGTGGTGCGGCGGGTGATCTCCCAGCCGGGACGGCCGCTCGAGGGAGCTGTTCGTGACGAAATGGAAGAACGGATGGGCGACTCGTTTTCGGATGTACAGCTACACACCGGTCCAGAGGCCGCGAAAGCAGCGAGTGCGCTCGAGGCGCGTGCGTTCACCACCGGGAATCACGTGGTGTTCAACCGCGGCGAGTACGACCCCGAGAGCGCGGAGGGGAAGTATCTGCTCGCGCACGAACTCGCGCACGTCCGCCAGCAGACCGGCGGGCGGATCAGTATGCTCCCCCAGGAGGGGAGTTCGCTGGTGATCGACCCCGATCCCGAACTCGAGCGCGAGGCCGACGAGGTGGCGAGGAAGGCACTCGAGGGTGAGGAGCCAGTGGTGGCTCACCGACTCGGGCTCGAGGTCTCGATCCAGCGTACGCCTGAAGTGAGTCGCCGCGGGGTGCTCAAAGGCAACTTCGGCCTGGAAGAAGTCGAAGAAGCCACGGACGACCTCAAGTTTGGCGAGGTCGATCACAGCAAAGTCGCCGCTGCGGGGCTCACTTCGCTCCTCCCCGTCATCGGTCCGATGCTGGATCAGTACGTCGATCAGAAGTTCGCACCACAGCAGTTGCAAGCCAGGCTTCGACAGATCGATCCACCCGAAGAGTGGGTCGAACAGACTGCCAGGCGGGCCGCCTCAATTATTGGGAATGTAGAAACTGCGGTCGGTTCAGAAAAGGTGAATTTCTAGAATGGAGGCGGAAATCAAAAAAGAAACGGAAGACGGGTTCGGGTTACGGATACTAGACAACAACCGTGTTGAACACAAAATTGGAGTCTGTTTTGACGGCGAAATAGATGGGCATTTACAGAACGGCTATCCCGATGAGCCAGCCGAGCGCTCGATGATCGACGAAGTCGAACCCATCAACCAGGCCCGGCGCTTCGCGAAGTACTGGGTCTACCGTGAACGTGGCTACGACACCCTCTCGCTCAACGAGAACCCACACCGCATCGCCGCGGTGGCGCTCGTCCTCGCGGGTCTCTCTACAGACTCCTTCGAAGAACACTTCACCGACCTCTACCTGCAGGTCGCCAGCCACTACGGCGAGACCGACCCACCCGTGACACTGCCGGAGGGTGCACGCCCGACACACGTCACCTACCGAACGGACGTCTACCTCGGTCTCGATGACGACGCGCTCGCAACGCTCGCAGCTGCAGTCACCGACCCTGCTGCGACCGAGTCCCTTCGGTCAGTGCAAAACGGCGACGGTACCCACCGCTCTTTCGAGGCGGTTCTTTCACCCATACTCGAGGCGGGCGAGACCGACGCCGTCGGCGACCTGTCCGCTGACGACCTTCTCGAGGCCGTCTCAGGCATCCACGTCCACTGGGACGACAGCGCTGGTGTCTACCACACCGAGTGGGGCGAGCAGCCACCGCTCGAGCGTGATCCGGACGCCCGCATCGACCTGTTGCCGTACGACCCCGCGTCGTTCGCGGAGTTCCGCGGCCACCTCATCAGAATTCTCTACTGTCAGGTTCGTGATTGCTATCTCGGCATGGGAATCGCGCCGCCCGACGCGTTCCGACTCCAGGGTCACGGCATCCACGAGTTCGCCACCTGGTACGAACACTACGACTTCTACGAGCGCTATCACGACCCGAACGCCACAGTCTCGACCTGGTACGAAGAACACACACCTGAGGGTATCTACGACCTGCCTGCCTTTGCGGGCGGTGAGTAACGGTCGACACGATCGTTATGCCAACGGTGAAGCGGGGACGCTCGTCTACTGACGGAAACGGCGCGTGTGTTCACCCGGGTGTTGTGAGGCGTGGAGAGGGCGCTACTCGAGCAGCTCTCGGGTGGTCGTATTCGAGAGGTATTCTCCCGGTATACGTACCCGAACGCGGCTACCCCGCCACTCGAGCGCTGGCGTTCTCCTCGCCTCGACTCTCCGGCGGCGCGGTCTCTTCGATGACGTAGCGCTGGCCGACCATCGGGTCGAGCAGGGAGTCGACCGGCGCGCGGTCGTCTCTGAGGACGGGCACGTCGTCGGTGCCGGTGGTCTCGATGTAGTTTCCGACCTCGCTGGAGAGGTCGATGCCGATCTCTCGCTCGTCGGTGCGCGTCTCGAGGTCGGCCTGTGTCAGCCGCGTTTCGTTGGCGCTCGCGACGAGTTCGATGTTCTGGACGACGTTCTGGTCGGCTGTGCGGAAGGCGTAGACCTGCGGGAAGGCCTGTTCCATCGTCTTGTACTGCGAGCGGTAGAAGTCGGAGGCGGGCCCGCTCGGTGCGGAGATGACGTTCGCGACGAGGACGCCGTCGTCGCTGAGGCGGTCGGCGGTGAGGTGCATGAACTCCTCGGTGGTCATCTCGAAGGGGACCTTGTCCATCCGGTAGGCGTCGAGGATGATCGCGTCGTAGGTGTGGTCGGTGTTCGCGAGGAACTGACGGCCGTCGTCGTTGTAGACGGTGAGTCGCGACTCGTTCTCGGCGTCGACGTCGAAGTAGTCTTCTGCGGCGTCGATGACGGCGGGATCGATCTCGACGACGTCGATCTGGGCGTCGTACTCCTCGAGGAAGCGTTTCGGCCCGGTGAAGCCGCCGCCGCCGACGAACAGCACCCGCTCGATCTCGTTCGGATCGTCGGCGACGAGGTAGGGCAGGTGGAAGTAGCGGGTGTACGCGAAGACGTGGCGCGTCGGGTCGGTGTGGTCCATCGCGCTGTGGCGTTTGCCGTCGAGGTACATGGTCCGGGTGTCGCCCGAGTCGACCACCTGGAGTTCCTGGTAGTGTGTCTGGGTCTCGTAGACGATTTCGCCCTGGATCGAGTAGCCCGCTGGGCCCGCGGCGACCGTCCCGACGAGGACGACGACGACCACCGCGCTCGCTATCGTCGGCGTCCGCGAGGGTCGGGGTAACTCGAGTGCGAGCGCGGTCGCGACCAACATCACGCCGAACAGCAGGCTCATCTCCTCGATGCTCAGCGTCGGGATGAGGACGAACGTGGTGCCGAAGGTACCGACGAGGCTCCCGATGGTTCCGAGGGCGTAGACGTGGCCGGAGGCCTCGCCGATGCCCTGTTTGTGACAGAGTTCGGCCGCGTAGGGACTGATGAAGCCGAGGAAGTACGTCGGCGGGCCGAAGAGGATGATTACCGCGGGGAGCGAGGCGTAGCGACTCGGCAGGGGAATCGTCGCCGTCGTCGTCAACAGCGCGTCGCGGGCGAACACCAGGACGGCGACGTAGGCGGCGGTCGCGAGGAACAGCCAGACCATCTGACGGCTGCTCGCGCGCTCGGCGTAGCGCCCGCCCTGGTAGTAGCCGAGACTCAGTGCGCCGAGGAAGACGCCGATGATGCCGCCGACGGTGTAGACGTGGCCGCCGAACTGCGGGGCGACCACCCGGATCGCCATGATCTGGAGACCCATGCTGACCACCCCCGAGACGAATACGGCTCCCTCCGGTCCCGAGAGCTTCGGGACGCGACCTGGTAGGCTCCCCATCTGTCTCCCGCCTAAGCGCACCGCGTAATTAAGGGTCCCGACCGCGCCGCGTCGAACTCGCCACCGTTCGAGCGACGCGCCAGCGCTCGCGTCCCACCGAGGACGAATCCGGCAACCGCCGTCGCCCGCACCACCTTTTATCGCCCCTCTCCGCGTCACTCCGGGCATGGAGACCCGTCCACTCGGCGACACCGGTCACGACTCGAGCGTCCTCACCTTCGGGGCGATCGCCCTCGCGTACCTCGAGCAGGAGGACGCAGACGAGATGGTCGACGAGGTCCTCGACGCGGGCGTCAACCACGTCGACGTCGCCCCGACCTACGGCGACGCGGAGGTCAAACTCGCGCCGAAACTGGCCGAGCGCCGCGAGGAGGTCTTCCTCGGCTGTAAGACCCAGGAGCGGACCTACTTCGGCGCGTGGGGTGAACTCCACCGCTCGCTCGAGCGCCTCGGCGTCGACTCGATCGACCTCTACCAGTTCCACGCGGTCACCCGCTACGACGAACTCGAGGCGATCCAGGGCGAGTACAGCCCCGAGATGGCCCAGGGCGACCACGACCCCGGCGCGCTCCAGGCGTTCGTCGACGCGAAGGAGGCGGGGCTGATCGACCACATCGGCCTGACGAGCCACGGCGACCCGGCGCTCATCCGGAAGGCGATCAGGGAGATTCCCGAACTCGACACCGTCATGTTCCCGTTCAACGCCACGCTCGCGGCGAGAGGTGAGTCCGCGCCCGAGTACGACTACGCTGCGGTGCTCGACCTGGCGGAGGAACACGGTCTCGGCACGCTCTGCATCAAGGGCTTTGCGAAGGGACCCTGGCCTGCGGACCTCGCCGCGGACGACCGCCCGTACGACACCTGGTACGAACCTTACGACACCGAGACCGAACTGGTCGACTGCCTGCGTTTCGCGCTCTCACACGGCATGACCTCGATTCCGAACGCGGGCGATCCCGCGCTCGTCGGGCCGATTCTCGAGGCCGCGACGAACTACGAACCGCTGAGCGAGGACGAACGGGCAGCACTGCGCGAGCGCGTTCGAGACGCCGACTCGCCGGTGCCAGCACCCTGACAGACCTCCGGGCGGCGTCACATCGATTCGATTTATACGGCGGCGTTCGCAACCGGCTTCGTATGGAACCAACGCTGTACGACTCACTCGAGGGACAGGTCGCGCTCGTCACGGGCGCGAACCGGGGTATCGGCCGCGAAATCGCGCGCGGACTCGCCGATCTGGACGCGACGGTCTTCGCAGGTGTCCGCGACCCGGACGCCGACGTGCCCGCGGGCACCACCCCGGTCGAACTGGATCTGACCGACGGCGCCACGCTCTCGCGGGCGGTCGACGAGGTTGTCGCCGCGGGCGGTGGACTCGACGTCCTGGTGAACAACGCGGGCGTCGGCGGGGCTGGCGCGCCGCTGGCGGATCTCGAGACGGCCGACCTCGACCGTATTCTCGGCGTCAACCTCCGGGGGCCGATGGTGCTGACGAAACACGCCCTCGAGCCTCTCCTCGCCTCGGAGGCTGGCCGGGTCGTCAACCTCTCCTCGGGCGTCGGCATTCTCTCGGACCCGATCGAGGACGCCATGCCCGCCTACCGGGTGTCGAAGGCGGGACTCAACGGACTGACGGTCTCGCTCGAGCGGACCTACGGCGACGAGGGCTTGCTCGCCAACTCGGCCGATCCGGGCTGGGTGGCGACCGACCTGGGCGGTCCCGAAGCACCCAGAGAACCCCCAGAGGGTGCGGAGACGCCGGTCTGGCTGGCGAGGTTCGCACCGGGGTCGCCGTCGGGGCTGTTCTGGAAGGACCGGTCGGTGATCGAGTACTGAACGCGGGTGTTCGGCGGGTGTGCCCGAGCGGTGGCTCGTTGCTCACTCGAGTTGGGCTACGACCTGCCTGACGTAGGGGCTGGCGTCCCAGCTTCGCTGTCCGCCGATCACGTCGATGAGCGCTCGCGCGTCCTCGCTCGAGAGGTGGCCGTTGCGGGCGTAATCACAGATGAGTCGTGGCGTCGGTACGATCCGTGTCTCGACGAGGACGGCGTGGATCAGCCCGAAGTTCGTCCCGCCGAACTCGTCGGTGAGGAACGCATCAGCGCCCAGCGCGTTCGCGAGGACGATGCCGTCGGTTTCACCCGCGTCGAGCCCGAACGATGGCCGAGCCGTGGGTGTCGCCGCCTCTTCGTACGGATCTCTCACGGTGTAGTGCGCTCGAGCGGCGAGGACGTTGGTGGCCGCTGCGCCGTGGATGTCCGTGTACGAGGCGACCTCGCGAAGCTCCGAGACGACCTCGGGCGGGACGGATACGTCACACGAGGTGAGCAGGTACTGGAGCGGGTCGGGGAGGGACGCCGTCTCACGGCGCGAGTCGGCCCGTGGGACCGCGAGACTCACGAGCGCGCTCGTATCGGCGACGAGCGTCCGTAGCCGCTGGCGCTCGCTCATCGCTCGTCGGCCGTCTCGGGTCGCTCGTCGGGATCGGCCGTCTCGACCGTTCCCGCGTAGATGTCGACGTCCGCCGGTGGCTCGATGTCGAACGGGTCGCGCGCGAGATCGGCCTTGAGCAGCCGAAACCGGTGGGCAGTTTCGGCACCGACGAGCTGGCTGACGGTCTCGAACTCGAGTTCGTCGTCGTAGTAGCGCTCTGCAACCAGGTCCTGGAACGGTTCGCTCTCGGTGGTCTCTGCCAGGTACGCACGAATTGCCTCGACCAGCAGGTCGGTCCGATCCGTACCGAAGAGGTCGGCGATGGCGTCGAGACGCTCGACGAGGTACTCGGGGGAGTGAAAGTGGACCCGTCGGGGGTCGTCGCTGGCGCTCATCTCGTGTGCACATTTTGCACACAGCTGGTTAACCCTTCCGGCAGATGCACATCCTGTGCACATCAGCTGTCCGCCGCCGCCGCCGTCTCCGTGTGGTCTCCGCACTCGAGTTGGGCCACGAAGACAGACCTTATTAGCTCGCCTTCGTATCGCGGGCCATGAACACACACGCGCCGTCGCCGTCGGGCCACCCGGTGCTGGGGCACACGCTCCACTACGCACGCGACGCGTTCGGCCTGGTCGACCGGGCCATCGACACCGTCGGCGACGTCGCCCGGATGGAAGTACTCGGCGTCGGCGACATCTACGTCCTCGCCCATCCCGAGTACGCCGAACAGGTGCTCTCGAGCGAGGTCGACGCCTTCCGCAAGAACGAGAGCTTCGAGGTCGCCTTCGGCGAGAGCATCATCGCCGCCGAGGGGGCGCAGTGGGAGAACCAGCGCGACCTCATGCAGGAGTTCTTCTATCCCGAGCGGATCCGCGCCTACGCCGAGGAGATGGTGACGCTGACCGAAGCGCGCGTAGCGCGCTGGGAAGACGGCGAGCGCATCTCGCTGCGCGAGGAGATGACGGCGGTCGCCCTCGAGAACCTCTTCGGGACGCTGTTCGACCGCCGACTCGACCCCGACGGCGACGAGGCGCTGCGCCGGGCGGCGAACGACCTCAACGCGTGGTTCGTCCCCTCCTCGTGGGTGTTGCCGGTCTGGGTGCCGACGCCCGCCCGGCGGCGCTTTCGCCGGGCCGTCGAGACGCTACGGGAAGAGGCGCACACCCTGCTCGAAGAGCGTGAACGCGAGGGACTCGGTGACGACTTCCTCTCGGCGCTCGTCGCCTCGCGCGGACAGGAAGACGGTCTCACCGAGACCGAGATCGTCGATCAGGTCATCGGCTTCACCTTCGCCGGCCACGACACTACGGCGCTGACGCTCACCTACGCGCTCCACTCGCTGGGGACGAACCCGGCTGCCCGCGAGCGCTTTCACGCCGAACTCGAGACCGTCCTCGACGGCGCGTCGCCGACGCTCGCGGACGTGGGCCGACTCGAGGTGACCGAACGGATCGTGCTCGAGGCGATGCGCCTCTATCCGCCGGTGCACACGATTCCGCGGGCGGCGACCCGCCCGGTCGAGGTGGGCGGCTACCGGCTTCCGGCCGACGAGATGATCCACCTCTCGGCGTACCGGATCCACCGCGACGAGCGGTTCTGGGACGACCCGCTCGCGTTCAGGCCCGAGCGCTGGTGCGAGACGAGTCCGCAGTCGGCGGGCTACGCCTACATCCCGTTCGGGGCCGGGCCACGCGCCTGTCTGGGCCGGCGCTTTGCGATGCTCGAGGCGACGCTGGTCCTCGCGACGGTCGGGAGTCGCTACCACCTCGAGCCACTGGCTGGACTCGAACTCGCCCCGGAGATGACGACCCAGCCCGGAAACGCGGTTCCGGTTCGCCTCCACGAGCGCTGAGCACGAGACCGCTCGGCCGGCCACAGCCACCGGCGGCCGTCGCGCGGGCACTCGCTTCCCGTCTCGATCGCCGTCGCCACAACGTTTTTAGACGGGGTTCGCCTGCGTTCCTCTATGACCCTCTCCAGTGAGTCGGGCGTCTCCGCCGAGTCGGACGATAGCCACGAGGCGGGCTACGATATCGGCGTCCAGAGCGTCGTCTTCCAGTCGCTCTCGCTCGCGGAACTGCTCGCGGAACTCGACTCGGTCGGCGTCGAGTACCTCGAACTCTGGGACGCACACCTCTCGCCCGACGACGACGAGGAGACGATCCAGGCGGCACTCGCGGCCATCGAGGAGTCGGGGGTGACGATCTGTGGCTACGGCGTCGTCGACCTCACCGAACCGGGCCAGGCCGGGGCGTACTTCGCGCTCGCGGACCGCCTGGGGGCGACCTACCTCACCGTCAACTACCCGCCCGACAGCGACGAGATCACCGAGGAGGTGATCGACCACGCCGAGGCGTTCGACATCGACGTGGCGATCCACAACTACTCGACGGTCCACCACGACGACGTCTCGAGCGTCTTCTCTTCGATCGAGGACGTCGACCAGGTTCTCGAGTGTCACGCACACCCGAAACTCGGCGTCTGTATCGACACCGGCCACTTTCTCGTGATGGACGAGGCACCCGAGGACGTGATCGAAGCGCTCGGTCCCTCGATCGTCGCCGTACACCTGAAAGACACCTCGGAGACCGAACTCGAGGACCTCCCCGGCGCGGGACGTCTCGACCTGCCGCACGTGCTCTCGCTGCTCGAGGCGTACGCCGAGGTCGAGACCCCGCTGATCATCGAGTACGAACTCCCGGCCGAGCGGGCGACGGCAGCGCTCGAGGAGGCCGTCGAGAACATCAGACGGGCGGTCACACAGTAGCGCTCCACACATCGCACGAGGCGGTGGGTCTTGGGTCTCACTCCCTCCGTCTCCACGCTTCCCCGCTGGATCCGCTGTTCTAACTCACCACGAGGTAACTTCCTAAGGTACATCTAACTCAGCGAGCATTGAGTATCTACTCTCGCTGAGAGTCGCGTAGAAATGGTTATTGGCCGAATGGTTGCCAAAGCAGGGGGAATGGCGAGACGAGGGTTCCTCGCCGGTGCGAGCCGACGGTTGCGTGCGTCGAACGGATCTGAGAGACGGCGGTCGTCTGCCAGGCGGTCTCCACGTGGGGGTCCGCGACCGGCGGTCAGACTCGCTGCGATCGTGTTCTCGGTCCTCATGGTCGGCTCTGTCTGGTTTCCGTTCGTCGTCGTGGGGATGCCCGGGTCGGCGGTGAGCGCCCCCTCGAGCGACTTCAGTTCGACCGAGTCCATCTCGAGTGACGGGTCACCTGCCCTCGATGCGTTGTGGGAGGTACCGATCAGCGGGGAGAACGACGGCGTCGGCCGCACGTCGCCGACGGTCGTCGACGGGACGGTCTACATCGGGAGCGCCAACGGTACCGTCTACGCCTTCGATGCCGACTCGGGCGCAGAGGAGTGGCGTGTCGACGTCAATCCGGGGTCGACGTGGGGAGTCGCCGACTCACCCTCGGTCGTCGACGGCACGGTCTTCGCCGCGAGCCAGGACGGCTACGTCGTCGCGCTCGAGGCGGAGACGGGTGCGGAGATCTGGCGACAGGACCTCAGTCCGAACCCGAACTACGGCGGGAACATTCGGGCGACGACCGTCGCCGACGGACTCGTCTTCGTCCACAACGGCGACAACGACCTCTACGCGCTCCACGCGGCGACTGGTTCGGTGAAGTGGGTCTACGACGATCGCCCGGACAACGACGGCACGCAGGCGGTCGCGCCGACGGTCCACGACGGCACCGTCTACGTCGCCTTGCGGGGGATGCTCGTCGCGATCGACGTCGAGACGGGCGACGTCGAGTGGGAGACCTTCCTGAGCAACCTCCTCTCCTCGTCGCCGACGGTCGTCGACGACACGCTCTACATCGGGAGCGGGGCGGGAGAACAACAGGATCCGGAACCCGGCGGCGATCCCACGATGATCTACAACGGGGCGATCCACGCGTTCGACGCATCTACCGGCGAGGAGCGGTGGGAGTTCGACACCGGCGTGGTCAGCGCGACGCCGACGGTCGCCGACGGCATCCTCTACGTGACCGGCAGGCAGGAGACCAACGGCACCTACGCGATGAACGCCGCCGACGGGTCGATCCTCTGGACCAACGAGGACGTCCGGGGTGTTTCCTCACCGACGATCGCCGACGGCGTCCTCTACGTCGGCAGCAGCGACGGCAACCTCTACGCGCTCGAGGCGGACACCGGCGCGGAACTCGACAGCGCCGAGACGATCGGCCAGGTTCGCTCCTCGCCGACGGTCGCAGACGGCGTCGTCTACGTCGCCGCCGACGCCGCACCGCTGAGCGACGACCGGAGTCACCTCTACGCGTTCGACACCGGCACGGCTGCCTCGAGCGAGGGCTCCCGTGTTCTCCTCGGGACCCACGGCCACCACGACGCGTGGGCTGACGAACACGGCGAGATTCCGGACCAGCCGATTACCGGCTGTGAAGTCATCGACCGGCCGGGCCCGTACGCACTCGCCGGTGACATCGTCGGGAACGAGACGTGTATCGAGATCGTCGCGCCGAATGTCCACTTCGACGGCATGGGCTACAACGTGACCGGCGTCGATCTCCAGTCGAATTCCTACGGGATTTACGTCCACGATCTCGCCGACGACGTGACCGTCACCAACGTGTCGGCCGACGGCTGGTTCCGCGGTATCCTCGCTGAAGACGTTACCGGCTTCACACTCGAAGACGTGACTGCAACCCTCAACGACAGGAACATCGAACTCGACGGGGTGACGGACGCCCAGATTCGGGACAGTGAGGCAACGAACAGTAGCTCGAACCATGGCATCTCGATTCAATGGTCGGACAACGTCACCGTCGTCGACACCGTTGCAGCGAACAATGATGCACGTGGGTTCTCTCTCAACTCGGTGACCAACTCGACGTTCGAGCGCATCTCCTCGCTCGACAATGCACAGGACGGTATGCGCGTCACCTCCACCAGCACGCACAACACGGTGGCAAACGCGACTATCCAGGGGAATTCGAACGGGTTCTGGTTCCGCTTCTCATCCGACAACAACACCATCGTGGATACGACAATTTCCCACAATACGTTACATCCTCTCATCGTTGACACGTCGAACAACACCTTCGTGGGGAACAACGTCAGCCACCAGGATGGCGGGAATTTCAACACCGCAATTCGGGTTCTAGACGATAATAACGAGTTCCGTGAGAACACGATCGTCGACAGCGGCGACCGTGCCTTCGAACTCACTCACTCGGCGACCGGAACCCTCCTCGTCGACAACGTCGTTCGCGAGACCGAGACCGCCTACCGAGAGGCGAACGCTGGCGAGAATCACGTCGAAACGCTCGACCTCGAGACGGCCGTCGTCTCGTTCGAAGGTCACGATGTCGACGTCGAACCGGGGGAGTTCAGCGGGGTCAACCCGCCGGATGGGCTCGATACACTCGGTACCTACGTCGACGTTGCGGACGCACGAGGCTCACCCTGGTTCGAGGGCTGGGTCAACCTCTCGGTGCACTACGAGCCGTCACCGACGCTCGAGGCGGACTCGCTCACGCTCTACCGCTACGACGGCGACTGGAACGAACTCGAGTCGACGGTCGACACCACGGCCAACACCGTCACCGCGAACCTGACCAGCCTCAGCGGAAACAGTCAGACCGTCGGCCTCTTCGGTGTCGAGACGGAACCGGATCCAATCGCCCTCACCGAGTGTACCACCATCGACGAGCCTGGCTACTACGAACTGCAGGGCGACCTCTCCGGTGACTCGACCTGTATCCAGGTCGACGTCGGTGGCGTCACCATCGACGGCAACGGCTACACCATCACCGGTGACGGCTCGAGCGACTCGCAGGGTATCGCTGTCGGGGAGGTCGGCATCTCGTGGTCACCACAGCTGGACCCGGCGAACGTTCACGTCCGGGACGTCACCCTCACGAACTGGGAGAACGGCTTCGGTGCACGCAACGTCGAAGACCTCACCGTCGACGGCGTCACCATCGAGGAGAGCACCAACGCTGGACTTCGCGTCAGGGACGGCGTCGGTGTCGAGATTAGCGACGTGACGGTGAGCAACAACGGGCAGGACGGCCTCTACCTCCACACCATCCACGACAGTACGATCGAGTACGTCACCGCCACTGGGAACGACCGCTCGGGAATCTTCTTCCATTCGAACAACGAGAACGTCACCATTGCCCACAACGTCGTCACCGACAACGGCCACGAGAGTTACAGCGCGGACGGCATCCGTATCCTCGGCGACGAGATGTACGTCGTCAACAACACGGCGACCGGGAACAACGGGGCCGGGATTGCCGACCCGCAATCGTCGGTGAACAACACGTACACGCACAACACCGTCGCGAACAACGTCAACGGGATCGCCATTCGTGAGTCTGGCGACGGCAACGTCATCGAGTACACGAACGCGACCGGCAACCAGCTCTCGGGCGTCTACCTCGACACCAGTACGTCGAACGTCACCGCCATCCACAACTACCTCGAGGGCAACCAGCACGGCCTCAGCGTCGTCAGCGCCAGCGACAACTGGATCGAGAACAACACCGCCGTCGCGAATACCCGGAACGGCTTCCGGGCGTTCAACGGTCAAGTGAACAATACTTTCGTCGATAACTGGGCGATCGACAACGAACGAGACGGCTTCTTCATCGACAGCAGCGCTCGAGAGATCGATCTCCTGAACAACTCCGCGATCGGTAACGAGCGCCACGGTATCAACGTCGCACGCTCGAGTAACGACGCGACGCTCGTCAACAACACCGTTCGCGACAGTGGCGAGACAGGCATCAGAATCACCGATTCCGACGGCGTCACGCTCTCGGGTGACACGGTTCTCGACAGCGGCGAGTGGGCCGTCACCGTCGGTGATTTCGCCGACGAAAACTGGCGACACGCGCTCGAGAACGTCACCGGAACCGACGTGACCGTCGGCACCGCGAGCACGGGCGAGACGACGCTCGACTTCGAGGCGACCGACGTCGCGTTCGGGCCGGCGGCCGGATCGGTCGCACCGCCCGAGAAGACTGCCGTGGGAACCCCACTCGAGGTCGCCGGCCATCCCGACGATGCCGCACTCGAGGTCACGTTCCACTACGACGCCAGCGACCTCCACTACCCGGACACACTCGACGTCTGGGCCCACGACGGTTCGAACTGGAACGAGGTCTCTGAAACCATCGACACGCACGCGGGCACGGCGACGGCGACGATCACCGAGAGCGGGACGTTCGGCCTCTACGAGGACGCCCCCGACGTCTCGTTCGATCTCAGCATCGACGGGACCAATTCGCCGGTGGCCGCGGGCGAGCCCCTCGAGGTCGAGGTCACCGTCGAGAACACCGGCAACGAAGAGGGAACACAGACGGTCGAACTCGAGGCGTTCGATGGCTCGGTCGTCGACTCACTCGAGGACCTGACGCTCGCCGCGGGAGCGACGCACACGGCGACGCTCACCTGGACGCCCGAGGCGAGTGACGTCGGCACCGGCGAGGTGACGGTTCGAAGCGACGACGACGTCGCCACGGCCTCGGTCTCGATCGCTCACGACGGGCCGGTGACGATCACCGAGAGCACGACCATCACGGTGCCAGGGACGTACCTGCTCGGTGCGGACCTCACCGACGACTCGACGGCCATCGTGATCGACTCGAGCGACGTGGTCTTCGACGGGCAGGGCCACACTATCCAGGGCCAGAACCTTGGCTCGAGTACGCAGTACGGTATTCACGTTGGTCCCGACGACACGGTCACGAACGTCACCGTGCGAAACGTGGATGTCGCCGACTGGGACGTCGGTGTCGCCTTCAGAAATGTCGAAGATAGCGTGCTGACGGACGTTCGCAGCGAGCGCAACAACGGCGGCTTCTACCTCAGGAGTGCGAACGACAACGAGATCTCGAACCTGACGGTTCGGGATAACGATTTCTCGGGGATCAACGTCGGCTGGGCAGGCGGCTTCAGTCACAACAACCAGTTCACGAACGTCACCGCGACCGGCACCAACGGCGACGGCATCCGGATGGGGTCGGGAAGCGGTAACGAGTTCGTCGGCGTCGACGCGTCGGCGAACCGTGTCGGCGTGCAGGCGTCGACCGGCAACAACAACTTCGCCGACGTCACCGCCGACGACAACAGCCAGTATGGAGTGAACCTCGAGAGTCGCCCCGTCGGGACGACGATCGACACCGTCTCGGTTTCCGGTAACGGTGTGCACGGCATCCGAATCGGTCAGAGCCGTGGAAACACGCTCACCAACGTGACGACGACGGACAACGATCGTACCGGGATCTACCTCGTCGGTGACCTTTCCGGCGGTACCGCTTCGACAAACAACGAACTCGAGTCGGTCTACGCGAGCGGCAACGGCGGCAGTGGGATCTCGCTGAGTAACGCCGACTACAACGAGCTTCGCGACGTTACGCTCGAGAACAATAGTGAGAGCGATCTGAACCTCCCCAGTCGCTCGAGCGGGAACGTCTTCTCGAACGTCACGATCACCGACGCCAGCCTGAACGCCGTCCACGTCGGTCCCGATCAAAACACCGGGAACACGTTCGACGGCGTCGAAATTGCCGACAGCCAGGGTGGGTTCGCCCTCCTCGGCGAGTCGACGACGGTGACGGACCTGACGGTCAGGGACGGCTCCGGAACGGCGCTCACGGTCTCGACCGGCCTGGCCAGCGGTGTGCAAGCCGGCGGCGCGGACAACGTCGTCACCGACGTCTCCGTTTCGAACCTCACCGGGACCGGCGTCCGCCTCGCCGGCGAGTCGACGAACAACACGGTCTCCGAGGTCACACTCGAGGGGACCACCACCGGCATCGTGGTGGGTGGCTCCGACAACACGGTCACGAACGCGACGGTCCTCGACAGCGAGACGGACGCCGAACTCGGTGACGGCGCGACCAACTGGCTCGAGTCGCTCACCCTCGGGAACACCACGGTCTCCGCGACCGGCAGCGACGTTCGCCTGAACGCCGCGGGCGAACCAGGGACGCTCCCCGGGGGTGTCGACGCGCTCGGCCACGTCGTCGAGATCACGAACACCAGCGACGTTGCAGAACTGGACCAGCTACGAGTCTCCTACGACGAGACCGACCTCGGCGAGATCGAAGAGACCTCGCTGCGCATCTGGCGCTACGACACCGACGGCGAGTGGCACGCGCCCGCGAACGACACCTTCGTCACGGGTCCCGACCTCGACGAGGGGTTCGTCGCCGCCTACGGCATCACCGAGTTCTCGACGTTCGGGGTCTTCGGTGAAACCGGCGTCGACGCACCCGACACCGGCACGCTCGAGGGCACCGTCACCGGCGACGGCTCGCCGCTCGAGGGTGCGCAGGTGCTCGCCTTCGACGACGACGGCTTCGGCGCACTCGCCGAAACCGCCAGTGCCGACTCGTCTGACGACGGTGGCATCGGTGCACTCTCGCAGTCGGCCGAGGTCGGTTCCTACGACCTCTCGTTACCGACCGGCACCTACACGCTGGTCGTCAGCGCCGAGGACTACCTCGAGACGACCGTCACCGACGTCGAGATCACCGCCGACGGAACGACCGTCGAGGACGTCGACCTAGAGCCGGTCCCCGACCCGGGGACGCTCTCGGGGACGCTGACCGACGACGAGACAAGCGACACCATCTACAGTGGAACGATCACCGCAACGAACGTCGACACCGGAGCGGTGACGTCCGGCTCGCCCAGTTACGGATCGTACGCGATCGAACTCGCGCCTGGAACCTACGACGTGTCCGTCTCTGCGATCGGCTACGAAGGGACCACCGTCGAGGGTGTCACGATCGAGGAAGACGAGACCACCACGCTCGACGTATCGCTCGTTCCGATCGAACACGCGATCTTCACCTACGACCCCGCGACGGCAGTCGTTGGCGAGCCGGTGACCTTCGACGCGAGCGCGTCGACGCCGCCCGCCGGTGAGTCGCTCACCTACTACTGGGATTTCACCAGCGACAAATCGTACGTCGACACGACTGATCCGGTGACGACGTACGTCTACGACGAACCCGGCGAGTACGAGGTCTTCCTCGCGATCGAGGACGATCAGTACGCCTTCGACACGACGACGCGGACGGTCACGGTCGTCGAGGCACCCGAGTCGAACGTCGTCGTCTACGGCGCGGACGTCGACCCCGAACCCCTCCCACTCGGTGACACCCTCTCCGTCAGCGCCAACCTGTACAACAGCGGGGAGATCGCGGGCAACGAGACGCTCGAGTTGCTCGTCGACGGCGAGGTCGTCGACACCACGACCGTCACCGTCGATCCCGGTCTCGCACAGGGGGCGGCCACGCTCGAGTGGAACTCCTCCGGCTTCGAGATGCCCGAGGGTGAACTCACCGCGTCGGTCTCCCTCTCGCTCAACGGCTTCGACCTCGGGACGCTCAACGTCCAGAACGCCTACACGGACGTGCGGGTGATCGCGGCGTCGGCTTCGGAGACCGAGCTGACCGAGGGCGAGCAGCTGCACGTGATCGGCAGCATCTACCAGGCGGGGACGACCGAAGGCCCACAGGAGATCGCGCTGAACGCGACGAACCTCGAGACGGGCAATACGACGACAATCGACAGCCAGGAGGTCACGCTCAGTCCGGGCTGGTACCACCTGGGTGCGCTCAACATTACCTTCGAACCCGAAGAGGCGGGGACGTACGAGCTCGACCTCGGTGACCGGTCGGCTGGCATCGTCGAGGTCGAGCCAGCCGAGTCGGACATCCAGGTCATCGCAGCCTCCACCTCGGAGGTAGAGATGATCGAAGGCGAGGAAGCGTACACCGTCGGCAGCATCTACCAGGCCGGCAACGTCGAGGGAACCGAGACGATCGACCTGACGGCGACGGACACCGAGACGAACGAGACTAACGTCATCGGCAGCCAGGAGGTCACGCTCTCGCCGGGCTTCTACCACCTGGGCGCGATCAACATCTCGTTCGATCTCGACCCAGGGACGTACGACCTCGAGTTGGGTGGCCGAAATGCCGGGACGATCGAGGTCGAGCCAGCCGAATCGGACATTCAGGTCATCGCGGCCTCGACCTCCGAAATCGAGATGATCGAAGGTGAGGAAGCCTACACCATCGGTAGCATCTACCAGGCCGGCAACGTCGAGGGAACCGAGACGATCGAACTGACGGCGACGGACACCGAGAACGAGACGACGGTCGTCGGCAGCCAGGAGGTAACGCTCTCACCGGGCTTCTACCACCTGGGCGCGATCAACATCTCGTTCGATCTCGACCCAGGGACGTACGACCTCGAGTTGGGTGGCCGAAATGCCGGGACGATCGACGTCGAGCCAGCCGAATCCGACATCCAGGTCATCGCGGCGTCGACCTCCGAAGTCGAGATGATCGAGGGTGAAGAAGCCTACACCATCGGTAGCATCTACCAGGCTGGCAACGTCGAGGGAACCGAGACGATCAACCTGACGGCGACGGACACCGAGAACGAGACGACGGTCGTCGGCAGCCAGGAGGTAACGCTCTCACCGGGCTTCTACCACCTGGGGGCGATCAACATCTCGTTCGAACTCGACCCCGGGACGTACGACCTCCAGCTCGGCGACCGTAACGCCGGCACGATCGAGGTCGAGCCAGCCGAATCCGACATTCAGGTCATCGCGGCGTCGACCTCCGAAGTCGAGATGATCGAAGGCGAGGAAGCCTACACGGTCGGCAGCATCTACCAGGCTGGCAACGTCGAGGGAACCGAGACGATCAACCTGACGGCGACACACGTCGAGTCGAACGAGTCCGTCGATCTCGGTAGTCAGGAGGTCACGCTCTCGCCGGGCTTCTACCACCTGGGCGCTCTGAACATCACCTTCCAGCCGGACGAGCCAGGAACATACGATCTCGAGTTAGGCGGGCGAAACGCCGGAACGATCGAGGTCGAGCCAGCAGTCTCTGACATCCAGGTCATCGCCGCCTCGCCGGACGGCTACAACCTCACCGTCGGTGAGGAGGTTCACGTCGTCGGCAGCATCTATCAGGCAGGAAATGTCGAAGGGACCGAGGAAATCGCCCTGAACGCGACCCACCGGGGAACGAACGAGACGACCACGGCTGGCACGCAGAACGTCACGCTCTCGCCGGGCGTCTACCACCTGGGCGCGCTCAACATCTCGTTCGAACCCGACGAAGCCGGGACGTACGATCTCGAGTTAGGCGGGCGAAACGCCGGCTCAGTCGAGGTCGAAGCGTCACTCTCCGACATCCAGGTCGTCGGTGCTTCGGTCGCCGACGTGGAACTGATCGAGGGTGAGCAGACCTACGTGGTCGGCAGCATCTACCAGGCCGGTGAGGAAGGCGGAACCGAGACGATCGAGTTAACGGCGACGCACAACGAGACCGGAAATACGACGACCATCGGCAGCCAGGACGTCACGCTCTCGCCGGGGTTCTACCACCTGGGGGCGATCAACATCACGTTCGAACCCGACGCACCCGGGACGTACGACCTCCAACTCGGCGACCGCGATGCGGGATGGGTCGAGGTCGAGGAAGCCGAATCGGACATCCAGGTAATCGCGGCGTCGACCTCAGAAGTCGAGAAGATCGAAGGCGAGGAGGCCTACACGGTCGGCAGTATCCATCAGAGCGGAAATATCGAGGGAACGGAAACCATCGAGCTGACGGCGACGAACACCGAGACCGGAAATACGACGACCCTCGGCAGCCAGGAGGTCACCCTCTCGCCAGGCTTCTACCACCTGGGGGCGATCAACATCTCGTTCGATCTCGACCCCGGGACGTACGACCTCGAGTTGGGTGACCGTAACGCCGGAACGATCGAGGTCGAGCCAGCCGAATCGGACATCCAGGTCATCGCGGCGTCGACCTCCGAAGTCGAGAAGGTCGAAGGCGAGGAGGCCTACACGGTCGGCAGTATCCATCAGAGCGGAAATATCGAGGGAACGGAAACCATCGAGCTGACGGCAACGAACACAGAGTCCGGAAATACGACGACCCTCGGCAGTCAGGAGGTCACCCTCTCGCCGGGCTTCTACCACCTGGGTGCGATCAACATCTCGTTCGAACTCGACCCCGGGACGTACGATCTCGAACTCGGCGACCGTAACGCCGGAACGATCGAGGTCGAGCCAGCCGAATCGGACATTCAGGTCATCGCGGCGTCGACCTCCAAAGTCGAGAAGATCGAAGGCGAGGAGGCCTACACGGTCGGCAGTATCCACCAGAGCGGAAATATCGAGGGAACGGAGACGATCGAACTGACGGCGACGAACACCGAGACGAACGAAACCGATGTCCTCGGCAGCCAGGAGGTGACGCTCTCGCCGGGCTTCTACCACCTGGGTGCGATCAACATCACGTTCGACCTCGAGCCCGGGACCTACGACCTCGAGTTGGGTGACCGAAACGCCGGAACGATCGAGGTGCTCGCCGCCGAGTCTGATATCCAGGTGATCGCGGCGTCGACCTCTGAGGTCGAGATTCCGCTGGGCAGCCACACCCACGTCATCGGGAGCATCTACCAGGCGGGAACCATCGACGACCCCGAGGAGATCTCGCTGAACGCGACCCACCTCGAGACGGGTGAGACGACGACCGTCGGCTCCCAGTCGATGACCCTCTCACCCGGCTGGTACCACCTGGGCGCGCTCAACATCACATTCGAGCCAGACCAGCTAGGCACCTACGAACTCACCCTCGGCGACCGCTCGGCCGGAACGGTCGACGTCGTCGAACCGGTCGTCGACCCCTCGATCGCGGACGTCGCGGGACACTCGAGCGGCTACGACCTCGAGTTAGAGACCGACGTGGTCTACGCGAGCGAGAACGCCACCGTCGCGATCGACGTCGAATCCGACCACGACCTCGAGTCGATCACGCTGGTGGTCTCCTCGCTCCAGACGACCTACGCGACGAGCGTCGAGGCGACCCACAACACCGGCGACCGCTGGTTCGTGGAGATCCCGATCGACCGCGACGCACCGGGGTCCATCCCGGACGACGGCGCGTACGAACTCTCCGTGATCGCCATCGACGAGTACGGCATCGCCGGCTTCGCAGCCGACGCCGACCCGCTCGTGATCGACCGCGAGGGGCCGGGTATGGCCGTCACGCTCACCGACGTCGACAACGAGGACGCGACGGTCGTCCTCGAGAGCGACGAACCGCTCGCCGGGACGCCCACCGTGACCGCCACAGTCGTCGAACCGGACGGGACGACCTCGTCTGCGGACGTGACGATGGGCGACGGCGACGGCACGAGCACGACCTTCACGGGCACGCTCGAGTTCGACGAATCGGGCAACTACACCGTCTCCGTGACCGGTACCGACCTGGCCGGAAACGAGGGCAGTGCGAACGCCTCGGTCGTCGTCAACACGGCGTTCACGCTCGCAGACGGAAAAATCGTGATCCCCGAGACCGGCACCTCGATCGACTTCGACCTGATCGAGGACGCAAACGAGGCGCTCACGACCCAGGAACTCTACCTGGCGCTCTCCGAGAACACCGTCAACGCGAACCTCGACGGCTCCGCCGTCGGCGTCGGCTTCCTGACCGCCGACCTCCACGACCTCCTCGACTACTACCTCGCGGAGGGCACGATCGAAGGAGCGACCATCTCGATGGCCATCGACGAGGACGCGCTCCCGACTGGTGCCAGTGCGAGCGACGTCACGCTCCACCACCACGACGGCGCGGGCGAGTGGAGTCCCGTCGACTCGAGCGTCACCTACGACGGCGGCGACCCGTTCGTCACGGCCACCGTCCACGGCTTCTCGACCTACGGTGCGCTCATCGTCGACGAGGAGTCGCCGACGGTCACGGCCGTCACCCCGACCGACGGCTCGACGCTCGCCGCAGACACCGACGAGGTGACCGTCAGCTTCGCCTACGAGGATCACCTGTCGGGGATCGACACCTCCTCGGTCGCGCTCACCCTCGACGGGGACGACGTGACCGGCTCGGCGAACACCTCGATCACCGCCTCGAGCGCCGAACACACGTTCGCACTCGAGCAGGGCGAGACCTACACCGTCACGCTCACCGTCGCCGACGAGGCTGGAAACCCGGCGACGGAGACGACGACCTTCAGCGTCGCGACGCCCTCCTCGGGTGGTGGACCGTCGCCGTCGCCCGGAACTGGGTCCGGGTCCGGGTCCGGATCCGACCCCGAACCCGAACCGGAACCCGAACCGGAGCCCTCGGCCGCGTTCGTCGGTACCGTCACCGACCAGGACGTCTTCGAGACCACAGACGGCACGCTCGTCACCGTCACCGTCGACCTCGAGAACGTCGGCGACGCCGACGGCGAACACACCGTGGCGCTGCTCGCAGACGGCGAGACGCTCGACAGCCGATCCGTCTCGCTCGCCGCCGGTGATACCTCGAGTATCGTCCTCGAGTACACCTTCACGGAGCCGGGCACCTACGCCCTCGCGCTCGAGGCGGCCGGTGTCGACCTCTCCGACGACCTCGAGGCGGTCGTCGTCGAACCGCCAGCCGAGGACGCGGACGATACGGACTCCGCGGCTGACGACGACGCGACTGACACGGACGACGCGGCCGGCGCAGACGACACCGAGAGCCTCCCCGGCTTCGGTCTCGTGCTCGCTGTCGTCGTCTTGCTGCTCGTCGCGCTGCTCGCCGGACGCACTCGCGACTGAGACCCGTCCACCGTCGTCTCGCACACGTCGGTAGGTTGATATTGCTGCTCAGTGAACTGGCAGCCAACCGCTATGAACCCGCTCTCTCGCCTCCGTGACGCGCTCGAAGACGGGTCGCTGCGCCTCGCGATCCTCGTCGGTCTCGCGACGGTTCCGGTGACGGTCGCCCTCTCGAGTGGTCTCGTCTCCGAGGATCCCCTCGTCGTCAGTTCCACGTTCTCCGGCACGCCGCTGTTTCTCGCGGGGCTGTACGTCGGCTACCGGTACAGCGGCCGGGGGACCGAGACCCACCGCGCTGGCAGCTGGTGTGGTCTCGCTGGCTCGCTCGCCATCCCCCTCGTCGTCGCCGCTTCCGTCGTCTCCGCCGCCACCACGGCCGGGACCCTCTCCTCGAGCACCCTCCTCGCTGCCGCCTTCACCGTGCTCACCGTCGGCTTCGGCGTGGGAGTCACCGTTCTCCTCACACTCGCCGGCGCACTCCTCGCCGACTGGGTGACCACGAGACACCGCGCGCGCCGAGGCAGCGACGAGAGACACCTCGAGCGCACACCCACGCGCTGGACCGTCTCGATCGCTGTCTACGCGCTCGTCACCCTGCCCGTCGTGGGCGCTGTGCTGTGGCTCGCCCCCGACGGCAGCGCCGGCTTCGCCGTCGCGGTCCTCGGCCTGCTCGGTCTGTACGCGCTCACCGCCGTCACCTTCGTCGGACTCTTCATCGACGCGACCGAACCGCGGGCGACGGACGCCTGGACACCCACCGTCCCGATCTACGTCGGCTTCCCGGTCGCCGTCTCCGCCCTCGTCTACGTTGGGGCTGCCACCCGAAACTCAGTGAACCCCGCCGGTGACGCCGTCTACGGCTTCTTCGTGGCGCTCTGGTTCGTCTCCGTCGTCTACCTGCTGCGAAAGTACAGCCACGGCGAACCGATCGTCTCGGCGCACTCGAGCGCGTAGACACTCGAGACACCCTCGCTCTCGAAGACTGGCCGTCTCCGGTCTCGCCTCCTGCAGTCGCTAGCCAGCTATTCGACGCTCGCCGTCGTTTCTCGACCCGATGCGACTGCTCGAGGGTGAGGACACCACCCGGATGGACGCGCTGAGCGACGGCCTGTTCGCCATCGTGCTCACTCTGCTGGTGTTACAGTTCGAGATTCCGGACGTCGACCCCGGAGCGCTACCGGGGGCGCTGACGGCACAGTGGCCGCTGCTGTTCAGCTACCTGCTCAGCTTCGCCGTCGTCGGTCTCTACTGGATCATCCACCACAACCTGTTTCAGAACATCGTCCGCCACGACCGCGTCCTCCTCTACCTCAACCTCCTGTTCTTACTCACCGTCTCCTTCCTCCCGTTTCCGACGGAACTGCTCGGCACGTACGGGACGCACTTCACCTGGACGCTGTACGCGATCAACTTCGCGTTCGTCGGCGGCTCGCTCACGCTCGTCTGGTGTTACGCCGTCGCTCGAGACTTCACCGCCGAGTCGATCGACCGTCGCCTCGGCTGGCTGATCGCCGTTCGCGGGCTGATCTCACCGGTGGTCTTTCTGTTCTCGATCGGCGTCGCCGCCATCAGTCTCGAGGCTGCCTTCTTCACGCCGATCCTCATCGTTCCACTCCAGGCGCTCTGGGTCCGCTACTACCCCGGGGGAACTCGATCGTGAGCGGTGCGACGGACGCGGCCGTCAGTTCGTCGTGACGACCTCGATCACGTCGCGTGGCTCGACCTCGTAGTCCTTGCCGAGCTGGCGTTTGGTGCGACAGTCGAGCGCGTAGAGGAAGCCGTCGCCGATGTCGGTGTGGAGGCTGTAGGCGAAGTCCTCCGCGGTCGAGTCGGACGGGATCAGATAACAGTCGGGGAGCACCTCGCCGCGTTCGTTGCCGAGGCCGTTCGCCCCGCCGGGGAACACCGGAACGACGCCGAGGACGTCGAACAGGGCGCTCTCGAGTGCCGCCTGGACGCCCGTCGCGCCGTAGGCGTCGAGAAACTCGCGGATCTGCTCGAGTCCCTCCTCTTGTTGGGGTGAGACCTCGCCGAGGATCTCGAAGCCGTCGTCGCCGGGGCGGTACTCGAGGACGCCCGCCTCCGCGGCGGACTTCAGCGCCTTCTCGGCGTGGGCGCTCGCGGGGACGATGGTGAGGTGTTCGTAGTCGGGGTCGGCCGTGATCTCCTCGTAGTTCGCCTGCGCTTCGGGGGTGTCCATCTTGTTCGCGGCGATGACCATGGGCTTGGTCGCCATCCGAATCTCGCGGGCGAGTGCGAGCCTGTCGTCGGCGTCCCATGCGGCGGGGTCGAAGCCGAGGTCGAGCCGCCGGATCAGGAGTTTGATCTGGTCTTCGTTCGTCTTGAACGCGCTCATCTGGGTCGCGAGTTCCTCCTCGATGGCGTCCTCCTCGGTGGTGTAGCCCGACTCGTAGCGGGTGATGCCCTTCTCTAAGATGCCGAGATACCACTGGTCGAGTTCCTCCTCCAGGAAGGCGATGTCCTCGCGGGGGTCGTGGCCCTCGGTGGCTTCGCCCTCGATATCCGTCTGGCCCGAGAAGTCGACGACGTGGACGAGGACGTCGGTCTCGTTCAGGTCACTCAGAAACTGGTTGCCGAGACCCTTGCCCTCGTGTGCGCCGGGGATGAGTCCGGCGACGTCGACGAGTTTCGTCGGGACGAACCGGGTTCCACAGTCACAGTAGCCGGTGTTGGGCGTACACGTCTCGTCGAACTCGGGCGCTGCACACTCGACGCGGACGTAGGCCTCGCCGACGCTCGGGTCGATGGTCGTGAAGGGATAGGCTCCCTCGGGCACGTCGTTCATCGTCGCCGCGTTGAAGAAGGAGGACTTGCCGACGGAGGGTTTGCCGACGAGTCCGATCCGGTAACTGCCGCTCATGAACATTTCTGGTGAAGTGACCGTAAACGGCTTGTGTTCTGCGCTGACGGTGGTATGCACACGCCTGCCACTGCAACAGTCGGTGTCACACCGACCGCGGTCGCTCGCACGTCGTTCAGCTACTGCTCGACTCCCGAGAGCTTCTCCGGAGAGCGCTCCAGCACCGCTCGAACCTGCTCGACGCGTTGCTCGAGGTCGCCACGAACCTCGGTGAACGGGATATTGTGCCGGGTGAGAAACGCTCGGTGTTGGCGCTGAGACGCGTCCGGTTCGTGGGACCGGAGCGCCCGTCTTCTCGCTCGAACGGGATATCGTCGCCACAGAGGACGACGTGGTCGAACCGTCTGCCGGTCTCACAGGCGTAGCTGTAGAGAGCATCGGGTGCGTCGTCGTGGTAGTACCGACACCACGCGTAGGTAGTGATCGCGTTCGTGTCGACGAAGAAGTACCCGTTCGCCTCGTGGGCGTGTCGATACTCCCGCCGTCGGTGTTCCTCGAGCAGTTCGACCAGCTGTGCCGGCGTGAGACGGCCGTCGATGTTGTGTTCGGCCCAGTACGTCCGTCCGTACTCGGGACACCACGTGGTGCCGTACTCGGCCGCGAGACGGCGAGCGAGCGTCGTCTTTCCCGTCGAGGGTCCGCCGACGAGCGCGACTGACGTGAGCAGGTCGCGGTAGACGAGGGGGTCGACGTACTCGCGGTGGCGGTACGGATCCGCCCGGATGGCCGACGCCGAAATCGGCACGGTCGCTCGCGGCTGGTCGACGCGGACGTCGACCGCTCCGAGGGCTTCGCTCATGTGTTCGCCGTACGCTTCGCTCGAGAAGAAGTGCGTCACCGCCCGGCCGCCGAGACGCTCACGGACGAACTCCTCGTGTCGCCGTTTCAGTGCTGTCGTGTACCCGACCTCCCGCGGACCGGTCCACGCGATGTGGACCTCGACGGTGGGATAGAGTCGTTCGATCCACGCTGCTCGCGTCGTCGCCGGAATCGCGACGACCGCCGGCTCGTCGTAGAGGAGGACGATCAGATCGTCCACCGTCTCGAGTGCCGTCTCGATGACGTACTGGTGTCCGGCGTGGAGCGGGGCGAACTTCCCGAGGAAGAGTCCGGTCGTCATGGAACTCACCGGGCCGGTGGCGGTGTCGGCTGTGCGTCTGCCAGTCGCCGCCAGTTGTAGAGACCGTAGACGGAGTTGACCAGGTAGGCGGTCCACATGACCACCATCGCCAGGCCGACGCCGTCGGCGAGGTAGATCGCACTCCACATGTAGATCGAGAGGAGGTTGACCGTGATCCAGAACACCCACTGCTCGGTCGCCCGAACGACCAGCAGCGCCATCGCGACGACCGAGAGGACCGTACTCGCCGAGTCGAACAGCGGGAGCGTTCCCCCGAGTACATCCAACACGAGCGCGTAGCCACCGATCACCGCGACGGCACCCGTTACGACCAGTGCCCGCTGGTTCCAGGTGAGCGACCGGACCCTGACCGTATCGACGGTATCGGCGAGCGGCGTGGCGCTCCAGAGGTAGAGCCCGACCAGTTGGATCGGCACGTAGTAGCCCACGTTGAGCATCACTTCGCCGTGAACTACCCCACCCTACCGCTCGGGCTGACGCCCTCGCGCTTGAGGGTGGGGCTTCCTGTTTCAACGACGCGCTTTGCAGATACGGGTGTATCCGCAGGGAGCGCAGTCTCCACAGGCGTTGACGAGAGCGGCGCTCTCGTTCGCACATCAGAATCGCCGTGCGATTCTGAGGACGTTGATTCGGAGCGTCCCGCTCCTAACCGCTTCTTGATGCCGCGAGAAAGAATGTTCCACGCCGCATTCGCGTCTCTATCTGCCTCGAAACCGCACGCCGGGCAAGAGTGTTCGCGTACCCACAGCGGCTTATCCGTCGAGACGCCGCATGCCGCACACTCTTTCGTCGTGCCACGCGGATTTACGGCGACGAAGTGCGTTCCTTCGCGTTCGCACTTGTACTCAAGCATCCGCAGGAACCTCCCCCACGCCGCATCCGCCCGGTTCCGCGAGTTGCCCGGGAGTTCGACCAGTCCCTTCGCGTCCAAGTCCTCGACGGCCACGAGGTCGTATTCGCGGGCGTAGTAGTTCGAGAGTTTGTGCAAGAAGTCTCGCCGCTTGCGCTTCAGGTCGGCGTGACGTTCGGCCACGACGCGGCGCTGTTTCTTCCAATTCGAGGAACTGTGTTCCTTCCGCGAGAGGTCGCGTTGGGCGCGTTCCAACCGCTCGCGTTCGTCGGACAGGTCGAGGGATTCGACGGCAGTTCCGTCCGTGTCGTGTGCGTACTTGAGAATCCCTACGTCGATACCGACGCACTTCTCGGGATTCTCGGGTTTCTCCGGCGGGTCGTCGGGAGTCTCGACCCCGACGATGGCGTACCACTTCCCGGTGGGCTCCTGCTTGACCGTGACGGTCTTGATTTCGGCGTCATCGGGAAGGTGACGGTGGAAAGTGATCGGGATTTCTCCGAGTTTCGAGAGCCACAATCGCGTCCGACCACTCGTGTTCTTGAGCTCGAAGCCAGATTGACTGTAGGTGAAACTGCGGTACTCGCCCGGTGCCTTCCACTTGAGGGTGCCGACGCGGTAGCCGTTTTCTTTGCGACCGCGAAGTGTGAAGAGGTTGTCGTACAACCGCTGAACGACTTTCTGAAGCACCTTCGAGTGAACGCTCTTCAGGTCGCCCCACCACTTCTTGAGGCTCGGCAAGAGTTTCTGTTCGCTGTATGCCGAGGTCTGGTCGGTTCGGTTGAGACGGTGGAGGAAGTGGTTGTAGACTTGTCATCCGTTCTAGTTTAGCGCAGCGACACATCCAGAGACCCCGAGCTAGAATCGTCAGTAACTAGGAATGTGAGAATCCGGTGGAGAGTGTGTACAACCCACCGGA
>NZ_JANZXN010000029.1 GCF_025629245.1 Natronobiforma cellulositropha
CAGTGAAGCGGGAAATCTTGGACATAGACATCCGCCGTTTCCCGCTTCAACTCCCTAGTTCTGACGGATCAAGTCGGCGCAGTCTGGCGATTCACCAGAGCCTTTATTTTCTATATGTGTCTGGCGCTCGAGCGCCTCAGACGACGGTACCGACTCCCTACTCGTATCATTCGCGAAAAGACTCTCTGTCGAGTGACTATCAACGTTCTGTGGTATCGGGAAACACTTCCGCAAACCAAACGGGTCTATAGCTGATTGTGGTGGAGGGCGGTGATGACGACAGTCGTCGAACTCGAGATTCCGGCCGACAGACTGGGGTTCGCCCAGACGTTCGACCGCCTTGGCTCGTTCGAGTTCCAGATTGCGGGGATGATCGGGGACGCACCGCCGCTGGTGTGGGTGTCCGGCGCGAGCCGTAACGCGATCCGCTCGGCACTCGAGGCGGACCCGACCGTCGAGGTCCTCGCCTGTCTGACGGAGACGGGCGACGAGCGCTGGCTGTTCCGGCTGGAGTTCGCCGCGAGTGTGAAGCTGTTCGAACAGCTCGTCTCGGCGAACGACGGCGCGATTCTCGACGCCAGCGGCCGCAGTGGACGGTGGACGCTCGAGTTGCTGTTCCACGATCACGCCGCGCTCTCGGAGGCGCACACGCTGCTCAGGCAGTACGACTTCACCACCGAAGTGACGCGGGTGACGCCGTTCGGTGATCCCTCGGAGGGGCACAAGGCGCTGACGAGTACGCAGTACGAGACCATCGTCGCGGCCCACGAGCTGGGTTACTTCGACGTGCCGCGGCGGGTGACGCTCGAGGAGTTGGCGGCCGAACTCGACATCTCACACCAGGCGCTCTCCGAACGGCTCAGGCGCAGCCACGCCGCGCTGGTGAGCGCGGAACTCGCCGGGCGGACGTCACCCACCAGAATCGAAACCTGATCCTACCGATCCGTGAGCGCACGACGTCGGTGCGGGGGTCGGATTCGAACTCGCCGGTGTGGGGAACGTCGAACCGTCGACTACTACGCTGTGGGCGTGGGCTGTGGCCGACCAGGCGTCCCGTCTGTACCTGTCGTGTTTAGTGAGGCGAAAACCAGCCGACCAACCGCCGCTGGGTGGGGCTTTCTGGGCGTTCGCGGCCAACGGACCGGCGGATCGAGCTAAACTAAACACCACCTCCGTACCTGTCGCCCCATTTATATACTCCGCGGGTGATGTAACGTATCAGGTTCGATGACTCTCGCAGACTCCGTCCTGGACCGACTCGAGGACCGCGGCGTGGGTGACTCTCGGCCGGACGAGACCGACGCCGAGGACGCCTCGAGTGCGCTCTCTACGGACGACATCTTTCACATCTTGCAGACGAAGCGCCGGCGCGACGTGTTGCGCTACCTTCGCGACGCTGGCACGGCCGTCCGTATGCGCGACCTCGCAGAGCAGGTCGCGGCGTGGGAACAGGAGACGACGATCGAGCGCCTCTCCTCGAGCGAGCGCCAGCGCGTCTACATCTCGCTGTATCAGTCGCACCTCCCCAAACTCGACGAGGAGGGCATCGTCGACTACGACAAGGATCGCGGCATCGTCGAGCGGGCGCCGCTGGCCGCCCGGTTCGATCCGTTTCTCGATCACGCCGAGCGAGCGACGGCTCCACTTCGTGACCCGTGGCCGCGTCGGTACGCCTTCTCGATCGGTGCCGGTGCGCTCGTCCTCGCGAGTGCGTCGGCCGGCTACCTCCCGCTCTCGGGGAGCGTCGCTGGCGCTCTGGCCATCGCCATCGTCGCACTCGTGACGGCCGTCCACGCTTACGAGACACACATCGGCCGTTGAGCGTGCCGTGACGGCGCTCGAACGAGTTCTCGCCAGTTAGTAGATGAGTTCGTCGTCGTTCTCGACCATGTAGAGCGTGCGTGCAGCGATGTTGACGGCGTGGTCGCCGACGCGTTCTAAGTCGCGAATCGTGAGCAAGAGCCGTGAGACGTCCTGTAAGAGGAGTTCCACCTCGTCGTGTGAGTCGAGTTCGCGCTCGATGAGGTCGCGGACGACGATTTCGCTCGCGCGCTCGGCGAAGTGGTCGAGGTCGTCGTCGCGACTCGCGAGGTCGCGACACGCGTCGACGTCTTCGGTGTTGTACGCCTCCGTCGCGTCGTCGACCATCTCGAGGGTGAGTTCACCCATCGCCTGCACGTCGACGTCGGGAAAGAGGTCGCGTTCGGCCTCGAGCGTGTACTCGCCGAGGTTCACGGCGAGGTCGGCGATTCGTTCCAGATCGGTGATGATCTTGAACGAGGCGGCGATGAAGCGCAGGTCGCTCGCCACCGGTTGCTGGAGGGCGAGGAGGTCGATGCAGTCCTGCTCGAGTCCGAGGTACATCCGGTTGATCTCGCCGTCGCCTTCGATGACCTCTCTGGCGACCGCCTCGTCTTTCTGCTCGAGGGCGTCGAGACCCATGCGGAGGCGCTCCATCACGACTTCGCTCATGTAACAGACGTCCTCGCGAAGTCCCTCGAGTTGTTCCTGGTACGACTTTCTGGCCATAGCTATGGACAGCGTGCCATCCGTGATGTAGCTTGCGCCCACGCGGTCGGCGGCGTCGGCTGATTCTGGCTCTGTCGGCCCGGATTCACTCGCCGTTTCCGAGCTGGCCGAGAGAACACTTACTTGAAGAGAGCTACAACCGTTTTGCTATGAGCCAGTCGGACGACCGTCTCCGTCGCTATCTCGAGGACGAACTCGGTGCGTGTCGGGACGACGACGTCACAGCCCGTATGCAACAGCTTGTCACCCTCGACGAGGGACACACCGCGTCGGCGCGCGCCGTCGACCTCGAGGCGCTCTCTGCGCTCGCGAACGAGACTCGTTACACCATCGTTCGCCTCCTGATCGCCGCCGACGAGGACCTCTGCGTCTGCGAACTCGTCCCCCTACTCGAGGTCAGCCAGAGCGCGGTCAGCCACGCGCTCTCACAGCTTCACGACGCGGGACTCGTCACCCGCCACAAAGACGGGAAGTGGCGAAAGTACGCCCCGACCCCGCGCGCCATCGCCCTCGTCGCCGCACTCGACGGGACGCGCCCGTGACCTCGGTGGCGGTTCTCTCTCACGCATCCTTCTCGTGGCTCACCAGCGGCTGCTGTTCAGTACCTGTTCACATGTGCGGTGGGTCGCCGGGGAGCCGTGACGGACGCTCACTGTCGGTTGCCAGCCGGTGCTGTGCTCACTGCCGTGACTGACAGGCCAGCGGATAGCAAACGGCGACCGGGGACGCGGACGAACTGGCGGTGGTGGTTCAGCCGAACTTGCCGGTGATGTAGTCCTCGACGCGGTCGTTCTCGGGGTTCGAGAAGATCTTGTCGGTGTTGTCGAACTCGACGAGGTGGCCGCCGGTGAGGAAGACGGCGGTCTTATCGGAGATGCGGGCGGCCTGTTGCATGTTGTGGGTGACGATCACGACCGTGTACTGTTCGGCGAGTTCCTCGACCAGGTCCTCGATCTGTGAGGTCGCGACGGGGTCGAGCGCGGAGGCCGGTTCGTCCATGAGAATGACCTCCGGATCGGTGGCGATTGCACGGGCGATACAGAGGCGCTGTTGCTGGCCGCCCGAGAGCTCGAGTCCCGACTCGTCCAGGCGGTCTTCGACCTCGTCTAAGATGGCGGCACGCTCGAGTGCGGTGAGCACTTTCTCCTCGACGTCGTCGTCTTTGCCCTGGACGCGGAGCCCGTAGGCGACGTTGTCGAAGATGCTCTTGGGGAACGGGTTGGGTTTCTGGAAGACCATGCCGATCTTGCGTCGGAGGGCGACGGGATCGACGTCCTCGTCGTAGACGTTCTTCCCGTGAAAGTAGAGGTCACCGTCGACGCGAGCGACGTCGATGAGGTCGTTCATGCGGTTGATCGAGCGGAGGAAGGTGGACTTGCCACAGCCGGAGGGACCGATCAGCGCGGTCACCTGGTGTTCGGGGATGTCCATGTCGATCCCGTGGAGCGCCTGGTCCTCGCCGTAGTAGACGTCGAGACCGCGCGAACTGATGACGGTCTGGTCCGGGTTGGACGATCCCCCGGCCGGTTTCCGCTCGCCCGTCGCCTCACTCGCCGGAGCGTCGTCCGCTGCCGCGGTAAACGGCTGGGACTCGGGTTCGTTCGTGCTCATGCCGGTCGAGTCAACCTTGTCGCTGAGGCAGTTACCTGTTCCGGATTCGAGCGCGTTTCACCGGGCTGCCGACGCCCCTCTGTCCGTCACTCACTCGAGCTTGGGGTGGTGTGGGCCACCACCCTCAGGGGTGGGGAATCCAGACGGCGCTGGCGAAGACGCCAGCCATCGCGAGGACGGCGATGAGAAACGACGTGAGGACGATGCTCGCCGCCGGTGGATCGAGGTGGGTGTCGGCGTGGGCGTAGAAGATTCGCTGGGTGACCTCGCCGGCGAGTGCGCCCACGACGCCGAAGGCCGCGCCGAGGAGCAGCGCGTCTCCCAGCGAGATGCTCGCGGCGACGAGTTCGGGCGTGAGTTCTCCCATCGGTGCGCCGACGACCGCCAGAACGGCCGTACTCGCCGGGAGCGTGATGTGGTGGGTCACGGGTATCTTCGCCACGCCAGCGTTGATGTAGACGAGCGTGGCGACGCTGATACCGAAGGCGAGGAACGCGCTTCCGGTGACGTAGGCGATGTACGCGCCGAGGATGCCGACGACCGCACCCAGCACCGTCACGTTCGCCCACTTGTACTGGTAGGGGAGCCACGGTTCGACGAGCAGCCGGCCGCCGTCGGTCGCCGACCGCCTGTCCCTCCCTCGCTCGCTCGAGCGCGCGGTTCCGTTCTCGAACGGGCGCATGTCGAGTAACTTCCCGCGCGTCGCCCCGATCAGGCTGTAGCCGAGGACGAGACGGTGACAGAGCGCCGAGAGCACGACGCCCATCGCGACGGGACCCCAGGGCGCCGAGAGCGCGGCAGAGGCGCTCGCGATCCAGTAGCCGACGATCCCGAAGACACCGCCGACGAGGAGCACGTCGGGTCGGGTGCCGAGTCCCTGGACGACGTTCTTCGCCTCGTGGTACTCGAAGCCGGTGTCGAGATAGCCGCGTTTGGCGGCGTAGGCGGCCGCGGCCGCACCACCACCGAAGCTGACGTGTGGGCCGAAGACGACGCCCAGGGCGATCGACTCGGTGATCGCGACGGAGCCGAGTCCGGCCGCCTCGACGCTCACGCCGAGGTTTCGCTCGAGCATCGCGTAGGTTTCACCGGCGATCACCAGGAATCCGGCGAAGGTGAACGCCGGGAGCGCGCCGATGGCCGCGCCGAACGCCCCGCCCGCGAACGCCGCGAGCAGCATCTCGAGCGCCCAGAGGTCTGCGAACGACACGTCAGGACCCCCCGTCTCGAGTCACCTCGGCGCTCGAGCGCGCCCACTCGCGTTCAGGAATCGTCGAGGCTCGCTTCGATCTCGTCGAACAGCACCGTGACGCGGTTCTCGACCTCGTCTCTGATCTCGCGGACGGTCTCGAGTGGCTCGCCGTGGGGGTCGGCGAGCGCCCAGTCGCGGACCTCGGTTTCGGACTCGGCGTCGAGTTCGAGGGTCGAACAGCCCATCGTCACCACGTAGTCGCAGGCGGCGAGTTCCGCCTCCGTCACCCGCTGGGGTGTCCGGTCTGCGAGGTCGATATCGCGTTCGGCCATCGCGTCGACCACGACCTCGTGGACGTGCTCGGCCGGGTTCGTTCCGCCGCTGACGAGGTCGACCCGTTCGCCGAGTCCCCGCGCCTCGCGCTCGCGTTCGGCGAACGCGCTCGCCATCTGGCTGCGCCCGGCGTTCTGGACGCACATCAACGCGACTCGAGTCGCCGCCTGGGTTTCGTCGCTCATCGAAATTCGATTGGGATATCTTTCATATGAATGTTCCCAAACGCCCCTCGAGACAGCCCAACCGCCGGCTCGGCGCATCCGCTCTGGGGACCGAGAATCGCCGGCTCGTTACCTCTTCTCACCACATCTCCTCGAGCAGGACGAACGCGTCGACGTCCGCCGTGAGCCAGGCCGTGAGCACCTCTGCCTCGCTTCGCTCGCGTGGGTAGACGGTACACCGGTCGGCTCGCGTCTCGTATCTGACGACGATCGACTCGAGTTCGAATTCTGCACCGGTGTCGCTCTCGTACTCGGCTGGCGTGCCGTCGGTCGGGTCGGTCGGTATCGTGGTCATGGTGGGGTGACGACGGTCGACGCGTCGCTGTGCTCGCCTCGGAAGAGGGGTTACATAGACGCTGCTAAGTGTACTATCGAGGTCTCAATATCTCGACTGAGCCTCACTTGCTGCAGGGACAGCCAACGAGCGGTCCGTCGGCGGTACGTCGTCGGCCCTCTGCGGCGTCTTCCGTTCCCCTCGCCGCCCCATCGCTCGAGCGTGCCTCTCGGCCACACTGTAGGCATATATATGAATACATAGCCATATGACACCACTCGAGACTCACAATAGGGGTCATAGCATCGTATTTATTCGACTCATCCATCTGCTCGGCCGATGACGGACAATCAGTCCGAATGGGAGCGTGTAGCCGGTGTATCGCGACGGTCGTTCATCGCGGCGGCCGGGACCGTTGGCGTCGCGGGTCTCGCCGGGTGTACGAGTAGCTTCGGTGGCGACGACGACGGTGGTGACGGCATCTCGGGCACCATCACGGCGACCGGGAGCAACACCGTCGCGCCGATCACCGACCGTGCGGGGGAGACGTTCATGGACGAGTACCCCGACGCCTCGGTCGACGTCGACCCGCAGGGGACTGGCGCGGGCTTCTCCGAGTTCGTCCAGGGCAACTCCGACGTCCAGAGTGCCAGCCGAATGATCTCTGAGGAGGAGCGAGCGGACGCCGAGGCAAACGGCGTCGGCTGGGACTACTTCGAAGTCGGCACCGACGGTCTCGCGGTCGTGAAAAACGCCGAGAACGACTGGCTCGAGGAGATTACCCTCGACGAACTCAAGGCGGTCTGGGAGTTCGAGTCCGATATCGAACTCTGGAGTGACATCCGCGACGAGTATCCCGATGAGGAGATTCTCCTCCACGCACGAGACTCCGCCTCCGGGACGTTCGACTACTTCACCGAGAACATCATCGGCGAAGTGGGCCTGATCCGTGACGACTACTCCGCGACCAGCCAGACCAACGAGATCATGGACGCGGTCGCGGGCAACCAGTACGCCTTCGGCTGGGGTGGCGTCGGCTACTACCACGCCATCGCCGACGACCAGCCGATCGAAGCCGTTCCCGTCGAGAGCGACGTCGACGGCGAGTTCTACCCCCCCGAAGAGGAGTACATCGAAGACGGTGTCTACTCGCCGATGGCTCGGCCGCTGTTCATCTTCCTCAGCCACTACTCGCTCGAGGACCGCCCGAACCTGATCGGCTCGTTCGCGCGCTTTTACTTCAACGGCCAGCGCGAGTTCGCCCCGCAGGAGGGATTCTACGCCTCCCCGCCCGAGATGCCCCAGGAGAACCACGACAAACTCGACGCCGTTCTCGAAGACCTCGGCGTCGAAGACCAGGTCGACGTACAGCCGGACGTCTAACGAGGGACACCGGTAATGAGTACAGACACAGACAGCGACACCGCGATTACGGCCGGTGTTGCGCGGGCTGATCGCGTTCGCGACCGGCGGGTCCGCCGGACGCTGTTCGGGTGTGCGGCGATCACCGTCGTGACGACGCTCGCCATTTTTGCGGTGTTGGTGGACAACGGCTTCAGCTACTTCTACGGCGTGAAGCTCCACGAAGCGGTTCTCGGTGCGACGCTCGACCAGCAGGTCTCGCTCACCGAGTTCGTCACCGGCACGCGCTGGGCACCGGATCACGCCCGGCCGTCTCACGGCATCCTCCCCATCGTCTACGGGACGCTCGCGATCACCGTCGGCTCGGCGTTCGTCTCGATTCCGATCGGGACGGCGACGGCGATCTACCTCTCGGAGTACGCGAGTCCCGGCGTCCGATCGAAGCTCAAACCGACGCTCGAGGTGCTGGCGGGGATCCCGACGATCGTCTACGGCTTCTTCGCCATCTCGTTCGTGACGCCGTTTTTCATCTCGCCGGCGGGTGACCTCCTCGGCTACAACGCCGGCCGGTACAACCTGCTGGCGGGCTGTATCGTCGTCGGGGTCATGACGATTCCGATGGTCTCGTCGCTCTCCGAAGACGCGATGTCCGCCGTCCCCGACGACCTCCGGAACGCCGCCTACGGACTCGGGGCGACGAAGTTCGACGTCTCGCTCAGGGTCGTCTTACCCGCGTCGATCTCCGGGGTCTTCGCCTCGTACATCCTCGCGGTCTCGCGAGCGATCGGCGAGACGATGGCCGTCACGCTCGCCGCGGGCCAGCAGGCACAGATCACCGGCAACCCGTTCAACGAGATCATGACCATGACCGCGTACATGGTGTCGATGGCCCGTGGTGAGTCCGCCGTCGGGACCGTCGAGTACCAGAGCCTGTTCGCCGTCGGCATGGTGTTGTTCGTGATGACGCTGACGATGAACCTGATCAACGACTGGATCAAGCGCCGCTACCGCGAGGTGTACCAATGAGCCACGACACCGCTGAATCGTTACACACCGACGACAGCCTGCGCTGGGAGAAACTCAAAAATCGGCTCTTCCTCGGGCTCTGTATCAGCGCCTCCCTATTCGGCGTGGTCGCGCTGGTGTTGTTGCTCGCGGACGTCGTCTACGAGTCGGTCGCCGGGATCGTCGAGTTCGACATCAGTATCGTCCACTTCCTCACACAGGGTGCGCGTCGCGACCCGGAAGACGCGGGCTTCATGGCCGCAATCGCCGCCTCCGTCTGGCTGATGATTCTGACGACGCTGATGGCCTTCTTCATCGGCGTTAGCTCGGCCGTCTACCTCGAAGAGTACGCCCCCGACACCCGGATCACGCGACTCATCGAGGCGAACCTCGCGAACCTCGCGGGCGTCCCCTCCGTCGTCTACGGCCTGCTCGTCCTCGCCGCCATCGTCAACGGCATCGGCACCGGATCGATCCTGCTCGCGGGTGCCATCGCGCTCGCCTTGCTCATCGTGCCGATCATCATCGTCGCGACCCAGGAGTCGCTCAGAGCCGTCCCGGACGGTCTCCGACACGGCTCGTTCGCCACCGGTGCGACCCGGTGGCAGACCATCCGCGGCGTCGTCCTGCCCGCGGCGATGCCCGGCATCTTCACCGGCACCATCCTCGCGCTCGCTCGAGCGATCGGTGAGACCGCCCCGATCATCATGGTCGGTATCCTGTTCACCGCCCGGACGCCGCCGGGACCGTTCGACACCTTCAGCGCGATGCCCTCACAGATCTACATCTGGGCTGCCCAGCCACAGCCACACTTCCACCACCTGGCCGCACTGGGCATCGTCGTCCTGCTCGCCTTCATGCTGAGCATGAACGCCGCGGCCGTCTTCCTGCGAAACCGGTACGAAACGGACCTCTAACACCACCAGACGAGACCCATGTCACACGCATCCACCACGGCCGAATCCGAAGACAGTTCGACGATCGACACAGCGCTCTCGACGGAGTCACGCGACGACCGCTCGAGCCGACCCGACGAGACGGTGATCCGCTCGAGCGGTCTCGACGTCTACTACGGCGAGGATCAGGCGCTCGACGGCATCGATATGGAGATTCCGGCACGGAAAGTGACCGCGCTGATCGGTCCCTCCGGCTGTGGCAAGTCCACCTTCCTCCGCTCGATCAACCGCATGAACGACCTCATCGACGTCGCCCGCGTCGACGGCGACCTCTACTTCCGCCGCAAGAACGTCTACGACGCCGACGTCGATCCGGTCGCCCTCCGGCGGAAGATCGGCATGGTCTTCCAGAAGCCCAACCCGTTTCCGAAGTCGATCCGCGACAACGTCGCCTACGGGCTTCGCGTCCAGGGAAAGACCGACGACGTCGACGGGCGTATCGAGGAGGCGCTTCGCGGGGCTGCCCTCTGGGACGAGGTCGAAGACCGCCTCGGTGAGTCGGGACTCGAGCTCTCGGGCGGCCAGCAACAGCGTCTCTGTATCGCCCGCGCCATCGCCACCGATCCCGAGGTCATCCTCATGGACGAGCCAGCGTCGGCACTCGACCCCGTCGCCACCGCCAAAATCGAGGATCTCATCGAGGACCTCGCGCGCGAGTACACGGTCGTGATCGTCACCCACAACATGCAACAGGCCGCCCGTATCTCCGATAAGACCGCCGTCTTCCTCACCGGCGGGAACCTCGTCGAGTTCGGCGACACCAACGAAGTCTTCTCGAACCCCGAGAACGACCGCGTCGAGGACTACATCACCGGCAAGTTCGGATAGCCATGCCACGTGAATCCTACCAGAACCAGCTCGCGGACCTCGAGCGACGCGTCCTCGAGATGGCCGACCTCGTCACCGAGCGAACGGCCCAGAGCCTCGAGGCGTTCACGTACAAAGACGAGGCGCTCGCCCGGACGATCATCGACGGCGACGCCGAGGTCAACGAGCGGTACCTCGAACTCGAGGGCGCGTGTATCGACCTCCTCGCCCTCCAGCAGCCGGTCGCCGGTGACCTGCGCTTCGTCGCCGCCTCGTTCAAGATCATCACCGATCTGGAGCGAATCGCCGACCTCGCGACGAACCTCGGGCAGTACACCTTGCAGGCGGAACGCAACCGCTACCCCGACATCGACATCTCCTACATCGGCGAGGAAGCGCTCTCGATGGTCGGGTCGGCGATGACGGCGTACGAAACTCGAGATACGGCGCTCGCTCGTGAGGTCGCCGCCCGCGACGACGAGGTCGACGACCGGTGTGAACGCGCGAGCGACCTCGTGGTTCGCGACCTCATCGAGACCGAGGTCGCCGACGAGACCACATTCGCGGACGTCAGACGAATGTTTCTCACGATCCGTGACGTCGAGCGCGTCGGCGATCACGCCGTCAACGTCGCCGCCAGAGTGCTCTACATGGTCGAGAACGACGACGAGCTGATCTACTGACGCCCCGATGAGCCAGTACACGCCGGAGGCGGTGACGCGAAAGGTACAGCTCACCGGGAGCTCGACGTACGTGATCTCGATTCCGAAGGCGTGGGCACGCAGCCACGGTCTCGAGTCGGGCATGTCGATGCAGGTGTATCCCTCGAGCGACCGGCTGCTCATCGCGCCGACGCCCATCGACGACGGGGAGCGCTCGACGGTGATCGACGTGGCTGAGACGTCACCGGAGCTGGCGTTCCGCCGGATAACCGCCGCCTACGTCCGCGGCTCCGACCGCATCGACCTGGTCGGCGTCGACCGGATCGACGAGGGCCTGCGCCGACGGTTCGTCCGGTCGATCGGCACCTTCGTCGGCTTCGAGGTGGTCGACGAGCGTCCGGACGTGATCGTCGCACGCGACCTTCTCGACCCGGCGGACGTCTCGCTCCCCCAGACGGTCGCCCAGCTTCGCACCCTCGCCCTCGAGATGCTCGACGACGCGCTCGAGGCGGTTCTCACCGGCGACGACGCCCTCGCACAGCGGGTGGTCGAACGCGACGACGAGGTCGACCGGCTGTTCGCGTTCGTCGCCCGCGGCTTTCACCGCGGCCTGGTCGACGTCCACGAAGTCGACCGCTTCGACATCGACCGCTCGAGTGCGTTCCAGGCGTACGACGTCGCACGCCAGCTCGAGCGGGTCGCCGACCACGCAGAACGGATCGCCCGTCAGGTCGACGGCCTGCCTGCGCCGTCCACGCCACCGGTCGCCGACCACCTCTCGCAGGTGGCCACCGCCGCACGAGACGTCGTCGAGCTGGCGCTGGCTGGCGAGCACGAGCGGGCGCTCGCGGAGGCATCTCGCGCCGAGAGCGCGCTCGAGCGCGCGGACGCGGCGTTCCGTTCGGATGCGGTCGTCGAGACACCGGCCGAGTCGTACGCCTACGGGCTCGTCCTCGAGAGTCTCCGGCGGACGGCGCTCTACGGCGTCAACGTCGTCGACGCGACCGCCCACGGATCGGTTCTCGAGGCTGCTGGCGACGGTGGCGGGTGAGCCACGCCGCCTCCGACGACAGCAGGGACTGTGTGCGTCGGTTCGTACGGGGTTGACGGAACCCTCAGGTACGCCGGTCGTACTTGTTGCGGATGAGGATCGCCGTCAGGTTCATCAACAGCAAGATCGCCAGGAGGACGACGATCAGTGCCGCCGCGGCCTGGTGGAACTCGTCCTGTGGCCGACTCGCCCACTCGTAGATCTGCATCGGCATCGCCCCGAAGGAGCTGAGGGGGCCGCTCGGTGGATTCAACACCGTCACGGCGGCACCGATCATGATGAGCGGAGCCGTCTCGCCGATGGCTCGAGACAGCGAGAGGATGAGTCCCGTCATGATACCCGGCAGCGCACTCGGCAACACCACGTCGCGGGTGACCTGCCACTCGGTCGCGCCGATCCCGTAGGCGGCGTTTCGCTGGGAACTCGGGACGGCCCGGATCGCCTCCTTGGTCGAGACGATCACGATCGGGAGGATGAGCAGCGTCAGCGTCAGTGCTCCAGCGAGCAACACCGCTCCCAGGTTCATCCAGCGGACGAACACCGCCAGGCCGAGCAGTCCGTAGACGATCGACGGGACCGCCGCCAGGTTGTCGACGTTGGCCTCGATGAACGCGGTCAGCCGTGTGTCGGGGGCGTACTCCTCGAGGTAGATGGCCGCGCCGACGCCGAGGAAGATGGTGAAGACGGCCGTCAGCGCGATCAGGAAGATCGAGCCGACGATCATCGGGTAGGCACCGGCACCGCGGTGGCCGCCGGTGAAGTTCTCGGGCAGCTGTGTCGGTGGGTAGTAGAGCATCTCCCACGTGAGATACCCCCGCGACTGCAGGAACACGTCGACGAGCAGCGTCGCGAGTGCGACGAGACCGACCATGGCCGACGCGAAGCAGACGCCGACGAAGAGCCGGCCGATCAGCCGGGTGCGGCCGATGTTCTCCGCGTCCGAGGCGAAGGGGTTCTCGAGTGCGCGCTCTCGGCTCATTGGTACTCCTCGCGGTACCGGGCTTTGATCCACATACTGAAGAAGTTCAACACGAGTGTCATCGCGAACAGCGTGAGTCCGACGGCGAAGAGGCTCTGATAGCCCGGTGAGCCGACGGAGGCGTCACTCCGGGCGACGTCGACCATGAACGCGGTCATCGTCTGCATCTCGTCGAGGACGTTCGACGTGAGCTGAGGGCGGTTGCCCATCGCGAGTGCGACGATCATGGTCTCACCGACGGCCCGCGAGACCGCGAGGATGTACGAGGCGACGATGCCCGAGAACGCCGCCGGGACGACCACGCTCGTCGACACCGTAAACTTCGTCGCGCCGAGTCCGTAGGCGGCGTTCCGGAGGTCGTCGGGCACCGAACTCATCGCGTCCTCGCTCAGACTCGAGACCATGGGGATGATCATGATCCCGACGACGATCGACGCCGACAGCGCGTTGAACGTCCCCGTCTCGGGGAAGAGGCGCTGGATCTGGGGCGTGAGGAAGGTGAGCGCGAAGAAGCCGTAGACGATCGTCGGGATCCCCGCGAGCACCTCGAGCGTCGGCTTGAGTGTCTTGCGTGTCCGCTCGCTCGCGTACTCCGAGAGGTAGATCGCCGTCAGGGTGCCGATCGGAATCGCGACGAGTGCCGAGCCGACGACGACGACCATCGTCCCCCAGACGAGCGGGAGGACGCCGAAGCTCCGCTGTTCCGGCGGGGCCGTCGGGTCCCACGTCGTTCCGGTGACGTACTCGAGGATCGAGACGTCTCTGAAGAAGTCGAGCGACCCGGCGACCAGGACGACGATGATCCCGGCCGTCGTCAGCACGGTGACGGCCGCACACGAGAGAAACACCCAGCGTGTGAGCCTGTCCATCGTGGCCTGGCGGCCGCTGACGCCCGACGTGATGTCGAGCGCTGGCCGATCGGCGCTCACTCAGACACCTCCGAGAGCGCCGCCTCGAGTGTCGCCCGACTCTCCTCGAGTCGGTCGTCGGGCAGGCCGTAGAAGCCGACGGCTCGAGCGCCCCACTGTGTCCAGGCGAGCGTTTCGCCGTCAGTGACGAAGTCGACCTCGCGGGCCTGGTCGTCGATCGCTTCGAAGTAAAACTCGGCGTAGGCTCTGACCTCTTCACGCGCCAGTGAGTCGCGCCTGAAGTAGGCGAACAGTGGCCGCGTCAGGGGCGTGTACGATTCACCTTCGACGGTCCCCGTCGTTGGCCGGACGCAGCCGGTTCCGTCGTCGACGCCGACGAGTTCGACGGTGTCCGGGTTCTCGTGGTAGTAGCTCGCGCCGCCGAAGCCGATCGCCCCGAGGTTGCCTTCGACGCCGCGGATGATGACGTTCGTATCGGCGCTTGGGCTGTAGTCGCTCGTCATCGCGCCCGCCGCGCCGTTGATCTGCTCGGTGAAGTAGTCGAAGGTGCCCGACGCACGGTCGCGCCCGTACCGGACGAGTTCGACGTCGGGCCACTCCGCTCGTACGTCGCTCCAGGTCTCGACCGTCGTCTCGGGGTCCCAGATGCGGTTCAACTCCTCGACGGTCAGACAGTCACACCAGTCGTTCTCCGGATTCTTGTAGACGGCAATCCCGTCGAGGGCGATCTCGATATTGACCCACTCGACGTCGTGTTCCTCACAGAGTGGGACTTCGTTCTCTTCGTCGATCGGACGGCTCGCGTTCTGTACGTCCGTCGACCCGATACAAAACTGCTGGAATCCCGCGCCGGTGCCCGATCCCCGGACCGGTACGTCGACCTGGTTGTTCCGCCAGCCGAACTCGCCTGCGACCGCCGCGGCGTGCGGGAGCACCGTATTGCTCCCGTCGACGTGAACCGTCCCGGAAATGTCGCTCTCCTCGCCGTGAACGATGCACCCTGCCAGGCCCGCGAGGGCCCCACCAGCAGCCCCACACAGAAGGCGTCGACGCGTGATCCCGTCGTCACCTTCGGTCCGGCGCTCTGCATCCATCGTGTGAGAAGAGGCGACACTCGGTCTAAATACGCTACTATGTTCTCTATATAGTTCTATGTGTGGGAACGATTGTCTGGGTTATTTTCGCGTATTTTCACCGTCTATTGACGCGCGAAACCGACGTACGACAGGGCCGCTACCGACGTATTCCACTCGAGTCTATAGATGTGGGTACATTTATGGTCGGCTGCCCGAAACCCGCCCACTATGGAGACGCGCAAAGTGCAGGTGACCGGTGGGTCGACGTACACGGTCTCGCTGCCGAAGACCTGGGCGACGGCCAACGACGTCAGCGCTGGCACCACCGTCGAGTTCTACCCCGACGACGACTCCCTGCTCCTGACCCCACAGAGCGAGACCAGCCGTCAGCGCGGCACGCTCGACGTGACGAACCTCGAGGGTGAACGGCTCACACGCGCGGTCATGACGATGTACGTCAGCGGCTTCGACATCATCAGCCTCGAGGCCGGGCGCATCACCACCGACCAGCGCCGCGCGATTCGCAGCGCCACGCAGGGTCTCGTCGGTGTCGAGGTGCTCGAGGAGACGACCGACAAGGTCGTTATTCAGGACCTCCTCGACTCCTCGGAACTCTCGATCCTAAACGCCGTCACCCGGATGCGCCTGATCGCCTCCTCGATGCTCGAAGACGCCGTCCGCGCGCTCGTCGAGAACGACGACGACATCGCCCACGACGTCATCGAGCGCGACGACGACGTCGACCGCCTCTGGCTCGTCGTTTCCCGTATCTTTCGCGCGACGCTGCGCTCGCCGCGCGCCGCCGAAGAACTCGGCGTCCCCCGCGAGGACTGTTTCGACTACCACTCGAGCGCCCGCCAGCTCGAGCGCGTCGCCGACCACGCCGTCAAGATCAGTCAGCTCGCGCTCAAACTCGAGGAGATTCCCGAGCCCGTCGCCGACGCCCTCGTCGAACTCCACGACGACGCCGTCGAGGTCCTCGAGAAGTCACTCGACGCGCTGTTCGCAGACGAGAGCGCGGAGGCGACCGAACTCGGCCACGCCGCCCGCGAAGAGGTGCTCGCGATCGACGAACACGCCCGCACGATCGACGAGATTCTGCGCGACCTCGACCCGATCCAGGCCCAGTCGCTCGGTCTCATCGTCGACTCGCTCTCGCGGAGTGCCGACTACGGCGGCAACATCGCCGAGACCGCCCTCCAGAAGGCTGCACCGCGTCCATAGCTCCTGATCCAACGCTCCGTCGCTGGCCCGCCATCCAGCTACCGCAGGTCGAGGACGAACCCGGTCTTCGCGTCCCGGTCGAAGCCACAGTCCTCGTAGAACTCGTGTTTCCACCGCTCGTCGGAGCCGGTCAGCAACATGATCTTGTAACAGTCGCGACGCGCTGCGATCGTCGTCGCCGTTCGCACACATCGCGTTCCGAACCCGTTTCCTCTGTACCCCTCGTGTGTCACTACGTTCTCGATCACCGCGAACGGTCTGGCACCTCTCGTCAGGTTCGCCGTCATCGAGAGCACGCACGAGGAGACGAGACGCCCGTCGTGCTCGACGACGACGATCTCGAGCGACTCGTCACGCAGCATCTCGTCCCACAGATCGGACACCTGGGCCGGCTCGAGTTCCGGGTCGTCCGGGTTGAGCATCCGATACAGCGCCAGGAGGTCGTCGAGTTCGTCCGCCCGAATCGGTCTGCATTCGGCCATCTCGGTTCGTATTCACACCGGTCACCGACGGCGATTCAGTGTTCCGGTTCGGCCGACACTCGAGAGCGGCCGACTCGAGACTGGTGCTGCCGACGGACCAGTGGCTACGGCGAGTGGGTGCTGGAGAATCGTTTCACCGACGGCGAGAGTTACTCGAGGAGAACCGCGTTGACGTGGCCGGTCTGGCCGGGTCGGGACGTGACGCGAGCGCGGCCCGCGTCGGTGTCGATGACGGCACCTTTGGTGATGATGTTTCGGCGGACGTAGTTGGGGTTGGCGTCGTTCTCGACGACGTCGGTGATGGTCGCGGTGACCGTCTCAGCGCCGTCGTTGACGCTGGCGACGTCGGTCGCGAGTGCGCGGGTCTTCGTGCCGTTGCCGCGTACGTTGACGGTCCGGAAGCGGCCCTCACCGACCTGGGTCTCGGTCGGGTGGCGTCCGAGCTGGTGTTTCTTCCGGTTGCTGAAGTGCTTGAGTCGGCCACCGGTTCGCTTGCGCGTAGAGCGTCCCTGATCTTGCATACCCGGGCAAAGTCTCGGCTGCTACTTTAATGCACCTTTTCGCCGTCGGTCTCCCGCTCCGGCCACCGACGGCCGACGAACCGTCACGATTATCGGGCCTGCTGGGGAACTGCCGTCGATGAGTCTCCGCGTCGCCGTCGCCGCCCCGTTCGCCCAGAACGGCACTCGCAGACTGCGAGAGAACGAGTTCGTCGTCTCGCTCTCGCTCGAGCGTGGCTGGTTCACTCCCGACCAGTCGAAGCGCCTGGTCGACGTCGCGACCGAGGCGGACCTCCTCTCGAGGGAGGGCCACGACCTCGTGCTCGCGTTCGACCCGTCGACGGTGACGATTCCCGAGGAGTTCGTCCCCGCTGAGGACCTCCTCCGACGGCGCTCGGCGTTCGAGCGCGTCCTCGACGCGTTAGTCGCCACCGGTGCGGAGAAACACGAGGTCGTCGGCGCGGTCAACGCCCTCCAGAGCGACCTCGAGATCACCATCGAAGCGGCCGCCGTCGTCTACGCCCACCGCGAGGGTGTCGACGTCGAGGAACTGGTCCCGCTCGCCCGGAGCGCGCTGCTCGAGGGCGACTGACCCGCCGCGGAACCCGAAGGTACAGCGTCTCCGACACCGAAGCGCCACCATGGTCGACGCACGGACTACGGACGGGAAACGGATCGCCCAGCTACTGGCCTCCGAACTCGAGGGGCGAGCGGACAGCGGTCTCTGCCACCTCGCGGTGACCAACGCCGACCGGGAGGTCGAGGCGGGTGCGGAGTGGAAGCGAGCCTACGACGTTTCGCTGGTCGACTCGAGTCAGCGCCTCGCTCGCGTCTCGATCCGCGAGGCGGAAGCCAGGCTGACGTTCGACGCCGACGCGTCGCTCGTCGCCGAGTGTGGGTCGGATATGGACTGTGCCGTCAGCGACGCCGACGGGTCGGCACGGCTGCTCGTCGAGTCGGGCGCGGCGGTCAAACGCGCGGCGAGACTGCTCGGGAGCGTGGCGCGCTCACTCGAAGTCGGCGAGTAACGCCGGGAGATCGGTCGCGATGGTCGCCTGCTCGACGTGAGCCATCGCCCGCGGGTTCGGAACCGGGCCGTCTTCGAGGAGGACCTGCACGGCGTACAGTCCAGCGTTGGTCGCGCCGTAGATGTCGGCGTCGACCTCGTCGCCGACGTAGATGGCCTCTCGAGGGGCGACGTCGAGTTCGCGGAGGATGGCCTCGAAGGCGCGTCGGTCGGGTTTGCCCGCGGCGAGTTCGCCGGTGACGAGCGCGGCGTCGAAGGCGCGCTCCCAGCCGAGGGTGGCGATCTTATCGCGCTGGGCGACGACGGGACCGTTGGTCAGGAGGCCGACCCGGTAGCGCCCTCGGAGGTCGTCGAGCATCGACTCGACGCCCGGCAGCGGGGTGAGCGTCTCGGCGATCCGTTCACGGTAGGCCCGTGCGACGGCCGCCGGCTCGGCGTCGGTGTCGTGGTCGGCGAGGAGGTCCTCGAAGATCGGTTCTCGCGTCTCGCGCGTGAGGTTTCGCCGGTGGGCCTCGAGATAGGCATCACGCGAGAGCGGCGGTGCGCCCGCTCGCTTCGTGGCTTCGGTGAGGATGGTTTCCCGATCCTGCTCGGGAACCGCCAGGGTGTAATCGAGGTCGAAGACGACCGCCCGTGGCGTCGGCATGGAAGCGTATAGGAAGCCAGGGGATTTAGCCGCTTCCGTTTCGAATTGCGACGAATCCACGCTCTGTGGTTGGTGGGTCAGTCTCTCGACCGAAGCCTGCGGACGGGGGCGTCAATCGTTGCTCGGCTGCGCTGCGCCCGTGCGTTCGCCCGGCAGCCGTGGCACGACGATCGCCTCGATGCGACTCGAGTGTTGCATGAGCGTCGTTCCGAGGATGCTCATGAAGAGGACGTAGCCGACGGCGAAGGCGTTGATGACGTTCGCCGTTTCGGTCGAGAGTCCGGCCCCGGCTCCGGCGATGGCGATACTCGCGATGATCAGTGAGAACTCGCCGCGAGTGACCATCCCGAGACCGACGCGGACGGAGCGGCGTTCGTCGAGGTGGTAGATCCGTCCGCCGAGATAGCCGCTGACGAGTTTCGTCGGCGTCGTGACGAGGACGGCCGCGGCGATGAGTCCGACGACACCGGCGAACAGCGCCGGGTTGGTAACCAGCCCGATCCAGAAGAAGAAGACGGCGGCGAAGGTGTCTCTGACCGGTTCCAGGAGTTTCTCGAGTTCGTGGACGTGGTCGGTCGAGGAGAAGGCCATGCCGACGAAGAACGCCGCGACCGCCTCGCTGACGCCGAGTGCGAGTGCCGCCCCGGCGACGAGGACGGTGATGCCGATCGCCCGGAGGACGAAGTACTCGTGTGAGTCGGTCTCGAGGCTGCGCTGGAAGAACTGGGTGCCGAAGTGGACGAACAGGAGGAGGAGGATGATGAACCCCATCGCGATGCCGATGTCGCCGAGTGCCGCGCCGAGGTCGCCACCGCCGAGGACGAACACCGAGGCGACGACCAGGTAGATGGCGATGAAGAGGTCCTCGTAGACGAGCGTCCCGAGCATGGGATTCGCCTCGTCGTTCGCGATCCAGCCGAGGTCGATCAGCGACTTCGTGATGATCGCACTCGAGGAGATGTAGACGATGCCGGCGACGAGAAACGCCGGGAGGAACGCCCCGAACAGCGCGTAGCCGAGGACGAGTCCGATTCCGAAGTTGATGACGAGGTCGACCGTCCCCGCCTTCCCGATGCGCTCTTTCGCGGCGAGCAGGCGGTCCATGTTGAACTCGAGACCGAGGAAGAAGAGCAAGAAGACGATACCGAGTTCGGCACCGAGGTGGATGAAGTCGGTTTCGACGAGCGAGATGGCGCTCGCTCCCGCGATCAGGTCGTATCCGAAGACGGTGACGTCTCTGATTGGTGGGACGACCTCGTACCCGAAGACGGTGACGCCAGCGGCGAGTCGCTCGGGGAGGGAACCGAGGACGTGCGGTCCGACGAGCATTCCGGCGACGATGTAGAACGGGATCACCGACTGGCCGATACGGTTCGCGAGCAATCCTGCGAGGGCGACGACGGCGAAGAGCACACCGACGTCTATCAGTGCGGTTTCACCGGCCACTGCTCGTCACCTCCATCTGTGCTACCATCGGTCGATCACCGCTGGCCGTTGCCTCCGAGCAGCGATTCGAACGCGGTACAGTCGTCGCGGTCGCCGACGACGACGAGCGTGTCGCTCGCCTGAATCGTCGTCTCCGGCTTCGGTGGCGCGATCACGTCGCCTCCGCGTTGAATCGCAACGATCGACACGCCCGTCGCCTGTCTCACGTCCGCCTCTTCGAGGCTCTGTCCGACGAGCGCGGCGTCGTCGGCGACGTTGTACCACTCGATGAACGTCTCGTCGGAGAGCATCGTCTCGACCTGGTTGCTCTGGACGGGCTGAAAGTACGCCCCTTCGAGGATGGTGCCGACCGTCCGTGCCAGCCGATCCGGCAGTTCGAACAACTTCTGTGAGTCGGCGCCGGCGTCCGATTTCAGGAACAACTCGCGTTTTCCCGTGTTGTGCGTGACGATCACGAGGCGCTCGCCGTCCTCGAGTTCGATCTCGTATTTCTTCCCGACACCGGGAAGGTCGCTCTCGTAGATGGTCATACCCTGACGAGCGAGTGGCACCCTAATAAAATGCGTGAGACTCGGTGGCCACCAGCGTCTCGTCCGGTCCCGATTGTGCCTCGCCGCTCAGCCCCCGTCAGTCGTCGGGCACTGCAGTGTCGAACCCGTACCGCTCGAGCGTCTCGAGGCGATCGACGTGGTTCGAGCGCACGGTTGCTGCGTCCGTCTCGCCGCTGAGCACCCCCTCGACGATGTACGCCAGTTGGTCGCCTGCGAGGACGTTCGGAACGCTGACGTACGTCGCGCCCGCCTCGAGCAGCCGCTGGGCGGCCCTCGAGTCGCCTGCCCGGAGGATAACGTCAGCTTCGAGGTCGCGCTCGTCGGCGACTTCGAGGACGGTTTCTGAGACTGGGGCGTGGTCGACCGTCGAGACGATCAGTGCGGCCGCTTCGGCGCGCGCGCTGTCCCACGTCGAGCGTGACAGTGCGTCGCCGAGGACGTAGTTCGAACAGTCCTCACGGAGGCTGTCCCACAGCACGGGGTCGTTTTCGACGACGACGTACGGACAGTCGAGCCGTTCGAAGCGCTCGACGATGATCCGTCCCTGCCGGCCGTACCCGACGATCACGACGTGATCGGAGAGGTCGGAGACGCTGCTTCGCTCCGCGAGTTGTCGGTGCTGTCGCTCGGCGACTGCGCCTTCGATGACTGACCGGTAGATCGTTTCTTCGTGTCGACGCGTGAACGAGGTGAGGATCATCGTCACCGCCGCGGCGAGGATGATGGCCTCGAAGACGGTTTCGGTGATGGTTCCGAGTAACAGGGCCTGAATCGCGACGACCAGTGAGAACTCACTCACCTGGTTGAGACTCGTGCTCGCGAGGAACGCCGTTCGTGCGTCGTATCCCTCGTACAGGAACGAGAGCATGATCACGAACGGGTTGACGAGGACGACCAGGCAGACGAGCGTCGCGGCGACGACGAGCACCTCGAGCGACGGGACGGTGACGAGCGCACCGACGGTAACGAAGAAGATGGCGACGAAGAAGTCCCGGATCGACTCGATCCCGTTTCGTACCTCGAGCGAGACGGCGCTGTCGTTTCTGATCGCAATTCCAGCGGCGAACGCGCCGACGACGATAGAGATGCCGGCGAGTTCGGCGGCCGCGAGAAAGCCGATCAGGATCGAGATGCTGCCCATCAACACCAGTTCGCCGGAGCCGTCGGCCAGTCGCACGAGCAGCGGGAATCCGTGACGGTAGACGAGCAAGCCAGCCGCGAGAAAGAGGACGCCGTAGCCGATCTTCGAGGTGACGAGCGTCGGCGTGAACGCCTCGGCCGAGAGGACGAGCACGATGGCGATCGCGAGCAGGTCGTCGAAGAAGTGGACCGACGAGGCGAGTCGGCCGTGGACGAGATTGTCCCTGATCTCCCGCTCGAGGAGACCGCCGCCGACGATGGTCGAACTCAGGGCGGCGGCGACAGCGAAGTAGAGTGCGTTTAGCTGGTCGAACCCGAAGAGGAGACCGATACCGAACGCCGCCGGCGTCACCACCACCACCTGTGTGACGGCTGCCGCCTCGCTGTCTCTCAGCACCGATCTGACGGCACCGAAGTCGACACGAAACCCGAAGACGAACACGAGGAACGCGATCCCCCACTGCGCGAGGTCGACGATCTCGGGCTGGTCGACGAACGCCCCGGTGATCAGGCCGGCGACGATGTAGAACGGCACCGGCGAGAGCGAGAAGTGGTTCGCGACGACGAGCAGCGCGCCTGCCGTCACGAAGACGATCGCGAGCGTGGTGATCAGGTCAGTCATCGTCGACCTCCGGTTCTGGCTCGTCGTCGATCGGCAGGCGCTCGCGGTGGCGTGCCTGGCGCTCGATCAGTTCGATGTCCTGTGCCACCGCTTTCTCGAAGGTCTCGCGGTCGGTGACGTATCGCTCCAGGTACTCGCTCAGCTTCGCCGCTGTGAGGTAGGTGCTCATGATGACGTAGTCTGCCCCTCGGTCGTAGAGGTCACGTGCGTCGTCGATCCGCCTCGCCTCGACGAACACCGTCGCGTCGTCGGCGGCCTCGGCGAGTACGACCCTGTTGACCTCCGGTTGCACGCTCGAGCTGAGGACGAACGCGGCCTTCGAGAGGGCCGCGTCCTTCCTGACCTCTCCGTGGCGGACGTCGCCGTAGACGTACGCGTACTCGCCCTCTGCCTCGAGTTCTTCGACGTGGTCGGTCCGGCGGTCGATCACGACGACGTCGCCGTAGGCCGACTCGAGCAGCGGGAGCACGCGCTCTGTGATCTCGTCGTAACCGATCGCGACCGCGTGACCGTCGTGCGTCTCGAGGTCGGCGTCGCCTTTCTCGTCCGACTCGAAGCGACTGAACCAGGGTTTGACTCGGGCGTAGATCGTGTGGTTGTAGCTGATGATGTACGTCGAGACGCTCATCGTCAGCAGCGCCATCAGGCTGAGATAGCCGAGGACGTTCGAGCCGACGTAGCCCTGGTTCACCGCGAGGACGCCCACGACGAGCGAGAACTCGCTCACCTGCACCATGTTGATCGAGCCGAGAAAGGAGGTCTCGACGCTGAACGCCTCGCGGTCGATGAGGTAGAACATGATCCAGAAGTTCCCCACCATCAGGACGACCGACGCGACGATGGCTTCCCACCAGTGAGCGAAGAGGTCGCCCGCCTCGAGTTGCAGCCCGATGCTCGCGAAGAAGACGAGGATGAAGATGTCGGTGATCGGCGTGATCTTGTCCTCGAGTTCCTTGCTGTAGGGGAGCTGAGCGATGCTGACCCCGGCGAGGAATGCACCGACCTCGAGCGAGAGGTCGAACGCCTCGGAGACGGCGATGAAGAGGAACGCCCAGGCGATGGCGACGACGAGAAACACGTCTTTGTTGTCGGCGATGCGATGGAAGAGTTGGGGGAGGAGGTACCGGGAGGAGGCGAGCGAGAACAGACCGATCGACGTCATCATGACGGTGATGATTCCGAGTGTCGTCGCGATCTGGGTCGGGTTCTCGAGCGAGTCGGCACCGAGGAGTGCGAGGACGACGACGAGGTAGATGTCCTGGACGATGAGGACCCCGACGTCGATCTTTCCGGGCAGGGCGGTGATCTCGTCTTTGTCGGTCAGGATCTTGACGATGATCGGCGTCGCTCCGAAGACGGTCGCGAGTGCGATGATGACGATCTCCGTGGGGTCGAACCCGAGCGCCCACGCGACCAGCAGCGCCAGCGCCGTCTGGAGGATCGTCTGCCAGACGGCGATGTTGACGATCGGACGGAGAATCTCCCGGATGTCGTCGAAGCGCATCTTCATGCCGAGTAGGAACAGCAAAAAGCCGAGACCGAGTTCGGCCATGTTCTCGACGAGGACGTCTTCGGTGACGATATCGAGCACCACCGGCCCGAGCAGGAGTCCCGTGAGGATGTAGGCGATGATCGTCGGCTGTCCCGTCCGGCGCGCGACGAGACCGATCACCGTCGCTGCGACGATGATGATCGCGAAGTCGGCGGCGAGGGCAATCTGACTCATCGAGTCACCGGTCCGCTCTACCGGTCGCTTCAGTGGATGCTATAATCAAACCGGTGGTGTCCCACACTGGCTTGCGTGTTCCGTGTGGACTGGAAACCGGTGTGGTCCCTCGGTCAGGACCGCCAGTACGCCCTCGTCAACAACACCAGCACGGGAAAGATCTCGAGTCGCCCGATCCACATGTAGAGGATCAACAGCAGGATCGAACTCTCGGGGAACTCGCCGTAGCCGCCCATCGGTCCGATCACGCCGAATCCCGGCCCGATGTTTCCGAGCGTGGCTATCGAGGCGGTGACGAGGTCGATCAGACCGATGTCGAAGCCGACCCGGCCAGCGTCGAGCGCGAGCAGACCGATTCCGACGAAAAAGAGAACCAGGTACAGCAGCGTGAACGCGTAGATGCCGCGGATCGCCTCCTCGTCGAGAATTCGGCCGTTCATGCGAACCGGCCGCACCGCTTCGGGGTGGACCGCCGTGAACACCTCGCGGCGCAGCGACTTGAGGATCACCAGCCACCGGAGCACTTTGATCCCACCGCCGGTCGACCCGGTACTCCCGCCGACGAACATCGCGAACAGGAGAATCGCTTTGGCCGGACCCGACCAGGTGTCGAAGTCGACGCTGGCGTAGCCGGTCGAGTTCGTCAGCGAGACGATCTGGAAGGCCGCGTGACGGAGCGACGGCTCGAGTCGCCCGCCGATCTGTCCCACCTCCGGCGTCCCGAGGGCGGTGTCCAGGAACAACACGAGCGTGCAGACGAGCGTGAGCGTCGTGACCGTACCGAGGTAGAGCCGGAACTCGTGATCTCGCACCAGCGCCCGCGGGTCGCCGGAGACGAGGTGCCACCACAGCACGAAGTTCACCCCGGCGACGAACATGAACGGGACGACGAGCCACTGCACCGCCGGGGAGAACGCCTCCATGCTGCGCGCTTCTGGCGAAAAGCCACCCGTCGGCAGCGTCGTGAACCCGTGGGCGATGGCGTTGTAGGCGTCCATGTTCGGGGCGACGCCCGCGAGGTGCAACCCGTAGAGTAAGGCGATGTAGAGCAGGGTGAAACCGACGTACGCGATCCAGAGGACGCGGGCGGTCTCGGCGATGTGTGGCGTGAGTTTCGAGACGCCCGGACCCGGCGTCTCGGCTTCCATCAACTGTGCGCCACCGACGGCCAGTTGCGAGAGAATCGCGACTGCGAGGACGATGATCCCCATCCCGCCGACCCACTGGGTCAACTGTCGCCACATCAGGATCGACCGGGAGTGTGTCTCGAAAGAAATGTCCTCGAGGACCGTCGCTCCCGTCGTCGTAAAGCCGCTCATGCTCTCGAACAGCGCGTACACCGGGTGTGCGACCGTGTCGTTTCCGGCGAGGACGTACGGGATCGCCCCGAAAACCGCGACGAGCAACCACGAGAGGGCGACGACGAAGAACGCCTCCCGCGCCCCGGGTGACGGCTCGGGATCGAGGCGGCGGAGACCGACTCCGACACTCCCGGTCAGAACCATCGTGAGGACGAAGATCCAGAGATCAGCCTCCCGGTAGAGCAGTGCGACGACGATCGGGACGACGAACGCCAGTGAGAAGAACGCGAGGATCGTCCCGACGAGGCTCAGCCCGGCCCGCCAGTCGACGCGTAGGTTCGGTCGCATTACCTTATCCCGGTGGCCGTGTGTCGCTCACCCTGGTACGTCGGCAGGGGCGTGTCGCTCGCTGATGGTGTTCCAGCCGTCGGTGACTGGCTTCGCCGACCGGGCCGTACGGACACCGTCGTAGACCGCCTCGCCGCTACGTGCGTCGTCGACCGCTCGTTCCTGATCACGTTACGGATGCCTCCATCGGACACCTCTGTGAGTTCCTCCTCGAGCAATATATACTCCATAGATTCTCGAATCCGGAATATTCGGGGCGGTATTTCCGGCATTCCGGATGACCATGCCTCGGTCGGGCCACGCCGTTTGGTCGGGACCGCTCCGAGACGAACCTATTTCACTGCCCTCACCAAATCCGGAAGTGTCATGGTACTCTTCCAGCACGTCCTCGTCCCGGTCGCGACCGGGGACGACGCAGACGCGACCTGCGACGCACTCGTGCCGTACATCGACGATATAGAGCGCGTCACGGCCGTCCACGTCATCGAGAAGGCTGGCGGCGGGATCGACAAAGCACCGCTCGAGAAACGACAGGAAGACGCCGCGGCGTGTCTCGAGCGCTTCGCCTCGCGTCTCGGCGGGCGGGAGGATATCGAACTCGACACCTGGACCGCCTACGGCACGGACGTCGTCGAGACGCTGTTCGAGGCGGTCGCCGACGCGGAGGCCGACGCGATCGTCTTCCGCGCACGCGGCGGCAGTCGCCTCGTCCGGCTGCTCGCCGGTGACGTCTCGACCCGGCTGATCACCGAGCCGCCGGTGCCTGCCGTCTCGCTCCCCCGGGCGGAGTAATCGAACCAGTTAAGAAGAGAGTCACTCTTCGAGCGAGTATGAACGGGGTTCTCGCGCAACAGTCACAACGATCTACACAGCGAACGTATCGACCCAGGCTGACAGCTACCACGGGAGGGGGCTGATGGCGAACACCGACGAAGAACTCGCGAAGGACCTCGGGCTGGTCTCTGCGCTCGCCATCGGGATCGGGACGATGGTCGGGGCGGGGATCTTCGTCCTCCCGGGGGTCGCCGCGGCCGAGGCGGGACCAGTCGTCGTTATCTCCTTTCTCATCGGCGGCTCGATCGCGATGGTCAACGCGCTCTCGGTGAGCGAACTCGGGACGGCGATGCCGAAAGCGGGCGGGGCGTACTACTACATCAACCGGGCGCTCGGACCGCTGTTCGGGTCGATATCCGGGATGGGTGACTGGATGGGGCTGGCCTTCGCGAGCGCCTTCTACTGTATCGGCTTCGGTGGCTACCTCGCGACGCTCCTCTCGGGCGTGACGGTGCCGATCCCGCTCTACGGCAGCGTCGAACTCCTGCCGACGATCGTGATCGGACCGTTCGTCCTCACTGATATCCAGATCGGGGCGTTGCTCGCCGGCATCGCCTTCGTCGGCATCAACTACATCGGCGCGAAAGAGACCGGCGGTGTCCAGACGGTCATCGTCGCCCTCTTGCTCGCGATTCTCACGATCTTCGCGTTCGTCGGCTTCTTCTCGTTCGACTGGGGGACGGTCGTCGTCGACGGCTCGGTCGCCCCGCTGGGCTACGGCGAAATCCTGCCCGGGGCGGCGCTCGTCTTCGTCTCGTATCTCGGCTACGCCAAGATCGCGACCATCGGCGAAGAACTCAAGAACCCCGGCCGGAACCTCCCCATCGCCATCATCGGCAGCGTCGCCATCGTGATGGTCATCTACTCGATCCTCGTCGGCCTGATGGTCGGCATCATCCCGTACAACGCGATCGACCTCGAGACGCCGATGTCCGACGTGGCGAGCGTCGTCTTCGCGAACAACCTCGGCGTGATCGGCGTCACCTCGATCACGGTCGCCGCCTTACTCGCGACCGCCTCGAGCGCCAACGCCTCGATCCTCGCCTCCGCGCGGATCAACTTCGCAATGGGCCGGGATAAGATCGTCACGGGCTGGCTCAACGAGATTCACCCCCGCTTCGCGACGCCGTACCGGTCGATCGCCGTCACCGGCGCGCTGATCCTCGTCTTCATCGTCGTCCTCGGTGGTGATCTCGAGGTGCTGGCGAAGGCCGCGAGCGTTCTTCACCTGGTCGTCTACGCGCTGATCAACGCGGCGTTGATCGTCTTCCGCGAGGCCGACGTCCCGGAGTACGACCCCGACTTCCGGGTACCGTTCTATCCGATCACACCCATCCTCGGCATCGTGCTCTCGCTCGGGTTGATCGGCTTCATGGAGAGGGTCGAGATCGCGTTGAGCCTACTGTTCGTCGTCGCGGCCGTCGTCTGGTACGGCGTCTACGCCCGCACCGAGACTGACCGCGTCGGCGTCCTGAGCGAGTACATCCTCTCGCGTTCGGACGAACTGCCCGACGCGGCCGTCTCCGCGGCGACCGCCGCCCAGCCGACCGGAAACGGCGAGTACACCGTCCTGGTGCCGGTGTCGAACCCACGAACCGAGGGGCACTTGCTCTCGCTCGCGAGCGTCGTCGCCAAGGCCAACGACGGGGTCGTCCGCGCGGTCCACATCGTCGAGGTGCCGGACCAGACCCCGCTCTCGGAGGGGTCTGCACACCTCCGACAGATCGACTCCGACTCACAGCAACTGATGGAACGCGTTCGCGAACACGCTGATACGATGGACGTCCCCGTCGACGTGAAGACGGTCGTCTCTCACCGGGCGTTCGAAGAGGTATTCAACGTCGCCCGGCGCGAGCACGCTGATACGGTCGTCATGGGCTGGGGTCCCGGCCGCGCCTGGACGGCTGGCCGCGCAGAACGCCCGCTCGACGAACTCACCCACGACCTGCCGTGTGACTTCCTCGTGTTCAACGACCGCGGACTCGAGCCCGAGCGCGTGCTGGTCCCGACCGCGGGCGGAACCGGGTCGGATCTGAGTGCCGAACTCGCACGGAACCTCCGTGACCAGCTCGGTTCGACGATCACCCTCTTCCACGCCGCCGGTGACAAGACGGCCGCCGACGCCGAGTACTTCTTACGCGAGTGGGCGGCCGACCACGGCCTGGGCGACGCCGAGATGGTGATCGACACCGGAGACGACATCGAGGGGGCCATCGTCGACGCCGCGGCCGAGCACACGCTGCTCATCATGGGCGCGACCGAACGCGGTTTGCTCTCGCGACTCGTCCGTGGGACGCTCGCTCACGACGTGATCGAAGACGTCGAGTGTTCCGTCCTCGTCGCCGAACGGCCGACGGGGCGCTCGATCCGTGAGCGCCTGTTCGGCGTCCGTACGTCAGACACCACTGACGACTGACGGACGGTGAGCCACCGATATCGAAGAACCTCCGGCCGCCACCGCACGCCGGTTCAGAACAGGAGGGTGACGCCGACTCGGTAGAGCAGGCCGACGACGAAGATGACGACCAGGGCGGCCGTCGCCAGAAGCACTGGGAGGGGGAGTTTCTCCTCTTCGAACCTGAACAGGTGCTGTCTCATACACTGACCTGTCCGCCGCGCGTGGTATGTCTTTCGCTGAGCGTCGCCGACTCGAGACGCCTGTCGCTCACGCTGGCTCGAGTCACCCTCCGCGGCGTCTACCCCCGCTCGAGTCACGTGGTCGCTGGCTCGAGTCAGACCTCTTCGGCGAGTCCACTTATCAGGTGTTCCGCGGAAGCGAGGTTCGTCGCCAGCGGGGTGTCGTGGACGTCACAGATGCGCAACAGCGCCGAGATGTCCGGTTCGTGTGGCTGTGCGGTCAGCGGGTCGCGGAGGAAGACGATGCCCGCGAGGCGGTTCTCGGCGACCTCCGCGCCGATCATCAGGTCGCCCCCGAGCGGTCCCGACGCGGCGCGGTCGACCTCGAGTCCCGTCTCCTCCATCAGCCGTCTGCCAGTGGTCCCGGTCGCGACGAGGTCGAAGCGCTCGAGCGTCGACTCGTGGCGCGTCGCGAACTCGATCAGGTCGGCCTTCTTCTCGTCGTGTGCGATGAGCGCGAGTCGTGTCATGTGCTGGGAGTTCTCGAGCGCGAGGTTAACGCTGGCGTTGTCGCCGAACGCGTCGGATGACGGGACCGTCCGGCCAGTGCCAACGCCTTTGAGTCGGGACCGCGAGTGAACGGACGATGGCAGCGGACGCCGACGACACCGTCTACTACGTGATCAGCGACCTCCACATCGGCGGCGACGAACAGCTCGAGGAGGTCGACTTTCTCGACGAACTGCTCGCGTTTCTCGAGCGCCTCGAGCGGACCGAGGAGTCCGTCGAACTCGTGATCAACGGCGACGCGTTCGGTCTCTGGGAGTTCACCACGCTCGAGGGACTGGCGAAGTTCGACCACCTCGAGGCGACCTACCCGGACCTGTTCGCGCAGCTGCGCGCGACCGGTGCGTCCGTGCCGATCACCCTGCTGCCGGGCAACCACGACCACGAACTGGCCGCCTACGACGAGTACGTCGAGCGCTTCGCCGCCTACAACGTCGACCTCGTCCAGGAGGCGTCGATCACCCGGCCGGTCGGCGGGCGGACGATTCACTTCGAGCACGGCCACCAGCGCGACCCGAACAACCGCATCGACGACTGGGGTAACCCCGCCGAGACGCCGCTCGGCTACTACTACAACACGCAGGTCACCAGCCGTGCGGGACGGCTCTCGGAACGTGGACGGTACAACTGGCTCAGGGACGTCCAGGCGGTGACCCCCACCGAACGGATGCCGATCTGGCTGCTCTCGAAGTACTTCTACCGCGAGATGAACCCGTTCATGCGCCACGCGCTCGTCCCGTTTCTGTTGCTGTTCAACATCAGCGCCCTCCTCGCGGTGCTCGCGGGGCTCGACCTGACCGGCGTCATCTCGCTGCCGCTGGCACAGACGGAGGCGTTTCTCGAGGGGTTCGGCCTGGCGGGGACGGCCGTCTGGTTCCTCCTCGTGATCAACGTCGCAGTCGCCGGTCTGCTGGTGCTCATTGGGATTCCGCTCTACCTCGTCAAACGTGACGTCAGGAAGACCATCGACCGCTTCGGCGTCTTCGAGACCGATCTGACGGTCGACCCCGAAGAGCCGTACGCCGAGGCCGCCCGCGAACGCTTCGCCGAGCACCCGGAGACGGCCGTCTTCTGTTACGGCCACACCCACCGGGCGGGGGTCCGGGAGGTCGACGGCCGCCTGCTCGTCAACACCGGCACGTGGCTGAAACGCCTCCACCGGCGCGACGGCATCGTCGGCGTCCTCCCGCCGGTGTTCTTCCCGTCGTACCAGCTGTGTGCCGTCCGCATCGCCGCCGACGCCGACGGCGTGGCCGTCGAGTACGAGACGATCCAGAAACCGTCTCCGAGTCCGGACGAACTCACGTTCACCGAACGCCTGCTCACCCTCGGCCGCGACCCGGAACCCGAGTTGCCAGGCAGAACCGTGGTCACCGAGACGGGCGTCGTCTCGAGCGACGAGGGCCGACTGCAGCCCTGAGCGATTCGGTTGGTCCCGCTCGCCGATCGCCTCGTGTCCGACCTGATGGCCGCTCGGATCGGCCGCGATAGCAACGTTTTCCCTGATCGACGCGCCACTCGAGAGCATGAACTTCTTCGATCGGTTGCACGACCGGATCGTGACGGCCGACAGCGTCGTCTCCGTCGGACTGGACCCGGACCCGAAGCGGATTCCCGAGCACCTCCAGGAGTACGACCTGCCGCGGTGGGCGTTCAACCGCCGGATCATCGACGCGACCCACGAACACGCCGCCGTCTACAAACCCAACGCCGCCTTCTACGAGGACCCCGACGGCTGGGCCGCACTCGAGGAGACCATCGCCTACGCCCACGGCAAGGGTGTTCCGGTCCTCCTCGACGCCAAACGCGCCGACATCGGGAACACGACCCGCCAGTACGCCCAGGCGCTCGAGCGCGCCGACGCGATCACGGTCAACCCGTACATGGGACTGGACTCGCTCCAGCCGTTTCTCGACGACGAAGAGGCGGGCGTCTTCGTCCTCTGTCGGACCTCGAACCCCGGTGGGGCGGACCTCCAGGACCTCGAACTCGAGACCGGTGAGCGGGTCTACGAGCGCGTCGCGGGACTGGCGGACCTCTGGAACGCGAACGACAACGTCGGTCTCGTGGTGGGCGCGACCAAGCCCGAGGAACTCGAGTCGCTGCGCGAGCAGGTGCCCGACCTGCCGTTTCTCGTCCCCGGCGTCGGCGCCCAGGGCGGAGACGCGGAGGCCGCCGTCGAGTTCGGCCTGGCGAACGGGGTCGGCCTGGTGAACTCCTCGCGCGGGATCATCTTCGCGGGAGAAGACGCCGGAGAGAACTTCGCGGCGGTCGCCGGTGAGGCCGCCAAACGGCTCAAAGACCGGCTGAACCGCTACCGGGAGTGAACTCGAGCGAGGTGGGCGCACTCGAGTCTCGCTCCGGTCTCAGAACCGATATTCGTCGACCTCGCTCCGCTCGCGGCCGGGCTGCGCCTGCGCCGCACAGTCGGCACACAGCCCGAGTCCCGACTCGTAGTGCTGTGCACAGGCGAGCGTTCCGCAGTTCTCACAGCGCGCGGTCGCCGGCCGACTCTCACAGATCTGACAGAGACCACTGACGCTCATAGCGGAGGTACGTGCTCGAGTCGTATCAACCCGTGGCCGGTTCGTCCGGGGCTTTTACAGCCTTCGAACCCGTAGCTCCCCTGTGTATCGCTCGCCGCTCGTTCTCGGGCTGGCCGCCGTCTTCGCCGGTCTCACGGCGCTGTTGTTGATCGGTGCCGTCGTCAGTGCCCAGCCCGTCGCGGCCGCCGTCGCCGTCCCCTTCGGCGTGACGAGTTACTTCATGTACTACCACGGCAGCGGGAAACTCGCCCGTGCGGCCTACCGGAGCCACGCCAGCCGAACACGCCGCGGTGAGCGCGCTCGAGGTGGCTTCGGGGCTGGTCCGCGTGCCAGCCGTGGACCGCGGACGCGCGCCGAGCGTGCGGCCCGTGCTGGCGGCGTCGGCGCAGGTCCACGCGGCGGACCACGCCGTGGCGGCACCGGTCGCGCGCCGACCTCGCAGCCGGGACCGACGCGCACACAGGCGCGGCGGACGCTGGGCGTGAGCGAGGCGGCGGACGCCGGTGAGGTCAAGCGCGCCTACCGGGAGAAAGTAAAGGAGGTCCACCCCGACCGCGGCGGCGACGAGGAGGCGTTCAAACGCGTGACGGCCGCCTACGACCGCCTCTCGGAGTGATCGATCTCCCCCTCGAGTTCGCGGCTGCACTCGAGCAGCGTCTCGACGGGGGTCGAGGCGCTCCACCTGATCGCACCGCTCCGGCGGTCGTACTCGACGAGTCCACAGTCGGCGAGTTTCGGCACGTGGTTGTGATAGAGGTCGACGAGGACGGGGTCGCGCTCGGCGGCGTCGACGCGCTCGCTCGAGACACCCGTTTCTCGACAGACGACCGTCGTCGCGAGCGCGTCGAGGCTCGCGAGGTCGTGGTCTGCGAGGTAGTAGAGGACGTCCCGTCGGCGGTGGTGGCTGAGAAGCCGTAGCGCCTCGTCGATCCTCGCCCGGCCGGGGTCTGCGGATGCGCAGCGACGTACGGGCGTCGACGACTGTGCGTCGGTGTCCTCCGTGCGACGGTCGACCATACGAACTCGAGGCTACGGAGCGTAATAAACGTGGTAGCGCGCTTCGGTGGCCACCTGGCCGAACAGAACAGTGACACTCGAGCGTGACTGACGTTCGTTCTGACGAGGCTACCGCTTGACGCTGTGAGCGTTCGCAGTGAGCCTATCCGCGAGGTTTTCGTGTGTCCTGAGCATAGCGACCACAGATGATCGACGATGACGACGGGTCCTCGACGCCGTCGAGTTATCCGCGAGCCGACACTTCAAACGCCGTCTCGGCCGTACCTCGTCTCTCGAGCGTCACGCTCGTCCAGCAGGTCGCCGAGGAGGCGGGGTGTTCGCCCCTCGAGTTACCGCCGTTGAACGAGACGGTCGACGCCGATGCGCTCGACGCGCTGGTCGAGCACGCGCCAGCGGACGCCAGATGGCCGGAGATATCCTTCGCGTACGCAGGCGTCCGGGTGCGTGCCACGCCCGATGGTACGGTGACCGTCACCCACGAACCACCACCGAACGACGAGCGCTGGCCGCACGTCACTCCGGTCGACGCCGAGGAGGGGGCAGACGTCGCGATGGCGGTCGTCTTCGAACTCGCCGCCCGGTCGGGGACCGATCCGGCGCTCGTCCGATCGACACTCGAGGGAATCGTCGACCTCGAGGCGCTCGCGTCGTTGAACCGTGACCGGGCGAACGGCATCGCTCGCACCGGCGCGACCGTTCGGTTCTCGGCGTTCGGTCAGGACGTGGCCGTCTCGCCGACGGAGACGATTTCGATGGGGTCGACGCTGGGACGTCTCAAACAGCGCGGAGGAAACGTCCTCGTCGTCGGTGCCGTCCCCGACGCGCTGGTCGACGCCGTCAGTTCGACGCTGCTCGGTGCGTCCGGAGCAGGCCACCGACACCTCTTCGCACTCCTGGACCGCGACCTCGAGACCGTCTCGGAGCGACTGGGACCACCGACGCTCGGCTCACCGAGTCCCACGCCGAGCGGACCGACACACGTCGTCAACCACGCCACCACCTCGCGTTCGGCTACCGAGCCACAGGTGAGCGCCGGAACGCCGCCGCCGTCGGTGACGGACGTTTCCGGCGACGTCGACGCGTTCGCGAGCGCCGTCGCGGACGCCCTCTCCGACCTCGGTGGCGACGACGGCGGGGACTCCGCGTCGGTACGCGTCTGTCTCGACTCCCTGCGCCCGGTCCTCGAGAGTCGCGACGAGGCGGGCGTCCGCGCGTTCCTCGAGCCGATCTACGCCTCGGTTCGTGAAACCGCGGCGCTCGCTCACTACGTGCTTCCGGTCGAGCGCGACACGCCGGCGGTCGCCGCGCTCGAGGACGCCTTCGACGCGACGGTCGAACTGCGTATCAACGCCACCGTCCCGGAACAGCGCTGGCACCTGCGAGACGGCGCGTACACGACGCCGTGGTTCGCGGTCGACGACCGATGAGCCGTTCGACACCCGCTCCGGGTGAGCCATCGATGCAGTCGGTGACGCCGACGTTTACGCCCGACGACGACCGCCCCGGCCTGACCGTCGTCGACCCCATCGAGAACAAACAGTTTCCACTCGAGACCGCCGCCCCGGTCGACCTCGAGACGGCGCCAGCCGAGGGGTTCTCCTTCCCGGTCGACGGCGCGACGAGCTTCGTCACCGACCGGCTGGCGCTGCCCTACGTCGTCCCGGTCTACGCCCGCGACGCCGAGGGTGACCTGTGTTTCGAAGGCGAACACCACGCCAACGAGACGCTTCCAGCGGGCGAGTACCTCCTCGAGCTGATGGCACCGGTCAGACTCTACGTCTCCGTCGACGCCGAGGTGACGGTCCGCTCGAGCGACGACCGGCTGACCATCGAGTTCGACCGGCCGACGCGCGTCCGGCTTGGGGCACGCTCACAGCACGACGTGCCCGCGGGGACCGTCCGGACGACGGCCGAGCCAGCGGCGCTCGCCGCGGCCATCTCGACGTTCGGCTCCGCGCTGAAGACGACCGCACCCGACCGAGCGTTCCCGACGTTGCGCGGCCACCCACCGCGACTCGTCCTCGACGACACCCTCGAGATTCCGGCCGAGTTCGATCCGCCCGAGACGGGCATCAGGCTCGTCGTCCCGCCCGACACCGGTGCCCTCTACGCGGCGGCTCCGCTCGCGTACTACCTGGGCGCGACGGTCTCCGTCGGCGACGAGCCACGCCTCGAGACCGACCGCGGCTTCACCGATCCGCTCGGACAGGGTGAGCACGACCTCGAACGCTCACTCGAGAGGGTGCTCCGACACTGTTTCTTCCTCGACTGTGTCGTCAGAACCGAGGGCCTGTACCGGACCGCGCTCTACGAACGGCGCGTCGTCGAAGAGCGCGTCGACCTCGACTTCGCCGAACTGTACGCGATGGACCCGGCGGCGCGACTCGAGGCGTACCGATCGGTGCCGGTCGAGACCGTCGAGGACCTCCACCCGGCCTGGTCGCTCGTCACCTACGTGACGCCCGAGTCGAGACACGCCCGCTCGCTCCCGTTTCTCGCGAACGACCTCTCGATCGTCAGAGCCGCGCCCACCGACTCACAGTCACCTGCTCAGTCGACCCCCTCGACGCGCGCGCAGACGCCCTTCTCGGCCGACGTCGACGCGTTCGTCCGTGCCGTAAGCGACGACGCGAGCCGAGAGCGACGCCTCGAGACCGGCGCGTTCGTCTCGCCGCCCGACGCGGACGCGTTCGAGCGCGCCTGGCTCGGCGAGGGCGTTCCGGTCGGGGCGAACAAACTCCTCGACGGGGCGTTCGAGAACGCCCTCGCGGAGTCGCCCGAACCGGAGACCATCGAGATCACGGTCGCCTGTACCGACGACGCGATGGCCGAGGAACTCGAGGGCAGTCTCTACGGCGGCCGCGACGAACTCCCCTTCGAGGTCAGCGTCCACCGGCGGCCGTCGGTCGCCGAACTCGAGTCGTTGCTCGCCGCCGAGGTCGACTTCTTCCACTACGTGGGTCACGTCGAAGACGGCGCGTTCGTCTGTGACGACGGGACGCTGTCGCCAGCGACGCTCGAGTCGGTCGGCGTCGACGCCTTCCTGCTCAACGGCTGTCGGTCCTACGACCTCGGCGTCGACCTGATCGAGGCGGGCGGCGTCGGCGGCATCGTCACGCTCAGCGAGGTCGGCAACCCCGACGCCGTCGCCATCGGACGGCTGATCGCCCGGCTACTGAACGGCGGTTTCACACTTCGGACCGCGCTCTCTGTGGCACAGCGCACCCGGCTGGTTGGCGCACAGTACGTCGTCGTCGGCGACGGCAGCGCGGCGGTCACCCAGTCGGGCGGCGGCATCGCGAACCGGTGTCACGTCACTCCCGTCGGCGACCGCTACCGGGTGACGATTCACGTCTACCACGCACAGGCCGGCATGGGCGGTCTCTACATCCCCTACGTCGACGGCGTCGACCACCACTTCGTCGCCGGCGGCGACCTCCCGCCACTCGAGCTCTCGCGTGACGAACTGCGTCGCTTCCTGGCGCTCGAGGAGATTCCCGTCGAGGTCGACGGCGAGTTCTACTGGTCGAGCGACCCGCTGCTCGAGCGGGCGCTGTGACCGCACAAAAGTGGGGCGTCTGACGGCCGACTCAGGTCGTCGCACCGCCGTTGCCGGCGGCGACCGTGCCGACCTGTGAGACCACCAGCGCGGTCGTGAGCAGAGCACCCGTGAGCCGTGGGTGCTCGAGCAGGAACGTTCGGATCGGTGTCTTCGTATCGGACATCGCGACCTACCAACGTCGTGAACGATCTTATATCTAGCGCCGCGTGTCTGTCACGTTTGCCGACCGGTTCTCGGCTGCTCGCCGGCTCTTCGTTACTTACGTGACTGTCTCGACCTGGCCTATCCGCGAGGTATTCGTAGCGCTCGCGCCTATGGCTGGAAATGATCGACGAGACCGCACTGTTCGACCCGACGAGCGACGGACACGCCGCTCGCACAACCAGACACACCTCGCCCCCGGTGTCCGGGCGTGACACCGACACCACTGGTCTCCCGGCGGGTGATCCCGGGTGACGCCGGCCGACCGACGCGGCTCCGTCGACGCCGATTCACCGCCGCTCGAGTACCAGCGACCGGTCGCGCCGACGTTTCGCCCCGACGACGACCGCCCCGGTCTCACCGTCGTCGACCCCGTGAGAAACAAGCGCTATCCGCTGCAGACGTCCGACCCCGTGACCCTCCACGAGAGTGACCCCGACGCGTTCTGCGTTCCCGTCGACGTGGCGACGGCGTTTACGGCCGCGTCGCTGTTGTTGCCGTACGTCGTCCCGACGGTCGTCCGCGACCGCCACGGCCGGATGCTCACCGAGGTCGAACACAACGCCTACGAACCGCTCGGCGACGGCGAGTACCACCTCGAGTTGATGACGCCGATCAGGCTCTGCCTGCGTGTCGAGGGGCCGCTCACCATCGCCTCCTCGGACCGGCGGCTGGCGTTCGCCTTCGATGGCCCGACGCGCCTCCACCTCGGCGCACGCTCACCGCACGAGCGCCCGGCGGCCACCGTCACGACCACGACCGAACCAGCGGCCCTCGCGGCGGCCGTCTCGACGTTCGGCTCCGCGCTGAAGACGACGAGCCCCGAGCGCTCGCTGCCGACGCTGCGCGGCCACCCGCCCCGCCTGGAACTCGGCGACGCCCTCGAGATTCCAGCCACCGTCGAACCACCGGCGACGGGGGTCAGGCTCGTCGTCCCCGACGACCGGGCGGCCGTCTACGCGGCGAGTTCGCTCGCGTACTACCTGGGCGCGACCGTCACCGTCGGCGACGAGCCACGCCTCGAGACCGACCGTGGGTTCACCCACCCGCTCGGGAGGGGTGGACCGGCGTTCGAACGCTCGCTCGAGGAAGTCCTCGAGCAGCTGTTTTTCGTGGACTGTCTCGTCCGGACGGAGGGGCTGTACCGGATCGACCTCGACGAGCGCCACGCCGTCGAAGAGCGTCTCGACGCCGACTTCACCGAACTGTACCACATGGACCTCTCTGCACGCCTCGAAGCGTATCTCTCGCTCCCGTTCGAGGCGGTCGCCGACGTCTTCCCACCCTGGCAGCTGGTGACGCACGTCACCGACGACCCCGAGAACGCCCGTCTGTTACCGTTTCTCGCGAACGACCTCTCGATTATCCGGAGCGGAGACACCGACACCCCCTCGAGCGCTGGCCCACCCGCGCTCGGTCTCGAGGAATTCGTCCGGTCTGCCGCACCGTCGGACAGCGCCGGTCTCGGTCTCGACGCGTTCGTCTCGCCGCCCGAAACCGACGCCATCGAACAGGCCTGGGCGGGACCTGGCGTCCCAGTCGGGGCGAACAAACTCCTCCCGGCGGGCTTCGAACACGGACTCACCGCGGCGGCCTCGAGCGACCGCATCGAGATCACGATCGTCTGTAACGACCCGCGGATGCTCGCGGAGGTCGACGGGGTGGCCTACGGCGACCGGGAGGAACTGCCCTTCGACGTCACGGTTCACCGGGAGGTGACGGTCGAGGAGTTACGCGGGATTTTCGCGGCCGATACCGACTTCGTACACTACGTCGGCCACGTCGAGGACGGTGCGTTCGTCTGCCGGGACGGAACGCTTCCAGCGGAGTCGCTGACCGACGTGGGCGTCGACTTCTTCCTGCTCAACGGCTGTCTCTCCTACGAGATCGGCGTCGAGTTGATCGAGGCGGGCAGCGTCGGCGGCATCGTCACGGTGAGCGAGGTCGGCAACCCGGACGCGGTGGCCGTCGGCCGCCTCGTCGCCCGCCTCCTCAACACGGGCTTTACGCTCCGCTCTGCGGTCGACGTCGCCCGGTCGTACCGGCTGGTCGGCGCGCAGTACGTCGTCGTCGGCGACGGTGGCGCGGCGGTCACCCAGTCGGGCGGCGGCGTCCCGAACGTCTGTCACGTCGAGTCCGCCGACACCGACGGGGACCGGCCCTACCGCGTCCGTCTCCAGCTCTACCACTGTTCGGACACCGGCATGGGTTCGGCGTACATCCCCTACATCGACGGCATCGACCGCTACTTCCTCGTCGGCGGCGAACTCCCGACGCTCTCACTGTCCGGGTCGGCGCTCACTCGCTTCCTCCGACTCGAGGGTATCCCGGTCGAGTTCGACGGCGAGTGGTACTGGTCGACTGACGAGGTATTCGAAGAACTGTAGCTCCTCTTTCAGCTGATCACTCCGCCGTTTCCGGTCGGGTACACGATCGCCTGCGAGAGGATCAGTGTGGCACCGAAGGCGGCGCTCAGTACTCGTGGGTGACTCTGGAGAACCGACCGAACGTACGCTGCTTGCTTCGACATCACTCCACGGTGAGCGCCGGCCGGTAATAGCTGTATCTCAGTAAACCCTGAACGAGAGCCACTAGCGTTGATACGTCCGCGTCGGTGTGTTATCGCCGACATTCTCTCGACTATCTATGTACTCTCTCTACCGTATAGCATTCGTCAACTGACGCGCTCTCCGACACTGCGGATCGTTCGCGTGTCCTTCGATAGCACATATCCTGTGGGAAACCTTTTACTCACTCGCCTGCTATCGCTCACCCATGACCCGTGACCGGGCCCTCCTCGAGCGGGCCCTGGAACGTGGCGAACAGGACGGTGGCAGCGTCGAATTCAAAGAACGCCTCGCTCGAGACGTTCACCTGGTCGACGGCCGACGGGAGAGTCTGGCTGCCCAACTTCGCCACCGCGTCCTCTCCGGTGAGGGCGAGGCGACCTACGTCGTCGGCGTCACCGACGACGGCGGTCTCGCCGGTATCGACCCCGACACCTTCTCCGAGACGATGGACGTCCTCTCGTTGCTGGCCGAGGAGGCCGACGCCCACATCGCCGACGTCGACACCTGGGGTATCGGCGGCGGCCTGGTCGGTCTCGCGACGGTCTGCGATGGGGCCGTCCTCGAGAGCGACGACCAGCACATCGTCGTCGGCACGGCCGGCCACGTCGACCACGGCAAGAGTACGCTCGTCGGCTCGCTCGTCACCGGACGGGCGGACGACGGCGACGGACAGACGCGCGCCTACCTCGACGTCCAGCCCCACGAGGTCGAACGCGGTCTCTCCGCGGACCTCTCCTACGCCGTCTACGGCTTCGACGAGGACGGACCCGTCCACGTCAGAAATCCCGACCGGAAGGCCGACCGGGCACAGATCGTCGAAGCGGCCGACCGCCTGGTCTCGTTCGTCGACACCGTCGGCCACGAACCCTGGCTCCGGACGACCATCCGCGGCCTGGTCGGCCAGAAACTCGACTACGGCCTGCTCGTCGTCGCCGCCGACGACGGCCCGACGCGGACGACGCGCGAACACCTCGGCGTCCTGCTCGCGACGGAACTGCCCACCCTCGTCGCCATCACCAAGGTCGACGCCGTCTCCGAGGAACGCGCAGACGAGGTCGAACGCGAGGTCGAACGCCTCCTGCGCGAGGTCGGCAAATCACCCCTCCGGGTCGCCCGCCACGGCGTCGACGCCGCACTCGAGGAGATCAGCGAGACCGTCGTTCCCATCGTCGAGACCAGCGCGGTCACGATGGCCGGTCTCGACCACCTCGACGACCTCTTCTCTCGCCTGCCGAAGACCGGCGACGACGACGGCGAGTTCCGCATGTACGTCGACCGGAGCTACTCGGTCACCGGCGTCGGTGCCGTCGCCTCCGGCACCGTCATGTCCGGCGAGGTCGAAGCCGGTGACGAACTCCTCCTCGGACCGATGGCCGACGGCCGTTTCCTCGAGGTCGAGGTCCGCTCGATCGAGATGCACTACCACCGCGTCGACCGGGCGCGCGCCGGCCGGATCGTCGGCATCGCGCTCAAAGGTGTCAAAGAGAGCGCGATCGAACGCGGCATGGTCCTCCTGCCCGCCGACGCCGACCCGACGCCCGTCAGGGAGTTCGACGCCGAAGTGATGGTGCTCAACCACCCCACCCGGATCGGCGACGGCTACGAGCCGGTCGTCCACGTCGAGACCATCGGCGAGGCCGCCGCCTTCTACCCCGAGAATGGGCGCTTACTCCCCGGCGACACCGGCGAGACCCGCGTCCGCTTCAAGTTCCGCCCCTACCTCCTCGAGGAGGGCCAGAAGTTCGTCTTCCGCGAGGGCAGAAGCAAAGGCGTCGGCACCGTCACCGGCGTCCACCCGCTCGAGTGACGCTCAGGTCACGACTCGCGGCTGTAGCCGTCGCCGTCTCGCTCGACGAGCTCCAGGAGTACCGCCCACTCGAGCAGCCGCCGAACCCGCTCGCCCCAGACCTCCTCGAGCCGATCGCCGTAGCGGTGGCGCTCGTAGGCGGGGACTTCGTCGCGAAAGCGCGCGAAGACGGTCTCGCTCGAGCGTGGCTCACCGGCATCGGCGAGGATCTCGAGCACTCGCTCAGCGCCGTAGACGCGCTCGCGAAACGCCCGCTGGAGGTGGTCGCGCTCGACCTCGCGTCGGACCCGGGTGAACCCTGAAGGCCCTTCCTCGGCGAGCTCGAGCGCCCGCAGGAACGTCAGCCAGGTGCGTGCCTCGTCGCGGTGGGTGATCCCCGCGCGGTCCATGATTCGGGCACAGCAGTCGTCTTCGCTCCCTGGGACGAGCGGAACGGCCCGGTGGACGGTCTCGAGGAACGCGAGGTCGGCCGGTGGCTGTGGGAGGAGTTTGAACTGCATCGCTCAGACACTGCCGTCGATCGCGAACGACTCGGCGAGTATCGCCTCGTCCGTCTCGCCGAAGGCGTAGGTCGGCCCGCCGAGGACGTCGATGGTGACCGTCGCGGGGGCGAACAGTTCGGGTTCGGCCTGGTCGAACTCCCACTCCATCTCGTCGAACACTTCGACGAACGGGCGGCCGTACGCCGAGGCTGCCGTCGAGGCGACCTCGTCGAACCGGTCGAAATCCTGCGTGACGACCAGGTGGGCGCGGCCGCCGTAGGCGATGGCGTCGTTCGTCCGCGCGATGGCCGTCGCCTCGTCGGCTGCGACCGGGGCGACCGGCGCACGCCCGCTCGCGGAGACGATCTCGAGCGGGTCGTAGCCGAGTTCGCTCAGCCGGAACGTCGCCAGCTCGGCCGCTCGAGCCGCGTTCGTCACGCTCCCGGCGACGCTCGCCGTCGGGAAGGTGAGGAGGTAGATGCTCGTCGGCTCGACCTCACAGAGGTCAGCGACCTGCGCTGCGGCGGTCTCGGTCGGGCGCTGGTCGGTCTCGACGGCGAGCGCAGTCAGGTCGAAGGCGTCGACGTAGCCGATGCGCTGGAACTCGTCTTCCTCGGCGACGAGCGCCCGGGCGGGACCGCTGCCGAGTCCGCTGAAGTCCTCGGTCTCGAGTTCCCAGCTCGCCTTCTGTGAACACAGAAACGAGAGCGCCGGCTGATCGCTCGAGAGTTCGATGTAGGGAACCGTCGCCCCACCGATGGTGTCGAGTCCGCGCCCGGGCGTCGCCAGCCCGGCGGTCTGGACCTCGGTCAGGAGCAATCCGGCTTCGATGCCGCCCGCGAACTCCTGGCCGAAGTCGAGCACCGTCGTGCCGTTCTCGAGTTCGTACGCCCCGACACCGAGTTCCTCGGCGTACTCGAGCGCCTCGTCGACCAGTTCGATGGCCATCCGGTTGAGACTGTTCATACCCGTCCTTTTCCGCTCCCGCCTAAAACCGTTTGGCAGTCCGCCGCCCGTCTACCGCCCGCTCAGACGACGACCTCGTAGCCCGCGTCTTCGACCGTCGTCTCGAGCGTCTCGGCGTCGACCGTCGACTCGTCGTGGCTGACACGGACCATACCGCTCTCGTGGCTCGCACTCGCCGACGAGACGCCGGAGAGTGCCTCGAGCGCGTCAGTCACGGTCTCTTCACAGCCGCCACACGCCATGCCACCGACGGAGAGTGTCGTCTCGTCCATACGCCGGCTACTCGCTCGTGCCTGTTGAGCGTGTCGCTCGCCTCGCTCACGCACCGTCGTCTGCGTTCGCCGCCGGCCGCCCGAGGTGGTCTTCGACGGCGGCGACTTTCTCGGCTGCCGTCTGCTCGCTCGTGCGCTTGTCGTCGACCTTCAACAGCGTACTCACCCGGTCGGCGTCGACCGCGTCGTGGGCCGCCTGGACCGCCGCAAACAACTCGTCGGTACTCGCCGCCTCGATCGTCGTCCCCATCGGCGTCGTCTCGTAGCTCACGTCGAAGCCCTCGAGCGCGTCGACGGCCTTCGCGACCTCGCCGGACATGCTGTCTTCGATCACCGGTGCGACCGACAGGAACGCGATCACTGTCATACCTCCACCGACGACAGCGAAGAGAAAATAGCTACTGCTCCGAGAGTGGCTGTTCGTTTCGCACCGACGCTCGCTCGAGCGGCGGCGTGTCTGGGTCGTGCGGGCGCGGCGCGTGTTCGGGCGGGTAGATGAACACCGTCCCGTCGGCGTAGACGTACACCGCGTGCTCGAGCGCGGTGAACGCGACGTGTCCCCCCACTCGCCGCGTCCCGTCCGCTTTCGGGCTGAAGAGTCGCTCGAGTGCGTCCGGGTCGATGCTGTCGTAGAGGGAGAACTCCCCCTGGGAGACGTCGACGTCTGCGACCGTCGCGATGGCGTGGACGAGCGCCGTCGGTAACGTCGCGCTGCCCCCGGGGTCGTAGCGGTAGACGTACCGGTCGTTCGACTGATCGAAAGTCGGCCCCCCTTCGTCGGTCGGCTGTGTGGATTCGGAGTACATCGTTCGGTTTCCGGTGCAATCGACGGTTGACTCGTACCTCACCGGTGTACAAAAGTCGTTCGCCCGCAGACTCGGCCGCTGCGACAGACTGCCAGCCGTTCTGGCGTGTCGCTACGCTCGCTGCCTGGCGACTCTCTCAGCACGGCTCCGATTCGTTCACAGCTCCGAACGGTCCTGCTCGAGCGCCGCGAGATACGGCTCGAGCTGTCCACACCGGTCAGTCTTCGTCACCCGCCCCCGCTCGTGGTCGAACGCCACGACGCCGTAGTCGTCGAGCATCGGCAGGTGGACGTGAACGAGCGAACAGACCACGCCCGTCTCGACGTCGCTCGAGACGCTCTCGAGCGACCGCCCACACTCCTCGCGAACGACGGCGGCGGCGACGTCGCCGACGCTGCGTGGCCTCGGAGACCGGACGAGACACTCGAGGACCAGGCGGCGGCGACGGTGACGACACAACTCGAACAGCGAGGACGTGTCCAGTCGGCGGGCGGCCATTGTGTACCGTACATCGGAGAACGTCCGGATGAGCCTACGGACTGTATGTACAACCTTTTATCACTCCTCGCCGGCCGACGGCGGCGTGACGACGAGCGTATTCCCGATCAGTTTCTCGTAGCCGCGGTTGAGTCGCTGGGAGACCGACTGCTGTGAGATGCCGAGTTCCGCGGCGACGTCGGTGAGCGTCACGTCCGAGCGTCCGTAGTAGCCGAGCTCCCACGTCGTCACCAGCGCCTCGTGCTGTTTCGGCGTCAGCTCGAACTGGCTCCCGGTCCGTGGCTGGGAGAGTTCGTGTAACTGCGTCAGCTGGAACGGGATGTCGGCCGCTGCGCAGTGGCTCTGGAACTGCTCGAGTCGCTCGCGGTCGTCGAAACGCATCCGCAACTCCCACCGGTCGCGGTGGCCGCTCGCCTCGAGAATCGTCGCCTCAACCTGTGTGTAGGCGTAGACGATCGATTCGATGTTCTCGGTCCAGCTCGCCCGATAGAGCGTCGCCTCTTCGAACTCGTCTAGCTCCGTCAGCCCCTCGACCGAGGGGTCGTTCTCGATCGCTTCGGCGACCGTCTCACGATCCTCCCCCGATGCCCAGAAGTACGGCGTGAGCACCTCCTCGGTGGCGGCGACCCGCTCGATCTCGATCACGACGTCGGGTGTCGCCTGCAGCGTCCGGTACAACGCGAACGCCTCGGCCGGAACGGTGAACTCGCCGTAGAGACTCATCACTCGCGTATCGGAGGCCTCGAGTAAATACGTCGTGGCTGTCCGTGTGACCGGTCTCCATCCGGAACGGTTCCGACGGGTGGACTGTGACGCGCTCGAGGACGTCGCTCGCGGAGTGAATTCGGAAGAAGTGCGTTGACTGGGATTTGAACTACTCCTGAGAACCCGCTCGCTTCGCTCGCGGAACCTCAGTATACTTCAAATCCCACTGGTACGACGTTCCCGAATTCGTCGTACTCGCGACACGCTGCGCGGTCGCTCGCGGAGTGAATTCGGAAGAAGTGCGTTGACTGGGATTTGAACCACGCCCAGACGGTCCTGCTCGCCTCACGTCGTTCGGCTGTGCGGGCTGCGACTGGTCTGATTCAAATCCCCGGACTATTCTTCGAACACGGATACTCGCGGTGCGATGCACCGCTCGTGAAAGTTGTGTTCGAAGAAGTGCGTTGACTGGGATTTGAACCCAGGTTGTGACCATGGCAAGGTCACGTGATACCACTACACTATCAACGCCCTGTTGCACTTTCTACTATCTCGGAGGGATGTATAAGGGTTGCGAATTGGGGCGGCTGAGTGACCTCGAGTCACGTCACTCGAGACCACGTCACAACCGGCCGACGGCGCGGTCTCGAGCGCCGGCAGAAAGTGCTTCTCACGTGCGCACACGGGCGGCCGATCACTGCTCCTATCACCCCGACTCGAGGGTGGGTGTTCGTACTCGAGATCGCCCGCCCACACCGGTGCACATCACCGTCCGTGACAGTGGCTTCGATTAGCACGTTTTCGGCCCTGTGAGGCGTTCACAGGCCAGGATTCAATCCGCTACTCTTTTAAGAGCTTGTACACAAGGATCGCTACAGTCTAGTGAGACGGCACCGAAGCGCCACGGTATGACCGTTAGCGTGCTCGTGCCGTCGTCGATCGTCCGTGAAGCCGAGGACAAACGCGAGGCAACTCGTAAACTCGGGTACGTCGCCCGTGCGGCGACGATCTTCCGGGCAGACCGCCTCGTCGTCTTCCACGATACGGAAGGCGAGCGGCGATACGACGGCACGTTCGTCGACACCGTGTTGCGGTACGCCGCGACGCCACCCTACCTCCGACAGGAGGCCTGGGACAGACGCGACGAACTCGAGTACGTCGGTGTCTTACCGCCGTTGCGGGCCGTCTCACAGACCGGCTCCGAATCGAACGGTTCGGGGTCGTTAAGACAAGGGATCGTGACCGAGGTCGGACCTGACGGACGCGTCCGGGTCAATTGCGGACTGCAACACCCGATCGCTCTCAACACGCCTCCATCGATGGAGGTCGAGGTGGGCGAGCGCGTACCCATCAGGATCTCTTCGCGACGACCGGTTCGTGCGAAACTCGTCGACGGCCCCCTCCCGGGGCTGTCGGTCGAGCGGGCGGACCTATCGGCAACACTCGGCCGTGAGGACGCCGGCGTTCGCATCGCAGCCTCCCGATTCGGTGAGCAACTCACCGTCGGGAGACTCGAGACGCTGGCCGGACGGCTCGAGCGCGACGGGATGACCGTCGCGTTCGGCTCGCCCGAGAGAGGGTTGCCGGACATCCTCGGAATCGAGGTGTCACCTGGCCCAGACGGCAGGGACAGAGTCGAACCCACAGCAGCGGACGACCTGGGGTTCGACCTCTGGCTAAACACGATTCCGAACCAGGGAAGCGAAACCGTGCGAACGGAAGAAGCGATGTTCGCCACCCTCGCTTCCCTCTCACTCACAGCGTGATAGAATGCCACAACCAAACGCACCACGCAAAGGCTCACTCGGGTTCGGCCCACGAAAGCGTGCGACCAGCGAGGTCCCACGGTTCAGTTCGTGGCCGGACGACGACGGACAGCCGACGCTCCAGGGTTTCGCGGGCTACAAGGCCGGTATGACCCACGTGGTGATGATCGACGACAAAGCGAACTCGTCGACCGAAGGGATGGAACGGACCATCCCCGTCACCATCGTGGAGACGCCGCCAATGCGCGCCGTCGCCCTGCGTGCGTACGAAGATACACCGTACGGAAAGCGCCCACTCACCGAAGTCTGGACCACCGAGTTCGACGACGAACTCGACCGTGTCCTCGACGTTCCCGGTGACGAGTACGACGCCGATGCTGCCGAAGCCGAGCTTCGGGAGGCCCTCGAGGAGGGTCGCATCGGTGACGTACGCGTCATCACTCACACGGTGCCCGGCACGATTCCGTCGGTGCCCAAGAAGAAACCCGACGTCATGGAAACGCGCGTCGGCGGCGGCTCTCTCGAGGAGCGCGTCGACTTCGCGCTCGAACTCGTCGCAGACGGCGGCGAGCACACCATGAACGACGTCTTCCGTGCTGGCGAGTACGTCGATGCCAGCGGCGTCACGAAGGGGAAAGGTACCCAGGGTCCCGTCAAACGCTGGGGCGTCCAGAAACGCAAGGGCAAACACGCCCGGCAAGGCTGGCGCCGCCGCATCGGGAACCTCGGTCCCTGGAACCCTTCCCGGGTCCGCTCGACGGTCCCCCAGCAGGGTCAGACCGGCTACCACCAGCGGACGGAACTCAACAAGCGCCTCATCGCCGTCGGCGATGGCGCGGACGCGACGGTCGACGGTGGCTTCGTCAACTACGGCGAAGTCGACGGACCGCACGCGTTGATCAAGGGTTCGCTCCCCGGGCCGAACAAGCGCCTCGTGCGCCTTCGCCCGGCGATCCGACCTGGAGACCAGCCACGCCTCGACCCCGAGGTTCGCTTCGTCTCCACCGCATCTAACCAGGGATAATCCATGCAGGCTACAGTACGTGACCTGGACGGCGGCGAGGCGGGATCGGTCGACCTCCCGGCGGTCTTCGAGACGGAGTACCGCCCGGACGTCATCGCTCGCGCCGTACGCGCCGCCCAGGCCAACCGAAGACAGGACTACGGTGCCGACGAGTTCGCTGGCATGCGCACGCCGGCGGAGTCACTCGGAAGCGGCCGCGGACTCGCTCACGTCCCCCGACAGAACGGACGCGCACGCCGCGTCCCTCATGCGGTTTCGGGACGCAGAGCGCACCCGCCGAAGGCCGAGGCAGACCGGTCCGAATCGATCAACAAGAAAGAACGACAGCTCGCGACCCGGAGCGCCATCGCCGCGACGGCCGACGCAGAACTCGTCGCCGCCCGCGGACACCGCTTCGACGAGGAGACCGAGATTCCGCTCGTCGTCTCGGACGAGTTCGAGGATCTGACGAAGACGAAGGAGGTCGTCTCCTTCCTCGAGTCGGTCGGTCTCGACGCCGACATCGAGCGCGCCGAGGACGGACGCAGCGTCCGCTCGGGACAGGGCAAACTCCGCGGTCGGAAGTACAAACAGCCCACCTCGATCCTCTTCGTCACCTCGAGCGAGACCGGTCCGTCGCGCGCCGCCCGCAATCTGGCGGGTGCCGACGTCGCGACCGCTCGCGAGGTGTGTGCAGAGGACCTCGCGCCGGGCACCCAGGCCGGTCGCCTGACCGTCTGGACCGAGAGCGCACTCGAGGAGGTGGCCGACCGATGAGCGGAATCATCCGGTACCCCCTCGTGACGGAGAAGGCGATGAACGACATGGACTTCGAGAACAAACTCCAGTTCATCGTTCACGTCGACGCCTCGAAGCCGGAGATCCGAGACGCCGTCGAGGAGCGCTTCGAAGTGAGCGTCGACGACGTCAACACGCAGATCACGATGAACGGCCAGAAGAAAGCAACCGTACGACTCGCTGACGAGGACGACGCACAGGAAGTCGCCTCGCGAATCGGGGTGTTCTGACCATGGGACGACGAATCCAGGGTCAACGCCGCGGTCGCGGGACGCCGACGTTCCGTGCGCCGAGCCACCGCTACAAGGCGAAACTCGACCACAAGAAGCCCGAAGACACGGACGTCATCAGCGGGACGGTCGTCGACGTCGAACACGACCCGGCGCGGTCTGCGCCGGTCGTCGCGGTGGAGTTCGACGACGGAGACCAGCGCCTGATCCTCGCGCCGGAGGGCGTGAGCGTCGGCGACGAGATTCAGATCGGCATCTCCGCGGAGATCAAGCCCGGCAACACGCTGCCGCTGGCCGAGATCCCCGAGGGGGTCCCCGTCTGTAACGTCGAAGGCAAGCCAGGTGACGGTGGGAAGTTCGCACGCGCCTCGGGCGTCAACGCGGACCTGATCACCCACGACCGCCACGCGGCGGTCGTCCAGTTGCCCAGTGGCGAGGTCAAGCGCCTCGATCCCAACTGCCGAGCGACCATCGGCGTCGTCGCCGGTGGTGGGCGAACGGAGAAGCCGTTCGTCAAGGCAGGGAAGAAGTACCACAAGATGCGCGCCCGCGGGACGAAGTACCCGCGCGTTCGCGGGGTCGCGATGAACGCCGTCGACCACCCGTTCGGTGGCGGTGGCCGCCAGCACCCCGGCCGACCCAAATCCGTCTCTCGGCACGCGCCGCCGGGACGGAAGGTGGGTGACATTTCCTCGCGCCGCACCGGCCGAGGTGGTAACAAATGAGTTCGGAGTTCCGTACCGGCCGCGAGGGTGAGGAGTTCACCTACCGCGGTTACACGCTAGACGAACTCCAGGAGATGGACCTGGAGGACGTCGCAGCACTGCTCCCCGCACGCAAGCGGCGAAGTATCGAGCGCGGCCTCACCACAGAGCAACAGAAACTGCTCGAGAAGGCCCGCAGCAAGGACGAAAACGAGACGGCGAACTCGCCGATCAGAACGCACCTGCGCGACATGCCGGTGTTGCCCGAGTTCGTTGGACTGACGTTTGCGGTGTACAACGGCCAGTCTTTCGAGCGTGTGAAGGTCGATCCCGAGATGATCGGTCACTACCTCGGTGAGTTCCAGCTGACGCGAAACTCCGTCGAACACGGACAGGCCGGTATCGGTGCCACCCGTTCGTCGAAGTTCGTCCCACTGAAGTGATCGAATCATGGGAATCAACTACTCAGTCGATGCGGACCCGGAATCGACGGCCAAAGCGATGCTCCGGGAGCGTCACATGAGCCACAAGCACAGCAAGGAAATCGCCCGCGAGATCAAGGGTCTGACCGTCGCCGACGCCCAGGACTACCTGGCAGCCGTCGTCGACGGCGAGCGATCGGTCCCCTTCAAATCGCACAACAGCGGCGTTGGCCACCGATCGGACATCGACGGCTGGGACGCCGGTCGTTACCCGGAGAAGGCCAGCAAGGCGTTTCTCGACCTCCTCGAGAACGTCTCGTCGAACGCCGACCACCAAGGCTTCGACGGCGAGTCGATGGAGATCGTGCACGTCGCCGCCCACAAGGTCGGCGAGTCGCTCGGTCGCAAGCCCCGCGCGATGGGGCGGGCGAGCGCGTGGAACACGCCACAGGTCGACGTCGAGATCGTCGTCGCCGAACCCGAGGAGGACGATAACTAATGGCTGACGAACACCAGTTCATCGAAAACGGCCTGCAGCGTTCGCAGATCGACGAGTTCTTCGCCGAAGAACTCGGCCGCGCAGGCTACGGTGGTATGGACGTCGCGAAGACACCGATGGGAACCCAGATCGTCCTCAAGGCCGAGAAGCCCGGGATGGTCATCGGCAAAGGCGGGGAGAACATCCGGAAAGTGACGAGCGCACTCGAGACGAAGTTCGATCTCGACGACCCTCAGATCGACGTACAGGAGGTCGACGAGCCGGATCTCAACGCCCGTATCGTCGCCGACCGACTCGCGAACGCGCTCGAGCGTGGCTGGTACTTCCGCAAGGCGGGCCACACCACGATCGACCGCATCATGGACGCCGGCGCACTGGGTGCCGAGATCGTCCTCGCGGGGAAGGTCACCGGTGCGCGCTCGCGCGTCGAGAAGTTCAACCGCGGCTACATCAAACACAACGGCGAGCCGGCCGAAGAGATCGTCGACGAGGGCCAGGGCGTCGCCGTCATGAAACTCGGCACGATCGGTGTCACGGTGAAGATTATTCCGCCAGGGGCGGAGCTTCCCGACGACTTCCGTATCCACGACGACATCGACCCCGCAGAGGTCGTCCCCGAGGCCGTCGAGACCAACGAGGGCGTCGAGGAACTGCTCGAGACCGAACCCGACGTCGAAGACGAACCCGAGGCTGACGCCGAGGAGGAGACCGACGACGAGGACGCCGACATCGACGAAGAGGTCGTCGAAGAGGTGCTCGAGGAGGAGACCGACGACGAGGATGCCGAGGAAGCTGACGACGCAGCCGACGAAGACGACGAGGACCTCGAGGAACTCGACGAGGACGTCGAGACCGAAGCCGAAGAGCTGCTGGCCGAGATGGACGGCGAGGGTTCCGAGGGAGGTGAGAACTGATGGCGATCTTGCACGTCGCCGAGATTCGCGACATGACGCCCGCCGAACGCGAGGCGGAACTCGAGGAACTCGAGACCGAGTTGCTCAACGCGAAGGCCGTCCTCGCTGCCGGTGGTGCTCCGGAGAATCCGGGCGAAATCGGCGAACTCGGACGGACGATCGCTCGGGTCAAAACGATCCAGCGAGAAGAAGGCGACCTAGAGGAATAAGATGGCACTCACACCCGAGACACTGGTGCGACACGAACTCAACGGACTCCCGGTACGGGTCGTCGAGAGCGACGACTCCTCGCGGGAGGGTCTCTCCGGGCGCGTCGTCCTCGAGACGACGAACACGCTCTCAGTAGAGGTCCGCGAGTCGCCGGAAGCGACTCGAGATGCTGAGTCGAGTCACGGCCACGACGAGTTTCGGGTAGTGACGGTGCCGAAGTCGGGTTCGACATTCGAGTTTGCGATCACAGATGAAGCCGCCGGGGACGAGAAGTCCCTGGGGACCACGTCGGAACTGGCCGACACTCAACCTGGGTTCGACACGACGGACACAGACTGCGCTGGCGACGGCGTGGCCTACGTTACGGTCGATGGATCGCGACTGCTCTCACGACCGGCCCGACGAACAGAAACGACCGGTGATTCACCATGGCAATAGGACTGGACGTACCAACCCCTCCGGAACCACAGAACCCGGAGGAATACGACTACGAGAAGTGTCCGTTTTACGGCGAGTTGTCCGTACGAGGTCAGATCCTCGTCGGCACCGTCGTCTCGACGGACATGGACAAGACTGTAGTCGTCGAGCGAGAGTACGACGTGACGGTTCCGAAGTACAACCGTCAGATGAAACGTCGTTCGCGCACCCCGGCGCACGTGCCGGGCGTGCTCGAGCCGCTCTCGGTCGGTGACACGGTCAGAATCGCAGAGTGCCGACCACTGTCGAAGACGAAATCGCACGTGGTCGTCGAAGTAACTGAAGAAGCGACGGCGACGGACCTCGCAGAGCTGACCCGCCGGGAAGAGCCCGACCGGAACCTCTCGGCCGAGGACGTCGCCGCAGACGAGGAGAGTGAGGAGTGATGGAGGCGATCAAAGCCGACATCACTCAGGGCCTGAAGAAGGGCTCGCTCGTCACCTGTGCCGACAACACGGGCGCACGCGAGCTGAAAGTCATCAGCGTCGCGGGCTACCACGGGACCAAGAACCGCCAGCCGAAGGCTGGACTCGGTGACAAGGTCACCGTCTCCGTCACGAAGGGGACGCCCGAGATGCGCAGACAGGTGCTCGAGGCCGTCGTTATTCGACAGCGGAAGGCGATCCGTCGTCCCGACGGGACCCGCCTGAAGTTCGAGGACAACGCCGCGGTCATCATCGACGAGAACCACGAGCCTCGTGGAACGGAGATTAAGGGTCCGATCGCTCGCGAAGTCGCAGAGCGCTTCGGTGCGATCGCGAGTACAGCGACCATGATCGTCTAACATGAGTAAACAACCACGCAAACAGCGAACCCAGACGGCGCGTGCCCCGCTCCACCAGCGCGGCAAGCAGCTGCACGCGACGCTTTCGGACGAGCTCCGCGAGGAGTACGGCCGCCGTCGGACCCGCGTCAACGCGGGCGACACGGTCGAGGTGCTCCGCGGTGACCACGCCGGAACGACCGGTGAGGTGCTGAAAGTGGACCTCTCAGAGCAGGTCATCCACGTCGAAGACGTGACCGTCGAGACGGCCGACGGCGAGGAAGTCGCCCGGCCGATCCCGGCGTCGAACGTCCGACTCACGGATCTCGACCTCTCCGACGAGCGCCGCGAGGCGCGTCTCGAGGGTGACACAGCAGGTGATGAACAATGAGTAACCACCAGAAACGACTCTCGGTACCGAAGTCGTGGCCGGTCGAGCGAAAGACCGCCACGTTCACCGTCAAGGCGGGCGCGGGTCCCCACGGTGAAGAGGGTGTGCCGTTGCTGATCTTGCTCCGGGACGTCCTCGGCTACGTCGATTCACGCAAGGAAGCCCGGTACGCACTCGCACACGACTCGATCCTCGTCAACGGCGACCCGATCAACGACGAGAAGCGACCGATCGGCATGTTCGACATCGTCGCCTTCCCGGGTCGCGAAGAGTACTACCGCATCTTCCCCGACGAAGGCGGCCGACTCTCGTTGACGCCGATCGACGAGTCGGCAGCGGATAGCCGTCTCGGCAAGGTCGTCAGCAAGCGCCAGGTGACCGGTGGCGCGACACAGCTGTCGCTCCACGACGGCTCCAACATCACCGTCGACGACGTCGACGAGTACAACTCGAACGACTCGGTCGTCGTCGACAACGAGTCGAAAGAGATCGTCGCCCACTTCCCCTACGAAGAGGGCGCGCTCGTCACCGCCGTCCGCGGTAACCACGCCGGCAAGATCGGGACGATCGAGACCATCGAGGTCACTCCCGGTAGCGGTCCGAACGTCGTCACCGTCGACATCGACGAGGACGACGGCTTCGAGACCGTCGAGGAGTACGTCGTCGTCATCGACGAGAAGTTCGCAGGTGATGACGAATGAGCGAGGCTGACGCTGGCTTCCACGAGATGCGCGAACCCCGCGTCGAGAAAGTCGTCGTCCACATGGGCGTCGGCCGCGGCGGTCGCGACCTCGGCCGTGCCGAGGGCATCATCGAGGACGTCACCGGCCAGCAGAGCGTTCGCACGCTGGCGAAGTCGACCGAACCCGAGTTCGGTATCCGCCAGGGCGAACCGATCGGCACGAAGGTCACGCTCCGCGGCGAGGACGCCGAGGCGTTCCTCGAGACCGCGCTGCCGCTCGCAGACCTCTCTGCGACGCAGTTCGATCAGATGGGGAACTTCAGTTTCGGTGTCGAAGAACACACCGACTTCCCCAGTCAGGAGTACGACCCGACGATCGGTATCTACGGTCTCGACGTCACCGTCAACATGGTGCGTCCGGGCTACCGCATCGCCAAGCGAGACAAGGCCACCACGTCGATTCCCGCGAACCACCGACTCACGCCGGAGGACGCGATCCGCTTCCTCGAGTCGACGTTCGACGTGGACGTAGAGGACCCAGACGATGAGTGAAAGTGAAAACGAACAGGCGGGCGAGCAGGCCGGTGAGCGCACCGGGCAGGTCCAGGCGTGTCAGCGCTGTGGCCGCAAGCAGGGGTTAGTCGGCAAGTACGACATCAACCTCTGTCGCCAGTGTTTCCGCGAGATCGCCCGCGACATGGGATTCAAGAAGTATCGATAACATGACCGGGAACGATCCACTCAGCAACGCGCTCTCGGGCATCGACAACGCCGAGAGTGTGGGACATCTCTCCCACGAGGTATCACCCGCCTCGAACGAGATCGGCAGCGTACTCGAGGTCTTCTACGACCGCGGGTACATCTCCGGATTCGAGTACATCGACGACGGAAAAGCCGGCCAGTTCGAGGTCGAATTGAAAGGAGCGATCAACAAGTGTGGTCCCGTCAAGCCCCGCTACGCAGTCGGCGCCGACGAGTTCGAGACGCTGGAGAAACGGTATCTCCCCGCTCGAGACTTCGGCGCGCTCGTCGTCACGACGAGCAGTGGCATCATGAGCCACTACGAGGCGCGCGAGCAGGGCGTCGGCGGCCAGGTGATCGCGTACGTCTACTAACCATGCGAGTTGAACTCGAACTACCAGAGGACGTAACCGCCGACGTCGACCACCTAGACGTCACGATCGAGGGCCCGAACGGCACCGTCACCCGACGGCTGTGGTACCCGAACGTGACCGTCGACGTGGAAGACGACCACGTGGTCATCGAGAGTTCCGTCGACAACGCGAAAACGAACGCGACCGTCGGCACCTTCGAGAGCCACGTCGAGAACGCCTTCTACGGTGTGACCGAGGGCTGGGAGTATCAGATGGAAGTCTTTTACTCTCACTTCCCCATGCAGGTCCGCGTCGAAGGCGAGGAAGTCGTCATCGAGAACTTCCTCGGCGAGAAAGCACCGCGACGAACGAGTATCCACGGTGACACCGACGTCTCCGTCGACGGCGAAGCGCTGACGCTCTCCGGTCCGAACAAAGAGCACGTCGGCCAGACGGCCGCCGACATCGAACAGATGACGAAGGTGAAAGGAAAGGACATCCGCGTCTTCCAGGACGGGGTCTACATCACCGAGAAACCCCAGATGGGAGGTGCCTGATAGATGGCAGACGACAACGACGAACTCGAGACGACCGAAGAACTCGAGGAAGAGACCGCCGCAGACGACGGTCCGTCCGAACTCGAGGACATCAGCGGCGTCGGCTCGAGTAAGGCCGGCGCGCTCCGCGACGCCGGATTCGAGTCGGTCGACGACGTCCGCGAGGCCTCCCAGAGCGACCTCGCCGAGGCCGACGGCATCGGTAACGCGCTCGCTGCGCGTATCAAAGCCGACGTCGGCGACCTCGAGGTCTCTGAGGAGACCGACGCCGAGATCGAAGACGAGGCAGCCGAGGAGGACGTCGTCGAAGACGTCGAGACGGAACTCGTCGCACGTGGGCTGACCGAGAAGACGCCCGACCTCTCCGAGGAGGAGGGGCGACTGCTCGGCCAGCGTGCCCGCGAGGGGAAACCGGCGTTCAAGCGCCAGGACTACCACAAGAAAAAGCGCACGCCCGAATCGTGGCGTCGCCCCCGTGGTGGCCTCTCGAAACAGCGCCGCGGCATCAAGGGGAAGGGCCCGAAGGTCCACTCCGGCTACCGTACGCCCAAATCCGTTCGGGGCAAACACCCGAGCGGCTTCGAAGAGGTCCGCGTCGAGACGCCGTCTGACGTCGAGGGTGTCGACGGCGACACCCAGGCGGTCCGCATCGGTTCCTCGGTCGGCGCGCGAAAGCGCGAACAGATCGAAGAGCAGTGTGAGGACGCGGGCATTCGCGTCCTGAACCCGACCTACCTCGAAGTCGAGGTGGACGACCAATGACCGACCTTCGTGCACAGAAGCGACTGGCGGCAGACGTCTTGGACGTCGGGAAGAACCGCGTCTGGTTCGACCCCGACGCACAGGCGGACATCGCCGAGGCGATCACTCGCGAAGAGATTCGCGAACTCGTCGCCGACGGCCTGATCCGTTCGAAAGACGCCCGCGGGAACTCACGCGGCCGCGCTCGCGAGCGCAACGCCAAGCGAGCCTACGGACACCAGAAGGGACCCGGCAAGCGCCGAGGGACCAAGGGTGCACGCCAGAACTCGAAAGAAGACTGGACGAGCCGGATCCGCGCGCAGCGACGGACGCTCCGAGAACTCCGCGACGACGGCGAGATTACGCCGACGCAGTACCGCCAGCTCTACCGGAAGGCGAGCGGCGGGGAGTTCCGCAGCGTCCAGTACCTGCTGAACTACATCGACAATCACTACGGTGACGACTAATGGCAACAGGACCACGATACAAGGTGCCGATGCGTCGTCGCCGGGAAGTCCGGACCGACTACCACCAGAGGTTGCGCCTGCTAAAATCGGGCAAACCACGCCTCGTTGCTCGCGTGAGCAACGCCCACACTACGGCGCAGCTGGTCTCTCCCGGACCCAACGGCGACGTCACACACGCGAGCGCACACTCGAGCGACCTCACAGAGTACGGCTGGGAAGCGCCAACGGGCAACCTCCCGGCTGCCTACCTGACCGGCCTGCTGGCCGGCCTGCGAGCGGTCGAGGCGGGCGTCGAGGAGGCCGTGTTGGACATCGGTCTCAACACGGCGACGCCCGGCAGTAAGGTGTTCGCGGTACAGGAAGGAGCGATCGACGCGGGACTCGAGGTTCCGCACAACGACAGCGTGCTGGCGGACTGGTCGCGAACGCGCGGCGAGCACATCGCCGAGTACGCCGAGTCGCTCGACGACCCGCTCTATAGCGGGGAGTTCGACGCAACGACGCTCCCAGAACACTTCGATGCGGTACGAGAGGAGATTCTAGAATGAGCGGACGAAACTACAACGACGGGTGGGAGCCGGTTACCCGTCTCGGAAAGAAAGTTCAGGAGGGCGAGATCGACACGATGGAGGCTGCCCTCAACTCGGGACTCCCGCTGAAGGAGCCCGAGATCGTCGACCAGCTCCTCCCCGGACTGGACGACGAGGTTCTGGACATCAACATGGTCCAGCGGATGACCGACTCCGGTCGGCGCGTGAAGTTCCGCTGTGTCTGTGCGGTCGGCAACCGCGACGGCTTCGTCGGGTACGCCGAAGGCCGAGACGACCAGGTCGGCTCCGCCATCCAGAAGGCGATCGGTATCGCGAAGCTGAACATGATCCAGGTCCCTCGCGGCTCGGGCTCCTGGGAGGACCGTTCTGACCGCCCACACTCGCTGACCCACCGGACGACCGGGAAGGCGGGATCGGTCGAGGTCGAACTCATCCCTGCACCCGAGGGTCTCGGACTCGCCGCGAGTGAGACGGTTACCGCCGTCCTCGAACTCGCCGGCATCGAGAACGCCTGGACGAAGAGCCACGGCAACACCCGGACGACGGTCAACCTCGCGAAGGCGACCTACAACGCGCTGCAGAACGCCTCGCAGTCGCGTACGCCGCAGTACGCGGGCGAGGAGACCGACGGTGAGGTGGTCGAACAATGAAGGCCATCGTTCAGCTTCGTGGCGAGGTCAACCGCCAGACGGCGGTCGACGACACCCTGTCGATGCTCAACGTCCACAAGGTCAACCACTGTACGCTCGTCCCCGAGACGGACACCTACCGTGGGATGATCACGAAGGTCAACGACTTCGTCGCCTTCGGCGAACCCAGCCAGGAGGTCCTCGAGACGCTGCTCGCGAAGCGAGCCGAACCACTCGAGGGCCGCCAGTCGGACGTCGACGAGGCGTGGGTCGCAGAGAACACCGACTACGACGACTTCGCCGGACTGGCCGAGGCGCTGCTGGCCGAAGAGACGACGCTGCGCGAGCAGGGGCTGTCGCCGACGCTCCGTCTCCACCCGCCACGCGGCGGCCACGATGGTATCAAGCACCCGGCCGGTCGGGGCGGGCAACTCGGAAAGCATACAACAGAGGAGATTAACGAACTCCTCAACTCGATGCGCTAACCATGACGAGCAAGAAACGACGCCAGCGCGGCACACGAACCCACGGCGGCGGAACGCACAAGAATCGCCGTGGTGCGGGCCACCGTGGTGGCCGTGGTCGCGCCGGGCGGAGCAAACACGAGTTCCACAACTACGAACCGAAAGGCAAACACGGCTTCAAGCGCCCACACGGCATCCGCGAGACGGTCGCGGAGGTCGACTTACAGACGCTCGACGAGGACATCGCCCTCTACGTCGCTGACGACCTCGCAGACGAGGTCGACGGCGGCTACGAGGTCGACGCTCGCGATGTCGTCGACGGCGGCTACGAGGCCGACATCGTGAAGGTCCTCGGCAACGGCCAGGTCCGGAACACGCTCACGGTCACTGCCGACGCCTTCTCCGAGACGGCGACGGAGAAACTCGAGGACGCCGGCGGCGAGGCCGTCCTCAGCGCCCGCGGTGAGGAGGCACTGGCCGAGGCGACCGACGACGAAGACGAACAGGGCGAGGACTAACCCATGGGATGGAAGGAAACCGTCGAACCGGTGCTCACGCGGATGCCAGCCGTGCGCAGGCCTGAGGGGCACGTCCCCTTCAAGCGAAAGCTCGCCTGGACGGCCGGCATCCTCGTCTTGTACTTCTTCCTGACGAACATCGCACTCCTCGGACTCGAGGTGGGCGAAGCCAGCGACATCTTCGGTGAGTTCCGCGCGGTGCTCGCCGGTGAGCACGGCTCGCTCATGCAGGTCGGCATCGGCCCGATCGTCACCGCCAGCATCGTCTTACAGCTGCTGGGCGGGGCGAACTTACTCGGGCTCGATACGAGCGACCCTCGAGATCAGGTCCTCTATCAGGGTCTCCAGAAGCTGCTGGTGATCGTCATGACGGCGCTGACGGCGCTGCCGATGGTGTTCGCCGGTGACTTCCTTCCAGCCCAGTCTGCGCTCACGCTCGGTGGACTCACGTTCACCGGCAACGAGATACAGTGGCTGCTGTTCACCCAGATCTTCATCGGTGGCATCCTCATCCTCTACATGGACGAGGTCGTCAGTAAGTGGGGGATCGGGAGCGGGATCGGGCTGTTCATCGTCGCCGGTGTCAGCCAGGGTCTCGTCTCCGGTGTGCTCGCCTGGGGCGACCAGGGGCTGATCTACAGCTGGATCCAGATTATCACCGGTGAGACGGTCCTCGGCTCGTTCGCGAGCGGTGAGGCGCTCTACACGCTGTTCATCGCCGACGGCGGTGGGCAGCTACTCGCCCTGATGACGACGGTGTTGATCTTCGCGGTGGTCGTCTACGCGGAGTCGGTCCGCGTCGAGATTCCGCTGAGTCACGCCCGTGTAAAGGGTGCTCGAGGGCGCTTCCCCGTGAAGCTCATCTACGCGAGCGTCCTGCCGATGATCCTCGTCCGTGCGCTGCAGATGAACGTCCAGTTCATCGGCCAGATCGTCAACAGCCAGTGGGCGAACATGCCCGGCTGGCTCGGCGTCTACAGTGAGGCCGGCCAGCCCGTGAGTGGATTCTTCTACTACACGGCGCCGATCTACGCACCCGGTGACTGGATGTGGTGGACCGCAGGCGTTACCCAGGAGCCGTGGATGGTGATGGTCCGCATCGCCGTCGACCTGACGTTCATGGTCATCGGCGGAGCGATCTTCGCCATCTTCTGGGTCGAGACGACGAACATGGGTCCCGAGGCGACCGCGCGCCAGATCCACAACTCCGGGATGCAGATCCCCGGCTTCCGACAGAACGTCGGTGTCGTCGAGAAGGTCATGGAGCGCTACATCCCGCAGGTGACCGTCATCGGCGGCGCGCTCGTCGGCATCCTCGCCGTCGGCGCGAACATGCTCGGGACCATCGGTGCGGTCGGTGGGACTGGCCTGCTGCTCGCGGTCTCGATCACGTACAAACTGTACGAAGAGATCGCCGAAGAGCAGATGATGGAGATGCATCCGATGATGCGCCAGATGTTCGGCAAAGAGTAACGCTCCGGCCATCCGTTTTCGATTTTCTCACCGTCTCGAGTTTCGACAGTCGGATACGACGAGTGTTCTCGACACCGCTGCTAATTTTGCCGTCGACCTCGAAGCGAACGCATGGGAGAACACGTTCTCATCCCAGTCGATGGGTCGCCGGCCGCTCGCCGTGCAGTCGAATACGCCTGTAATCGGTTCGAAGACGCGACGCTGACGCTCCTGTACGTGATGGACCCGATGGTCGATTACCAGCGACGGCGAGCGTTCCCCGGCTATACGGAGGAACACGGGTTCAAAAACGAACGGGAGAAGGCCGAGTACGTTCTCGAGTCGACTCTCGAGACGGTTCCGGACGGCGTGTCGGTCGAGACCGAAATCGACGCAGGAAACCCCGCCACGAGAATCGTCCAGTACGCCGATGACAACGACGTAGACCACGTCGTTATCGGCAGCCACGGAAAACGAGGCGTCGCTCGGTACCTGCTGGGAAGTGTCGCAGAGACGGTTGTTCGGCGGTCGGCCGCCCCGGTCACCGTCGTCCGACCAAACGAGTAGTCGGCCGTCCCGGCTCTCGTGCTCCGGCGAATCTGTGTAGCGATTTTCGGGTCCCCTGCACGCGAGTGTCGGCTCTCGCTTTATGCCCGTCGGTACCGACTAGCACGGCATGGCTCGAGCAGACCCTCGTCCGCTGACGAGACGGCGCGTGTGTGGGCTGGCGGGTGTCGCATCCAGTGTCGTGTCTCTCGCAGGCTGTGGTGGCCCGGAAGGTGAGGACGACGCCGACCTCCCGGCAGAGGAGGGCACCGGTAACGGACAGGAACTCGAGGACGACGTAGGCGACGACGCGAGCGAGGTGGGGTGATCCGATGAGCGAACAGGAGCCACTGGGCGGCCGGATCGACCCCGAGTTCGACCACGAGCGAGCCGAGACGGCCGACGAGACGACGCTCGAGCGCGTGCTCGAGCCGTACACGCTGGCTCGAGACGATCACACGAACGCCCCGGCGTTCGTGATCCGTGCCGACGCGGTCCAGTCGGCACTGGTCGCCCTCCGCGAGGAGGCGGGGTTCGACCACCTCTCGTGTATCACGGCCCAGGAGTACGAGGACCGCTACGAGTCGCTGCTCCACCTCACGAAGTACGACGAGCGCCGCCACGAGGTGACGCTCGTGGTTCCGCTCTCGAAAGACGATCCGGTCTGTCAGAGTGCAGAGTCGGTGTTTCGGACGGCCGACTGGCACGAACGAGAGGCGTACGACCTGGTCGGGATTCGTTACGACGGCCATCCCGACCTCCGCCGGATCTTGCTTCCCGAAACCTGGCAGGGCCACCCACTGAGTCTCGGCTACGACCAGGACAAACCGCAGGTCGTGAAGTTCGCAAAACACGCCAATCCGCTCGAGGCGGATCGACTCCACGCCGAGTCGGATACGATGTTGCTCAACATCGGACCACACCACCCGGCGACACACGGGGTGTTACACCTCAAAGCGGTGCTCGACGGGGAGTCCGTCGCGAGCGTCGAACCCGACGTGGGCTACCTCCACCGGTGTGAGGAGCAGATGTGCCAGCAGGGGACCTACCGCTACCAGATCATCCCCTACTCGAATCGGTGGGACTACACGGCGAACCTCCCGAACGAGTGGGCGGTCGCCCGCGCCATCGAGGACCTGGCGGGACTCGAGGTGCCCGAGTACGCCCAGGTGTTGCGGACGATGGCGACCGAACTCGGGCGGATGCTCGGGCACTTCCTGGCGCTCGGTACGTTCGCGCTCGACGTCTACGGCGACTTCACCGCCATCTTCCAGTACGCCTTCCGCGACCGAGAGGTCGTCCAGGACATCCTGGAGGATCTGACCGGCCAGCGAATGATGTTCTACTACTTCCGACTGGGTGGCGTCTGCTGGGACCTCCCGGAACCGCGCGAAGCCTTCTTCGAAAAGAGCCGTGACTTCCTAGAGGAACTCCCCACGAAACTCCGCGAGTACGAGAACCTGATCGTCACGAACGAGATTTTCCAGATCCGGACCGTCGGCACCGGCACCTTGGCACCGGAGGTCGCGAAGGACTACGGCTGTACCGGTCCCGTCGCCCGCGGGTCGGGCATCGACTACGACCTCCGCCGGGACGACCCCTACGGCTACTACTCCGAACTCGAGTGGGACGTTATCACCGAAGACGGCTGTGACAACTTCTCGCGCGTGCTCGTGCGTATGCAGGAGGTCGAAGAGTCGGCGAAGATCGTCGAGCAGTGTCTCGACCTCCTCGAGCGCTGGCCCGAAGACGACCGCCAGGTCCAGAGCAACGTCCCGCGGACGCTACGCCCACCGGCGGACGCGGAGACCTACCGGGCGGTCGAGTCGGCGAAGGGCGAACTCGGCATCTACGTCCGCTCCGACGGGACGAACTCGCCAGCCCGGTTCAAGATTCGCAGCCCGTGCTATCACAACCTCTCGGCGCTGCCCGAGATGGCAGAAGGCGAGTACGTCGCCGACCTGATCGCCTCACTCGGCAGTCTCGACATCGTCCTCGGGAGCGTCGACCGGTAGTCCGCCTCGAGCGGGTGGGCCGATTTCGATCCGTTTACGGACGGGCGCGCCGTCTTCTCCATCGAATGCGTGCGTTGCCTCGAGCGTCCCGCCCCGGTGGTGAGCAGTGGACGCGCTAATCGTCCTCGCCGGTGGCCGGTCCGAGCGGTTCGACGGCGGACCGAAGGCGCTCGCGAGCATCGACGGCACGCCGATGGTGGGCCACGTCGTCGCGCGACTCGCTGCGCTCACACACCGCGTAGTCATTTCAGCCCGCGCCGAACAGCACGCGCCACTCCGTCGCGCGCTCGCGCCGCTCGAGTCGGCCGAAGCGTGTCTCGACCTCGCGTTCGCCGCCGACGACGTTCCCGACTGTGGACCGGTCTACGGCGTGAGCGCGGGGGTGAGCGCGCTCACAGCGCAGTGGCCGGCGACGTTCGACGGATCCGGGAGCCGGTCGGTCGGACTCGTCGCGTGTGACCTGCCGCTCGTCGAGTCGGTCCTGTTCGAGAGGCTCGAGACCGCACTCGTAGAGACCGGTGTCGACGCTGTCGTCCCGGAGACGGACGACGGCTACGCACACCCGCTCGCGGGCGTCTACCGGCTCGAGCCGTTGTGCGAGGCGGTCGCCGCGGTCCGGCCGTCGGCCGACGAGACCGCTCGCCGTCAGCCCGGGCTGTTCGACGTTCTCTCGGGACTCGAGACGTGCGTCGTCGGGGGCGACGACCTTCCCGCGGACGCGGCCCGGATGCTGTCGAACGTCAACACACGCGAGGCACTCGAGTCGGTTCGCGAGTCGGTCGCCGACAGTTCTCGGTGGTAGTGTCTGTTCTCTGTCGACAACCTCTCAACCGGGTGACTGGCTGCTCTCGAGTCGGAAATCCACAAGTGCAGGATATATATGGACGAAGCAACAAGCGCTAGCAACGAGGCGGTTCCATGCCAGAGATTTACCTACTAAGTACACTCCTGATGGGCGTGCTCGTGATCGCCGTCGCGATCGCGATCAACCGAAGTGGGCAGCGAGCGACACCGAGCGGCGACGCCGGTGGCCGAAGCGGCTTCGCAGAGTGGTCCGGCAGAGCGGACGGTTCCTCGAGTCGGTTCGTCACCGTGATGAACAACCCGACCACGTGGTGGCTCTCGTTTATCGTCCTGTCGCTCGTGTTCCTCGCCGGAGCGATTCTGATGATCGAAGGACTCCCGGAGGGCGCTGGTGTCGACGCCGGCGTCCTCGAGATGGCCTTCCTCGGCGTCGGCGGGGCCGTACTCGCCGGCTTCGTCTTCTTCGGCTCGTACTTCGCCGCGCGTGACCGGTTCGGTCAGACGGCGGCGGCGGTCGGCGTCGCCTCGGTCGTGATCGGATTCTTGCTGCTGATCGGCGTCGTCGCGACGCTCGTCTCGGCCTGATCGTTCACCTGTTCTGATTCTTCCGTCGCTCGCACTCGAGTACCGGCAGGTGTCGTCTCCTGTCCCGCCTCCCGCTCTCGCGCATCCACCTGCAGTGATCGCAACCGACGCGTGAGCGGGAGCCACGTGTGTAGCCACAGCGCGTACGGACGCGTGGCCTTCGTCGACGTGTTTCTCCGGCCGCGGCGCTCGAGTGACCGACCACGGGTGGTCTCGGCCGCGTTGGTCCACTGGCGGGTGGTCTCGGTTCTGTTCACCCACTGGTGAGTGTCCGCGCTCTCGAGACCTTCGCGAGAAGCCCGATCCGCAGGCCGCGCTCACCTGCCGGTGAGGTCCTGCGTCTCTCTCCCACCCGCGGGACGCACCGCTCGAACACGTTGGATACGGCAAAAGAGGGCTGCGTCGGTGTCGCGTTGTCGTGGTCGTCGTTCGTTCGCTACTGAATCGAGTAGCCCGCTGCGATGGTCAGCAGGAAGACCATAAACAGGCCCATACCCATGACGTACGAGATCGACCGCGGTTCGTCGATCAGGTGCTGGAAGTACGCCATGATGAGCAGCGACTTCGCCACTGCGAGGATGAGCGTCGCTCCCATCGCGCCCCAGTACGGATCGATCGCCAGGTACGTGAAGTAGTGGTCGAACGTGAAGAACACGAACTTACTCGTCCCTAACACCAGTAACACGACGTAGATGATCGCGTATAGCCGAACACTCGCCATTGGTAGGCAGTCGGGGTGACGCGCACTTATAGCTTCCTCAATGGCTCGCGTGGGCGGCGAGTGTCGGTGTCTCTCCGATGGGATGGACGCACCAGTCGTTCGGACCGACGACCCGTCTCCGTCCGTCGGCTGCGCTCGAGAACGATACGTAAATGAGCGTTCGGTCCTACGGTCTCGATGACTGATGGGGATGCATCTGACGTCCATTCGTCGGCTGATACTCGCCGCTGTGGCTCTGGTCGCGGCCCTGGCTGTTACTTCGACGGCGGTGACAGCCAGCAACGTCGTCGTGGGGCTCTCCGAGTCTCGCGGCGACATCTCGGTCCCGACCTGGCTCTACCTCGCCTCCGGCGGCGGCGTCGTCGGGGTGATGGCGCTGTTCTCGATGCTCGTCACCGACCGTGTCGTTATCGAGGGCTACCACGACGTTTCGGTCCGGCGCTCGGTCGCCGCTTCGGCCGCGCGGGTGGGCGGGACGCTCCTGGGGACGCTCGGTGTGCTCGGACTCGCACTCGTCCTCGCGGTCGGCTTCTTCGGGCCACAGTGGGGGAACGTCAGCGCCGCGGTTCTCGTCACGTTCGTCGGCGTTCGCGCGCTGTTGACGATGGTCGCCTACACCGTCTACAACCCCTGGCCGACGCTCAACCCGTGGCGGCGAGTCGCGACCGCCCTGCCACACGGCTTTCTGGCGTATCCCGACCGCCTCGCTTCCTGGCCGGCCGTCGGCGCACTGCTCGCGCTGATCTGGCTCGAGATCGTCGCTCCGTTGAGTTCCTCACCCAGAGCGCTCGCGACGGCGGTTCTCGTCTACTCGGTGCTCACGGTCACGGGTGGGGTCGTCTTCTCCCCCGACGCGTGGTTCCGGAAGGCGGACCCACTCTCGGTCTGGTTTCGCTTCTACGGTGCCGTCGCACCGATCCAGCGAACCGAGGACGGACTCGAGCTGTGTGCACCCGGCTCTCGCCTGGCCGACGACGACGTTCTCACCGACCTCTCGGCGGTGGCGTTCGCCATCGTCCTCGTCTGGGAGCTGACCTACAGCGGTTTCATCGTGACGCCCCCGGGAGCGTGGACGGTCGAGTTCCTGGTCGCGCTCGGGGTGCCACCGGCAGCGGTCTACCTCGGCTTGCTCGTCGCTGGCTTCGTCGCGTTCTACTGGGTCTACTGGGTCGCCGCCGCGCGTACGCGAGAGCGCGCGCAAACGTACCTTTCACAGCGGTACCTCGCGATTCGCTTCGCCCCACCGCTGTTCGCCATCGCGGCGGGCTATCACTTCGCCCACTACGCCGGCTTCACCATTTCGCTGTGGCCGTCGCTGCTCGAGTCGCTGGCTGCGCCGTTTTCCTACCCCGCAAACCCCATCGTCCTCGGGCTGACACCCTGGTTCGGCTACGTCGAGATAGCGGGCATCCTGCTGGGACACATCCTCGCCGTCTGGATCGCTCACACCATCTCGTTCGAACTCTTTCCGGGCAGACTGCAGGCGATCCGTAGCCAGTATCCGTTTATTCTGGTGATGATCTGTTTCACCATGGTGAGCCTCTGGCTCGTCTCGCTGCCCGCAGCGGAGGCACCGTACACCGTCGCCTGACCCCACACAACACCACCATGTCGAACTCACTGCCAACGCAACCGGAGACGTACGCCGAATCGATCATCCACGAAGAGTACGACGTCCCACCGGGGGAGGATCCCGTGGCGACCTGTCCGTACTGCGAGCGGCCGTTCACTTCCGAGCAACTGGCGACGGTCCACATCGGTGTCCGTCACACAGACGTCTGCAGTGAAGCCGAACGCGAGGCATACGAGGAGGAACTCGAGGCTGCGGAACACGACCTGTTTACCTTCCACGCGAAAGCTGCCGTCTCCATCTTCTTGATCTACTTTATGTTCTCGTTCATCTACTCGCTCGCCTGGATCGACTGATCGCTGTAGACAATTGGGCGAGCAGCTCCGACGACGTCTCACACCGCGAGCGATGCCTGCGACGTCGGCCGGGTGCTACATTGAGTGTCCCGCGTGACCTGCGCCGCCCACTGGCATGGCAGTCACGTCGTCGGGCTGGGAAACGGCTGAATCCGGACGGCGTCGGATTCGTTTCGGCTTACGGTACGACGTGCGTCAGTGAACGAGCACAGACGGCCCGCTCTTCGGTGTCCGGGCGCAGTGTATCCGTCGGCTGGCGTTCCGTCGGCCACTGCCCGTTTACAGCCGTCGCTCGAGCGGTGTGCAGACGAAGAAGAGCAGCGGTAGCGGTGTCCGCCCGCCGTTACATCAGGTAGAACAGCGGGAAGAGGAACACCCAGACGATGTCGACGAAGTGCCAGTAGAGACCGAAGAACTCGACTGGCCGCGAGTCCTCGAGGTAGGCATCGATCGTGAAGATGCGATAGAGCATGAACACGGCGATGAACAGCCCGAGCAGGACGTGCACCCCGTGGAGACCGGTGGTGACGTAGTACAGCGAGTACTCGAGACCGCTGAACCAGAAGTCGCCCTGGAGGAACTTATCGTACCACTCCCAGGCTTTCACACCCATGAACGACAGCCCAAGCAGGAGCGTCGCTCCGAGCGTCGCGATGAGTCCCTTCTTGTTGCCGCGTTCGGCCATCACCAGCGCGAGGATGACGGTAAAACTCGAGGTGAGCAGGATGTACGTGTTGAGCAGGCCAGCCCAGGTGTGGTCGGGGACCGGACCCCAGGTGTCCCAGCCGGCGTAGATGCGCATGAACACGTAGGCACCGATGAACGCACCGAAGACGACGACGTCTGAGGCGAGGAAGAACCAGACGCCGAGTTTCGTGTTGCCGACGCCTTCGAACGGCCAGCGTTCGGCGACGGCCATCTCGGGCGCGTTGAACTGCTCACGGCCGAACTCGAAGAGGACGTACGCGAGGATGGCGAGTCCGGCGAGCGTAATCGCCGGATAGAGGTAGTCGACCGACCCGCTGATGCCAGCCTCTGCTGCCCACTCGGGGTCGAGCCACTCGGCGAGCGCTGCGACCGACGGCGTCAGTCCGGAGACGCCGAGCAGGAAGACGAACATCCCGATACCGATGCCGAACGGCCAGATGCTGGCGTGGTCGGCGTGTTCTTCCTCGTGGCCGTGTCCGTGCGCCTGGTCGAGTGTTCCGTGTACGGCGTCGGCTGTCGTGAGCGCCCCACCGTCAGACGCAGGTGAACCGCCATCGGTCGCTGGCGCTGCAGCGGGGGTCTCGTCGACGAACTCGAGTCGGCCGCTCGCGTAGGATGGCCGGCCGGACCAGTTCTCGAGCGGTGGGGGCGAGGGGATCGCCCACTCGGCGGTTCGTGCGTACTGCCAGGGGTTGTCGGGTGCGTCTGGACCCGAGACCAGGCTCTTTCCGAGCGTGTAGAACATGATCAGGAACGACAGTCCGAAGACGAACGCACCGACGGTCGCCATCTGGTGCCAGATCTCCATCCCTTCCTGGTAGTGGAAGACACGTCGGGGGGTCTCCCAGGCGAGGAACATCGGGAAGTAGAGCAGGTTGAACCCGACGAAGTAGACGGCGAAGTTGAGCTTTCCGAGTGCCTCGGAGTACATCTTGCCGGTGATCTTCGGCCACCAGTAGTAGAGACCGGCGATCAGGGCTGTGACCCCGGAGACCATCACGTAGTGGAAGTGAGCGACGACCCAGTAGGTGCCACGGAACTCGTAGTCCAGCACGACGGCACCGAGGAAGACCCCGGTGATGCCGCCGAGGATGAACAGGACGAGTGCACCCAGGCTGAACAGGAACGGCGTCGTAAAGCGGACGCGTCCTTTGACCATCGTGTAGATCAGCGCGAAGACCATCAGGTCGAACGGCAACGAGATACCGATCGTCGTCGCCATGAACAGCGTCTTGATCTCTAGGTTGATCGTCGTCAGGTACATGTGGTGCATCCAGACGAGGAACGACTGGACGGCGACGAGGACCATCGCGATGATGACCCACTTACGCCCGACCAGTCGTCGGCCGGTGAACGTCTGGAACGTCTCGAACATGATTCCCAGCGCCGGGAAGAAGACGATGTACACCTCGGGGTGGCCGAAGAACCAGAAGATGTGCGCCCAGAGCAGGCTCGAGCCCTGATCGGTCGCGAAGTACTGGGTGAGCAGAATGCGATCGGTCGCCAGCAACAGCAGCGCTGCCAGCAGTGCCGCGAACGCGAACAGCATCATCCAGACGGTGAGCAGCCACGACCAGGTGAACAGCGGCATGTTCCACAGTCCCATCCCTTCCGCACGCGAGCGGTGGATGGTCGTCAGGAAGTTCATCGTCCCGAGGGTGATCGAGATGGTGAACAGCGTCAGTGCGAGGATCGCGGTATTTCCACCCGTCGCGGCCTCCATGCCGGTGTACATCGGCACGTTGAGTGGGGCGTACATGGTCCAGCCGCCCTCGAACGTCCCGCCCTGGAAGAACGAGATGCCGATAAGCAGGCCCGAGAACAGGTAGAACCAGTAGCTCAGGGCGTTGAGCCGGGGGAACGCCAGGTCTTTCGCCCCGATCTGTAGCGGGACGAAGTAGTTGGCGAACCCGGCTGCGAACGGCGAGAGGAACCAGAACACCATCAACAGCCCGTGGGTGGTGACCGACTGGTTGAACGCGCTGTCAGAGAGGATCACGCCGCCCGACGACCAGAGCTGGACGCGAAAGAGCAGCGCGAGGATGCCACCGAAGAGCAAGAAGAACAACGCAGTGGCGAGATAGAGGATGCCCACGTCTTTGTGGTTGGTCGTGACGAGCCACCGCTTGATCGACGTCATCGGCGGGAAGTCGTCCGCCATCAGGCATCACCCTCCTCGTCATCTTCGTCTTCCTCGTCCTCTTCGAGTGCTGCCGCTTCTTCTTCGAGCCACTCGTCGAAGGCATCCGGCTCCATGACGACGAGGTCGCCTTTCATGTTGGAGTGGCCGGCACCGCAGAGTTCGAAGCACTCGATGCCGTCCTCGTAGACGATCTCCTCTTCGCCGTCGGGCAAGTCGGCGATGAACCAGGTCAGGTCGTACTCGCCGGGGATCGAGTCGGCTTTCACGCGCTCTTCGGGTATCCCGAATGCGTGCCAGACGTCTGTTGACGTCACGTTGACCCAGACTGGTGTATCCGCTGGGACGTACATCGTGTTGGTCGATTCGACGCCGTTTTCGTACTCGAAGATCCACGCGAAGGCCTGTCCTTCGACGTCGATCTCGACGGCGTCGTCACCGGGGTTGTCCCCGGGCCCGTCCTCGACGTACAGCAGCATGCCGTACGTCCAGACGACGAGCGAGACGACGATGATCGCACTCAGAATGAACGATACGAATAGTTTTCTCCCGCCTTTACCTCCGGTCGGCAGCTCCCCGAGTGTCGGCAGATCCTCGTCTTCGTCCGCCCCCACGTCGCGGTACTTGTACGCGTTGTACAAGGTGTACGCTACGACGATGACGCCGACGAGCGTACCGAGGGCGAGGAAGACGATGAAGATCTCCTCGAATACGTCGACCCGTGTATCCGTTTGCATCGGGAATGGAAATGCGATGAAGATTGTGTTCACCTCGATTGTAGGGTTTTTATATCGGACGATGTTTGCTGGGGACACTTATCTATTTGGAAACGCGCCGCCGGCGACCGTCTCACTGTCGTGATCCGGGTCGATGTGACGGCCCGTCCGGCCGCAGTCTCCGGTGATCTGCATCCCGTAGTCCGATCCCTTAGATGGACCTTTGGCCCACCACTCTTTTGTGTATCGTTCTCGGCGCGCCAAACTGTCACTGTAATATGATATTGTCTCCCTGTCAGTCGCTCGAGTCACCCGGTATCCGAAGATGTTCGCCACGTCGGTTCGCCCAGTCGACTCGACGGCCGCGTATCAACTCTCGACGGCGAAATGTCTCTATATCCCGACGACGTAGGAGTCACCATGCCAGAAGAGATTCTGTTCAAATTCGAGCGCGACATGGACCGTTCCGAGATCGCCGACTACCTGCGCACCGTCGCCGACTCGCTCGAGTCCGGCGGTGACCTCTCGCTCGAGTCCGGCGGTGAGTCGGTGACGATGTCGCCGCCAGCGCGCCCCACCTTCGAGATCAAAGCCGAACACGAGACGCCGAGCAGCGGCGGTCCCGGCGAGTTCAGCGTCGAGTTCGAACTCGAGTGGGACGAGGGAGCCGAGGGTGAAGATGGTGGAAGCGACGATCTGACGATCGGCTGAACGGCGCTCCTCACACCTCGACGACCCACGCACGATAGGTCTCCTCGAGTCGGTACACCGTCCGAAAGACCTCGTCGAGGAACGCAGCGACGCGGCCGTCGTCGGCGAGGACGCTCGCGCGCACGTGTACTCCTTCTGCGTCGTCGGGTCGCACCAGTTCTTCGACCGTCGCCGTTGGTTCGTCTCCACAGAGCGCCTTCGCCCGCTCGAGTTCCGCAGGCGTACAGTCGAACGAGACGGTTCGCCCGCCGAGCTGGACCCAGGGTGGGCCGAGTGCGGGGTCGGGACCGTCGGACGCGTCCGCGACGGACGCCGCGTCTGCCTCGATGGTGAGAAACGCACTCCCCCGACCGTCGTGCGCAGCGATGGCGTCTTCGAAGAGCGCGCGTCTGTCCGCCGGCGTCGCGGCGTCGAAACGAGTCTGGCCCATACACAGAGGGTCGGTCCCGTTTCTTTAAGGCTTTATGTGACCGCCCAGAACGGGAGGGTATGGCACAGCCACGAATTCTCATCCTCGGAGCGCCGGGGGCGGGCAAGGGGACGCAGAGCGCACGGATGGCCGAACACTTCGACGTCGAGCACATCACGACCGGTGACGCCCTCCGCGCGAACAAGGAGATGGACATCAGCGACGTCCACGACGAGTACGACACGCCCGGCGAGATCATGGAGGCGGGCGAACTCGTCCCCGACGAGGTCGTCAACGCCATCGTCGAGGAAGCGCTCTCGAGCGCCGACGGCTTCGTCCTCGACGGCTACCCGCGAAACCGCGCCCAGGCCGAAGAACTCGAGGGAATGACCGACTTAGACGTCGTCCTCACGCTCGAGGTCTCCGAGGAGGAACTCATCCACCGCCTCACCGGCCGTCGGATGGACCCCGAGACGGGCGACATCTACCACCTCGAGTACAACCCACCCGAGGACGAGACGGTCGAGGAACGGTTGATCCAGCGCGACGACGACACCGAGGAGACGGTCACCGAGCGCCTGCGTGTCTACCACGAGAACACTGCGCCGGTGATCGACCTCTACGACGAGCGGGGTGTCCTCGAGCGTGTCGACGGTGAGCAGTCGCCCGAAGACGTCTGGGCGGACGTGCAGGCAGTGATCGAAGACGCAGTATAAATTCGTTGGTGGGTCGAGACGGCTCGTCGGACCTATCCTCTGGCCCCCGTCCTGACTTACTTGGGGAACTGCTTTGCGGGGTCCCAGACTGAGACGGGTGCATCCGGGTCGTGATAGTTCTCGTAGCACTCGGACGCGCGGTACCGCTGTGTCATCAGTGGAAGGCCGTGTCCGAGGACTTTGAAGTATTCCGGTGGTTCGACACCCATCCCGATGTAACTGTCCCTGGCCTGGCAGAGGAGGTGGTGTTGAAGCGTTCGGCGGAACTCCGTTGGCGTCCCGGGATCGATCGGTGGCAACGAGATGGCTGCGACTGGCTCTTCGTTGACCGGCGTTGCTTCGAGCAGTTCCTCTTCGCCAGAATCAGGATCGATACGACAGAACCACGTCCCGAGGTCGGTGAGGTCGATCAGGTCACTCAGGTCGTACCCTCGCTCTTGTGCGACGCGGCGAACATCGGCCAAGAAGTCGACTCCGCTCGATGCATCCCCACCGAGTGACTTCGAAAACTGGTTTTCGACGAACGCACCACCGAGTGCGTCGGCGAACTGCTGGCGTGTGTTCACGCCCGCTGATGATGATTCCTCGAAACCCAGTATTTGCGTGTAGTAGGTGAACAACTTGTCATCGACATCGGGGACCTCGATCACTGGCTCGACGTCGGGTTCGGTGTGGCTCCGGAACTGTTGCATCAGTGGGCCAAATAAGTCTTCGAATCGGTCGTCCGAGAGCTCCCCAACCAGGCCAGCGACTTGATCGAGCAGGTCCGGATATTCACCTAACAGAACCATCAACTCACCCGTTTCTTCTGCAAGTGTGTGACGAGCGTATCGTCGGGCCTGGTAGAGTTGCTCGTCCGCTTCCGGCGTTCGATCGGCTGGATCACACGAGTAATCGGCCGTCTCGTGGGTCTCGATATATCCGTGTTCATCGACAGTGATCGTGTGTTCGCGCTCCCAGTTGTCGACGACTGCAATTGTTACTGTCTGCCCGTCGGTCGAGGTGATTGATGCGTTCATTGGTCTCCCCTCCAAGTGTTTGTCGGTGCGGTGATCGTCGGCGGTATCGGTGCCGTGGTTGGTGTTCCTTCGAGGTGGTCGAGAACGTCTCGTGCCCAGGCGACATCCTCGTAGAGGACGTTCTGGATGTGTTTTGCAACCAGCATCTCGGGTGCAGTTCCGGGTTCGTATCCCGCCACGTTTGCCTCTGGGTTGTGGAAGTCAGGAACCGAGTCGTACTCGGTATAGAGACTCGTAAGCGACTGCTGACCGGGGCCGAGGATTCGGGACTCGACTGGCGGTTCCATTCCGAGAGCGACGTACCGGTCACGACACTGACAGCGGAGGTGCTCACCCATTACAAGCTGTAACAATTCGGGAGTCACGACGAACCGAACCGGAAGCGACACCAGTGCGTACGTCTCTCCGTCGGGAACCGATGCTTCTCGCAGTACGGTCCGCTCGTCGTCGTCGAGGACGGCAATTTGAATGTCCGATACCCCTGCGACAGTTCCGTCTTCGATAGAGACCCACACCTCATAGAGTACGACCTCATTTTCGAGGTCAATACCGACCGGATCGACCGGACGTTTGACTTCGTCGACAAACGGTGCTGTATCGTTCCAGTGACTAGCGTGTTGCGCCAGGTACTCGCCAAATAGTTCGTCGACTTCCTCGGTCGACAGCTCGGCGATTGCCTTACTGACTGCCTCGATTGATTCTGGCTTCGACTCAGGGCTGAGAACGTCGACGTCGTGTTCCCGGTCAAGCCAGTATGCGGCATATCCACGAACGAACTGGGCCAGTTGCTGCTGGAACGGAGAGAGGTCGCCGATAGTTTCGGGGATGTCCCCCTCGCCAGTGTTGGTCGACACGCTGCCGTCGGTTCCGACGGTGATCACGTGCTCGAGCTCGTACTGATCTGAGACGGAGACTGTCACTGTGCTCGCTGTTTCTTCCTCGATAGTAACTTGGAACTCACCGTCATCGGGCCACCAGTGACCACGAGTGAGGTTAGCACGAGTCTGTAACTCAGCAGCGACGAACCGATCAGTCGAGGCTTCGACCACCGACCAGAGGTCCGTGACGATGCGCTCGAGTTCGTCAAGGTTCTCCGCCGCGAGGATTCGGTCGGCCAGCGCTTTGGTCGCCTCGGTCAACGGCGATCCGACGTCGTTGTCGTCGTCAACCAACTCCCGAATACGATCGTAGTACGCCATCGCGGTATCGATCTCGCCACGTTCGACGTTCGCTTCGACTCCCCTGGCGAGCGCTCGGGCGTAACGACTCGAGACCGCAGTTTCGGTTGGGTCGTGTGTGTCGGTGAGTGTTGTGATCAACTCGAGTTTCTGTTCCGCTGCCTCGAAGTTTTCCTGCTCGAAATAGAATTTTACGGCGCTCCGGAGCGCGTCTGCGTAGTATTCAGGTACTGACTCCCACTCGGCGTACGATTCGTAGAAGGTCGTGAGACGGTCGAGCGTCTGTTCGACCTCGACAGATCGTTCAGCGCCGACGCGATTGTAGACCTCGTTGCGGTAGTACCACCCGAGGAGCCTTGGGAGGCGTTCGTCGTCATGTGTGTCGACCAGTTGTTCGATGCGTTCGATCTCCGCTTCGGTTGCCTGAAACTTCTCCTGGCTGCCGAGAGCCCACACCTTCGGGTGGGTGCCATGGGCCAGCCAGTAGGCCAGCTCGTCGCTCCGGTATCGCTGGTAGAGACCTTCGATTCGACTAGCCGTTCGTTCGGTGAGGGCGTAGTTGAGGTGCTCTCGCTCGTAGCTCGCGCGAGCCGAGTAGCTCAACGCACCCGCCAGCCGTTCGTCGAGACGCTCGCCGGGATACTCTCGTGCGAGGCTCTCGACGAACTGATAATTCGCATCGATCTTGCTCGTCCGCCCCTGGTCGAGCGTGAAATGAAGACCTGCTTCGGTGACGAGGGCGTCGGCGAGAGAGGCTGCAATCGCCTCCTGTCGGTGGGACTCGTGTAGCCGAGTGAGTCGTTGAATCTCGAGCGAAATATCCTCGAGCCGACTGTCAGTCGCATACGATGCGACCAGTTGGCTGGTCGCGAAAGCGAGCCATTCTGCAGCCTCAGAGTCTGCGTTGTCGTCGTACAGTTCTTCGAGTCTGTTTCGGTAGCGTTCGACGTCTTCCGCCGTGAGTTCGGTCTTCCGATTGAGGCAGTTGTCTACCGTCGTGGCCGCCGCGAGACCTCGAATCAGCGCCGACCGAACCAGTGGTGTTCGCTGGACCTCGTAACACTCCTCGAGACGCCCTATCCATGCTTCTTGAGGAGGGTACGTATCGGCATCAGCAGAGGCAACGAGTGCTTCGACGATCGCTTCGGCCGAGGCGACTGGGTGCTCTGCTGTGTCGAGCGTTGCAATCTCTCGTTCTATCGGGTCGTGAGTATCTTCTGTCATCGTGATTGTAGACGGTGCACGCTATCAGACGACCGCCGGAGGACAAGCAGTCGGTTGTGGATTGACGCTGTGAAAGGAATCACCACCAGCGACGCGTGTTCCAGTGTAGGTCTCTCGACGACGCCTGAGGTGTCAATTTATGATGTGTTGGTATAAGCATATCTATATTGTTTGGTTGTCGAAGTGTACACTGCTTTCGACTGTCTACTTTCCTGAGAGGCAGACGAACGCGTTCGCTCAACCAGTAGTTGCTCACACGTGAGCGATGTCGACCAGAAGTTACCTTCGTACAACGATCGCGTACGATACGAAAGCGCCTACTACGACGGGAGACTATCAGTTGGCGCTGATCTCGAGTGAGTGGGTCGGGACGTGCAAGTGGACGACGTTTTCGTCAGCAGGGCCCGGAATCAGTTCACTTACGCCTTCGTCGAAGTTCATCGTCGTGTCTTCGTTCTGTATCGAGAGCGTGTGACCAACGATTGCTCCCCAGAAATCGATCTGTCCGGTAAGCGTGATGTCGTACGCTGACGAGAAGTCATCTTCGTCGTTACTGGGAGCAAATATGACTCCTTGGAACATCGTTCCAGCAGAGCTGACCTCAATTACCGATGACGACTTGCCGTATATCCAGTTAGCGCTCGCGTTCTCTCCGTCACAGCCGTCGACACACGCCTCGATATTTTGTAGCAGAATGTCACCACCGACGTACATACTGAAACGATTGTCTCCAGCATTGACTACGTTGATCTTTCCACTATCGCCTGTCATATTGACGTCGTCTTCGACTGCCAGAACGACGTCACCATCGGACAGGTCGACCTCGATCGTTTCGTACTGATCGTCGATGTCTATTTCATCCGCAAAGTAGTATCCGCTGTCGAGCCGTAGATTCTCGTTATTTCCAACTGGTCCCAGGTCAGTCCCGTGGTTGCTGGCGGTATCGATCATGTGATCGATCGTCTCGTCTTCGGGTTCGTAGACTGGGTCGTGACGGATCGTGGAATTGTACTCGTCTTCCTGGTACTGACAGTCGATAATTTCGCTATCGTTGCCAGTCGATGCACCATTGTCACAGTCGATCTCTCGAGCGATCACGTCGCTACCGATCGTTGGGCCACTCAACCCGTCCGACGCATCGACGAGGTTCGCTGCATCGACACCGGTTCCGATTGAGGGATTATTTCCCGGGTACACATCTATCTCGGCGATCACGGTCTGTGCACCGTCGTAACCACGCTCTTCGTCGACGACCTCGACCTCTGCGTCGGGAAACGCCGACTCGAGGTAGGTTTGCCAGCCACCGTAGTAGACGGAGGTCACCTCGAGTCTGATCTCGCCGCCGTTGGTGAACTGTGAGAGCGAGCTACTCCCGTGGTTCTGGAGCGTCAGGTCGCCGTCGTCGGAGACGTTCGCCTCGGTCAGGTTCATCACTGGGAGGACGAACGTTCCCTCGCGGTGGTAGAGCGAGGGTGACGAGACGACGGCCGATCCGTCGCCGCTGTTGCGCCAGACACCGCCGCCCTGGTAGGCGACTGACGTTCCATCGGTGGCCGTCCACTCGAGCGACCGCAAGGGTTGTGGCCCGTCGTCGAACACCGACGAGTCGTCGACGAAGACGTCGATCTGACCGTTCTCGACGAACGCGATCTCACCCATCGCTGGATCGTGACCGAGGTCGACCGAGCGTGTGACGTCACGCGAGGAGGCAGCGGTCTCGAGTTCGGCGCTCAACTCGGTGAACGCCCCCTCGATACGCTCTTTCTCGGCGTTCTGCTCGATGTCGGTCGTCGTCTGGCCAGCGACGAGTAAGATACCCACGCTGGCGATGGCGACCACGCCGAAGAGGATGACGAAGCCGAGGACAGGTGCCACCGCTCGTGAATCTCGGTTCACGTACACTCACCCGAGTAACTTTTTCCACCCATTCTTTGAGACCAATACTCCCTCAAAGGTAATATACTATTTTATCTCGATGAATATATTACTGAATTGCGTGGAATAATTACTCCCCGAACGTTCTTGAGTGATTGACTATCTACGGAGTTGGTGTCTCTCCTCGAGCATCGGCTCACGGCTGTTGGTTCTCGGTCGGTCGGACACGGGAGAGTGGTACAGACGTGACGGGTGGTGTGATACGACACGGGACCGGGGTCTTCGCCAGCGTGCCGTCGTGGCCGGTCAGCGACGGTCGACTTCGATGTCGGAGACGATCACGTGGAGATAGCGAATCGTGTTCTCCGTCGACTCGTGCTCTTCGGCCGGGTCTTCTTCCTCGCTGCCTGCCCCGGTGCCGGGTGCTCCGGGGACCTCGTAGGTGTCTGCGAGGTTCTCGTCGTAGATGAACGTCAGCTTCCCCTCGGAATCGAGTCCGCCAGCGACGACTGCTCCGAAAATGCGGAGGTTGCCGTCGCCTTCGAAGACGACGTTGTCGTCTTCGTACTCACCCTGGGGTGCGTAGATCGTCCCGTGGAGGACTGGTTCACCGAAGAAGGTGAACGTCGTCGACGACGTGCCGTACAGTTGGATCACGCTCGCGTCGCTGTCACCGACGCCTCGGCAGCCGCTGACACCGGGGCACATATTCGAACTATTCATGTCGAAGTCGTTCGCGGCCCAGAAGCGGACGACACCATCGTCTTCGTTCTCGACGTGGACGTTCCCGCGGACGTACGCGTCGCCACTGAGGATCACGTCGATGTCGCCGTCACCCACGTCGAAGACGAGGTCCTGTTCGTCGTCGACAGACAGGGTATCGACGTGGTAGGTCCCCGCAGTGAGCGGCCCATCGTCTTCGTCGATGTCGACGAACTCCCCTTCGTAGTCGTCGATCCAGCCCTGGATCGTCTCGTCGAGCGGTTCGAACGGTTCGGGGACGATCCCATCTACGTACGTGGCGATGTCCGTCCCGAGGTGGTCGTGGATTCGGTCATCGATCTCACCGTCGTTGGCGTGGTGGTTCGAACAGGGACCGAAGCAGTAGAACGGGTGTGGCGGCGTGATCTGTCCACCCGCGTAGAGTGCGTCGTACTGTCGGTTGATCTTGCTTCCCAGTTGAATGTCTCCCGGTGCCGTCACCGTTCCACCAACGCTTCCGGGATCGAGGTAGACGTCACCGCCGGCGACGATGTCGCCACCGATCGAGTTGGTCTCGTCGGTGACGATCACGTCGCCTCCAGCGACGACGTCCCCACCGACGCTGTCTCTGACCGTGACTGTCCCGCTGGCGATGACGTCTCCGGTGACGTCACCGCCGTCGTCGGAGACCACCACGTCACCGTCGACGATGACGTCGCCGTCGACACCCATCTGCACGACCGAGTCCTCGATGGCGACGACGTCACCGGTGATCGTTCCCCCCGTACTCGTATCGAGACCACCTTCGATGTTCACCGCCCGGTCGAACACGTTGACTATCTCCACCGGATCGCCGCTCGTCCCCTCGCCGCCGTTGGTCTCGCCAGGGTCGATTGCTGGCGCCGTCTCGAGTTCACCAGTTACCGTCCCGTCTTCGACTGTGACGTTGGCCAGTCCGAGCGATTCGAAGTAGGACGCCCAGCCGCCGGTGTACGGCGTCGTCACGGCGACGACGAGCGGCCCGTCGGTCACGTAGCCGCTGTGGTGAATCGTCGATCCCGTTCGCTCCATCGAGAACGTACCGCTGCTCGAGTGACCCGCTGCGTCGAGGGCGGGAATCGGCAGCGTCAGTGACTCCTCGCGCAGGTGCGCCTCCGGCGTCGACACTGCGATGGAGCCGTCTCCACTGCCGCGCCAGACGCCGCCACCCTGGTAGGCGACGGTCGTCCCGTCGGCCGCGCGGTACTCGAGCGAGTGTAACGGAATCGGCTCACGTTCACCCGGGCCGAAGATCGAGTCGTTGTCGAGTAACACGTCGATCTCGCCGTTCTCGACGAGTCGCATCTCGCCGTGGCTGGTCTCGAGGTCGAAGTCGGTGCTACGGACGACGTCGTGGGCCGCAGCCGTCGTCTCGAGGTTCGCGCTCAACTCGAGGAACGCGGCTTCGACACGTTCGCTCTCGCTTCGCTGTTCGATCTCGGAACTCGTCTGACCCGCTACGAGATAGATGCCGATACTCGCGATGGCGACCACTCCGATGAGCAGTACGATTCCGAGCACCGCCGCCTCCGCTCGCCTCGTCCGGTGAGACCCACCACTCACTCCCCCTACACCCATATCATTAATTATGGCGGTCTTCAATATAAAGTATTCGTCTAGATGCAGTCCAATTACAATAATCTATCCTGGATGTATTTATGATTCCGTACCTATGCCCGGATGAAAGTTATGAATGGTGATGTCACGTGGCGATGAACGCCTACGGTCCCGAGCTGAGGTGGACCTCGCTCAGGACCACGTCGAGATACGAGACCTGTGCCGTGGTGGTCGCCGTCTCGCTCTGTGGTGGCTCTGTCAGCGCCTCGTCGAAGTGGATCCGGTTGTCGTTCGCCGTCGATTCGACGTTCCCGACGACCGCTCCGTAGATCGTGGTCCGTCCGGAAATGTCGACGTCCGTTCCCGACGCCCCGGATCCGCCGGGTCCGTGCAACACGCCGACGAACGACGAGTCGACGCTCAACTGGGCGCTGCTGTCGGCGTTCATGTGGACCCAGAGCAGCGGTGCGCGCTGTCCCGCGACGTCGATTGTCCCCTCGTTCGTCAGCAGGAACTCACCGTTCAGGTAGACGGTCACACCGCCGTCACCTACGACCTCGACGTTCGCCTCCTCGACGACGGAGAGGTCGCTGTCGACGTAGAGCGTGATCGGCCCGTCGCTCGTATCGAGCACGAGCGTCTCCGCGTTCGAGCCAGTGCCGTCGAGTGCGATTTCGTCGAGGTAGTACGAGCCAGCCTCGAGCGTACATCCCGAGAACGCTTCACAGCCGACGAGTTCCCCGCCGACGATGCGGGTCGTGTTCGTGTTGTCGTTCTCGTCCGCGAGTCGGTCGCCGGCCGCTTCGATCTCCTCGTCGACGGCGTCCGGAGTGTCGATCTCCGGCGCTGGTGGGTCGTCGGGGAGTCGGTAGGCGGGGGATGGCGGTGGAGAAGCCGAGTCGGTACTCGATCCGTCGACGCTGTCGTCGTCGACGCTCCCACCCGCAGTTGCGGCACCGGTCACGCTCCCGCCGTTGCTCGTGATGTCTCCACCCGCGTAGACGTCGCCGTCGATCTCGCTCGCCCACTCGAGTCTGACGTCTTCGCCAGCGCGGACGGTGCCGACGACCTGCGCGTCGACCGGCTCGAGCGTGACTGAGCCGCCCGCGTAGACGTCGTTGTGGTGGGTCGCCTGGTGTTCGAACGTGACGTCACCGCTCGCGTGAATCTCCCCGTGGACGGTCGCACCACCGGTGACGACCACGTCACCGTCGGCGATCACGTCGCCGAAGATTTCGGTGCCCGTGCCGATTGCCGCGTCGCCGCCCGCGTGGAGGTCACCGTGGACGGTCGCCGACTGGAACGCCTCCACGTGATCGCCAGCGAGGACGTCGTCGCCGAACGTTCCACCCTGGACGGACAGCGTCTCGCCGGTGGCGTACGTCCCGCCGAACCAGGGATCGTTCGAGACCTCGCTCGCTCCGGCGATGGTCACGTCACCGCTCACGTCGATCGCGTTCGCGACGTGGGCGTCGCCGCCAGCTTTCACCGATCCACCGACGACGACGTCCACCGACGGCGTGAAGTTCCCTTCGACGACTACCGGTGCGTTCGCGTTCCCCGGGGGCGCGTACGGTCCACCCGTCGAGTCGTAGCTGTCGATCTCACCGTAGTTGGTCAATTCGAGGGTCACCGCGTCGGAGACGATCGGTCCCTCGAGTCCGCCACCCTCGAGCGGACTCGCGAGCGAGACGGATACCTCGTCGCTCCCGTCGGGTCCGTACGAGACCTCGCCGTCGACCTCCGCCTCGAAGAAGCGCCCCCACGCCAGGTAGTACTCGCTGTGGATGGTGATCTCGACGTCACCGTTTCGCAGCGCAGTCTGGTGTGACCCCGACAGGCACGTCCCCGATGCGGGGTAGACGCGCGTCGTCTCGAGGCTCTCGATGTCGATCGTTCCCGTCACCGTCCCCTCACCGGTGACGCTCGTCACCGGGAGGTGGAGCGTCGCCTCTTCGGGCGTCGACCCCGGTGAGTAGTAGACCGCCGGTGAGGAGAGCATCGCGCTCTCGTTGGCGCTCGCCGACCACACGCCGCCGCCCTGGAACGCGACGCTCGAGTCGCCCTGTTCGTAGCGAACGCTCCCCAGCGGCCGTTCGTCGAGGAGCGTACACGCCGTCCCGTCGTCGACGAGTTCGACGGTGATCCACCCCGCGTCGGGGTCGACCACGGCCCGCCCGTGCTCGGGCGCGAGATCCATCGTCCGAGCGACGTCGGCCGTCGACGAGGTCGTCTTGATCTGGTGGCTCATCTCGAGGAACGCGCCCTCGATCCGGTCGCGTTCGGCCTGTTCTTCGATACTCGAACTCGTCTCCCCCGCCACCAAGAGGAGTCCGATACTCGCAACGGCGACCACACCGATCAGGAGGACGAACCCGAGTACCGCAGTCTGGCCGCGACGGTCTCCAGTAGCTATCCCCCAACTCCCCCACGGTCCCATGTCCAGTACAGTGTGTGACAAAACAATAAAAGATATGTAACGTACTGGTCTATTGAATATTTAATATTATGCCATTTCAGGGAAGATATTTTAAATCGACCGCCGCGGTGGCGCGCCGTCTCCCGATCAGGTCGCCACGAGTGTGATTTCGTAGGTCGTCGCGTGGAGGTACCGTACCTCGTCGAGACCGGCCGACTCCGTCTCTTCGGGGTCCGGCTCCGGCTCTCCGCCGGTCGGGTCTGTCGGCTGGTCGATACCGTGCTCGAGCTCGCCGTCGTACTCGTAGTTCATGTTGTTGTCGCCGACGAACGAGCCGACGGTGACGCTGCCGAAGATGTGTCCGTAGTTGTCACCTTCGAACGCCGCGCCGGGTGCGTAGACGATGCCGTGGAGCCTCGAGTGCTGGTTGAACGACACCGTCATCTCGGAGGTGCCGTAGAGTTGCAACGGCGTCGCCGTCTCGTCGCAGTTGCCGTTCGTCGCGGGACAGAACTCGAAGCCACCGCCGCCGCCGACGCCCGCGAGCAGGTCGCCGGCGGTGAACAGCTGGGCGACGTTGCCACCCTCGTGGTTCGTCACGTGGATGCCGCCCCACTGGTTGACTTCGATGTCGTCTCTCACGATCAGGTGGACGTCACCGTCACCGACGTCGAGTTCGACCTGGCCGCCGCCGAGGTCGATCGAATCGATGTAGTGGGTCCCTGCCGTGAGGGTCTCTCCGCCGGTGAGCGTCCGGAACTCGCTCTCGTCTCCCGACGCGACCATGCGTTCGATGTCGTCGTCGAGCAACACACGCTCGTTGTCACCCGTCAACGACTCGGGGTGTGGATGCGTGCCGTCCGGGTCGGTCACGAGGTCGCCGTCGATCTGATAGTTCGGCGAGAACCCGTGCGTTCCGTAGACGACGACGTCGCCGTGAATGTGGCCGCTGTCGCTCCCGTAGGTGTTTCCGCCCGCGACGATGTCGCCGTGAACCCGCGTGTGTCCTTCCATCGTCACGGACCCCTCTGCGATGATGCTGCCCGTCACTTCCCCGGTCTGACTCGTCACGTGAACGTCCCCCGCCGTCACGATGGTTCCGTCGACGCTGTTCGACTCGAGGACGACGTCATCGGTCGCCGAGACGTCACCGACGAACTGCGTCCCCTTCATCGAGAAGGGACCGTCGACGCTGACTGCCTCCTCGAACGACGGATCGATGGGGAGTCCGCCGGACGGTTCCTCGGGCAGTCCATCGACATCGTACGTCGCCGACACCGTCCCCACCCCGTCCGGTCCGCTCGCACTCACCGAGACGTTCCCGGCACCGATGGACTCGAAGTACCGTTCCCATCCGCGGTAGTACTGACTCGAGACCGTCACCGTGACCTCCTCACCGTCTTCGACGAGTCCCGAGTACCGCGAGGTGATCTCCGTGCTCGTCACTGACGCCGACCCGCCCCTGAACTCACCGTTCGCAGTGAACGTCTGAATCGGAAGCGTGAGCGTCCCGTCGCTCAGGTAGAGATTCGGCTCGCTGCGGACCTGGACCGCCTCACCGCTCGAGCGCCACACACCGCCTCCCTCGTAGGCGATCGTGCTCCCGTCGTTCGACGTGTACTCGACGGCCCGGAGCGCTACCGGTCCCGTCTCGAAGATCGACTCGTCGTCGATCGAGACGTCGATTTCGCCACGCTCGACGAGACGGATCTCGCCGTTGCTCGGTTCGACGTCGACGGTGACCGACCGCGTTACGTCACGGGAAGCCGTCGCCGTCTCGATCTCCTTGCTCATCTCGAGAAACGCCGACTCGACCCGCTCTGCTTCGGCCTGGCGCTCGAGACCGGAACTCGACTCACCGGCCACCAGGAGGATGCCGACGCTCGCGACCGCGACGACGCCGAGTAAGACGACCAACCCGAGCACCGCGGTCTGCGCTCGAGATGGTGTCACCGTCGTTACTCCCGCACGCGGCCGATGATACATTGAACACTAGCATTCAGTCAAACAGACATAAACCGTTCGGCCAAAAAACCCACTATCTTTAAAATTAATTGTCGGTGTGGATAATATATCGAAGAACACGTCTCACCTCTCACCATTCCCGGTCTCGACGGCTCTCAGTCTGTCGTTCGAGAGTACTGCGTTCGCCTCTCACCACGGACCGCCTCAGACGTTCTCGACGTTCACTTCGTGGTGGGCGACGTTGAGGTAGGTGAGCTGTGGCGGCAGCGTGTAGCCTTCGGGCTCGAGGTCGGGCCGGACGTTCACCAGGTTCGGGTCGTGGGCGAAACTCACGGACGATGACTGGACGTTCACCGACGAGGCGACGACCGCTCCGTCGAAGCGTACGTTCGAGATGATACAGACCTGTTCGTCGGCGCAGTGGTTCGGTGCGACCTCGTTCTGTGTATCGAAGCCGTCGTCGCTCGGCGCGTAGATGATTCCCTCGAAGATCGTTCCGCCCGGCCCGATCGTCACCTGCATCGTCGAGGTCCCGTACACCTGGAGCCGTTCGGCGTCGACGGCTCCGCCGCACGGATCGACACAGACGTTCCCGCCGTCGACGATCAGGTCGCCCGTCGCGTAGACCTTCATCGCGTGGTCCGTCCCGTCGGCGTTGACTACGTGCAGCTGGTGTCCGTTGACGTTGACGTCGCCGTCGACGACCACCGTCACGTTGCCGTCGCCGACGTCGACCGGAAGTGACGCCTGGAGCTCGAGACCGTCTGTGAAGTACGTGCCGTTCGTGAGCGTTCCGTCGGTGCCGTCGAGTGTCCCCACGTCGTACGCGCTCGTGTTGAAGTTCTCGACCATGTCGTCGATGACGCGGTCCAGCTGGGGCAGCGTCCCGGAGACGACCTCTCCCTCGACGTTCGCGTTGTGGTGGATGTCCGCGCCCTCGGAGATGACGATGCCGTTCTCGAACGCTTCTTCGATATCCAGGTGTCCGAGTCGGACGGTCAGCAGTTGCCGGTCGTGGTCGACACTTCGGATCGACGATTCGCCGGTCTGTCGTTCGAAGTACTGTTGCCACCCGCGATAGTACTCGCTCTTGATCGCAATCTCGATGCTGTCGTCCTGGACGACCGTCGCGTTCGTGAAGGTCCCCGTCCGGTTGTGCGAGATGGTGACGTCACCCGATCCGAGCGACTCCGCGCCGCTGACTGTTACGACTGGGAACGTGAACGTCTCCGACTGACTGCTGTAGTGGATCGGCGGCGCCGCGACCGTACGCGTCTCGTTCCCCGTCTCGCGCCAGACGCCGCCAGCCTGGTACGCGATCCGGGTTCCGTCGTCACCGACGTACTCGATCGTACCGATCGATAGGTTCAACGGCTCCTCGAGTTCTGCCGACTCGATCTTGATCCAGCCCGAGTCCTTCTTCACGACCGCTCCGCGTTCGCCCGCTGCCAGATCCATCGCCTTCGAAACGTCACTCTTGGTCGAGGCTTCGGCCATCTGCTGGCTCAGTTCGACGAACGCCCCCTCGATGCGGTCCGTTTCGCTCTGTTGTTGAAGCTCCGTCGTCGTCTCACTCGCGACGACCAGGATGCCCACGCTGCTGACCGCGACGATTCCCAGCAACAGTACGAGACCCAACATCGCGGTCTGTCCACGCCTCCCGCTCGTCGCAGGTCTCCATCCTGTGTGCCTCCACAACGTCATGGTTTCCAGACATTCTCCACATCCTATATACCCGCCCGGTCGTCCGTTTCGTTCTGATCCGTTTATTTACCGTCCCTCGCGCGGACGAAATTCAAGTCACGGAAGACCGACACGTTCTGCAGTTCGGTAATTTCCAGTGAGTATGACCGATTCAGGCCGCCTGTTTCGTCACGGACTGATCGTTCACCACCGTTTATCTCGCCCACTGTCACCTGAATCCACCCTCTCGCCCCTACTGACGGCAGTGTGTCACCTTCGGAGAGACGCGTGCCACCGAAAGATAAACACTTGTATACCGGACGAAACCTAGCCTCGGTATAGATGACGCGCACTGCGGAGAAGATATACGATCTCGTCCGCGAGGATGCCTCGATGGCCGACGCGCTCGAGTCGGTCCGTGAGGCTGCCGACGAGAACGGCGGTGAGGTCGAGTGGGCGAACGTCCGTGAGGACCTCACGACCGGGCAGTGGGGGCGAATCATCGAGAAAGGTGTCCTCGTCGAAGGCGCTGAAGGGTTCAAAATCGACGACCGCGACGCCTACGACGAGGCACTCGACGGTGACGGCGACGGCGGTGACGGGCTGCCCGAACTCGACATCGACCCCGAGGAATCGAAGTGGTCACAGTGGGACAAACTCGCCGCCCTCGGTTCGGTACTCCTGATGATCGGCTACTGGCTCGAGTCCGTCCGCGAGGTCGTCGGCGGGGCAATCGACCTCGTCATGGCCCCGCTCGACGCCGCCTTGCCCTTCTACGCGGTCATCCTCTCGGTCGCACTCCTCACCGGTCTCTACTCGACGCTCCTGCAGGCGAACCTGATGAACATGGACCGGATGGGCAAGTACCAGGAGCGCATGCGCGCCATGCAGGAGAAACGAAAGGACGTCCAGACCCGCCAGAAGGAGGCGAAAGCACGCGACGCCAGCGAGGCCGAACTCGAGCGCCTCGACAACGAGATGCAGCGCGTCCAGGAAGAACAGATGGAGGCGATGGCCGACAACCTCGGCATGTTCAAAGAGCAGTTCCGCCCGATGGTCTGGATCATGCTCTTTACCATCCCGCTGTTCCTCTGGATGTACTGGAAGATTCAGGGCGGCTACATCGACGGCATCGAGAACACCGTCGTCATGCCCATCGCCGGGGCGACCGAGTGGAACGCCGGTCTCATCGGCCCGATGTGGGCCTGGATCGTCTGGTACTTCCTCTGCTCGATGGGCTTCACCCAGTTGCTCAGGAAGGCGATCAACATCGACATGACGCCCTCGACGAGCTAACCTCGCCGCGTCACCCTCTTTTCACGCCGCTTCACCGCATCGCTACGGCTCGACACCGCCCGCGCCCACTCGCGCGCTTTCAAAACCCATTTTACCCGCCCCGTCGGAGGTCGAATATGTTACTCACCGTCTCCGGCCCACCGGGAGGAGGCAAAACCACGAACGCCGAACTCCTCGCCGAGCGGTTCGGTCTCGAACACGTCAGCGGCGGCGACATCTTCCGCGAACTCGCCGCCGAGAACGACTGCACCCCGCTCGAGTTCAACAAACTCGCCGAAGACGACGAGGAGATCGACCGCGACCTGGATCGACGCCTGCGCGAACTCGCCGTCGACGGCGAAGACCTCGTCCTCGAGTCACGTCTCGCTGGCTGGCTGGCGGGCGAGCACGCCGACCTCCGCTTCTGGCTCGACGCCCCACCGGCGGTCCGTGGCGAACGCATCGCCGACCGCGAAGACAAAGACCCCGCCGTCGCACTCGAGGAGACCCAGGCTCGCGAGGAGAGCGAGATTCTCCGCTACCGGGAGTACTACGGCATCGACTTCACCGACCTGCGGATCTACGACCTCGCGATCAACACCGGCCGCTGGTCGCCCGACGCCGTCATCGAGACGCTCGCCGATGCCGTCGAAGCCTACGAGAACCAGCCCGACGCCGACGAGGGTGCCTACCCGATCACCGGCGTCTCCTACGAGTTCTGACCGCGCATGACTGCTCCCCTTCGCGGCCCACCCGACGAGCGAACCCCCGAGGAACTACTGGCATTCGGCGTCTGCAACCTCGACAAACCGCCCGGTCCCTCCTCCCACCAGGTCAGCGGCTGGCTGCGCGACGCCGTCGCCGACGCGCTCGAGGGCGCAGGCGGCGACCCCATCGAGCGTGCGGCCCACGCCGGAACGCTCGACCCCAAGGTCACCGGCTGTCTCCCGATCATGCTCGGCACGGCCACCCGCCTCGCTCCCGCCTTCCTCGAGGGCGCGAAGGAGTACGTCGCCGTCCTCGAGTGTCACGGTCCCGTTCCCACCGACATCGACTCGGTCGCGAGCGAGTTCGAAGCCCCCATCTACCAGAAACCGCCGCGAAAGAGCGCCGTCTCCCGACGCCTTCGCGTGCGCGAGATATACGATCTCGAGGTCCTCGAGACGACCGACCGCCAGGCGCTGTTGCGCATCCGCTGTGAGAGCGGCACCTACGTCAGAAAGCTCTGTCACGATCTCGGTCTCGCACTCGGCACCGGCGGACACATGGGCCACCTCCGGCGGACGGCGACCGACCCCTTCGACGACCGGACGCTCGTCTCGGCTCACGACTTCCTCGACGCCCTCGCCTTCTGGACCGAAGACGGCGACACCGACCCGCTCTACGAGACCGTCTCGCCCGCCGAGCGCGTCCTCGAGCACCTCCCCTCGGTGACGATCGCCGAGAACGCTGCCCGCGAGGTGGCCCACGGCGCGCCCGTCTACGCACCCGGCGTGCTCGCGGTCGAGCCGGCACCCGACGCCGAGCACGTCGACCGCGGTGACCTGCTGGCGTGTTACACCCCCGACGGCGCAGCCGTCTGTCTCGGCCGCCTCGTCGGCGACCCCGACGCCGAGAGCGGCACGGTCGTCTCGCTCGAGCGCGTCCTCGTCTGACGGGGAGTGGAACCGCCGGCGCGTTCTGCGGCGTTCACGAACGGCTTTTGGCGCTCGCGCCCTCGAGTACCTCCATGACCGACGTTCGAATCGTGGGGGCGGGGATGACCGACTTCGGCGTCCACGACCGCCCGCTCGCGGAACTGTTCGCCGACGCCGCCGTCGACGCACTCGACGACGCGGCGTGCGCTCCGGCCGACATCGACGCCTTCTACCTCGGCAACGCGATGAGCGGCCAGACCGACGGCGACACCCACCTGGCACCGACGCTGGCGAGCCACCTCGGCATGGCGGGCATCCCGTGTACGCGCTTCGAAGACGCCTGTGCGACCTCCTCGAACGCCTTCTCTCACGCCGTCCGCGCGGTCGCGGCGGGCCAGTACGACACCGTCCTCGTCGGCGGCGTCGAGCGCTGCACGCCCGCGACCGGTCTCGGCACCGACGAGATGACCGCCGTCTTCGCCAGCGCCGCCCACCGCCAGTACGAACAGCCGACCGGACTCACCTTCCCCGGCGTCTTCGGCCTGCTCACCACCCGCCACATGCACGAGTACGGCACTACCGAGGAACAACTCGCCGCCGTCGCCGTCAAGAACCACCGCCACGGCACCCTCAACCCCCGCGCCCAGTTCGGCACGGAGACCACCGTCGCGGAGGTCCTCGAAGGTCCCGTCGTCGCCTCGCCGTTTCGCCTGCTCGACTGCTGTCCGTTCTCCGACGGCGCTGCCGCCGTCGTCGTCACCCGCGAAGACGCCGTCGACGACCCAGAGTCCGCCCCCCGCGTCGCGGGCATCGGCCACGCCACCGACGCCGTCCCACTCGCGACGAAGGCCGACCTCACCGCCACCCAGTCGGCGCGCGACGCCGCCGCCGCGGCCTACGCGGAAGCCGACATCCAGCCGGCAGACGTCGACGTCGCCGAGGTCCACGACTGTTTCACCGGCGCGGAGATCCTCGCCATCGAAGCGCTCGGCTTCGTCGACACTGGCGAGGGCGGCCACGCGGCCGTCGAGGGAACCACCGCACTCGGCGGCGAGATCCCCGTCAACCCCAGCGGCGGTCTCAAAGCCAAGGGTCACCCCATCGGCGCGACCGGCGTCGCCCAGCTGGTCGAACTGACCGACCAACTGCGAGGCGAGGCTGGCGAACGACAGGTTCCCGACGCCCGCTACGCCCTCGCGCACAACCTCGGCGGCGACGCCGCGACGACTCTCGTCACCGTCCTCGACGGAGGTGTCTCCGCGTGAGCGACGACCCCTACAGCCACGCCGCCTGGGTCGACGCCCTCCGCGACGGGGTCCTCCTCGGCGGCCGCTGTCGCGAGTGTGGCTGGACGAGCGCCACCCCACAGGCCGCCTGCCTCGAGTGTGCGACTCGAGACCTCGAGCCGACGACCCTCCCGCTCGAGGGCACTCTCCACACCGAGACGACGGTCGCCGTCTCCCCCACCGGCTTCGACGCCCCCTACCGCGTGGGGATCGTCGACCTCGGCGCAACCCGACTGCTCTGTCGGCTCGAGGGCGACGCCGCCATCGGCGATCCGGTCGCGTTCGCAGGCACGCTCGAGACCGCCGACGGCGAGGTCGCCCCCCTGTTCACGGACGCCGACCAGTCACCGTGAAACGACACTCTTAAACCCGACACCCGCATCGGTCCAAACACGGGACCGTGGGGTAGTGGTATCCTCTGCGGATGGGGTCCGTAGGACCCGAGTTCGACTCTCGGCGGTCCCACTTCGTTTACTCGTGTTACTCGTTCACTCGTGAGACCGCCGTAGATCGCAATTCCTCCGGAATTGCTCACTCTCGGCGGTCCCATATTTTCGGAGAAAATGGGAGCAGGGAACAGCTTCGCTGTGACCGCGGTCCCATTTTTCACGACGCAACGCTCGAGGGAGCAGCGACCGCTACGTACGGGAAGGCGGAGCGACCGCCTGCGCGTACTGCTCGGAGGGTGTGGTGGGTTGTACGGGTGTCTTCAGTAGTCGGGCCGCTGGGTCTGGATCACGTCTGAGAGCTGCATCTGCTCGTCGGCGAGCAGTTCGTTGAGGTCGTCGGACGTGATGATCCCGACCAGGTCGTTGTTCTCGTCACAGACCGGGAGCCGACGGATGCCGTGTTCGCTCATCAGTTCGGTCGCCTGGTAGAACCCGTCTGTCTGGTCGATCGTCGCCAGGTCTTCGGACATGACGTCTCCGGCCGTCGTCTCCGACGGGTCCTTTCCGTCGCCGATCACGCGCGTCGCGAGATCACGGTCGGTGACGATTCCGACTGGTTCGTCCTCACTGGTGATCACGACGCTGCCGACCTGCGACTCCTCCATGCGTGTCGCGAGTTCCTGGACGGACTCGTCTTCTTCGGCCGTTACGACCTCGCTTCGGGCTAGGTTTTCGATTGGCATGAAGACCGTACAGCCGTACCACAAACTCCGGCATAAACCCCACACCGTACCTCGCTCCGACCGCGTCTTCTGCGTTCGCTAACTCGCTTCGGAGGATACTAGTCGCGCCGGTTCCCGATGCCGTTCACCGCGGCCGCCCGGGATCGGTAGCCGATCCCGAGCGCATCACACTCTCGACACTCCCAGCGGTACGACCCTCTGAACCCTCGGATCGAAACGACACCGCTGCAGTGTCGACAGCGTTTGCGCCGTCGCGACGCTCGCACCCGCTCGAGAATGTCCACAACGTCTCGATTCTCGTTCATTCCACCTCTCCCTGTCAGTCCGTTCGGTATAGGTGTTCCCGTTCGAGAGGGAATACATTATGAGGGCGGCTGTTCACCTCGATCCGAACCGCCGGGAGCGGTTCCCGCTCGAGCCCCTACTCTCCGAGCGGTCGCACCGCCCCGATCATCTCGCTGCCACCCTCGCCGACGGTGCGCCCGCGACAGTGAACGCGGACGTCGGTGCCGTCTGCGTCGCGGATTCGGTAGGTCTGCTGCCAGCGCTCGCCGGTCGTGAGTGCACACTCGAGCGAGTCACGGACCTCCTCGCGGTCGTCGGGGTGGACGCGTTCGAGCCACCAGGTGAGGGTCGGTTCGACCGTCTCGGTGTCGAAGCCGAAGGTTTCGGTGAGACCGCGCCACTCGAGGTGGCCGGTCTCGAGGTCGAGTATCCAGATGGCGTCGAAGGCTTCGGTGGTGGCGACCTGGAAGCGGCGTTCGCGGTCGGCGAAGCCGCGTTTGGCGCGGCGCTGTTCGACGGCGTTGACGATCCGGTTGGCGAGGACGGCGTACTGGTCGGTGCCGACTTCCTTCTGGAGGTAGTCGGTGACGCCCGCGGAGATGGCTTCGCTCGCGATTTCTTCGCTGCCTTTGCCCGTGTAGAGGATGAACGGCATCGTCGGCCAGCGCTCACGGACCCGCTCGAGAAACTGCAGGCCGTCGGTCGGCGGCATGTCGTAGTCGGAGACGACGCACTCGACGGTGGCGAGGAGACCCTCCTCGAATACGCGGCCGACGTCGGTTTCGGTTTCGACGCGCAGGCGGCCGTTCGCGCGGGTGACGAACGTCGCGGCGAGCTCGAGGAAGGCGTCGTCGTCGTCGACGTGTAACACACGGATCGGTGTGCTCGGTGGCCGGGACGGTCGGTCCGTCTCGTCGGTCTGTTCGGTCGCTCCCTCGTCGGTGGACGCTGCTCGAGCCGCTGTCGTCGTACCGCGTTCGTGGCGCTCGTCGCGTGCCGGGGTCTCCCTGTCCGCGGCGTCTTCACGCGCCGGTGACTGGTTCTCGTCCGGCCGGTGGCCGTCGGCTCGTTCCCCGTCTCCCATCGGTAGCTTCGACCTTTGTTAGCATGCACCATTAAGTGTACTGGCAGTGGCCGTGACCGAGGTGTGGGAGTCGGTCGCCCGAGTCGGCCGGAATACAGAAGCGGTCGCCCGCACCTTCTCGACTATGCATCGGGTGGGCGCTATGGCGTGGGTGCTCCGAACCCCGCCTATTCGCCGGTGGATGAGACCGTCTCCTCTCGAGGGCGTACCGAGACGACCGTCTCGAACTCAGGGGGTTCGATGATCGAACGGCTTCCGCGGCCGACGCGGACGCACCTGTATCACGTCGTCGGTCTCGGACTTCGTCTCTACGTCGCGTCGCTCGTCATCGTGGGTCTCTACAGTCTCCTGTGGCTGGCCGAAATCGCGGGGTACGTCGACGAGCGGACGCTCGGTGCCATCTGGCTCGCCATCGCAGCGATGGGGACGGTGTTTCTCGTCCTCTTGATCCCGCTCTACTACACCAGTCGCTCCGGCGCTCGATGAGCACAGAACCGTACACGAATATATAATATTATCTCTGAAGACGATAATTTTAAATCAGTGAGTGATGTTCTCGAGAGTACGGTCGCCCTGGAAAACCGTACGCAGTCGTCGCCCTCTCGTCGACGACGGTGCGTATCCGCGGCGAATCGGGTTACGATGAGATACGAATCACTGCGTCTGGGACGATACTCGAGTGTGCTGCGGAGACTCGTCTGGAACCGGTCGCTCGAGAGACAGCGTCGCGTCCGGTGGTGGCGACGATGAGCCGGGCAGTCGACGTCCAGCTCGATCTCGAGGCGGACGGTGGCGTCGAGGTCGAGGCGGTCGATGTCGACAGCGACGAACCGGAATCGTCGGACTCACGCCAACGATGCCCGGTGTGTCACACGCCGCTCTCGGTCGTGACGACGGTCGGACCGCTCGAACACTACGCCTCGCCGTGTGGCTGTCGGTTCGTGAGCACTGACTTCTGATCGGTCGTCGCGAGAGCGCTGTTTTCGTCCCGTCTCTCACCGAGTCCGCGCGTAGCGCGCCGTCAGTACGAGCGCCAGTACGCCGACGGCGAGTGCGTGTCCGAAGCCGGGTATCGCGTCGGCGTCGTCACCCGTCGGTGGTTCGTCTTCGGCCAGCGTCACACCCTCGGGACTCCCGTCGTCGCTCGCGTCGTCGGGTTCGCCGCCGTCGACGTGGACGGTCGCCTCGCGCGTCATCGTGGCCTGGCGAATCTCGGAGACGAGCGTCGCCTGTGAGCCGACGATCGAGACCGTCGCGCTCGTCGGCTCCGCATCGGCTGCGACGGCGAGGGTGACTGTCGCGACGGGTTCGGTTCCCGTCGCCCCGTCGCCTGCGGGCACCCGCTTCTGGCTGATCCACGCGCTCGCGTTCTCTTCGTCGACGTTCGTCCGGACCTCGAGGTCGCTCCCGTCGCCGGCGAGAAACGGCCCGGGGTCGATCGCCACCGGTATCAGTGCGTCGCTGTCGGTTTCGACGGCGAGGGCCGCGTCCCCGACGCCCTCGCCGCTCCAGCCTCCGTGCGTGCTCATCACGACCTCGAGTGTGACCGTCTCACCGGGGTCGGCGTCGACCTCGTCCGGCTCGACGTAAAAGAGCGCGACGTTGTCGCCGGCCGTCACCGGGACGCTCGCGAACGCGGTCCCGAAGAGGAGGAGGACGACGAGACAGAGACGGGCGGCGGTGCGCGCCCTCGAGTGTTCGGCCGGTCGCTGGGTCTCGGCACGTGGTGACGTTCCCATCGTACTCACCCCAGTTCGGGGACGCGCAGTTCGATCGGTTCCATCCGGAGGAACGCGGTTTCGTACCCCTGATGACGGGCGACTTGCGGTGGTGTCTCGACCGTGAGCGTCAGTTCGTCACCGGGTTCGACGTCTTCCAGTGCCCTCCCGTAGTGGAGACCGAACTCGTCGTCGAGCGTCTGCTCGAGTGGTCCCCGCTGGACGGTCGTCCCGTCTCGCTCGAGTCGGACGTCGAGTGCCATGTCGGCGAGCGGGACCCGGTTGTAGGGCGTCCGGGGCGACACGAGGAGGTAACGCTCGTCGGCGAAGCGACTCCCAGCCTCGAGCACCGTGAGCACGAACGTCGCGTCACCGCTCTGTGGGTACGCGCCGTCTGCGGTGAGCAGGTGCGTCCCGGGATAGTCGCCGCTGGCCGGGAGCGCCGAGAACGGAACGTGTGCGTGAGCGTGTCCCCCGGTGTCGCCGTGGTGGTTGTGGCCGTCATCGTGGTGGTGGTCGTCGCCGTGGTGCTGGCTGTCTCCGTGGCCGGCGTGGTCCATCGGCTCGAGCGCACCAGAGCGACCCCAGACGGCTTCGTCGAGGTACTCGACACCGCCGACGACTTCCTCGACGAACGCCTCGTCGTAGTCGAACTCGAAGGTGGCGCGGCCGCCGTCGGTGAAGCGACCCGCCAGTGCACCGGTCCGCTCGACACCCAGTGGCGGCAGACTCACCTCGACCGTGTAGGTGCCGAACGACTCGAGCGGGACGTTGTCGCCGAAGTGGACGCCCATCTCCTGTGAGATCATCGTCCACGGGAGGCGGGGCGTGCCGACGGGCTCGCCGTCGCGCTCGAGTCTAATCTCCGCCCCGGAATCGAGCGGGATGACGGTTCCGGTCGCTTCGTCCCAGACGGTGAACATCATGTGGACGCCGAGATCGCTATCGGGTTCGACCGGCACCGTCTCGGTCCCGTCGACGAGCCAGAACGGGTGTGGATACGAGAGCATCGACGCGAGCGTGTACTCGCCCGCCTCGAGCGGTTCGAGGACGCGCATCGCCTCCCGATGGGTCGGGACGTAGACCGCCTCCGGCGGGTCCTCGACCCTCGGGAACGCCGGAACGGCGTCGGTGCCGTCGTCTTCGGCGAGACAGCCGGTGACCGCAACGAGGCCGGCCGCGGCTCCCGCGCGCGAGAGAAATCCGCGCCGATTCGTCCGATACTGTCGCGGTTTTCGCTCGCGAGTCGCGTTCGAGTCGTCGTTTCGTGTCATCGTTTGTGGCAAATATTTCCTACTCGGTCGTGGGTGCACTCGGAGGGAGTGCGCGGTGTTTACGCGGCGGCACGAGGTAGTTCCCGCGACGGTCGACGAACAGATACTGAAGGATCCCGTTGTTGAGGACGGTCCCAACGCCGCTTCCTGCCAGGTCCGTCCCGTTCATCGCCTCGCGGACGCGACCGAACTCCTCGACCGTTCGCTGCAGCGAGAGAAAGTGCAAGCCCGGCACGTCGCCGTCGACGGTGTTGAAATCCCGGCGCAACAGTAACGGCTGGCCGTCCTCCCTGGCGCGTGCGGCCTTCTGTGCGTGGCCGACGACCCCGCGCCGGCGCGCGTCGTTCGCCGTCGCCTCGATGCGTTCGCTCGTCAGTCCGCTCGAGTCGCCGAGGCGCTCACCGACCTCACCGACCAACCCCTCGTCGGCGTGTTCGGGACTGAACAGCTTCGCGACGCGCTGGGCGTGGCTGTCCTGTTCGAACCAGACGTCTAGCTGGAGGGTCATCGAGGAGACGTGCTGGGTGGTTCCACCCGCGAACGGACCCTCCGTGATCGTCACGCGGTCCTCGCTCGCCTGGCTCTCGCGGAAGCCGGAGCGAAAGCCCATGAAGAAGGGCGCGTCCTCGGGAACCGCGTCGGGGACGGCCGGGAGGTCCGTCTCCGCCGCTGGTAATCCGGGTCCGACGAATCCCGTCCGCCGGAGTGCGCCCTCACGCTCGAACACGCTCGAGAGGTCCACCTCGACGGAAATACCGTTGAGCGTCTCGACCTCGCCGAACAGCGCCTCTTCGGCGGCGAGGACGGCCGACGCGTGGTCGCTCGCGAGGTGGACCAGCGCGTCGAACTCGTCGACTTCTGGGTCCTCCCGCTCGGTGAGCGCCGTCGGTGCTGGCAGGTCGACGCCCGCTGGCGGCTCACCCAGCCGCTCGAAGTAGGCGTGGCTGTAGCCGACCGTGAACACCAGGCCCGAGGCACCCCACTCGAACGCACGCTCGAGCGTTCGCAGGCTCGATTCGACCGTCTCGCGGTCCTCGGTGGTCGGTTCCCCGCGCAGGGAGAGCGCGAGCAGTACGTGGTGTTCCGGCGGGCGGACGTTGCCGTGGTCGTCACGTTCGAGTACCCCGTTCCAGGCGTGCTGGCGTCCGGGAAGCGTACGCTGGTCGTCCGTCCCCCGCGGGATCTCGTCGTCACCACTCCGTTCGAGGCAGGCGCTCAGCGCACCCGCGCCGCCGACGGCGACCGCCGTGCGGAGGTAGGCTCGCCGCGAGAGGTCCGTCCGCTCGAGGAGACTCACTACCGGGATGGCTCGGGGCGAACGAGTAAAACCGTGTCTACTTCCGCCCGTACGTCGCTTGCTGTGTCCGGGTGAACTGGCGCTAATTTCCGCTCACGGGGGACGAGCGATCCGTATCGTTGCACACCGGCACTCGATCCTCCGTCACAGCTCGAGGTTAATATTGCCGGTTGCGGGGTGACAGGTGAAAATTTGCACCGACCGGCGTCAACCGCCGAAATTTACCGCATCGGCGGGGGAGAACCGCCATCTATTAACCGTTCGACTTTCGAGGGAGGTTCATGACGAGACAGGTAACACGACGAAACGTGCTACAGGCTGGAGCGGTCGCGGGGGGCATCGCTCTCGCCGGGTGTGCGTCGTCGCTGACCGGCGGCGACCCGGGCTACGAGATCTGGGCACTCGACCAGGGACGGAACATCGTCTACATCTACGAACCCGAGGAAGACGGCGACTCCTTCGAGGAGGTAGACAGCATCGACTTCAACGAGTACGAGGCGGAGGTACCGCACATGATCGCGTACTCCTCGGACTACGAGTACGCCGCCATCGCCTGTACGGCCGGGCAGAAGACGGTCGTCGTCCGCACCGAGGACAAGGAGGTCGTCGAGGTCCTCGAAACCGGCGGCGGATCGCACATGGCTGGCTTCTCGCCGGACGACGAGTACATCCACGTCGACGTCATCGGCGAGAACAAGATCGTTCGCATCGACGCCGACCTCGACGACGAGGAGTTCGAGATCGTCGACGAGATCGTCATCGCCGAGAGCGACGCCGCGGCCGACCACGGCGGCGACTTCGAGAACCGCAACCCGATCTGTCACTCGTTCACGCAGGACGAGCGCTACTCGTATCACACGCTCGGCCCGAGCTACAACAACGCCGGTCTCGTCATCGTCGACCACGACGACTTCTCGATCGAGAAGATCTTCCACGGCGACGACGACGGCATCCCGACCAACTGTGGGACGATGCCTCACCCGACCGAGTCGAAGTTCTACCTCACTGCCGGCCTGCCGGCGGAGAACGTCGAGGACGGCGTCGGTGAGTACTACATCTTCGACACCGAAGACCACACACTGATCGACCAGGGATCGACCGGCGGCGTCGACGCCCACGGCTTCTGGTTCACCACCGACGGCGAGGAACTGTGGGTGCTCAACCGACAGACCGACGACGGGATCATCCTCGATCCCGACACCGACGACGTCATCGACGAGATCGACGACTACGGACGCGCCCCGGACATCATGTGGGCCTCGCCCGACGGCGAGTTCATGTTCGTCACCCTGCGCGGTCCCGAGCAGCAGTCGGGTAGCCCGCACGCCGCGAGCGGTGAGACGCCCGGATTTACCGTCCTCGACGTCGAGGACCGCGAGATCGTCGAACTGATCGAACCCGACTCGATCGACAACTACAGCGAGGAAGACATCGAAGACGACGACGTCGCCACCCCCGATTTCCACGGCATCGGCGTCCGCCCGCTCGGCGACTACAGCACGGGCATCCCGACCTCGCCGCCGTTCTGAGCTTTTCTTCTTCTCGAGACGACGCGAAGTGGGGGCGTTCGGCCGGGTGGAACGTGAGCGACTACTCCTCGGCATGGGAGAACTGGTTCGGAACATCATTATGGGATGAGCAGGCGCGAAACCTCGCGCTTTAGCGCGGGGATACGCGCCGTCACTGGATGACGCCACCCACCGATGACTGCACGGCTGGGTATTCCACGCCAACCACTACCTTTAATATGAAAGGTCCCATAAGTTCTTATGAACACAGTACAATGCTGGAGACAACCCGCACCTATCGAGCGAAAATCGGCAACCACTCCCAAGTGAGTGACGACCTCGATGACTGCGGGC
>NZ_JANZXN010000003.1 GCF_025629245.1 Natronobiforma cellulositropha
CCGTCCGCGACGCCGTCTAGGTCGATCGTCGCCAGGTGGATGTCGCTGACACTTCCCGTCAGCGTGCTCTCTAAGTCGACCGCCGAGATCTCCACCACCGAGCCGTCCGCCGCCACGTCGGTGGAGTCCAGTTCGAACTCGTCGCCGGCTGCGGCGCCAGTGATCTCCGCCACCGAACTGTCGACCGTTACGTCGACGCCGAACCCGGACAGGGCGTTCGGTGCGTGACCCAGCACCAACTCCGCCGTCGTCGAGTCACCGGCGTCGATCTCGTCGTCCGAGAGCGTCAGGTTCAGGCCGTCAACCGGCTCTGGCCCTGGGCCGTCGCCCTCGCCAACGGTGAGCGTTGCTGCACCACCAGTGATGTCCTTGAGAACACCATCGTCGTCCTTGATCGCGTCGACGGTCACGACGACGTCGGTGTCACCCTCGCTGACACCGTCGAGGTGAACGGTCGCGAGAGGGACATCTGCCGATCCCGCACCGACCGTGCTCGCGAAGTCAGCACCCTCGAGCGAAATCGAGGAACCGTCAGCCGAGACGGGGTGTGCGATGCTGATCTCGAACTCGGAGTCGATCTCCGCGCCGGTGATCTCGGCGACCGAGCTATCGACGTTGACGTCGATCTGGAAGCCGTTGAGACCGTTCGGAGCGTCGTCTACGATGATGTCCGCCGTGGTGGAGTCACCCTCGTCGATCTCGCTGTCTGCGAGGTCGACGGTGATGCCATCGCCCACTTCTGGAGGTTCGTCACCCGTCACCGAGAGCGAGGTTGAGGATCCCTCGACGTCCATCTCGGTACCGTCGGAGTCTTCGACCGAGTCCACGACGACCGTCACGTCGGTCGTGCCATCGGCGACACCTTCGATCTCCACACTACCGAGGAGAACGCTACTCAGCTCACCCTCGAGCTCGCTTTCTATATCGACCGCAGACAGCTCGATCGACGAGCCGTCTGCAGCGAGCTCCGTCAGGTCCATACCGAAGTTCGAATCGGCCGCCGCATCGACGACCTCCGCGACCGACGAGTCGACTTCCACGTCTACGCGGAAGCCCGACAGCCCGTTCGACGCTTCGTCGAGGATGAGGTGTGCCATCGTCGAGGAACCGGATTCGACTTCGACATCTTCGATATCGATAGTGATCGTCCCCTCCTCTTCCTCTTCCTCTTCCTCTTCCTCTTCGCCACCCTCGCCAACGACGAGCGAGGCGGAGCCACCGGTGACGTCCATCTCGCCACCCTCGGTGTCTTGGACCGAGTCGACGACGACCGAGATGCTGACGGTCGCATCGTCGGCACCTTCGATCTCGACGGTGCCGAGCGAAACGTCGCTCATGCTGTCCTCGAGCGTGCTCATGAGGTCGACCGCCGTCAGCTCGGCCGAAGAGCCGTCCGCAGCAATGTCGATACTGTCGAGTTCGAACTCGTCGTCGATGTCAGCGCTGACGATCGTCGCGCCCGAGCTGTCGAGTTCGACGTCCAGGCCGTAGCCGGAGAGACCGTTCGGCGCCTCTGCGAGGACGAGTTCGGCCTCGGTGATGTCGCCGACGGCGATCTCGTCCGACGAGAGGGTGATGGAGATGTCCTCGTCACCTTCCTCTTCCTCTTCTTCTTCCTCCTCTTCTTCTTCCTCTTCTTCCTCCTCTTCTTCCTCCTCTTCCTCTTCTTCCTCTTCGCCACCCTCGCCAACGACGAGCGAGGCGGAGCCGCCGGTGACGTCCATCTCGCCACCCTCGGTGTCTTGGACCGAGTCGACGACGACCGAGATGGAGACGGTCGCATCGTCGGCACCTTCGATCTCGACGGTGCCGAGCGAAACGTCGCTCATGCTGTCCTCGAGCGTGCTCATGAGGTCGACCGCCGTCAGCTCGGCCGAAGAGCCGTCCGCAGCAATGTCGATACTGTCGAGTTCGAACTCGTCGTCGATGTCAGCGCTGACGATCGTCGCGCCCGAGCTGTCGAGTTCGACGTTCAGGCCGTAGCCGGAGAGACCGTTCGGCGCCTCTGCGAGAACGAGTTCGGCCTCGGTGGTGTCGCCGACGGCGATCTCGTCCGACGAGAGGGTGATGGAGATGTCCTCGTCACCTTCCTCTTCGTCGTCATCGCCGTTCTCCGGCGGTGCGACGACGTCGCCCGCGGGGACCTTGTCGTCTTTGAGGTCCTCGAGCGTCTCGCGGATGTACTCGCCCATGTGGTCGTCGTAGTCACCGACGTCACGGCCGAGGAGGTCCCACTCACACGGGAGGTTGGGACAGTCGTCCGGAATCGGGTCCTCGTAGGGGTGCTCGACTTCGGTGCCCGAGCCCTGGAACGAGCGCTCGAACATCGACGGCAGCCACCAGATGTCTGCACACCAGGCGGTCCAGTGAATCCCGTCGCTGGACTCGAGGAAGTCCATGAAGGACTCACCGAAGCCAGAGGTAGTTCCGCTGAGGAGGTCCTGATCCTGGACTTCCCAGCCGAACTCGGTGACGAACATCGGGTACTCTTCGAAGACACCGCTGGTGCCTCCTTCGGCGTAGGATCCGGCCCACTCCTCTGCCTGACTCACGTCGTGGCCGGGGTAGATGTGGTAGGTGTAGACCAGGTTGTCACCCTCGAACGGCTCGAGGAGTGCGCCCTCGGGAACCTGAGACCAGCTGGGCGAACCGATGAGAATCAGGTTATCCGGTGCGTGCTCGCGGATCGTGTCGACCCACGGCTGTGCGTGTTCGACCCAGTCGTACCAGACCTCAGCAGCCCAGTCGACGGTGAGCGGGTCCTCCCAGATCCCAGGGTTGGTCGGCTCGTTGTACATCTCGTACATGACGTGGGACTCGTCGGCGTACCGGGGCGCGACGGTCTCCCAGAACATCTGGACCTCGTCGAAGAGTTCCGGCTGGTCCCACTCGAAGTCGCCCTCGCCCCAGTGGCGGTGGTAGTCGACGATGGCGTAGACGCCCTTCTCTTTACACTGCTCGATTACGGGGTCGAGGTGGTTCTCGAGGTAGTCCTCGAGTTCCGCCTCGGTGAACGCGCCCGCATCTGGCGGCCCGGCGATGTGGCCGGGCATGTGCTCGCCGATGTCGACCGGCTGCACAGGAATGCGGATCACGCGCGTGTACCAGCCGTCGCTGGCATCGGTGAGCATGTCGACGACCTGCTCTGTGTTCTTCCCGCGGACGGGGGCGAGGGTGTCCATGCGTTTCGGGTCGGCGATGTTGACCCCACGCAGTTTGACCGTGTTCCCCTCCGGGTCTTTGATCAGGTTACCATCGACGTGCAGCCAGGGCGTTGGAATACCCCCCTCGGCAGCGGCACTTCCCGACAGCCCCGCCGATAACCCCGTTGCGACCGCACCGGCACCGACTGCCGACGCCTTCATGAAGTTACGGCGCGACGTCGACGTGAGCCGTTGTCGTGTGTGGTCACTCGACTGTTCCTCTCGACCGGATTGCTTCCTATTATCGCTCATGTTTTGTCGAAGGCCCTCCGTCTGGAGCGCCACCTGTGAACACCGCGACCATGGCGCGTTAGTCAACGCGAATCGTGGACGTGCGCGTGGTGCAGTATACGCCTCTAATTAGAGACTACCTGCACATAAAATTTTTCATAATGGTATTACATAATATGAAGGGGTAGAGAGAAGAGAGGAGAACGGTCCGCGAAAAACCGAGACGACGTCAGCGTGTGGTCCCTGGGCGCTGGCGGCGGTGATGGTCCCGAGCTGCCGCACAGCACGCACACCGACTGACACGCCCCCACGGTCAGTGGTGTGCACGCCAACGAGGTCCGGTGGCGTTCACGTCAGACACTCGAGCGGAGTGCGCTCGAGGTCGTCCGGATCGATACGAGGTGCGTTCGGAGTGGAGTTTCCGACGCTTACAGCATCTCGAACAGCGCGACGACGTCGTTGAAGCCGACGCTGCCGTTGCCGCTGAAGTCGAAGTTGCTGGCGTTGCTCTGGACGACGTCGTTGTTGTGTTCCTCGAAGAACGTCACGACGTCGTTGAAGCCGACGTTGCCGTCGCCGGTGATGTCCTCGTAGAGACCGTCGCCCGAGAGGTCCTGGGCGTCCATGCCGTTGCCGTTGACGTCGAGACCGGATGGTGGTTCTGGTGGGGTGCCGTTGGGGTCCATCTCGTAGGCGTCGTCGTACTCCGACGGGACGGGGTCGTAGCCGATGTGGAGGCTGTTCTTGCTGTTGTCAGCGTCCGGGTACGGCGCGCTGCCGGGGTTCGGGTCGTCGCGGTCGCCCGCGAGGTCCTGGTTGAGGTCGTGCCACCACTGGCCGGGCGTGTGGTCGTTGAGGTGGTCCATCCAGTCGTCCGCACCGGGTGCGCCGGCGGCGCCGCCTGGGCCGGGGTCTCCGTGCGAGAAGAAGTTCGGCTCCCAGGTGTGGTCGAAACACCAGGTCTGTGGGTGGACATCGTAGTCGTAGAGGAAGTCCGTGTACTCGTCGATGAACGGCTGACAGTCGGCAGTGGCCGGGTCGTCGTTCTCCTCCGTGGTACAGTCCATCCACGGGGTGTCGACGAGGAGACCGCCGCCTTCGATCCAACCGAACTCGCTGAAGAAGATCGGCACGTGCTCGGAGGGCTGGCCGAAGTACTCCGAGAGCGGTCGGAGGTCGCCCTGCGTGTAGACGTGAGCCGTGTAACACATGTTCTCGGCTTCGAACTCGTTGAACGGTGCCCAGTAGGTGTACTGGCTCCAGCGCGGGTTCCCGATGGTGACGAGGTGGCCCGGGCCGTTGTCCTCTGCCGTGTCGACCCACGGCTGAGCGCGGTCGCGGAACAGGTCGTACCAGACCTTGTTGTCCGGGTTCGCGACGTCGAAATCACCTTCTGGGTCATCGATCAGTGACAGCTCACCGGCCGGACGGGTCGGCGAACCCCAGTCACCGCTGTAGGGTGCCGTCGGCTCGTTGTAGATGTCGAAGATGACGTTGTCCTCGCCCGCGTAGCGGTCGGCCATGACCTCCCAGAACGTGTGGAGTTCGTAGTCGAGCGCGTTGGAGACCTCTGCTGGCTCGGTGTAGAGCTCGTTACCATCTGCGGCGAGGGCCTCGACGAGACCCTGGTCTTCGGCTGCCGCGTGGATGTCGTCGACCTGGTCCTCACCGTGCCACATCGTGTCTCGCTCGCCACAGACTTCCGGGTGTCGCCAGTCGTAGTCGGGCGTGCTCGAGTCACAATTCCAGACGTCGCTGGGGACGCCGTGGTCTGCGTGCTCGGCCTGGTGGAAGATGGGGTAGTGACGGTGGTAGTCGATCATGACGTACGCGCCACGGTCCTGACCGGACTGGACGATGTCGTCCATGTAGTTCTGGCAGTACCACTCGACGTCGCTGGCGTCGAAGCCACCGGGCATGAGTGGACCCCAGTCGTCACCGTGGGGGACCTGGTGTGGTTCCGGGTCGTCGACGCCGGTCGCGACCTGCGTCGGCTCGACGGGGACACGGATACAGCGCTGGTACCAGCCCTCGCTCTCGTCGGTCGCAAGCTCGAACGTCTCGAGACCGGTCTGGCCACGCCACGTGCGGCTCTGCTTGGCGGGGTCTGCCGTGTTGGTCCCACGGAGGATGACTTCCTCACCCTGTGGGTCGACGATCTTGTTCCCGTCACGCGCCAGCGGCGCGATGGTGATGTTCTGCGCGCTCGCGGTGCCGGTCATACCCGCGGTGAAACCGGCCGCGACTGCCCCCGCAGCGGCGGTCGTCTTGAGGAAGCCACGTCGGGTCGATCCCGTACTTCCGTGGTTGCTCGACTGTCCTGCTCGGTCGTGTTGCCTGTTATTGTCGCTCATTGTTGCTCGAAGGCACTCCGCAGGGAATGCCACCTGTGAATACCGCCCCCATGCTACGCAGGCCGTCCGACGTAGGTGTGGTGGACGTGCGCGTGGCGCGGTACACAATGACTATTTACAGACTACCCACTAATAAAAATTTTCATAATCGGCTTATATTATAGTTCGGCTGTCAGCATGTGACAGTCGTAAAACCAATCGAAAGAGAAGGAGTGCGCGCTCGCGTCCGCAAGTGACACTCGTCGAGTGCCCACGCGTTAGCTTCGGTAGCGCGCGACCAGCCCGGCTACCACGAGCAGCGCCAGTCCACCGACGAGGACGCCGGTCTCGACCGCCAGCCCGTCGTCGTCGCCACCGGCCGACGCACTGGCACTCGAGCCCGTCACGGTCACCGAACCGTGGCCGGTCGCGGTGTCGAACACGTTGCCCTCGTCGTCCTCGATGGCGTTGACGGTGACCTCGAGCGTGCCGTCACCGGGGTCGACACCGCGGAGTTCGAGGGTCGCCAGGTGGACGGGGTCGTCGGTCGGACCGACGTCCCGATTGATGTCGACCGCGGTGAGTCCGACCTCGCTGCCGTCGTCGGCAATGGTGGCACCGCCGAGTCCGAAGACGTCGTCGACGGCCGCGTCCGTGATCTCGACGGCGCCGTCAGTCGAGACGTTGACGGTGAACCCGGAGAGACCGTTCGGTGCCTCCGAAATCGTGAGGTCGACCGTCGCGGTCCCATCGGGGTCGACGTCGGCGTCGCTCACCGAAATCGTCGGTGCGCCGTCGGCAGCAGCAGCAGGGAGGGTGCCGACGAGCGCGAGTGACGCGACGACGGCGAGTGCAACGGTGAGTGTGAGCAGTCGTGTATGCATACGTGTATGGTTAGTTCGTCTCATCTTAAATCATCTCGAAGAGGGCGACGACATCGTTGAATCCGACGCTCCCGTTGCCGCTGAAGTCGAAGTACTCGACGTTATTCTGGACGACCGTGCCGTCGTGTTCCTCGAAGAACGTCACCACGTCGTTGAAGCCGAACTGGCCGTCACCGGTGACGTCCTCGTAGAGACCGTCGCCGGTGAGGTCCTGGGCCGGGTTGCCGTCGCCGGTGACGTCGAGAACGGGGTCGTCCCCGTTTCCACCCTCGGCACCCGGCAGGTCGTCGTTTCGCTTCTCGTAGAGGTACTCCTGGACCCACTCGCCCCACTCGTTGCCGACCTCGTAGTCGCGGTCGACCATCGAGGGGTTCCACTCGAAGTCGAACACCCAGGCCGTCCAGTTGACGCTGTCGTACTCCTCGTAGAACTCGTAGAAGTCCTCGCCGTGTTCCTCTCTGGTGCCGACCAGATACGGCGCGCCGTCGTAGGGCTGGAAGCCGAACTCGGTCATGAACACCGGCACGTTCTCGGAGGTGTCGCCGAAGTAGGTCCCGAGCGGGCGGAGGTTGTCGTGGCTGTAGACGTGGCCCGCGTAGGCCAGGTTCTCGCCCTCGAACTCGTGTTTGTCCGCCCAGTAAGTGAACTGCGACCACCGCGGCGAGCCGATGATGATGATGTTCCGCTCGGCGTGTTCGCGGATCAGGTCGACCCAGGGCTGGGCCGTCTCGCGCCAGTAGAGGTAGTTCTCCTCGGTCTCCTCGCCGCGGACCGGCACGTCCGTCGTCGGGTCGTTCGCCGCCGGATACGGTGTCGTCGGCTCGTTGTACACCTCGTAGATGACGTGTGACTCGTCGGCGTACCGTGGCGCGACGACCTCCCAGAACAGCCGGATCTCCTCGTCTAACTCCGGGTCGTCCCAGTCCGGACCCTCGGGGTAGTGGCGGTGGTAGTCGGCGATGACGTACATCCCGATCTCTTTGCACTTCTCGACCGCCGGATCGATGTGCGTCTCGAGGTACTCGACTAACTGGGCTTCGTCGAAGGCGACCGGGTCGACCGCCCCCGCGCCGTGGTCGCCGATGTCCTGTGGCTGCATCGGCAGCCGGACGATCCGCGAGAACCAGGTCTCCTCGTCGGTCATCAGCTCGAGCTGGTCCTCGATGAACATCGTGTTGTACGGCGCTTCGCCGTTCGCCCGCGCCGGATCGATCGTATTCACCCCGCGCAGGACCACCTCGTTCCCGTCAGGATCCCGCAAGAGGTTGCCGTCGACCTCGAGCCACGGCGTCGGAATGCCGCGGTCGTCCTCGTCCTCGGCCGTGACGCTCCCGACGGCAGCCGTCGAGAGACCCGTCCCGGCGACGAACGCCCCGGCGGCCGACGTCTGCAAGAACGAGCGCCGGGTCGCCCTCGGCGTCTCGCCCGCTCGTCGCTGTGTTGGCTGTCCATCTGCCGTCGTCTGGAGGGCGTCGGTACTCGTATCGGTCCGTTCGAAGTCCCCGCCCCCTCGTGATCGGTCGTTCATGTCGCGCGTGGCCGTCGATACCCTGCTATTGTACACCACTATTAATTAAAGCTTTCTGCTGGATCGGGAAAACAACCATCGTCGGCGCTGAACGCAGTTAATTTTGGGGGATAGACGGGTGGCGAGACGACAGTGAGCGTGATTCGTCACAGCAGGTGAAATTAAATCACGGGTGAAACCCAAGATAAATATGACAAAATATAAGTGAAAACTGTTTGAACAACCAGTCGCAATGTCCAATGGAGATTCCCGTTACGCTGGCATGCCTGGTGATCGGGCCGCGGCGTACGACGAAAGCAATGGTGCCGAGAATTCGAACGAAGAGCGGACGAGCCGGTTGCAGCACATAGTGAGTCGGCGGCGCGTGATGCAAGGAGTCGCGATGGCCGGCGGGATGAGCGTTCTCGGATTCCCAAGTGCGTCCGGAACAGCAGCAGCGATCCAGAGTGGCAGACTCGCCGACGCACAGCAGCGGCGGGAGGATACACGAGACGACCTGCTCGATGAGTTCACCGGCGATATCGGCCACGACTCGAACGACGACGAGGACGTGGTAGTCGGAAGCCAATCGCCGGTACGGCCGTACGCCTACACGAAAGCCGTTGCCGGCAGCGACGGCGGGTTCGTGGACGAAAGCCAGTACGACGTGTTCGTCAGCGCAATCGAGAGTGAAACCTGGACGGCGATTACCAAAGAGAACGAGCGGCCACTCGTGAGTCCTAACTCGAGTTTCGAGTTCGGGACCGAAGGTGTCGATCCGTGGGTCGGGACGATGCCACCCGCACCAGCGTACGACAGTGATCGGACGAAAGCAGAGCTGGTCGACCTGTACTGGATGGCGTTGGTTCGAGACGAATATCTCGAAGATTTGCGCATATATATTGACAGCTACGACCTAGGCGACAGAGACGATGATCTAGACCAGTTCAACGATACTGAGTCGCTGTTTCGTAGATACAACCTCGGATCGAGCAACGCGTTTGAAGGGCAGTTCCACCACCCCGGCGGATCAGTCATCGGACCGCCGGTGAGTCAGTTCCTACTCGCCGACGTCGACGTCGGAGCGATGACCTCGACTCCCGAGATCAGGTACTTCTCCGAGACGGATTACGGAACGAGTAGTAGTGAGTGGGAAGAAATTGTGACCGGAGTTAGGGGTGGTGCAGAACCAGGACCCGGGCAGACGCCGCCGGAGAACGACGGCAACCTAAGCGTCGACGATCCCGAGTCAGGGGAGACGAGATTTATCCACACTGGCCGAGACCTCGCGGCCTTCACACGAGGAGATCCGTCATACGAACCGTACATGCGTGCAGCACTGTACCTGCTGAACCGTGGTGCCCCACTCGACCCGGCACTCGCGTACGTCGACGACGACGACATCTTCCCGTACATCGATCACGGGGCCGTCGCCGTACTCGACCTCGTCGCGAGGGTCGCACGAAACGCACTACAAGCCGCCTGGCACCACAAGTGGGCGGTTCACCGCCGGCTCAGGCCCGAGACGTACGCACAACGCGTCGAGTACTACGACGGTGCTGGAAGTCCAGCCGAACTCACCGGAATCGAGGCGACGAACGCCTACAGTGAGCTGCAATCGATCAGCGAGTACGAAGACAGTTACCTCCCACTCGCCTTTCCAGAAGGGTCGCCCGCTCACCCGGCGTATCCGAGTGGACACTCGACACTCGGCGGTGCCTGTGTAACCGTACTGAAAGCACTCTTCGAGAACGAGTCACTGTCTTCGATCGATGGTCCGTACCACGACGTGACAGACGAGGGAGAGCGGGTGACGACGTTCCCGCAGGCGATGACCGTACACTGGGAGCTGAACAAGCTCTTGCAGAACATCGGTCTCGGCCGTTGTTGGGCCGGAGTGCACTTCCGGACCGACCACGTCTACGGCGCACTCCTCGGCGAACAGATCGCTATTGCGACGCTCCTCGACCACTTCGAGTACAACAACAACGAGACCAACACACAGGGCAGCAGTGAAGACGAACGGCTGACGTTCTCGCCACTCGTCGACGACGAATTCGATAGTAGCGACATGTACGGGTCGAACGATTGGCAAGTCGCCGTCTCGTTCGATACGCTGGAAACATTGCGCACACAGGCGCGAAACGAGCCGATCTGATCGCTCGAGAGTAACAGACCACCGCCAGCGGCGTCGAAAATGTCCGCAGCGAAAAAACTCGTTCGCGGATCTAGTTCGACATCCGGTTGCGCATGTCGAGCGCGTCGAGGAAGTCGTCGTTGCGGTCCATGTCCGTCTCGATCTCGACGTGACAGGTGTTGACCATCGTCTCGACGAGTTCCTGGCGTGCGTCTGGGTCGTCCTCGTAGTAGTCGGGGACGGTCATACCCTGCTCGAGCGACCAGAGCTGGTTCGGGTAGGCCGTCCGCATGTTGTACGGCTCGTCGTGGAACGCGATGCGCACCGCCCACGCCGAGAGCATCTTCTCCTCGTCGTGGAGCACTTCGATGACGTCACGCTGTGGGTGGCCCCAGCCGGGCTGTGGGCGCTGTTCGTTGTTGTAGTGGCCCGTACGGAGGTTGCCCGCGTTCTGGCCGGATGGGCCGATCCACATCACGACGGCGGCGTTGAGGTGGTACGGGACGTTGCTCAGGTTCTTGAACTGAAGCAGCTGGTACCAGAAGCCGCCCTCGTCGTTGATCCGGGCCTCGACTTCCATCGGCGCGTTGGCGGTGAAGCCGTCGCCGCCGAGTGGCTCTTCGGTGACCGGGTGCAGTCCCTCGGCGAGGAGGTGAATCGGGTTGTCCGGGTCGTTGTATCGGTCGTCGTCGAGGATGTCATTCTCCGTCCAGCCCTCCATGTTCTCGTGGTGGAGCTGGTCGTGGGCGCGGTCGCGAATCGCGACCTCGTCGGGGTCGTACGAACGTGCGTCGAGCGGCCAGGGGTCCTGGATCAGCTGGTCGGGGTCGTTCGTCGCCTCGACCGGCCCGTAGGTCTCCGGGAACCAGTTCTCGCCCTGGTGATAGGTCGGGTCCTCGGTGTCGTGGGGCAGCATGATCAGCCGCGGCAAGAGCATCGCGATCGACCGGCGCGACATGCCCTCTGCGAGGTACTGGTTGACGTGGTCGAGGACGACGTCACCCATCTCGCCGAAGGTGACCGAGCCGTCTCGAGCGCCGTCGCGGATCGCATCCAGGTCGACGTTGAAGTGAGCGGCCTTCTGGTCGTCCGGCCAGTTGACCGCCGAGTGGTCGCCGTGGCCGTCGCCGTCGGAGATTTCGCTCGGGAAGTACTCGTCGATCTCGATGGCGTCGCCGTAGCCGCCGTACTCGTAGTCGGGCCAGAGGTCGAGCAGCGTGTCGTCGGCGGTGATCTCCTCGTAGTCGCCACCACCGCTGCTGCCGTCGCCCTCGCCGACGAACGCGATCTCTTCGATCTCGACGGCGCCGCTGCCCTCGTGCCAGAAGCCGAGTCGGACGAGTTCGACCGAGGACTGATCGACGCCCGCATCCGCGAGGTCGATCGACAGCGTCGAGGAACTCGTTCCGATCGAGTCGCTCGTCAGGCTCGCGAGCGAGTCACGGACGTCACCGACGCGGATGTCGATGTCGTCTTCCTCGCCGCCTGCGTCGCCGCTGATGGTGATCTCGAGTGTGTCGTACGCCGAGACGTCCGCGAAGACGTTGGTGGCGAAGAAGCCGCCGTCGTCGTACTCGAGTCGGAGCGCCCCGCCCGAGACGCCGCTGTCGTCGAAGGCCGCGTCGCCAGTCCACTCGCCCAGTTCGTTTGCCCCCGGATAGCCCGCACCGAACTCGTTGACGACGAGTCCGTCGCCGTCGTGTGAGGATGCGCTGGCTGTGTTGCTGGCGGTCAGGCCGACCAGCCCAGCCGTTCCGAGAACGATGCCGTTTTTCAGAACGGTCCTGCGTTTGACCATGTCGATTTATTCAGGCGTACAGCCTATTAAGTATTATTATTAAAAGTATACAACATTGTTTCCGAGCGGCTGCTATCCGAAGAATCGAGCGGACCGGATGTGTGTACAGCCGACCCAGTGAGGTGGACGCCCTCAGATCATCTCGAACAGTTCGACCACGTCGTTGAAGCCGACGCTCCCACTGCCCGAGAAGTCGAAGTACTCGACGTTGTTCTGGACCACCGCGCCGTTGTGTTCTTCGAAGAACGTCACGACGTCGTTGAAGCCGAGGTTTCCGTCGCCCGTGATATCCTCGTAGAGACCGTCACCCGAGAGGTCCTGGGCGTCGTAGCCGTTGCCGTTGACGTCGAGACCCTCGCCGGGAGGCGTCGGCTCCTCACCGACGATCGAGATCGAGTCGAGTTCGATCGCACCGCTGCCAGCGCCCCAGAAGGTGAGCCAGATGTCCTGGACCATCGAGCGATCGACACCCGCATCGACGAGGTCGACCGTCACGGTCGAGGAGGAGGTGCCGATGGAGTCGTCGGTCAGGTTCGAGAGCGTGTCGCGGACGTTGCCGATCTCGAGGGTGATGTCGTCTTCTTCACCGCCGTCGTCGCCGGTGACGGTGAGGACGAGTTCTGCGTAGTCGGAGAGATCCTCGCGGACGTTGCTGAGGAACCAGCCGGCGTCGTCGTACTCGAGTCGGAGCGCGTCGCCCGACACCGTGCCGGAGCCGCCGCCGTTCTCGAACTCGCCAGCGCCGGTGAACTCGCCGAGGTCGTTCTCGTCCGACCAGTCGGAGAAGTCGTCGACGGTGCCTGCGGGCACCGAGACCGCCGAGGCGGAACTCGAGGCCGCCAGCGCGACGCCCCCCGCAGCCAGCCCTGCAGTAGCGATGGTTCTGTGGTCAACCATGGATAATAGTTACGCTCCAGAACTATAAAAATACCCATTGTTCGGTAGATATTAACCGCGACCGACGGCCCAGGTGGAGAGTGGGCCAGCCACCGTTGGTCCTCGAGTGTCGGGGCGGCTCTCGAGGGCTGCGGAACGGTCGTCTCGGGTGCTCGAGCGTCCGTGAGACGCTCGAACGACGCAAAGCAGGGATGTGCTCGCGCGAACGCCCTACAGGCGTTCGAAGAGGGCGACCACGTCGTTGAAGCCGACGCTCCCGTTGCCCGAGAAGTCGAAGTTGCTGGCGTTCGACTGGACGACGTCGTTGTTGTGTTCCTCGAAGAACGTCACCACGTCGTTGAAGCCGAGGTTGCCGTCGCCCGTAACGTCCTCGTAGAGACCGTCACCCGTCAGGTCCTGGGCGTCGTTGCCGTCGCCGTTGACGTCGAGACCGGACGGCTCAGGACCGTCGTCACCGTCGTCGGATTTGCGGCCCTCCCAGTTGACGACTTCGGCGACCATGAGCACGACGGGCGCTGAGTAGTTGATCGCCCACTCGTTCGTCGAGTACGAGTCGGTGACGTCGACGTACGAGAGCGCAGGTGGCGTCGTCGACGGGTCGAAGTAGTTCGTCGAGCCGTCGTTCGCTGGCTCGTTGTTCGGTCCACCCACGACCATGCCGGGGAGGACGGTGCCCGTGCTCTCGACGATGCGGTCGTGGGGGTTCTCGGGCGTCAGATCGCCCAGTTCGGTCACGTAGCTGTAGCCGGTCGCGCTCCGGCCGAACGCGTGGTGGAGCTGGTCGAGTGCGGCGTCGACGTACGCCTGGTTCGGCTGGATCTCGTTCGCCAGCAGGAGGATGTGCCCGCGGCCGACGCCGTTTTTCACACAGCCCCAGTAGTAGGCCTCGAGTGCGTTGTTGTAGCCGTCCTCGTCGATGTGCTCGAGGAGGTCGTCGGCCCACTCGAGGATCGCGCCTTCGATCTGGCTCTTGCGGCTCTCGTCGGCCGCGTCGGCGGTGAGGTAGGCCCACTGGCCGATGGTGAACCCGGAGGTCCAGTCGTAAGAGTTCGGCTCCTCGCCGAACTCGGCCGAGACGGCAGACTCGAGGTAGTCGTTGTACCTCGAGTCGCCGGTCGTCTTGAGCAACTCGGCGGCGAGCCAGAACCGGTCGTTGTCGTCGTTGCCCGAGCGCGTGTACGGCCCGGAGCCGTCGTCCTGGCCTGGGTCGGTCCGCCAGACCACGCTCGGGTTGTCCTCGATGAAGGCGAAGGCGTCCTCGGCGCACGCGAGCATCTCGGCGGCGAAGTCGGGGTCGTGGTCCTCGTAGAGGCGGGCGGCCTGGGCGAAGGTCGCCCCGGCCATCGCCGTTCCTGCAGAGGAGAGTCCGAAGACGTAGCGCTGCTGGGTGTCCTGCTCGGGGCGGACGTTCATCCCCGGCCAGTTCTGTCCGGAGACGATGTAGTAGAGACCGCCGTCGGGCCGTTGCATCTTCTGGAACCACTCGAGTTTGGTCCGACACTCGACGAGCACGTCGGGCATCGTGCCGACGTACGGGTCGTCGATGCTGTCGGGAATCTCGAACTGGCCCTCGGTGAACGCGCCGGGGTTGCGCTCGTAGGCGAGCAGCAGACAGCCGACGGTGATCGCACTCGGGGTGACGTACTTGCCGTAGTCGCCCGCGTCGTACCAGCCACCGGAGACGTCGAGCGTCTCACCCTGGGAGTAGTACTCGTCGTCGGGTGCGGCCATCTGCGCCTGCGCGTCCTGGGTGTGGCCGGGACCGATGTCGATCCCCGTGATGGGATCGGCGACGTGCGTGGCGGCGCGCTTGAGCGTGAACAGCCGCCCCATCTCCGCGAGCGCGTCGTCGAAGACGTCCTCGCCGATCTCGAACGGGTGGGAGGTCGCGCCGTCGACGGCGATGACGTACTCGCCGTCGTCGGTCAGTGCGGAGAAGTCGGCGTGTCTGACCGTCTGGCCCGATGGCTCGTCGTCGACCGGCGCGGAGAGGTCGCCCTCGTAGACGGTCGTTCCGGTCGCTGCGTCCTGTACCTCGAACGTCGACGTGTCGGCGAGGACGACCGCCATCTTCGACTCGTCCGGGAGATAGCCGAGCTGGTTCACGCGAACCGGCGTCTCGTCGACGATGTACTCCGCGGCCGCCGTCCCCGGAAGTGTCCCCAATGCGGCGAGTGCCGCGAGACCACCGGTTGCCTTCAGTACGTCTCTCCGTCCAGTCGTGACTATCCGTGCCATGGGACTAATTTCACCCGCTACGTGATAAAAATAGTGACACCGGAAGATCGAACGGGAAACGCCGTCGGTCAGTGACAGCCGTGGCAGGTCACGTCCGGGTCGCTCGAACTCGACGCCGCACCGAGGTCCTCGAAGCCGCTCTCGAGGAGGTGCTGGTAGACGCGGGCGTCGGTCCACTGGCGGCCCGCGCCGACCGCCATGAACGTCCGCTCGCGCTCGAGCGACACCGTGTTCGCCTCGGCGTCGAGTTCGAGTGCGAGCGAGGAGACACCGGTGTCCGCGTGCTCGCTCGACCAGACGTCGCCGCTGTCGCCGAGGACGCTCGCGTCGCCGACGGCGCTCTCGTCGGTCCCCTCCGGAACGGTGTAGTACGGCGCGTGGACGAACCGGTGGACCAGTTCGTGGGCGATCGTCGACGCCGGGTGGTGGTCCTCGGGGTCGGTCCCCGGCGCGGCGGTGGGATCCTCGAGCGCGATGACGGCGCTGTCGTCGAGCGTGGGGGCGATGCCGTGTTCACCGTTGTTGTGGTAGTCGAAGTAGTGGCCGGCGCCGTAATCGAAGGGCGCGACCAGGACCGTCGCGTCGAACGTCTCGATCGGTCCCTCGCCGGCGAGGAGGTCGCTCGCTGGAATCTCGCCCTCGCGAGCGGTCTCGAGGTAGTCGGTGAGCACCTCGTGGGCGGCCAGCGCGTCGCGCTGGTAGGACGCCTCGCCCGAGTCGTCGGTCCCTTCGATCGGTTCGGGGTGGACGTACGCCCGGACTTCCGTCGTCGGATAGGTCGCCTCGAGATAGGCGACGGCGGTCTCGACCGTCTCCTCGAGTTGCGGCGGGTTGGCCGCCGGCCCGTCGTCCTGAGGGTGGAGGTCCGGCCCGTAGTTCCGCCCGTGGCCCGAATCGTAGACGCCGACGAAGCCGAGTCGTAACGGTGGCGTGGCGACGACCTCCGGTGCGTAGCCCGTCTTCCGGTCGCCGGTGACGCTCGCGTGGCCCGGAACGACCGTCGCCGTGGGTGCGCCGAAGCCGTCGTGCATCTCCTCGACGAGCGGGTCGGCGGCGGTCTCGAGTGCGCGGTAGGAGCCGTCGACGTCGTCGAACAGCGCCACCTCACCGTCACGGACCGTCAGGAGGTCCTCGTCCACCGCGCCGAGGTCGATCACGCAGTCGTGGTCGACCGTCCCGTCCTCGGTGCGTTCGCTCACCCGTACCGCCACCGTCGCCCCCGAGAGGAGGTCGGTGAGGTCGACCTGATCCAGGTCGAGCAACGGGTTGACCTCGCACTCGAGGTCGAACGCGACCGTCGAGGCGACGCCCTCGGCCAGCCGTGGCGTGTGTGGCTCGCGGTAGACGACCTCGCCGTCGGTCTCGGCGACCGTGTTGTCGACCACCTGCACCCAGCGTACGTCGGAGACGGTGATCGAGAGTACGTCCTCGAGGTCGGCGAGCGGGACGACCCCATCCGCCGGGGCGGTCCGTGACCGGTCGTCCGTCTCCCGAACCTCCCAGAGAGAGCCATCGTGGTAGATCACGTCTCCGGGGTCGTGCGCCTGCTCTCCACCCCAGGTTCCGACGGAGACCGCCTGCCACGCCGGACTCGCTCGAGACGGTTCCTCGCGGACGAACCAGTCCTGGCACTCCCAGATGCGCCCCTCCCAGGAGACCAGGTCGTCGGGGTAGTAGAACGTCCCCTCGCGCCACGGTACGAGCGTCCGGCCGAGACGCTCCCAGGCGTGGTTTCCCTCCCGCGGCTGGACCGCCCAGACGGTCTCCCGGGCCTCCCAGGTCCCGCCGAACCACTCGGTTAACTCCCCGGGTGCGTAGGCGACGGCCGGTTCCCAGGTCTCGAGCGGGAGGTCGAACCCGGGAAACGACACCCGCTCGAGGCGCGTCCACGACGGGTCGTCGGCGCTCGGCACCACCTCGTAAGTCGCCCGCGTCGCCTCCCAGAGCGCACCGCGCCAGACGACGAGCGCACCCACGGGGTAGGTCGTAAACGGCTCCCACCGCCCGACCGACTCGAGCGACGCCTCGGGTTCCCACTCCGCGTGCGTCGGTGTCGGCTCACCCGAGGGCAACGCCGTACTCGCCCGCCACAAGTGCCCGTTCCAGACTACCGTCGACCCCTCGAGGTAGGCCGCTCGCGGGTCCCAGGCGTCGAGCGCCTCCGGAACGTCACCGACGTGCGCCCAGTCGCCGTTCTCCAGTGTCGGCTCACCGCTCGAGAACGCCTCGAGCGCCTCCCAGACGGCCCCCTCCCAGGTGACCAGCGCACCCGCGCTGTAGGGTCCGCCAGACTCCCACGCCTCGAGCGAGTCGCCCGACGTCGCCTCACCGTCGGCGGCCACGCGCCCGACAATGCCGGTCCCGAGCGTTCCCGCCGCGAGCAGGCCCAGCAGGTGCGTCCGACTCGAGTCTTCGAGTCCGCACGATCGTTCGCTACCGTCACGTCGTCGCCAACACGAATCACCGTCAGCCATTCGTTCAGAGATGGAAATACCTGTATAATAGATGTTTTCATTTCCGAGATGGTGAAAATATCAGCGCGGCGGCACGATCTGGACCGTCACCCGCTCGAGTCCGAATCGTCTACCACCCCGAGCGGAGGGCTGTGGCTCGAGCGCTTACAGGCGTTCGAAGAGGGCGACCACGTCGTTGAAGCCCACACTGCCGCTGTCCGAGAAGTCGAAGGCGTCGACGTTCGACTGGACGACGTCGCCGTCGTGATGCTCGAAGAACTCGACGACGTCGTTGAAGCCGAGGGTGCCGTCGCCCGTAATGTCCTCGTAGAGACCGTCACCCGTCAGGTCCTGGGCCGGGTTGCCGTCGCCGGTCACGTCGAGGTCGGACCCCTCACCGTCGCCGTTCTCGTCACCGTCGCCGTCGCCGTTCTCGTCACTGTCGTCCTCGTCGTCACCCGCTGGAATATCGTCGTCTCGCTTCTCTTTCAGGTAGTCTCTGAAGAACTCACCCTGGTAGTCGTCGCCGCCGAGGAGTTCCCACTCGTGGGTGCCGTCGTCGAAGTCGAACATCACCGGCTCCCAGAACGGGTCGAAACACCACGCCTGCCAGTGCATGCTGTCGTACTCTTCTAAGAAGTCCCGGAACTCCTCGCCGTGTTCGTCGGTCGTCCCGATGAGGAAGTCGGCGTTGTGGTCGTTGGTGTAGCCGAACTCCGAGAGGAACACCGGCACCTCCTCGGAGGCGTCGCCGAAGTAGGTCCCGAGCGGCCGGAGGTTCTCGTGGGTGTAGACGTGTGCCGCGTACGCCAGGTTCTCGCCCTCGAACTCGTGGTACGGTGCCCAGTAGGTCCACTGGGTCCACCGCGGCGACCCGATGATGATGACGTTCCGCTCGGCGTGCTCTCTGATCGTGTCCACCCACGGCTGGGCAGCCTCGCGCCACTCGAGCCAGGTCTGCTCGCCATCGTCGTCGAGGACGTCCCGGTCGTCGTTCTGGCCCTGGCCCACGAACGGCCCGATGGGTTCGTTGTACACCTCGTAGAGGACGTGTGAGTCGTCGGCGAACTCCGGGGCGACCGTCTCCCAGAACATCCGGACCTCCTCGTCTAAGTCGGGGTCGGTAAACGGCAGGTTCTGCATCGTGTGGCGGTGGTAGTCGACGATACAGTAGACGCTACACTCGGCACAGAAGTCCACCGCCGGCCGGAGGTAGTGCTCGATGTACGCCTCGAGTTGCTCGCGCGTGAACTCGCCGGGTTCGACCTCGTCGACCGGCGAGTCCATGATCGATCCGTCGTCCGGGTCGACGTTCGCGATGTCACCGGTCTGGACCGGAATGCGGATGATCCGCGAGTACCAGTCGCGCTCCGGGTCGGTCGCGTGCTCGATGTTCTGCCAGAGCGGCGAGCGCCACAACAGCGACTCCGCGCGCGCCGGATCGGTGACGTTCACCCCGCGCAACACGACCTCGTTCCCCTCCGGGTCCCGGAGGAGGTTACCGTCACGCTCGAGCCACGGCGTCGGAATTCCGCGGTCACCGATCTCGACCGAATCGCGCGGAATCTCGTCGTGGTGGGCGCTCACGCTCCCGGTCCCGACACCGAACGCCAGCGCGCCCGCGCCGACACCCGCTGCCCGCAGGAACTCACGCCGTGACGGGCCCGAGAGCGAGCGAGCGCGTTCTCGAACCCGCTCGAGCCCATCGCCTGCCGTTCGTACGTCTGTACTCCGTCGCTCTCGCCGCTCGTTCGTATTGCTCATGCTCGTGACTCGTGAACACGAGACGCCTCACCCATGACCCATCACTCGCGAGACGCTCGCTCCAGCATAAATTGAGCGTGATATTTCTTGAATCTATGGGTCTCGCGACGAGTCGCCGACACAGTCACGACGACGCGCCCCCACGCTCGAGCGCCTCACACCCGCCCGAAGAGGGCGACCACGTCGTCGAAGCCAACCCGACCGTTCCCGCTGAAGTCGAAGGACGCGACGTTCCCCTGGATCACCCCGCCGTCGTGGTGCTCGAAGAACTCGACGACGTCGGCGAAGCCGAGCTGGCCGTCGCCCGTAATATCCTCGTAGAGACCGTCACCCGTCAGGTCCTGGGCCGGGTTGCCGTCGCCGGTCACGTCGAGGTCCGGGCCGCCGACCCCACCTGCGAGGCGGCCGGTGACCACCGCGAGCAGGTCGCCGTCGGGATCACCGGCCTGCTCCCAGCACATGACGCCGCCGAAGCCCTCCTCGAGTGCGTACTCGACGGTCAGCCCGATCGAGTCTGGGTCGTCGTAGCTGACGAAGGTCTCCTCGTCGGCGTCGTAGAGCCAGGGGGCGGCGGCCGCCTCGTCCCAGCCGTAGGTGACGGCGTCGGTATCCGACCGGGACTCGAGGTCGTAGCGCTCGCGGAGTTCGTCGTAGAGGATCGACGCCGCCGCGGTGAACGGCTGGCCGAACCCGTCGTCATCGGCGGGAACGTCCTCGAACGCGCGGCCGTAGAAGGGGAGCCCGACGAGTAGTTTCTCGCGCGAGATTGGCTGGTCGGCCCACCAGCGCATCGACGCCTCGACGCTGAACTCCTCGCCGTACAGCGGGGCGTTGTGGCCCGTCTCCGTGCTCCACTCGCCTGCGAAGTCGTAGGTCATCACCGTCACGTACTCGAGATACGGTTCGATCTCCTCGATCAGGAGGTTGCCGGCCGTCGCGGGACTCGCGCTGGCGGCCATCGTGATCGCGTACTCGGTCTCGTCTGCGGTCTCGGCGCCGTCGAGTTGGGCGCGCAGTTCCTCGAGCAGGAGGACGTAGTTCTCGGGGTCCTCGGGACGGGTGACGTTGCCCGCCTGCCCACCGCCGCCGGGGTACTCCCAGTCGATGTCGATGCCGTCGAACTCGTACTCCCGCAGGAACTCGATGGCCGTCTCGGCGAAGCGCTCGCGGGTCTCGGCGGTGGCCGCCGCATCCGAGAAGTACGTCGACTCCGTCCAGCCACCGATCGAGAGGTAGTAGTTGGTCTCGGGGTAGTCGGCTTTCAACTCCCGGAACGCAGCCAAATTCTCCTGGTCGCCCCACTCGTCGACGTACTCGACGGTGCCGTCGGAGGCGACGGTGAGGAAGGCGTAGTTGAGGTCCGTCACCGCTCCCAGGGGGACGTCCTCGGGGAAGTACTCGCGCGTGTAGCGCGACCACCCGCTGTAGTAGGTGACGACGCGAGGCTCACTCGAGTCGCCCGCAGTTGCGGTCGCGGTCGCGGTTGCACTCGCCAGTGGCGAGAGCGCGGCAGTCACACCGGCGATGCCCGCCCCGAGGAACCACCGGCGAGAGCGCCGCGGCGGTGATCGGTCGGTCGGTACGTCGGTCGGCGTCGGTCTCGTATCTCGTGTCATCGATCAGCGATCGTCGTGGGTACTCGTCTCGAGCGACCACCCCCGCCGGTGGGACACGGCCGAGACACCGTGGGAGCATCGCTCGGTCCTGTGCGTCTCGCCCCATCTCGACGTCCTCGAGCGGAGCGGGGTGCTCGAGCGGCTTACAGGCGTTCGAAGAGGGAGATCACGTCGGTGAAGCCCACGCTCCCGCTGTCGCTGAAGTCGAAGTACTCGACGTTACCCTGGACGACGTCGTTGTCGTGTTCTTCGAAGAACGTCACGACGTCGTTGAAGCCGAACTGGCCGTCGCCGGTGACGTCCTCGTAGCGCCCGTCGCCCGTCAGGTCCTGGGCGGGGTTGCCGTCGCCGGTGACGTCGAGTTCGGGTCCATCGCCGTCGCCGTTCTCGTCGTCTCCGCCGTCGCCGTCACCGTTCTCGTCGTCTCCGCCGTCACCGTTCCCGTCGTCTCCGCCGTCGCCGTTCCCACCGCCGACCGGCGGCGAGTCACTCGGCGCCTGCGGGAGGTCGTCGTCACGCCACTCCTCGAGGTGTTCCTGTACCCACTCACCCCACTCGTTTTTGATCTCGTAGTCACGAGAGAGCATCGAGGGCTCCCAGTCGAAGTCGAAACACCACGCCGTCCAGTGCATGCGGTCGTACTCCTCGTAGAGGTCGCTGAACTGCGCGCCGTGGACCTCGCGGGTGCCCTCGAGATACGGCTGTGGGCCGCCGAAGCCGAACTCGGTCATGAACACCGGCACCTCCTCGGAGGGCTCGCCGAAGTAGGTCCCGAGCGGCCGCATGTCCTCCTGGGTGTAGATGTGGGCGGCGTAGGCGAGGTTCTCGCCTTCGAACTCGTGGTGGGGTGCCCAGTAGGTCCACTGGCTCCACCGCGGCGAGCCGATGATGATCAGCGTATGTGGGGCGTGTTCGCGGATCAGGTCGACCCAGGGCTGGGCGGTCGCGCGCCACTCGAGCCAGGTCTCCTCGGCCTCCTCGCTCTCCATCTCGACGTCGACGCCCCACTCCTGGCCGGCGTAGGGTGTCGTCGGCTCGTTGTACATCTCGTAGATGACGTGTGACTGGTCGGCGTACCGGGGTGCGACGACCTCCCAGAACAGCCGGATCTCCTCGTCTAAGTCCGGGTCGTCCCAGTCCGGCCCTTCGGGGTAGTGGCGGTGGTAATCGAGGATGATGTACGCCCCGACCTCTTTACACTTCTCGACCGCCGAGTCGACGTGCGTCTCGAGATACTCGAGTAACTCCTCCTCGGTGAACGCCACCGGGTCGACCGCGCCGGCCCCGTGGTCGCCGATGTCCTGTGGCTGCATCGGCAGGCGAATAATCCGGGAGAACCAGGTCTCCTCGTCGGTCGCGAGTTCGATCTGGTCCTCGACGAAGAGTTTGTAGTACGGCGCGTCGTTGTTCGAGCGGGCCGGGTCGGGGATGTTCACCCCGCGGAGGACGACCTCGTTGCCCTCCGGATCCTTGAGCAGGTTCCCCTCGCGGTGGAGCCACGGCGTCGGCATGTTCGCCTCGGCGGCGGCCGTCCCGGTTCCAGCGGCCGAAAGCCCGCCGACCAGCGCCGCCCCGCCCGCGGCCTTCAGCACGCTCCGGCGGTCCCAGCCACCGCTCGCACCCTCGTTCTCGCGTCGGTTCCGTTCGTCCGTCTCGTGTGTAAACTCGACCATTGTTGCTGTGCGTCCGCGCACCCTCCGCATTGTGTTCGTACTCCCTACGAGTACAATACAGTAATAACTGTCCTACAAGAAAGTAAGAGTTCTGGTGTGGTGGTCCGCTCGAGTCGCCGTCGAATCAGCCAGCCAGAAGTGTGTCGCAGACGCCGTCAGAGCCGCTCGAAGAGGGCGATCACGTCGTCGAAGCCGACCCGACCGTTGTCGCTGAAGTCGAAGAACGAGGGATTGTTCTGGACGGCGTCGCTCTCGAGGTTCTCGAAGAACACCGTCACGTCGTTGAAGCCGAGATCACCACTGCCGGTGACGTCCTCGTAGAGACCGTCGCCCGTCAGATCCCGAGGTGGGGCGTCGCTCTCACCGATCACCGGGAGGTCGGCCGTCACGTCGGGGTGGTCGTGGTGGCGCGCCTCGAGGTACTCGTACCACCACTGCCCCGGCGTCGAGTCAGAGAGGTAGTCCATCCAGTGTGGGTGTGAGACGGCATCGCCCGGAATCCCCTCCGGGACGTCCTCGAAGAACATCGGGAGCCAGTTGTCGTCGAACGTGGTCGCGACCGGGTGGACGGGGTGGTCGTCGAAGAACGCCTCGAACTCCGGGGCGAACTCCTCGGTCGTCCCCTCGAGCCAGACGTGGTCTTCGCCCTCCCACTCGACGTCTTCACTCCAGCCGAACTCGGTGACCAGGACCGGCACCTCGGCCGCGGGCTCGCCGAGATAGGTCTCGAGCGGCCGGATATCCTCCTGGGTGAACGCGTGTGACGCGTAGGCGAGGTTCTCGCCTTCGAACTCGTTTTCCGGGACCCAGTAGGTGTACTGGTTCCACTGGGGAGCACCGATGACGACGACGCTCTCGGGGGCGTGCTCGCGGACCGTGTCGACCCACGGCTGGGCGCGGTCGACCCAGAGATCCCAGTACGGCTTCGCGTTCGGCCCGTCGATGCTGCGGTCGGGGCGGTCGGGACCGATCTCGAACGATGGGTAGGTGGGCGACCCCCAGTTGCCCGCGTGCGGTCCGGTCGGCGCGCTGTACAGTTCGAAGAGGACGTGTGGCTCGCCGCCGTAGCGGTCGGCGACCGTCTCCCAGAAGAGTCGAACCTCCGCGTCGAGGGCGTTCGTGATCTCGGCCGGTTCGGTGTAGGGTGCCTCCTCGCCGTAGTAGCGCTCGAACTCCTGTTCTTCGGCGAGCGCGAGGAGATCGTCGACCTGGTCCTCGCCGTGCCAGAGCACGCCGCGCTCACCACACACCTCCGGATACCGCCAGTCGTCGTCGGAATCCGCCCCACACTCCCAGCGGTTCCGTGACCAGTCGAACCCCTGGTGTTCGGCCTGGTGAGAGACCGGGTGGTCGCGCTGGTAGGTGAGTAAGACGTACGCCCCGCGCTCGGCACACAGCGAGACGAGCGGGTCGACGAAACTCTCGAGGTAGTACTCGAGGTCGTCGCCGTCGAACTGCCCCGGCAGGAGCGGGCCGCGCCCGTCGCCGTGGGGGATCTCACCCGGCCCTCGGGCAGCGACGAACTCCGGGCGCATCGGCACCCGGATCAGCCGGTTGTACCAGCCCTCGCTCGTCCGGGTGGCGAGGTCGACCGCTTCCGTTGCGGTGTGTGACGACCAGCTCCCGTAGGTGCTTCCCGGGTCGGCGATGCTCACGCCCCGCAGGGTGATCGGACGGCCCTCCGGGTCGACGAGGAGGTTGCCCTCGCGCTCGAGGCGCGGCGTCGGGATGAGTCCATCCCCGCCCGCACTCGCACCCGCGAGGGCGGGAACGCCGCCACCGGCGACGACGGCACCCGTCAGCGCCGCCGACGCCAGAAACCGCCGTCTGGTCGTCGCGCTCGCTCGCCGGTGGCTCGTCCGTGCGGTACGTCCGTCGGTGGGTTGGTGGCTCGTCATAGGTGTCTCACACTACTGGTTCGTCGACGGACAGCCGTCCGCGACCGGTAGTAGCTGTCAGTACAACGTCTTTTAATAAATACTATTCGGAGTCGGCAGTAGGAAAATAAGACGAGGGACGCTGGAGCGCTCAGTGCGCCCCGAAGCGTCACAGCCGTTCGAAGAGGGCGACCACGTCGGTGAAGCCGACCTGGCCGTTCCCGCTGAAGTCGAAGGACGCGACGTTGTCCTGAACGACCGCGCCGTCGTGTTCCTCGAAGAACGTCACCACGTCGTTGAACCCGAGTTGGCCGTCACCCGTAATGTCCTCGTAGAGCCCGTCGCCCGTCAGGTCCTGGGCGGGATTGCCGTCACCAGTGACGTCGAGGTCGGCCGGGTCGCCGCCGCTTCCGTTCTCGTCGCCGTCACCGTTCTCACCCTCGTCGCTCTCGACGCCCGTGCCCACGATTTCGACGAACGACCAGGCGTAGCCGGACTCGAAGCGGGGTTCGTCGTCGTCGGTGTACCACTGCGCCTCCCAGACGATGCCGTCGTGGACGACCCGGTCACCGTCCTCGTAGACGTCGCCGGAGACCCACTCGGGGTAGCCGACGTTCGTCTCGTCGACCGTCGTTGCGCTCGTCGTCGTCAGGTCGGTCTCCTCGCCGCCAGCGCCGACGGCCGCAACGCCGACCTCGTACTCGAGTCCACCCTCGAGTCCGCCGACCGTCGCAGCCGTCTCCGCGGTGGTCTCGACGGCGTCGCCATCGAGGGAGACGACGTACTCGCTGGCTTCGCTCACCCGGCTCCACTCGACGGCGATGGCGTCCGCGCCCGTCTCGACGACGACGCTCGAGGGCGGGTGCAACGGCGCGCCGCCGAGGGCCTCGCTCTTCGCGCGGGCCGCCTCGCGGTAGACGTCGAGGACGTCGCCCGACTCGTCCTGATAGACCTGAAACCCATCGTGGTCTTCGGTTCCGTCGACGACGATCTGCCAGATCATCGCCGCGTTGGCGTTGGAGGCGTCGAGCGCCTCGTACCACTCGGCGAGCACCTCGTGGCGCGTCTCGAGACCGCTGGTGGCGTTGACGTTGAACTCGCCGCAGTAGCCGGGCATGCCGAGTGTCTCGTGGGCGTCGCGGATGTGCTCGGTGATCCAGACCGTGCCGTACTCGTGGGGGAAGTCCCAGTGGTAGGGGTAGAGGTGGAACGAGGCCGCATCGATGGTGTCGATATCGTGGTGGCGGAGGAAGTCCTGGCCAGTCCACTCGTTCTCGAACCAGTGGCTCGAGCCCTCGCGCGTGTAAAAGCCCTCCATCCCCGTCGAGACGAGGTGGTTCGGATCGATCTCTTTGATGAACGCGGACATCTCGGCGATCCAGTCTTCGAGAATCGAGGCGCGCTCCTCGTAGCCGGGGTCTTCGTCGCCGAAGCCGTCCCCCTCGAGACGCGGTTCGTTACAGAGTTCCCACATGGCGATCGTCGGATCCTCGCGGTACTCGAGGCCCGTGACGGTGTTCTCGCGGGTCAAGACCTCCTCGACGTGCCAGCGGTAGAGGTCCTTCGCGTCCTCGTCGACGTAGAAGTCGCCGTGGTGATCCGCCCCGTCGATCCACTCGATGTACTGGGGGATGCCGCCGTTGTGGTCCCAGTTGTCCGCGAGGATCAGAACCAGCCTGATGCCGTGGTCGGCCGCCCGCGCGACGAGGTAATCGAGCGTCCGAAAGCCCTCCTCGGCGTGAACGTACGGCTCCGGAATGTAACAGCCCGCACTCCCACCCTCGCAGGTGACGAACGTCCGCAGGAAGGTGATCCCCATCTCCTCGAACAGCGCGAGGTTCTCGTCGATGTACTCTTCGGTACCCCGGTAGGCGTCGACGATCCAGAAGTTGTTCGCGCCGTGGAAGTAGATCGGCTCACCGTCGACGACGAAGTCGGTACCCTCGACCTCGACGAACGCCGTCGGGTCGCCCGCCGCACGCACGCTCGAGGCACCGGCCGTCCCGAGAAGCGACCCGGCACCGACCGCCCCCAGGAATGTGCGACGGCTGATCCCCGCGTCTCGAGGCTGGTCGTCGATCTGTGCGCGTCGGTCGGGTGCTGGGTAGCGTGTCATGGCTCGAGTGGTCTGTGACCGTCCGCGGCGTACGGTCGACGTACTGACCGTGCTACGCAGCCGTCAGGCAAAAAGTTACGTTTTTCATCGTGAAGTAATGGTGGCGTGTGGGGCCGCTCGAGCAGCCACGGCGGGCCGGTTCGAGACGGCAGACCCACGAACACCCCTGAGCAGAGGCCAGCGACCGCGAGTGCCTTACAGCCGGCCGAAGAGGGCGATCACGTCGTCGAAGCCCACCCGGCCGTTACCGCTGAAATCGAAGTGGGCGGGGTTCTCGGTGATCGTCGGGTGGTCGAGGTGGTCGAAGAAGGTGACCACGTCGTTGAACCCGAGCTGGCCGTCACCGGTGACGTCCTCGTAGCGCCCGTCGCCCGTCAGGTCCTGGGGCGTGTAGCCGTTCAACTCGAGGTCGGGAGCCGCGTCACGGGTCGTCTCGAGGGTGTGGGGTGGGACCGAGAGGGTCGTCCCGTCGGAGAAGGTGACGGTGGTCTCGCTCCCGCTGGCGTTGTAGGCGGCGTAGGTACGCTCGCCGCCGTCGGTGAAGACGGCGTACAGTGGCGTGTCGGCGGTCACCGACGGGTCGGGTGAGCCGAGTTGGTCGAGCGTCGAGAGCCAGAAGTAGGTGTGGGCGCGCTCCTGGGCGGCCTCGGGTTCGTAATCGTCTTTGCGAGCCTCGAAGCGCGCGAGGGCGTCGGTGCTGTCGGAGAACGCCCGGTACATCCAGTGGACGTCCGGCCAGTACTCGAAGCTGTCGCCGGTTTCGTTGAGCGCGACGAGCTGGTCGAAGGTGTCGGCGGCGAGGTCGGGGTCCCGGCCGAGGTGGAGCGAGTAGCCCGACAGCGGCAGCATGTTGATGCCGAAGATGGCCTCGGTGTCGGTCGTCCACCAGGTCGAGAAAGCGTAGCCGTTGCCCCAGACGATGCCCGCGAAGTCGGCTGCCCACTCCTCGGGGTGATTCTCGTCGTCGCGGTCGAACCAGTACTCCTCGACGGCGCGGACGTGCGTCGCGTAGAGGTAGATGCCGAAGTCGCGGATCTCCTCGTCGCCGGTGTACTCGCCCCACTCGATCAGCGCCGCGTAGGCCATCAGCGCCTCCGAGGAGGACTCCTGGTTGTTCCCGAGGGCGAACCCGGCCGAGCCGTGCGCCCAGGCGTGGCCCGCGTAGACGCTGAAGTTGCGGCTGAAGGGGTAGCGCTCGTCGTCACGGCGCGGGTTGGCGTAGTCGCGGATCAGCTCCTCGACCATCGGTCCCCACTCGTCGGCCCAGTCGGGGTCGTGGCGCGCGAGTCGCGCGGCCGCCCAGACGTAGTGGCCGAAGTGGAAGTGGTGGTCGTTGAGTTCGGAGACCGAGCCGTGGCTCGCGGGCACCCCCTGGAGGACGCCCAGCGAATCGTCGTAGTAGAAGGTCGCCTCCGCACTCGGCGTGAACCACGCCTCGAGCCCCTCGCGGACGCTCTCGAGGAGGGCGTCGCGGACCGACTCCGTGCCGACCTGGTCGGCGACGGCGGCCGTCTTCGCCAGCCGACTCGCCACGTCCTTGCCGAACCAGTAGGTATCCTGCTCGATGCCGCCTGCGATGGCGGTATCGACCGCCGCGAGGTAGCCCGCGAGTTGGTCCTCGTCGTAGCCGCCGACGTCCGGCAGGAAGGGGAGCAGTCCGCCGTAGTCGTAGCTCACGGTGAACGACGCGCCCTCGAGCAGGCGCAGTTCGCCGCGTGCGGAGGGATAGGTCGCCTCGAGCAGGTCGCTCTCGGCGGCGAGGTACTTCCACTGGTGGGGGTAGAGCGCGCTGAGTGTCCCATCGGCGTCGCCGCCGTCGACGGTCTCGGTGTGAAAGCTCGAGGTGACCGTCGAGACCGCCCGGTCGTACGCCCACTCGACGCGGGTGTCGGTGATCCGATTCTGAGCGTAGCGTGCGAAGCGCTCGAGGTGGCTCTCGCTCGCCGCGGGCAACACGGCGACGGTACAGGCGTCCGCGTAGGTGGTGATCGTCGCCGAGCCGAGACCGTCCCAGGACGCTCCGTCGGGGGCGAACAGGCCGTAGGCCGTCTCACCGACGGAGACGCCGAGGGTACCCTCGCGCTCGGCCCAGACCTCGGGCGTCGCGTCGAAGGCGAGTTCGCCACCGCCGCCCCCACCCTCGAACTCGAAGAAGGCGAACGGCGAGCCCTGTGCGATGGTCGCCCGGAGCGTCGCCGGGCCGCCCTCGTCCCAGCAGACGCGCGCCGACCAGTCGCCGTGGTCGTCGAGGGCGACCGCCTCGAAGTCCGACGCGCCCGCGTGGCCGACCGTCAGGTCGAGTCCAGCGTCCATCGAGGCGTCACCGACCAGGTCGCCGTGGTCGAAGCCCGAAGTCCACGTCGTCGGGTGGCCGACGCGCAGCCCCTCGGGACGGGTCTGGAAGCTCAGCGGGTGGGCGAAGATCACCACCTCGTCGGTGAAGCCCTCGAGCGGAATCGCCGAGTACCAGTCGTTCGTCGGGACGGGCCGGTCGCCGAACGCCACCGTCGTGTGGCGGCCGTAGTCGTGGGTCTCGGCTCCCGGCGGCGGGCCGTCGTGGTAGCCACCGCTCCCGGCCGAAACCGTCGCGGCGACCGTCTCGCTCGCGCCCGCCCCCGCCGCGAGACAGGCGAGGAGGGTACAGTACGCCCGCCTCGAGTACGCGCCGAATTCGTCTTCCGCTGTACGCCTCGCCAGGTCTGTATCGTCTTCGCTCATAGTGGGTCAGCGATCCGGCGGTCTCGAGCGCCCAGTGGGCGCTCGGCGCTCGTCGGATCGAGTTAGCTCACACTACTGGCTCGTGACTAATATCGTTGTGGACGGCTGCAGAAAATATCGACGCAGGCAGGGTCGTCCGATCGCGGTTCAACGGAGGATGAGTCAGTCCACACGAGCGAAGTCGGACGGCCCTGCCCGCGTCGGCCGCTCGAGTGCGATCAGAGCGACTCGAAGAGCGCCATCACGTCGGCGAAGCCGATGGTACCGGTTCCCGCGAAGTCGAACTTCTCGACGTTCCCGGTGATCAGTGGGTCGTCCATCGTCTCGAAGAAGACGATCACGTCGTGACTGGCGACCTCACCGTTCCCGGTGATGTCGCGGTGGAGTCCGTCTCCGTTCAGATCCATCGGCGTGTAGGTGTCGCCGTCGAACTCGAGTTCACCGGACCAGTTACTGGATCCGTCTTCGTCGGTCCAGTTGTCCGAGTCGGTCTCGTCGGCCCAGTTTTCGGGCTTGACCGTAAGCGATGTAGGAATGATCTCGGGCGAGATCGACGTGCCGGAGTCGTCTTCGATCCGGTCGAGTGTAACGTCGACAGTCGTCTCGCCGTCATCGATCCCTTCGAGCGTGACCGTCGCCAGGTCGACATCCGTCGAACGCGACAATCTCGGGGTCGTCAGCGAACGCGAACACCGGGCCGGTGCTCGTCGCGACCGACGCGTCACCGGCGGTGGCGTCGAGATCGTCTCCGGAGAGACCGGTGGGAACTGCATCGAGGGGGAATGTCGCGTTGCCGCCGATGCACTCGCGGCCCGAGTTGCCGCCGATGCGTGGTTCGCCTGTCATCGTGTAGTCGACCGTTGCCGACCAGGGGTGATAACGTATTTTCAAACTCTCCGCATGATCGGTGTGAACACTCTCTAGAATCTCTCCAAAATCGAAACGTCGAACAGAAATCGAAGGGGGACCTCGAGTGGACCGGGCCGACTCGGAGACCACCGGCCGAACTCGACGGGTGTGGCCGACAGCCGCAGAGAGAACGAGAGGTGTCCTCGAGCGCCTTACAGCATCTCGAACACTCCGAGACAGGGGTCTCGTACGCCCGAGCGTCTTACAGCATCTCGAACACTCCGAGACAGGGGTCTCGTACGCCCGAGCGTCTTACAGCATCTCGAACAGCGAGACCACGTCGTTGAAGCCGACGCTCCCGCTGCCGCTGAAGTCGAAGCTGCTGACGTTGTTCTGGACCACGTCGCCGTTGTGCTCTTCGAAGAACGTGACGACGTCGTTGAACCCGAGGTTGCCGTCGCCCGTGATGTCCTCGTAGAGACCGTCACCCGTCAGGTCCTGGGCCGGGTTGCCGTCGCCGTTGACGTCGAGTTCGACCGGGTCGACCGGGTCGTCGGAGCCGTCGGTATCGAGCGTCGTCGCTTCGGCGAGCAGCCAGAAGACCGGCGCGGTGTAGTTGATCGCCCACTCGTTGACGTCGTAGCGCGCCTGCTCGTCGACGTAGAGGTGGGCGACGCCGGGGTCGTCGTACGGCGCTTCGTTGAACGACATCCCCATTTCCGGCCACTGGTCGCCCCAGTTGGGACCGCCGACGACCATCCCGGGCAGCAGCGTCCCGGTGCCGTCGACGAGACGGTCGTGGGGGTTCTCCGGGTAGTAGCTACCGACGCGCGTCACGTAGGAGTAGCCGGTGGCAGAGCGTCCCAGCACGTGGTGGAGCTGGGCGAGTCCGGCGTCGACGTAGTCGGGGTTCGGCTCGATGGCGTTCGCGAGCATGAACATCACACCGAACGAGGCACCCTTCTGTGCCGACGCCCAGTGGTAGTCGCGCTCGACGAGGGCGTTCTCGAAGCCGTCCTGCTGGACGTGCTCGAGTCGGGTGTCGGCCCACGAGAGGATAGCGTCGGCGACGTCGTCCTGGCGGGCAGGGTCGCCTGCGTCGGCCGTGTAGTAGGCGTACTGGCCGAGGACCAGACCGTTGTACCAGTCGAAGTCGATCGGTTCCTGGGTGAAGACGTGTGCGAGGTCGGCTTCGAGGTCGTCGTTGTACGAGGAGTCGCCGGTCGTCTTCAGCAACTCGGCGGCCGCCCAGAAGCGGTCGAACTCCTCCATCGCGTAGCCGTCGATGCTCGGGTCGGACATGCCGTCCTCCTCGAAGCGGTTCGGGTCCTCGAACTCGGGTCCGCGGTGGTACGGCCCGGAGCCGGCGTCCTGTTGTGGGTCGACCCGCCAGACCATCTCCGGGTTGTCCTGCAGCCAGGCGTAGGCGTCCTCGGCGCACGCGAGCATCTCGGCGGCGAAGTCGGCGTCGTAGGCCTCGAAGAGGCGCGCCGCCTGCGCGAAGTTCGCACACGCCATCGCCGTCCCCGCAGAGGAGAGTCCGAAGACGTAGCGCTGCTGGGTGTCCTGCGCCGGTGGCGCGAAGGGTGCCCAGTTCGTCCCGGCGACGATGAACCACATCGCCCCGTCGCGTCGCTGGGCCTTCTGGAACCACTCGAGTTTCCACTTGATCTCGGCGAGCACGTCCGGCATCCGCCCCGAATCCTCCTCGGAGATGCCCGGCGGGAAGTTGTAGTCTAAGTCCTCGAACGCGCCCGGGTTGCGCTCGTAGGCCCACATCTTCGCACCCAGCGTGATCGCACTCGGTGCGGTGTACTTGCTGTAGTCACCCGCGTCGTACCAGCCACCGGTGACGTCGACGGTCTCACCCTGGTCGTACTCGGGATCGTCCCACGCCACCACCTCGGCTTCGGCGTCCTGCTGGTGGCCCGCCTGGAAGGAGAGACCCGTCTCCGGGTCGTCCATGTCGACGCCCACGCGCTTGAGCGTGTAGAGCCGGCCCGCCTTCCGGAGCGGGTCGACGTAGACGTCGTCTCCGATCTCGAACGGGAACGACGACTCACCGCCGACCTCCACGACGTACTCGCCCTCGTCTTCGAGGGCCGTGAAGTCCGCGTGGCGTACCGTCCGGTTCGAGTTCTCGTCGTCGACAGGCGCAGAGAGGTCACCGCTGTAGGCGACGCTCCCGCTCGAGTCGACGACCTCGAAGGCGGTCCCCGACACCCGGTCGTCGATCACGACGGCGACTTTCGTCGCTCCCGGGAGGTAGCCGACCTGGTTGACGCGAATCGCGCGATCGTGTTCGTGTGCCCCGACCCCGCCAACTCCCAGCGAACCGAGCGTGGCCATCGCCGCGAGACCACCGGTCGCTTTGAGCAGCGTCCGTCTGTCTACCGTGCGCTGTCTACCCATACCACGTAAGACGCGTACCCGGCGGCATAAAAATTTATTGTTTTTCGTGACGGTCACAAGGCCCGTTCGGCTCCGACGGGTGCGAGAGCGCAGTGAGCCACGGGGGTGATGCGCGCTCGAGTTCGGGGACGAGCAAACGGGTGCGACGAGCGGTCCGCCCGCTCGAGTCGCTTAGATCATCTCGAACACTCCGAGACGGGAGTCTCGTACGCCCGAGCGTTTTACAGACGCTCGAACAGGGAGACGACGTCGTTGAAGCCGACGCTCCCGCTGCCGCTGAAGTCGAAGTACTCGACGTTCGACTGGACCACGTCGCCGTTGTGCTCCTCGAAGAAGGTCACGACGTCGTTGAACCCGAGGTTGCCGTCGCCGGTCACGTCCTCGTAGAGACCGTCGCCCGTCAGGTCCTGGGCGGGGTTGCCGTCGCCGGTGACGTCGAGGTCGCCTGGTTCGCCCGGTTCGCCGGGGTCGCTCTCGCCCCACGGCAGTTCGTCGGGTTCGTTCCAGTACTCGTCGGGCAGGAAGTCACGGGGTTCGTCGCCCTCGCCGTAGTAGGTGTAGAGTCCAGCGAGCGCGCCGACGAGGCCGGTGTTGAAGTCGATGGCGACCTCGTTCAGCGTGTAGTCGGCCGTGTCGTCGATGTGGTTGTCGCTGGCGTCGGGACCGCCGACGAGCGCGCCGTAGAGGGTGTACTCGTGTTCCGGTGGCACACTCGGCATCCCCGAGTCGGTCCCGTGAGCGGCGTCGTGGTGAGGCCGCTCGGCGTGGCTGTCGGTGAAGCCGACGATGAGCGAGTAGCCGAAGGGGTTGTCGCCCATGATGTACTCCATCTGGCCGAGCGCCCAGTCGGTGACGTCGCTGTTGCCGGTGTAGTTGCGGTAGACGGTCGCCATGAACTGCGCCGCCGCGTTGTACCGGGCCGATCCCCACTCGTTCAGGAAGGAAAAGCCCGCGGGCGTCGTCTGGATGTAGTCGCCCCACGAAGCCTCGTGAGAGACCTCGCCGCCGCTCCAGTACGCGAGGTTCCAGAAGGCGAGTTCGCGCCAGCGCTCCTCGCCCGTGATGTCGTAGAGTTTGAGGAAGACCCCGCTCCAGACGGAGTCCCACGACTGCACCCAGGTGTTGTGCCAGTCGTCGTGGACCGAGGTGAGGATGTCGCTGACGTGACCCGTGTAACTGTCGCCGCTGACACCGGCCGCGTCCTCGAGATAGGCGTCCTCGCCCGTGGCCTCGTGAAGCCAGATGGCGGCCCAGCAGAGGTGGTCGGCGTCGTTGGTCGACTCGTAGTACGGCGCGGCCGTCTGGGGGACGCCGCGGTGTTCGTCGGCGAAGGCGTAGAGCGCTTCGGCCGCGTCGAGACACTCCGCGGCGTAGTCGGGGTCTTCGCTCTCGAGCACCAGCGAGATGACGGCGAGCGCCGCGGCGGCGGCCGCCGACCGGTCGCTCGCCGGGTCGTCCGCGGTCGCGAAGTAGGCCGGACGGGGCGACTGCTCGGGGTCCTGTTCCTCCGGTGGTCCCCAGTAGTTGTGGTCGAAGCTCCCGCCGCCGTTGCTCACCTGGTAGCAGAAGGCGACGACCTCGCCGCTGTCGTCGCGGAAGATGCACTTCAGGAAGTACTCGGCGAAGCGGTGGAGGTGGTGGAGGATGTGGTCGTAGCTGCCGACGTCACGGAAGGCGTCCTCGAACTCGAGGACGGCCCACGCGAGGTTCGACGCGCTGAAACTCTGCGGGAGACCGAACTTGACGTGGTCGCCCGCGTCGTGGAAGCCGCCGCTGACGTCGACGGTGCCGGTGCCGTCGGGATCCAGAATGTCGCTGTACTGGCTGATGAAGCCCGACGAGAGGTCCGTCCCGCCGTTCGAGACGGCTTCCTCGAGCGGCACGGCGGCGTCCTCGTCGTGGCAGGCACCGCGCCAGGCGAGGCGGCCGTCGCCCGCGTCGGGACCACACCGGTTCGCGTCGAAGAAGTACAGCGACTTGTTGAGTGCCGACGCCAGGTTGTAGGAGTGCTGGTGGGCGCTGGCGGTTCCGGGACCAGCCCCGAGGGCGAACAGGCCAGCCCCCGCTCCCGCCGCCTTCAGCAGGCGGCGACGCGAAGGGTGGGCGAGACTGGTCGTTCGGGACGGTGCAGAACGGTCCGTGGGTGGTGTGTCGTTGGTCATAGTTCCTCTGCGTAGGGGTGGGCACACGCGGGCCGCATCGGGGTGTGCATGAGTGATACTAACATCGATATACTCATTAAATCTTCTGTATTGTATTTGGAAACATAGAACGCAGGTGTCGGTGTGCGAACCGAGGTCCGAAAACCGCCGGCCGACGGCGGCGTGCGCTAGATGCGCTCGAAGAGGGCGACCACGTCGTTGAAGCCGACCTGGCCGTTGCCGCTGAAGTCGAAGCGCTCGACGTTGTCCTGGACCACGTCGCCGGTGTGTTCCTCGAAGAAGGTGACCACGTCGTTGAAGCCGAGGTTCCCGTCACCCGTCACGTCCTCGTAGAGTTCGTCACCCGTCAGGTCCTGGGCGGGGTTGCCGTCACCGGTCACGTCGAGGTCGGCCGGTTCGCCGCCGCCGTCGCCGGTCTCACCGACCACGGTCGCCACCGTCGACTCGAGCCCGTCTGCCGAGACCGCGACGACGCCGAACTCGTAGCTCGAGTCGGTCTCGAGACCGGTGATGGTTACGGTCGTCCCGCTCGTCTCAGTCTCGAGCGAGCCGTCGAGGTACACCTCGTAGCCGGCGGCGTCGGCGACGCTGCCCCAGGCGAGGTCGACGCTCGAGTCGGTCGCGGAGACGACCGTGAGCCCGGTGGGCTGGGCGGGAGCCGTCGGCTCCGGTTCGTAGTCGACCGTCGCGTCGCGCAGCCAGAGGGCGTCGATCTCGATCGCTCCCGTGCCGCCGTGGTCGAAGCCGAAGCGAAGCTGACCCGGGTCCTCGAGGTCGCTCTCGCCCGCCCCCGAGAGGTCGAGCGAGACGAGGCTCATACGGCCCGCTTCGATGTGGCCCTCGGCGACCTCCGAGAGGAGACCCTCGAATCCGGCGAAGGCGACGTCGACCTCGGCTTCCTCGCCGCCGTCGTCACCGCTGACGCGGACCATGAGGTGTGAGTACCGGGAGATGTCCTGGGCGACGGCGGTGCCGTACCAGCCGCCGTCGTCGTACTCGAAGCGGAGGGTGGCGTCGCCGGTGACCTCGTTCGCCTCGAAACCGTCGCCGCCGATCCAGTTGCCGAGTTTGTTCGCCTCGGGCCACTCGGGGTCGCCCTCGTAGTCGTTGATCACCAGGTCGTTCGCGTGCGGGCGGTCGGCCTCGGTGCGCACGGCGATGGTCTCGCTCGTCGCCGACTCGTTCTGGGCGAAGTCGACCGCCGAGACCGCGATCTCGTAGGTCGTATCCGGCAGCATATCAGTGAGCGTCGTGCTCGTCGTCCCCTCGCGGATCTGGACGGTCTCCTCGCCGTCGACGTAGAGCCGATAGTGGTGGAGTCCGGCCGGGCCGCGGTCCTCGACGCTGCCCCACTCGAGCGTGATCGTGCGGTGGGTCTTCTCGGCCACGGCGAGGTCGTCGGGAACGTACGGCGGTTCGTCGTCGTCGAACGGCTCGGTCGTCACCGTCACCGTTCCCGGCGCGCTCTCGTTGCCGGTGCCGTCCTCTGCGGAGACGCCGATCTCGAAGGTCTTGTCGGCGAGGAGGTCGACCAGCGTGACGCTCGTCTCGCTCCCGGGGACCTCCGTGTGTTTCACGCCGTCGAGGAAGACGTTGTAGTGTGAGAACGGCGAGTCGCCGGGGCTGTCGACGGTGTCCCACGCGAGTTCGACCGTCGTCTGAGTCACCTCGAACACCTCGGGGTCCGGTACCTCGGGTGGCTGGTCGTCGAACTCGACGGTCGGAATGCGGTCGTCGCGGTTCTCCTCGAGGACGTCCTGGATGAACCCGCCCATGAAGTCGTCGTAATCGCCCTCGTCGCGGCCGAGGAGTGACCACTCGCAGGGCAGTTCGTCACAGTACTCCGGAATGTCGTCCTCGTAGGGGTGGCCGATCGAGTCTTCCTCGTCGGTGTGATCGACCGGAGCAAACGGGCGGTTGAACATGACCGGCCGCCAGGTCGGGTCGGCACACCAGGCTGTCCAGTGGAGACCGTCGTTCTCCTCGAGGAAGTCCATAAACGGCTCTCCGAACTCCGAGGTCGACCCGCGGAGGTAGTCAGAGCGGATGTCGTTCTGCCAGCCGAACTCGGTGACGACGACCGGGGCGTCCTCGTGGACGCCCTGCATCCCCTCGGTGTGGTCGGTGTCCCAGGCCTCGTTCCGGCTCACGGTGTGGCCCGGGTAGATGTGGTAGGTGTAGGCGAGGTTCTCGCCGTCGAACGGCTCGACGTAGTAGCCTTCGGGGTTCTGCGTCCAGCTCGGCGAGCCGACGAGGATCAGGTTGTGCGGCGCGTGCTCGCGGATCGTATCGACCCACGGCTGGGCCGTGTCCTTCCACTCGAGCCAGATGTCGGCGTCGTTCTCGAGGGTGGTCCACATGCCGGGTTCGGTGGGCTCGTTGTACACCTCGAAGATGACGTGTGACTCCTCGGCGTAGTGGGGGGCCATCGTGTCCCAGAACATGTCGACCTCGTCTGCGAGGTCGGCCTGGTCCCACTCGAAGTCGCCGTCGCCCCAGTGGCGGTGGTAGTCGACGATGGCGTAGACGCCGCGTTCTTTACACTTCTCGACGACGGGGTCGAGGTGCGTCTCGATGTAGTCCTCGAGTTCCGCCCGGGTGAACGCCACCGCGTCCGGCGGGCCACCGGTGTGGCCGGGTTCGTACTCGCCGATGTCGATCGGCTGGACCGGAATCCGGATCACGCGCGGGTACCAGCCGCGGCTCTGGTCGGTCAGAAACTCGACGACCTGCGGGGCAGTCATCCCGCGCGCCGGTGCCGTGACGTTGATCCGTTTCGGATCCGCCATGTTCAGCCCGCGCAGTTTGACCTCCTCGCCGAGGGGGTCTTTGATCAGGTTCCCCTCGACGTGGAGCCACGGCGTCGGAATCTGTTTCTCCGTGGTCGCCGTCGCGGTGCCCGTCGCTGCGCTCCCGAGCGCGAGCGCGCCACCGGCAGCACCCGCGACTTTCAGGAAGTCCCGGCGGGTCGCCCCACCGACTGTACCCTGCGCGCTGTCACTACCCGGGGGGTGAGCGCGCTCGTCCGTCCGTTCGTCAGCCTCAGTCTCGTGTCTCATGGTATGTCTCGTGGTCCGTATCCGGGCGTCCACACACCCACCCCACCGGCCGCCGACGGCGCGGGACGGGGACCCTGTCCCGTCCGACCCGAGCGCGTCGCGTCCCGGCGAGGCTCGGACGCGGTTTCCGAACACGTGCTGGGAGGGTTGTATTCACTCACACATAAACACTGTGTAAATTACCAGTGGCCAGACGCCACCGGAGTGGTCTCCGCGAGCACGCGGCTTCCAGCAGCCCGAACGCCTTACAGCCGTTCGAAGAGGGCGACGACGTCGGTGAAGCCGACCTGGTCGTTGCCGCTGAAGTCGAAGCGCTCGACGTTGCCCTGGACCACGTCGCCGGTGTGTTCCTCGAAGAAGGTGACGACGTCGTTGAACCCGAGGTGGCCGTCGCCCGTCACGTCCTCGTAGAGACCGTCGCCGGTGAGGTCCTGGGCCGGGTTGCCGTCGCCCGTCACGTCGAGGTCGGCCGGCTCACCGCCCCCACCACCCTCGCCGGTGCCGGAGAGTGCGTGCCCGGCGATTTCGACGGCACCGACGTCGGTACTCGCGAACGACTCGAGCCAGTCGACGCCGTCGAACTGGACGGTACAGAGTTCGCTCGGCGCGTTGGCGCTGACGAACAGGCCCACGTAGAACTCGTCTCCGAGCGCGACCTCGCCGGTCTCGATCTCGGTCCACTCCTCGCCGTCAGTAGAGAAGAGACCGGTCATCACGCCGTCTGCGTACTCGAGTCTGAGCCACAGCGGCGGCGCGTGGTCGTCGTAACGCCGTTCGCGCCAGGTGGGCGTCGTTTCGTCGAACGCGCGGACGATCTCGGTCCCGGCGCTCGGCGTAACGGCGACGCCACCGACGGCGCCGTCGGCGTCGAGGTCCTCGAGCGCGACGATGCCGGCCTGGGCGTCCGGATCGGTCGAACTCATCGAGGCGACCTGCGCCTCGAGCGTGATACTGCCCGAAGCCACCCGGGAGGCGACGTGGAACTCCGCGAGATCGTCGAACAGTCCTTCGCCTGCGCCCTCGACGAGGATCGAGTCCTCGGGAAGTTCGACGACGGTGACGGTCTCGGTATCGGTGGCGCTCGCGCCCGCCTCGTCGGTGACGGTCAGTTCGACCTCGTACGCGCCCGGTTCGTCGAAACGGTGGCGGACGGTCTCGCCGGTCGCCGTCGTCCCGTCGCCGAAGACCCACTCGTAGCCCTCGAGCGAGCGCCCGCCGCCCGTCGAGTAGGCGGCGCTGAACCGGCCCGCCTCACCCACCCGGAGCGTCCCCGGCGAGGTGGCGTCGGCGAGCGGGCCGCCGGTGGCCGCGCCCGTCTTCGCCGCCACACGCTCGCCGTAGGACTCGAGGATGTCGCCCGACTCGCTCCGATAGAGCTGGAAGCCGTCGTGGTCGTTCGTGCTCTCGAGGACGACCTGCCAGGGCAGCGGCGCGCCGATGTCGTACTCGTCGAAGAGATCGTACCACTCCTCGAGGAAGTCGTTTCTGGCGTCGAGACCGCTCACGCGGTTGACGTTGAACTCGCCGCAGTAGGCCGGCTTGCCGAGTTCGTCGTGGGCATCGGTGACGTGTTCGCGGATCCACTCCGCGCCGTGTTCGTACGGGAACGGTGATCCGCCGTCCGGATCGTTCGGGTCCGGGTGATCCCAGTGATAGGGGTACATGTGGAACGAGCAGGCGTCGATGGTGTCGATGTCGTGGTGGCGGATGTAGTCCTGCCCGGTCCAGTCGTTGTAGAAGAACTCGCTCGCGCCCTCGCGGGTGTAAAAGCCCTCCATGCCGGTCGAGACGAGGTGGTTCGGGTCGAGCTCCTTGATGAACGCCGACATCTCAGTGATCCAGTCGGTGAGGACGCCCTGGCGGTCGTCGATGGTCTCGGTGTCGTCACCCTCGAGTCGGGGTTCGTTCGCGAGTTCCCAGAGCATGATCGCGGGTTCGTCGCGGTAGTCGATGCCGGTGATCGTGTTGGTTCGGGTGAGGATGGTCTCGACGTGGTTCTTGTAGGCGTCACGGCACGCCTCCATCGTGTAGAAGTCGCCGCGGTCTTCGGCGCCGTCGATCCACTCGACGTACTGGGGGATGCCGCCGTCGTGGTCCCAGTTGTCCGCGAGGGCGATGATCAGGCGGATGCCGTGTGCTTTCGCCTTCGCGACGACGTAGTCGAGGTGCTGGAGACCCTCCTCGCTGTAGACGCCGAGTTCAGGCTGGAGACAGTGGCCGTCTTCGCCCTCACAGTGGGCCCACGTCCGGAGGACGTTCAGCCCCATCTCGTCGAACAGTTCGATCAGGTCGTCGACGCGCGCTCTGGTGGCGTGGTTGTCGGTGATCCAGAAGTTGTTCGTCCCGTTGAAGTAGATCGGCTGGCCGTCGACGACGAACTCGGTGCCGTCGGTCTCGACGAAGTCGGTCAGCTCGGGCGTCGCCGTGGCGGGGACGCTCCCCAGCGTCGTGATCGCCGCCCCCGCGCCGAGAGCCTTCAGAAACGTTCGACGGTTCGCAACGGCACCGGTTCCGGTGCGTTCGGCCGCTGAGTCACCCGATCTGCGGTGGTTCGTGGTCATAGTAGTGTGGTGGGCCATCCGAGGCGTCTCGAGTGTCGAATGTGCGCTGGGTCGGGCACGCGACGCCAGCCACGATCTCACTCGGATATCCTACACATACAGACGAATATGAAATAAACGTTCCGCCACCTCGACGAGCGCCGAACCGGCCGGCGAGGGCGTGAGAACACACCACAGGCCATCAGTATCGGAAATAGAGACGAACCCCGTTCCTTCGGCGCGAGAGAACGCGCCAGCGGGGACGCCGACGACGCGTTCGTCTCGAGCGCGGCCGAGAACCACCCGTCGGGGAAAAATTCAGCGAGAAATTATAGAATTTATTCTAATCGGGCGAGAGTGATAGCTTCGTGAGTGCGGTCCCCGGTCGCGTCCGGGAGCCGGTTCGGAAGGCGGCAAAGCGGGACGAATTAAAAATGATTTAATATAAAATTCAGGAACATTCCGCAGGAGCGCACGGAGCAGCAGGATTCGGAAGACGGGGTGTGAAAATAGTGTTATTTCCCATACAAGTGTGCGAGGATAAAACAAATACACGATAAGTCCAGGAAAAATATGTGATCGGAAGGCGAACGGCCCGTTGCCGGCTGTTGATCGGTAATTTCCAGGTATGGACGCGGTGAAACCGTCGTATGTGTCACGATAGATCACCAGATAGATGTGATACGACGATAATGATAATTCAACGGTAGATGGTCACGAACGTCCGTAGAAGTTACAATCGTATGGTTGTAACGGAATTGTTGGCGAGCGGATCGACCGCTGTCTATCGGTTCGAAGGCGGAAGCAGTACGTCTTCGTATACATACCAAATTCGAATATATGGTGAGTGTTAAATATATCTTGTGGAAGGGGCGAAGCGACCAGAACGAGGGTGTGAAGCGATTCTCCGCCACTGGCGTGTAGTATCCCACGCTCGAAGAGTTCGGCCCTCGCACCGACCACGAGCAGAGAGTGGCAGGGAGACACAGGCGATATTGAGGTTGTGGACGGCCAGAGGGACGGAATTCGGGACTTCAGTGTCACAGGAGTAAAATTCGGGAGAAATACTGTTAAATCGGAGAGGTACCCAGATAGCACCGATCGTTGAGATTATCCGCGCGACCAGTGTGGTGAACGACCGGGCGTAGCCCTTCGGCAACCTTTACCCCACTGGTTTCGAAACGAGCGGTATGAGTTCCGTTCCCGATCGATCCGAGATCGACGAGGGCTATACCTGGGATCTCGAGAGCATCTACGCGAGCGAGGACGACTGGGAGGAGGCCTACGAGAGGGCAGCGACACGGGTCGACGACCTCGCCGCCTACGAGGGGCGGGCGACCGAAGACGGTGAGACCCTCCTCGAGGCACTCGCGTGTCGCGACCGGTTGATGCGCGAGGTGTCGACGGTGTTCTCCTACGCGCGAATGCGCCGCGACGAGGACACGACCGACCAGACCTACCAGGCGCTCTCGGCGCGCGCCCAGTCGCTCGCGGCGAGTGCGAGCGCGACGGCGTCGTTTCTCGAACCGGAGATTCAGTCGCTGACGCGCGAGGAGTTCGACGCGATGCGCGAAGAGACACCGGATCTCGAGACCTACGACCACTACGTCGACGACGTGTTACGCCTGAAACCGCACACCCGCTCTGCGGAGGTCGAGGCGTTGCTCGCCGACTTCGGCGAGGTGCTCGGCTCGACCGGCGAGGTCTACGACCTGCTGTCGAACGCGGACATGTCGTTTCCGAGCGTCGAGGACGCCGACGGCGACGCCGTCGAGATCACCCAGAGCAACTTCGTCAACCTGCTCAGACGCCCCGACCGCGACTTCCGACGGCGCGTCTACGAGACCTACTTCGACGAGTGGGAGGCAGTCAGGAACGCGGTCGCCGCCGCCTACAAGAACAGCGTCAAAGCCGACGTGAAGGTGGCCAGAGCGCGCAACTACGAGACCGCCCGGGAGGCCGCCCTCGACGGGCCGAACGTCCCGGTCGCGGTGTACGACACGCTCGTCGAGACCGTCCACGACAACATCGGTACGCTCCACCGGTACGCGGACCTCAAGCGCGAGGCGCTCGGCGTCGACGAACTCCGGATGTGGGACCTCTACATGCCGCTCGCGGGTGACGAAGGTCCCGAAATCACCTACGAGGAGGCGGCCGACTACATCCTCGAGGCCGTTTCCCCGCTCGGCGAGGAGTACCGCTCGCGCGTCGAGGCGGGCTTCGAGGCGCGCTGGGTCGACGTCTACGAGAACACGGGCAAGCGCTCGGGAGCCTACTCCGGCGGCACCTACGACACCCAGCCGTTCATCCTGATGAACTACCAGGACGACGTCTCCTCGATGTACACCCTCGCCCACGAACTCGGCCACTCGCTCCACTCCGAGTTCACCAAAGAGCAACAGCCGTACATCTACTCGAACTACGAGATCTTCGTCGCCGAGGTCGCGAGCACCGTCAACGAGTCGCTGCTCACCCACCACCTCCTCGAGACCGTCGACGACGAGGCGTTCAGAAAGCACGTCCTCAACGAGTTCTTAGAGCGCGTCCGCTCGACGCTCTTTCGCCAGACGCTCTTCGCCGAGTTCGAACTGCGCACCCACGAACTCGAGGAGGCGGGCGAGGCGCTCACCGCCGACCGCCTCGACGAGGTCTACTACGACCTCAAACGCGACTACTACGAACCCGCCGCCGTCGACGACCGCATCGCCATGGAGTGGATGCGCATCCCCCACTTCTACAGCGCCTTCTACGTCTACCAGTACTCGACTGGCATCGCCGCCGCCCTCGCCATCGTCGACGACATCGTCGAGCGGGGCGACCCCGCCGCGAGCGACTACCGCGAGTTCCTCCGCCGGGGCTCGCGAGCCTACCCCCTCGAGTTACTCGAGGTCGCCGGCATCGACATGAGTACGGCCGATCCGATCGAGCGCGCGCTCGCGACCTACGAGGAGCGCCTCACCGAGTTCGACACCCTGCTCTGAGCCGCCGTTAGCGTCGCTGGGGGTGATTTTCCACGGTGGCGTCGCTCCTCGAGAAAACCGACGGGACCCAAAGACACATTTACGGTCCGCGACTTATCGGTGGACGTCAGGATGTCTCGAAGCCCCTCTCTCCCCGATCGACCCAACCGCGACATCGATCCAGATCTCTCCGGACCCGAGCGTCTCGAGGCGCTGCGCGCCCACTACGAGGACATCGTCGCGATCCACGACCAGCTAGCGGCCCAGCTCGAGTCCGCCGAGCACCGCCGTGAGGACCTCCGCGAGGAGGCGGACCGCGTCGAACGCGAGAACAAGACGCTGAAGAGTTCCTCGCTGTACGTCGCGACCGTCGAGGACGTCCTCGGCGACGAAGTCGTCGTCAAACAACACGGCAACAACCAGGAAGTACTCACCGAGGTCGCTCCACAACTGCGCGAACGAGTCGACGCGGGAACGCGCGTCGCCGTCAACGACACGTTCGGTATCCAGACCGTCCTCAGTGCCGAGACCGACGCCCGTGCACAGGCGATGGAGATCCAGGAACGGCCCGACGTGGGCTACGAGGACATCGGCGGCATCGACGAACAGATCAGGGAGGTTCGCGAGGCGGTCGAACAGCCACTCACTCAGCCCGAACTGTTCGAAGAGGTCGGCATCGACCCACCGAGCGGCGTCTTACTGTACGGCCCGCCGGGCACCGGCAAGACGATGCTCGCGAAGGCCGTCGCCAACCAGACCGACGCGACGTTCGTGAAGATGGCCGGCTCGGAACTCGTCCGGAAGTTCATCGGCGAGGGCTCACGGCTCGTCCGCGACCTCTTCGAACTCGCCCGCGAACGCGAACCCGCCATCATCTTCATCGACGAGATCGACGCCGTCGCCGCCACCCGCACCGAGTCGAAGACCTCCGGCGACGCCGAAGTCCAGCGGACGATGATGCAACTACTCAGCGAGATGGACGGCTTCGAGGCCCGCGGGGACATCCGCATCATCGCCGCGACCAACCGCTTCGACATGCTCGACAGCGCCATCCTCCGCCCCGGACGCTTCGACCGACTCATCGAAGTGCCCGCACCCGACCGCGAGGGGCGCGAGCGCGTCCTCGAGATCCACACCCGCGAGATGGCCGTCGACGGCGACGTCGACTTCGACACCCTCGCCGACGAGACCGCGGGCTACTCCGGCGCGGAACTCGAGAGCCTCGCGACCGAGGCCGGCATGTTCGCCATCCGCGACGACCGCACCGACGTCCGCATGGTCGACTTCGAGGACGCCCTCGAGAAGATCGAACGCGACGACTCGAGCGAGATCGTCGCCTCGGCGAGTTACTTCTACGACTAGAGGCGGATCGCAACGCCTTACGCGCTCGATCACCGAGAGCCGTCTATGAGCACGATTCGAGTCGTCTGGGGGTCGGCCTCCGCACCCACGCGGATGTCGTCGTACGACGCGGCGCTCGCCGAGGCGGGGATCTGTGATTACAACCTGGTGGCGGTCTCCTCGGTGATCCCGGCGGGCGTCGAGGTCGACCCCGTCGGCACCGCACCCGACCTCGGTCCCGCGGGCGAGCGTCTGACCGTCGTCGAGGCGCGCGCGAGCACCGCCGGACCCGGCCGCGCGAGCGCCGCCCTCAGCTGGGTCCAGTCGGCCGACGGCGGCCCGGGGCTGTTCTACGAGACCTCCGGCGAGATGGACGCCGACGACGTCAGAACTCGCGTCCTCGAGGGACTCGAGACCGGCATGGGCCTGCGCGAGTGGGAGTTCGGCGAGGTCCACGACCGGGTCGAGAGCGTCGAGGCGAAGTCAGGTGCCTACACGACGGCCATCGTCGTCGCCGTCTACGGCGAGAGCGAGCCGATTTTCTAGGTGTGTGAGTGTCTCTCGAGGCGAACCCTTTTTACTGCGCGACTCGATAGCACGCATATCGACTTCTCATGAATGGAAACACGCCGTACGGAGGGCTGCCGGGTGAAACGCAGGCTGGCCAGCGAGCGGCGGCGGACGTCCCGACGATCACGGGCGACCAGAAACGTGTCTTACACCGGGACGTCTCGCGGATCGCCGCCCGCACCCGCGAGTTCCTCCCCGACGAGTACGTCGTCGACGCCGACGTCCAGTGTGGTGTCAGCGGCCCGCAGGTCCGCGTCGCCGTCCAGCCACCGGTCGGCCACCCGGTCAGCGCCGGGTTCGCCCCGGAGATGGAGGAGACCCCGGAGGAGATCATCGGCGCCGACGAGCGTGACGAAGTCGCGCGCGGCCTGGCCGCCAGCGCCGCCTTACAGGTGAAACAGGCGGTCGAAGACAACGTGACGCCGACGGCGCGATAGCGCGGACACCGCCGTTTCTGCGCACGCTTAGTTCTGCGCAGCACCTGCGTCGCCGACCCGTCCGAGAAACAGCACCGAGTCGGTCTCGTCGTCACAGATGGCGACGAGAAACGGCCGGTCGACGGTCACGTCGAACGTCTCCGTCGGGGCGCTCGTCGGCATCATCACCGCACCCGTCGCGGCCGCCGCCTCGGTTCCCTCCTCGTCGACGGCGACGTAGGCATCGTGGTAGACGTCGTCGACGAAAAGGCGCTCGGCGTCGGTCATCCCCGAGAAGTCCGCCGCGTCGGTGAACGCCGTCTCCATCCCGAGCGCCGAGAGCGTCTCCTTCAGACTGAGCGAGGTCTCGAACTCGAAGCGCGGGAAGGCGAGGTCGCCCTGAGCGTCGCCGGTCGCCTCGAGCAGCTCGCCGAAGCGTGCGGCATCCAGGTCGGCGCTGAAGTCTTCGAACTCGCCTGCGGCCGGGAGGAAGACGACCATCCGTGCGTCGCCTGCGTATGGTAACTCGAGGACCTCGTGGCCGTCGACGGCGGCGTAGTTCGTCCGGAGGTTCTGGTGCATCATCGCCACCATCGACTCGCTCCCGTCGAGGGCGGTGAACGTCCCGTCCTCGGTCCGATCCTCGTCGAACGGCGACTCCCAGTTCGCGAAGAAGTAGATGGCGTTCGTCAGCACGAGGCGGACGTCGTCGGTGATCGATCCCTCCGGGAGGAGATCCTCGATGCGGTCGTCGGTCTCCTCGGCCACCCAGTCGTTGATCGTCGCTCTGGCCGCCTCGGGGTCCTCTCCGAAGTCGAGCGTACGAAGGCCCGCCCCGTAGTGGCGCGCCAGCGTCTCGAGGAAGTCGTCTTCGAACGGATAGCCGTCCTGGCCCCAGATGGCGTTCGCGAGGCGGAGGGTGAACTCCTCGTCGTCGTCGCCGTCGGCCGCCTCGAGCGTCCGCCAGAGCGCGTTGAACGCCGGGTGCAACGCCTCCTGGCCGTGCGGGAACGCGAGCGCGTCGGCCATTTCGGATTCGGTCTGGCCGGCGGCCCCCGCCCACGTCATCGCGAGCGCGAGCGAGATGCTGATCGGCGAGACGAACAGGTTGGTCTCCTCGGTCTCCTCGAGCAGCGAGAGCGCGAACGCGGTATTGCCGGCGACGAGTGCCTCGAGGTCGGCGTCGCCTACCGACGGCGAGGCGCGTTCGATATCGGCCGAGAGGACGCGCATCTGGGCGGGTTCGCCGTCGTCGTCGCCGTTCGAGGGATCGTCACCACCGCCGAGACAGCCAGCGAGACCGGCGAGGGCGAGACCGGAGAGCGTGAGCATCGTGCGTCTGTTCGTGGAGGACATACCTGAAGATACGCCCGGTGGGATAAGTCACCTCCCCTAGGTGAAATCGGCGTGTGAGCTAAGACAGCGAGAGACGACCAGAGGCGACTGGCGGTCTCGAGCGCTCACTTCCCCCAGAAGGGGTCGCGCTTTCGCTGGCGGTCTAAGTACATGTTGAGCGCCTCGAGTTCGTCGCCGGGGATCTGACTCGAGAGTTCCTGCTCGAGGATTTTGGCGTGTTTCTCGGGGAGGTCGGTCCAGAGTTCGTCGTCCTCGTCGATCTGTCGGCCGACGGTCGGGCCGTCGATGGCGACGGAGACGCGTTCGCCGACGCGGGCCTGGTCGACGTCCTCGCCCTGTTCCTGGATGCCTTTGACCTGGCCGACGCGGGTCGGCTCGTTCTCCTCCCACTTCATCACGAAGGTGTTGTTCTTCAGGGTGCCCGAATTGACCTCGACGCCGACGACCGCGGGATCGTTCTGGCGGAAGACGTGATCCGGGAGGATGCGAACGCGGGCGGGCCGGGTGATGTTCTCTAAGATGGTGTCCTGCTGGGAGCGCTCGAGGTCGTCGACGAACTCGGTGTACTCCTCGATGAGCTGGTAGATGACGTCGTCGGTGAACAGCCGGACGTCGTCGATCTCGGCGCGCTGGGCGGCGTCGGCGAGCACGTCGACGTTGAAGCCGAGGATGGTCCGGTGGATGTGTTCGTCGGCGGTCGAGGCGACCGAGACGTCACGGGGGGCGACGTCGCCGACCTCGGCGCGGACGATCGGCACCTCGGCTTCGTCGAGCGCGTCGGCCATCGCCTCGAGACTGCCGAGGGTGTCGGCTTTGACGACGACGCCCTGCTCTGCGGTCTCGACGGCGATGTCGGCGAGTTCGGCCTCGACCTCCGCGACGACCTCCTCGAGCGGGCGGTCGCGGACGACGCGGACCGGCGCCCCCGCCATCGCGTCGTCTAGGTCGGGCGCGGCGACTTTGATCCCGGCGGCGGCCGACACTTCGTCGACTTTCTCGAAGCGGTTCTCGGTGCGAATCTCGGCGAGCGGGCGGGGCTGGAGGAGCGCGCGCACGTCGGTGACGATGGGGTCGTTCATCCCACCGACGACGAGCTGGTCGTCGGCGCGGACCGTCCCGTCGTAGAGGACGGTGTCGATGGTCGTCCCGAAGCCCTTCTCCTCTTTGACCTCGAGGACGGTGCCGACGCCGGGTCCGGCGACGTCGATCTCCATCTCCTCTTTCATGTAGCGCTGGGAGAGACCCATCATGACCGCGAGGAGGTCGGGGACGCCCTCGCCGGTCATCGCCGAGACGGGGACGACGCCGACGTTTCGCTGGAAGTCCTGGACGCGCCAGTAGAGGTCGGCGGAGAAGCCCTCGTCGGAGAGTTCGCCGATGATCTCGTAGAGGCGGGTGTCGAGGTCGCCACGGGCGCGGTCCGACTGGGACTCGTAGGTGCCCATGATCGGGGCGTCCTCGTTGGGGTTCCAGCCCGGCACCGTGTCGACCTTGTTCGCGGCGACGATGAACGGCGTCGAGGAGCGCTGGAGGATCTCGAGCGCCTCGATCGTCTGGGGCTGGAAGCCGTCGCCGACGTCGACGACGAGGATGGCGAGGTCCGCGAGCGCGCCGCCGCGCGAGCGGAGGGTGGTAAAGGAGTGGTGTCCCGGCGTATCGATGAAGAGCAGGCCGGGGAGGTCGAAGTCGTCGGGGTTGACGAGATCGCCAGCGATCTCGGAGACGACGTCGAGCGGGACGGCCGTCGCGCCGATGTGCTGGGTGATCGCCCCGGCTTCGCCCTCGATCACCGCCGAGCCGCGGATCTTATCGAGCAGGCTAGTCTTGCCGTGGTCGACGTGTCCGAGGACGGCGACGATCGGCGTTCTGAGAGAGGTGAGGTCGCGTGTATCCGTGTCCGACATGGTGAACCACCAGAGAAGGTTATAACTAGTCGTCCGTTCCGCGGTAGTTAAAGCCATCGTCACGGCCGCGAGCGCAGGCGACGTCCCCGACGAGACGACGGAGGGCCGACGCCCGTCAGACACCCCCGTGGAGTTTAATAGTGAGAAGTAAGAACGGGAGTACATGAGCGACATACTCGCTGAGAACCTCTCGGGGAAGTCCGTCATGGGCTCGGACGGCACCGAACTCGGCATGCTCTACAACATCACGATGGACCTCAAATCCGGCAAGCTCCACGACCTCATCGTCGATCCCGACGAGGAACTCCCGATCCGGTCGGTCGACTTCGAGCGAAACGACCGTGGCCGACTCATGGTGCCCGTCAGCCGGGTCCAGGCCGTCAAAGACTACATCGTCGTCCAGCGCTAGGACATGCACGTTCTCGACTCATCGGCGTTTATCCACGACTTTCACACCACCGAGCAGATGGCCACGATCCCACTCGTCAGAGAGGAACTCGAGGGGGAGAGCGTCTACCGCTACGACGCGATGGAAGGCTCCGGCATGCACATTCACATTCCGAACGACGACACCACCGAGACGGTTCGCCGCGCCGCACGCGAGTCGGGCGACCTCGAGGTGCTCTCGGAGACCGACATCCGGCTGGTCGCGACGGCGTTCGAACTCGACGGGACGCTCGTCACCGACGACTACGCGATGCAGAACGTCGCCGAGAAACTCCACGTCTCCGTCGAAGTCATCGCTCGAGAGGGCATCAGCGAACAGCGCTCGTGGGTGTTCAAGTGCCGCGGCTGCGGGCGCGAGTTCGACGACCACAGAGACCGCTGTCCGATCTGTGGCTCGGAGCTGAGCCGGAAGAATCCCGCCTGAGAGGGACTCGAGGGGAGCCACACGAGGGAACGACGACCGCGAGCACGGGCGGCGACTCGAGGGGGGCGTCGGCCGCACAGTCGACGGGAGGCAGCTCTCAGGCGTAGGCGAGATACAGGTTCGCGAAGAGAATCGCGTCGTAGATGCCGTGGACGAGCGCCGGGACGACCAGGTTGTCGGTGCGCTCGTAGAGGACGCCGAGGACGAGCGAGAGACCGAAGACGACCATCAGACTCGCGAGAATCGCGCCGGGGGCCGCGCCGCCGACGCTGTAGGCGAAGTAGTGGACGGCGGCGAAGACGACGCTCGCGACGACGATCGCACCCCCTCGAGAGAAGCGTTCGTAGAGCGACTTCTGGACGACGTTTCTGTAGAGCAGTTCCTCGAACGGCCCGATGAGCAGGATGGCCGCCGGGATGAGGACGTACATGATCTCGGGACTCTCCTGGACGCGATCGGTGACGCCGTGGCTCGAGCTCTCGACGCCGGTGGTGGTCATCAGCACCGAGATGGCGAAGAGCGCACCGAAGATGGCGACGGTGCCGCCGACCGTCCAGCCGAGGTCGCGAAGCGTCGGCACCCGGAGGTCGATGAACGACCAGTCGCGCTCGGTCAACTGGAGGAAGGCAACGGCGACGGTGAGCGCGCCGAGTGCCATCCCGATCTGTTCGATCGCGACCAGTTGAAGCGGGGTGAACCCGCCGTAGACGAGCACGACCGGCAGGGCGAACAGCACTATCCACACCGATGCCGCCAGAAAGCCGAAGGCGGCGACGATCGTGAGCAACACCGTGAGCTGGCTTCGAGCGAAGACGCCAGCCGTCGAGAGCGAGTAGTGGTCGGCGAGCGCCATCGCGAGCGCGCCACCGGCGGCCAGGAAGGCGACGAAGACCAGCGGAACCGAGCGCTCGAGGAGCGGAATCCCGACCGCGGCGTTCACACCCTGGTTCAGCACGTAGCCCGAGAGCGCGAGCACCGAGAGGGTGGCACCGACCGCGACCGGCGCACCGTAGACCCGGCCCAACCCGCCGTGGCGGCGAGCGAGGAAGACGACGAGGGAAACGGCAGCGAGCGCGAGGGCGGCCAGGACGAGCGGGTCCGTACTGCCGCGGCGGACGGGGACCGCCATCGACGCCATCGCGACGCCCGAGAGGACGGTCCCGGCAGCGGGAACGAAGCCGTCCCCGACCTGCGGCTCCCCACCCTCGCTACCGGTGTGCGTCAGCTCACTCATACTCGAGGGTTCGCCTCGAGGGCCAAAGCGTCTCCGGGTTCGGCCGTGGCTCGCCCATCAGCGCTCGACGCGGAGCGTCGTCTTCTCGGCGACGGCGTCGGTCTCGGCGAAGCGCCCGCCCGACTCGTCGCGCCCGCCGAGTAAGCCGCGTGTGGCCTGCTTCGCCCACTCGACGGCCGGCTGGTCGAAGGCGTCGACGCCCGCGAGTTCGCCCGCGAGGATACACGCCGCCTCCATCCCGTAGAGGACGCCACCGATCGAGGCGGCGTCGACGCGCTCGAGTTCGACGCGGACGTTCGGACGGCCAGCGGCGGCCAGACTCGCTTCAGTGGCCCGGAACTCCGCCTCGAGCAGTTCGCCGAGGGTCGCCCCGCCGAGGTAGGCGAGGTCCGCGACGTCGGTGTCGGGAATCGGCCGGTCGGGACGCTCGCGGGCGGTGAGGAAGGTGACCATCGTGTTCCGCGGGCCCGCCCGGTAGAGCTGGAGCTGTGAGTGCTGGTCGGTGACGCCCATCGCGCGCACCGGCGTCTGGCCGAGACCGTCCTTGCCGAGGCTCTCGGCCCACAGCTGGGCGATCCACTCGGCGTAGGTCTCGAGCGACTCGGCGTAGGGCATCGTCGCGTTCACGGTCGCCCCGCGGACGGCGAGGGCGTGGCTCGTCGCGCCGTAGGCGTAGGCGGGACACTCGAAGAGCGAGCCGGTGAGCGTCTCGCGCTCGGCGTGTGCGCCGTCGAGCAGCGCCTCGAGGTCGACGCCACAGACCGCCGGTGCGAGCAAGCCGACGGGCGAGAGCGCAGAGAAGCGTCCCGGCACCCCCGGCGGCACGGCGAGCGCGGGCAGGTCGTGGCGCGCGGCCAGGTCCGCGAGCGGGCCCGACTCGCCGGTGGTGACGACGGTCCGCTCGCGCCAGTCTGCGCCCGCGGCTTCGAACGCCTCGCGCACCACGAGGAAGTTCGCGAGCGTCTCGGCGGTCGTGCCAGAGCGCGAGACGACGTTGATCGCCGTCCGCTCGAGCGGGAGCGACTCGAGGTGGCGGCCGACCCACGCCGGGTCGACGTTGTCGAGGAAGACGGTCTCGGGCGCGTCGGGGTCGGCGAGTGCGTCGACGAGCGTCGCCGCGCCGAGGGCGCTGCCGCCGATGCCGACCGTCACGAGCGCGTCGACCTCGCCGAGGGCGGCGGCGGCCGCGTACACCTCGTCGAGGTCGGTCGTCTCCGGGAGGTCCAGCGCCGCGTAGCCGTGTTCGCCCTCGGCGCGCCCGGTCTCGATCCGCTCGTGAGCGTCCGCGACCCGTTCGTCGAGGCGCTCGAGTGCGTCCCTCGAGACGCCCGGTGAGGCGACGTCCGTCAGCGCGTTTCCGATGTCGACGTCCATGCGAGGGGGACCAACGGCCGGGGCTAAAGGCGTTCCGTCACGGTGAGCGAGCCGTCACCTCGCTGTGCATCGGATGGCTTATTCGCGCCCGCTCCCAACGGTCGGCCGATGACTGCGGAGACCGAGCGGACCTACAAGGGCCTCCCGGGGGCGTTTCGCTACGCCTTCGTTCAGAGCGACTCCCTGGTGTTCAGACTCTACGTCCTCGTGAGCGCCCTGCTGGGGCTCCTGGTCGGGATCCTCTTTGCGTTTGCGCTCATCGTCCTCGTCGCCGACACGCTCGCCGCGCCGGAAGGATCGCTCTCGCTGTTGCGCTCGTTTTTCGTCCTCGTCGGCCTGCTCGTCGTCCTCCCCATCGTCGCACCGGTCCTGTTCGTCGCGAGACGCCACCGTCGGAAGGTCGGCGACGACGCCGGCTACGACCGACAGCTCGCGCTGACGGGTCTGTTGTTCATCGCGAGTCTCTTCGTCGGACTCGTCATCTCGACGCCGCCGGACCAGCAGGCGTCGACCGACGGTGTACTCGGCCCACTGCTCGAGTTGCTGTACGCCCTCCCGGCGACGGCCGGGTTCGTCCCCCCGGTCGCGACGGCGGCCCTGATGTACCTCGTCCACCGTCGCTCGCGCTGAGGGGACGCGCTCGCGGACGGCGGACCACGGAGTCGAAAACACGAAAGCCACCGCCAGCGAAGGATCGGCTATGAGCGAACACACCGGGACGTTCGTCGTCACCCACGCCGAGACCGAGTCGGCGGTCGTCCGCGACGTCGAGACCGCTCAGGTGCACACCCTCTCGTCGAACCCCGGTCTCGAGACCCGCGACGTCCTCGCGGCGACACTGGCACCCGAACCGCCGCTCGAGGTCGCCTGGCAGGTCGTCGACGTCGAGGAGCGCCGGCGCGTCGAACTGATCGACAGCGACCTCGCGCCGACCCAGCGCTCGCGAGCACTGGCGAGTGAGATAGACGTAGGCGAGATCGACAGGGTCGAGCGCGCCGGCCGCGGCGAGGTTCACGTCCTCGCGGTGCCGAAGACGGCGGTCGAAACCGTCGCGAGTGACGTCCTCGAGGACCTCGAGACGGTCGCCCGCGCGGCACGGCTCGACGCCGTCCGCGTCGAGGTCAGACGGGCACTCGCAGACGACCACGGCGTGGTGAGCGTCCGCTACCTGCCCGACTAGGCGCGCGAGGGACCGCCTTCGCTCTGGACGCGCCAGCTGCCCTCGACGCCGTCGGGTCCGCGCGCGACGTACTCGAGGTCGGTCTCCTCGTCGAGACGCGGGCCACCCTCGACGCGCTCGACCCGGAGGGTGACGTCGAGACTCGAGCCACAGCAGCCCACGTCGACGAACTCCTCCCAGCGGTCGCCCTCGTGGGCTTCGTCGTACACCTTGGTGAGAAACGCCCGGTAGGAAGACTTCTCGAGCTGGAACTGCCCCCACGAGGAGAGGTCCTCGGGATAGGAGACCACGACACGGGTCGCCCGGTCGTCGCCACTCGAGCGCTCCGACCCAGTGGTTTCGGTCCCATCAGTATCGACCATAGGGGGGCTAGCGTCTCGAGTCACAAAGCCGTAGCGGGCAACGCGTCAGCGCGTCAGGGATTGAGAAGGCTTACTTAGCTCGCATACAAGGTGGCGCACATATGAGGGCTTTCGACGTACCGGAGATCGATTACACCCGGTACTCAAACCGCCAGCTCGCGGCGGTGCCGCTCGCGATGCTCGCGCTGGCGCTCGCGATTCTCGGCGGCTGGTACCTGTTCACCGGCATGCCGGTCGCCGCCGGCATCGAGTTCGTCGGCGGCAGTGAACTGCGGATCGACACCGCCAGCGACGAGGCGGAGATTCCGGGCGCGTTCGAGGAGCAGCCGGAGTCGATCCAGGCAGTGCAGGCCGAACAGAACAGCTACATCGTCCAGTTCACCTCGACCGACGAGACGGCACTGACCGACCAGGCTGAAGCGAACCTCGAGCCGCTCGAGGGGAGCGACGGCGTCGTCCAGTCGGTCTCCTCGACGTCGGCGAGTTTCGGTGCGCAGGCACAGCAGACGGCGATACTCGCGCTCGTCGCGGCGTTCGTCGGCATGAGCATCCTGGCGTTCATCCTCTTTCGGACGTTCGTCCCCTCGGTCGCCATCGTCGTCTCCGCGTTCTCCGATCTGATGATCCCGCTGGCGTTCATGAACCTCGCGGGGATTCCGCTCACGCTCGGGACCGTCGCCGCGCTGTTGATGATCATCGGCTACTCGGTCGACTCCGACATCCTGCTCAACAACTCGATTCTGAGACGGAGCGGCGGCTTCTACGAGAGCGCGAACCGCGCGATACGGACCGGGGTGACGATGACGGTGACGTCGATGGCCGCGATGCTCGTGATGGCGATCACGGCGACGCTCTTCGGCGTCGAGTTGCTCGCCTCGATCGGGCTGATCCTCTTCGTCGGCCTGGCGGCGGACCTGATGAACACCTACCTGCTGAACTTCAGCCTGCTTCGCTGGTACAAGTTCGAGGGGGTGAACCGCTGATGGGTGCGCGCACGTTCGTCCGCGCCAACTGGCGGGTGCTGTTGCTCACCGTCTTCGTGACCGCCGCCCTCGTCGCGCTGTTCATCCCCGGCGGCGTCCTCCCCGACGACAGCCTCGGCGCCGACGAGGAAGCGATCGACAGCCCGCTCGTCGACGACGACGTCGAGACCGTCGAACGGAGCCAGGGCTGGACCAACATCGTCTACGGTCTCAGCCTCGACGGCGGCACCCGGATCAGCGCGCCCGTCGTCGGCATGACCGTCGACGAGGTCGAAATCGACATCGAAGCCGACCAGGCCGACGCCTTCAGCGCCGAGCTCGCCGACGAGCTCGGCATCGACGCGACGAACGCCTCCGTCCGCTACGACCAAGGCAGCGGTCTCTCCGACGTCGAGGTGTTCACCCGCCAGGTCACCGCCGCAGAGTTCGCCACAGCCTTACAGGAACTCGGCGTCGACGTCGACGAGAGCGAGGTCCGCAACGGCGTCACACAGGCGACTCGAGACGAGATAATCGACACCATCGACACGATGATCAACGCCGCGGGTCTCTCCGGCGGACGCGTCTCCCAGCAGGAGGTCGGCGGCGAGTTCTACATCGTGACCGAAGTCCCCGACAGGACGCCGGAACAGCTTCGAGCGATACTCTCCGAACGGGGCATCGTCGAGGTCTGGGCACACCACCCCGACGGCGAAGGCGGTCAAGCGAACGAGACGGTCCTCACCCGCGAGGACTTCGCCCAGGTCGACCCGGCCGACTACAACGACGAGAACGGCCACCACGTCCCGGTCGCGATTCGCACCGGCGAGCCCGCAGAGCGCTATCAGGAGCGGATGAACGAACTCGGCTTCACCCGCGAGGGCGTCGGCCAGTGTCGCTACGGCGAACCGGAGTTCGAGGGCCAGAACTACTGTCTGCTCACCGTCCTCGACGGGCAGGTCGTCGACGCACACTCGATGGGCGACCTCGCAGAAGGGATGCGAACCGGACAGTGGGCGAACAACCCGACGTTCATCATGGGCGCACCGAGCCAGCAGGACGCCCAGGCGCTCTCGATCAACCTCAACGCGGGCGCGCTGGCCGCCCCGCTCGACTTCGAGAACGACCAGGTGCTCCAGATCCAGCCCGCACTCGCCGAGCAGTTCAAGAACTACTCGCTGCTCATCGGCATCGTCTCCATCCTCGCCGTCAGCGGCATGGTCTACCTGCGCTACCGCGACCACCGGGTCGCCCTCCCGATGATCGTCACCGCGCTCTCGGAGGTCGTCATCCTCCTCGGCTTCGCCGCCCTGATCCGCTACCCCATCGGTCTCCCCGAAGTCGCCGCGTTCGTCGCCGTCGTCGGGACCGGGGTGGACGACCTCATCATCATCGCCGACGAGGTGATGTCGGAAGGCGACGTCAACTCGAGACGCGTCTTCGAATCCCGGTTCCGGAAGGCGTTCTGGGTCATCGGCGCGGCCGCCGGGACGACCATCGTCGCCATGTCGCCGCTGGCACTCCTCAACCTCGGCGACCTCCGTGGGTTCGCCATCATCACCATCCTCGGCGTGCTGATCGGCGTCCTCGTCACCCGGCCGGCCTACGGTGACATCCTGCGACGGCTGCTGACCGACCGCTGAACCGAGGGCGGTTTCTACACCGTCCCAGCGCTCAGAACTCGCCCAACCCCGTCTGTTCGACGCGCGCCAGCGCGTCCGCACAGGTCGACCACGACGCCCGCGCGAACGGCGGGAGCTCCCGGTGGTCGGCGACGTACGACTCGAGAAACGCCCGCGTCGTCGGATCGCTCGGATAGCCGCTGCCGACCTCGCCGTAGCGCTCGGCGATGGCCGCGACGTGCGCGTCGCGTTCGACCTTCGCGACGATGCTCGCCGCCCCCACCAGCGGACTCTCGTCGTCGGCACCGTGACGCGCCGTCACCGACACTGGCGGCTCACAGGCCGCCTCGACACGCCGGGCGAAGCGCCCGGCGTCGGTGTCACAGGCGTCACAGAGTCCGGAGACGCCCGCTTCGGCGACCGACTCGAGTGCGTCCCCGATCGCGCTCGCGTGTGCCTCGACGGTCAGCGTGTTCATGTCCGTTTCGGGATCGTCGATGGTCGCGGGCGTCACCTCCGCGAGACCGACCGAGACACCCGCTGTCTCGCGGAGGCGGGCCGCGAGGTCCTCCCGGCGCGCCGGAGAGAGCCGCTTCGAATCGCCGACGCCGTCGGGCAGCCGCGAGCGGTCCTCGACGAAGACCGCCGCGGCGAACATCGATCCGAACACCGGTCCCCGGCCAGCCTCGTCGACCCCGAAGCGTTTCATGACCGGAGTGCTCGCGGCGATACCAAAGCCGTTCCGACGCTCACCGCTCGTCGTGGCGGGACTCGAGTGCCTCCGCCTGGCGCTGAACCTGCGCTAGCGACTGTTCCTGTTCGTCGCGCTTGACATCCTCCACACGGCTAAAGCCGTGGGATTCCTCGCGTTGGGGGTCTCGGCTCATGCCGAACCACCACGCAAGCGACATTCCCCTACGCGTATAGGGTACTCTGGTCTGTGCGCTGTTCGTTGGGACTCTCGTGAGAGTGTGGTATCTCCGACCAGTTGTGGTCGTCCCACTTGAACCGCACGGGCCATGCCATTGGCCTGTCTACCGATTTGTGCCGTCTCAGGAACGTCTCGGATGCTACGAGATCCGCGTGGCCGTCGAAGCCGCATGCACAGGTGAGCGAGTCTTGGTGTCGTGTGGTTCGGTCCGTCGAACCGCACTGGGGGCACTCTTGACTCGTCCACGCTTCCGAGCGCACTTCGACCGTGATGCCGAACTCTTCGGCGGTACACGCGAGACGGTCGATGAACGCGCGGAACGCCCAGAAGTTGTGCGTTTTTGCGTTCGCTCGCACCGACCATGAGGTTTCGAGAACGTCGGTTAAGTCGCCCACGTAGACGGTTGCCACACCTTCTTCGTACAGGCGTCCCACGAGATCCCGAGCAAGCGCGTCCATAGCGTGGTCGCGTCGGCGCGTCCGTCGTCGGTACAGTGAGCGTATCTGTTTGCTGCTGTATCGGCCGTCCCGAAGCTTCGCCTGAAGCCGGGCGATTTCTCGCGTGGTTTCGCGGAAGCGTTCGAACAGGCCGCGGCCTTCGTACAGGTACTTCTCGCCGGTCGTGGTCGTACAGGCGACGATGTTGTTCGCACCAATGTCGAGGGCGGCGGTTTCGTCCGCCAGTGGTGAATCCTGTCGAGAATTGTCTACCGTGACAGGCTGAAAGGCCCTGAATTGGTCCGAAGCTTCGTCGTAGTACAGTTCTAACCGACCCTGTTTGCCGTCCCACTTCGGAACGCCCGCCACTTCGAGACGGAGGCGTTCTTGGTGCCCAAGACCGTACTTCTCTTTGAGTTCCTTGCCGACCGGGATTTCGAGGCGGGAGCGGTATCCGAGTTCCAGCGTGTACTGGTCGTTGCGGATGTACGTGCGGAGTGTCCGACCGTCCTCCTCGTTGCCCCAGTAGCCGGGCGGGGAACAGCGTTCGCCTTTCTCTTCGAGCGAGAAGAACGACTTCCACGCGCTCTTGCTCTTGCGGATGAGCTGCTGGGCGGTTGCACTTCCGAGAACGCCGACGTACTGTGTGCGGTAGTCGGTGGTGTCCCAGACGCTTTCGCCGTCGAAGTACTGTTGGCGCCGTTCGTAGGTGAGTTCGTTCCAGAGGCTGGCAGAAGCGTCCAACAGTTCGTGCAGTAGCTCCCGGTCCTGTTCGGATCGGGACCGAACGACGAACGTGTTGGTCCGCCTCATCAATACCTCCTACAACACGAACATACATAAGTGCATGTGTTCTGTAGGTAGGCATGGGACGAACGCTACACATCAAAGTTGACGATGAACAGTATGAGTGGTTATCGGACGTGAAAGACAAACGCGGCCTTACCTGGCGCGGGATGTTGATCCACGCTGCCGAAGATTTGGAGACCCCGGACCGGCAATAGACGGCGGTTCTTCGGCCTATCGCTCAGACCCACGACTGAAGTCGTGGGCTTGCGCTTACTTCGTGTCAGTTCCATGGGGTGTGCTGCGATACGAGACGGTAACTAATGGTCGTTTCGCTGACTCGAGTGCTCGTGTCATCATCCGCGGAGTTATCGCACCGTCGCCTCGTAGCCGTCGATCTCCTCGTTCATCACGTGGTAGCGTTCGTAGAGGTCGTAGTTCTGCACGTACTTCTTCGTACATCGCCAGAGACCCGGCCCGAGCAAGCGGAAGTCTGCCGGTGGCTCGATCCCCATACAGAGGTAGCAGTCGCGAAGCTGACACAGCAGGTGGATCACCAGCATATTTCGCATGTCTTCGAAGCGCTCGACACCGAGCGGCCAGAGTTCCAGCCGCGCATCCGGCGGTCGTTCGAACGGATCCGCACCGGGGATGGTCTCTTCGCCATCGGTCGTTACGCCCGAATACAGCACGTGGATGTCAGAGACTGCCGCAATCGTCGCCACGTCGAAGTCGTACTCGCGAGGGGCGTCGACCAGCACCTCCGAGCCAGGCGCGCGAAGACGCTCGAGCAGCGTCTGTCGCCCCATCTCTCGGGCTTTGTCCGCCAGAACCACCTCCAGACGCTCGAGAAACGCCACCGAAATGTCTGCAACGTCCTCCTCGAGATAGACGTTGACGCGGTAGGTGAGCTGGTGCGTCTCGGAGTCGACGGGCGGGTCAACCACCGGCTCGACGCTCGAGTCGTGCGGGCTCACCAGTTGGCGTCTGAAGTCGCCGAAGTGCGTCTCGATTTCCTCGTCGCTCATCGCGTGCACCGCCAGCGTTACCGCCGCGAGATGGTTCGGGTTCTCGTAGGGCTCGAGTGTGTCGTAGCCGCGTTCTGTGTGAACGACGTACCTCGCGTAGCGTCGAGCCTGGTTGTTGTGTTCGTTCTCCTCGGGTGTTCGCTCTGCCGGGTCGTCCGCGTAGGCCTCGCACTGGTGGACGTGAATAGTACCCTCTCTGTCCATTTCGATTCCGTGCTCGCCACCGGCGTTGTCGATCACGCGAATACCGATACGGGTGTCACCAGCAGCGGTTGTCCGCTCACCGTCAATTGTTGCGTTCATGAATGGATCTCACTGGTAGTCATCGGCCGAGTAACTGCCACGGTGTTCTTCGTCTTCCTCGTCCACGAGGAAGCGGTCGTTTGCCTCGAGTTCGGGGGCGTGGTTGCCAGTCACGTAGTCGTACATCCCTTTGGCGAACCCACCGACACCGCCGAGAATACCGCCGACGAGCGCCCCCTTCGGCCCGGCCGGTGACGCACCGAGTGCGCCGGTTCCCGCACCTTTGACGGTCTCTTCGGCGACGGTACTCACGAACGATTTTTGCTCTCGAAGCTCGGCTTTCACGACCTCCATCTCGGCGTACAGTTGCTCGACTGCACTCGTCACCGTACTCAACTCCTCCGGGATGCTGACGCGGTCTGCGACCGACTCCTCTCGAGACGGTGGCGAGCCAACGTCGGGGTTTCCAAGGGTGATCGCACGCCAGCGCTCCATGTCAACACTACTGCCGTGGATACGCTGCACGTGAACGTCCATCCCAAGCCGGTGGGCGACGAGCGGGTCCTCTCCCTCGAGCGCCTTCCTCGCTACCTCGTCGGCCTCGCGCTCGAGTACCGGACCTGGATGTATCGCACCCAACTGGGTTCTCGAGTGTTCGCTGCTCGCCACGGGTTATCGCGGTTGGCCGATGTCGACCGTTCGGTAGCCGGGAATGTCCGCCTCGAAGTCGAAGTAGGGTTCGTAGCGCTCGAGGAGACGGTAGCGCTGGGCGGAGTCGTAGAAGCCGTGGCCGAGGAGACGGAAGGCTTCGGGTGGCTCGACACCCATCTCGAGGTAGCAGTCGCGAATCTGACAGCCGAGGTGGTGGACCAGCAGCCGACGGAACACCTCGAGCGAGCCGGAGGGCAACGCCACAAGCTGGAGCGTGGTATCCGGCTCGCGCTCGAGTGGTGGGTCGACCTCGAGAACCTGTTCGTCGCCGGGTCCGGTCTGGTAGGCGACGCGAAGGTCGGAGACAGCATCGATCTCGAGACCTAGTTCGCGGCCAGGGGCGAACGCCACGTCGACGGGTTCGGTGATCGCCTCGAGCGTCTTGCTGACCGCGTCGTTCATACCAGCCGCCACGAGTTCGCGAATCGCTTCGTCGACCTCCTGCTCGAGACCGAGGTAGATGTCGAGTTCGTAGCGAAGGAACTCACCGGCGTCAATGTCGGCCGGAGGTTCGATCGGTGGCTCGATCTCGGGCTGGTAGTGGTGTGCGTGCTGGCGGTAGTACGTGCCGAAGAACTTCTCGAACTCCTCGTCTGAAAGTTGCGCCAGAGCGAGGAGGGTCGCCGCAATTCGGTCGGGATTTCTGTTCGCTGGAAGCGTCTGATAGCCACGCTCGCGATAGACGGTGTACTTTGCGAAGAGGCGGGCCTCAGCCATCAGTTCGTGTTCTTCAGCAGACCGGTCATTTGCTTTGCTTGGATACACATCTTGACCATGTTGCAAGATCTCGCCATCAAACCCAACAGCAAATATATGTTTTACGCTGTTATTATCAACGACCTCTACTCCAACACTCTCGTCGTCTTCACCGATAATCTTCGCAATCATTATTCGTATCGTTCCTCCACATCCTCGGTTTGATCAGTTTCGTCACCGTGGACCCTCTGAACAGCTCCAGCCCACGCCTCAGCGAGCTGTTTGTATCCAACGTCGACCAGCAGGTCGTACACTTGACCCGCGCTAGCACTACTGAGCGAGCGGATTGGTTCGGCTCCGACGCGCTTGATGACCGCCGCCGCCCCGACGTGTGCGCCAGCAGCGACTTCCGTCTGGCCCGTGGTCGCCCAGATCGGACCGCTCACACCGACGAGTGCCAGCAGATTTGCCGCTGCCCCGACGACCGTATCACTCTCCGCTTGGTCCTCGACCATGTCACGACCACTATCTCTGAGCGCTTCTCGAGGGTCGAGGCGCTCGAGCAGTGCCCCCAGGGTACTGTCGTCGGCTGTCGTCCCGTCGAACTCCCCGTCTTCGAAGGCGTCGAGCGTGGACTGTTGCGGGCCGTCATCACCGATCGACAGACGCTGCACGTGAACGTCCATCCCCAAGCGGTGGGCGACGATCGGGTCCCCCTCGAGTGCCTTCCTCGCTACCTCGTCAGCTTCACGCTCGAGTTCGGGGTCGGGATCGATGACCAGCGAACTCCCCTCCTGGGGGAGCATGCTGATCTGGCCCCCGGTCTGCTGTCTCACGTGCGCGAGTTCGTGCGCGAGCAGGTACTTCCCCTCCGCGCTCCCGGGGTCGTACTCCCCGCGGTTGAACACCACGTGGTTACCGGTGGTGAACGCACGCGCCTCGAGCGCGCTCGCCGCCTTCGCGGCCTCCGGCCCCGTGTGAAGCTGTACGTCCGAAAACGAGTCGCCCATCCGCTGTTCCATTTCGTCACGAACAGCTCCCTCGAGCGGCCGTCCCGGCTGTGAGATCACGCGCCGGACCACGTCGGGTGTCGCGGTCTCACCTGCCAGATCGCTCTCGCCCTGCGCCTCCACAGACCGCATCGCGCTCTCGGTGTCGAGGTCGACACCCGCGCTCGCGCTGCGCGCTCGAGCGACGCGAACTTCCTCACCAGTCGGCGTGTTACAGCCGGGTTTGAGTTCGCCGCGCTCGGCCCAGTCGGCGACCTGCGGGTAGCCGTAGCGGCCGACGAGGTCGTCGAGTTCGGCGGCGTGCTCGAGTGACGGCGGCGTCACCCCCGGTAGGTTCTGGTGTGGGCGCGCCCCCTGTGGCTGTACTCGAGCGCGCCGTGTTCGTTCGTTCCGCTCGCTGTCGTCGTTCGGCCGGTCGCGTCGGTCCCGGTCGAAACTCACACGTCCCACCTCAGTCGTGCATACATCGGTAATTAACGCTGTGTTACGAGTCGATTGTATTAGGTGTTGGTGTTCAGACACCACCGCTGGATACCCCCGTTCCGACCTGGATTCTTCGGAAAGGAGAGTATCACCGACACCCATTTCCAGAAATTATATGTGTCTATCCGTGAAACTCACGTCCGGAAGCGACGCCCGCCGAGCGGATGGGGCACGCGAGAAAGTGCCCCGGGTGCACCACCACCCGAGGCGTGGCTTCCAACTCGGAGTGAGTCCTGAAGCCATGGATACCTACCGACCACGCGACCTTAAAAGGCTCGCAAACGCACTGTACAGCCCGCGAAACGCCCGTTCTCTGAGTGTCTACGCCGTCACTCGAGCGCGTCCCACGGCCACTCGAGGGGGACGGCGATGAGCGAGGACCTCGGCCGCTGGGGCGGTGAGGGGTGGAATCCGCCGCGCTGTCCCCACTGTGAGAGCGTCGTCGTTGGGGTGACCGCGACCGGCCCCGACACCATCCAGGCCTCCTGTGGGTGTTGGCTCACGCAGGCGGAGGCTCGAGAGTTGCGGTAGCACCATCTTCGGTCTCGGGCAGTTGGTCCCGTCTGCTGGCCGTGTGTAGTTTGTCTGGCAGACATAGTCTCACGATAGAAAACACCCTGAAAGTCCCGCCCTGCGGTGGGTGATCAGCCAGTTTTCGCCGACCTAAACACCATCCGTCCGCTCGAGCGACTCCACATTCGAACGAAAACCCCACCGCGTCAGCGTTCACGCCTCGCGCGGGCCGTCCCGGAAGTAGGGCTCGAGTTCGAACGGGTCGTCCTCACCTTCGACGCCGAGGACGTCGAGGGCGGTGACGACGGCGCCGGTCTCGAGGAGGCCCGCGAGGCTGGGGTCGGTGCGGCCGTCGTCGCCGCTGACGAGTTCTTTGACGTAGAGGCCGCCCTCGCCGTGGAGGGTGACGGTGGCCTCGCGCTCGCCGGTGAGTTCGCCGTCGATCTCGTAGACCGTGCGCGTGCGGGTCAGGTTGGCCCGGCGGTGGTCGACGCGCTGGGGGGTGAACTGCTCGAGGGTCGCCCCGTCGAGCGTCTCGAGGGCGGTCTCGAAGGTCGCCTCGTCGACGGGGTCGTCGAAGGCGACGACGGCGCGGTACTGTTTGCTGGCGTCGTGGCCCTTGACGCGCTCGACCATCTCGTAGGTCGCCAGCCGAAGCCCCTCGACTTCGACCGCACCGTCGGCCGCCTCGTTGATCTGGCGCTCGAGCGCCTCGACGTCGGGGCTGCGCTCTCGCGGGCGCTTGACCTCGAGGACGAACGGGCGGCCGGGACCGAGCATGAGCGCGTCGACGTCCTCGCGGCCCGCGCCGTGGAAGGTGCCCTCGTCGCCGTCCATCGCCGCGACGACGTGCGGGCGGACGACCTGCTCGACGCTGGTGTCGTACATGTAGCCGCTGCCGCCGCAGTGTTCACAGGGTTCCTCGCCGCTTTCGCCGAGCTGGACGCCACTGCCACCGCACTCCCGGCAGGGCCACTCGGTCTGGGGGATGTCGCGCTCGAGTTTGCGGTAGCGGCCGTAGACGAACGCGGGGTTGACCTGTACGTCGACGACGTGGCTCGTGATCTCACTCTCGCCGGCGAGCACCGCCAGCGGGTCGAAGCCGCCGATGTCGAGGACGGCGAGGACGTCCGGGCGGTCGAACGAGACGTCCGCGCCGGTGGCCGCGCCGACGCGGCGGCCGACCTCGCGGTTGAGGTCGCGGTTGAGCGGGTCGCCCGCGTCGGTCTCGAGTCCGGCGTCCTCGCGCAGGAGTTCGTCGTTCTCCTCGTACAGCGGCGGGACGCGGGTGCCGACCTGGTAGGTGTCGAAGTCGATGCCCTCGAGTTCCGCGACGACGGTTTCGGCGAGCGCATCGACGGTAGCGGCGTAGCCCTCACAGACCCAGCAGTCGGCGGGGTCGACGGGTTCGAACGGGTCGTCGTCACAGAGTGCGAGCGTCGTCCGGAGCGCGCGGCCCCGTTCGGCGTTCGTCAGCCCGAAACTGCGGGCGGCGAAGGGGCGACCCAGACAGGAGTCGCAGACGGGTCCCGCCTCGACGACCGCGCGGGCGTCCTCGATGAGCCTCATTGCCCTCACTGGGTGGGCGGGCGCTAACACGCTTTCCCTTCGCCGCGCGGACTCGAGTCACGCCGGACACCGTCGGCGGCGTGTCGGGAACGGGTTCAAGACGCTCGAGGTATCACGTTCTGTATGGACGATCACCGACTGAGTCGCCGACGGCTGCTGGGAGCGACCAGTGCGGGGCTGTTCGGCGCGCTCGCCGGCTGTCTCGCCCCGCAGGCGTCGAACATCGCCCAGCGGGCACCGTTTCCCGAGGAGGTCGGCGAAGACGAGCGTGCGGTCGACCCGGACGACCGGGGCTCCGTCTACACCGACGTCTACGAGTCGGTCGTCGACTCCGTGACGTTCATCCGCGTCTTCGGCATCGAACAGCCGTTCACCGAGGAGACGGGTCAGGGGCAGGGCTCGGGCTTTCTCTACGACGAGAACCACGTCGTCACGAACGAACACGTCGTCTACGGCGGTGAGGACATCGACGTGCGTTACCCCACCGACGACTGGGCGCACACGGAGGTCGTCGGGACCGACTTCTACAGCGACCTCGCCGTGCTCGAGGTCGACACCGTTCCCGAGACAGCCGAACCGCTGGCGCTCTCAGAGTACCGCCCCGCCGTCGGCCAGGAAGTGCTCGCCATCGGCAACCCGTTCGGACTCGAGGGGTCGATGTCCCAGGGCATCGTCAGCGGCGTCGACCGCTCGCTCGACATGCCGGGGCGTCGGTTCACCTTCCCGAACGTCGTCCAGACCGACGCGGCGATCAACCCCGGAAACAGCGGCGGCCCGCTCGTCGACATGGACGGCGAGGTCGTCGGCGTCATCAACGCCGGCGGCGGCGACAACATCGGCTTCGCCATCTCGGCCGCACTGGCGCGGCGGGTCGTCCCCGCACTGATCGAAGACGGCGAGTACCACCACTCCTACATGGGCGTCGGTCTCGAGACGGTCGACCCGGTCATCGCTCGGGCGAACGACTTGCCCGAGGCGACCGGCGTCATCGTCGCGAGCGTCGAACCGGACGGGCCGTCGGACGGCGTCCTCCGCGGGCGGACCGACGAACGCAGCCACCACGGCGATCCGATTCCGGTCGGCGGCGACGTGATCCTACGCATCGACGGCGACCCGACGCCGGACCGCCACGCGCTCTCGACGTTGCTCGCCCTCGAGACGAGTCCCGGCGACACCGTCCCGGTCGACGTCTACCGCGAAGGCGACCTCGAGACCGTCGAGTTGACGCTCGCAGAGCGGCCCACTCCGAGCGGGCCGACGCTCCCGCTCGGGTGAGCGGTGAGTCGTCCGCGTGACCCTGCGACCTCACAGTTCGTGTCGCTGAGACCGGTAAGCGGTGGCTAACAATACGTTAGAAGGTGTCAGTATCAGTCGACGGATACACTCACCACAACAATTATGAGTCCGACACCGACCACCCGACCGGCAGACGACGACCAGCCAGCGCATCCACGGTTCGAACTCGAGCACGTCACCGTCGAGAACGAGCGGCTTCCGGACGAGTGTGTGGTCTTTCCCCGGAACGCGGGTGACGACGAGCGGCGCACCGCCTGGATGATCGCCACAGAGGAGTCGTACGTCGACCTCGACAGCCGCCGGTGACCATGAGCGCCGGAAGTACCGTGACGACGGTCGGGTTCTGGGTCGCCACCCTGTTACCGTTCGTGTATCTACCGGTGTTCGTCACCGGCATCGATACCGCCACACGCGGGTTGTTGTTCGTCGGCTTCGTCGTCGTCAGTGTCGTTGCGCTCGTCGTTGGACACGAGTATCCGGAGACGCGAGCCCGGTGAACTGTCACCGCAGGGAGCGGGCGAGTGGCCGGGTTTCGGCGCGTTAATATCCGGTTAAATAAATAACGTGCGAGGAAGAACTTCTTTGTACTAGATCTGAGAACGTCCTCGTATGTCGCAGCGAGTCGAAGACGAGACCGAGTTCTGCGCCCAGTGTGAGACGGTCCAGCCGGTGAAGCGAACCGTCCCCTGGCAGCCCGATCTCTGTATGGTCTGCGGGGCGGACATCGACGAAGCAGCCGACCGAGACCGGTAGGTCACACGGTTTCGCGCGACGTAACGGGAGAGTTACCAGATCTGTGCGGCAGGAGTGTGACAGGAGCCACAGACGGCCGCCAGATTACCCTTGTACGAGCGTCGCTCGAGCGTCCCGCCCTCACAGAAGTCGCAGTCTCGCCCCTCGAGCGTGACGAGCAACTGGTGGTGTGAGACGTCCGGTTGAGACATACCACATCCCCACGTGAGTCCACCAAGAAACCGTTGACCGTGAGTATGCAACGTCCGGAGGGGCGGGCGAGTCGGCGGACGCGAGGAATGCGTTTACGGGAGCGGGCCACGAGCGTGGCGTATGCGCACGTTCGAGAAGGTGATCGTCTCGTGTGCGGTCACGGGAGCGATCCACACCCCGACGATGTCGCCCTACCTGCCGGTGACGCCCGAGGAAATCGCCGAGGAGGCGATCGCCGCCGCAGACGCCGGGGCGAGCATCGTCCACGTTCACGTCCGCGACCCCGAGACTGGCGAACCGACCGGCGACCTCGAGCTGTTCCGCGCGGTCTGTGAACGCGTCGCCGACGCCTGTGACGTCGTGATCCAGCCGACCACCGGCGGCGCGCTCACCCAGTCGATCGAGAGCCGCATCCGGGTCGTCCCCGAACTCGAGCCCGAGATGGCCTCCTGTAACGTGGGCTCGATCAACTTCGGTCTCTACCCGCTGGTCGAGCGCTACGAGCCGTTCGAGTACGACTGGGAGCGTCCCTACCTCGAGCGCACGCGAGACTTCGTCTTCACCAACACCTTCGCCGACCTCGAGACGGTCCTCCCGGCCTTCGCCGAGGCGGAGACGAAGCCCGAACTCGAGTGTTACGACGTCGGTCACCTCTACAACGCGAAGGCGATGGTCGAGCGCGGCCTGCTCGCAGAGCCGGTCCACATCCAGTTCGTCCTCGGTATCCACGGCGGCATTGGGGCCGATCCGGCGAATCTGGTCCACCTCTACCACGTGGCCGAAGACCTCTTCGGCGACGCCTACAGCTTCTCGGTGGTCGGGGCCGGACGGTCAGAGTTCCCGCTCACCGCCCAGGCGGTCGCGATGGGCGGCCACGCCCGCGTCGGACTCGAGGACAACCTCTACCTCGGTCCCGGGAGACTCGCCGAGAGCAACGCCGACCTCGTCGGGAAACTCGTCCGCATCGCGAGCGAGCAGACGGGGCGCAAACCGGCGACACCCGCCGAAGTCCGCGCGTTCTTCGACCTGAAGGGGGCGGACGCGACGGCGATCTGAGGCGGCCGTGTCACCGGCCGCGAGGGCTGCGCGAGCCGACCTGACCGGAGCGAACGAGAAACGAGAGGGCGAACAGCGCCAGCAACGCCGCGCCGGCGGTGAAGCCGGGCGAGCCGTCGTCGCCGGCGGCCGGGTCCGCGTCGTCGGCGTCGTCACTCGAGCCGGGAGCGTCGTCCGCACCGGTGTCGGCTCCGTCGGGCATCGGTGCGTCAGTGACCGTCACCGTGGCCGTCGCAGTGTCCGTCTCGCCGGCGTCGTTGCGAACCGTGAGGTCGACGGTGTACTCGCCGGGCGTCTCGAGCGTCGTCGTCACGGTTTCGCCCGCGAGCGAGCGGCGGTCGCCGTCGGGTCCGACGACCGACCACTCGTAGGCGACGAGATCGCCGAAGGGGTCGGCCGATGCGGACCCGGTGAGCGTGAGGTCCTCGCCCGGGCCGAGTACGTCGACGTCGGCCGTGAGCACCGCGTCGGGGTGGCCGACGGCGGAGACCGCGAGCGACGACGCCGCGGGCATCTCGACGAGGAGTGCGACCCGCTCGCCGCCGTCGAGGCGCTCGCGTTCGAGCGCCTGCCAGCCGTCGTCGGCGTGACGGAAGACGCCCAGATCGGCCGCGTCGGCGCCGACCTCGTCGAGGCGCGCTGGCTCGAGCGCGAGACGAACCGTCGCCGAACTGTTGGATACGTCGTCGGGAACCTCGAGTCGGGTGACGGTCAGGAGCGCGCCGGGAACGGATGCGAGACCGTCGGGGACCGCGTCGTAGGCGGTGACGGTGAGCGAGCCGTCGACCGCCCCCTCGAGACGAACCTCCTCGACCGGCGTGTCGGTGACCGTCGCGACGGTCTCGCCGGTGTCCGCGTCGGTCTCGAACGGGACACCGGCGCTCGCCGACGGTGTCGTCGCCTCACCGGCGTCACCGGCCGCGTCCGTTCCCCCGTTCTCGTCGGCCGGCTCCGCCGCGGCGCGCTCGCCGGCGGTCAGGGTAGTCGGCCCGTCGAACCCGGCCGACCCCGAGGCGACGTCGACATCGCCGTCGAGCGCGAACGTCTCGCCGTCGGCCGCGTCCGCGGGAAGCTCCACCTCGTAGCTGAGCGTCGCACTCGTGGTCTCCGCCCAGACGGCGAACACCAGTCCGTCGGACCCGTGTCCGGAGACCAGCGCGCCGTCGGCGTCGAGCGAGGTCACCGTGAGGACCGGGTCGACCGACTCGTAGAGTGCCGGAGACGCGGGTTCGTCCGTCTCGACCTCGAGCGTGACGGTCGTCGACTCGCCGGGCGGAACCGTCGTGTGCTCGAGCGAGCGGGTCGCCGCGGTGATCGATCCCGGATCATCGTGGCCGTCGTCGCCGGTGGCGTCGGCGAAGAGCCGGTCTACGCCCTCGACGGCGACGGTGTCGCCGTCCGTCGACGCCTCGCCGTCGATGGTGAGCGTGTCGCCGGGGTCCCAGTCGGACGGGAGCGTCACCTCGTAGGTGAGTGTCGCGTGGTCGGCGTCCGCCCAGGTGGCTTCGACGCCGTCTTCGTCGGCGGTGGCTGTCTCGGCTGAGGGAGTCGTCTCGAGGAGGTCGGCGGTGACGGCCGCATCGAACGTCTCCGTGACGGTCAGATCGCCCGTCCGGTCCGTCTCGGCGACGACGGTGACCGTCGTCGAGGTCCCTGGCTCGAGCGTCGCCGACTCGAAACTCCGCTCGGTGCTCGTGACGGTCGGCGGTGTGTCTCCGCCACCGCCGCTACTGCCACCGTCACCACCGCCGCTACTGCCACCGTCGTCGCTTCCGCCACTCTCGTCGGCGGTCTCGACGGTGATCTCGCTCGTGCCGACGGGTGCGCTGTCGGCGGTGCCGTCGACGACGCCGGTGAGGGTGATGCGCTCGCCGTCGGTGGCGTCGTCCGGGACCGTCACCTCGTACTCGAGGAGCGCGCTCGTGGTGTTCTCCCAGACGGCCACCAGTCCCGAGCCGTCGGCGTTCACGCCCGAGACGGTGGGTGTCGGCTCGCTGTCGGTGTGTTCGATCGCCGCGAACGCTGGATCGAACGTCTCGTAGAGGGCGACGTCGTCCACCCCGTCGACGTCGACCTCGAGCGTGACGGTCGTCGACGCACCCGGTTCGAGCGTCGTCGACTCGAGCGTCCGCTCGACGGTGGCGATGTCCGGGGCGACGGTGATCGCCGATGCGCCTGTGACGGGAACCGACTGCCCGGCAACGTCGACGGTCCCCTCGAAGGAGAGGCGGTCGCCGCCGGTCGCCGACTCGGGGGCGGTCACCTCGTAGACGAGCGTGATCGTGTCGGTGTCCGACCAGACGGCGAACACTAGACCGTCCGCGTCGACACCCGAGGCGGCAGCGCCGCCGTCGTCGACGATGGTCACGGCTCCGGCGTCGACCGATTCGTACACCGCAGGCGCACTCGAGTTGTCGACCGCGAGTTCGAGCGTGACGGTCGTCGACTCGCCAGGGGCGAGCGTCGAGCGGTCGAGTTCGCGGCTCGCGGTAGCCGTCGTCTCGTTCGTCTCGGGGTCAGTGGCCGTCTCGTTCGTCTCGGGGTCAGTGGTCGTCTCGTTCGCGTCGGCCGCCTCGGGGTGGACGAGAGCGGGCGAGTGAGACGGGGAGGCGTCGAGGCGGTGCTCGCCAGCAGTGTCGACGGGGAGGCCGGCAGCGACGCCGGTGAGTGCGAGCGCCGCGAGCACGAACACGACGAGCGAGGGGACGACGAGCGAGCGTGTGGAACGGAACCGCCGGGCCGAGGAGGGATCGGTCACGGGTTGGAGTGGCGTCACGGTACTGATCAGGCGACCTGTTCGCCGCGCTCCCAGGCGGCGACGACGTTCTGGAGGTGAGCCGTGGAGATGACGTCGTCGCGCCAGTCGTCGACCGCCGTCTGGAGTCCGTCGACGTCGATAGTGCCGTCGGAACCGGCGTACGTCGCGACCGGAACCTCGACGCTGAGCGCGAGCGTGACCAGGTCGTCCTCCGGGTCGATGCGGACGTACTCGTCGAGACCGCGACACTCCGAGTCGGCGACACTCTCGCGTTCGAGTTCGGTTCCGGTGACCGCCTCGAGCGAGCCGTACGCCGAGTAGAAGACGAACGGGCCGTCCCACCAGTGTGTGCTGGCGTCGAAGGTCACGTAGCCCGTCTCACCCTCGTAGGTCGCCTCCCAGATCACGTGCGTACCCCCGACCGTCGGGGCACTCGTCGCCGATCCTCCGGCGTCGAGCGGTTCGCGTTCGTCGTAGAGCGCGTGTAAGCACGCGTGGCTGTGATCGACCTGGCGTTCCGCGAGCAGTTCGAGCGACTGGCGAACGGCCGTGTCATCGGCGCTCGCCGTCCCCACCGAGCCGAGGGCCGTCACGCCGGCCGCGGCGACAGTGGTCCCGCGAGCGGCGCTCGAGAGGAGGTGCCGTCGTGTACATTTCATCGGTATTCTAATAACTCAGATACACTACTTGTTTAAGAATGTTATGTCTTTAGTTATTTTTAATATCCCTGCAGAATCAGGATTGATCCGGATGCGTGGGAACGACTCGGGGAAAGCCGGCGAGTGAGCGGCCAGCGGACGCGGTAGCAGCGATACCGGATGGGTCAGGTGTCGGCGCGCACCTCGACCGTGATCCGGCCGTCCGTCGGTTCGACCTCGACGTACGCGTCGAGTTCGTCGCAGTCGGCGTCGTCGACCGACCCGCGCTCGAGTTCGGTGCCCTCGACGGGGTGGGCCGACCCGAACGCCGTGTAGAAGACGAACGGACCCTCGTGCTCGTGGGCGGCGGCGTCGAAGGTGACGTAGCCCGCCTCGCCTACGTAGGTCGCCTCCCAGATCTCGTGGGTCTCCTCGACCGTCGGGACCGCATCGGTCGAGCCACCGGTTTCGAGCGCCACGCGCTCGTCGAATCTGGCGTGGAGACACGCGTGGTGGTGGTCGACCGACGACTCGACGAGCAACTCGAGTGACCTCGGTTCGCTCTCCTCACCTGCGTCCGTGTCGTCCCCGTCTGCGGCGGCGTCACCGTCGTCAGCCGATTCAGCGTCGTCGGCGTCGGTGGCCGGGTCTGCCTCGTCTGCGGTACAACCAGCGAGGGCGGCGAGTGCGAGCGCACTACCGGCGGTTCTGAGAACGTGTCGTCGCGTGGAGGTCGTGTCGGGAACCATACCATCGAAAAGTTCAGTTTTGTTTAAAGTTGTTATGATACTCTCTCGAGTTAATAATAAATAGTAGTGAGGTGCCGTCGACGGCGCGCGACGGCCGGCCAGGAGGGTGAGCGCAGGCGTTAGAGCGCGCTCAACTCGAGCGTGATCGATCCGTTGTCGGGATCGACTTCGAGGTACTCGTCGAGTTCCGCACAGTCGCCGACCGAGCCGCCATCCAGGTACGTGCCTTCACAGACGGTCGCCGACCCGTTGGCGACGTAGAAGACGAACGGCCCGGAGTAGGGGTGGGAGTCGGCGTCGAAGGTGACGTATCCCTCGCTGCCGCCGTAGGAGACGTCCCAGATGACGTGGGTCTGGTCGACGGTCTGGCCCGACCCACAGGAGCCGCCCGCCATCAGTCCGGTCCGGTCGTCGTTTTCGGCGTGAAAGCACGCGTGGTGGTGGTCGACGTATTCTTCTGCCAGTAGCTCGAGCGAGTTCGATGCTGCGGCGACGGAGCCGCCGGTAGCGCCGATCACAGCGCCAGCGGACGAGCCGAGCAACAGCGCACTCGCACCGGTCTCGAGGACGTTTCGTCGGGTGTATGTCATGGGCAGTGCAAATAACACAGACCACACTATTGTTTAAGGTTGTTATGGTAGAGGAAGAGTTTAATAATCTGTACAGGGCCGACGGTCGCTCCGTCGACAGAAACCCGCCGGCGACGTGAGCGGTATCCGTCGGGACGTGAACGTCACGTGCCGGGTGTCGAAACGGAGACGAACGTCGCCAGCGTCGGAAGCGAGTCGTCCCTCGAGAGCAGTGGGGCGATTTCGAGGCGGGGAACGCCCTGCCGGAGCGCGAACCGCGACTCGAGACCCTCAGTCGTCGAAGCCGGGGTGGAAGGCGTGGTAGAACTCCTCGTAGCTGAGGAAGTCGTCCATCCGCCGGTGGACGGAGTCGGTGTACGCCTCGATGCGCTCGATCACCGCGGGGTCGGGGTCGTGCTCGAGGGTCTCGTAGAACTCGGAGTCGACACCGAGACCCTTGAGGACGAGGAAGTAGAGGTAGTACTCGTTGAGGTCGGCGCGGTTGCGCGTGAGAATCGCGCGGGTGAGCGGCGCACAGAAGCCCGACTCGCGGTAGGAGTCGACCTGTGGGATGGGGTTCGGGTTGACCGAGCGGGCGTCCTCCCAGAAGGCGGTGGTCCCCGAGTTGTAGGTGTAGTAGAGGCTGACGAAGTTGTAGACCTCCTCCCAGGTCGTGAGCGTCGTCTCGTTGAACAGGTCGCGGAGACCGGCGTGGTTGATCCGGCCGTGCATCCCCAGCAGGGTCGCGAGCCGGTCGGCGAGGTGTGCCGTGGTGGTCAGCGCCGTCGACTGGAGCGGTTCGACGAAGCCGACGGCGTTGCCGATGGCGACGCAGTTGCCCGCCCAGGGCGTCTCGAGGACGCCCGAGTCGAAGCGGTACCAGCGAACCTCGTCGGGGTCGATCGGTTCCGGGCGCGTCTCGACGAACTCGGCGAGGGCGTCCTCGTCGGAGATGTGCGACGAGGAGTAGACGTAGCCGAGGTCCCGGAGGTCGAGCGTATCGATCTGCCAGAACCAGCCAGCCTCGCCGGTCGTGACGACGGTCGCCGAGGTGACCTCCGAGAGCGGGAGGTCGGTGGTCGCGACGACCGCCGAGTCGACTGGGAGGTCGAACTCGCGGAAGGGGACCTCGAGTTCGGACACGAGGAGGCGTCTGAAGCCGGAGGCGTCGACGTAGAGGTCGGCCTCGTAAAGCTCCTCGCCCGCGATGGAGTCGATCCGGCCGTCGCTCACGTTCACGTCGGTGATGCGGTCGTCGATCAGGTCGATACCGCGCTCGCCACAGACGGTGCGGAGGAACTGGTTGAGGCTGTTCGAGTCGAAGTGGTAGGCCGCGTCCGGGAGTCCCTTCTTGATGTTGAAGACGTCGTTCTCGTCGATCACCATCGGGGTCTTCCCGGGCGTCTCGGCGAGTTCGTTGTAGAGTGTGGTGTACTCGTCGGTCTCGTACCGGTAGTAGAACTCGTCGAAGACCGCCTCGTTCTCGGGTGTGAGCGTCTCCGTGCTGATCGTCGCCTCGACCGGGGCGGTGATGTCCGTCTGGCTCACCGCTGGCAGGGGCTTTCCGAGCGGGCTGTGGAACTCCTTGCCACACCAGTCTTTGAGGTAGACGGTCGACTTGAACGCGAGTTTGACCTCGTTGACCAGCCGACTCGGCGGAATCTCGAGCCGTTCGTGGAGGAACGTCAGCAGGTACCGAAGCGTACTCTTCCCGACCGCCGGAACGTCCTCGCTGAAGTCGTCGACGACGAAAATCTCGGCGTCGTCGAGACCGCGCTCGAGTGCCAGCGCCGCGAACAGTCCGGCGTCCCCACCACCGACGACGCCGATCGAGTCGATCCGGTGTTGACTATCTGCGTGCACTACTCGAGTGCCAAAGGATGGGAGGGGGATAAACCTGTCTAGGGTGGCGTTCCTGGCGATTAAGTGATAGGTCGGCGAGGGATAGAAGGAATTATTTCGGTTCGAAACACCTACCTGGCTATGACGATCGAGATCGGTATCGTCGGCGCGGGGAATCGAGGACAGCAACACGCGGGTGAGTACGCGTCCATCGAGGGTGCGGACGTCGTTGCGGTCGCGGACATCGACGAAACGGCCGCGGGCGCGCTCGCAGCCGACCACGACGCCGACGTCTACGGCGACTACCGCGACATGCTCGCCGACGCCTCGCTCGACGCGGTCAGCGTCTGCGTGCACAACAACCTCCACCGGCCGGTCGCAGTCGACGCCGCCGAGGCTGGCTGTCACGTCTTCTGTGAGAAACCGCTCGCAGCGACCTACACCGACGCGAAGGCGATGGCCGACGCCGCCGAGGAAGCGGGCGTCCAGTTGGGTGTCCAGAACGTCGATCTGTTCACCGAGGAGACGCGGGCGGCCAAGCGCCTGATCGACCAGGGCGAACTCGGCGACCCCTACTACGCCCGCGGTGTCTTCTCGAGACGGCGCGGCCGCCCCTACGTCGACGGCTACGGCACCCCGTCGTTCGTCTCGAAAGGCTCCTCCGGCGGCGGTCCCGTCATCGACATCGGTACCTACGTCCTCGGCCAGCTGCTCTACCTCCTCGGGAACGCGCGCGTCGAGCGCGTCAGCGGCGCGACCTTCGAACACACCGACGACAGCTACGACGAGCGTCTGATCGGCGACGACCGGCCGGTCTACCGCGAGCGACTCGCGGACTCGGGCTACGACGTCGAGGACGTGGGTCTCGGCTTCGCCCACCTCGAAGACGGCTCCGTGCTCTCGCTGCGCGCCGCCTGGCACATGTTCCTCCCCGACGAACCCAGCGTCGTCGCGGGCACCCAGGGCGGCGTCTCGCTCGACCCCTTCCAGTTCTACACCACGACCGCCGACTACGAGGCGACCGTCGACCTCGACCTGGCGGACTACGAGCGCCGCCAGGCGCTGCTCGGCAGCGAGAGCGGCTACGACCTCGAGGGCGAAGACCAGTTCTCCCACTGGATCGAGACGCTCGAGGGAACCGCCGACGACCCCATCCCGACGGGCGAACTCGCGCTGAACTCGATGCTGATCATGGACGGTCTCTACCGGTCGCAGGCGGCCGGGCGCGAACTCACCGCCGACGAGATCGCCGAGCACTCGGTCTCGAGCGCGATCGATCTGTCCTAGGGGCGCTCTCCCGCGGTCGGCGCCGCGGGCTTGAGAGTGCAAGAGCCACGGTTTCACACGGCCGGGGACTACCCCGGTACATGAGCGACCGAGAGCCGACGGAGACGCCCGCAGAGAGCCGAGAGCAGGCGGAGTCGGAGGGGGCGTGGATGGCCCAGAACTGGCTCCGGATCGCCGTCGTCTCGATCCTCAGCCTCTGGCTCGTCGCCCTGGGGATCATGCAGGCGACCGGCCTGATCGACGTCTTCGCACCGGTCGCGAGCACCGAGACGGGCCAGTGGGCCGCCTTCGGCGTCCTCGCACTCGTCGTGATCGCCATCGCCGTCTGGAGCTGGCTGCGCCCACGAGCGACTGCCGGCTAATCGCCCGCTGCGTCGAGTGCGAGACGCTCGAGCGAGACCTCCTCGAACGTCGCCTCGCAGCTCTCACCGGGAGAGACACTGCAGACCGCGAGACCGACGAAGATCGTATCGGACAGCGAGACCGTCCGACAGTCAGCGACCTCCCAGGAGCGCCCGTCGGGAGAAACCCACGCACAGAGGTGGTCGCCGACGCGGTCGAGGCGGAACCACTCGTACTCGCTCTCGGGGTGTTCGAACTGCGCGCTGTAGCCGAGATCACCCGGTACGGTTCGCCAGAGGACCTCCGGGCCGTACTCGAGCGTCCCGCCGACGAAGCCGTACGCCGCGTCGGGATCGAGACTCGAGCGAACCATGAGTCCGGCTTTGCTGTACGCGTAGGGACCGGCGAAGTCGGCGAGGCGGCCCTCGATCCTGACGCCGCCGTCGACGCTGGCGTACTGGTAGTGGAACTCGTTGGTCTCCCCCCAGACGTTCTCGCCGCCGCCGGTGAGGTGGTGGCGGCCGGTCGCCAGGTCGGTGCGTGCGCTGCCGGCGACGTCGGGGTCGCCGACGTCGGTCGACGCATCGAATGCGAAGCGCTCGCCCGTCGGCCGGACCGGGAGCGGTGCGCCGACGAGACAGTGGCGGAACTCGAACCGGGCACCGCCGTCGCTGCCGTCGGTGACGCGACACTGCCACTCGTGGGCCATCACGGTCTCCATGACGATCGAGAGACCCATCCCCGACCCCTCCGAGGAGGTCGTGTAGCCGTAATCGAAGACGTCGTCGCGCTCGTCGACCGGAATGCCGGGACCGTCGTCTTCGACGTAGAAGCCGTCGTCGAGTACGCCGACGCGGACGGTGGCGTCGGGACCGGCGTGCATCGCTGCGTTCTTGAACAGGTTCTCGAACAGCGGCCTGAGCTGTGTGTCCCTGGCGACGATGGTCGTCTCGGGGTCGAACGCCCGCTCGAGTGTCGCATCCGGGAGGGAGAGTGCGTTCCAGGCGGCGTCGACGAGGTCGGCGAGGACGAGCGGCTGGGAGCGGCCGTTCTCACCCTCAGAGAGCGCCATCGACTGGAAGTCGGCGATGAGTTCCTCCATCCGGTCGAGCGCGTCGTGGACGCGCTCGAGCGCCTCCTCGTCACCCGCTTTGGCCAGTTCGAGGTAGCCGTAGGCGACCTGTAGCGGGTTCTTCAGATCGTGTGAGACGTAGCCGGGGAACTGCTCTAAGCGGGCGATTTGCTGTAAGAGCCGCCGTTCGGTACACTTGAACTCGCTGACGTCGATGGAGATGCCGACGAGACCGCGCGTGGTGTCGTCGTTCGTCCAGGGGACTTTCGTCGTCAGCGACCACGTGTAGTCGGTGCCGTGGCTCTGTCGCTCGAGTCTGTCGACGACCGGTTCGCCGGTCTCGATGACACGGCGGTCGTCTTCGTAGGCGTTCTGTACGTCCTCGAACGTCGTCGGGTACAGTTCGAGATCGGTCTTGCCGAACGCCTCCTCGATGTCGTAGTTCCCGAGTACGTCGGCGAGGAGGACGTGTCGTGCCTGCTCGTCTTTCGCGTAGATCGAGATGTCGAACTCGGAGAGCAACAGGTCGAGCACGGCGCGTTTCTCGGCGTCGTGACGGCGCTCGAGCGCGTCCACGACGTCCCCGAGCAGACGGTCGGTACGAACGCGCGGCGAGGCGGCCGCTGGGACGTACGTCGTGACGCCGGCGGCCGTCGCTGCACCCGCGACGCGCTCGCGCTCGAGCGCACTCGAGGTGGCCGTCGACGGAGCGAGAGCGAGACCGACGACATCGTCTCGTTCGCGTGCGCGCGAGGCGAGGTCGAGACCCGTCGTGTCGGGCAGGGTCTCGGGGAACCAGAGCGACTCGACCTGCGGACGAGCGTCGAGGCGTGTGAGCGCCTCCGTGCCGGTTCCGAGGATCTCGACGCGGATCTCGGCGTCGAACTCGCACGGACCGGGTGGATCGCTCGGCTCGGCGACGTCGACGGCGTGAACGTCGACATCGCGGGTCCGAAGCGAACGCAGGATCGGCTCGCGAAACGCACGCGGGCCGACGAGGACGGCGACTGGAGGGTAATCGATGTCCCAGAATTTCCGGGAAGTCACGGTTCAGTGAACCGTCGAACCGGGCGATCATAACGTTTCGTACTTCCTCGCCGCGAAATGTATGATTACCCAACAATGGTGAACGCATCCCTCAGGCCGCCGTCCGCGGACACGGGCGCTCGAGCGTGACGAATCGACGACAGCACACCTCGTGGGCCGGTTGCCGGACGGGGGAATTGACGCGACGGGCGTATGTCGCTCGACGAATCGAGAGACTTTTGCCGGCTCTTGGACGTACGTTCGAGTATGTGTGCGGACCGTGAACGAAACGACAGCCATGATGGGCGGGACCGAACGGTGTTGTACGAGTTACTCGAGGGGAACGCAGCGCACGTCGAGGAGCTGCCGGCAGGCTACTTCGATCCGGTGCGCGACGAACAGCACCCGTCGGTCGTCTCCATCTGCTGTTCCGACTCGCGCGTCCCTCAGGAGGGAATGTGGCACACCGAACGGCCGGGGACCGTCTTCACGCCGAGCAACATCGGCAACCAGGTCTGGGACGACCACGAGGGGGAGAAGATCGTCGACGGCAGCCTGCTCTACCCGATCGCCAACACCGGTACCGAAGCGGTCGCCGTCGTCGGCCACACCGGCTGTGGCGCGGTGACGGCCGCCTACCAGGTCGCGACCGGCAGTGACCTCCCGGCGCCGACCGGGATCGGCAAGTGGGTCGAACTGCTCGTCCCCGTAATCGAGGAGGGACTCGAGAGCGACCTGATCGACGCCGACGCGCCCGCACCGACGGTGGTCAACCAGCTCGTCGAGTACAACGTCGACGTCCAGGCGAGTTTCCTCCGGGAGTCGTCGGACGTGCCCGAGGAGATCGCCGTCTACGGCTTCGTCTACGACTTCCACGGCGTCTACGGCAACGTCGCGGGGCGGGCCTACCTCGTCAACGACAACGGCGTGACCGAACCCGACGAGATCGCCGACAACGTCCCCGAGGAGTTCGAGGCGGCAGTCTGCAGCCTGCTGTACTGACCAGCGAGCCGCCAACCCGGTAGTGTTTTCGAGACGGAGGCGCGAGTCCACGTATGCGCGAGCGCTTCGAGTCGGACACCGCCTTCTACACGGCGGTCGGTGCGGCCACCGTCGCCATCTTCGCCGTCGGAGTCGCGGTGCTGGCCGTGACGAATCCCGACCGGATCGGCACGCGCGAACTGGTCGGCTTCGTCGGCGGCTTCCTCGTCTTCATGCTCGTCTACTTCGTCTCGGTGGCCGTCCACCGCCTCGAGGAACACGAGGAAACCGGCTGAGAGGTGCCTGTACACGCCCTGGTGCCGGTGTAGTCGGAATTCGTGACCGAGTCGGAAGAGCTATTTGTCGTGAGCGAGTATCTTCGAGGGCGATGGCGAAAGGAAAAGTTGATTTCTTCAACGACACTGGCGGCTACGGATTCATCACGACGGACGACGCGGACGAGGACGTGTTCTTCCACATGGAGGACATTGGAGGTCCTGATCTCGAAGAGGGACAGGAACTCGAGTTCGACATCGAGCAGGCCCCGAAAGGCCCGCGCGCGACGAACGTCACTCGCCTGTAAGCGAGTCGAGTCCTGATTCGTACACGCGGTACTGACTTCCGACTGTTCTTCGTTTATCACCCACAGAGCGCCCGCTCAGGAGTCCGACGACGGGTGCGAGAGAGGTCCCCGCCAGCCGCCAGCGTCCTCCGTGACAGCAACGGATTAGTTCCCGAGCAGCCAAGCTGAATTGATGGACGAGAACGCTGAGGCGGCCACACGACAGGGGGCGACCCGCCAGCAAACATCCGGACACGGAATCCGGGAAGATGGAGACCACGGCCGCGCGACCGCCACGGCGTCAGCCGAGTGCGAGGGGCGGTGACGTGTTTTCCCTGCTAGCCGCCCTCGAGCGGGTGACATCGCTGTCCAGACGCAGCGCCAGAGAGCACCGAGACGAGACCGTCGTCGCCGTCGGGATGGGTGGCGAGGAGTTCTGCGAACGGAACGGACTCGACCCGAAACGGGACGTCGACCGCCAGCCCGCCGGGGTGAACTTCTACTCGTACGACTGGGCGACCGCCGACCGCGGAACGGTCACCATCGAACACGGGACCCACGGATTCAGCGTCCCCGACGCACTCGGCGTGATGGGGGCCGAGGACGCAGACCGCGTGGAGACGGGATTTCTGCGTGTGTGGGTGAGCTTCGGATTCCTCGGTGGTGGGGAGGTATCTCACGCGGGCGTTAGAGACGCAACCTACGAGTTTCTCGCCGACCTCCAGGAGCGCGGCTGGTCACGGTGGCACTCGCACGGTTCACCCCGGCTGCGCGGGCGTGAGGCGTTCGAGTACATGACGGACGACCTCGTGTACTCGGCACCGCTCGACTACGAACCGACGCTCGAGGAGTGGCTGGGAGAGTACACGATTCGCTGGAGCCTCCACGCAGACGGCGTCTTCCTCACCCTGCAGTTCCGGAGAAACAGCCAGAAAATGGAGCCGGACGAGCCGGGAGAGTATTACTTCAAAATGAATCTCGAGTCACGCGACCAGCGAGGGCGCTCGTACTTCGAAGGCGAGGACCGAGACCGGTGGGAAGCGCTCTGGCCAGCGCTCTCGGCGGAGCGTCGCACACGCCGAGCCGAGAGAGAGGCAGCGTTGCGGGAGGCGGGAGCCACCATCGACGAGTCGTACACCGATCCCGAACTGCTCCCCGACGACTAGGTCGGAACCGCCCTCGAGCGTCTCAAAGTCCAGCGACGTCTTCGATGGCAACAGAGTAGTGCTCGAGCATCCACATTCACCTGATGGACGAGAACGCTGAGACGGCCACACGACGAGGAGCCACCCGTCTGCGGACATCCAGACACGGTGTCCGAGAGGACGGAGACCACGGCCGCGCGACCGCCACGGCGTCAGCCGAGCGCGAGGAGCGCTGACGTGTTTTCCCTGCTAGCCGCCCTCGAGCGGGTGACATCGCTGTCCAGACACAGCGCCAGCGAGCGGCGAGACGAGATCACCGTCGCCGTCGGGATGGGCGGTGAAGAGTTCTGCGAGCGAAACGGTCTCGATCAGAAGCGGAACGTCAACCGCCAGCCCGCCGGGTTGAACTTCTACAGGTACGGCTGGCCGACCGACGACCGGGGAACGGTGACCGTCGAGCACGGTCCCCACGGGTTCGACGTCCCCGACGCACTCAGCGTGATGGGAACTGAGGACGCAGACCGCGTTGAGACGGGGTTTCTGGACGTGTCGGTGGGCTTCTCGCTGCTCGGCGGTGGAAGCGTCTCTCACGCTGGCGTCAGAGACGCGACCTACGAGTTTCTCGCCGACCTCCAGGACCGCGGCTGGTCGCAGTGGCACTCGCACGGTTCACCCCGGCTGCGCGGGCGTGAGGCGTTCGAGTACATGACGAACGATCTCGTGTACTCGGCACCGCTCGACTACGAACCGACGCTCGAGGAGTGGCTGGGAGAGTACACGATTCGCTGGAGCCTCCACGCAAACGGCGTCTTCCTCACCCTGCAGTTCCGGAGAAACAGCCAGAAAATGGAGCCGGACGAGCCGGGTGAGTACTACTTCAGAATGAATCTCGAGTCACGCGACCAGCGAGGGCGCTCGTACTTCGAAGGCGAGGACCGAGACCGGTGGGAAGCGCTCTGGCCAGCGCTCTCGGCGGAGCGCCGCACACGCCGAGCCGAGAGCGAGGCAGCGTTACGGGAGGCAGGAGCCACCATCGACGAGTCGTATACCGATCCCGAACTGCTCCCCAACGACTAGGTCGGAACCGCCCTTGAGCGTCTCAGAGTCCGGCGATGTCTTCGATGGCGTCTGTCAGCGCCCGAATGCTCTCGACGTCGTGTTCGCCCATGTGTCCGATGCGGAAGGTCCGTTCGCCGAGTGCCGAGCCGTAGCCGTTCGAGAACACCATCTCGTACTCGTCTGCGACGGTCGCGATGGTCCCGGCGACGTCGATGTCCTGGGTGTTCGCGATACAGCTGACCGTCTGGGACTCGTAGCCCTCCTCGGGGAACATCTCGAAGTGCTCGCGCGCCCACTCCTGGGTGTAGGCGGCCATCTCGCGGTGGCGGGCGTCGCGGGCGTCGTGGCCCTCCTCGAGCATGTGTTTCATCTGCTGGCGGTAGGCGAGCATGACGGGGATGGCGGGCGTCGAGTGGGTCTGGCCTTTCTTCTCGTAGTAGTCGATACAGCGCCGGAAGCCGCCGTACCACGCCGAGGTGCCCTTCTCGGCTTCGCGCTCGTAGGCGTCCTCGCTGACGACGCAGACGCCGAGTCCCGGCGGCATGGCGAATGCCTTCTGGACGGAGGTGAAGATGACGTCGATGTTGTGTGCGTCGATGTCGACGTAATCGCCACCCAACGCGGAGACGGCGTCGACGACGAAGCAGGTGTCGGGATACTCGGCGACGACGTCGCCGATCTCCTCGATTGGGTTTCGCACACCGGTCGACGACTCGTTCATCACGCAGGTGACGACGTCGTACCGGCCGTCGCTCTCCTCGAGTGCTTCGCGAACGTCCTCGGGTTTGACCGCATCTCCCCACTCGTACTCGAGTCGGTCGACGGTCTTGCCGAGGCGCTCGGCGATGTCGGCCTGGCGCTCGCTGAAGCTGCCGCAGGTCGTCACGAGGACGTGCTCGTCGACGAGGTTGAGGATCGAACTCTCCATGAAGGCGGTGCCCGACCCCGTGAGGATGATCACGTCGTTGTCGGTCTCGAGGAACGTCTTCGTGTCCTCGACGATGGTCGTGTAGAGGTCGGTCATCCGCTCGCTGCGGTGGCCGAACAGCGGTTCGGCCATCGCGTCGACGACGTCCTCGCGGACCTCCGTCGGGCCGGGAATGTACAGCGTCTGCTCGGGGTAATCGTCTCGGTATTCGTGGTTCTCGCTCACGTGGTCCACCTGAGTACCGGCCACTGCGACCCGAGGCGGTAAGGGAGTTGTGATTGGCTCGAGGACGCGAGCGAGCACTACGATTGATGTGGAGTGGGCGCGATGGGGGGGCGATGAGTCCCGACTGGTACGACCTGGTGGCCGACGACGACCCGGCAGCGGCGTTCAGCACCCACTTCGGGTTCCTGACGGCGCAGCCGGAACTGACCGAACTCCTGGCGACGGTCGCGAACACCGTCTCAGCGATCACTGTCGCCGACGAGACGCTCGTCGTCGACTTCGAGGGCGGCACCCAGCTACGGTGTCAGCCTCCGGCCCCGTTCGTCGGCGAGACCGTCCCGGCCAGTTACGCACGGCTCGCATCGGTTCACGACGGTATCACGCTCGAGTGGGACGACGTCCCGCTGTCCTTTCTGGGAGTCGACGGCGACGGGACCCTGTATCCGTCCGAGTTCATCGCCGAGACGGAGGGATCGGACGTGTTCGCTGCGCTGGAGGCGGCGGAGCTCGGCCCAGAGCACGTCTCGCACGCGTTCGTGCACGCCCAGAACGAACTCGTCTTCAGCCCGCTCGAGCGCACCGATACGGGCGAACCGGCCGTCTACTACATCGATCACGGCGAGTGCGACCCGAAGCGGATCACCGGCGATGGGCTGTGTTTCGCCGACGTGTTACTGGTGTTGCTCGCAGAAGCGATCCTGGACGAGGCGCTCGTCCACCGGTACGCGACCGTCGGTGACGAAACTGAGTGAACGGACCGGCTAGGCCGCGAACGTCGATGTCACCGGCCATCTCTTCCCCGTGGTTGCCACAGACGTAGGTCTCCATCTCGACGGTCGCGAACAACTCGAGTGTCACCGTCTCGCCGTCTTCGTCGACGGAGTCGATCGCCTCGGGGTCGTTCAACTAAACGGTTAAATAAGAGGTCGTCGTATATTCAACTGGATGGTTGAACGACGACCGGACGACCCGAACCTAGACGCGATCTTCCAGGCGCTCTCGCACCCGACGCGGCGGGCGCTCGTCGAGCAGCTCGCGGGCGGCCCGAAGCCCGTCGGCGAACTCGCCGAACCCCACGACGTCTCGCTGGCTGCGGTGTCGAAGCACCTGCAGGTACTCGAGGACGCCGGCCTCATCGAGGTCGAGCAGGACGGACGCGTCCGGCGGTGTCACCTCGACGGCGCGCCGCTGTCGGCGGCCTTCGGCTGGCTGACCCGCTACCGCGTCTTCTGGGAGGATCGATTCGACGCGCTGGCCGACCATCTGGAGAACGATGACCAATGACACCCACGACGAGCAGCGAAACCGAGATCGAGACGACCGAGACGAGTCTGACCCTCCGGCGAACCTTCGACGCCCCGCGTGGGCGGGTGTGGCGGGCGTTCACCGACGCCGACGCGATGGCTCAGTGGTACGGCGGTGAACTGATGGACGTCGAGATTCACGCGCTCGAGACCGAACCCGGCGGGTCGTTCTCGATCACCATGCGCGACGACGAGACCTACGACATCGAGGGAGAGTTCCTCGAGGTGGTCGAACACGAGCGGGTCGTCCACACCTGGTACGTCGGCCAAGTTACAGTCGAACTCACCGACGTGGCGGGAGGCACCGAAATCGAGCTGACCCACGACGGCCTCCCGGACCGCGAGACTACCGATATGCACGCCCAGGGATGGGGCGACGCGGTCGACTCGCTGGCGACGGTGCTGGCGTCCGACGAGCCGGTCACGACGGATACGAGCGACGCACCGGCAGCGGGCACGACCGAGGCCGCTGAATTCGACCCGAGCGCGTACGACGTGACGATCACCCGGACTTTCGACGCGTCGCGCGAGGCGGTCTGGGCGGCCTGGACCGATCCCGAGCAGGTGGCCCAGTGGTGGGGTCCCGAGGGCTTCACCGTCCCCCACTGCGAACTGGACGTCAGACCCGGTGGCTCGTTCCACGTCGACATGGAGGCACCCGACGGCACCGTCTACCCCGACGCCGGCGAGGTTCTCGAGGTCGAGGCCCCGGAGCGTCTCGTCCTCGTGAGCCGGGCGTTCGAGGACGAGGAGGGAACCTACCAGCTCGAGACGCAGAGCACCGTCACCTTCGAGGCCGACGGCGAGCGGACCCAGCTCACGCTCGATGCCGAGGTGCTCACGGCGACGCCCGAGGTGGCCGTCCACCTCGAAGGCATGGAACTCGGCTGGACCGGAAGCTTCGAGAAGCTCGAAGCGTACCTCAGCGAGGCGGAAGTCGGTCGGGCGTGAGCCACGGGCCGCCACTCGAGTCCCGCGGGCACCCGTGCGTCGAGATTTCGGTCGAGGCTACGCTCGCGGAGTGAGACCAGGTCAACGCGCACTCGTCCTGAGCGAGGAACAGCGATTTGTGCCACGTCGAACGTCACCAGACTGGGTGAGCACGACGTCACGTTCGTGGTCACCGAGTGCCTGCTCCAGGACGAGGCGATTCAGAAGACCGGGGCGGCCCGGTTGCGCAAGACATCGTTCTCACAGGTGTATCGGATACAGTCCGCACAACGACTCCCCAAGGGAACGAGGCACCAGCCTCTCCGTTCCTGAGTGGTTACCGGGGAGCACTCATAGTGACGTGCTCCCGAGTGGCCGCAATTTATCCGCCGGTATCCATCCCGAGACGGCTCCTTGATTGGTTGCGTGGAACACGACGTGGAACTGATCATACTCCCGACAGTATTCGATAGCCGGACCATACGCAGACCTCGGAACCCTTACGAAGTCACAGTGGTCGATAGTTGGCCCTGTATGGCCGATCCCTAACGCAGTCGGAGGTGGGCAACACTCATCTGTGAGTACGACGGTATCATCTTCGTCCAATATTTCGGTATTACTCACCCACCGAACCGGCGTAACCCAATCTCCGGTGGAGATCTCCCCACATTCCGCATCAGGGTGGGTACAAGGGATCGCGTCTGCTGCGGCCGTTCCGCTAGCGAGAGTGACGCCGGAGATGGCAGCAGCGCCGCCACAAATGGATTTGAGTACGTTTCGCCGTGTTGTATCATCACTTCCACCCATATCCAATGGCAACATTCCCATCACATATAAAGACACTGGGCAATGTTCGTATACGACACAATCGCCTTGACGAACGTCCCAACGATACTGGCGACTGGCCCGCGACCTACACCGAGCAAACCGGCAAAGTGAAATCGGGAGTTCAGGAACAAACGAAGGGGATTTCGAACTCGTCGAGCCGACAGCACAGCAACAATATGGGGGCGACGATGCGGGTCATCGCTACGAGCGTCGACGGGTTCATCGCGACCGTCGACGCGCTCGAGTTCGGCGCCGAATCCGATCGAGAACGTGAGCGGCCGGTTTCCGGCGAACGCAATCGCTATCTCCGCACGAGCGAATCGAGCGGACGATGCCGTTCGGTCCACCCACCCATCCCTACGATACAATCCGCTACTACGAGACCGACCTGTTCACGGAGACCGTCCGGGACTGCGCGCTCCAGATCAGCGAGCACGGACAGCAAGGTACGCAGCACATCGCGTACACCGAATTACAGGCCCTCGAGGACGACCCGACGGCGGAGACCCGAGTCGAAGCCACCCTCGAGGCGCTGTGTCGGGAGATCGATCTCGCGGCTGACCGGTCGGCGGACAGCCCCCTCGAGGCGGTTCTCGCGGGCGACGAGTCGCTGTACGACGAGTCAATCCGGGACCTCATCAGGAAGCGCTACGACGAGATCGACCCGGACGATATTTACCACCGGTACAATCGAAACGTTCTCGAGCGGGTGCTCTGGACCGCCGGCTGGGAACCCGACGACTACGCGGCACTCGAGAACGAACTCCGCGAGTGTCACGAGCGATTCGAATTCTGGGAGGAGTGAACGCCCGTTCTCGAGCCTCGTGCGACCAGATCCACGCCCACGTCCGACGGTCCACGGGGTCAGCGCCCGCGATCGGGCGATAACGGCGCCCGGTCAGTCGGTCGCCTCGGCATCGTCGGTCCCATCGGCTCGGATGTCGATCTCACCGACCATCTCGTCGGGGTGGTTCCCACAGACGTAGGTCTCCATCTCGACGGTCGCGAGGAACTCGAGTGTCACCGTCTCGCCGTCCTCGTCGACGTAGTCGCTCGCCTCGAGCTGTTCGTCCTCGCCGTCGCGGATCTCGAAGTTGTGGTCGAGACCGTCTTCGTTCTGCCAGACGACCTCGTACTCACGTCCGGCGTACAGCTCGAGCGTCGGGTTCTCCTCCTCGCGGATCACCGTCGGGGAGACGCCGTTCCAGGCCGAGCGGAACGCCTCGAAGACGATCTGGTCGGTCTCGGCCCACTCGTCGTCCGCGTCGACGTCGTCCGCGTCGATGGGATCGGTTTCGGTCTCCTCGCCGTTTTCGTCGGCGTCCTCGTCGGCCGCTTCCTCCGGTATTTCTTCGGTGTCGGGACCGTCGGTCTCGTCTGCCTCCTCCTCAGCGTCCTGCGTGGCCGCCGGGTCCTGGCCCTCCTCCTCCGGGTCTTCGACGCCGTCCGGCCCGCCCTCACCGGGTTCCCCACAGCCGGCGAGGGCGAGACTCGAGGCGCTCGCGACGACGAGACCGAGCATCGAACGCCGGTCGAGTCCGCTATCGAAAGTATCGTCGCTCATACTCGAGGTCGGCGACGGAGGCGAATAAGGGCGGGGCCGACACTCTCCGGTCGGGAGCCGACGGCGGGCGTGTCTGGCCCGCGCACGAGCGCTCGCTCAGCTTCCAGGGCTGTCGGGGTCGACGTCGCTCTCGTCTTCGTCCTCACCGGGTGCGCGCTCGTCGCCCGCGCCGTCGTCGTCGGCTTCACCCTCGCCTTCGGCACCGGCGTCGTGCTGGTCCGGGTCCGCCTCGTCGCCGGGACCACCACAGCCGGCGAGCGAGACGGCCAGAGCGCCGCAGGCGAGCGCGAGGTACGACCGACGCGAACGGCGGCGGTCACGGCTGGGGATCATAGTGGCCACTCCCAGTTCGAGCGCGAAAAAGGGACGGCCGTCGTGTTCGTGGTGTCCGCTCGAGTCCGCTACGGAACCCGGCTCACTCGGTGAAGACGTCGATCGCACCGACCATCGATCCGGGGTGGGGCGCGCAGACGTAGGTGTCCATCTCCTCGGTCGCCTCGAACGTGACCGAGGTCGTCTCACCCTCGTCGTTGACGTAGTCGGTCTCTTCGAGGATGGTGCCGCTCCCGTCGCGAATCTCGAGGTTGTGCGCCTGTCCGTCGACGTTCTCCCAGGTGAGTTCGTAGGTCCGCCCGGCGACGAGCCCGAGCGTCGGGTTCGACTCGTCCTCGATGGCCGCCGGTGAGACACCGACCCAGTGCTGGCGCGAGCCCTCGAGAACGATGGTGTCCACGTCGTCCCACTCGTCGGGGTCGACCGTGTCGCCGCTCGAGCCGTTTCCGTCGCTCGTACAGCCAGCGAGCGCCGTGACCGTCGCGCCCGTCGCGAGCGCGAGCATGGTTCGTCGCGAGAGTGGTCCGTCTCGTCTCATCGCCCGAGCGTTCGACTCGATGGCACAAAAGCAAGCCGTCTTCGCCGCCCCGAGAACTGTGTGAACACGGGGCACGCGGCTCCGCTCAGTCGTCGTCGCTGACGCCGTACTGTCGGGTCGTCTCGAGCGAGAGTCTGAGGAACGCCGGGAGCGCGAGCAGCGCGATGGCGATCTCGAGACCGCCGACGGCGAGGAAGGCGACCTCGTAGCCGTAGGTGCTCGCGACGGAGCCGCCGACGAGAAAGCCCGCGAGGAAGCCGACGCTTCCGGCGAGGTTGAAGCCGGCCATCGCCGCACCACGGCCGCCGTCGTCGACGAGGTCGGTCACGAGCGCCATCGTCGCGGGTGAGATGAGCGCGCCGAGGACGCCGACGAGTACCATCGCGAGCGCGGCGGTGGCGACGGTCGGAGCGACGCTCACCCCGAGGATGCCGACGCCGTAGAGTACCGAGCCGAGGACGATGGGTATCGTGCGCCCGACCCGGTCAGAGAGGATACCGAGGGGGTACTGGAGGACGGCGAACGGCGCGAAGAAACACGCGAGTAAGAGCCCCGTCTCCGCGGGACCGAGCGCGAACGTCTCCTGGAAGTAGAGCGTACCGACGAGGGCGAAAAAGCCCGCCGTCATCCGGTCGATCAGGCCGAAGGCGAACGGAATCGTCAGCGCCGGCGTCCGCCGGACGCGCTCGAGCACCGCCCGTGCGGTGCGGCGCTCGCGCGGGGCGCGGTCGGGGACGACGGCCACGAGCGCGCCGACGCAGAGGAGCAGGCCGCCGGCGACGACCAGCGGTGCGAGCGGGTCGAGCGCCGTCAGCTGGCCGCCGGCCGGCGCGCCGAGGGCCGCCCCGAGACCGATGGCGATGCCCGCCGCGCCCATGTTCTTGCCGTGGCCGCCTTCGAGGTCCATCAGCATCGTCATCGTCAGCGAGAACGCGCCGATGGTCATCGCCCCCTGAAACACCCGCAACAGGAGGACGGTCTCGAAGGGGACGCCGTCCCCGCCGAGTGAGGGAGCCGCCGCCAGCGCGAGGTAGCCGAGCGCACCGGCGAACGCACCCGCGACGATAAACGGCGTGCGTCTGCCGGTGGCGTCGCTCACCACGCCCCAGACGCCGACGAAGGCGACGTAGGCGGCGAACTCGGCGACGAGAAACCACATACTCGCCTCGAGCGGCGTCGCGGCGAACGGCGAGGCGTCGGGGTCGCCACCGAGGGCGGCGACGAGCTGGGAGACGCCGGGGTAGAGCAACAGCTGTGAGAAGAGCACGACGAAGACGACGGCGGCGAGGACGAGTCGGGAGCGGCCGACCGAGACCGGCGCCCGCCCGACGAGCGCGCGCTCACTCGAGTACACGGGACGAGGTTGGTGCGCCGAGGGTATGAAAGCGTCCGTTCGTCGCGCGAGCGAGGGTGCGTGCGACCCACCCACACGGCCAGCCAATGTTGCCGTTACTGGCAGTCATATGCCCGCAGAGAAGTATGCGTACAAAACATGAGCGACGAGCGCGACGCCCCCGAGGACGGGGCGTACGGATTCGGAACGCGGAGCCTCCACGCCGGACAGACGCCCGACGCCGAGACCGGCGCGATGGTCCCGCCGATCTACCAGACGACCTCCTACCGGTTCGAGGACGCCGACGACGCCGCCGCGCGTTACGCCCTCGAGTCGGAGGGGTTCATCTACTCGCGGATCTCGAACCCGACGGTCGAGGTGCTCGAGCAACGGCTGGCCTCGCTCGAGGGCGGGACCGGCGCGGTGGCGACGGCGAGCGGGATGGCGGCGCTCGACGCACTCGTCCTGGTGCTCGCGAAAGCCGGTGAGAACGTCGTCTGTTCGACCGACACCTACGGCGGGACGACGGCCTACTTCGCGAAGACCGCGAGCAGGAGGGAGATCGAGACGCGCTTCGTCCCGACGCTCGAGTACGACGCCTACGAGGAGGCGATCGACGAGGACACCGCGTTCGTCCACGTCGAGACGATCGGCAACCCCTCGCTGGTGACACCCGACTTCGAGCGCGTCGCCGACATCGCCCACGAGGCGGGCGTCCCGCTGGTGGTCGACAACACCTTCGCGACGCCGTACCTGTGTCGGCCGCTCGAGTGCGGCGCGGACGTCGTCTGGGAGTCGACGACGAAGTGGATCCACGGCTCCGGGACGACCATCGGCGGGGTGGTCGTCGACGGCGGCACCTTCCCGTGGGACGACCACGGCTACGAGGAGATTGCCGGGCCGAACCACGCCTACCACGACGTCGACTTTTCCGAGGACTTCGCCGACGCGCCGCTCGCCGCGGCCATCCGCTACCGCTCGCTGCGCAGCCTCGGCAACCAGCAGTCACCGTTCGACGCCTGGCAGACCCTCCAGGGTCTCGAGACGTTGGCGCTCAGAATGCGCCAGCACTGTGCGAACGCCGCCGCCGTCGCCGACTTCCTGGCGGGCCACCCCGACGTCGCCTGGGTCACCTACCCCGGACTCGCCGAGCACCCCACCCACGAGAACGCCACGCGCTATCTCTCGGTCCCCCAGAACGAGACGACGGGTGCCTCGAGCGAGCGAGCGGGCGGCTACGGCGGCATGATCGCCTTCGGTCTCGAGGGCGGCTTCGAGGCCGGAAAGACGCTGTGTGAGGAGGTCGAGGTCGCCCAGTTCCTCGCGAACATCGGTGACGCGAAGACGCTCGTGATCCACCCTGCGAGCACCACCCACGGCCAGCTCACCCCCGACGAACAGGAGGAAGCGGGCGTGACGACCGATCTCGTGCGTCTCTCGGTGGGTATCGAGGAGACCGACGACATCGTCGCGGACCTCGAGCGAGCCATCGAGGTCGCGGCCGTCGGCGGCGACGACTGACCCGACGGCTGCCCGCCCGAGGCGAAACCCGAACGCACCCGAACGGAACGGCCCGCAGCTACTCGATTTTGAGGAACTGGGCGTCGTACTCCGGTTCGCCCTCGCGCGGGTAGATGACGATGAACGAGTGTGGCGGCAACTCGAGCAGTCGCTGTGGGAGGTCGGCGAGGTGGTCGGACCAGCCGATACTCCCTTCCCGTGGTGAGACCGTCAGGACGAGGTCGTCGGGGTCGGCACGCTCCTCGAGTCGCGGCAGGAGGTCGCCCCACTGCGAGACCTCCTCGAAGGTCTCGTCGACGTCGGGTTCGACGAGTTTGAAGAGGTTCTCGTACTGGGTCGTCCGGCCGTCGACGACGAGGACGCACAGCTCGGCACCGAGTTTGTCGGTCAGGCGCTTGATGATGTGGACGCTCTCGTAGAAGCCCTCGTGGTGGTCGACGCCGTGGGGGAGGACGACGAAGATGCGTTTGGTGGTGTTGACCGGGTGGCCGAGCCGGGAGACGAGCACCGGGAGCGTCGTCCGGTTGAGCACGCGGTCGATGATGTCGCCGAAGATCCGGCGGGTGAACGTGGCGTTGGCGTCCCACCCCATCACGATCATGTCCGCGCGCGTCTCGACGCTGCCGCGGACGATTCCCGACGCGATGTTGTGGTTCAGGCGCGTCTCGGTGACGATCGGTACCTCGGCGGCCCCGCCGAACTCGGCGGCGCGCGCCAGGTCAGCCTCGACGGCGGCGATGGTCTCTTCGGTGTTCCTGTCCGCGTCGGGCTGGACGACCGTCATGAGGTGGATCGGCTCCTCGGCGAGTTCGTCTTTGAGGACGAAGCCCAGCTCGAGCAGCTGCCGTTGCCGGTCGGCGTCGGTCGAGAGTGGGAGGAGCAGGCGCGGGTCGTCGACGCCGCCCTCGCCGGGTTCGACGGCCGTCTCGAGGGCGATTCGGCGGCCGTAGCGCTGGGTGAGCGCGGGGCTGATGACGGCGGCGACGAGCATCATGAGGACGACGGCGTTGAGGATCTCTTCGCCGAAGAGACCCTGGTCGAAGCCGATGAGGGTGATCGCGAGCGCCGCGGCGGCCTGGCCGACCGAGAGCCCGAAGATGACGCCGCGCTCGTCGGGGGTGTAGCCCTGGACGAAGGCGACGAGCCAGGCGGCGACGAACTTCATGACGACCATGACGCCGATGATCAGCGCCGCCGTCTGGATCGTTCCCAGGCCGTCGAGGATGACGCTCGGGTTGACCTGCATTCCGACGTAGAGCAGGAAGAAGGGGATGAAGAAGGCGTTGCCGAGGAACTCGATGCGGTTCATCAGCGTCCCGCCGCGCGGGATCTGGCGGTTGAGCGCGATCCCCGCGACGAACGCGCCGAGAATCGCGTCGAGGCTCTCGAGCGGACCGATCAGGCCGAGGCTCTCGGCGAGGCTCGCGGCGGCGAAGAAGACGACGGCGACGAAGAGGAACTCGTAGTAGCTCTCCTCGCTGAAGCTCTGGAAGAACCACTGGGCGATCGGCGGGATGACGAACCAGATCAGCCCGAAGAGGATGGCGAGCGAGACGAGCACCGAGGCGACCAGTCCGACCGAGAGACCGCCGCCGACGGCGGCACCGAGGGCGATGGCGAGGACGACGAGCGCCAGCGTGTCGGTGAAAAGGATACCGCCGAAGACCGCCGAAATCGCCCGGTTCTTGGTGATGTCGAGCTGGTTCACGGTCGGGTAGGCGATCAGCGTGTGTGAGGAGAAGACCGCCGCCAGGAGTAACGACGCCCAGATGTCGAGGCCGAGCAGCCAGTGGCCCGCGGCGGTGCCGACGGTGAACGGCAGCAAGAACGAGGTGAGTCCGAACAGCGCGGCGTGCTGGGGCTCTTTGACGAAGCTCCGTAAGTCGAGTTCGAGCCCGACGGTGAACAGCAGGTAGACGAGACCGACGGTGCCGAGCAGTTCGATCGCCGACGACTCCTCGATCAGACCCAGCCCGAACGGGCCGATGAACGTTCCGAAGAGGACGATGCCGACGATCCCTGGGAGACCGGCGCGTTTGATCACCAGCGGGGCGACCAGAAAGCCCGCGAGCGCGAGGGTGAAGACGAGAACCGGCTCCTCGAGCGGGAAGAGAGAGAGTGTTGTCAGGAGAGAGAACATCGAGATCGTCAACCACCGTCTCCGTCACCGGCCACCGTTCTCGCGTCCGTCGCCCTCCGGCGGAGTGTGAGAGTGCGCAGTTTCTGTGGCGCTTTTTCGACATGCGCAACACTATCCGACGAAATCGATTCCATAAGTGGACTGGCGTCTCAAAAACTAAATCAGTACCGGTTTTCGGGTCCACAGCGTACGCGGGACGCTACCACACGCTGCAGAATTTACCGTAACTGTGGGTTATAAACTCGAGTAGGACTATGCATCTCACGTATGATTGGAAGGGGACAGCCAGGCGTCCACCCGGCGCGCACGCCCGCTCGAGCCAGCAGGGGCGTCGCCGGCCGGTGGCTCGACGCGCGCGGCCGGTGGCGGTGTCGGCGGCCAGGCGGTGGAGACGAAGCGAGAGCGAAGCGAACGGGAGGGAGACCGTGACGACGCGAGACGTCGTCGACCTGGGCAGTTACCGCTTCGAGTGTGGGGAGTCGATTCCCACGCTCGAGGTCGCCTACGAGACCTACGGCGAGTTCGACGGGGCGAACGCCGTCCTGGTGTGTCACGCACTGACCGGCAGCGCTCACGTCGCGCGCCGCCCCGACGCGGGCGGGGAGACCGCCGGACAGGCCCGCGCCTGGTGGGGCGACGTCGTCGGTCCCGGGAAGGCGATCGACACCACCGAGTACTACGTCGTCTGTGCGAACGTGCCGGGTTCCTGTTACGGCACCACCGGTCCCGCCAGTACGAACCCGGAGACGGGCGAACCCTACGGGACGGACTTCCCGCCGGTGACGGTGGGCGACTGGACGCGCGTCCAGCGCGCGCTGCTCGACGAACTCGGCGTCGGCCGCCTCCACGCGGTCGTCGGCGGCAGCGTCGGCGCGATGAACGTCCTCGACTGGCTGCGCCGCTACCCCGACGACGTCGAGCGCGCCGTGAGCGTCGCCGGGGCCGCCCGCTTAGACGCCCAGTGTCTCGGTCTCGACGCCATCGCCCGCCGGGCGATCACCGCCGACCCGAACTGGAACGGCGGCCACTACTACGACGGCGATCCACCGAAAGAGGGTCTCGCCCGCGCCCGCCAGATCGGCCACGTGATGTACCTCTCGAAGGCGTCGATGGGCCGGAAGTTCGGCCGCCGCTCCGCGGGCCGGGAGGCGACTCGAGACGACCCACCGGACCCCGCAGCGGCCTTCTTCCCCTACCGCGAGGTCGAGTCCTACCTCGACTATCAGGCCGAGAAGTTCACCAAACGCTTCGACGCCAACAGCTACCTCTACCTGACGCGGGCGATGGACGATTTCGACCTCTCGGCGGGCTACGAGGGAGACGCCGACGCGCTGGCCGCCTTCGAGGGCGAGGTACTCGCCGTCTCGTTCACCGGCGACTGGCACTTCACCGTCGAACAGTCGGCGACGCTCGCGGCGGCCTGTCGCGAGGCGGACGTCGACGTCGCCCACCACGTGATCGACTCCGACCACGGCCACGACGCCTTCCTCGTCGAACCCGAGAAGGTCGGCCCGCCCCTGGCCGCCCTGCTCAGGGAAGGACTGTCCGGACGGGCGATCACCGACACCGACGACCGCGACGAAGACGAGTTCGCCCCCGTCCACACCAGCCTCTTCTCCGACTGACGACGGCTCACCGCGTCCCTGCAGCGTCCGACGAGGGCGTGTTCGTCCCCTCGAGCCGTTCCGGCAGGTCGATCCGCACCCGCGTCCCGCCCGCCGTCGGCTGGGTGAACGAAACCGATCCACCGAGGCGGGCGGCACCCCAGGTGACGAGCCACAGGCCGAGTCCGCTCGCGTGCTCGAGCGGCGTCTCGGTCCCGGCGTCGATCGGCGTCCGCTCGAGTTCGGGGATGCCCGGCCCGTTGTCGGTGACGATGATCGTGACGCCGTCGCTCGTGCGCTCGAGGTCGACCGTGACGATCGGCGGGTCGCCGCCGTGGACGACCGCGTTCTGGATCACGTCCTCGAGGACCGCCTCGAGCAGCGTCGGGTACGTCGAAACCGTGAGCGCGTCTGCACGCGAGGTGACCGGCGAGGGGGCTCCCAGCGAGAGCGGGCGGCCGTCGAGCGTGACCGTGAACGAGGCGTCGTCGTACCGGTCGACGACCGACCCCAGCAACGACGCGAGCGAGACGGTGGTCGGACTGCCGGCTGGAACGTCGAGGAGGCGCTCGAGCCGTCTCGCCTTCTCACCGAGGGCGGCGAGCGATTTGGATTGCTCGACGATCACGGTCGCGAGTTCGTCGCGCGGCGGGTCGACCACCGTCTCGAGCTCGGCCGCGTACGACTGGATGACGTTCAGGTCGTTTCTGAGGTTGTGTCTGATGACGCGGTTGAGCACGGAGAGACGCTGACGGCGCTGGGTCTCGTCGGTCACGTCGTGGAAGACGAGCGAGTGGCCGAGTGTGGCCGTTCGGCCGCCGGAGATCGTCGAGATCGTGACCTCGTAGGTTCGGTAGCCGGCGGTCGTCTCGAGGCGCAGGGTGAACCGGCCGGGAGCGATGTCGGGCGTTCGGTCCGGGAGCACGTCGGTGATGGTCGCCCCGGTCAGTGACCCCTCGCCACCCTCGAAGATGCGGGCAGCGGCGGGGTTGGCGTCGACGATTCGGTCGGTGTCGTCGAGCAAGAGGACGCCGTCGTCGAAGTCGTCGATGACGCGCCGTTTACCGATCCGGCGGGCGGCAGGAGCCGAGTCGAACACCGAGGTCTTGAAGAGGACGACGGCGGTGACGGCGTAGACGAGACCGAACAGCAGCGGCGTCGCGTCGACCTGGGGGTAGGGACCGAGACCGAACAGCCAGGCGACGCTGACGGCGACGAGCGGACCGGTGACGCCGATGAGCGCGAGCGCCTGTTTGGTGTACAGCGAGTCGCGCGCGGCGAACAGCATGACGACGGCGACCGACCCCGCGGCGACGACCAGGTAGCTGTAGGCCTTGTGGACGTAGAGCCACGGTCCCTTCTCGTAGGCGACGGCCGCCGCGTCGGCGGTCGGAGCGAGTCGGTAGTCGCTCCACATCAGGTTGTGGACGTCGTTCGTGAGCACCGCGAGGACGGTGATGACCGGCACCGTCCACAACAGCACGTGGTGTGAGGGAGCGAGCGATTCGACGCGCCCGGTGTAGTGGAGGACGAAGACGAAGAAGGCCACCGGGACCATCCCGTGGCCGATCCAGATGGGGAGTTCGAACAGCCACCGGAGCGACGGATCGAAGACGAGCAGGCCGCCCGCGTAGCCGAACGTCCAGCAGGCAGCGCCCGCGACCGAGACGGCGTACCAGTCCGCACCCGGCTTGTGCCAGCGCGAGACGACGAGCACGCCGAAGACGAGGCTCACGAGACCCGACAGCAGTGCTGTCACGAACAGCGGCGACGTGAGCGCCATACACTCCGTGGTACACCAGGGTCTATGCCCGTTTCGGCCGACAGGCTCAGCGCCGACGTCGGCGGTCAGTCCGCAGCGTGGACACCACCGATCGTCCTCCCGTCTCGAGCGGCGGATACCTCGAGTGCGTACTGCTCGAGGGCGTCACCGCCCGAACGCTGCCGGCCCGTCCAGCGGGAGGCATCCGCCACGAACAGGCGGAACTGTTCGCGCGTGGTCAGCGTCGGCGAGTCCGGAGACGGCGACCGGTACCAGGCGATCAGTGACCACATGCCGGCGGCCGCCGCCGAACCAGCGGCCGAGAACGGCATACCGAGGGAGGCGAACGTGAGCGCGTAGACGCCGCCGATGCCCATCGACGGCAGACTCGTCCCGAGCGGGACGCGTGCGCTCACGTCGCGCAGCGTCGGCGCGAGGAACACGATCGAGAGGGCGCTACCGAACGAGAAGACGAGGTCCTGCCAGATCATCGAAAGAGAGTACTCGCAGACGAGTAAAAGTTCGTTGGTATCAATAACGGTACGTATTCGTGACGGTCAGCGAGCGCGGTCACTCGGTTCACAGGCACGGGACTCCCTCGAGAGTGTGGTCCAGTCGCGAGCACCAGATCAGGCGCGCGCCAGCACGCCCTCCTCGACGAGCAGGCCCTCGAGTTCGGCCATCGAGGAGACCGAGACGTCACAGTGGGGAGCGACGGCCGGTTTCGGGTCGAAGCCGACGGCGAGACCGGCGACCCGCAACATCGGGAGGTCGTTCGCCCCGTCGCCGACGGCGACGGTGTCGGCGAGGTCGACCGACTGCGCGCTCGCGAGGTCCTCGAGCGCCGTGTCTTTGGTCCCCTCGATCAGCGGTCCCTCGACGCCACCGGTGAGCGCACCCTCCTCGAGCGGGAGGCGGTTCGAGACGATGTGGTCGACGGCGACGCCCTCGCGTTCGAGAGCAGCCTCGACGCCGCGTTCGAAGCCGCCGGTGAGGATGGCGGTCGTGACGCCGGCGTCGTTGAGCGCGCGGATGAGCGCCGCGGCGTCCTCGCGCAGTTCCACCTCGCCGTAGGCGGCGGCGACGTCCTCCTCGGGGAGGTCCTCGAGTAAGGCGGCGCGTTCGCGCAGGCTCTCGGCGTAGCCGATTTCGTCGTTCATCGCACGGGCGGTGATCGCTTCCATCTCGGCGGCGACCCCACAGCGGTCGCCGAGGAGAACGGTCATCTCGGAGTCAGACAGCGTGCCGTCGAAGTCGAACGCGACGAGCGTCATTGGGCGGTGGTTCGGAGAGGAGGGTTGAAAAGGGTCCGTTTTGCCGCCGCCGGTGGCGGCTCACTCGGCGTCGTCGGCCGCCGGGTCGAGCGCGGTGGCGTCGTCGCCCTCCGAGCGGGCGGCAGCCGTGGCACCGTCAGCGGACGGCTGTTCGGTGGCCGCCTCCGAGGACGAGCCACCAGCACCGACGGCCGGCTCCGCGTACTCGTGGACGCGCGTACCGGGCGGGGCGTCCTCGAGGAAACTGAGTTCGCGCTGGGGGAACGGGATGGTGATGCCCGCCTCGGCGAAGGCGTCGTCGACGCCACGGTTGACCTGATCGACCGCGCGCCACTCGCTCAGCGGGTGAGAGATGTACGCCCGGAGTTCGAAGACGAGGGCGCTGTCGCCGAACTCCCTGAACAGCACGCGCGGCGGCGGCGACGCCCGGATCAGCGGTGCATCGTCACAGACCTCGAGGAGGATGCGCTCGACCTCGTGGTAGTCGGTGCCGTAGGCGGCCGTGATCGGGATGCGCAGGCGGATGTGTCGCTGTGGCGCGGTCTCGTTGACCACCTGCGTCGAGTTCAACACCGCGTTCGGCACCGTGACGAGGACGTTGTCGGTCGTGAGGACGGTCGTACTCCTGACGCCGATGTCGGTGACGGTGCCGCGCATGTCGTCCTCGAGTAAGATGACGTCGCCGAGTTTGTACGTGTTGTCGAAGTAGAGGGCGACGCCGCCGATCAGGTTCGAGATGGCGTCCTGGGCGGCGAAGCCGATGACGATCCCCAGGATACCCGCGGAGGCGAGAAACGGCGTGACCTCGATCCGCCAGATCGAGAGCAACAGCAGTCCGGCGGCGACGACGACGCCGATCTTCCAGAGGTTCTTGAACATGGGGGCGAACTCGTACTCGATGTCGCGGGCGTTGACGATCTCGATCCAGCGGCTGCCGACGCGGATCGCCGCCCGAGCCCAGAGTAAGACCAGCACCGTCAACAGCGTCGAGAGCACCACACTCGCGAGCGGCGACTCCTCGGGACCGAGGACGGTCACGCTGAGGTAGACGCCGAAGAACCCGATCGAGAGCGCGACCGGCGTGTGAACCTCCTCGAACACCGCCCAGCCGATCGAGGTCTCCGTGAGGTCGCCCGAGCGCTCGAGGTAGCGCTTGCTCGCCCAGTGGACGAGTTTCGCGAGCAGGTACGAGCCGACGAGGAGCACGGTGACCGAGAGCCAGACCCGCTCGTCGGGAATCGCGTCGAGCCAGGGGAGCAGCGACTCGAGACGTGAGGGCAGCGAGTGGAGCCACTCGTCGACGTACTCGAGGAGGTCTGCGGGCGTGGCGTCGAGCACCGACGCCGAACGCACGGCGGCGAGCGCGAGAAGCGAGGAGAGCAGCGCGGACATAGAGACTGCGTAGAGGCTACCGACCCGGTGCTCATAAGCGTGGGTGGTCACACTCGCGCGGGCCGCCCCGCCCGACACAGAAGAGAGTGCGTGTGACGGCGACTCGAGACCAGGGCCGCTCGAGCGTCTTACAGGCGTTCGAAGAGCGCGATCACGTCGTCGAAGCCGACCCGGCCGTTGCCGCTGAAGTCGAAGCGGTCGACGTTGCCCTGGACGGCATCGCTGTCGTGCTCTTCGAAGAACGTCACCACGTCGTTGAACCCGAGCTGACCGTCGCCGGTGACGTCCTCGTACAGTCCATCGCCCGTGAGGTCCTGCGGCGTGTTCCCCGCGATCGTGAGGTCCTCGGACGAGACGGCCGTCGACCTGTCTTCCAGGTAGAGATCCCGTTCGGCCACCGTGATGGTACTCGGAACCTCCTCGAAGCGCACCGAGAGGGCGTACTCGCGCGTCGACACGTCGTCCGTACAGCCTGTGGGCGGAACGTACGTCTCCCGATAGGCGTCGACGATCTCGATCTCGAGGTGGTCTGCCTCCTCGTCGTAGTCGACGCCACCGACGCCGACGGTCTTACACGAACTCGAGCCGATCACGACCGCGCCCTCGGCCACTAGCTGTTCGCCGTCGAGTACCGCCTCGGGATCGGCTTCGGCGGCCTCGAAAGAGGCGAATTCGCCGACGGTGAGTTCGTAGTCGGTGACGAACGCGGGGAATTCGGGTGGGTCGCGTCGGTGAATCGAGTGGGCGTCCTCGCCGTCGACCCGCTCGACGACGGCGACCGAGTCGACCGGCCCGTCGACGGCGGCGCTGAGTTCGTACTCGACGACGCTGATCGCGTCACCGCAGTCCCAGGGGTCCTCGCCTTCGAGTTCCCAGGCCGGGACGTGCTCGACGACGACGCCCAGCCGAGCGCTGTGTTCGTCGTAGCCCAGGCGCTCGAGAACGAACGTGTCACAGCCGGTCTGGCCGAAGCGGTGGGCACCGGTGACGACGACCTCCCCGCCGTCGAAGTCGACGGCGACCGGCGACCCTGACGTACCACCGTGGCTGTCGACCGTGAACTCGTAGTCTTCGATGTTGTGTATCCAGGGGTCGAACTCGTCCGCTTCCCCGGAGACGGTGACGACGCGCTCACCCACGGAATCGGACTCGGTAACGGTGACCGCCTCGAGTGGCTCGTTGGCCGTCACCACCAGTTCGTAGTGCTGGCCGAAGTGGACGGCCGGACAGGCGCTTCCGGGAAGGTAGTCCTCGCCGTAGGTGTCGACGACCTCGATCTCGAGGTGGCCCGGTTCGTCCTCGGCGTAGGCGAGGCGCTCGAGACCGACCGTCAGACAGCCGGTGAGCGAGAGGATCCCCTCGACGACGACCTCGTCGCCGTCAACCGTGACTGCAGGGTCGTCTTCGGCCTCGGTGTACGAGTCGGCGAAATTACCCAGCGTCAGCTCGTACTCGACGCCGTCTGGCACCTCGAGCGGTGGCTCGCGATACTCCGTCGTGGTGTACGTCTCGTCTTCGATGGTCTCGAATAAGACGACCGACTCGGGTGGTCCCTCCTCGAACGGCACCGAGAGTTCGTAGCGGACGGTACTGTGTGCGTCGGCACAGACCCATTCGTCTTCGTCCTCGCCGTAGTACTCCCAGGTCCCAATGTGGTCGACCACGACGCCGAGTCGGTCGAGACCCTCGTCGTAGGCCAGTTTCGAGAGGACGAACGTGTCACAGCCGGTATGAGGGAAGGTGTAGCCGGTGTCGATCACGACCGCGTCGTCCTCGAAGTGGATGTCAGTCGGTCCCTCGGGTCCGATCGGGGAACCCGTGCCGAAGCTACTGGTGGCGAAGTCGTAGCTATCGACGTTGTACGTCTCGGGTTCCCAGGAGGGGGTGTCCGCCGCCGCCGACGGGAGCGCGGAGGCGAGTCCAGTCCCGACGAGACCCGTGCCGACGACGGCCCGCAAGAACGTCCGCCGGTTCTCACCGGAGAGCGAACTCGGCCCGTTCGATCCCTCGTCGGTGCGCCGGTTCGCCGCTGAGTCACCACGTACCATGGGATAATAACCCATCTGTAGTAACAAATAATTATCCATCCACACGTGAACGTTATTCCGGTCCTGGCGAAATCACCGGCCTGGTGCAGCCACCGCTCGAGGGGCAGTCAGTCGGTCTCAGGGTGATCGGCCGGGACGGGGAGTCGTCTCGAGACCCCAGTCCGGACTCGCGTGTGGGTGCGTCCACTCACCGCACCCGTTCCCGTGCATCCGTTCACCGTCGGCGATGAATCGGAGACGGACGCACATGGATGGCCCGCTCGAGCGCGCAGTGTTCACGTTCGGCGGATTTCGACCACAACGGAAGGGTTTACCCGCTCCACACGAGTGAGTCGCTCATGAAGGTACTGGTCACAGACCCGATCGCCGAGGCGGGTCTTGACGTACTCCACGAGGCTGGCCACGACGTCGAAGAAGCCTACGATATCGACGGTGAGGAACTGCTCGAGGCAATCGCCGACGCCCACGCCCTGATCGTCCGCTCGGGCACCGACGTATCACGGACGGTACTCGAGGCCGCAGACGAACTCGTCATCGTCGGCCGGGCGGGCATCGGCGTCGACAACATCGACATCCCCGCGGCGACCGACGAGGGCGTGATCGTCGCCAACGCCCCCGAGGGCAACGTCCGCGCGGCCGCCGAACACGCCGTCGCGATGACGTTCGCCGCCGCGCGCTCGATCCCACAGGCACACATGCGGATGAAAGCCGGGGAGTGGCCAAAGAGCGACTACATGGGCAAGGAGGTCAACGGCAAGACCCTCGGCGTCGTCGGCTTCGGCCGCGTCGGCCAGGAGGTCGCGAAGAAACTCGACGCCCTCGGCATGGACCTCGTCGCCTTCGATCCCTACATCTCCGAGGAGCGTGCCGACCGCATCGGCGCCGAACTCGTCGATCTCGAGACCTGTCTCGAGCGCGCCGACTTCCTGACGATGCACACCCCGCTCACCCCCGAGACCGAGGACCTCATCAGCGACGAGGAACTCGAGCTGTTCGGCGAGGGCTACATCGTCAACTGTGCGCGCGGCGGCGTCATCGACGAGGACGCCCTCGCCGCGAAGATCGAAGACGGCACCGTCGCCGGCGCGGCACTCGACGTCTTCGCCGAGGAACCCCTCCCCGAGGACTCGCCGCTGCTGTCCGTCGACGACGTCATCCTCACCCCCCACCTCGGCGCCTCGACCGAGGCCGCCCAGGAGAACGTCGCGACCTCGACGGCCGCACAGGTCGTCGCCGCACTCGCCGAAGAACCCGTCGCGAACGCGCTCAACGCCCCCTCGATCGACGAGACCGCCTTCCAGCGGCTGGCACCCTACGTCGAGATCGCAGAGACCGCGGGCAAAGTCGCCGCCCAGCTGCTCGAGGGACGGATCGAAACGGTCGACGTCACCTACGAGGGAGAGATCGCCGGCGAGGACGTCGAGTTCGTCACCGCCAGCGCGCTCAAAGGCGTCTTCGAGCCGCTCGAGTGGCAGGTCAACGCCGTCAACGCCCCCCAGATCGCCGAGGACCGCGGCGTCGAGGTCGTCGAGTCGAAGACCCGCCAGGCCGAGGACTTCCAGAGTCTGATCTCGGTGACCGTCTCGAACGACACCGACGAGGTCTCGGTCGACGGAACGCTGTTCGCCGGTGACGACCCCCGGATCGTCCGCGTCGACGGCTACCGCGTCGATGCCATCCCCCACGGCAAGATGGTCGTCACGCGCAACACCGACGAACCCGGTGTCATCGGTCTCATCGGCACCGTCATGGGCAGCCACGGCGTCAACATCGCCGGCATGTTCAACGCCCGCGAGACTATCGGCGGCGAGGCACTCACCGTCTACAACGTCGACGGAACAGTCCCCGAAGCCGCCCGCGAGGAACTCGAGACCGACGAACGGATCGTCGCCGTCCGCTACATCACGCTCAACGGCCAGTAGCGCGCCAGTTCTCACGGTTTTCGAACGCGTCGGTGAACGAACCTACAGCCACCGCGTCGGCGTGAGCACCTGGCGCACACGAGCGCACCAGTCCGCCCGTCCACTCGGAGTGGGCGCTTCGGTGCGCGACTCGAGCGGCCGTTCGTAGGCGTCGACAGTCGCCTCGAGTTCCTCGACGCGGGCGCGGAAACGTACACACTCGAGTTCCGTCGCGAGTCGGGCACGCGGGCGCGAGAGTGTGTCGGGAGTCTGACTCGAGGGAGCACGCGCGGAGGAGGATGCGTCAGCGGGTCGGGCAGCCGCAGACTCGGCGCTCGAGTCGCTGGCGTGACTGGCCGTATCGAGGGCGGAGAGCGGTCGATGTGCGGGAGACATCGGCTCTAGTGTACAGGCGACGGAAGGAAAAGTGTGGGTCAGTCGCACGTCAGACACGTCAGACGGGAATCAGCCGTGTGTCCGCGACTAGCGCTGGAGGTGAGCCAGCACGTCGTCGGTGTCGGCGGGGACGGGTTCCGGATCCTGGCCCGCCGCGGCGGCCGCGTCGGGGTCTTTCAGCAGGTGGCCGGTCGTCAGACAGGCGACGCGCTCGTCGGCGTCGACGACGCCCTCGGCGCGCAGTTTCCGCAGGCCCGCGAGCGAGGCGGCGGAGGCGGGTTCGACGCCGATGCCCTCGCCCGCGAGGTCGCGCTGGGCGGCCGTGATCTCCTCGTCGGTGACCGAGACCGCCGTCCCGCCGGTCTCGCGGATGCCGGGCAGCGCCTTCGGTGCGTTGACGGGGTTGCCGATGCGGATGGCCGTCGCACGGGTCTCGACCTCGTCCCAGCGTCTGACCTCGTCGGCGTCGTTCTCGATCGCTTCGACCATCGGCGCAGCGCCCTCGGCCTGGACACCCGTCAGTTTCGGGACGTCCTCCGGCGTTAGCTCCCCGGAGGCGACGAGTTCGCGAAACGCCTTGAACAGCGCCGCGGTGTTGCCCGCGTTGCCGACGGGGAGGACGATCCGATCCGGCACCGCGTCGTAATCGGCGAGGAACGCCTCGAGAATCTCGAGTCCGATCGTCTTCTGGCCCTCGAGTCGGAACGGGTTCAGCGAGTTCAGCAGGTAGGCCTCCCCCCGGCCGGCGAGGTCCTGGACGATGTCGAGACAGGCGTCGAAGTTGCCGTCGACCTCGAGGATGCGTGCGCCGTGGAGGCTGGCCTGGGCGACCTTGCCCGCGGCGACCTTCCCTGCCGGCAGGAGCACGAGCGTCTCCATGTCCGCGCGGGTGCCGTAGGCGGCGAGCGCGGCACTCGTGTTGCCCGTCGAGGCACAGGCCAGGCGGCCGACGCCGAGTTCCCGTGCGACGGCGACGCCGACGGTCATGCCGCGGTCTTTGAACGAGCCAGTCGGGTTCATCCCCTCGTGTTTGATCCGTAGCGCCTCGACACCGACGCTCTCCTCGAGTCGCGGGACGCGATACAGCGGCGTTGCACCTTCCTGGATCGTCACGCCCGTCTCGAGCGGCAGCGCCGCGTTGTACCGCCAGACGCCGGAACCCGAGAAGTCGTCGAACGTCGGGAGGTCGTCGTAGCGCACCTCGAGTAACCCGTCACACTCGTCGCAGGTGTAGCGGATGTCGTCGAAGGGCGCGAAGGTTTCACCGCACTCGATACACTCGAGCCAGGTGCCGTCGACCGCCTCGGCGGGCGGCTCCTGGCTCTCGGTGGAGAGGCTGAGACTCATTAGGTGGCGAGAAGCGCGCGGAACGGAAAAGTGCGTAGGTTTGTGCTACGGGTCGCGCTCGCCGTCGAAGTCGTCGATGACCCCGTGGACCGTCGCCGTCCAGGCATCGAGGGCGTCGTGGAGCAGTGCCTTCGCCTCCGTGAGCGAGAGGGCGGTGTACTGGTAGACGTAGCCACCGCCCTCGAGCAGTCGCCGGTCGCGCTCGATGAGTCCCCGGTCACACAGCGTCGACAGCGAGCGATTGACCGTACTCCGGTCGCGCTCGAGCGCAGTCGCTAGCTCGCCGACCGTACTCCCGGGCCGGTCGAGCAGGACGAGGTAGGCGCGCGTCTCGTGGTCTTCGATGCCGAAGACGCAACTCATCACCTTCACGAACGGTGGATCGGCCTGTTCGATCAGTTCGTCGAGACGGTGTCCCGGGTCGGTCGCCATTGGCACACGTACGCTCGCGAGAACAAAAGGAGACCGCAGACAGACGCGGCGGTGGGTGCGTCGCTCGTCGCGAACACACTACCCGTAGCCCATCTCACGAATACAGGTTCGCATCTCGCTCTCACGCTCGTGTCGGTGGAGTCGCGTCGGCGTATCACAGTAGTACCGCTCCCCGTCGTAGCGCAGCGTCACCTCGTGGTCCTCCTCGAGCACCGTCGTCGTGATCACGACCCACCGACCCTCGTGCATCGCCTCGAGAATCGCGTCGGCGTCGAGTTCACCGGCCCGGATCCGAAGTGGCGGCGACATCGGTCGAGCATAGTCGGCCGGGGGGCAAAAGTGCGGCCCTCGGTATCGCGGTCGTGCACCGCCGACGCCAGACCGAGATACGGCTACACGAACACCCGACGCAGTCTCTCGTATGGCATCCGAAACCGTGACACGATCGGACGCACCGACCGAGACCGGACTCGAACCCTGGCAGGCAGGAGCCGTCGGCGGCATCGCTGGCGCGGTCGTCTTCGGCGCGATGATGGCCGCGATGGTCCCCGACATGCTGGCGGCGATGATCCCCGCGATGTACGGACTCGAGGGGACGGTCGCCGGGTGGGGCGTCCACCTCTTCCACGGCGCGGTCCTCGGTCTCGTCTTCGGCGTCGCCCTCACCGCCGCAGGCCGCCAGCGCACCGACCTCGCGACGGGCGTGGGCGCGGGCGTCGCCTACGGGGTCCTCCTCTGGGCGATTCTCGCCGTCGTCGTCATGCCCGTCTGGCTGGGTATGGCCGAGATGGTCCCCAACCTCGACACCACGAGCCTCGTCGGCCACGTCGTCTACGGGGCGACCCTCGGCGTCGTATACGCGACGCTCGAGTGAGTCAGCCAGTGGGTGTGAACCGGACACACCCATCGAACGCATCGTTCAACAGCATTCCCCCGTCTCTCGTACGTTCACGCCAGGTAGAAGAGGACCAGAAGCGCCGGTCCACCTACCAGCATCAACGTCGCGAGTATCAGTCGCAGCGGCATGTGCATGTGAACGGAGGCGGTCAAACCTTATTATAATGTTGATACTAAATCCATTGAATGAGTGATTTGATAGGTAAATCGTTAGTTAACGGCCCAGTAATGTAATGATCGATAATGAGCAGTGGCACTTATTGATGCCAATAATAATGGAGTTTTCAGGAGCGCGGTCCGGTCGAAGCGTCTCAATCACTTACTTGTAGAGAAGCCAATATCTATACCACTGAACGACGGACGTTCACGATGAAGTATCCGTACGCGATCAAAAGAATCGGGTTCCTGCTCGCGTTGTTCATCGGGATCGTTCTCGCCGTACCGCCATCCAACGTGGTGTTGTTTCTGTCCAGGTTCGTACTCTTCGCCGTTGTCGGCATCGTCGTGCTCAGATACGACGAAGATCGGATCATCTACTCCGTGATCGTTGGCGTTCCCCTCTACGTACTCTATCTGAGCGTGTGAGTCGAAAAAACCGCGGTCTCCCGTCTGAGCCGAGCGCTCAGGCCGAGTCGACCAGCGTCGCCAGCAGCGCCTTCTGTGCGTGGAGGCGGTTCTCGGCCTGGTCGAAGACGATCGAACGCTCGCTCTCGATGACGGCGTCGGTGATCTCCTCGCCACGGTGGGCGGGCAGACAGTGCATGACGACCGCGTCGTCGGCCGCCTCGAGCAGTTCCTCGTTGACCTGAAAGCCCTCGAAGCGACGCAGGCGGGTGTCGCGTTCGTCCTCCTGGCCCATGCTGACCCAGACGTCGGTGTAGACGACGTTCGCGCCCGCGACGCCCTGCTGTGGGTCGGTCGTCAGCGTCGGCTCGCCGCCGAGGTCACGGGCGCGCTCGAGGATGCGCTCGTCGATGGTGTGTTCGGCCGGGGTGACGACCGTACAGTCGACGCCGGTGAGCGCACAGCCGAGGAGGAACGACTGGGCGACGTTGTTGCCGTCGCCGATCCAGGTCGCCGAGACGTCCTCGAGCCCGTCGAAGTGCTCGCGGATCGTCTGGAGGTCGGCGAGCGTCTGACACGGGTGGGCGTCGTCGGTCAGCCCGTTGACGATGGGGACATCGGCGTACTCGGCGAGCACCTCGACGTTCTCGTGTCTGAACACGCGCGCCATCACGCAGTCGACGTACCGGGAGAGCGTCCGTGCGGTGTCTTTGAGCGGCTCGCCCCGGCCGAGCTGGATGTCGTCGGCACCGAGGAAGATGGCGTGGCCGCCGAGTTGCGTCATGCCCGTCTCGAAGGAGACGCGCGTGCGCGTGCTGGGTTTCTGAAAGAGCATGCCGAGCGTCTGGCCGTCCAGGTCCTCGTGGGACTCGCCGGTCTCCTGGGCGCGTTTGTACTCGTCGGCCAGGTCCAGCACGGCGACCAGTTCCGCCGAGGAGAGGTCGTCGACGTCCAGGAGGTGTCTGGGCTCGCTCACGCCGACTCACCCGTCTCCGCGGCCTTTTCGACGAGCGTCGAGGCGACGCGCTCTAAGACCGCGACCGACTGGTCGTACTCCGAGAGCGAGAGGCGCTCGTCGGGGGCGTGATCGAGGTCCGAATCGCCGGGTCCGTAGGTGACCATCGGACAGTCCCACGCGCCGGCGTAGATGTTCATGTCGCTCGTTCCGGTCTTACGCAGCAGACGCGGGTCGCCGCCCTCGGCGCGGATCGCGACGCGAAACGCCCGCGCAACCTCGGTTCGCGGACTCTCCATCACCGGCGGAATCGGCTCGTTCCAGGAGACCGTCCCGACCTCGAGGTGGGTCTCTGCGGTCTCGCGGACGGACTCGGCGTCGAGACTCGGCGGGATCCGAAGCTGTGCCTCGAGCGTCGCCTCGACGGAGAGACCGTCGTCGCTGCTGCCGCCGTCGATGCCGACCGGCTTGGTCGTCACCTGCTCGAAGATGGGTTCGTAGTGGTCGGTCTCGAAGGCGTCTTCGACCGCAGACCACCAGCGGATCGCGTGCTGGATGGCGTTCGAGTCCGGCCGCGAGGTGTGGCCCGACTCGCTGGTCGCGACGTAGGTTCCGGAGAGGAACCCGCGGTAGCCGAGCGTGATGCCGGTCGCCCCGCTGGGTTCGCCGTTGATCACGGCACCCGGCTGGTCACGGTCGGTGACGAGGTGGCGCGCACCGCGGGAACTCGTCTCCTCGCCGACGACGCCGACGAAGGAGACACCCGTGTTGACCGCCGCGGCGGCCATCGCCGCCAGCGGACCGGTGGCGTCGACGCTCCCGCGACCCCACAGCACCTCGTCGTCGTCGGTCGCTTCGACCTCGACGGGAATCTCGCCGGGGACGGTGTCGACGTGCGAGGTCAGGAGGACGGCGTCGTCGGCCGGTGCACGGACGTTGCCGACCTCGTCGACGCTTACCTCCCGGCCGTGGCGCTCGAAGAACTCGACGAGCGCCTCGACGGCCTCCGCCTCCTCACCGGAAGGCGACGGAATCGAGACGAGGTCGACGAGTAACTCGCGTGCCTCTGCAGTCGATACGTGGGGGTTCGTGGTTGCGTTCATGCTCATTGTGCGTCTGTCGTCGGCGCGATCACCGCAGCCATCGCCTCGACGAGTCCATCGGCTTCCGCCTCGTCGATCACGAGCGGCGGGAGCAGGCGCAAGACGGTCCGGCCCGCAGGCAGCGCCAGCACCTGCTGCTCGAGCGCCAAGTCGCGAGCGACACGGTTCGCGCCGCGTTTCAACTCGACGCCGAGGAGCAGTCCCTCACCGCGGATCTCGCGGATCTCGTCGCCGACGGCCGACTCGAGTTCGGCGGTGAGATAGTCACCCATCTCGGCGGCGTGGGCGGGCCACTCCTCCTCGACCAGCGTCGAGATGGTCGCGTGTGCGGCGGCGGTCACGACGGGACCGCCGCTGAACGTCGCGTTGTGCGAGGCCGCCCCGTCTGCGATCCAGTCACGGACGACGATCCCGCCGATCGGCAGGCCGTTGCCGAGACCTTTCGCCGTCGTCAGGATGTCGGGTGTGACGCCGACGCCCTGGCAGGCCCACATCTGGCCCGTCCGGCCCATACCGGTCTGGACCTCGTCGAAGACGAGCGCCGCACCGGCGTCTGTGGTACACTCGCGGGCGGTCTCGAGGTAGCCCTCGGGTGGAACGTTGATGCCGCCCTCGCCCTGGATGGGTTCGAGGATGACCGCCGCCGTCTCCTCGTCGACGGCCGACGCGAGCGCCTCGGCGTCGCCGTAGGGGACGAACTCGACGTCGCCCGCCAGCGGTTCGAACGGTTTCTTGTACTTGTCTTTCCAGGTTGCCGCGAGCGACCCCATCGTCCGGCCGTGGAACGAGCGGGTCGCGGCGACGATCTTCGAGTTGCCGGTGGCGGAGCGAGCGAACTTCAGGGCGGCCTCGTTGGCCTCGGTCCCCGAGTTACAGAACCACGCCTGGGTGAGGTCGTCGGGCGCGCTCGCGACCAGCGCCGCGTAGGCGTTCTCACGCGAGCGAACCGGATAGGAGGAGTCGACGAACGTCAGCTTCCCGGCCTGTTCCTGGACCGCCTCGACGACCGCGGGGTGGCTGTGGCCGAGCGGCGTACACGCGTAACTCGCGCCGGCGTCGACGTACTCGGTGCCGTCGCGCGCGTAGAGGTACACCCCCTCGCCACGCTCGATCGGGATCGGTTTCGTGCCGGAGACGAAATCGAGGTCGCTCATCGAGCAGCCTCCGTCTCCGTCCCGTCGGCGAGCGCAGTGGGTTCGATGGTCGTTCCGTCACCCGCGAGCGCACCCGAGATCGGGTCCTCGGCGTTCGCGTCGGCGACGACGACCGAGGCAGCCCCGCCCTCGAGTGCCTCCCGGGCGGCCATCACTTTCTTCGTCATGAAGCCCTCGGCGGCCGACGTGACGGTCTCGAACTCGGCCGGAGTGGCCGCCGCGTCGATCCGCGTCGACTCGTCGTCGGGATCCTCGTAGACGCCGGAGACGTCGGTGAGGAGGACGAGGTCGGCCTCGAGCGCGCCCGCGACGGCGGCGGCCGCGCGGTCTGCGTCGGCGTTGACGGCCGTGTAGCCGCCGTCACGATCCTTCCCGAGCATCGGGACGGAGACGACGGGCACGTAGCCGCCGGCGAGCAGCGTCTCGAGGAGGTCGGCGTTGACCGATTCGATCTTCCCGGAGTGGTCGCCGCGTTTGATCTTCTTCTTGCCGTCCTCGAGGACGCGTACGGCGGACTTGCGCTTGCCCGCGAGCAGTTTGCCGTCGGTGCCGGTCAGCCCGACCGCGTTCACCTCGAGATTCTGGAGCGCTTCGACGAGGTCGGTGTTGAGCTTCCCCGGCATGACCATCTTGAACACGTCGATGGTCCGCTCGTCGGTGAATCGGCCGACGACGCCGCCGGGCGTCTCGACGTAGGTGGGTTCCTCGCCGAGTTCCTCGAGCGTCTCGTCGACGGCGGTCGAACCGCCGTGAGTGAGGACGACGTCCTCGCCCTCGGCGACGAGTTGCGCAACGTCCGCGAGCGCACCCTTCGGATCGACGGCGCGGGCGCCACCGATCTTGACGACCACTGTCACGCGAGCCACCTCCGGTGGCGAGTGTGACTAGACGAGTCGCAGCCTGCACAGCAACGCGAGCAGGAACGTCTTGGCGTAGTCATGGTGCCCCCACGGGGTGGAGACCGAGGAACTCGAGTCCGGCGGTCTCCTCGAGACCGAGTGCGATGTTCGCGGCGTGAATCGCCTGGCCGGCCGATCCCTTCATCATGTTGTCGATCGCCGAGAAGACGACGATGCGCTTGTTCGAGGGATCGAGTTCGAAGCCGACCTCGGCGACGTTGGTGCCCGCGACGGCTTTCGGCTCGGGGTAGCGGTAGATGCCCCCACCGCCGGCGGCCATGCGGACGAACGGTTCGTCCTCGTACTCGCCGCGATACGCCTTCCAGAGGTCGCCCTTCGAGACCGGTCCCGAGGGGAAGACGTGGGCGGTCGCGCTGGCCCCGCGGATCATGTCCACCGCGTGGACGGTGAACGCCACCGAGGTGCCGAGGAACTGTTCGATCTCGGCCTCGTGGCGGTGGCCCGTCGGCGCGTAGGGGCGGACGACCGCCGAGCGCTCGGGGTGGCTCGAGGCCTCGCCGCCGCCGGCACCCCCTTCGGAGGAGCCGACTTTCACGTCGACGACGATCTGTTCGCCGCCCTCGAGAACCCCGTGTTCGAACAGCGGGTAGAGTCCCAGAATCGTCGCGGTGGCGTTACAGCCGCCACCGGCGATCAGCTCCGCACCCGGGAGGTTCTCGCGGTTGATCTCGGGGAGGGCGTACTGAGCCTTCTCGAGGTACTCGGGCGCGCTGTGGCCCTCGTACCACTCCTCGTACTGTTCTTCGGTGTTCAGCCGGAAGTCGGCCGAGAGGTCGACGACGGTGTCACCGATCTCGAGGAACTCGTCGATCTGGCCCATCGAGACGCCGTGGGGCGTCGCCGTAAACAGGACATCGACGCTCTCTAGGTCGTCGGGTTCGCTGAAGCGCAGTTCGGTGCCGCGCAGCGGCGGGTGGACGGAGCCGACGCTCTTGCCGGCGTACGAACGACTGGTCGCCTGTGCGATCTCGAAGTTCGGGTGGCCCGCGAGCAAGCGCAGGAGTTCGCCGCCGGTGAAGCCGCTACCGCCGACGACGGACGCGGTCAGCGTATCGGCACACATCAGGCGCTCACCTCGAGTTCGCCCGCTTCCTCGGCTTTCGCCTCGAGCCAGTCGACGACGGTACCGGCGACGTCGAGGTCGACGGCGGCGTCGAGCGCCTTGAACTCGACGGTGTGGTTGACCTCGTGGACGGTGTAATCGTCACCAGCTTCCATCAGGTCCACGCCCAGCAGGCCGCCGCCGACGGCGTCGCTCGAGAGCTGCACGAGTTCGCGCGCGCGGTCGTCGAGTTCGAACGGCTCGGTCTCTGCGCCCTTCGCGGCGTTGGTGAGCCAGTGCTCGGAGGAGCGCGCCATCGAGGCGACCGGTTCGCCGTCGACGGCGAGCACGCGGATGTCTCGACCCGGTTTCTCGACGAACTCCTGGATGTAGAACACCTTGTGTTCGTAGTGGCCCAGCGTGGCTTTGTGCTCTAAGATCGCCTCAGCGGCGTCTCGAGAGTCGATCTTCGCCATCAGGCGGCCCCAGGAGCCGATCACCGGCTTCAACACGCAGGGGTACCCGAAGGTCTCGATCGACTCGAGAGCGGCCTCGGTGGTGAACGCGACGTCCGTGTTCGGTGTCGGGACGCCCGCGGCCTCGAGCGCTAGGCTGTTCTTGACTTTGTCCGAGCAGATCTCGGCCGTCTCGTTGCCGTTGACGACCGGGACGCCGTAGGCCTCGCAGAACTTCGTCGCGTAGAGGCTGCGGCTGGTCGCGAGACAGCGGTCGATCACGATGTCCAGGTCCGTGAAGGCGTCCGGAGCCTCGGCCAGGTTGAACCGCTGTTTGCGGACGTCGATCTTCTCGACGTCGTGGCCGCGCTCGCGAAGCTCCGTCAACAGAAGCTTCTCGTCCTTACGAATCCGGGAGTAGAGTAATCCGACGTTCATGTGTTTCTAGATGTCCTCGTGGGCCAGTGAACCGGCCGTGGGTAGTGTGGATGTGGCTGTGCCGTTCGACACGATCACTCACCCCAGTCCTCTTCGAGCTCCGGGGCTCGCTCGAGGACTGGCGGCTCGGTGTCGACGACTTCCAGCTCGGCTCCGCAGGTCGTACAGTCTACGATCTCTCCAACTTCCAGATCGTCGTGCAAGGTCACCTCGGCCCCGCACTCGACGCATTCGGTCATTGTACCTCCCACTCGGAGACCATCGCCCTTAAACCCTTCGAACTTATCACGAAAATTATGTTATCCAGACTCCCGTCTCTTCGGCCGAGAGTGCTACCGCGTGCCAGATGGGTGCGTCCGTATCATCAGGTAGGTAGTTTGTCCCCGGGCGGGGACGGCGGCGGTCGCCGGGCCCACCGACGCGGTGAGAGCACCCGAAGGTGAGGGTCACACATACGCGGACACCTCCGCCTCGAGCGTCTCGAGCGCCGCCGCCAGCGCGTCACGGCGCTCGGCGACCCTCCCGGAGTCCGTCTCGAGCGTCGTCTCCGCACGCTCGAGCGCCGCCTCGACGGCGGTGGGCGCTGGCCCGCCGAGTGAGTCGCGCGAGGCGACGCTCGCTGCGGGGTCGAGCGCCGCCTCGACGGCGGCGGGGTCGACGAAGGCGGCGAGCGAGTCGCCGAGCACGTCCTGGGCCGCCGACTCGAGGGCGTCGTAGTCTGCGCCCCTCTCTGCGGCCTCGGCGACGACCTCGTGGGCCGTCCGGAACGGCAGGCCGTTCGCCGCGAGCAGGTCGGCGACGCCGGTCGCCGTCGAGAAGCCCGCACCCGCCTCGGCGGCGAGGTCGTCGACGTTCCAGTCGGCCGTCGCGACCGCCCCCGCGGCGACCCGCGTCGCCTCCGAAACCGCGTCGACCGTCCGCCAGACGTGCGGGGTCGCCCGCTGGAGGTCGCGGTTGTACGCCCGTGGGAGTCCCTTGAGCGTCGTCGTCAGCCCCCCGACGCCGCCCGCGGCGTCGCCCGCGACCGCGCGAGCGAGTTCGAGCGTGTCCGGGTTCTTCTTCTGGGGCATGATCGACGAGGTCGACGAGTAGTCGTCGGCGAGGTCGAGAAAGCCGCGGTTCGCGAAGAGGATGACGTCCTCGGCGAGACCGGAGACCGTCGTCGCGAGCACCGAGAGCGCGCTCGTCGTCTCGAGCGCGAAGTCACGCGCGGAGGCGGCGTCCATCGAGTTCTCGAGGACGCCGTCGAAACCCAGCAGCGAGGCGGTGCGCTCGCGGTCGATATCGAAGGTCGTCCCGGCGAAGGCGGCCGCCCCGAGCGGCGAGCGGTTGACCCGGGCGTAGGTCTCGAGTAAGCGTTCCGTGTCGCGCCCGATGGCCGCCTCGTACGAGAGCGCCCAGTGAGCCACCGTCGTCGGCTGGGCAGGCTGGAGGTGGGTGTAGCCGGGCATCGTCGTCTCGAGGTTGGCGGCGGCGACCGCACACAGCGCCTCGCGTAGCGCGAGCGTCGCCTCGAGCGTCTCGAGGACGTCCTCGCGCAGTCGGTGGCGGATGCAGGTCGCGACCTCGTCGTTGCGCGAGCGGGCGGTGTGCATCTTCCCGCCGTCGGGACCGATGCGCTCGATGACGGCCGTCTCGATGGCCTCGTGGACGTCCTCGCCGCCGGGGAGACCGCCGTGGCCGTCGGCTTCGACCGACTCGAGCGCCGAGAGAATCGCTCCGGCGACCTCGGCGTCGACGATGTCCCGTTCCGCGAGCATCACCACGTGTGCGCGGTCGACCGCGAGGTCGGCCGCGAAGATGCGTTCGTCGGCGGCGAGCGAGGAGAGAAAGCCCCGGGCAGGGCCGCCGCTGAAGCGGTCGCGGCGGACCACGCTCTCGTCGGAGTCCTCTCCGGTCATCGTCTCAGTCGTCTCCGCCGTCGGTCGCGAGCGAGACGGTCTCGTCCTCGCGGTCGATCACGTTGTTGGCTAACCGGCGCTGGAACCCGTGGTACTTCGCGACGCCGGTGGCGTCCTCCTGGGTGATGTCGCCGACGGTCTCGGTATCGAAGGAGGCGTGAGCGGCCGAGTAGGCGGCGTACTCGCTGTCGCGAGCGACCGCGCGGGCCTGTCCGCCCTCGAAGCGGATCGTGACGGTGCCGGTGACGCGCGTCTGCGTCTCGGCGATGAAGCCCTCGAGTGCGCGCACGAGCGGCGCGTCGATCAGGCCCTCGTAGCCCTTCTTCGACCAGCGCTGGTCGATCAGCTGTTTGAACTCGCGTTCCTCCTGGGTGAGGACGAGTCCCTCGAGCGCCTCGTGGGCGTTGAGCAGCGTCGTCGCCGCGGGGTGTTCGTAGTTCTCGCGCACCTTCAGCCCGAGCATGCGGTCTTCCATCGAGTCGGTGCGGCCGACGCCGTACGAGCCGGCGAGTTCGTTCAAGTGCTCGATCAGGGCGACCGGCTCGAGTTCCTCGCCGTCGACCGAGACGGGGTAGCCGTCCTCGAAGCCGATGACGATCTCCTCGGTCTCGCCGGTCGGGTCCTGGGTCCACTCGTAGATGTCCGCCGGGGGAACGTAGTTCGGGTCCTCGAGTTCGTCGCCCTCGACCGAGCGACTCCAGAGGTTGGTGTCGATACTCCAGGCACCGTCGTTGCCGCCGTCGACGGGGAGGTCGCGCTCGGCGGCGTACTCGAGTTCCCACTCGCGGGTGAGACCGAGTTCGCGCACCGGCGCACAGACCTCGAGATCCGAGCTTCGCCAGACCGCTTCGAACCTGAGCTGGTCGTTTCCTTTGCCCGTACAGCCGTGTGCCAGCGCGTCACAGTCGTTCTCGAGGGCGACCTCGAGAATCGCGTTCGCGATGACCGGCCGGGCGAGTGCGGTACCGAGGGGATAGCCCTGGTAGGTCGCGTTCGCGCGAACGCCCTCGAGACAGAGCTGGGCGAATTCCGCTCGCGCGTCGACGACGTAGTGCTCGAGACCGAGCGCGTCGGCGGTTTCTTCGGCTTCGTCGAACTCCTCGGCCGGCTGGCCGACGTCGACGGTGACGCCGATGACGTCGTCGTATCCGTATTCTTCCTCGAGCAGCGGGACACAGACCGTGGTGTCGAGTCCGCCCGAGAACGCGAGTGCAACGCGTGTCATGTCGTACTCGAGTACTACCGAAGAACGGGCTTAAATTCATCGATATTAATCCTGTAAAATTGTGGCAGAGCCGCCGCTAACCGAAAAATCACCGAGTGTCGGCAGGTGGGGAAGACACGGAAACGGGGATGGAGATAAGAGTGGGCCTACCGGCCCGGCCGCGGTCGTCGTGGGACGCCGGTCGCGGTGCTCTCGAGCGCGCCAGCGGCGGATGACGGAGCGTCGACCATCTACTAGAACACACTGTCGAGAGGGGTATTAAAGGATTCTGGTTCAGTTCGGCCAGGGGACGGTGGGCGCCCCCTGCTGGCAGTTCACACACCCACCAGGGGCGCGACGGGCGACGTATAAGTAGTAGCTGGCGAGGACGGGAACCCTCAGTCGGTCGAGTCGGCCGGCCCGTCGAGGTCGTCGTCCGGCACCGTCAGGACGTTCTCGCGGCCGATGCGGAAGACGTCGATCTCGCCCGACTCGCGCAAGCCGCTGACGACCTGGCTCGTCTTCGCCTCGGTCCACTCGAGTTCGGCGACCACCTCCTGTTGTTTGACCCGACCACCGCGTTCCTCGAGCAGCCGGAGGACGTGCTCTTCGTTGCTCAGCAACTCGAGTGGCGGCCCGTTCGTCTCCGGTGTCGTGTCGGCCGCGGCCGCGGCGTCTTCGGAGCGGGGTTCGGGTGGCTGCGGCGACGGTCCCGGAGAGCCGTCTGCCCGTCTGTACCACCAGACGGCGACGGCGAGCCCAGCCAGCGCGAGCGCACCGAGACCCGCCAGCAGCGAGAGTGGTGGCGAACCGTCGTCGGTGTCTTCCTCCACTGGCTGCGGCGTGTTCCCGTCGCTGCCGGTCTGAATCAGATCGAGGCGTGGCTCGTCGTCGACGAACTCCTGGGTCTGCTCGCCGTACCAGATCACCGCCGTCTCCCGGCGGTCGTCCGGCGTGGGTTCGATCGCCGTATCCTCGAACCCCTCGGGCCAGGAGACGACGAGGTGCATCCGTTCGTCCATCACGAACCCCTCGAGTGCGTCGCCGACTTCGATCCGGTTCACCTCGACGTGGGCGAACGACGACCACGCGAACGTAAAGCGAACCTTGCCGTACTCCTGTGGCGAGACGCTCGCGTCGTCGGTCTCGACGGCGAACCGCGAGAGCGACATCTCCCGCTCGGTCGTCTCCTCGGCGGCGGCGAGCATCTCGAGGCGGTCCGCCTCGAACCACTCGACGTACGCCTCCGGACGGTCCTCGACGTCCTCGCGTAAGGGCTCCCAGTCGACGCTCTCGTTGCCGTCGTCGAGGCGATACCGGTACTCGACCTCCCAGTTCGCGGTGCCGTTACCGTGGAGGTCGATCTCGACGCCGATCTCGTCGTAGCCCGCCAGCGAGATGTCGTCCTCGTCCTGGGCGGTGCCGGCGCTCGAGTCGACGGCGTGCTCGAAGGCGGGGGCGACGAGAGCGGGTTCGGGCGTGTCGGACGCGGTCGCTGTCGCGCCGCCACCGACGACCAACACGAGCACCACGATCCAGCAACACAGCGCCCAGCCCACCCGAGGCTCCATTACCTCGTGATGGCGCGTGCGGCTAAATAGGTCTTTCCGACCGTCTCGAGGGGCGAGCGCGCCGACGATACGCTTTTCTGACCGTCGTTCGTCGCCGACCGTATGGATCGTAAACAGGTCGGAGCGAACACCGAGACCGGTGCCGACCGCGCCGAACTCGAGGTCGAGACGCTGCTGAAGGTCGTCCTCGCCCTCGTCGCCGTCTTGCTGGTGCTGCAGATCGTCGACACCCTCGCGGGCTGGCTCTCCGGCGGTCTCGAGTCGATGCTCCCGCCGCTTCTGGTGCTCGCAGTCGTCGTCCTGGTCCCGCTCTGGTTCCTGGTCATCCGACAGTGGACCGGCGGCCGCTAGCGCGGGTCCAGACCGTACCGCCGGCGAACACGCCACGAAACACTACACTCTTTTTACGGGCACCCCTACCGACCCGCGTGTACAGCGTCAACGTCCCCGTTCCGGGGCGCATTCGCGCACTCGCCATGGAACTCTACCCCGAGCTACGGGCGTTCGACACCGTCCGCGACGAGCACTCGTTCCTGCTCAAACGCCTCGGCGACGCCGACACCGACGACGCCACCGCACTCGGCCGACGCGTCCACCGCGCACTCGAGGGCGCACCCGCCGTCGAAGCCCAGGTCACCGGTCTCGCCGCCTTCGCCGACCCACCGCTGGGCAGCGCCCCCGTCGTCTACCTCGCCGTCGAGAGCCCCGGACTCGAGCGTATCCACGCCGACCTCGTCGAGACCTTCGGCGCCGTCGAGGGACTCGAGGGTCCCGACTACGTTCCCCACGTGACCCTCGCCCGCGGGGGCGACCCGGCCGACGCCGACCGGCTGCTCGAGCGCGAGATCGAGCCGATCCGGTGGACGGTGAGCGAACTCGAGTTCTTCGATGGCACCTACAAGCTGCCGGTGAGTCGGGTGTCGTTACCCGCGTGAGCGGACGGACGCAGTGGGGAGAACGGACGCGGTAGGGAGAGCGGACGATCGAGTGACTCATGTCTGCTTACGTCGTTATTTCAGCTATGAATACGAGTGAGACGAGCGCCGAGCACCGGGACGAGCGTGCAGCGCGCGCCGCAATGGGGCGCGTGCTCGCTACACTGCTCCTGGCGGGAGCAGCCGTCACCGCGATCCTGTTCGGTGTCGAGACGTCGACGGTCTCCCTGGCGGGCGTCGGCCTGTTCGTCGTCGTCGGGAGCGCCTACGTGCTCGCCGACTGGTTCCGTCGGTAGCGTCCGTGCTCGTCGGCCGGGACCGGCGTCGCGCCTGTCCGCAGACCGGGTCCGTTCACCCGGGCTACGGCCGCGGTGGCTCACCGTCGTAGACGCCGTGGTCGCTGTAGAAGTTGAGCATCGCGAACTTGAGCTTCTCGGGAGCGATATCGAGCAGCTCCTCGCGCTCGTCGTGCGGGAAGGTGGCGTTGACGCTGTACTTCCCGAGGTCGGACTTCGCCCGCCTCGAGTAGCGTCGGTCGAGGAGGACGCGGACGCCGACGTCCTCGGGTGAGCGGATCACCCGCCCGAGCGCCTGTCTGGTCTTCCTGACGGTCGGAATCTCGACGGCGTAGCGCCAGCCGGTCTCGGTGCCGTCGAAGGCCGCGTCGTAGGCCGCCTGGACGGCCTCCGCCCGGTCGTCGAGGTGCGGGTAGGGGACGCCGACGACCACCACCGTCCGGGCGTCGTCGCCGTCGAAGCTGACGCCCTCGGCGAGCGTCCCCCACATCGAGGTGAGCAGGACGCCGTCGTCGTCGGCGACGAAGCGCTGGCGGAGGTCCTCGGCGGCGACGCCCGGTTCGTCGAGGTAGACGGTCGCCGAGAGCGGGTCGCGCTCGAGGCGCTCGCGGTAGCGGGCGGCCTCGCCGTAGTTGGGGAAGAAGACGAGCGTGTTGCCGGGCGTAAAGCGGACGGCGTCACGGATGGCGTCGGTGACCTCGCGTTGGACCTCGTGGTCGTCTCGAGCGCTCGCGAACAGCGGCGGCGTCTCGACGGCGTAGGTGCGGCGGCGCTCGTCGGGAAACTGCAGGCCGTAAGCCATCGTGACGGGGTCTGTGAGACCGAGGACGTCCTCGGTGACGTCGAAGGGCTGGACCGTCGCGCTCATCAGCACCGTCGCGTAGACCTCCTCGAAGAGGCGGCCGGTGACCTGCCGGGGCAGACAGCTGTAGAGTTCGGCACGGCCGTAGACCTCGTCGGTTCCGGCGTCCCGGCGCACCGAGACCACGGGGTAGAGTCCCTGTTTCGCGCCCTCGTTCATCCAGGCGCTGACGAACGCCGCCGCCTGCAGGGTCTGACACTCCGTGCGCGTCTGGCTCTCTCCGTCGCGGTAGGCCTCCTCGTACTCCTCGTCGAGACGCTGGCCGAGTTGCATCGCCGACTCGAGGTCGCCGTCGATTCCCTGGCCCGAGTAGCCACCTAAGAACGCGAGCGTCAGGTCGTCACGGCGGTCTTCGTGGACGATGGGGACGTCGGTCCAGCTCTCGTCGACTCGTTCGCGGTCACCGAAGCCGAAGGCGTCCTCGTAGGTGTCGACCAGCGCCCGCCGGAACGCCGAGAGGACGTTCCTCGCGTCGGCCGCGCGTGGGTCGCTCGACTCCTCGAGTTCGTCGAGGGCGGCGTCGAACGTCCGCTCGGAACAGGTTCGCGTGGCGTGTTCGCGGGCGGCGTCCTCGACGTTGTGAGCTTCGTCGAAGACGGCGATGACGTCCTCGGGGTCGCGGCCGAGCCAGCGGAAGAACTGCTCGCGGATGGTCGAATCCAGGAGGTGGTGGTAGTTACAGACGACGAGGTCGACGCCCTCCATGCCGTCTTTCAGGAGTTCGTAGCCACACAGGTCCCGCTCGTCGGCGTACTCGTAGACCGCCTCCGGCGTGCGCACGTCGTCGAACAGCCAGGTGTAGAACGGCTCGGTGTCCTCACGGAGGTTGTTCCGATAGTTCGCACAGACGTTCTGGTCTGTGAGATCGTCGATGCGCTCCTCGAGCGAGCCGAGTTCCTCCATCACCGCACCGCGGGCTTCGGTCGCGCCGGCGTCGCCCTCCTGACTCTCCGCTAAGAGGTCGCGCTGGCGGCGCTCTAACTGGGCGCGGTCGCGTTCGGCGTCGACGAGCGCGCGGGTGTTGTCCCGGAGCGCCTGACACTCCTCGTAGCCGACGTCGATGTGGCACATCGAGGCCTTCCCCTTGAAGACGACGGCGCGGATCGGCTCGTTCCGGGTGATGGCGGTCGCCTCGGCGACGAACTGGCGCATCTGCTGGTGGACGTTCGTCGTGATGACGACGGTCTTGCCCTCCTCGCGAGCGACCTCGAGTGCGGGCACGAGCGCCGAGAGGGTCTTCCCGGTTCCACAGGCCCCTTCGAAGAGGACGTCCTGGCCGCGGACGAGGGCGTTGTAGATCCGGTCCATCGCGTCGCGCTGGTTCGCGTACGGCCGTTCGTACGGGAAAAAGCGCAGGTAGCCAGCGGTCTCTGACACTGTGTGTGAGTGGTTCCTCATCGGATAAAAGGGTTCGTCCCCTCATCGCGGCGACGCCGCACTGGCGACCGCAGTTCGTGCAACCCGGTGACGAACGAAACGAACGTGTTTCCGGCCGTCGTAGCCCACCGCATGATCGCCGTCTTCTCGGACACCCACAGCGCGAGCGGCCACGAACTCGAGGGCGAGGCGCTGGCCGCCGCCCGCGAGGCCGAGGTCGTGATCCACGCGGGGGACTTCAACAGCCAGGCCGCACTCGCGGCCTGGAAGGAGGTGTGTCCCCGCCTCGTCGCCGTCTACGGCAACACCGACCCGACGGGCGTCCGTGAGGCGCTCGCCGAGTACCGCCTGCTCGAGCACGACGGCGTGCGCTTCGCCGTGGTCCACCGCCGCCAGGGCGGCGAGACCGGGCTGGCACTGTTCGGGCGCGCTCACGGTGCGGACGTGGTGGTGTCGGGCCACACCCACCGGCCGGCCGTCGTCGAGACCGACGACGTGCTCCTGCTCAACCCCGGGAGCCACGCCCAGCCACGGGGCAACAGACCGGGGTTCGCGACGCTCGAGCGGACGGAAACCGGTATCGACGGCCGGCTGTCGGAGCCGGACGGGACGGTGATCGAGACGTTCACGTGGGCACTCGAGTAGGAGAACGAAACGCCAGCGGGAAGATCTGAGACGGCGGCCGCCGTCGTTCAGGGTCGGGCGGGCCGCCGTGGCTGTCGGCGGGCCCCGACACGAGGTGGGTCCGAGTCGGGACCCGGTGGAGGGCACTGCAGGCCGGGACCGTGGTGGTGATCGTGGATGATTGGCGTGCGTCACGTCGCGCGTATCCGGGTGGATGTGTGGGCCCCAGACGACGGGCGGACGCAGGTATCCGTAGGCAGGGAGATATCTTGAGCCCACGGTAAGGTGAAACGCCGATTGTAGCTACCGGACACGAGCGAGACCACGGTAGATTCGGCCCCGAGGCGGTGAAACGTACCGGCTCGAGGTCGAAACGGCTTTGGGGCGGCCCCGTGTACGCCGACGGTATGCGAGAACTCATTCCGAGTGACCCGGTCGTCATCGCGATCGTGTTGATCTTGCTCTCGCTCATCTTCTTCCTCTATCTCATGCTCCGCCGGACGGTACTCGAGTTCCGCGACGGCATGAAGGGGAAGTGACGGGCGCGGAGGCGCGGGCGTGCGGGGCGACGGTGAGCGGCGGCTACTACTCCGAGTCGACGACGCCCGTAGCCGCCTCGCTCGAGCGCGCGGTCTCGAGTGAGACGGGGACACGCCCGCTCTCGTCGGCGAAGACGTGCTGGACGTGTGGGTAAGCGAGGTCGACGTTCCGGCCGTCGATTTCGCGGAGGAAGCGCTCGAGGACGGCCGAGCGGACGGCCAGCGGACGGTACGGGTTCTCGAGCCAGAAGCGCAGGTCGAGGACGATCCCGTCGTCACCGGTCGCGCCCACGAACGCCACCGGTTCGGCCGGGTAGCGCTGGCTACCGAGGCGAATGCCCGGCCCGCCCGACACCACGCCCTCGCTCTCGCGGGCGCTACGCTCGAGCGCCTCGCGGGCGGCGTCGAGGTCGCCCTCGTAGGTGACAGAGACCTCGAGCGAGCAGCGCTCGCGCAGGTCGTCGGCCGAGCGGTTGGTCACGTCGCGCTCGCGCATCGACTCGTTGGGGACGAGCAGCGAGGCGTTCTCGAGGGTGACGAGTTTCGTATAGCGGAGGGTAACGTCCGCGACGTAGCCGCGGTCGCGCTCGCCGTGTCGGTCGACGAGTTCGACCATGTCGCCGACCTCGTAGGGGCGGTTCAGCAGGACGAAGAAACCCGCGACGTAGCTCCGGGCAGCGGGGGCGAGGATCGCCCCGACGACGACCGAGAGGACCGTCACCGAGAGGAGGACGTTTCGCGGACGGACCCCGAGGAGACCAGCGATCGGGGCGAGCGCGAAGACGACGACGGTCACGCGGGCGACCAGCAAGACGGCGTTGGTGACACTCGGGCGGAGAACGCGCTCCTGGAGGTGTGGCCGGAGTCTGTCGGCGACGAGTTTCGAGCCGAGCCACGCGAGGACGACGAGCGCGATGGCGACGAGCCAGGGACTCTCGAGAACGGCGACCAGACGGTCGGTGAGGGTGGAGACGCCGGTCTCGAGGGCGACCAGTCGTTCAGCAGGGAGGCGAAGTGACTCGAAGGAACGTCGCATGCCCCCAGGTTCTCGAGTCGGACCGAAAAGCGCGGGCGTGGCAGTCGCCGGGCGGGTTGGTGTGTCCGAAAACGGTATCCGGGTGTCGCGGGAAGGTGAGCCATGGATCCACGTATTCGCGAGCACGCCCAGATCATCGCGGACCACTCGGTCGACTTACAGCCGGGGGACAACGTCGTCGTCGACGCCCACCCGGTCGCCGAGGACCTCGTCGTCGCCCTCCACGAGGTGATCGGCGACGTCGGCGCGAACCCGCTGACGACGAGCCAGCGCACCGGGACGCGCAACCTCCGGGCGTACCTGCGTGCCGCCGCGGGCGACGACCCCGAAAACGCCGAGTTCGAGACGCCCGCACACGAACTCGCGCTGATCGAGGAGACGGACGTCTACATCGCGATTCGCGCGAGCGACAACGTCACCCAGACGAGCGACATTCCGCCGTCGGTCGACGCCGCCCACCGCCAGGCACACAGCCCCGTGCTCGAGGAGCGCCTCTCGACGCGCTGGTGTCTCACGCAGTTTCCCGCGCCCGCGAACGCCCAGCTCGCCGAGATGAGCACCGAAGCCTACGAGAACTTCGTCTGGGACGCCGTCAACAAAGACTGGGCCGATCAGCGCGCGCTGCAGGCGAACATGGTCGAGATTCTCGACCCCGCAGACGAGGTCCGCATCGTCAGCGGCGAGGGCACCGACGTGACGATGAGCGTCGCGGGCAACCCCACCCAGAACGACTACGGCGAGCACAACCTCCCCGGCGGCGAGGTCTTCACCGCTCCCGTCCCCGACTCCGTCGAGGGCACCGTCCTCTTCGACATGCCGCTCTACCACCAGGGCCGAGAGATTACGGAGGTCTCCCTCGAGTTCGACGGTGGCGAGGTCGTCGCCCACTCGGCGGCGAAGAACGAAGAACTGTTGACGGAAGTGCTCGAGACCGACGACGGTGCGCGACGGCTGGGCGAACTCGGCATCGGCATGAACCGCGACATCGACCGGTTCACCTACAATATGCTCTTCGACGAGAAGATGGGCGACACCGTCCACATGGCGATCGGCCGCGCCTACGACGATACGGTCGGCGAGGGCAACGAACAGAACGAGTCGGCCGTCCACGTCGACATGATCGTCGACATGAGCGAGGACTCCCGGATCGAAGTGGATGGTGAGGTGGTGCAGGAGGATGGGCGGTTTGTGTTTGAATAACGTGATTTGAGCGAACGAAGTGAGCGAAAATCACGGACAGACGAGCGGGGAGGCACGACCCGCGAGTAACGTGGTTTGAGCGCCTTTGGCGCGAGAACCACGGACAGACGAACGGGGAGCGGTAGCGACCCGTGAGTAACGCGGCTCGAGCACCTCTGACTCGAGCGCCACGAGTGACGAACGCAGTGAGCGAGAACCGCGAAAAGACGAGCGGCCAACGGAGCGATCGGGGAGCCCGATCCGACGCGAACCCACACCGCAGGCGAACGACAGCACGGGCCAGCACCGGAGCAACGACTCGAGATTCGTATCAGTAACACGAGTGGACAATACCCAACGGAATAGCTCTCGTCTAGCTGACGTCACCGGCAGGTGAGGGACCGGCGAGCCAGCCAACAGGCGGGGCGTGAACCGGTCTCGAGACGGGAGCGACGGGCCACTCGAGTGACACCGCACCGGAGGCGAACGGGCGCTGGTTCGTTTCGGAACGGCCGCTCGCGCTCGACGGCGGGCTGCGACGAGGGCGGCGCTGACGGGTGTCTGAGAGACAGAGAGAGGAAAAAACCCGCTCGAGCGAGTGCGCTACGAGCGGTGGTGTCGAAAGGGTGTACGCGTCGGCCGTGGGGTCAGTGATCGGTGGTGATGATGATCGACGGAAGGCCCCCGCCCCACGAGTGCCGCCGTCCGCGGCTGCCGACGAATTTCACTTGGTACTGGTAGAATATTAATCTTTCCATGTAGAAATAAACGATTGTGGAGGGGTCGAGATGAGTGTGAACGTGGCGAACGAGGACGGACCGGTGCGCGGTGACTCGAGCGCTCACCGCGTCTGGGCGCGGTCGCGACTCGCCCGCGTCCACCTCGAGATGGCGGCGGTGACGACGCCGATGATGGCGAGCGAGGCCGCGACGCCGGGGAGGAGCGGAATCGACTGGAGTCCACCGGCGGCTGGCACCGCCTCGGCCGCCTCGTCGCCGACGAGTACTGCGCCTTTCATCCCCATCGGAATGTGCGGAGTACAGCCATAGCGCGAGACGCCCGCCTCCTCGAAGGTGTGCTCGAATGTGAACCCCGCGTCGACGACGAGGTCGCTCTCGTACGCGCCGTCTTCGTCGACGACGTCGTGCGTGCCGCCGTCGCCGGTCCACTCCCAGACGACGGTCGTTCCCGGGTCGACGGCGACGACCGGCGGGTCGTAGGTGAACCCGTCGTCCGCGCCGACGGTGACCGACACCTCGGACTCGCCGCGCGCGTCCGCGACCGCCTCGTAGTTCGGCACGTCCGCCAGCCAGGAGTCGAGGTCGTCGGCGCTGGCCGTCCCCGTCGCGAGCGGGGTGGCGAGGGCGATGGTGCTCGCGGTGAGGAACGCCCGGCGGGTCACGGAGGTGTCAGCGGGGTTCTCGGAGGTGTCTGCAGTGTCCATACGCGAGCAGACGGGCGAACGGTGCATCTACCTCGAGCGTCGTTCCCAGGCGGTGGGAACGGGAGGCTCGAATTGCGTGTCAGGAGCGGTGGCTCGAGTACGCGAGTGAGACGACACCACCGTGGTGGGTGTGACGAAGCGCCACGGTGGAGTCGGGTTGGAAGCCGAGCGCCAGCGACCCGTGCTCGAGTCGGTCGGATCGCCCGAGCCGTTCGTGCTCCGTCGGTGACGCTCGAGTCGAACCTATGGGGCTAGATCACATATAGGTTATTCTGGACCTTATAGACAATTTCGAGTACGAAAGGGGACATTGGGAACAAAGAGGGGCTGTGCGCGCGAACCAGCATGCATGCGAGAATCGGGGACGTGGATGACGATCTGGGACGATCGAATTCTGGAGTATCTGAGCGAGCACGGCGGGGCCGCAGTCGGCGAACTCTCGAGCAGCGAGAGCATCCGGGTCTCGAACACGCACGTCTCGCGGCGGTGTCGCAAACTCGCCGAGCACGACCTGGTGCAGGCGATCGGCAACGGCGCGTACGTCATCACCGAGCAGGGCGAGGCGTATCTGAACGAGGAGTACGACGCCGAACACGGCGCGTTTATCGACGGACTCGAGTCCTGAGGAATGCGGCCGAGCCAGCGCTGACCGTCGGCGGGGGAAACGGTCGAAACCACCATACCGGAGCGGTCAGCGCAACTTCTGAACATCTGAAAGATACATTCAACCCATCCACTGTCGAAACTTAGGCAGTGGCCCAACCGAAGAAACGTTTCTCACGGAGACGTTTTAAAGTGGTCTCGGTCCGCGAAAATCTCTGGCGAGAGCTCCCATTTGGTTCTCTTCCAGAGCGGTTCGATCGCGTTGAGCGTGGGCGAATGCGGCGGAATGAAGACGAACTTGATGCCGAACTCGTCGGCCCGTTTATGGGTGAGTTTTGCGTGGTGAGGGCCATAGTTGTCGGCCACGAGCAGATCCGCCCGACCGGATTCTGCTCGCGGATTTCTTCGAGTGCCTCGACGATTGTCTCCATGACCAGCCGCTCTTTGAACGGATCACGCTCTGGACAGTCAGCGCGTAGAAGCCGATCAACCGCCATGAGAAGGTGACCGACGGCTTTTCTATCTGGACCGACTGATTGAACGACCACATCCGCTGGGAATTCTCAAACGGCTGTGGCCACGCTTCATTGAAAGAACCGAAGACGAGAGGATCATCACCTCCTTACTCCGGAGTCGTCCTCGTCAAGCGTGTAGTTAAGGCGCTCGGCGAGGACCCTTCTGCATCGACGGGGCGACGTGGATCCATCGGCCGTGGTTTCGCGTAGTTCATCCTAACTGGGATTCGGTAATGCCCACCAAAACAGTCAAATGAATTGGGTGGGATGGTTAGCATCAATGCTGGATAAGGACTTAAATCGATTAGCAGGAGAGGTTGCTAGGGGCGACTGCGTTCTGTTTGCGGGTTCAGCTTTAACCATCAAAGACGGCGGCTTAATATGGGACCAATTAGTTTCCAGAACAAAAGAAGAGTTTACGTATGAAAGTCCTCTGACGGATAATTATAGAATCCTGAATGACATAGTTGAAGAAAATGGTGAGGACAAAGTTCATGAATATATTAAGACAGAATTAGAAGATCTCGAACTAACAGAGCCAGTCTCTTATCTCACAGAACTTCCTTGGTTTACCTGTTTCACAACTAATTACGATACAGCACTAGAGGATGGATTGAAGAAAAATCAACACACAAGGGTGCGGACAATTATCGAAACCGGGAAATTTGAATTGTCTAGTTCGCCAACCCACCTCCTTTGTGTGAAATTAATGGGGAGCATTACACGTGAGCCGCATGAAAAAGGTTCAATGGTTCTGACGAGAGGGGATAGAGAATCAGCCAAAGATGAGCGATCTAGAATGTTTGATATTCTCGGGTCAAATGCAGCACACAAGTCTTTCCTATTTGTTGGCTATTCCTTTTCTGATGGTGTTTTTGAAGGAATGTTAGAACAAATCAAATCCAAGACGGGTGCCCCAAAAGGGAAGTTCTATGCATTATTTAAATCTGACCTGACCGAAACACAAGAATATCACTTGGAAAAGATGGGTGTAACACCCATCATTGGGGACATCTCTGAGTTCTCACGGGAACTTAAAGAACGGGTAAGCGAACGAAATACCAGCGACTACCGAACTAAATCAGTTCCAATTGGTAACGAGGTTGTTAGAGTTGCAAATGAAGATATTGGCGAGTTTCTTGACGTCTACGACCCTGTACTAAACGTAGATTATCGGAATGAGGTGACACCAAGAGAGTTCTACCGTGGTAACTCTGAAAGCCTTGACCCGTTTAAAAAAGAATGGCATTATTGTCGGAATATTGAGAGAAGTATATTTGGGAAGATTGTCGATGATAATGTCTCGTCAATCAACGTTTATGGCCAGCCGGGGTCAGGCCGCTCATTCCTTATTTCTTCATTGGTCGAACGGTTAATCAGAGAAAGGAAATCACTTGCCATTAATATCCCTTCGCACACTTGGTCATCTGTTCCATATCCCACTGAGCTTGAGGGGTTCATTAGCAGGATCGAGCAGAGAGCTGAAGAAATTGGAGTTGAAGGGCCTCAATCAATAGTATTATTCAGCAAAGGTGCTGTCGATAATAATGACCTGACTCAATTTGAAAAACTAGTTGACGAAATTGACCATCGAATGATTTTGCTAACAGAGTCAGTAGAGCCAATTAACGAAGAGGACGTCATATGCCAGCATGAGAGTATATCGATTAATGGAGAGATTCCACGAGAAGAACGAGACGATTTCGTACAGTACCTAGTTGACATTACAAATGAGCACAACTTACTTGGTGTCGATAAGAAAACTGCAGAACAATATATTGAGATCGACCCCGAATTTCTGCCGGTTATGTACCGTTCAATTTTCCAGACTAAAAAATCAATACAAGCAATAATTACGGATGAGTATTCGGAGTTAAATAAAGGAAAACAACAAGAGCTAGTCAACCTTTGTGCAGTTACCACTAGCTTAAATATTCACGTTCCTGTGACTGTGTGTAGACGGTATTTAGAAGAAGTTTCTAATGAAGATATTGATTGGGAGGAAGTATTTCGGATTAGAGAAGACTGTCAAAATTTAGTATCTGAAGCACTCGATTCGAGAGAAACACCAATTTTTGGAATCTATCACAATCTCGTGGCAGATATTTTGTGTAATCGACTGGGTCCATATAAGTCAAATGAGGTCCTGATGAACTTGGCTGAGTCAGTAGATTTGAAATCGGGTGTAGAATCAGAATTTGTTAGTAAATTCTTGATTCGGAAGGGTGTCCACTCTGATACAGAAGCCCAACTTCCGTTCTCTTTCGAAGGACTTGAAGCAGCACTTGAGCGATTAGCTGAGCGTCAACCAGCCCGACCTGTTCTTCACCACTTAGCAATTCTCAAGCAAAATACCGGAAGCCCAGAAGAAGAATTTATTCCAATACTTGAAAGAGCGTTAGAAGATGAGGCTGAGAAGTATAAAAGTAATGAACGGGTAGAAAATATCATGGTGACGCTTGCGGACTTGAAGTGGCGTTCAATTACAGAGAATCCCGAACGAAAAATGCCAGACTATGAAAGTGAAGAGGTCCAAGATATAATGGATAATCTTGTAGCTGCAAGGCGTGTTAGATATAATCCCAATTCCTACCACGTTCAAGCCAAAATATTCCGAGGCTTGGCTGAAAATGAGTCTGGAGAGAAGGAATTTTGGCTATTAAACCAAGGGTTAGAACTCCTTGATGAAGGGCTTGCACGGTTTTATAAGCCTAAAGATAGACAAACAATTCATCGTTTGAAAGTGAAAATATTGAAGGAAATAGACAGGGAAGAAGCTGAAGAGCATGCCAAAGAAGTCTTTCAAAGAGAAAATTCGGGAGAGGGTTACTACACGTTAGCGAGAATTGATTTGTTTGGAAACCAAAATAACACCCGAGCACTTGCTAACTTGGGTAATGCGATGGATGCAGAAAACTATCCTGCAGGTGCTGTAGACCTTCGTATAAAAATTTTGCTGGAAGATAGATATGCCCATTATGAAAAAATGCTAAGGTTCGTCCGTGAGTTGGACCGCTGTCAGAACTTTGAGTACACGTGGGAGCAACTCTTTCGAAAAGCCGTTGTATTGGCAATAAATGGCAAATATACTGAAGCCAAGGAAACGTTCTTCAAAGCAAACCAAGAATCACCAAGATGGAAAAACCCGACCCGTTATAAATGGATCGAAGATGGAGAAGATAAGATATTTAGAGGAGAAATTAAAGATATGAGCGGTTCAGAGGGATTTATAGAGGATCATAATGTTGACAACTGGGAAGAGAATATTTACTTCGAACCGCACGACCAAGATGAATTTTCCGAGATGAAAAGTGGGCTTGATGTCGAATTTGAAGTTACTTTCTCTCTCAAGGGTCCACAAGCAGTCAATGTGACTTTGGTGTGACCAAATTTGTTTTTCTCGAACCACACGGTGGCTCTACTACTCGCGCTCTATCCGTCTTTAGCTAAGCGGAGAACCACGTGACAGCGGCGGCTTATCGAGGCATCTTTTCGAGAGGAATGAGGAGGCAACGACTGTGTCCAACAGCGCCTCC
>NZ_JANZXN010000030.1 GCF_025629245.1 Natronobiforma cellulositropha
GTCGGTCAGGTCGCCGCCTTCGGCGCGCGCCTCGCCGAGGTCGATGCCGCCCTCCTCGAGGCGCTCCTCGTTGAAGCGGATGACGCTCTGGAGGTCGTTGAGCGTCGTGTCGAGTGCGCGTTTGCGCTCTCTGAGTTCCTGCACTCTGCCCTCCAGTCTGGCGGGCGACTCGTCTTCGTCGCCGTCGATCGCCTCGAGTCGCTCTTCGAGTTCCTCGCGCTCGCGCTCGAGTTCGCTCCGGGCCTCGCGTTCGGTCTCGAGGTCGAAGCGGGCCGACTCGAGGCGCTGGCGGGCCCGGCGGAGGTCGGCGAAGGTCCGCTCGAGGTCTGATTTCTGGGCCTGGCTCTCCTCGACGTCGGCGTCGAGTTCCTCGAGTTCGGTCTCGACGGTCTCGAGTTCGCGCTCGAGGTCGGCGATCTCGTCGTCGAGACCGACGCGCTCGGCTTCGAGTTCGGGCAGGCGCTCGGCGAGGCGCTCGAGATCGGCGAGTTGCTCGTCGATGTCGCGCTTTTCGGTTTCGAGGAGCGTGATCTGGGCCTGAATCTCGTCGGTGTCGATCGGCCGCATGATCAGCTCGCGCAGATCGTCCCCCCGGCCGACCGCCCGGCGCGCCTCGTTCGACTCGAGCAAGAAGGCGAAGAGATCCGCCAGTTCGGCGTCCTCGAGGTAGGGATCGCCGTCGAAGACGAGGTGGCCGTTTCGCCGGCTGATCGAGCGCGTGTACGTATTTTCGCCGAAGGCGAGGGTGGCACTGCCCTGGTCGGCGTCGCCTTTCAACGAGGGGCGCTCGCTGCCGAGGGCGGCCATGATCGCCTGGAGAAACGAGGTGCGGTTGGTGGCGTTGCGCCCCGTCAGCACGTTGACCCCCGGCTCGAGTGAGACCGTCGTCCGGTCGATGCCGCCGATGTTCTCGGCGGCGACCTCTACCGGTGTCTCTAGAGACTCTGTGATTGACATATGCGTTCGATGTCGCGCTCAGACTATAAACGTTGATGACCAGAACGGAGAGGGTTCAACCCGTGTGGCAGTCACAGCCACCCTGCGTGATGAGTTCGTCGACGGTGTAGTCCGCGCCGCAGGCGTCACAGACGACGCGGACGGTGACGAACACCTCGTACTGACGGTCGGTGAGTAAGTCCGCACGGACGAGTTCCTCGAGCGTCGAGTCGGTGACGACCTGGGTGCGACTCGCCAGCCGTTGGATCGTCTCTTTCTTGCGCTCGATCCGGTCTTCGACGTCCTGCGTAAGCTCCGCGTTACGGACGGTCGTCAGGTAGGTGTGAATCGCCTGGTGAGTGACGAAGTCTGTACAGACCTCGTCGACGTCGACGCCGGCACGCTCGAGTTCGCGGCGTTTTCTGATCTCGTCGGCTCGCGGTACGTCGTCGTCGGTCAGCGTCTGGTAGGTGCTCTCGACGTCCGAACTGATCGTCGACTCGCCCGCCTCCCCCAGTGCGGCCTGTAACACCTCGATGTTGAACTCGGTCGCTAAGTCCCGCAGACTCGTCCGTTCGGTCCCGTCGCCCACCCAGGCGGCCTCGAGGTGGTCCCCAAACCCGTCTAACCCGTACTCGTCGATCACTCGCTCGACTTTCGTCCGTCGACGAGTCTCCTCTGCGGTCATACCTACATAGATAGATGCCACCGTTACAAGTGTTGCGTCACGATCGATCCCGCCGATCGTACACGGCGGCCGCCGGTGCTCGCTCGAGGCGGGCTGCCGTCCACCCACTGTGGATTCCGTTACAACACTACGACTGTCAGCGGCGTCGCGCACCGCCGGTGGCTCGAACGGCGCACCCATCGGTCACATCACTTATCCCGGTCGGAATGCATCCCTCCGCATGCACGTTCTCATCGTCGGCGGGACGGGACTGATCAGCACCGGAATCACCCGCCAACTCGTCGACACGGGCCACGACGTCACGTGTTTCACCAGGGGTGAAACGCCGGCGCAGGTGCCCGACGGCGTCACGTTCGTCTCGGGCGACCGAAACGACCACGGACGTTTCGCCGCCCAGGTCGACGAACTCGAGGTCGACTGCGTGATCGACATGATCTGTTTCACGCCCGAACAGGCCGAACGCGCCGTCGAGGCGTTCGCGGGCACGGTCGACCAGTACATCTTCTGCTCGACGGTCGACGTCTACCACCGGCCGCCGGCGACGAATCCCATCACCGAAGACGCCCCCCGGTCACCGCCGGTGAGCGAGTACGGCGAGAACAAAGCCGCCGCCGAAGACGTCTTCTTAGCCGCCCACGGCGACGCCTTCGACGTGACGATTATCCGCCCGTGGAGCACATACGACGAGAAACACCCGATCTTACACACCTTCGGCCGGGGCAGTTACTACCTCGACCGACTCGAGCGCGGCGAACCGATCGTCGTCCACGGCGACGGCACCTCGCTGTGGGGACCGTGTCACCGCGACGACGTCGCCCGCGCGTTCGTCAACGCCGTCGGCAACGAGACCGCCTACGGTGAAGCGTACCACGTCACGAGCGAGGAGGTCATCACGTGGAACCAGTACCACCGGACCGTCGCTCGCGCGCTCGAGGCACCCGATCCCGACCTGGTTCACATCCCGACCGCTGACCTCGTCGCAGCGGTGCCCGAGCGCACCGACATGCTGGTCGCTCACTTCCAGTACAGCACCGTCTTCGACAACGCGAAGGCGCGACGCGACCTCGGCTTCGAGTACACGATCTCGTTCGAAGACGGCGTCCGACGCGGTCTCGAGTGGATCGACGCACACGGCTCTATCGACCCCTGGGACAGCGAGAACGACGACGCGCTGATCGCCGCCTGGCGCGAGGGGACGGCGACGTTCCAGGACGCGTTCGCCGAGCGCGTCTGACCGAGCGCGCTCAGGCCGACGTCCGGGCGTCGTCGATCCGGGCGTACTGGGCGTCGCTCAACTCGATCTCGAGCGCGCCGAGGTTGTCCTCGAGCTGTGCGACGGTTCGCGCACCGACGATGGGAACGCAGGTGAACGCCTCCTGCTGCACGAGCCACCGGAGGGCGACCTGTGCGGGCGTGGCGTCGATCTCCTCGGCGACGGCGCGCACCGCGTCGAGGACGGCCCAGCCGCGTTCGGAGACGTACCACTCCGAGAACATCTCGTCGAGCGCGCCGCGAGAGCCGTCGGGCGCTTCGACGTCGTCGACGCCCTCGCCGACGCGCTCGTACTTGCCGGTGAGAAAGCCCCCGGCCAGCGGCGAGTACGGGCAGACGGCGAGACCCTGGTCGGCGCAGACGTCGAGGTAGTCAGACACGTCCTCGCGGTAGGCCGCGTGAAACATCGGCTGGGTGATCTCGAAGCGCTCGAGACCGTCGACCTCTGCCTTCCAGAGGGCTTTGGTGAGCTTCCAGGCGGCCATCGTCGACGCCCCGAGGTAGTGAACCCTTCCTTCCTCGACCAGGTTCGTCAGCGTCCGCATCGTCTCGAGCACCGGCGTCTCGTCGTCGAAGCGGTGGATGTAGTAGACGTCGAGGTAGTCAGTGTCGAGGCGCTCGAGCGATCCCTCGATCTCCGCACGGACGTTCTTCCGCGAGAGGTTCTCCTGGAAGCGCGACTCCTGTGACCAGTAGACTTTCGAGGCGATCACGAAGTCTTCGCGGTCGCGCTCTGCGAGCCACTCGCCGATCCAGCGCTCGGAGTCACCGCCGCCGTAGCCGTTGGCGGTGTCGATGAAGTTCCCGCCCGCGTCTGCGAACGCGTCGAGGAGGGTGTGAGCCTCCTCGCGGCCGGTCTCGACGACGCCGCCGCTCTCCTGGCCGAAGCGCCACGTCCCCAGACAGAGCGGTGATGCCTGTACCCCGGTGGAGCCGAGTCGTGTGTACTCCATGTGTGTGGGTGTGACTCGAGCGGCTTATACCCCGGAGACTCCGGCGATTCGAGGGGGCCGACTCGACGCGTCTCAGTATGCACACGATCATATGATCGCGTGCATAACGCACGTCAGTCCCAGAACGACTTCGTCCGGGCGTACTCGCGTTCCTGTGCCAAAATGTCCCGGTAGAAGTCGTCTTCGTCCTCGCGCAACTTCGCGATGATGCGGGCGGCGTTGTGCGGGCCGACGCCGCGGGCGCTCATCGCGATGACGGCGCGCTTGCCGTGGCTCTGGACGAGATTCGCGTTGCGGATCGCCCGGCGGACCAGTTGCTCGCCCTCCTCGTCTCGCTCGGCGGCGCGGACGGCGTCGACCACCTCGTCGGCCCACGGACTCAGGGCGGCGACGCGCGTCGACCCACACGCGGGACAGGTCGGCTGCTCGGCGACGCGCTCGACTCTCGTCCGCGAGAGCCACTCGGTGCAGTGGGTACACACCAGCGTCACCCGGTCGCGCTGAATCCGCTCTCTGACCGCCTGAATGACGCTCGCGTCGGCGTTCTCGGGTGCGAGCAGTTCCTTCCCCGACGAGTGCCCACCGGTGCCGACCGGCGTCCGCCCGCGCGTGGTGACGAGGTCGATCGCCCCCGACTGGACGCCCTCGAGCACCGCGCTCGCCGCCGCCGGATCGAGATCCTCGTGGAACACCTCGCGGACGGCCTCGGCGTGCATCGGCGTCTCCTCGAGTGCGGCGAGGAGCCGCTCGTTCGAGAGCCTGCCAGCGCCACGCCAGCGCTCGAGCGCGCCGAACTTCGCCGAGACCTGTGCGAGGCGGAAGGCGAGCGCATCCGAGCGTTTGAGCCCGAGTTCGACGATGGGTTCGACGTGGGCGGGGTCGGTCTCCTCGAGCACGGCCAGGATCTCGCTCGTCGCGACTCCCGTCGGCACCTCGAGTTCGATCCGGTAGGGGTCGACGTCGAGACCGATCGAGGAGCCACTGGCCTGGCCGAGCAGCGCCGAGAGCAGCCGGCCGAGCGTCTCGTTCGCCGTGTGGCCGAAGTGGGCGGTGAGGACCACGGCCCGGCCCTCGCGCTCGAGGACGATCCGGTCGGCGGTCGGAATCGGCGTCTCGCTCTCGGCGTGGCGCTCGAGCGGGGCGAGCGCGCGCTCGAGGGTGTCGCCGGTGGCGTCGTAGCGACCTGCGAGGTCGCGAGCCACGGACCCGGCGTCGGTCCCCGACTCGAGCTGTGTGCCCGCGACGGCGCGAATCTCGCCGACCTCCCCGGCGACCGCCTGGGGGACGGGAATCTCCTGGCCGATCCAGGAGGGAATCTCGCCGGTCGGGTCCTCGATGGGACTCACCTCCACTCGGCCCTCCTCGTCGTCGACCTCGGCGATGCGCCACATCCGCCCGCGCTGGACGAAGGTCGCACCGGGGGCGGCGAAGTTGACGACGAAGCGCTCGTCGAGCGTGCCGATCCGGCCCCCCGAGGCGATGTCGTGGACCTCGTAGGTCGCCTCGTCGGGGATCATCGAGAGGTTCGCGTAGACGTACCCCCGGGTGCCGCCGGAGGGCTCGAGGCGGTCGTCGCCCTCGTCGAACCAGACGATCCGGTTGCGGTGGAGTTCGCCGAGGACGCTCCGGAACGACGCCTCCGTGAGGTCGCGGTAGGGGTAGGCCCGCCGGACGAGCGCGAGCGCGTCGACGACCCGGACCGAGCCGTGACACAGCACCAGTCCCGCGACCTGGTTCGCGACCACGTCCAGACTCCCCTCGTGGATCGCGGCGGGTTCGACCTCGCCCGCTCGAGCGCGCCGGGCGATGGCCATCGCCTCGAGCGTGTCGTCGGGGCGGGTGGTGACGATGGTGCCGCGTGAGACGTCGCCCGACCGGTGGCCCGCACGGCCGATGCGCTGGAGCAGCCGCGAGACCTGTCGCGGACTCTGGTACTGGATCACGTGGTCGATCCGGCCGACGTCGATGCCCAGTTCCATCGAGGAGGTACACAGCAGCGCGTCGAGGTCGCCAGCCTTGAACGCGTCTTCGACCTCGATGCGCGCCTCCTTCGAGAGCGAGCCGTGGTGGACGCCGATGGGCAACTCGAGTTCGGTGACTCTCGAGGCGAGCGCCTCGGCGGTCTGTCTGGTGTTGACGAAGATCAGCGTCGACTCGTGGCGCTCGACGAGGTCACGGATCAGTCTGACGTGGCTCGCGGTGGCGGGGTCGGTCGCGAGCGTCCGTGCCAGCCGTTCGTCCTCGTCGGTCCGCTCGGGTTCACGGACCGTCACCGCGACGTTACTCCCGACGTCGATTTCGCGGATCACGCACGGACTGCCGCCGGTGAGGAACGCGCCGACCTCCTCGGGGTCGCCGACGGTCGCCGAGAGACCGATGCGCTGGAACGCCCCGGCGAGACCACGCAGGCGCTCGAGACCGACCGCGAGCTGTGCGCCGCGTTTCGACGCTGCGAGTTCGTGGACCTCGTCGATCACGACGTGTGAGAGGTCGGCCAGTCCCTCACGGAGGCGCTCGCCGGTGAGCATCGCCTGGATGGTCTCGGGCGTCGTGATCAACACGTCCGGCGGGTTCTGCGACTGCTTGCTGCGCTGGTAGCGGCTGGTGTCGCCGTGGCGGACGTCGACGGTGGGACCGAGCGTCTCACCCCACCACTCGAGGCGCTCGCGCATGTCGCGGTTGAGCGCGCGCAGCGGGGTGACGTAGAGTGCGCCGAAGCCGTCGGGTGGGTCGTCGACGAGGGCGTCGAAGACGGGGAGCATCGCGGTTTCGGTCTTGCCGCTCCCGGTGGGTGCAATCACGAGGGTGTCCTCTCCGGCGGTCAGCGGCGCGATGGCGAGCCGTTGTGGCGGGGTCGGCGTCGAGAAGCCGCGCGCCGAGAGGGCTTCGCGAACCGACGGCCCGAGGTGTGAGAAGGCCGCCGCGTCGCCGTCTGTCATCTCGAGAGCGTAGGGGTGAGACGCGCATAAGACCCTCGCTTGTCCCGCTCAGATCGATCGGTAGGGTCCGAGGCGCGTCCCGTCGAGGAGATACGCCTCCGCCCCCGTGATCCCCGCCGGCAGGAACGGCGAGAGAAACGACTGGCCCGACAGGTTGACCCAGGTCCCGCCAGCGAGGTCGTTGAACGCGGGCACGCAGACGGCCGCCGGTGCGGCGGACGGGTCGGTGAGCCACTCGAGACCGGTGTACGCCTCCCGGTCTGTGAACCCGTCGGCAGCGAGCCGTCCGCGCAGCCAGACGCGTTCGATACGCGCGCCGCCGACGTCGTCCTCGAGTCGTACGCAGGGGTGTTCGTGGCCGAAACAGACGACGTCGACGCCCGTGAGCGCGTCGGGATCGGGCCAGGTGTGGCCGTGGCAGACGCCGAGCCGCCCCAGCCGGACACCGCTGCCGGCGACCACCTCGACGCCCTCGAGCCAGGACTCGATGTTCCCGTCGTGGTTGCCCTTGACGAGCGTCGTCTCGAGACCGGCCGGCAGCGTCTCGAACAGTACCTCGAGTTCGCCGCGTTCGGCCCCGCCGGGGTCGCCGATGGCGTGCATCAGGTCGCCGAGGATCACGAGCCGGTCGGGAGCGGTTCGCTCGACGAGCGAGACGAGGCGCTCGCGGCGCGCCTCGGCCCGACTCGGGACGGTGACCCCGCGCTCGGTGCGAATCCCGACCTCGATGCCCGCGTGGTAGTCGGCGATCAGCAAGACGCGCTCGCCTTCGACGCGAGCGAGTGCCGCCGGTTCGTCCGGCACTGGTTCGAGCGGTGGCGTGTAGGCCGACTCGCGCACCGGCGCGTCTGCGGGCGGTGGTGACACGTTCAGATCGGTTTCAGCGTCTCGTCGTCCGGTTCGTAACACTGTCCGCCCATCAGTGCGTCCTCGATGGCCTCTTCGACGGCCGCTTCGTCGACGCCGGCGTCCGCGGTGATCGTCTCGATCAGCGTCGCTCTGTCCGCGCCGTCGCCGTCGTCGAGGTCGCGCATCGTCTCGACGACGAGGCTCTCGACGTCGACGTCGACGTCTGCGGGCGTCTCGTCGGACTCCTCGTCCTCGAGGTCCCCGTCAGCTGCCTCCGGCGTCGCGTCGGGTTCGTCACCGTCCGCGTCGGCGTCACTCGAGTCGGTCTCCACCTCGTCGTCCGTTTGCGCCGTGAGGTCCTCGCTCTGTGGCTCGAAGTCGCCGAGTGACCCGCCGACGTCGTCCGTGTCGGTGCTGGCGTCGTCGCTCTCGCTGGTCTCGTCGGTCGCCGGGGTCTCGGCCGCCGCGTCGGCCGGGTCCGGTTCGGGCGTCTCGATGCCCGCCTCGCCGGGGTCCCCGACGTCGGTCCCGGTCGTGAACTCCGCACCGAACTCCGCCTCGAGTTCGGCCCGTTCCTCGTCGTCCATCTCGTACATGCCGCCGACGTCCTCGAGGTCGGTCTCCGCCTCCGACTCGTCGTCTGCGTCCGCGCTCGCTGGCTCCGTCTCGGTCGCTGCGTCGTCACCAGCATCCGCCGACGATGCCTCGACCGGTGGCTCACTGTCCGCACCCGCCGACGCCGGCTTCTCGGCGGCAGCCGTTTCCTCCGCCGTGGTCTCGGACGGAGCCACTGATTCGGACGGCGCGTCCGATTCGAGCGACTCGTCATCGGTCTCGCTCGAGCGGTCGGAGGCGGTGTCCGCGGCGTCCGTCGCCGCCGGTTCACCCGAGGCGCCGGGTGTCGCGGCTGGCGCCTCGGCCGGTTCCGTCTCGGCTGTCTGGGCCGCTCGTGTTTCGGTCGTGGTGTGGGAGGCTTCGAACGAGCGGTCCGCGGCGAGGCTGGCGAAACTCGCGCCCTCACCGCTACTCTCGTCAGGGACCAGTGAGAACGCCCCGACCTGGTCGAGGTCGCCAGCGACGACGCGGGCGGCCTCGAGCGAGAGCGTCCGCAACGCCTCGAGGTAGTCGGGTGTCGTTCCGTAGTGGTCCTGTGCGAGCGGGATACCCGCGGCGAGACCAGCCTCGACGCCGTTCTCGAGGAGTGTCTCGGTCAACGCCTCGCCGCGTGCGTCGACCTCGGCGGCCGCCGCGTAGGTGGCGATGCGCTCGAGGGTCTGTTCGGCGGCCGTGACGACCCAGCGCTCGCGCGTCGCGGCGTCGATCGTCGAGAAACTCTCCGGACGGATCGAGGTGTAGACGAGGTCCGAATCGTCCGGCTGGAAGGTTCGGGCCTTGCCAGTGACGGCGACGAACGCCGGCGGGTCGGTGCGCTCGAGGAACGCCAGCGCCTCCGGCTGGTACTGGCCGGCGTAGACGACGAACGCCCCCGTCGGGTCGACGACACGCGCTCTGACCATCTCGTCGTTGACCGGCGTCACCTCGGTGAGCGTCCCGGTGACGAACAGCCGGTTCGTCCGCGCGCCCGTCGGCGTGACGACGTAGTTCGGTGCCCGCTCTTCGTCGCTCTCGGCGTGACTGAGCGAGGCGTCGTCGTACTCGGCGGCGAACAGCCGGTAGGCGACTTCGCGGCCGGCGACGGGCCCGTCGTCGGCGCTCACGCGCCCACCTCCGTGAGGAAGGTTCGCGCACGCTCGGCGGGGTCGTCCCCGCTCTCGTCGAACTCGCTCGCGTCGAGGTTCGCGCCGTACTCGTCGACCGAGAGGTGTCCGCGCACGCGGTACTCGCGGCCGACGATACGCTCGCGGATGGTGTCGGCGACGACCTCCTGGTCCATCGCGTCGCGGGCCTGCTCGAGGGCGTCCTCGAGCGTCCCGCCGTAGACCTCACTCGTCAGTTCGTCGTCGAGGACGACGGTGACGCTCGCGGTGCCGTCGTCGAGGATGGCCTTCACGCGCAGGTCGTCGACGCCGTCGACGCCGCCGTGGGTCCGACACTGCCCCTTCTGGATGACGCGGTTACACTCGGGACAGCGCTGGATGAGTCCGGAGCCGTCGCGGACGGCCAGCAGGTTGCCGACCAGACAGACGTCGTAGACGCCGCCGGAGGCGACCGCGTCGCCGATGGCCATCTCGGGGGCGTCGTCGCCGACGTCGACCGACTCTGCGAGCGCGTCGACGCGTGAGTGTTCGGAGACGTTCACCTCGGGAACGCCACGGAACTCACGCACGTAGGCGTTCTCGATGCGGACCGACACGCCTTCTTCGATCTCGGGCAGTGGGTCCCAGTTGGTAAACGGGAGGCGGCCGCTCGCGTCGCCGAAGACGCCGCTCAGAATCTCCGTCTCGCCGTCGCGGCCGTCGATGGTGCGCCGTTCACACTCGAGGACGCGCACCGAGATCGTGACCGCCCGGTCGCCCGTCTGTAGCTCCCTGAGCGTCGACTTGCCGCCGATATCGTGGGGCACCTCGAGCGGCTCCTCGAGAAACGAGACCGAGGTGTTCTCGCCGAGGTTGAGTTCGGGGTCGCCGTCCCACTCGCGGACGCCAGCGTTGCCCGCGGTGATCGTGTCACCGGGTTCGAGACCGAAGTCCTCCCAGGCGGTGTAGTCGATGACGCCGGTCTCGTCGGCGAGTTTTCCCTCGACGATGACGTGATCTGCGCCCTGGTAGCGGATCGAGCGTTCGCCGGCGGTGAGCACCCGTGCGGTGACGGTGACGTTGCTCGAGTCGGGTGTGATCTCCCCGATCTGTTTGGTCGTCGGTGCGCCGGAGGCGACGCTCTCGTCGCCGTACTTCCGGCGGAGGCTCTGTTTGGCCTCGTCGATCGGCACGCTGTACTCGACGAGATTCCGCAAGCCTTGCACAACCTCCTCGTTGTCAACACCGAGGTCGGAGGCGAGTTCCTCGGCATGGTCTTCGAGATCCATCACCCGACGTTGGTCTCGACGCGTAAAAAACGTTCGCGCGAGCGGCTGGCGGTGTCTGCCGGGAGCGACTGACGAATTTCCACTACCGGTTCGATATGCGGATGTGCACGAACAATCACCGTGGGCTGGAGAAACGGAGTGAAGGGGAAGATCGAACCAGAACACTCAAGACATCATCACGCACAGTACCGCAGTACGTGGACGAACGTGGTGATCCACCTGGTTACGCACTGGATCCCACGATTGCCAACCGTGGTGATTTCTTTCAGACACTGATCGCGAACAGTTCCGACGGAATTCTCACGATAACTGATGAGAGTACGATCGTCTTCGCCAACGCCGGCATCGAACGCATCCTGGGGTGGCATCCGGAAGAGCTGATCGGGACGTCGAAACTCGAGTTGATCCCGTCACGGCTTCGAGCGGATCACGAGGTCGGTCTCGAGCGCTACCTCGGCGGGGGCGACCGAAACATCGACTGGGATGGCGTCGAGCTTCCCGCGCTCCACCGCGACGGCCACGAAGTCGTCGTCTCGGTCACCCTCTGCGAACACGACCTCGACGGCCGGCGGCTGTTCTCGGGCATCTTCCGTGACGTAACGGAGCGAGAGGAACGAAAGCGAGAGCTCGAGACGCAGAACGAGCGTCTCGCGCAGTTCGCGAGCGTCCTCAGTCACGACCTCAGGAACCCGCTGAACGTCGCACAGGCCTACACCGACCAGCTCGCAGCGCGAACGACTCACGAAGAACTCGGCGAGATCACGTTCGCCCTCGAGCGCATGGGGACGCTCATCGACGAACTGCTCGCGCTCACCCAGCAGGGCGAGACGATCGGTGCGGTCGAGTCGGTGTTCCCGGGGGTGGTCGCCCTCGAGTCCTGGGAGTGGGTGGATACGGCGGACGCACAGCTGGTGATCGACGACGACCTCGGGACGATCACCGCCGACCGCACCCGGTTCCACGAACTCTTCGAGAACCTGTTCCGAAACGCCATCGAACACGGTGGTCCCGACGTGACCGTGACCGTGGGGGCGCTCGCCGGTGAGGACGGCTTCTTCGTCGCCGACGACGGGCGGGGCGTGGCGCGCGAGGACCGGACGGCCATCTTCGAGCAGGGCTACACGACCAGCCCCGACGGGACGGGGCTGGGACTCGCCATCGTCGACCGGATCGCCGACGCCCACGGCTGGACCGTCCGCCTGGCCGACCGGGACGGCGGTGCCCGGTTCGAATTCGTCGTCTGAACCCGCACGCGGCGTTCGCCGTACGCGAGACGGCTCTCGGGGAGCACTACCGCTCGAGAAGCGCCGAACCGTCGCCGATGGCCGCGGGCGAAATTATTAAATAAAAATGTGTACATTCGTCACTAATGACCCGATTCCAGCGACTGAGTGCCCTCGTCGTCGGAATCGGACTGTTCGCCGTCTACGTCGGCGGCGTCGTCTACGTCGGGCTCGACGCGGTTCCGACGACGACGAGCGTCGGCGTCGTCATCTCGTTGCTCGCCGCGAGCGCGTACGTACTCACCGGCGTTCGCGAACGGACACGAGTGCGAGGGCGGTCGGTTAGCTGGCACCAGACGATGGGCGTCGGCACGATACTCCTGGCACTGGGGTGGTTTTTCGTCTCGCTGCCGCTCGTCACCTCGAGACCGATCCTCGGCGTCGCGATTCTCGCCGGCACCGGCGTCCTCCTCTTCGCTGGCTACGAGGAACTAACGGACGGCGAGCACGTCGACCTCGAGACGGAACCCTCTCGTATGGGACTGGTCGCCGTCGCGGCGCTCGTCGCACTGGCGATCGGAATCGGCGTCGCGCTGTTCACCTCCTCGCCGTAGGGTGACGACTCGAGACAGCCACTGTCTCGATCCAGTCGATACGTTCTCCGTTGGGACCCTGTTCACACGTTCGAAATAGGGCGTCCCAGGCTCGAACGCGTGATCGTCGGATTTCGGGTTATCGGCGAAGTATTGGTCCATCCGGAGTTCACTGAGTACTGATACACTGTACTGAACGCGGTCAGGGCTGGTTCGTTCCGGCGTTGATGTTCGTCACCGACCCCTCGTCGAGTGCCCGTCGCCATACGAGGTGAATTGCCCGGGCAACGATGTCAACTGAGGGTTCCCTGAGACACGATGGCTCTACGTGGGTATCCGCGCTCGACGCGTCTGGTGGCGGGTGGAAGTGTCGGTCGTCAGGCGGTGCTGAAAAGTCGTGAGGGTGGATATCCCACCGGAGGTTGCGCCCGGACGTATCCGAGTAGTGGATGTTGTAGTCGCCCGCCGTCGTCCATCGAACCGTGAATATGGTTGTCTCTGCCTCCCCGATGCCGTACGGGATCGTGAGTCGGAGTTCTCGCGGGTTGAGTCGGTCGTCGATCTCGCCCGAGACCATCGGTTCGATGGCGCTGAACGCATCTCGGAACGCATCGAGTTTCGTCACGTCGATCGTGCCTCGAAGTGCGTGAGAGTCGCCGTCTCCGTCGTCGAATTGCATCAGACTGCTTCTGCGCCACCGGTGGGGTTTTCGACCGCGCTGAGCGCGAGCGCTACCTCAGCGAATGCGAGGTTTCGCCGCGTCGTTCGCCACTCGAGGAGCGTCTCTGCGTCGATATTCGCGCGGGATCGGACGGCGTCATCGGGCGAGTTAGCGCCGAACCGGTCGCCGTACTCTCGAAGCTCCTCGCGCATCTCCAGAACGCGTGTCGAGAGCGTCTCGGTGTCCGTCTCGTCGAGGATACGCCGAGCCTGTTCGAGAGCGAGCGAGTCTTTGGCTCGCTGATACAGCGTTCCCGTCGAGTCTGGCGACGCGGTCTCTGCCACGTAGCCGTGTTCGACGAGCGAGCGAAGATGCTTGCGTGCTGTCTGCTCCGACGTGAGGGCCTTTTCGGCAACGGTCGCCGCGCTCATGGGCTCGTACGCCGTGCGCATCACTGACCGCACACGGTCGAACGGGCTGGTCTCACGCTTCCAGTCCTCTTTGGCGCGCTCGTTTACATCCTCGAACGCCGGGGCAGAGTCTGGCATCGAACCAACGGACGGGACGTGAGTATATCACTCTTCGGGATGATATTCTGGTGGTGTTCAGTGTAGCACGACCTGCCGATCCGTTGGCCGCGAACGCCAAGAAAGCCTCCGACGCTCTCGAGGACTGCGCTTGGCGAGACGCAGGCGTCTCGCTGGCCTTCGCTCGTTTCACTCGCGAAGAACTCGCTGTCGTTCGAGAGAGCGTTGCTCTCTCGTGACTGAGCGAATCGGGGATTCGCGAGGTCCGCGAAACCGACGGTTTCGCTCGATGACGAACGACGCACCACGTCTTTCGAACGACCTCGCACCTCGAGAGCGTCGCCCCTTTCAGTCCCACCCAGCGTCGGCTGGTCGGCTGGTTTTCGCCTACCTAAACACGGCCAGTGAGACCGACAGAAAGTATATACACAAACGTTAGAAAGGCGTCAGATAGATGTCTGAGAAGTGGAGCGATCCCGTCTTGTGGTACTCTGTTGGAGTGGCAGTTCTACTGGGTACCTGTATCCTGTATACGGGTGCCCTCACATCACCGTACAGTACGGATGGGCCGTCGTATGCAATCGCTCACGAGTCAGCAGAGCCGTTCGAACGCTACGTCGAAGGGAGCGAAGAATTGCGAGAGGTGTCACCAACTCCCATAGCCGCTCTTTCGCCGGAGACTCAACGAGCATTCGAAGAGATACGGAACAAACAACCGAGAGGTGTCGAATATCCACCCAACGCATGGCAGCAACTGCGTCCAGTCTCAGTCTGTGACTCGTCTCTCCTCTATTGTGACGAGTACGCCAATTTGCCAGAGTTCCCGTCAGTGTACCACGAGACTCACGAGGCGTACGGTCTCGTGGAGGTCGACGGAGACGAATATCTCGTCCGGACGTCGTCCGCACACGGATTCGACTTCAGTCCAATCTTCGAACTGATCGTAAAAGCACTTACGTTGGGCTGGTATGCCGTTTTCCTTCTCTGGACGGGACTCACACGAGAGAAAAGAACGAACAGACGCCAGACCACGTACGCTACGGTTGGGCTTGGCTTGGCAGGAGCAGTGTTGATATACCCATATTCACTCATGCTGATGGACTATTCACCGAGCTTGTTACCCCACGGTATCCTCGCTCTCGTTTCGTGGGGAACCATTCTGGCCGGGTTGTACGGAATCGAGGAGAATACCTGACCCGATAGGGTCAGGATGCATCCGATTGCTGGAACGGATGAGTGTAGTGGGTCGTCAGTCTTCGTGCATCGTACGGGGAATGGTGTGACTCGTGTGATCAGCAGGTGGCCATGCCAGTCGAGCCCGTCGGGCCCCCCAGCATTTGTTGGTACTCGAGTACGCGGCCGCGCTCGTATCGACTAACAGCGTGCATCCACTTACGGTATCGACCAGTTCGGTACCGCTTCGAGGATTTCACCAGCGCCGTCTGAACCTCCGACGGACCGCCGCGACGGACCACCGGTGTGACGCCGATATGCAAGTAGACTTTCCCTATAGAAACTTAAGTTGGAAACATTCATGGTGGTTCGTTCAGACTACAGCGAATGAGGTCGGAGACGAGCGGTCCCGGCTACGGGGTCGCCTCGAGCGAAGCGACGAGTCACAACTACGAACAGTGGCGTCTCTACGCCCCCTGAACCATGAGCCAGCAACAGACACAGACACCACAGGTCAGATCGATCATCGACCGCGCACGGACCGGCTACGAATCACACCTCACCGACGAAGACGTCACGGATCTCACCACCGAGATCGAACGTACCCTCTACGAGGGCGCAGCCACCGACGAGGTGTATCAGGCCGTCATCCAGGCACTGACGGCGCGCGTCGAGCGTGACCCGGCGCTCACGCACGTCGCCGCCGCCGTCTTCCGGCAGCGATACTACCGCGAACTCCTCGGTGAGGACCTGACCGGGTTCGAACTCGACCGTGCCTACCGGGAGACGTTCGTCACGAACCTCGAGCGAGGCGTCGAACTCGGTCTCCTCGACGAGCGGCTGACCGACCGGTTCGACCTCGCCGACCTCGCCGACTACCTCGAGCCTGACCGCGACCAGCTGTTCGAGTACATGGCGATGGAGACGCTCTACCAGCGCTACTTCCTCAAGACCGAACAGAGCGGCGAGCACCTCGAACTCCCACAGGCGTTCTGGATGCGCGTGGCGATGGGTCTCGCACTCGAGGAGGACGAGCCACAGTCGTGGGCGAAGGAGTTCTACGACGTCCTCTCGAATCTGGAGTTTACGCCCTCGACGCCGACGCTGTTTCACAGCGGGACGGCTCACCCACAGCTCTCCTCGTGTTACCTGACGACGGTCCAGGACGACCTCGAGGACATCTTCGAGGCGTACAAACACCACGCACAGCTGTCGAAGTGGAGCGGTGGGCTGGGCAACGACTGGACGAACCTCCGCTCGGCGGGGGCGCTCATCGAGAGCACGGGCGTCGAGTCGACCGGCGTCGTGCCGTTCCTCCGGATCAGCAACGACGTGACGGCCGCGATCAACCGCTCCGGAAAACGCCGCGGGGCGGCGTGTGCGTACCTGGCCTGCTGGCACCTCGATTTTCCCGCCTTCGTCGACCTCAAGCGGAACACCGGCGACGAGCGCCGTCGCACGCCGGATATGAACACGGCTGCGTGGATTCCGGACCTCTTCATGAAGCGCGTCGAAAACGGCGGGGAGTGGACGCTGTTCAGCCCCGACGAGGCTCCGGAGCTCCACGGTTGCTTCGGTGAGGCGTTCGAAGCACGCTACCGCGAGTACGAGCGACGCGCCGACGAGGGCGAACTCAGACAGTACGAACGCGTCGACGCCGAGGACCTCTGGCGGACGATGCTCACGCGCCTGTTCGAGACCGGCCACCCGTGGCTGACGTTCAAAGACCCCTGTAACGTTCGTTCCCCACAGGACCACGTCGGGAGGGTCCACTCCTCGAACCTCTGTACGGAGATTACGCTCAACACGAGCGCGGACGAACACGCCGTCTGTAACCTGGGGAGCGTCAACTTCGCGACCCACGTCTCCAACGACGGACTCGACCGGGAGTACCTCGCGGAGACCATCGAGACGGCGATGCGGATGCTCGACAACGTCGTCGACCTCTGTTTTTACCCGACCGACGAGGCCGAACGCTCGAACGCACAGCACCGGCCCGTCGGACTCGGGACGATGGGCTTTCACGACGCACTGATGCAACTCGAGGTTCCGATGGACTCCGAGGCGGCGGTCGAGACGGCCAACCGTTGGCAGGAGTTCGTCTCCTACCACGCGATTCTCACCTCCTCGAGACTCGCGGCCGAACGGGGACCGTACCCCTCCTACGAGGGATCGAAGTGGGACCGCGGTCTCCTCCCACAGGATACCGTCGACCTGCTCGAGGACGAACGTGGCCGAGAGATTCCGACGGACCGCGAGGAGACGCTCGACTGGTACGCCGTGCGCGAACACGTCGAAGAACACGGGATGCGAAACTCGAACACGATGGCCATCGCGCCGACGGCGACCGTCTCGACGGTCAACGGCACGACGCCATCGATCGAGCCGCTGTACTCGAACCTCTACGTCAAGTCGAACATGTCGGGTGACTTCACGATTATCAACGACCAGCTCGTCGAGGACCTGCGAGAACGTGGACTCTGGGACGAGGAGATGGTCGACCGTATCAAGTACCACGACGGCTCGGTTCAGGAGATCGACACCGTTCCGGACGACCTGAAACGGCGTTACCGCGGCGCGTTCGAGATCGATCCACGCCACCAGATCCGACTGACCGCACACCGACAGACCTGGATCGACCAGTCGGTCTCACACAACGTCTTCTTCCCGTCGACCGACGGCTCGCTCCTGACGGACGTCTACGAGACCGCGTGGGAGCTGGGTCTGAAGACGACGTACTACCTCCGCACGCTCGGCGCATCCCAGATCGAGAAGTCCACGCTGGACATGGCCACGTACGGGAAAACACAGCACCGGGATGGGTCGCCGCCGGCGGATACGACGGCCGATGGTGGTCGCTCCAGCGACGACCTCTGTACGGTCGAGGACCCGACGTGCGAATCCTGTCAGTGAACTATCACCCCCTTCCAATCACTACGATGCCGATCATCAACACCGACGCCGAACACGATCCGAACAAGATACTGCCAATCGAGTACGACTGGGCTCGAGAGTACTACGAAGCCGGAGTCAACAACAACTGGGTGCCCGAGGAGATTCCGATGCAAGAAGACGTCACCCAGTGGAACGGTGATGCCCTCTCCGACGCTGAGCGACAGCTCATCGAGTGGAACCTCGGGTTCTTCTCGACGGCCGAGTCGCTGACGGCCAACAACATCGTCCTGGCAGTGTACGATCACGTTACCGCACCCGAGTGTCGTCAGTACTTGCTCCGGCAGGCCTACGAGGAAGCGATTCACACGGATACGTTCATCTACTGCTGTGACTCGCTCGGATTCGAGCCGGAGTACCTCTACGGGATGTACGACCGCGTCCCCTCCATCGAGGAGAAAGACGAGTTCGTCGTCGACCTGACTCGAGTCATCGACGAAGACGGCTTCTCCATCGAGACAGACGAGGACCTGCGGAACTTCCTCCGTGACCTCGTCGGCTTCTACGTCATCATGGAGGGCATCTTCTTCTACGCCGGATTCGCGATGATGCTCGGACTGAAACGCCAGAACAAGATGGTCGGCGTCGGCCAGCAGTTCGAGTACATCATGCGCGACGAGTCACTCCACCTCGGGTTCGGGGTCGACCTCATCGACGCGATTCGGACGGAGAACCCCGGTGTGTGGACCGACGAGTTCGGCACCGAGGTGGTCGACCTGATCACCGACGCCGTCGAACTCGAGAAGATCTACGCCTACGAGGCCTGCCCCGACGACATCCTCGGCATGAGTGCCGAGGGGTTCGCCGAGTACGTCGAACACATCGCCGACCGTCGGCTCGGACAGCTCGGCCTCCCGAAACAGTACGGGACGGACAACCCGTTTCCGTGGCTGTCAGAACAGGTCGACCTGAACAAGGAGAAGAACTTCTTCGAAACACAGGTCACGGAGTACCAGAGCGGCGGCAGCCTCGACTGGTAACGCACTCGAGCGGCGTCTCTCACCCTCGTCGGCCCCTCGCAGACTCACTCCGGCATCGGCGTTCCGGTCAGGCTCAGTCGGGCACCCGACTCGAGTTCGGTCTCGAGACCGTCTGCCAGTTTCACGTCCCGCCCATCGAGGTGGACGACGAGTGCATCACGTTCGAACGCTTCGACGAGTTCGATTCCGAGCGTCGGCGTGAGTGATCCGAGGACTGTGGCGACGGTCGCCCCCTCGGAGACGGACTCGACCAGTCGCTTCTCTCCGGCGGCCTCCCGGACGTGACCGTAGGTGAGCACCTCGACGTGCATACTCGAGGTGCGTCTGCGACGGGTGTGAACGTTCTGGTGGTGGCTCTCGCTCGTCTTCGTACTGAATGAGACGTGAACGGTGTCGGTGGTGTATCGATTCGAAACGTTCTTCCCGCTCCCGGCGACAGCCACGGGCGTGAACGACGACCGGCCGCAGTTCTGGGCGCTGTATCTGACGCGGTTCGCCGAAGGCTTCGGCTTCATCACCCTGGTGACGTTGCTTCCGTACTACATCAACGAACTCGAGCCGACGGGGACGACCGTACTCGGGGTCACCATCAGCGCCGGGCTGATCATCGGGATGTACACCTCCGGGTTCACGCTCGCCCAGACGCTCGCGGTAATCCCGCTCGCGTGGGCGGGCGATCGTTTCGACAAACGGACCGTCCTCCTCGTGGTCGTCGGCCTCGGGGCAGCGGTGTACGCGCTCTTTCCGCTGGTCGACTCGAGCGCCTCGTTCATCCTGATCAGGGCGCTCCAGGGGGTCGCCGTCACTGGTGCGGGGCTGATGACGCTCTCGCTGGTCGGCCAGATCGCCGAGATGGGAACGCGCGCGAACTACATTGGGAAGGCGAACGCCGCGAGCTTCGCCGCCTCGATTTTCGGCAGTCTGGGTGCGGGCGCGCTCTACGAGGCGTTCGGTTTCGGTCCCATCTTCGCGATCATCGTCTGTATCATCGTCCTCGCGTGGCTCGGTTCGTTCGCATTCCTCGAGCGCGACGAGACGCGTATCGAGGGGTTTCCGTTCACGGGTCTCGCGCTCAACCGCCGGATTCTGACGCTCTCGGTCTTTCGCTTCCAGTACGCCTTCTCGGTGACGCTCGTGCGCAACTGGGTGCCAATCTTCGCGGGCGTCACCGCTGCCCAGGGCGGTCTCGCCTACGGCGGACTGGCGGTCGCGCTCACCGTCACCGCCGAGAAGTTCACCAACATGTGCTGTCAGCCGTTTACGGGTCGTCTCTCCGATGGCCACGGCCGCGCATTGTTCGTCTTCGCCGGTGGCGGCGCGTACGGGCTGATCGCACTGGTCGTCCCGTTCTCGCCCGCCATCGGCGAGGCGCTCTCGCTCCCGGCGAGCTACCCCCTCTTCGGTGAGCTGACGGCAGCTTTCCTCCCACTCGTTGCTCTCTCCGGGCTCCTCGGCATCGCCGACAGCTTCCGCGAACCCGCGAGCATGGCGCTGTTCGCCGACGAGGGAACCGCAGAGGGCGGCGTCGCCTCGAGTTTCGGTATCCGCGAACTCATCTGGCGGCCCGGGAGCGTGATCGCGCCGCTGCTCGGCGGCTGGCTCATGGTCGAAGTGAGTATGTCCTCGGTGTTCTTCGTCGGCGGTGCGTTCGCGCTCACCGGCGTCGCGTCGTTCCTGATCGTCCTCGTCCGGTTCCACGGCACGCGGGCGCTGACCGAGTGGTAGCCTCACTCAGGATTCGATCTTCGCGACGATCTCTCGAGCCTGCGCCGTCGCTTTCTCTTCGCCGACGTGTTTCTCGATCAGGACGCTCGTGACCTCCCAGTCGTCGCTCCCCTCGAGTCTGCCGGTGCGCACCTCACTTCCCGCAGAAACCGATTCGGCCGGGGTTTTCGCCCAGTCCGGTGTTCGAATGTCGTCGTAGCGGTCGGGGTCGCGGAATCTGACGTGAATGTACTCGTCTGCGGTCTCGACGAGTTCGACGTCGGGTGGATCGCTCACGCCAGCCAGCACACCGTCGACGGCCCTAACGCTACGCCCGGAACACGCGCGCCGGGAGGTGAACACCGACAGGCGGCGGTGTCACTCCAGACACGCCACTCGAGTCAGGCGGTGTCTTCGGTGTAGACGACGCCGTTGACCTCGAGTGCGTTATCCGTACCACCGTCGATCTGAATCTCGCCCTCCGCGTTGCCGTCGGCGACGTTGCCGCGTCCGGTGGTCTGACTCGAGTCGGTCGGTTCGTCCTGTGCCGACTCACCCACCGCCACCCTCGACCGAACCCGTTCGGGCATAGTCGTTAGTGCCAGCCGTCCGAACACGAGCTATGGTTCAGGCGACGCTCACCGTCACCATGCCCGAAGAGCTGTGGGTGAGCCAGGTATCGACGGCCCACCCCGACGTGGCGATCCGGGTCGTCGCGGCGGTCCCGGGTACCGACACCGGGTTCGCGCTGGTCAGGCTGGTGGGACCGGGCCTCGAGACGATTCTCGAGGCGTTAGCCGACCACCCACAGCTTCCCGACCTCACGATCGCTCACCGAGACGACGGCGAGGCGACGGTCGCACTCGAGATGACGGCGCTACCGCTGTTGGTCTCCTCGAGAGAGGCCGGTATTCCGATCGAACTGCCTATCGAGATCAGCGACGGCGAGGCGACGATCGAGGTCACCGGCTCACGGGAACGGCTCTCGAAACTGGCGACACAGCTGACGGGGTTCGGTCTCGGATACCGGGTCGAACAGGTCAGCGAGCATCGCCACGAGGGCCACGTCCTCTCGGAACGACAGCTCGAGGTCGTCCTCGAAGCGCTCGAGGAGGGCTACTACGACACACCCCGGCGCTGTTCGCTGACGGAGCTGGCGACGCATCTGGGCGTCGCGAAGTCGACGTGTAGCGAGACGCTCCACCGCGCAGAGGAGGCGATCGTGAAGGCGTTCGTCGAGGACCTCCCGCTCGAGGAGTGAGCGGTGGCGTCGGTGGCGCGACGGTGTGTTCAGTCGCTCGTCGAGCGAACGGCGAAGCGCTCGCGGACCTTCTCGACCTTCGGTGCGGCGTACATCGCACAGTAGGCCTGTTCGGGATTCTTCGCGAAGTAGTCCTGGTGGTACTCCTCGGCCTCGTAGAACGTCTCGAGCGGTTCGATTTCGGTGACGATCGGATCGTCGTAGACGCCTTCCTCCTCGAGTGCCTCGACGAACGCTTCGGCGGTCGCCTGCTGGTCCTCGTCGTGAGTGAAGATCGCAGAGCGGTACTGTGAGCCGACGTCCGGTCCCTGTCGGTTCCGCGTCGTCGGGTCGTGGATGGTGAAGAAGACCTCGAGTAGCTCGTCGTAGCCGACCGTCTCGGGGTCGTAGGCGACTTCGACGACCTCTGCGTGGCCCGTCTCGCCCGAGCACACCGCCCGGTAGGTCGGCTCGTCGACGTGGCCGCCGGCGTAGCCGGAGGTGACGCGGTCGACGCCATCGAGCACGTCGAACGCGGCTTCGATACACCAGAAACAGCCGCCGCCGAAGGTCGCTCGTTCCATACGGGAGGTACGGCGCGAGCGAGGAAAGGTGTGACGTTGACGGCGACTGCTGGACGGCGCGGCGGGTGAGACGGCTCGGCGAAGCTCGTCCAACCCGGCGCAGACCGTCCGAATCAGCGCGCGTCCGACTCCTCGAACGGTCCGTCGGGGTGGAGACCGTCGCGTCGGTCCGCGACCGCCCCGTCGGGTTTCGAAACCGGTCCCTCGAGCAGCGGGTCGCCGGTCTCGGCCATCCTGGTGTGGAGGCGCTCGCGGAACTCGTCGCGGACCGCCGCGTACTCGGGGTCGTCGACGAGGTTGACACACTCGAGCGGGTCGTAGACGCGGTCGTAGAGCGCCTCCCGTGGCTGTTCGCGCTCACCGAGACCGTACTCGAGGAGGTGCTGTTTCGACGGGCCGTCGTCGACGTTCGGCAACACCCACGTTTCGTAGTCGTCGAAGCGGCGGACGTAGACGTAGCGCTCGGTTCTGAGACACCGGGCGGGTTCGTAGGCGGCGTGGTAGGTCACCTCGGTGACGACCTCCTCGCGGACGGTCTCGACTTCGCCGACGACGAGTCCGTGCAACGAGTGGCCCGCCGCCCAGTCGGGTACCTCGACGCCGAGTGTCTCACAGACCGTCGGGTAGAGGTCGAGGTGAGAGACGAGTGCGTCCACGGCGACGCCCCGCGGCCCGTCCGGCGGGCGAATCAGCAGCGAGACGCCGGTCCCGCCGTCGCGCAGCGAGCACTTCATCCCCGGAAACGGCGGGCCGTGGTCGGTCGTGAAGACGAGCAGGGTCTCCTCGAGCACGCCGGCCGACTCGAGGGCGTCGTAGACGTGGCCGACACAGTCGTCGACGAAGCCGACGGCGGTCGCGTAGCCAGCCATGTCCTCGCGCGTCTCCGGCGTGTCCGGGAGGGGATCGGGTGGCCTGACGTACGCCGGGTCGACCGCGAGACCGTCACCGGTCGGAAACGGACGGTGGGTGTTGTGGAAGCCGACCGAGAGGAAGTACGGCGGGTCCCGCTCGCTCCAGCCGTGGATGTAGGCGGCCGCCGCTCGAGCGCTCGCGTAGTCGTCAGCGGCGTACTCGTGGGGGGCGTCGAACGCGGCGTTCGTCGGGTGCGGGTCGTCGGGAAACACCGCGTAGCCGAGGTCGCGTGCCGAACCGTCGGCCGGCGACTCGTGTTCGGTTCCGCAGAGGACGGTCTCGACGCCGTGTCTCGAGAGGTAGCTCGCGAGGTGGCGGTCGTAGTCGTCGACGGAGAACCCCCGGTGGGCGAGACCGACCAGCCCGTTGACGTGCGGTGGCTGGCCGGTCAGGAGCGCCCCGCGACTCGGCGAACACGTCGGCGCGGCGCTGTGGGCCTGCCGGAAGAGGACGCCCTCCTCGGCGACACGCTGGAGGCGTGGCGTCGGCAGGTCGTAGCCGTAGGGCCCGACGTAGCGTCCCGTATCGTGGCTGTGGATCAGGACGACGTTCGTCATCGCGGACGGTTCGCCGCCTGCAACCGAGAGCGTGAGGCTGCACCACTCCCCGCTTTTTGTTTCACCGTCCGTGACTCTCATCGTCGTGTGACGACGGAGCGTGGTAGAAATAAGCATGCCCGCGGCGTAGCATCCGGTATGAACTCGAGAACGAGACGGTTCCTGACCCTGCTCGGTGGCTCCACCGTCGTGGCGCTCGTGATTACGGTACTGCTCGCACCGCCGACTGCCGGCGCGGGCGTGCTCACGTTCGCCGTGGTGATGGTGGCCGCGCTCTCGTTCTCCTACGTCGTCGGCTACCTCGAGACGCCACTCGAGACCGAGGCGTACACCGTCTCGGACGAGCCGACGAGCGGGGAAGGGCCGACGTCGGCGAGCGAGCGCGACCGTGAGGAGTTCCGCTGGATGGTCCGCGAACTCGCCGGCGTCGCCATCGCCTCGGCGTTCGGCCTGCTGTTGCTCGTGCTGTTCCTGCTCCAGATGACGGCGTTCGTCGAGCATCCGGTACTCGGCACCCGGGAGATCGAAGCCTGGGCCGTCCTCGCCGTCCTCGCGCTCATGCTGGTCGTCCTCGGTATCTGGAGCCTCCGTGGACGCGAGCCGATCGTCTCGTAGTCACTCGAGGATGGCGACCGCCCGCACCGGCGAGCCATCGCCCGACGGAATCGCGAGCGGGAACGCAGACAGCGTGAATCGCTCGTCGTCTGTGACTGCCTCGAGTCCGCAGAGGTTCTCGAGGATCACCCGCTCTGTGGCGAACAGCCGGTCGTGGACCGGAAAGCCCGCTGGCTCGTCCGCGCCCGCGTTCGCCGTCGGCGTCGGATCCGGATTGAGCGCGTCGAGACCAAGGTGGAGGTCGCGTTCGACGAGCCAGTCGGCGGCGTCGGCGCTGAGGTACGGGTGATCGTAGTAGGTCGCCTCGCCCCAGTGAGTCTCCCAGCCGGTACGGACGACGACGAGGTCGAGCGTGCGTTCGTCCACACCGCTCACCGCCTCCTCGACGGCACGCTCGAGTCGCCCGGCACTGATCACCTCGCGCGCCTCGAGCGGCCGGCAGTCGGCGACCGTCGCCGTGAGGTGGAACGTCTCGAGCGGGAGCGCCGAGAGCGACGGTCCCGGGGACATGTGTGCCGGCGCGTCGACGTGTGTGCCGGTGTGGGAGTCGAGGTCGAGACGGGTCGTCCGGTAGCCGTCCGCCGCGACCGACGCCGTCGGCTCGACACTGGCTGGTTCGGTGCCCGGATAGACCGGCATCCCGCTCTCGAGTGGCTGGGTGAGGTCGTAGATGACCATGTGCAGACGTCCACCGCGAGCAGCCGTCGGTGTTGCGGATTCGCTTCCGAGGCGGCCCGTTCGCGAAGTACACTGTGTACACGGTGTAAACGTTGTAAACTGTGTGAACGTCTCGAGCGGTGTGCCCGGTTCTCTGATCGGTACCGAGTTACCACCGGGACACGAACGCGAGGTATGGAGCCAGCCGTCGAGGAGGTGCTCGAGTCGGTCGCCGACGAACACGAGGTGTGCGTTCTCGCCGCCCGCGACGTCGGCAGTCGCGCCTGGAACCTGGCCGACCCGGCGAGTGACACCGACGTCTGCGTGCTCTTCGCCCAGCGGCCGGTCGAGTACGCCACCCTCGACGGCTACGTGGCAACGCTCGAGCACACAGCCGGCACCTACGAGTGTCGTGGCTGGAACGTCCGGCGGTTCGCCGAGTTGCTGGCCGACTCGAATCCGAGCGCGTTCGAGTTCCTCCACAGCCCGCGTCGCTACCGCGAGTTCGGCCCGCTCGCAGCACTCGAGGCCGACGTGGGGAACGTCTTCGCCCCGATGGCGCTCTACCACCACTACCGCTCGCTCGCCACCCGCCAGTACCGCAAATATCTACAGGGACGGCTGCTCGAAGGCGGCGACCTCGCGTACCTGCTCCTCGAGCGCGATGGTGACAGCTGGCTGGCGATGCCTGCTGGGGACGGCGAGAACGAGGGCGACGGGCCGGTCCGCGTCCCTGCAGGTGACTACGAGGAGGGAGCGGCCGACCGGACCGTCAAGCGCCACCTCTACGTCGCCCGGGCGGTGCTCTACGCGGCTTTCGTCCGCGAGACTCACCGGTTTCCGCCGCTCGACTTTCCGCAGTTTCTCGAGGACGTTCGCGACGAACCCTGGGTCGAGCCGTCGTTCCTCGAGCGAACGCGGACGCTGGTCGAACGAAAACGCGCCGGTGAGGGAGAGGCGAAGGTGGGGCTGCTGTTCGAGCCTGCCGAGATCAGCCTTCCGGAGATCGACCCGGCCGACCACGCGGGGCGGACGGTCCCACGCGGCCGGGTCGATCGGTTCGTCCGTGAGGCGCTCGGGTATTATGGGTGATGGTGTAGTCGTGTCTACACATGCCGACAAAATTTCAACAATTCGTCGTTCTCGTCCTCGTAGCCGCCCTGTTCGTCTTCGTAGCAGTAGACGTCGTCTTCGAGGAGATCACGTTGACGTGGCTACAGATCGCGCTGTTGACCATCGCAGTCGGCGTCGTGTTACTCCTCTTTGGGATCCTCGGAGAGATTTCACAGATCTCCGTGGGAGCAGAGGGTACCACGATCGTCTTCGAAAAACGACAGCTCGTGACGGCCGACGAAGCGGTCGTGACGCTCGAGGAGAGCGCGGACGGTACGCCTCCAGCACAGACCCGGTCGCCGCAGACCAGGTCGGCGCAGCCAGCGGCCGAATCGGTTTCGCTGTCGGTCTCGACGCTCGAGACGTACCTCCCCCACCTGGCCGACCGCGTCGAAGCGGACCCACAGGAGGCGTTCGACCGCCTCCTCAGAGACGTCGCACTCGAGGTGGCGACCTACCTGGGAGAGCCGAGAGACCACGCGTCGAACACCCGTCTGTTGCTCTCGCTCGAGTCACTGGGCGCGGAGTACGCCGACTTCACCGACGCCTACCGACAGGTCACCGAAGTGTGTTCGGTCGCAGCGTACGGCGACACTACCGTAGAGGAGCGACTGGAGGCTGCCGCGATCACGCTCCAGTTCCTACAGCACGTTCGACAGCAGACGCGGCGTCACGACACCTGACGTGAGCGAACGCAGCGTTTGGTGTCACACTCGAGCCGGGACACCTCGAGCCGCCCACACTCGTCGGCCCGGCGCGTACGGCCTTCACCGACCGATCGTCCCCCGCCGCGTAATCGGTGCCGACGGGTCGAGACAGAACGCGAGGACCACGGACGCCTCGAGCGCCGTCACGGCTGGATCGGTTCCGCCGGTGACGAGTGCGCTCTCGGTGTAGCCGACCGTTTCGGCACCGACCTCGAGCGCGCCCTCGAACACGTAGAGGTAGGTATCCCACCTCGCCTGACGGGGGAGCGCGACGGTCGTCCCCTCCTCGAGTCGGCAGTCGTAGCAGTGGACGGCGTTGCGAACGTACAGTGGGGCGTCACCGTCTTCGGGACCGAACAGGTGTCGCCACTCGTTTTCGGCCGGGTCGGGAATCGGTTCGTGTTGGATGCCGGGTTCGAGACCCAGACTGTGCGGCCGGACGAAGAGCTGGAGCATTCGCAGCGGTGGGTCGTCCGCGAACGTCTCCTCGGCATGCCAGAACCCGCTGCCGGCGTTCATCACCATGAGGTGGTCGCTGTCGGTAACCAGTTCGTTCCCCTCGTGGTCGTCGTGGCGCATCACGCCCGCAGGGACCCAGGAGATGATCTCCTCGTTCCGGTGCTGGTGCATCGGAATCACCGTCCCGGGATCCATGAACGACTCGACGACGGTCGCGAGCGGCCCGTAGCCGTGGTCGTCGTGATCCGGGACGGCCCGGCCGGGGAAGGTGAAGTGAATGCGAAACGGGCCCTGGTTCTGCGAGACGTCTGTCCGAGGTGCGGTGTGGGTGCCCGCCTCCGTCGACGTTGCGTCGTCCATCCGACCGTGGTAGTCGCTCGAGGGGCTTAGGCATTCCTCACAGCACAGACACGCTCTCGGGTCAATTCTGAGCTGCGAGCCATCCATCGCAGGCAAACGAGCCAAAAAAAGATAGTTCTATAACAGATCATCGGGCAAATAACGCCGATGAGTGATTCACAGTCGAGTTCGCTGATTAACGCGTTGATTGGGGCAGTCGTCACTGTCTTGCTCTCGTTCACGATGATTTCGCCGGTCGCTGGCGGGGCAGTTGCAGGGTACTTAGAGCGGACGGATGGTGTCCGTATCGGGGCGATATCGGGTGCAATTGCACTTGTTCCGATGCTCTTCTTCGGAATTCTCGTTATCGGCTTCCTCTCAATGGGGAACATGGCTGGGTTCGCGTTCCTGTTCCTCCTGTTCATGCTCGTGTTCGGAGCGATCTGGACGGTTGGGCTGAGCGCACTCGGTGGCTACCTCGGCGTGTATCTGCGAGACGAACTGTAGTGAACGCGCCAGCCTACCGGGGCAGTTCGGAGAACGGGCCACCGGAGTGGAGTCACCACCCAGCCCACCGTCTCCAGTCCGAAGGGATACGTTCGATGGTTCGGAACACCGGTCTCGAGACCGTCGGGATTCAGAACCTACATCGTCTCGAGCACGAGTAGTGTAGACAGAATACCGATGAGTGACGCTCCAGCGTTCGACCTCGATGGGACGGTGTGTGTGATTACGGGCGGGTCGGGGGTGCTCGGCTCCGAGATGGCGCGAGCGATCGGTGAGCGTGGCGCAACCGTCGTCCTCCTCGCTCGAGACGAGACCGCACTCGAGGAGGCGAGCGAGACGCTCACCGCACGCGACATCGAGAACCTCACGATACCGGCGTCGGTGCTCGAACGGGCGGAACTCGAGGCCGCCGCCGAGATGGTCGTCGAGGAGTACGGCCGCATCGACGCCCTGATCAACGCGGCGGGTGGGAACCACCCCGACGCGACGACCGGTGCGGAGACCTCGTTTTTCGACCTGCCGAAGGCAGGGCTCGAGCAGGTGGTGAACGTCAACTTCCTCGGGACGGTACTCGCCTCGCAGGCCTTCGGCGAGTACATGGTCGAGCAGGGTGAGGGCGTGATCGTGAACGTCTCCTCGATGGCTGCGGTGACCCCGTTGACGAAGATTCCGGGCTACTCGGGGGCGAAAGCGGCCGTCTCGAACTTCACCGAGTGGCTGGCCGTCCACGTCGCCCAGGAGTACTCGCCGGCGATTCGGGTCAACGCCATCGCTCCCGGGTTCTTCCTCACGGAACAGAACCGCTACCTGTTGCTCGACGAGGAGACCGGTGAGTACACCGAGCGCGGCCAGCAGATCATCGACCACACGCCCCAGGGCCGGTTCGGCGAGCCAGCGGACCTCGCGACGACCGTCTGCTGGCTGCTCGCACCCGGCTCTGCGTTCGTCACCGGAACGGTGATTCCGGTCGACGGCGGGTTCGCCGCGTTCAGCGGCGTCTGAAACCTCACCCTCGCTCGAGACCAGTGTCGGACGGCGCGGACTCGAGAGCGGACTCGTCGCCTCGCCACGAATCCGGGACCCGAAGGTTGAATACGCCGTCTACCACTCTTCGCTGTTGATGGCCGGTCACACCTTCGTCGTCAGCGGGTTCGCCGATGAGATCGACGCCGACCTCGAGACGCAACTCGACCTCCTCGAGCGACTCGGGATCGAACACCTCGACCTTCGCAGCGTCGAGAACACGAACGTCCTCGACCTCTCGGACGAGCAAGTCGAGCGGGTCACGGACGCGCTCGCAGAGCGCGACATCGGCGTCACGTCGATCGGGTCGCCGATCGGGAAGATCGACGTGACCGACGAGTTCGAGCCACACTTCGAGCGCTTCGAGACCGCACTCGAGATGGCACAGACCTTCGAGACGGCGTACATCCGGCTGTTCTCCTACTACATCCCCGAGAACGAGCGGCCCGCGGACTACCGCGAGGAGGTCCTGCGCCGGACCCGACGGAAGGTCGAACGGGCAGAAGCGGTCGGGATCACCTTGCTCCACGAGAACGAGAAAGACATCTACGGCGACACGCCCGAACGGTGTCGGGACCTGCTGACGGCGATCGATTCGCCGAACTTTCGGGCGGTCTTCGACCCGGCGAACTTCCTCGAGATCGGGTCGACGCCGTACCCCGACGCCCTCTTGCAGCTCGTCGAGTTCGTCGATCAGCTACACATCAAGGACGCGACCGCCGGTGAGCGCGCCAGCATCGTCCCCGCCGGCGAGGGCGACGGTCGGATTCCGGAGACGCTCGCCGCCCTCCAGGCGCGTGGGTTCGAGGGACCGGTCTCGCTCGAGCCACACCTGGCGATCGCCGGCGCGATGAGTGGCTACAGCGGTCCCGAGGGGTACGAGGTCGGGGCGAAGGCGCTGGTCGACTGTCTCGAGGCAGTCGAGGCGACCTCCGAGTGACGCAGTCTCGCCGGTCGCGGGGTGGCCCGAAGGCGCCGGCTACTCGTAGTCACCGGCGCGAAACGCGTCGAAATCGATCCACGCCTCGCGCGCGGCGGATTCGTAGATCGCGAGAACGAGGTCGACCGCCGTCCGCGCCTCCCGGGCCGGAACCATCGGCGCTCGCCCGTCGCGGACCGATTCGACGAAGTCCCGGACGACCTCGGTGTGAGCTACACCCCACTCGAGCGGCCCTCCGGCGTCGATCGCCGGGATACCCTCGCCCATCGAGAACTCGGTGTCGTTGTACGACCCCGCCGTTCCGTTGATCTCGAGGCGGGAGGTCCCGCCCTGCGTCGCGGTCGTCGCCTCGATCGTTCCGGGGGCACCGTTCTCGAACTCGAGGAGGACCGCGGCGCTGTCTTCACACTCCATCTCCCTGGCGAGGGTGTCCGTGCGTGCGTACAGTCCCGAGACACCGCCGCCGATCCACTGCAGCAGGTCGATCACGTGGATCGCCTGGTTCAGCAGGCAGCCACCGTCCATCTCCCTTGTTCCGCGCCAGGCCGCCGAGTCGTAGTACGACTGGGGGCGATGCCACTTCACCGTCGCCGTTCCGAGCACCATCCGGCCGAGGTCACCGTCCGCGACGGCCCGACGCGCCCGCTGGTGACAGGGGTAGGCCCGCCGCTGGAAGACGCCCGCGAGGGTGACGCCCGCGGCGTCGGCGGCGTCGATCATCGCGTCGATACGCACGCCGTAGACGTCGAGCGGTTTCTCACAGAGCACGTGGGCACCGGTCTCCACACACTCGATCGACACCTCGGCGTGCGTGCCACTCGGCGTACAGACGCTCACCGCGTCGACGGCCGCATCCCGGATCATCGCCGTCGGATCGGTGTAGGCTCGACAGCCACGCTCGGCGGCGAACGACTCCGCCGCCGCACGGTTCAGGTCCGCACACGCGACCAGGTCCACACCGGGCACCCGCTCGAGTGCGTCCGCGTGTGTCTCACCGATGCCGGCGACGCCGACGATGCCGTACCGCACTGGCTCAGTCATCGACTGTGATCGCGAGGGGCGGTTCATAACTCGTTCGGCCACTCGCCTGAGCGTCGAGTCACTTCCGGATCTCGTCGATACTCCTCGCGACGTCGGTCGCCTGGATGTCGGTGTAGGTCTCGTGGGTCGTCTCGATCGACTTGTGGCGCAGCGCCGACTGGGCGAGTTCGGAGTGGCCGCTCGCGTACAGCTCCGCACCGAGTGCACGACGCGCACCGTGGGGTTTCAGGTAGCCACCGTCGACGTCGATTCCCGCCTCGGCCGTGAGCCGTTTCAGGACCCGCCGGCCACCCGCTTTGGTGAGCGACGGCGGCGAAACGCCGTACTCGCGCAGCAGGTCGTCGATGTCGCGCTCCGCGAGCAGCGCCTCGAGTTCGTCGGGCGCGAACTCGTCGCCGAGCGCCCTCCGAACCGCCCGGTAGATCGAGGGTGCGTGGGCGGTGGGAAACACCGGCCACTCGTCGGTCGGTGGCTCGAGGACGCGCGCGAGTTGCTCGAGCGCCGCATTCGCATCGGTGGGTAAGCCGACGGTTTCGTACTCGCGGGACTTGCCGAACACCTCGAGCGTGCCGCGCTCGAGGTCGACGTCACCCCAGGTGAGACCGGGGCGGTCGTCGTCGCGCGTGTCCCGAAACAGTTCGGCCCCGCGGACGCCCGTGTCGGCGAGGACGACGACGATGGCTCGGTCACGGAACGCGACGGGTCGGGAGACGTCGACCGTCCCCTCGAGCGCCATCTCGACGCGCTCGCTCGCGTAGGAGACGAGGCGGGTGCGCTGTGCCCGCGTCCAGAACTGGGTGTCTCGTCTCCCCCGTTGCTCGGGGAGCAACTCCGTCGCCCGGTTCGTGTTCGCCGGGTTCGACTCGAGCAGTTCGTCGCGGACGCAGAAGGAGAGGAACGCCCGGACGTACTTGAAGTAGGTGTTCGCCGTGGAGGCGCTGATCTCGCCGTCGGCGTGGCGCTCGCGGAGGTGGAGACCGTACTCGCGGAGGTCGCGGGCGTCGAGGTCTGCGACACGGTCGACACCTGCGGTCGAACACCAGTCGGCGAAGCGCGAGAGCGGCGAGCGCATCGTCGAGCGCGAGCCACCCGCGTCGAGCGAGGCGAGATACCGCTCGAGGGCGTCTGTGACGCCCGCCTCGCGGTTTACCCGGCGGTTCGGTGACGGAGACATTCGTAGTCGGGGTACAGTGTCGACCCCCATAAAGTCACGTGGTTAAACTGCTGTTTAACGAAGTGGGTTACGAGACTGGCGAATGTACGGAGTGTGGGGGAGTAGACCGCTGTACTTCCCGTTTGGAAATGTGTAAATCACATAGCGCTATAACAAATCCAGTGGCGGCAGAATCCTCGAGGAGTTCGGTGTCACCGTGTGGGAGCCGATGCCGGGTCTTCGATTCGGGACCGTAGAGCGAGTCCGAGGGGGACGAAACCAACCGAGATTGCTCGATACATTCCCGATACCTGTCTACAGTACCGTGGGGTGGCTCCCTCGGCCAAAACGACATCTGTTTCCAGTGACTGATGCGTTCCATCCGTCGTATTTTCGGCAGCCACATCGCAGATACGGCGACCACATATCTACAGATACCGATTTGAATAGGCAGAGTTAACCGACCGAGGCGGGAACCATCACCACAATCGACATGTCGGTGAGAACGATGGGACGGTATCGGCCGGAGAGAACAGCGGTGAACAACGACCAGTGCGTCGTCGTCGGCGGAGGCATCGCGGGGCTGTGTGCTGCACGGGTGCTCGCCGACTACGCCGAGCGTGTCGTGCTCGTCGAGAAGGACCCACTACCGGACGAGCCGGTACTTCGACGGGGCGTCCCACAGATGGCACAGCCACACGCCCTGTTAGAAGCCGGTCGGGAAGTCCTCGAAGAGTTGTTTCCCGGATTCTGTGAGGACGTGCTCTCGAGTGGCGGGCTGATGATCGACGGCGCGAGCGACATGGAGTACTTCGCCGCGGGCGGTCTGTTGGCGCAGGGACCGAACCAACACCCGATGTACTGTGCGAGCAGAGCGCTCTTCGAAGGAGTGGTCCGTCGACGAGTCGCGACGCTCGACAACGTAGCGTGCCGGCCAGAGCGGCGACTGGTGGAGGTCGACCTCGACGACGGTGCGGTCTGTGGCGTCCGTATCGCAGGCCCGGACGGGCAAACGGAAGCACTCGAGGCGGACGTCGTCGTGGATGCGACTGGCCGGACCTCGAAGACGCCAGCCTGGCTCGAGGAGAACGGATACGAACGCCCACCGGTGGACGAACTGTCGGTAGAAGTCACCTACACCACGACAGTCATCGACAGACCACGAGACTGCCGGCGTCTGGTGTTCGTCCCACCTGCGCCGCCGCGTACGCGCGGTGGCGTCGCAATCCCGATCGAGGACGGCCAGTGGCACCTCGCAGTACAGGGAATGTACGGGGACGACGCGCCGACCGACGCCGAGAGCGTGCGGGCGTTCGCCGAGAGCCTCCCGACCGGAGAACTCGGACGGCTCGGAGCCGACGCCTGGGAAGACCGGGATCTAACGCACTATCCGTTTCCGTCGAGCATCAGACGGCGGTACGAAGACCTCGAGCGCCGTCCGGATGGGCTGGTCGTCGTCGGCGATGCGCTCGCGAGTATCAATCCGCTCTACGGGCAAGGGATGTCGATCGCCGCACTCGAGGCACTGGCGCTCCATCACGTGCTCGCGGAGGGCGACAACGTGTCGGGACGGTACTTCGAGACCGTGCGCTCGATTCTCGATCCGATGTGGGAGACGGCGACTGCGAACGACCTCGCGTACGACCGAGCGGACGGGACGAATTCACTCGGGACGAACCTGTTCAACCGGTACGTTGGCCGGCTGCTACGCAAGGCCCACGACGACGGGACCCTGACCGACGCGTACATACGAGTGCTGTTGTTGAAAGAACAGCCGACGTCGCTCCTGCGTCCGTCGGTCGTACGACGGGTGTTGTTCTCGAGGTAGCCGGCGATGAACACCGGGACCAGCAGGCTGCAACCCAAAGCATTAATACAAATCGAGATAACTCAATACATGTATGTCGAAGAGATCAGGCATCACCGGCTGGCTCAGTCGGCTGTTCACGGGCGGCTCGGAGACACAGGACTGTGAATGTGCCTACGAAATCACGGACGCAGGTACCGACGACTCTCCAGAGTGTGAGTGAGTGACGAGTATGTTCCGAGGTACGAATTGTGATTTATAGATCCAGAGTTGGTCGATGGGTACACACCGTACACATCCGCGGGGTGGCGAGACGTGATTAGCCCGGAGCTCGAGGCGTCACTCGGCGACGCTGCAGCGTACTTCGTCGAACTGGCGGTCGTGTTGATTCCGTTGTTCCTGCTGGCGTCGTTTCTCGTCGGGTTGGCACGGGAGTACCTGCCACCGGAACGTGTCGAGAAAGCACTTCGCGAGCGTGACGAGGGAAGCGGGAACGTCTACGCAGCGGGGATGGGTGCGATCACACCGTTCTGTTCGTGTTCGACGGTGCCGATCCTCGCGGGGCTCTTACAGGCGGGTGCTCCGATCGGGCTATCGTTCTCGTTCCTGCTCGCCTCGCCGCTGGTCAATTACATCGCAGTCATCCTCTTACTCGGCCTGTTCGGCGTTCCGATCACGGTGTTGTACATCGTGACGACGTTCCTGGCTGCCGTCGTTGCCGGAGTCCTCATCGGACGGTTCGACCTCCAACGGCACGTCAAAGATGTGGAGCTGAATCGGACCGGCCAGCAGACTGCAGTCTCCGACGGTGGGACCTGCGGAGGTACCCAGTGTGGCGGCGCTGTGACTCCGCCCTCTCACAAAGTGCGCGTCAAAGCCGCAGGTGGGGACGCCTGGTCGTTCTTCGTCGGAATGTTGCCGTACCTGGTTCTCGGCATCGGTATCGGGGCGTTCCTCTACGGTGTCGTTCCCCAGGAGACGATCCAGCGGCTCATCGGACCCGGGAACCCGTTCGCAGTCATCATCGCAGCGATCGCCGGTGCCCCGCTCTACGTCAGCCTCGAGGCGATGCTTCCAATCGCGTCCTCGCTCGCCGACCAGGGCGTACCGGTCGGGACGGTACTCGCGTTCGTGATCGGCGGTGCCGGCGTGAGCATCCCGAACCTCATCATGCTCAACAAACTGTTCGACCGAACGCTCCTCGCGATCTACGTCGTGACGGTCGTCAGCATCGGAATCACCGTCGGGCTGCTGTTCAACGCGATCTAGCCGGCCCACGGCTTCCCGGCTGGAACGGAAAGGATATATTGCATTAATACGATGTGGATAACTGATCACGCATGCATCCCGCAGTCACCGTCGAAACGAGAGCGGCACGAAGCTACGCGAAACAGACCATCGTCGTCGATTTCTTCTTCTTGGAAGAATCGTGTGGGCGGTGTCACGAGACGGAACGCGCTCTCGAGGAGGCGATCTCGAGTGTGGCACCGCTGTTCGACCGGATCGGTGCCGAACTCGAGCTGCGGAAGGTACCGATTTCGGGAGTGGACGACGCGCGTCACGCACGCCTCGAGGTCCTCCCGACGATCAGGATCGACGGGCGAGACGCACAGCCGCAGTACGTCGAACACGCCGCCTACGAATCGCTAACGGGCGAAACGGGAGGTGACCACAGCGGCTGTCGGCTGTGGGTCGAAGACGGAGCGGTCGGACAGACGCCCTCGGCCGAGTTGCTCGTCGAGAGCTTGCTCGTGGCCGTCGGCCGCGCGGCCGGCGAGAACGCGCCGGCGTATCGCGTACCTGCCGGATTGCAGTCGTACTTCGAGGACACAGATTCGTGTGCGGTAACGGACGAGTCGTGTGAGTCGTGACGGTGATCTCACAGTCGAAACGCTATTTGCGACGGAACCGGAGCGTACGATATGAGTGAATCGACACCGCTCGACGAGGAGGCGTACGAGACGATCGGCCGACTCTGTGGTGGTGACCCGGAGACGCACATCGAATCGTTGCGCGACCTCCGGCCCAGTGACGAGACGACGGGCGCACAGCTGGACGTGTTCAAGGCGCTCGCGAACGAAGACCGGCTACGGATCGTCTCGGCGCTCAGGGAGTCAGAGTGTTGTGTCTGTGAACTGCAGGTCGTCCTCGACGCTCCGCAGTCGACAGTCGCGACCCACCTCAGAAAGCTGCGCGCGTCCGGGCTGGTGAAAGCCCGGAAGAAGGGGAAGTGGCGCTACTACCGAATCGCGGACACGGCGGTGCTGGAGGTGCTCGACCTCGCGACGGCGATCGACGGGTGATATGCGTACCGTTTTCGGGATATGACCATACACGAGCAGTGGTTGTCGTCGGGGAGATCAAATCTGTTATTCTCGATCCATACGGATCGATTATTTGAGATATAGGCCTAAAATTGCATTGTATAGGATTTGTAAGGGTGTTCGGGACAAGACATATTGTACTATACCGATAGATTCGAAACGTTTATTAGCTCTATCCAATGCCTATTTTCTATGAAAAAATCTGCCGGGAATGTCAAACGGCGAGCGTTGTTGAAGACGGCTGGTGTGCTCGGGGCGGTTACGCTGGCCGGCTGTACTGCCGACTCGAGCGGTGACGCTGCCGATGAGCGGGCAGCACTCACTCCAGACCGTGACCTGGGAGAGCGAGTCGACACGCTCGTCATGGAGTACTGGTCTGACTACGGCGGCCACACGACGACCCAGGAGAACATGGCGCCGGTGATCAGAGACAGTGTCGAGTCTGCACTCGGTGTCGAAATCTCGATCCAGCCGGTCGATTTCACCGCACAAGTTGGCAACGTCTACCACGACGAGCGGACACACGAACTGACCTTCTGGTGGCACTCGAACGCACCCGACCGACTCGACCCTCACGAGACGACGCGACGGTTCGCCGGAGACTGGGCGGGCGGGGACGGCAACTCGAACCCACAGAACTACATCAACTGTGAGTTCACCGAACTCGCCGTCGGGCAGGCCAACGCCCGTTCCGAGGAAGAGCGCCGTGAGATGGTCGCGAACGCACACAGCATCATGAGCGAAGACCGGATGACGATTCCGCTCGCACCGAACGTGGTCCACGGAGCGTACCGAACCGACGCCGTCGAAATCGGCGGCGTCGGCGAGGCGGGACTGACGCGCACGAACCCGAACGTCTTCATCAAGTCACGCGCACTCGAGGACGAGTACATCACCGCCGCGACGGGACCCGTTCCACTCGAGACGAGGAACTTCCCGATTTCGGATAGTACCGCGGGGCTCGCGATCTGGAACCGGCTCGTTCACTCGCCGCTGGTGGCGTACGACGAGGACTACGAACTCGTGAACGTCCTCGCCGAATCGTACGAGGTCGAAGCAGACGGAACCATCTTCACCGTCGAACTCCGTGACGGGACGTTCCACAACGGCGACCCGATCACCGCAGAAGACGTCGCGTTTACGTTCTCACACCTCGCCGAGAACGCGGGCATCTACTCGAAAGCGACCGCCGTCCCCTACGAGTCGATCACGACCATCGACGACCGGACCGTCGAGTTCGTCACCGAACAGCCGCACCTGCCGCTGGTGACCGGAGTGTGGCCGCGGTGGGGCGTCTTCCACAAAGAGACCTGGGTCGACGGCGGCGTGCGGGACAATCCCGAGGAGTTCGACTTCGATCCGATCGTCGGCTCCGGGCCGTTCGTCGTCGAGGACTACCAGCAGGGCTCACATTTGGAACTTACCCCCCACGAGGGGCACCCGTTCCACGAGCCAGAGAGCAGCATCTACTGGCGCGTCTACCAGGACCAGCAGTCGGAGTACCGGGCGTTCAGCCAGAACGAGGTACAGATCATCTGCGAACAGGCACCGGGTGTGATGAGCGAGATCGAGCGGGAACTGACAGACACGGCCGAGACGAACGTCGCCCAGGGATTCATGTACTTCAGTCTGTACCCGCAGTTTCCGGTCGCACCCACGAAATTCTACGAGTTCCGGGCTGCACTGGGGAAGGCGATCGACCGTGAACGGTTGATCGAGACGGCGTTCGTCGAGCCAGTCGACGCACCGCTGTACTCCTGTCCACTGGCCGAAGCACACCCGTTCCGCCCGCCGGACGAACAGCTGACGAAACTGGTCGACGACCCCCGTGGCGAGGTCGACGCCGCCCGTCAGGTCCTGATCGACGCCGGGTGGGGATGGGACGAAGACGGACGACTGCACTATCCCGACGGGACCGACCTCTCGCCACGGTGGCCGGAAGGTGAGGTACCCGATCCCGACGAGTACGACTGCCTGTAACCGATGACCTATCGCTCAGCCGCCACCGGCCCACTCGAGACGTACCGCCGGAACGTCCGTCGGGGACTCGCACTCGTGCTGAGCGACCGGACTACGACGACGTACCTGGCGATCATCTGTGGGGCGTTCGTCCTCGCACTCGTCGGCCCGTGGATCGCCCCCTACGAGTACAACCAGACGGTGTACGTCGATGGGCGAATACACCGGCTTGCGACACCCTCACTCGCCCACCCGCTCGGAACGACGTGGGAGGGTTACGACGTTCTCTCGAGGCTCCTCTACGGCGCACGGCCATCCGTCCTGACTGGCGTTCTCGGCGGTGGGCTGATCATCTCGGTCGGCCTGCTCGTCGGCGTCACCGCTGGCTGGTACGGCGGCAACGTCGACGCCGCGCTGATGCGGATGACGGACGTCTTCTACGGCGTTCCGCTGATCCCGTTCGCGATCGTCCTGGTTGCGCTGTTGAACATCGGCTTTTACACCTCGATCGCGGTGATCGGGCTGTTACTCTGGCGAAACTCGGCGCGGGTGCTCAGAGCACAGGTGCTTCAGCTGAAAGCCCGGCCGTACGTGAAAGCCGCGCGGGCGACCGGTGCGGGAAACACACGGATCGTCGTCCGACACGTGCTCCCGAACATCGCACCGATGGCGATCATGTTCTTCGCACTCGGTGTCGGCCACTCGATCCTCATCGAGGCCAGCCTCTCGTTTCTCGGCATCGCCGACCCGTTCGTCCCGTCGTGGGGCGTGATGGTCAGAAACGCCTACAACTCCGGGACGATGTCGCGTGCGTGGTGGTGGGCACTCCCGCCGGGGATCCTGATCGCCACGCTGGTCGTCTCGTTCTGCATGCTCGGCAGGAAGTACGGGTCGATGGCCGGAAACGAGGGGAACGGAACGACCTACTGAGAGACCATGACGACACCACTACTCGAGATCGACGATCTCACCGTCACGTACCGAACCGACGCGGGGGAGTTGACCGCCGTCTCCGACGTCTCCTTCTGTGTCGAAGCGAACGAGATATTCGGTCTCGTCGGCGAGTCCGGCTCCGGAAAGAGCACGCTCGCGAAGGCGATCATCGGCTGTCTCGACCGGAACGGACGGATCGATTCCGGAGAGATCCGCTACTGCGGAACGGCGCTGACCTCGCTGTCGGAAGAGCGGTTCAGACGCGAGTTCCGGTGGAACGAGATCGCCTGGATCCCACAGGGATCGATGAACAGCCTCGACCCGCTCGAGCGTCTGTGTGATCAGGCACTCGAGATCGCACAGACGCACACGGACCACTCGGCAGCGACGGTAGACGATCGGTTCCGGCGCGCGTTCGACGCGGTTGGACTCCAGCCGGATCGCGTCACGGAGTACCCACATCAGTTCTCGGGTGGGATGAAACAGCGGGCGATGATCGCGCTGGCGTTGCTGTTAGAGCCGTCGCTGATCATCGCCGACGAACCGACGACCGCACTCGACGTCATCATGCAAGACCAGGTGTTTCGGTACCTGGACGAGATCCGGCAGCGGACGGGCGTGGGCGTGCTGCTCATCACACACGACCTGAGCGTCGTCATGGAAGAGTGTGCGAACCTCGCGGTGTTACACTCCGGTCAGCTGGCCGAAGTCGGACCCGTCACTGCCATCTACGACGCACCGCACCACCCCTACACCCGGAAGCTGTTGGGCGCGTTCCCGGACGTCCGCGACCCGGACGCCGAACTCGAGGTGCTCGAGGGCCACCCGCCGAAGATCACCGACGGTGGCGGCTACTGTACGTTCGCAACCCGGTGTCCGATCGCCACGGCGGAGTGTGAGACCGTCGCGCCGACGCCCCAGCAGGCCCTGGAGTCACCCTCGCAGTACCATCTCACGACGTGTCACCGGTCAGATCGACTGTTCGAGCACGGGCGGTCAGTGAGGCGGTCACGGTGACTTCGGCACCCGTACTGGAGGCGCGAAACGTCGAGAAGTGCTACCGGAGCGGCGGTGGGTTCCTCGGGAGGCTCATGGGCCGTGACCGGAAGACGGTCACCGCCGTCGACGACGTGTCGCTGGCGCTGCGCCCCGGTATCGCACACGGAATCGTCGGCGAGAGTGGCTGTGGAAAGTCGTCGTTGCTCGACGTGCTGGCTGGGCTCGAGTCGGTCGACGGCGGTGCGGTGACCTACGACGGGAGACCGACCGCCGAGTTCTCGCGTCGCGACTGGATGGCGTTTCGTCGCGACGTCCAGATCGTCTTTCAGAACCCGTTCGAGTCGCTCGATCCGAAACTGACGGTACGCGAAGCGATCGCCGAGCCGCTCGCCGTCCACTCGATCGACGACCGACACGAACGCATCGAGACGGCGGTCGAACGCGTCGAGTTACGCCCCGTCGAGCGGTACCTCGAGAAGCTCCCCCACCAGCTGAGCGGCGGCGAGCGACAGCGGGTGTCGATCGCTCGTGCGCTCGTCCTCGAGCCCAGCGTGTTGTTGGCGGACGAGCCGGTGTCGATGCTCGACGTCTCGACGCAGGCGAACATCCTCTCGATGCTCTCCTCGTTGATCGACGAACTCGACCTCTCGGTACTCTACGTCTCACACGACATCTCGACCGTCGGCTACCTGTGTGACGAGGTGAGCGTGATGTATCTCGGTGAGGTCGTCGAGTCGGCACCGACGAACCGTCTCCTCGGCGAGCCAGCACACCCGTACTCGCGGGCGCTCATCGATGCGGTACCGATTCCCGATCCGTACGCAGAGCGCGAGCGAACGGCTCTCGTCGGCACGCCGGACGGCGGTGGGCGGGACCGAACGGGCTGTCTGTTCGGCGACCGCTGCCCCGACCGAACACCCGCCTGCGAGCGCCGGCCGGAGCCGGTCGCACTCGAGCCGACACACCGCGTCTCCTGTCACCTCTACACCGAAGAGCCGACCGACGAAACGGCCGTACGGACGCCGGTTCCCGGTGAGCACCACGGGGGTGGACGCTGATGGTGAGCGTGCGCTATGTCGGCTCCCGAGCACTGCAGACGGTGTTTCTCCTGTGGTTCATGCTCACGTTTCTCTTCTTCTTCTTCAGACTGATGCCGGGCAGTTACCTCGACATCATGATGTACAGAGGGGCGGATCCCGAATCGATCGCGGTGTTCAAGGAGAACTGGGGGTTGAACGACCCGCTCTACGTCCAGTACGGGAGGTATCTCGTGAACTTCCTGGGGTTCGATGCGGGGCTGTCGGTCCAGTACCGTGAGCCGGTGTGGGACCTCGTGCGGAGACGGATGTTCAACACCTTCATCCTCGTGGCGCCGGCGATCACGCTCTCGTACGTCGTCGGCGGGGTGATCGGTGGTCTCATCGGCTCCCGACGGGACTCGAGGGCCGGCGAACACGGACTGGGTGCGCTCATCTTCGTCGGTTCGCTCCCGTCGTTCTTCGTCGGAATCCTGTTGATCGCGATGTTCTCGATGTGGGCCGGGCTGTTCCCCACGTCGGGAATGGTCAGCCCGGAGGTGACGCGGACGTACCGTGACGCCGTCTGGTGGCGGCCGTATCTCACCGGTGACTTCGCGATGCACTACACGCTCCCGTTCGTCGCCATCGTGTTCAGATACCTCTACTTCCCCTCGCTCATTATTCGGACGAGTTTCATCGACGTCACCAGACAGGAGTTCAACGAGTTCTACCGGGTGGCGGGGCTGACACCCAGAGCACGGCTGCGCCACCAGCTGAAACACGCGAGTCTACCGCTGATCACGCTGTACCCGCTGTCGATGACGTGGGCGCTCGGTGGCATGGTCCTGATCGAGACGGTGTTCAACTGGCCGGGGATCGGTCAGATGCTCGTCCAGGCCGTCCTCTCTCGAGACTACCCCGTGATACAGTTCGTCTTCTTCATCATCGCGGCGTTCGTCATCCTCTCGAACTTCGTCGTCGACCTCGTCTACGGAGTTGTCGACCCACGCATCTCGGCGGACGACTGAGTAGGCGGGACGGCGTCTCGAGTATCGGTACACCTAATACAGATCGAGATAATTCGATATGTATGAGTGTATCGAGTGAGACGAGTGTCGAGGACGCCGTCATCTGCGACGCTGATTTCCACAACACGGTCGAGATCGAGACGCTCCTCGAGTACGTCGAGGACGCCCGTGTCGAACGGAAGGTCCGGACGTTCGGCGTGCCACGCCAGTCGAGTCCGTGGAGTCCGAACTACGCGCGGAAAGTCGAAGATGGGTTTCACGCACTCGGCCGGGCGAGGAACCGCGAGGAGATCGTCGAAGCGAAGGCGTCGATGTCGGTAGATACGGTGGTCGTCAACCCCAACCTGGGGTCGACACTCTCTGCCTCGCAGTGGGACGTAGTGAAGACCGAACTCGTCAGGGCGTACAATACGTTCCTGATCGAGGAACTCGCCGATCCCTCTGCGGGAATTTACGGGACGGTGTTGCTCCCGCAGTGGGACGTCGAAGAGAGCGTCCGCGAAGTCCGGCGGTGTGCCAGTCACGACGGCGTCGTCGGCGCACAGGGCTACTACACCGGCACCGTCCGTTTCGGCGAGTCCCCGTTCGACGCGTTGTTCGACGAACTGACCGCGCGGGACCTCCCGCTGGCACTGCACGGCGGCGGTTACTCGCTGTTCGACCGGCTCCAGACGTACAACGAGGCAGTCACCTTCGAGTGGCCGTCGATGGCGATCGTAAACGTTCTGAACATGATCTTCAGCGGCGTCTTCGACGCTTATCCGACGCTGACCGTCCTCCTACAGGAAGCGGGCGTCAACTGGATCCCGTTCGTCGCGAACCGAGCCGACGAGATGTATCAGACCGGTCCCGACGACGTCCAGTTCACCGAGCGACTGTTCGAGAGAGACCAGACCTACCTCGAGCGTCTGCCCAGCGAGTACCTGTTTCGCAACTTCTACTATACGACCCAGCCCATCGCCCTCCCGAACGAGGGACGACACGCCGAAGCGATGCTCGAGATGTGCGACGCGGAGAACACGTTCGTCTTCTCGTCGGACTGGCCACACTCGACGACCGACCTCCCCACCTGGCTCTTCGAGAATCCGAAGGTCAGCGAGCGGATGCGCCGGAAGATCTGTCACGAGAACGCAGCGGAGGTGTTCGGACTGTAACCATGCCGACTGTCGTACTCGGTTCATCCGAAGAGTTCCCCGAAGGCGAAGGAGTGCCGGTGAGCGTCGACGGAACCGAAATCGCCGTCTTCAACCTCGGCGGAACGTTCAGAGCCATCCTGAACAACTGCCCACACAAGAACCTCCCACTCGACCCCGCCGGAAGCCACCAGCTCGGCGCCGTACTCGGCGCAGTCGACGAGGAACGCTGTACAATCCAGTGTCCGTGGCACAACCTCGAGTTCGACCTCGAGTCGGGACACAACCCCGTCCTCGACAGAGCGCTCCCGACGTTCGACGTCACGACGAACGACGCCGACGAGGTCGTTCTCGAGTACTGACAGGGCAGCGGCGCTCGAGAACGGAGCCACCGGGAGGGCATCCCGGACCAGAAACCCAATACGCCAGCCCCTCGAGCGGTCCGTATGGCAAAGACGGCGATCAACCTCTACAGCGTCCGCGACCTCGACGAGCCGCTCCTCGAGATCCTCGAACGGGTCGCAGCGGCGGGCTACGACGGCGTCCAGTTCTCCGGCGGACTCCGCGGAACGGACCCTGCCGAGGTCCGGGCGACACTCGAGGAGACCGGTCTCGAGACTACCCCCGCTCACATCGGTATCGACGTACTCGAGGAGGAACTCGAGTCGGCGTACGGCCGGTTCGGTGAGACGCTCGACTGTGGCGGGGTGGTCGTTCCCTACCTCGAGGCGGAGGCGTTCGCCACGCCGGCGGCCGTCGACGCGACGGCGGACCGACTGGCCGAGCTCGCAGAAGCGACGGCGGCGCTCGGCTGGCCGCTGCACTACCACAACCACGACCACGAGTTCGTCTCACTGGGCGAGGAGGCGGCACTCGAGCGTCTTCTGGCGCGCGTCCCGGAACTCCGTCTCGAACTCGACGTCGGCTGGGCGCTCGTCGGCGGCTCCGATCCGGCCGCACTCATCGAGCGCTACGGCGAGCGCATCGAGGTGCTCCACACGAAGGACATGGTGACCGACGAGCCACGCGGCTTCCGCGAAATCGGCGAGGGTGACGTCGATATGGAAGCGTGTGCGTACGCCGCGCACGAGGCGGACGTCGAGTGGCTGGTCTACGAACACGACGAACCCGACGAACCGGCGGCATCGATCGAGACCGGGGCGGCGTATCTCGACTCGCTGTGAGACACTCGGCGAGCAGACAGCGCCGGTGGCACGTCACCAGGCAGCCTCGAGTGCCGACTCGATCGCCTCGAGCGACGGCTCGAATCCCGGCGGGGCGTTCGCCAGCAGCGGGTCGTCCCGGATCGTTTCGGCGACGGCGGGAAACGCCTCGGGCGTCGGCCCGTCGACCTCGCGCAGGCGCGTCGGCAAGCCGAGTCCGTCCCTGACCGCGGCGACGGCGTCGACGACCGCTCGAGCGGTGTCGGCGTCGCTCAGGTCGGCGTCCCAGACACCGAGCGCCTGCGCCAGCAGGTTTCGCCGGCCGTCGACCTGCTCGAAGAGTACTCGGAGTACCTGGGGGGCGGCGACGGCGTGGGCGGCCCCCTGCTGGACCTCGTAGGTCCGCGCGAGTCCGTGGCCGAAGGCGTGGATCACCGAGAGCGTGCTCGCGTCCGCCCGCGAGATGCCGTACTGGACGAGCAGGATACCCTCGAGTGCGGTCTCGAACACCGAGGGGGCGCTCGAGTCCTCGCCGATGGCCGGGAGCGCGTCGGCGAGCAGCGAGAGACCGCGCGCCGCCGTCGCGTCGGTAACCGGTGTCGCCGTGCGTGCGTAGAGCGTCTCGAGTCCCTTGTCGAAGCCGTTCATCGCCGAGGCGGCGAGGACCGACCGCGGGGTGGTGGCGAGGAGGTCTGGGTCGTAGACCACCGCCGCGGGCATGAGCTTCGGATCCGAGAGGCTCCCGCTCGTGGGCGTCTCGACGAGCCCCGAGGTGGGTGAGGCGGTCACGCCGGCAGCGATCGAGAGGTCCGCCCCGGCGAGCGTCGTCGGCACCGCGACGAGCGGGACGAGCGGACCCGCCGGAACGGTGATCGTCCCCATCTGGGCGAGTTCGGTCCCGACGACCGCAGGCGAGCGTTCGCTCGCGCCGAGCACGGAGACGAGTTTCGCGACGTCGAGGCTGCTGCCCCCGCCGACGGCAACGAGGGCGTCGGCGCGCTCCTCACGAACGCGCTCGAGACCCCGAACCGCGGTCTCGAGGCGCTTCTCGGGCGTGGTCTCGGCGAAGACGCCGGCGAGCCGGTCACCGAGACCCGCCGTGACGGGGTCGATCACCTCGGGAGTGGTTCCCACCGTCGAGCCACAGACCACCAGCGCGCGCTCGAGACCCGCCGCCTCGAGTTCCGCCTCGAGGGCGGCGACGCCTCCGGAGCCGAAACGAACCACGGCCGGATCGTACGCGAATCTGAACGGGCGGGCGCGCCCGCGTGAGCCGTCGGTCATACCGGGCCGTTCGTCGAGCGAGACCAAAAGCGAGCGGGCCGAGACGGTGGTGACACTCGTGCCAGCCGGTAACACTCGAGTCGACGAAGGCCTAATACGTCCGCGCCGTTAGTAGTAACACAGTGCAACCACATACGACGGGGGAGACGGACGGCGGACGAACCGGAGAGCACACCCCAGGGCTGCACCACGTGACCGCCATCTCGAGTGCACCCCAGGCCACCGCCGACTTCTACACCGAGGTACTCGGACTGCGACTGGTCAAGCGGACGGTCAACTTCGACGATCCGACGACCTACCACCTCTACTTCGGCGACGAGGTCGGTTCGCCCGGAACGATCCTCACGTTCTTCCCGTTCGAACGGGCGAGACCGGGGACGGTCGGCCGTGGCCAGGCGAGCGCGACCGCCTTCACCGTCCCCGAGGACTCGCTCGAGTACTGGCTCGAGCGCTTCGAGACGCTCGAGGTCGACCACGACGACCCCCACGAGCGCTTCGGGGAGACGGTCGTCCCGTTTCGCGACCACGACGGCCAACCGCTCGAACTGGTGACCGGCGAGAGCGACGTCGAACCCTGGCCAGACGGGGCCGTGGACACAGCACACGCACTCCGTGGCTTTCACGGCGTCACCCTCGACTCGCTCGAGCCCGTCGCGACCGCGACGGTCCTCGAGACGCTCGGCTACGAAGCACGCGAGAGCGAGGGCGAGCGGACGCGCTTCGTCGCGGCGGGCGACCGCGCGAGCGTCGTCGACCTGCTCGAGCGCCCCCGCGGCGAGCGGGGCACACAGGGTGCGGGAACCGTCCACCACGTCGCCTTCCGGACGGCCGACGACGAGCGCCAGCAGGCCTGGCGCGAGCGTCTCACCGACATCGGCCTGGGAGTGACCCCACAGCGCGACCGCCAGTACTTCCGGTCGATCTACGCGCGCGAACCCGGCGGCATCCTCCTCGAGATCGCGACCGACGGTCCCGGCTTCGACCGCGACGAGTCCGTCGACGACCTGGGGACGGCGCTGAAAGTACCGCCGGGACTCGAGGACGAGCGCGACCGACTCGCCGAGCGCCTGCCCGATCTCGAGGTCGCGACCCCCGCGGAGGTGGAGCGATGACGGCGTTCGACGGCCCACACCAGGATCAGCCACTCGTAAGTGCCGGCGCGCCGCTCGAGGTCGCCGAGGCGGCAGTCGTCCTCGTCCACGGCCGCGGGGCCAGCGCCGAGAGCATCCTCCGCCTCGCCGACGAGTTCCACCAGCACGGCGTCGCCTACTTCGCCCCGCAGGCGGCCGGCCACACCTGGTACCCGAACTCGTTTCTCGCCCCCGTCGAGTCGAACGAACCGGGCCGTACCTCCGGGCTGGCCGCCGTCGCGAACGCCGTCGAGACGGCGATCGATTCGGGAGTCGAGCGTGATCGAATCGCCATCCTCGGCTTCTCACAGGGGGCCTGCCTCGCCAGCGAGTTCGTCGCCCGCAACCCGACGCGCTACGGCGGTCTCGTCGCCCTGAGCGGCGGTCTCATCGGCGAGACGGTCGACGCCGCAGACTACCTCGAGTCGGCCGACGGCGACCTCGAGGGCACCCCGGCCTTCTTCGGCTGTAGCGACGTCGACCCGCACATCCCGGTCGAGCGCGTCCACGAGAGCGCCGCCGTCCTCGACGACCTGGGCGCGGACGTGACCACACGCATCTACGAGGGGATGGCTCACACCATCAACGACGACGAGATCGCGTTCGTCACCGACCTGGTCGCCGGTCTCACCGACGAGGGCGACTCGCCGTGAGCGACGGCAGGGACGGACACACTCACACCGACGGCGAGCGCCCACACGTCACCGGCATCCACCACGTGACCGCCATCGCCGACGACGCCCGCTCGAGCGACGCGTTCTACACCCAGGTACTCGGACTCAGACTCGTCAAACGCACCGTCAACCACCAGGACCGCTTCGCCGCCCACCGCTACTACGGCGACCGCACCGCCACCCCCGGCACCCTGCTCACCCTCTTCGTCTACCCCGACCTCGACCCCGGCCGCGTCGGCAAGCCCCAGCCTGCGGCCATCGCGTTCGCAGTTCCACCCGACTCGCTCGCCTACTGGCAGCGCCGCCTCGAGTCCCACGACGTCGCCCTCGGCGAGCGGAGCGAGCGCTTCGGCGACCCGGTGCTCTCGCTCACCGACCCCAGCGGCATCACCCTCGAACTCGTCGCAACCGACACCCCACCCGTCCCCGCCGACTCACCCGACGGTCCCGTCCCCGCCGACCACGCCATCTCCGGTCTCCAGAGCACCACCCTCCACTCGGCGAGCGTCTTCCACACCGCCGCGACGCTCGAGGTCCTCGGCTTCGAACCCCTCGACCAGGAGGGCGACCGGGTGCGTTACCGCCGCGACGGCCCGACGCCGGCCGTCGTCGACCTCCTCGACACCGACGCCCCCTACGGCCGCGACGGCATCGGCACCGTCCACCACGTCGCCTTCCGCAGCGGTGAAACCCGGCTCGAGGCGTGGCTCGAGCGCCTGCTCGACGCCGGCGCCGACCCCTCCTACGTCACCGACCGCCACTACTTCCGCTCGCTCTACGTCCGCGAACCCGGCGGTCTCCTCTTCGAACTCGCGACCGACGACCCCGGCATGACCGTCGACGAACCGGTATCGGACCTGGGCTCGAGGCTGGTGTTGCCGCCGGGACTCGAGGACGAGCGGGCGGTGATCGAAGCGCAGTTGCCGGACGAAAGTGTGTGAGAACAGTAGAGGGAGCGGCTGCTGTCCGGTTGTATCTGGTTTTCGGTGCGTTGCAACCATCCTGCTGACGCTACCCCAAACACCGTGAGTTCCGCCCATTGATCACGCACATAATGCGCGAATCAATGAGGCTCTCTACGACCAGAAAGTCCTGTCTGAGATCGTCTTCCCGGTGATCAAGCGTACGCTCGGTGACGCCGTACGTTTGCGATCCAGATATTGAGAGTTCCATGGAGGCATCAAGATGTGGTTTTCTCCAATATGATACATGCTATCGGCAGTGAGATCAACCGCAGTATGGCAATTCACCACGGCCAAATGGAACAAAGTAATCTGTGATCTACGACATCGGTTCCTCAACGGTCGACAAGAACGTATTGACCGAGCGTCTGAGCGTCAATTCCGACCGAGTATTGGCTGCGGAAAAGATTTTTGGGATTCGACGGGAGGCGTGTAGATTACGTGCTGGGGAACAGTGGCGCGGACGTCAAAGCGATGACTGAATTGATTAGTAGCCTATTGGGGACCGAGTCAGGTTGATCGCTAAAAAACCCCATACAGTAGTCAATAATCAGTCATAGTTGGGCAGTAGCTTTGTTAGGAGGAGATCAGATGCAATTAAACAAATGACCAAAACTGAAATTACAATTAGTAGTCCTGGAAAATATGATTCTCCTGTGAAAACGAACCAAAGTTCAACTACACTAGAAATGAGAAATACAAACCACAAGAGAGTAGCCAATATGAGGACAACGAGGGTTTGTAAACCAAGCACAGCATCTCCACTGTGATTGGGCAATTCCTCATCTTCGGCAACTTCACCTGAACTTGTGTAGGCTTCAAAATTCACCTGCGTCAAGATGTTAAACCCTACTGCGCTGGTGAAAATTGCCCCAAAGACGAGAGCTACATCAGTAGATCCTGGGTTTGGGTGGTTCCAGTAGATGTAGCAATAGTTGATTGTAGGCAGGAACGCAAAGACTACAAATTCACCTTTTAGAAGTCGTATGGTGTCGTTGACTGTTGACATTCTATAGAGTGTCCGGTGATACCCTGAGAATGTACTGTTCAATATCTGGGTCCCGGTATTCACTCATCTCTGCATCGTAATCATTATCTAAAATGACATGGGCTTGGTCAATGATTTCATAGGTTCCCTCGCCTTTACCACAAATGTCAATGAAACCAGGAGACCAAGGGTATCGTTCAATCCTCTTGGCCTTGTCAATTGTGAGAGTACAGACTTCTTCGGCAGTCATTCCATTCGAACGGACAAAAACCGCGAATGGGTTTTTTCGGATGTAAGTGTCAATAATATCTGAGTAATCCTTACTGGTCCTACTTCCTTTTTTGACAAGTTCTGCATACATCTCATCAAAAACGCCACCATTGTCAAAATATCCAGTAGATGTTAGTGAGATTAGATGTTGTGCTTCCATAGGGTCGTTTCCCCGCCTTCTATGGTCGTCAGCGATTTCTCCTCGCCAGTCATACACGGTTCCTCGACTAAGGTTCTGAATACGTTCGGTAGCCCGAAGAGCAAGTGCATCTTCAAATACCGGTAGAAATCGCCGAGGTAATCTATCCACATATTGATCGAAAATCGAATTGATGTCACTATCTGGATTTTTCATCACTTTAGCGACCCCTCCACGGTCACCTACTGCGAATCCATCCTTCTGTTTGTGTATCTCCAAAAACAGTTCCTTGTGCTCAATTAGGACCTCATTTGGGATATTATCTGTATCAAACACAAGGCAGTGTATTCCATCTACCTCTTTTATCGCACCATATTGCTCAGCGGGCAGGTCTCTTACGCGAATGTCCTCGTATTCCCCATGTACTATGAGTTCCTTGAATTCCGTCTCTCTGGTAGCGATAGGTGTATATTTGGTCTCTGAATTTCCGCGAATATGTTCAATGAGAGAATCAGCAATTGCTCGAGCACCAAGCCTCACATTATCCATAGATAACTGCTACCTTTCTTCTCTAATTTTCCGACTGCTGAGATGAGACACAATTGCTGAAAAGTCGTCTTCGACTGGCTCTACAGATCCGTGGCCAAGGTATCCAATCTCGTCAATAGTCAGCCTTTCACCTTCACTAGAGGTGCAAATTTCCTTCGATTCAATATCTCGAATATACCCTTCTTCGGTGACTTCTACACCCAATACAGGAAGGAAGGATTCAAGCTTATTCCGATCAATGACGAGTTCAGTGGACATAGATAGCTGGTTTTTCCTATGTCATTCTCTGCACCTATGTGGTAAAAAAGGTACCGGTAGTACCACAGGTCGTGTTTAGTTTGGTAATGGGCCTGATTCGCCAGTGGAGAAAAACCATAAAGCCCCGCTGCCATCGAGGGCTGCGACTCGCTACGATCCTCGGACTTCGTCCTGCGGTTCTTGCGTCGTGGTTGGAGAGACCGTAGGTCTCTCCTCATCACGAAACGGCGCACCGTTTCGAACGATCTCGCTCCTCGATGGCGGCGCCCCTTTTAATCCCACCCGGTTGCGGTTGTCTGGTCAGTTTTCGCCTAACTAAACACCACCGTACCACAAATGTGAGTCTATGACCGACAACGCACCTATTATTCTTGGGCATGATCGAAGACAACTCCGGGTTGCAACGCACCGAAAACCCAGAACGGGATTGAAACCACATCGACCGTCAGGCGTTCACGTCCGCAACCGTCAAACCACCCGATACCCTCACAACGGGTATGAAAGTCGCCCCTGGGGCGTGGCGCTACGCCCTGCCCGCGCTGCTGGCCGCACCGTTCGCGTTCATCTTCTCGACGGCGGTGAGCGTGCTCACACTCCTCGCGGGGCTCTCGGTCTTAGCGTTCTTTCGCGACCCGGAGCGGACGCCACCGCCGACGGGTGTCGTCTCGGCCGCCGATGGCTCCGTCTCCGTGGTCCGCGAGGAGGGCGAGCGCGTCCGCCTCGGCGTCTTCATGAACGTCTGGCACGTCCACGTGATCCGCGCGCCGCGGGCGGGCGTCGTCCGCGAGGTCGAACACACCCCTGGTGCGCACAAACCGGCGTTCTCGAAGGATTCCGACCGCAACGAGCGCGTCCGGGTCCGCCTCGAGTGTCGGGCCACAGCCTCAGGTGAAGAACCAGAAAGCGACGACGAAGAGTGGGAGGTGACGTTCATCGCGGGCGCGTTCGCCCGGCGCATCCACCCCTACGTCGAGCCCGGTGACGAACTCGAGCGCGGCGAACGGATCGGGCACATCGCCTTCGGCAGCCGTGTCGACGTGACCTTCCCGCCGTCGGTCGAACGCGAGCAGCTCGCCGTCGCGAAGGGGGAGAAGACGACCGCCGGGGAGACGGTGATCCTCGAGTCGGAGCCGCTCGAGGCGTAGGCCGCCGGGGTCAGCCCGCTCGAGTCGTCGAGGGTCGGACACTCACTCGAGGTCGACGACGACCTCGTTTCGCTGGAGGAACGGCGGGGTGAACGGGTCGCTGTAGCGCAGCAGATAGGGGTCCCCGGTGGGATCGACGCCGACGGTCTCGAGCGCCGAGCGCAGGTGGGCTTCGGCGCGGTCGGTGCGGTCGGGGGTACCGTACCAGGAGAAGCCGTAGGCGGCGACCGTCCGGGGTGCTTCGACGACGAGGTCGATGCGGTCGTCGGTCGGCTCCGGGGTGTGTTCGGGTGAGAGTCTGGCTGGCAGGTAGAACGCCATCGTCACCTCGTCTTCGGCGTCGGTGGTGCGAACGGGACCCGTCATCGGCAGTTCGAGGCGCTCGCGGTGGACTCTGACGGGGGCGGTCATCGGGAGGTCGCGGTTGCGTTCGTTCGCGCCGGTGAGGTACGCGTAGAGGCGTTCGAACGCCGCCTCGGGTTCGTCGGCGGTCGTCTCGGCGACGACCAGCGCCGGGTAGCGTCTGATCTCGACGCCGTCGGCGGTGCGAAGCGTCGTGTAGTCGATCGTCGGCGTGGTCGTTCTGGTGTAGAGTCCCCAGCCGATCCAGGCGGCAGTGAGACCGGCGAGTGTACCCAGCGCGCGCGTCGGCGTCAGGCGGAGGCGGACCATACACGGGGGTTCGACCGCGAGCGCCAAAAGCCGGTGTCACCGGTGTGCGTGACTGTCACCACCGAAGGGACGACGGACTCGAGGGCCGGGGTTCCGACGGCCGCGTGGCGGACTCACTCGCCGGTGTCGGTCCAGGAGACGGCCGCCTCGAGGTGGCGCGCTTCGATCTCGACCTCGTCGGCGTGGTCGTTGGCCGCGTCGGGACCGTACTCGTCGGCGACCTCGCGAATAGCTTTCATCGAGGCGTCGCGGACGAGCGCCTCCAGATCGGCACCGGTGAATCCCTCGAGGCTCTCGGCCAGGGTGTCGAGGTCGACGTCGTCGGCGAGCGGCTTGCCGCGGGTGTGGACCTCGAGAATCTTGCGCCTGGCCTCGAGGTCGGGTTCGGGGACGAGGACGTGGGTGTCGAGGCGGCCCGGCCGGAGGAGGGCGGGGTCGATCATCTCCCGGCGGTTGGTCGCGGCGAGGACGACCAGGTTGGGGTTCTCGCGCATGCCGTCGAGTTCGGTCAGGAGCTGGGAGACGACGCGTTCGGTCACCTCGTGGGTGCCGTCACCCCTCGCGCCAGCGATGGCGTCGATCTCGTCGAAGAAGACGATGGAGGGGGCGGCCTGGCGGGCGCGTTCGAACACCTTGCGGATGGCGCGTTCGCTCTCGCCGACGTAGCGGTCGATGATCTCGGGACCGTCGACGCGGACGAAGTTGACGTCGGTCTCGCCGGCGAGCGCGCGGGCGAGGAGGGTCTTGCCGGTCCCCGGCGGGCCGTAGAGCAAGACGCCCGAGGGCGGATCGGTGTTGGTCGCCTCGAAGAGGCGGTCGTAGACGAGCGGCCACTCGACGGACTCACGGAGGGTGTCTTTGGCGTTCTCGAGACCGCCGACGTCGGCGAAGGTGGTGTTCGGCGACTCGGCGACGTACTCGCGCATCGCGGAGGGTTCGACGCTCGCGAGGGCGGTGTCGAAGTCGGCTTTCGTCACCTTCGGGTCGCGGTTCCAGGCGGCCCGCTCGTCGGCGTCGGTCGGCCGACGGCGGATGGCCGCCATCGCGGCCTCGCTCGCGACGCCGTCGAGGTCGGCGCCGACGAAGCCGTGGGTTCGCGAGGCGATCTTCCCGACGCTCACGTCGTCTGCGAGGGGCATCCCACGGGTGTGGACCTCGAGAATTTCCTTCCGGCCGGTCTCGTCGGGGACGCCGATCTGGATCTCGCGGTCGAAGCGCCCACCGCGGCGGAGGGCGGGGTCGAGTGAGTCGACGCGGTTGGTCGCGCCGATGACGATGACCTCGCCGCGGCCGTCGAGTCCGTCCATCAGCGTCAGGAGCTGGCCGACGACACGGCTCTCGGCGTCGCCGCCGTCTTCGTCGCGCTTGCCCGCGATGGAGTCGATCTCGTCGAAGAAGACGATCGTCGGGGCCTCCTCACGGGCGCGCTCGAACACCTCGCGGAGCTTCTCCTCCGACTCGCCTTTGTACTTCGACATGATCTCGGGGCCGGAGATCGAGACGAAGTGGGCGTCGACCTCGTTGGCGACCGCACGGGCGATGAGAGTCTTGCCGGTTCCCGGCGGGCCGTAGAGCAAGACGCCCGAGGGCGGGGAGACGCCGAGGCGCTGGAACAGCTCGGGTTCCGAGAGCGGCAGTTCGATCATCTCGCGGACGAGTTCCAGTTCCTCGTCGAGACCGCCGATGTCCTCGTAGGTCACGCCGGAGGGGGCGTCGAGTTCGACGTCGTCACCGTCACCTGTCTCCGGGACGGGGTCGGCGGCTGCAGGGGTCGACTTCCCCGCTCGAGCGTCCGTGACGCGAACGGCGGTCGCACTCGAGATGCGGACGTCGCCGTCGGGGTCGGTGTCGACGACCTGGAACGGCTCGCTCGCGACCCCCTCGATCCGGATCTGTTCGCCGGTTCGGATCGGTCGGTTCCTGAGCTTCTGGTTGGCGATCCGTTCGGCGAGGCGGACCTCGGACGACGAGAGTGAGGACGGCGCCGAGAGCGAGACGCTCGCGGCCTCGTCGATCGTCGACCCAGCTTTCGGGCGGACGGTGACGGTGTCACCGACGTTGACGCCGGCGTTCGCCCGCGTGTCGGCGTCGACCTGGACGACGTGTTCGGGTACCGTCGGGTCGGCGGGCCACATCTTCGCGACCGTCGTCTGTGCGCCGCTGATGACGACGGTGTCGCCGCTCAGTACCCCAAGCTGGCGGCGCGCTGGCTCGGGAATGCGAGCGACGCCCCGACCTGCGTCACGCTTTTCCGCCCCGCGGACGGTGAGGGTGACGCCGTCTACGTCCGAGTTAGTCATGTCAGTTCGTTCCGGCCGGACCGTCTTGAGGATTCCCCCTCGAGCGCGCGAACGAGTCGCAGAAACGTCTTTTGCCCCGGCGAGCGCAGCGGTACCTATGGTGGTCACGACCCAGCGCGAGGACGCCACCTGGTACGAGTGCGAAGACTGCGGGTTGCTGTTCGACGAACGGACGGACGCAGAGACACACGAACACCGCTGTGACGCGACGGAGCCAACCTCCACGCAGTGATCGCCCCCGGTTCGCCCCCGGACCGGAAACGGTGGGAGCGACTCCGGGGACCGAGGCGTACGCCGGCTGACGGCGGGCCGCTCGAGGAGCGGGATTGATATACGACGCGTTCGACTGGTAGAAAAATGAACGCCTCGATGTGGAAAACGTTCGCGTGGCAGCTGCTCGGACTACTGTTCTACCTCGGTGGCATGGTCGTCTTTCTCGTCGTGGTCGTGAACGTCTACATCGCGGAGCCGAACCGATCGCTCGAGAACCTCTCGAGTGCGCACCTGCCGTTTTTCGGCCTGAGCGTCCTGCTAATCGTCTTCGGACGCTACATCGGCCACCGCTTCGGGAGTACGCTCGCGATCAACGGCTACCCCACTAACGGCGAAGGGTCGGAGAGCCACCGTGACCGAGTGCTGAGAGAGTACGGCTACGACCCCTCACTCGAGACTCGCGAGGAGTCGACCGTCGAGTACGAAGACCAAACGGACGCACTGGTCTGTCCGAACTGTGGCGAGCGAAACGAACCGGGATACGACTACTGTGGAAACTGCGCGAGCAAACTGCGCGAGTGACGCGGCGCTCACTCGGTGGCGACGAGTTCGTAGGCGTGTTCGCTCACCTCGTCTTCGGCGAAGACGAAGACGCGGCCGTCGACGACCTCGAGGTCGGCCTCGACGCGTACGGAGTAGCCGGCCGTGGCGACGTGGACCCCGGGGAAGAGTTCCTCCTCGTCGTCCGGTTCGAGGATGACCCGTCCGACGCCGGTCGACTCGAGGATGTCGTCGTGGGTGTTCCGGTCGTTGACGTAGGTCATGACGCCCTCGACGCCGTCGGGGTCGGTGACGAGGACGTGGACCTCCTTGCCGGGCGGCGTTCGGACCGACGCCTCGACCGGCTTCGGAATCCCGTTGTAGAACGTCTCCCGGCCGTCGAGGTAGCGGACGACGACGCCGCCGTCGACCAGTTCGACCGCCAGCGTACTGGGCGCGACGGTGCTTCGAGTGCTCATACGTGGTACCTGCGTCCGCGACCGCAAAAAGCACCCGTTCTCAGCGCGCCGTCGGTGAACCCACCGTCGCAGCGGGACCGAACCGCCAGCCGTAAATACGCCGTCTGAGAGAGTCCCTGCATGGACGGCCGTGCAATCGCCCCCGCCGCGGGAACGGTGCTCAACGCACTCGCAACCGGCAACGGCGCTGCGTTCGCGATCGACCTCGAGACGACGGCGACGGTCGAACTCACCGACGATGCGACTGTCACCGGCGAGATTGCCGGCCAGCCCGACGCCGACGCCTCGCTCATCGAACGGGCCGCCGAACTGACGGTCGACCGCTACGCCGCCGACGCCGGTCTCGAGCGCAGCGGGGTCGGCGCACGCGTCCGCACCGAGAGCGAGGTCCCGATGGCCTCGGGACTGAAGAGTTCGAGTGCGGCCGCGAACGCGACGGTCCTCGCGACGCTCGACGCTCTCGAGATCATCGACGCAGTCGACCGGATCGACGCCTGCCGGCTCGGCGTCGAGGCCGCCCGCGACGTGGGGGTGACCGTCACCGGCGCGTTCGACGACGCCAGCGCGAGTATGCTCGGCGGGGTGACCGTCACCGACAACGCGAACGATGCGCTGCTCGCACACGAGCGCGCGGAGTGGCACGCGCTGGTCTACACCCCGCCCGAACAGGCGTTCAGCGCCGACGCCGACGTGAGCGCGTGCGAACGGCTCACCTCGATGGCCGACCTCGTCTGCGAACTCGCCCTCGAGGGGCGCTACGGCGAGGCGATGACGGTCAACGGCTTCGCCTTCTGCAGCGCCCTCGGCTTCCCGACCGATCCGATGCTCGACGTGCTCCCGACGGTCGAGGGCGTCTCCCTCTCGGGCACCGGCTCGAGTTACGTCGCCATCGGTGACCGGGCGACGCTCGCGGACGTTCGCGAGCGGTGGGAGGGGCGGCCAGGGTCGACACGGCTGCTGGAGACGCGAAACGACGGCACACAGACACAGTGATTTGGTATGACTCGAGAGAATTTCGACGACGGAACTTCGGCGGCTGAATCGGACCTGAACGCGCTACGCGAAGAGATCGAAGAGATCGACCGCGACCTCGTGGAACTCATCGCACGGCGGACCTACGTGGCGGATACGATCGCCCAGGTGAAAGAAGAGGAGGGGTTGCCGACGACCGACGAGCAACAGGAAGAGCGAGTGATGGACCGGGCGGGGACGAACGCCGCGAAGTTCGACGTGGATTCGAACCTCGTGAAAGCGATCTTTCGGCTGCTGATCGAGCTGAACAAGGTTCACCAGCGCGAGAACCGGTAGCAACCCACACTAGGTGGTACTAATACGTCCGAATTTCGAGACCATCGATGCGCTCGAAATGTTTGGTGTTTCTCGTAACGATCGGTTCGTCGTTTAACAGGCCGGTTGCGGCAATAATACAGTCCTCTCGCTCGATTCGTTTGCCGTCGTTAATGAGTTCACCGGACAGTTTACCCGCCCTTCGCATCACGGCCCTGTCCGCACTCACAACGTGTTTTGTATCTAGTATCTCGAGGATGCGTTTTCGTTTCGATTCTGGCATCTGTGACCGTGCAACACCCTCGTAGAGTTCGAGGACCGTAACGGCAGACACTTTCTGTGGTCGTGACTCTTTCTCGATAATGTCGAGAAGCCGTTCTGCGTTTTCGTCGCCACGTAATAGGTCAATGATGAACGACGTGTCCTGAATCATTTCCGCGTTTCGGTGCCAACGGCTTCGTCTAACTCCGTTGCGAATCGGTCGCTTCGTTCTCCGGAGTAGGTTCGGCCCTCTTCGATAGCAGCTTCGAGATCTCTCGCCTCGTCTTCAGAGAGAATTCCCACAATTTCGTTCCACGACCGCTCTCCTGCGAGGCGCTTGACGGTTTCACTGAAACTCTCCCCTTCCTTTTTCCGGGCTTTCAGCCGTTCGTAGGCTTCCTCGTCGAGTGAAATCGTTTTGGTCGCCATCGTAATACACAGTACTACATGTACGCTTAAATATACTGGTGGTGCTGCCGTTTTACCCGGCGAGGGGAGTAGTAGTAAGATGATAGATCCGGCATTTGCGTACACGCTGAGTAGACGGAATCTGTAACAGTAGCCTGAAACCTGAAACGAGGTTTCACAACGACGTGACAGTGAGAGATCGAAGGTCTCCGACGAACTCGAGACCATCTCGAGTGCTAGAGCCGCATTCGACCGATCATCGAAATAAACTCGCCAAATAAATTATAAGAACCTCCACGGAGGTTAACTTCGTTCAGCACGCATGCAGCACAATGAGCGAATGGAGGGGAGTTTCTAACGTACCGTTCGAGGGCGGCGAGAACGATATGCCGGCGCCCCAACGGTAGCAGATGCTCGTGAATAACGTCGGTGATGGGATCTACCAGCTCGACGCAAGGGGCCGGTTCGTCGCCGTCAACGACGTCATTGTCGAAATGACGGGCTACTCCCGAGACGACCTTCTCGGCGAGCACGTTTCGGTCGTCGTCGAAGCCGCTGACGTAAAACCCTTCGAACGAGAGATCCGTGCACGACTCGAGACTGGTGACGACCCTCACACCACGTTCGACCTGGCGATCGAGACGGCCGATGGTGACCGCATCCCCTGCGAGCTCCGGTTCACCGTCCTCGTGAACGATGGGGAGTTCGCGGGGACTGCTGGCGTTGCTCGACTGAGTCGTGAGTACGACCGCTCGAGCGACCACCTCCCATCGATCTGGGAGACCTACGAGTCGATCTCCTCTGTCATCGATGAAGCAGATGTCGGCGTGTTCGTTCTCGATGATGCGTTCGAGGTCGTGTGGATCGACGAAACCACCGAAGAGTACTTCGGCATCGATCGGAGCGACGTCGTCGGTCGGGACAAGCGGACACTCATTCAGGAGACGATCCGTAACCGGTTGTCCGATCCCGACTCGTTCACAGAGACGGTCTTCGCGACCTACGACGACAATTCCTACGTCGAACAGTTCGAGTGTCAGATCACACCCGGTCCCGGCCGTGAGGGACGCTGGCTCGAGCACCGGAGCACACCGATCGAGTCCGGGCGGTACGCCGGTGGGCGCGTCGAACTGTATTACGATATCACCGACCGGAAAGAAGCAGAGCGTGCGAGAGAAGAGAGCGAGCGGCGGTTCCAGACGCTAGTCGGTGCCGTCGAAGAGTATGCGATCTTTATGCTCGATTCGGAGGGACACGTCGTGAGCTGGAACGACGGGGCCGAACGGATCAAAGGCTACGATGCAGCCGACATCCTCGGAGAGCACGTTTCGATCTTCTACACCGACGAGGATCGCGCTGATGGGGTTCCGGACCGGAATCTCACAACTGCGCGAGAGGAAGGTTCTCACGAGGAAGAGGGCTGGCGCGTCCGCGCAGACGGGTCGCAGTTCTGGGCAGATGTGACAGTGACGGCCATCTACGATGGGGACGAGCTACAGGGCTACGCGAAGGTCTCTCGTGACTTAACCGAACGCAGAGAACGCGAGCAGCGATCGAGACACGAACACGCCCTCACCGAGCAAATTCTGGAGACGAGTCCCATCGGTATCGCCGTCGTGAACCGAGACGGGTCGACCGCCCGGGCAAACGAACGGATGGCGCAACTGCTCGATCTACCGACGGACGGCTCGTCCACCATCGCACAACGGGAGACGTACGGCGCGAACGGCGATATGCTCCCGCTCGAGGAGCGACCCGTCTCTCGCGTGTTCGAAACAGGAGCGCCCGTAGTCGATCAGAAAATATACATCGAACGACAGGGCGGACAACGGCGGTGGCTCTCGATAAACGCCCGGCCCATCACCGACGACCAGGGTGAAACCGAACAGGTCGTCGAGACCGCGGCTGACGTAACCGGTTTGAAAGCGCTCGCAGAACGGCGCAAACGTGACCTCGAAGAACGCGAGAAGGAGCTTGCCGCCGTTCAACTCGCGATAAATATGTTCGAAACCGACGATGAACCGGTCGAGCAACTCGCTCAGGAATTCGTCTCCGTGCTCCCGCAATTCTTTCAGTATCCCGAGCAAACTGCGGCTCGCATCTCGATTGGCGAAACCGAACAGGCCACCGAGGAATACGACGTTCGCCACCGTCGAATTACCGCTCGGACGACTACTGTCAGAGGGACCCCGATAACGATCGAGGCCGCCTTTCAGGACCCCGCAGACGGTCTGGAAGAGGGTGCGAAAGCTTTTCTCGACGAAGAACAGGAGCTAATCGACACGGTCGTAACACTGTTGAAGCTCCACTTCGACCGGCGCGAGTACATCGACGATCTACAGGCGTCGAACGAGCGCCTCGAACAGTTCGCCTACGCCGCCAGCCACGACCTGCAGGAACCGCTCAGGATGGTCTCCAGTTATTTACAGCTCATCGAAGGTCGGTACATCCACGAACTCGACGAAGACGCCGAAGAATTCCTGACGTACGCGATCGACGGCGCCGAGCGCATGCGCGAGATGATCGATGGACTGCTCAAGTACTCCCGCGTAGAAAGCCGAGGCGACCCGTTCGAACGGGTCGATCTCGACGCAGTGCTGGAGGATGTCCTCGATGATCTTCGTCTCTCGATCGAGGGACGAGACACAGAAATTATTCGTGAACCACTGCCAACCGTGGAGGGAGACAGGAGCCAGCTCCGTCAGGTGTTCCAGAACGTACTCGACAATGCGATCGAGTACAGCGGTGATGATCCCCCGCGCATAACAGTCAGTGCCGAGCGCGCGGGAGAGGAGTGGGTGATTTCCGTCAGCGACGAGGGAATCGGCATCGACCCTGCCGACGCCGACCGTGTCTTCGACGTATTTCAACGACTCCACACCCACGACGAATACGCCGGAACCGGCATCGGTCTCGCGCTCTGTCGGCGCATCGTCGAACGCCACGGCGGCGAGATCTGGGTCGAGTCTGAATCGAGCGGGGGTGCAACGTTTTCGTTCACTCTCTCAGCCGTACGTGAGGACGACACACGATCTTCGTGACTGTTCCGGCGGTCCCGACGAAGCCGAACGGGTCAACTGGTTTCGTCAGCGAGGCGTTTGCGCGGCGGTACTCACACTCGAGTGCCCGAGAGGAACAGTAATTACGTGTGCAGTCGAACGTCCTGACGAAAAGCCATGTTCTCGAGGACAGCATCGGAGGAACCCGGGCGATGAGTCGCTTCGCTCGCGAGCACCGGCGCGACGTGAACCGCCACCGGGACGGGGAATTGGCCGACCGGGATCGGCGAGTATCACACAGAACCCGCTCGAGCGGGGCGACGGTGGCGAACGACTCTCGAGAGCAACAGGTCGCGGTGCTGGTCGGGCGACTCGGCGAGCGTACCGTCTACGAACTGGCCGAACGCGGCGAACTGCCGCCGGGATACAACACCCCACTCGGCGAGGAAATCAGCGTCGCTCGCTACCGAAGCGAGGGTGGCGTCGACGTCGAGAGCGCCAGACGCTCGCTGGTCGCCCAGCGCCAGCGCACCCCGGCAGGCGAGAGCACGGCGCCCGACGTGGTCCGCGAGGTGCTGTCCCAGCCAGGCCAGGGTCTCGAGGGCGAGGTCCGCGAAACGATGGAGTCACGGCTCGGGTACCCGTTCGACGACGTGCGCATCCACACGGGCCCGAGGGCCGCAGCGGCCGCGAGCGCGCTCGAGGCGCGGGCGTTCACGGTGGGCAACCACGTGGTGTTCAACCGCGGTGAGTACGACCCCGACAGCCGCGAAGGCACCTACCTGCTCGCCCACGAGTTGACCCACGTCCGCCAGCAGACCGGCGGGCGGATCGACACGTTCTCCGCGGACGAGGAGATTCCGGTCGCCCGAATCCCCATCGACGTCGAGCAGTACCTCCAATCCGGGGGCGACACCGACGCGTTCCTCCAGTCCGAGAACGAACCGGACGACGACGACCCGCTCGTGTACCACGAGAAGGTCGACGAGGCGTTCACCGAGCGGGTGCGAGAGATCGCTGCCGAACTCGGTGCCGACCCGAACCACCTGATGGCGATCATGGCGTTCGAGACCGGCTACTCGTTCGATCCGGCCCAGGAGAACATGGCCGGGTCGGGGGCGACCGGTCTCATCCAGTTCATGCCACGGACCGCCGAGGGACTGGGGACGAGTACCGACGAACTCGCCGAGATGACCGCACTCGAGCAACTCGAGTACGTCCGTGCGTACTTCCAGCCCTACGCAGGGAACCTCGACACGGTGGACGACTTCTACATGGCGGTGCTCTGGCCGGCGGCGGTCGGCGAGAGCGACGACTACGTCCTGTTCGAGGAGGGGACGATCCAGTACGAACAGAACGCGGGTCTCGACCACGACGGTGACGGCGTGATCACCAAAGCCGACGCCGCGAGAAGCGTCCGTGAGGCGCTCGCCGCGGGCCAGCGAGCGCTCGAGATCAGCGAGTGACCGACGAGATCACTCCCAGTAGGTGATGATCGCCTCGGCGCTTCCCTCCCCCTCGTCGACGGTCCGGACGGTCTCTTCGTAGGCGTCGTAGACGACACTCGAGAGCGGAAGCGTCGCCCCGGTCTCGCGGGCGACGGCGATCGCGTAGCCGACGTCTTTGTGCCAGATGGCGAGCGTGCCGAGACCCTCGAGTCGCTGACTGAAGTCGCGCTCGTAGTACTCTTCCTGAACGTCCATCTCGAAGAAGTCGCGGAGGAGACGGGCGTCGACGTCGGCGGCTTCGAGGAAGGTGACGAGTTCGGCGTCGAGGGCGCGCTGGCCGGCGTAGCGAAGCTGTAAGGCGAGTTTGAGGACGGTCGCGTCGCCGGGGTCGCCGACGAGGACGTGGTCGTTGGAGACGGTCTCGATGACCGCGCGGGCGGTCTCGTAGGCCCCCTCGCGAGCGCCGACCATCATCTGGGTGCCGGGTTTCGGTGCGGCCCCGGTCAGCGGCGCGTCGACGAAGTGGGCACCCCGGTCTGCACAGTACTCCGCACAGGCGACGGCCGTCTCGGGGAGCGTCGTCGAGGCGTCGACGACGACCTGACCGGTCTCGAGCGCCGACAGAATCCCCCGCTCGCCGGTCATCGTCGCTTCGACCTCGGGTGAGCCGGGAAGTGCGAGGAGCAGGACGTCGACGCGGGTGGTGAGGTCCGCCGGATCGCTCGCCGCGCGAGCGCCGCGGTCGGTGGCAGCGGCGACCTGCTCGTCGGCGATGTCGTATACCCAGGGGTCGTAGCCGGTCTCGAGGAGGTCCTCGAGAAAGCGGGTGCCGATCACGCCGACGCCGAGGATGCCAACGGTCGTCATGGTATAGGGCGGTGGCCGGACCACAATAAGCGTTGAGGCGGCGGCGAGCGACGGCGCGAGACGGTGAGTGGTCGAGCGCGACCGAGGCGCACGGTCTCGAGCGCTCACCCCAGAGTCAGTCCTTCCAGGAGGCGTAGTCGCGGTCGATCACGCGGTAGCGCCGTTCGATAGCGTCGAGTAACTCGAGGTCCTCGTCGTCGAGGGCGACGTCCGTGGCGGCGAGGTTCTCGCGCATGTGCGCGTCGCTCGAGGCTCTGGGAATGGCGGCGACGTTCGGTTTCGAGCACAGCCAGGCGAGCGAGACCTGCGCGGGTGAGGCGTCGTGTTTCCGTGCGACGGCGCGAACTTCGGGCACGTCGAACACCTCGCCGCGAGCGAGCGGGCAGTAGGCGACGAGCCAGTGGTCGTCCTCGAGCGCAGCGGCGCGGAGGTGCTCCTGTGGGAGCAGCGGGTGACACTCCACCTGGTTGGCGACGATGGGGGCGTCGAGGAACTCACGGGCGGTCTCGAGGTCGTCGAGTTCGAAGTTCGAGACGCCGACGTGTCTGATCAGGCCGTCGTCGCGCAGGTCGTCGAAGACACCGAGGGTGAGTTCGGGGTCGTAGACGCCCGTCGGCCAGTGGACGTAGAGCAGGTCGACGTAGTCGGTGCGCAGGCGCTCGAGCGACGCCTCGACTGAGTCGACGAGGTCGGTCCGCGTCGGACCCGGCACGTCGACGTGGACGGTCTTGGTCGCGAGAAACACCTCCTCACGGGGGACCGACGAGCGCTCGAGACCCTCGCCGACGTACGCCTCGTTGCCGTAGACCTGGGCGGTGTCGAGGTGACGGTAGCCACGTTCGAGGGCGCGTTCGACCCGATCGGCCCACCGGTGGCGGTCGCCGCGGGAGGCGGTGCCGAGACCGATCCGTGGCAGTTCGGGAAGCATACTCGAGTGGACGGGGTGGAGCGTGCTAAGGCTGGCGGGAAGTGGGGTTCGCGGGTTTCGGTTCGAAACCTATTTGCGCGTCCGTCGGCGTGGTAGCTGGTATGTCTCAGCGACTCATACAGGTCGGCACCGGCGGCCAGGGTGAGCAGTGGTGTCGGCGCTTTCTCCCGCCGAACGTCGAGGACGGTCTGATCGAGGTCGTCGCTGCAGTCGACGTCGACGAACGCGCACACGTCCACGCGATCGAGGGCCTCGGACTCAGCGAAGACGAGTGTTACACCGACGTCCGCGAGGCGTTCGCCGAACACGACGCCGACTGCTGTACGGTGGTCGTCCCCCCGGCGTACCACGAGGAGATCGTCGACGCGGCACTCGAGTACGGTCTCGACATCCTCTCGGAGAAACCAATCGCGGACACGCTCGAGGCGTCAGTGCGGATCGCGACGAAGGTCGAACACGCGGGGGCGAAGATGGGTGTGACGATGAGCCACCGGTTCGATCGGGACAAGACGACGCTCAGACGGGCGCTTCGCTCGGGTGTGTACGGCCCGCTCGACTACCTCGTCTGTCGGTTCACCTGCAACTGCCGGAGCTACGGAAGCTGGGGAGCGTTTCGCCACGACATCGAGGACACCCTCATGGTCGAGGGGGCAGTCCACCACCTCGACATCTTAGCGGACCTGGCAGATGCACGCTGTGAGACGCTCTACGCCCAGACGTGGCTCCCCGAGTGGGGTGAGTACGCCGGCGACGCTCAGGCGCTCGTCCAGCTCACCTTCGAGAACGGAACCCGCGCGACCTACGAGGGCGCGAAGACGAACGCTGCGGGACTCAACGGCTGGGGCCAGGAGTACGTCCGGGCGGAGTGTCGGGACGCGACGCTCGTCCTGGACGAGCGCGAACTCGAGTGCTACGCCTACGACCCCGAGATGGAGGCAACGTTCGGCGAGAGCGTGCAGGGGACGAGCGAGGACCTCCCGCTCGCAGACCAGGAGAAGTGGGCGAACACCTGGCTCGTCGAGGCGTTCGTCGCGTGGCTCGAGGGCGGCGAGCCGATGGCGACCAACGTCACGGACAACCTCCAGTCGATGGCGCTGATCACCGCAGCGATCGAGAGCTCGCGGACGGGCCAGCCGGTGGCCGTCCAGGAACTGCTCGAGGAGACGGTCGACCGGGTCTCACTCGAGCAGTGAGCGGGTGAGACGACACCCTCGAGAGCAGCGTCGGATGTGCAGACGGCCAGCGGTGACAGGGAGTCGATACGAGCGCGTACCCGGAGTCCGCACACAGCATGCAGGCAGTGCGTTGCGATGAGATCCCGTCACGTTTCGAGTGTTATCAGTACAGCAGATATCTGTAGTTTTAGTCATATGTGGGGAGATGAAGATTGGTGGGAAGTCTACAGCCCTTTATCGGTCTCTCGAGGGCCTCCCTGCCGCAGTTACGTGGTCACCGATATTGGTGTGTAGATTGTACTGTTGTCTATGCAGTTGCTTTGCCGATAATTACGCAAGAGAAACGAGTCACCACCTGCTCGAGCGAGCGTCGGACACAGATCGGATAGCGACCGGGCGAACTGTTCAGCTACGAGAGAGGAGCGGCGGGCGGAGAGTCGTCGGCTAGTCGCTCGTTGCGCGAGTATCGAGACGACCCCCGGGGAGTCGCCGATACGTCTGTCGGTCACAGCGAGGTGACGAGCCAGGGGAGAAACGCCGGTGCGAGGTAGACGAACCACTGGAAGAGCCAGGCCAGCCCCAGCCAGAACAGCCCCCACGGAGCCGACCAGATGGTCGGTTGGACCGGCCACTCCGTGCCCTCGTGGGACATCTCCTTGGGATAGACGAAGTCGAAGACGAAGTGAAAGAGCATGCCGATCGTGAGAAAGTGAAGTGCGACGACCGCGGCCGGCAACGCCGAGTCGACACCCGACTGGACCAGCAGTTCGTAGAGAATCGCCGGCACCAGAAACGTGTGAAAGAGCCAGGAACGGTGGAGTCGCTCGTCGAGCGCGTCGACGGTGGGCAGGAGGACGCCGGCGACCATCGCCAGGAGGTACGCCGGGTGGAAGCCGAGGATGACGGCGAGCAGTGCCGGAGGGACGAGCGAGACGAGGTGTGTTCTGACGCCCGTCATGCTGGCATCCGGTACCGACTCAGCACCTGTGTGGGGTTCTCTCCGCGCAACTCGGTGTGGCTGGTGATCTCGAGCAACATCGCACCGCCGGGGAGGAGAAAGAGTAGGAAGACCGGGAAGGCGAACGAGACCACGCCACAGAGGGCAACGATGGTGAGGTGTACGACCGCCACGTGTGGATGGGCGCGCCACGACCGCAGGGTCGCCCGCGTGGCCGCCAGCAGTCCGTCGCCCGCGTCGGCCTCGAGGTGGGCGACGCGACTCACGAACACCGTGACGAGGAGACACAGGTAGAGACCGGCGAGACCCGCGAGGAGGAACTCGGGGACCTGCCCGGCGATTCCGAGCAGCGTGTACGCGACGGTGTTTCCGACCGTGACGACGAGGATGGCAGTGATCGGCAGGCCACGGACGACGCTCGAGCGAACGCCGCCGGCGAACGCTCGGAGTCGGGCGCGTTCCCCCGACGGGGCCGTGCCGTCGTAGATCGAACGCATCGACGCCGCGAGCGAGAGGACGGCGGCCCCGCTGGTGAAAATCGGGAGCACCGCGAGCCAGAAGGCACCACTCAGCAGGATGATCGAGACGATTTCGCGGTAGCCGACCTTGACGGTCGCGGTGAGTGGTCGTTTCAAGCCCGGTGGTCGAGTCCTCCCCATGCTATGCTGTGCGATGGCCGGAACGATCAAAGCGTTTTCGGCGTGAGAGAGGCGTACGCTCGAGTCGAGAGGTGGGACTACCCTTTGAATCCGCTGAGGGTCATCCCACGGATGAAGTACTTCTGTGCCGAGAGGAACGCGATGACGGGCGGAATCACGATGAGTGTCGCCGCAGCCATGACGAGACCCCAGTTGTCGACGTACTGCCCACGGACCGTGTAGAGCGCCACGGGGAGCGTGAACATGTCCTGAGAGGTCGCGATGATCAGCGGCCACTCGAAGTTGTTCCAGGTGAACATGAACGTGAAGATGACGAGCGTCGCCACCGCCGGTTTCGCGAGTGGCAGGTAGATGTGGTAGAAGACGCGGAACTTGTTGCAGCCATCTAGCCGGGCGGCCTCGCCGAGGGCCTCCGGAAGGCCGAGGAAGTGCTGGCGGAGCAAGAAGATGCCGAACGGACTGGCGATGAACGGCACGATCAGGCCCCGGTAGGTGTTGATCCAGCCGAGTTCCGAGAGGATGATGTACACCGGAATCATGGTCACCATCCCCGGGATCATCATCGTCGCGATGAGCAACAGGAAGAGCCGATCACGTCCGACGAAGTCGAGTCTCGCGAAGGCGTAGCCAGCCAGACTGTCGAACGTGACGTTGAAGATGGTGACCGCCCCGGCGAAGACGAAGGCGTTGAAGAACCATCGGCCAACGGGAACCTGATCGAAGAGGGCCGAAAAGCTGGCGAACGTGACGGTCTCGGGAACGATCGCGACGATACCGGCACCGGGGTCGGCCGACAGCGCCGTCGTGAGCGTCCACCAGAACGGACCGATCGTCCAGAGTGCACCGATGGTGATGGCGACGTAGAGCGTGATCGTCTTCAGCCAGTACCACGCGCCCGACCGTTCGTATCCCGGATAGTCGTAGTTGGATTTCGGCATCAGTAGGTCACCTCACCCTGGCCGCGAATGCGATACTGGTAGTAGCTGAAGGCGAAGACGAACACGAACAGGATGAAGGCCATCGCACTCGCGTAGCCGAGGTTCCCGTTCTGGAACGCCTCCTGGTAGATTCGGACGACGATCACGGTCGTCGAGTAGTACGGCCCGCCCTCGGCGAAGGCCTGGGCGATGCCGAACACCTGGAAGGAGTTGATGATCGCGAGCACGATGACGAAGAAGTACGTGTTCTGTAAGTTCGGCCACGTCACGTGTCGGAACTGTTGCCACTGGCTCGTGCCGTCGATCCGGGCGGCCTCGTACAGCTCCTCCGGAATGTTCTGTAACCCGGCGAGGAAGATGATCATGTTGAACCCGATGCCGCCCCAGACGGCGATCATGATCACGGCGAAGAGCGCAGTGGCCGGATCGCCCGCCCAGGCGTGGTCGAGTCCGACCGGCGCGAGCAGGGAGTTTACGATCCCATCGACCGAGAGGATCCACCGCCAGATGACGGCGCTGACGGCACCCGAGAGCATCACCGGCATGAAGAACGTGGTGCGGTAGAATTTTCGAAAGCGGATCCGCTTATCGAGCACCAGCGCGACTGTGAGACCGCCGAAGATACCAAGCGGTACCGTCCCGATCACGAACGTGAGCGTGTTGATGACGGCGTACCACCACAGGTTCTCGGTTGGCCGGTCGAGCACCGCCCAGTCGTTCGCCCAGGGGAGCGGATAGAGCAGGTCGCGGTAGTTCTCCAGGCCGATCCACGTCGCCTCACCGGCGATGATGCTCCACTCGGTGAACGACAGGTAAAACGCGTAGATGACCGGGCCGAACAGGAACGCCGAGAAGACGACCAGATTCGGCAGGATGAACAGGAAGCCAGCCAGGTTGTCTGGATGCTTCTCGGCCGAAAACGGCGTCGCTGGGAGTGCGCCACCGATGCGGTCTTTGTACTCGTGGAAACCTCTGCTCATTTACTCGTGATCAGCCATCGAGGACGTTGTCGTTCACCCGCTGTTGTGCCGTCTCGAGCGCCTCTCGAGCGTCGACTTCGCCGTGGATGACGCCCTCGATCTGTGGATACAGTTCGTTGAAGATCTCCTGGGAGTGTGGTCCCCACTGCCAGTCGATGAGGCGGTCGTCGTTTGCGTCCAGGAACGGCTGGAAGCGCTCGTCCTCGTCGTAGAGGTCGAGCTGGTCGGTGTGGTACTGCCGGATCGGCTGGGCGACGCCGGCCTCGAGGTACGGGAGGAGTCCGTCACCGAGCATGTACTGGACGAGGTCGACCGAGAGGTCGACGTGGTCGGAGTTCGCCGACACCGCGTAGCCCGCACCGAAGACCAAATTCCCGTACTCCCCGTCGTCGGGCCGTGGGGGCCGGGCGACGCCGACCTGCTCGTAGAAGTCGGGGTACTGGTCTTTGGTCGTGCCGGGTACCCAGCCGCCGCCGGTGACCATCGCGGCCTGTTCCTGGTTGAGGATCGACCACTTGGTCTCGGCGCCGACCTCCTCGAGCGTCCCGACGAGTTCCGCCTCGCGGAGTTCCTGGAAGAACTCCAGTGCCTCGACGTTCTCCTCGGAAGCGGCGATACACTCCGTCCGATCCTCGTTCATGATGTCGCCGCCGTTGGCAGCGACCCACGGGTACCAGATCCACGCGGCCGTGGTTCCGGATCCTTCCTCGACCAGCGGGTAATCGACGTCCGTCTCGGCCTGGATACCCTCCAGGTCGTCTCTGAACTCCGACCAGGTCTCCGGGAAGGTGTCGTATCCCGCCTCGGCCAGCAACGCCTCGTTGTAGGTGACCCCGATCGTCGCGTAGGCGTAAGAGATCATGCCGAGTTCGTCGCGGACGCGATACCGATCGATGACGTTCCAGTAGAAGTCGTCGAGGAAGTCGTCGTCGAGTTCCGCCTCGAGGTCACCGTCACGGGGTCGACGCTCGTTCACGACTCGTTCGAACTCCCGCTGTCGGCGACGCCGGACACCCCCGACGATCACGCGGGCGAGGACGTGACGCTCGGAATCCGACCCGAAGACATCACGCTGGTAGCCGGAGACGACCCCGCGGCGATCACCGCGGAGGTGTCCGTGGTGGAGCCGCTCGGGGATTCCTCACTCGTCTACTTCGACCTGGGGTCGACGACCTGTACCGCGAGCATGTCGGGCGAGCTCTCGATCCAGTCGGGCGATCGACTACACGTGACGTTCCCGGAGGAGCGGATCCACCTCTTCGACCGCGAGAGCGGCGTGGCGATCAAACACCGCGAGTACACGCCGACAGCCCCCTCGAACCAGTCGATCAACGTCTGAGTACCCCACTTCTGGTGGCGACCCGGCCCGCGACGAGTCGGGGTCGAGACCGCCGTTCCCGACGACCGATCACTGATAGGAGAGGTTGATCCCGAGGATGTGCGCCGTATCGCTGACCTGTTTCTCGATCGAGTGCCGGTACGCCTCGTCGTCGTTGAGCCTGCTGTAAGGCCCACAGAGGCTGACCGCCCCCTGGACGGTGAGCGCACCCGTCTCGTCGGTCCGGATGATCGGTGCAGCCACGGAGGCGACGCCTCTGACGCGCTCCTGTATCTCGAGTACGCACTGACCGCGTTCACGCCCCTCGAACGACGCGAGCAACTCGTCGGGGTCGGTGATCGTGAACTTCGTCCGGGCGGCCATCCCCCGTTGCTCGAGCAGGTGCCGCGCCCGTTGACGGTCCATCTCCGCGAGCATCACCTTCCCGGCGGCCGTACAGTGCATCGGAAACGACGACCCGACGTTGAGGTCAGTTTTGATCGCCTGCTGGCCGTTGCGCTGGTAGAGGATCCACCCTCGTCCGTTCTCCTCGACGGTGAGGTTGACCTGCTCACCCGTCTCCTCGGCGAGCGACTCGATTTCGGCTTTCGACTTCCGGAAGATGTCTTTCGCCTCGCGAACGCTCGTCCCGATCTGGAAGAACCGAAGGCCGAGACGGTACGTACCCTCGTCCGCGGAGACGACCTCTCGCTCTTCGAGCGTCTTGAGGTGGTTGAACGCCGTACTCTTGTTCATCTCCAGCGCCTCGGCGATCTCCGAGAGACCGGCGCGTTCCCGACGTTGCAAGAACTCGACGATCGAATACGACCGCTCGACCGCCCGAATCGGGTAGTTTTCCTGGCGTGCCATAGCCAGCTATACCGAGGCCAGGAATATAGGGCTTGTTCTGCTCTACAAAATCCACGCCCGCCAGGACGAGCGTGGCCGGCTCACTCCGCACCGAGTGCCCGTAGGTACTCCCGACTCGCCGCCAGATTGTCGTCACCGGCGATCTCGAGCGTCGTGTACTCGACGCGCCCCTCGAGTGCGTCGTAGACGCCGTCGATGTCGACGACCCCCTCACCGAGCGGGATCGGACTCATTCCACAGCCGTAGATCTCACCACGCTGGTCCGCCCAGTCCTCCGGAATGTCCTTCCAGTGGACGTGCTTGATTCGGTCGTCGAAGGTCCGGGCGAACTCCGCCGGATCGGCGCCGCCGAGCCAGGCGTTGCCGGTGTCGAGGCTGATCCCCACCGTGTCGGGGTACTCGAGTCGCTCGAGCAACGCCTCCATCCCGTCGATCGGGTCGGTCACCGCGCCGTGGGTTTCGATGAGCAACTCGACGTCGAGCGCGTCGGCCAGGCGGACCGGCTCGTAGAGCTTCTCTGCGGTGGTGAAGAGCTGTTCCTCCCGGGAGAGCGCTTCACCCCACTCCGTCGTCGGGTCGCCTTCGGTCGTGATCACGTGGTCGACACCCATACCGTCGGCGAGGCGGATCGCCTTCATGATCTCGTCGGTGCCGTACCGGCTGGGTGCCGCCGGGTCGAGCAGGTTCGCGTGGGCACAGACGCTCGTCACGGTCAGCCCGTGACGCTCGAACTGCTCGCTGACGGCTGCAGGGTTGTCGTCGAGGCTGACCGTCGCCGAGAAGCCGAACTCCCGGCCCAGTAGCCCGCCGGGGTGGTTGTCCGTCACGTCGGCGTAGTCGAACCCCATCTCGGCGACGCGTTCGAGCTGGTGATCGAGCGGTTCAAACGGATCGATGAGCGCAAAGCACCTATCTTCATCAGTCGTGTAACCTCCACGTCGGCGTACTCACCACTGCGTGAAATACTTTTGCGTGGTACACCGTGACACTGTGTTCGAAAAACGGGGGTGCCGTCACGGAGGGCGACGAGCAGCGGGTATCCCCCAGCACCGCAGTAGCGTCCGTCGTCTCGTGTGCGACCCGTCGAGCGCGAACACCGTCACACTGGCCGACGGCCCAGCGTGCTCACTCCGCCAGCAGGGCCTGGAACCGGTCGTACTCGTCTGCGATCCGGTCTTCGTCCGGTTCGCCGTCGTGGACCCAGAGACCCCACCGCCAGGAGTGTGACTCGCCCGCCTCGAGCGTCAGCACCGACCGCCAGGTGGGATTCGCCGCGAGGAAGCCGAACGGTTCGGTCATGATGAACCAGTTGACCGGGTGCGGGTCGTTGTCGGGGTGGTCGAACATCGTGATTCCGGCGCGCCAGGGCTCGCCAGCGTCGGTCTTTCCGTCGAGTGGGCCGGTGTAATCACACCACGCCCCGGCCGGACCGTCGACGGCCCGCGGCGGGGTGGTGGTTCCCGGATCGACACCGTCCGGGAGTCGGACCCGTCCATCCGTCAGACTCCGCGCGAAGCGCAGGCTCAGGCCACTGTAGTGGCCGTGGAGCGTCTCGCTCGACAGCCGCCGGGTCTCCTCGAGCGCGCTCACCGTCTGTTTCCAGGTGACGAGGTAGCCCTCCGCGTCGGGTTCGTAGACGCCGATCGTCCGCCGGTCTGCGACGAGCGGGTCGCCCTCGTTCGTCTTCCACGTCGCCGTCTGGTCGATCGAGACGCCCTCCGTCGACGTCTCGAGCGTGTAGCCGTCCGGGTCGGCGTAGCCGTAGGCCCGGCCGGTGGCCGCGTTGATCTCCGACTCCCAGCAGTTGATCCCGTCGACGAGTTTCTGACAGAAGAACAGCCCGAAGTGCCAGGGGTGGTCGTGGGGGGAGGAGACGATCAGGTTCTCGCCCGGCTTCGTCTCGGTCCCAGGTGGGAGCGCCACGACGTCGAAGCCGGGCTTGCTCCCGTCGGGTTCCGCGAGGTAGCGCGTCAGGAGGGTGTCGTCCAGGTAGACGCCGATCGAGCCGTCTGCCTCGGTCACGTCGAGTCCCATCAGCGCAGGGCCTCCCGGGCGTCGGCGTAGACGTCGTCGATCGTCGTCGCCTCCCCGTCGTTCGCAGCGCTCCGGTAGATGGCCTCGATAGTCGCCATCGTTCCGAGATTGTCCCGGCCGCTCGAGATCGGTTCCGCACCGGATTCGATGCAGTCGGCGAAGTGTAGGATCTCGTTGACGAACGCGTTCTCGGACGGGAGGTCGGTCGCCGGCGCGGTCAGCGTCTCGAACGTCTTCCGGCGCTCCGGGTCGTTGGCGGCGTTGATCCGCGGGTCGGGAAGCCCGACGTAGCCCTCGCGCTGGGTCCCCTCCGGAAGGGTGTGCATCGCTCCCTCGTCACCGAGCAACCAGAACATCTCCGTGTACGGCATCGCGCCAGCGGAGAGCGTGACGAAGAAGTCCGCGACCGTCCCGGACTCGAACTCGAGCAAGCCGAGCGAGTAGTCTTCCGCGTCGTCGAAGGCGTCGTTCACCTCCCGTTCCCAGGACACCACTCGCTCGACGTCGCCGAGCAAGTAGCGCAACAGATCGAGTTTGTGGACGCTGTACCCGATGATGCCGCCCCCACCGGACATCGACCCGTCGTAGAGCCAGTGGCCCGGCGGGACCATGTCCTCCTGGTTGACGAGGGCGTCACACCTCGCGTGCCTGATCGCACCGAGGTCTCCCCGGTCGACTGCCTCCTTCAGCGCGCGGTACGGCGGATAGAATCGCTGCATCTGTCCGACCATGAGCCGACAGTCGCGCTCCTCGGCGAGTTCGACCAGTTCGAGACACTCGGCGAGCGACGTGGCGAAGGGCTTCTCGACGAGCACGTGCTTGCCCGCCTCGAGTGCGGCCTTCGCGACCGGGTAGTGGAGGTGGTGTGGCAACGGAATGTCGACGGCGTCGACGTCGGTCTCCTCGAGAAACACCTCGTAGTCGCTCCAGTGGTCGACGTCGAACGCCGCCGCGAACTCGCCCGCTGCCGCCTCGTCGACGTCACAGACGCCACCGAGCTGTACCCGGTCCGGGAACCGTTCGAACGCCGGTTTGTGATGATTTGCAATTCCACCTACGCCTATCAGTCCTACGCGTACCATACTCGTCTGTACGTATCTCGGGGTATCTTTTAAATAGATTTCGCCCAGTTGGCCGAACGGTTCACGGGCGACGACGAACAGGTACTCGGAGTCGAGTATTGTGTGTGTCTGAACGCCACCGTCCCGGGGACCACCGGTGAACCGGCCGTCGACGGGGGCGGGACACACGTGCCAGTGGAGTCGGCCGGTACACGCTCGAGCGACGGTGACGAGTACTGGCCTCTGTGTTCTGATGGACAGAATGCGTCTGCCCGTCAGGGGCACCCGCCGGGACCGATTCTCAGCCCCCGTTACAACCATAGTATTGTAATGGGAGGTGGATTTCACCCGTTCACCCGCTCGAGCAGACGTGTGAATGTGTAGCAGGATTCGTGGGGAAGAGTACCATGCGTTCGGAACGGTATCCAATCTCTGGCCGAGTGAGCACGCCTCAGTGAGAATGCTGTGAGATGGCACAGCGTCACTCGAGCTTTCTGTCGGTCCAAACGTCGGGGCGGCCGCCTCGTACCTGCCGACGGCGACCGTGAGACACCGACAGTCGCGAAGGTGCCCGGACGAGTGAACGGACGTGAGAACTTCACGCACTCGAACCCCGACGTACGGAGAGAGACGTACACCGTAGAGAATACTCGAAAGGGTGGTACGATCGAAGGGGTCACAGACGGGCGAGAGGACAGAAGGCCGAAGACAGTACCACGAGTGACCGCGGTAGCATGGGTCGAGGGGACACCGGTTCGTTCTCCGTTCCGCCCTTTCTGTCACCGACGAAGTCCCCCAGCAGAGACACAGTGGGGTCGAAACCACATCTCGAGACGGCTTCCCCCTCTCTCCCCGTATAGTCCATATATTTGTTATTTTTGACCACACGTCAGTGTCAGACACTACAGACCCCCGTGCTACCGGATACCCTGTATGGCACCGTCGCCACCAGTGTCTCGGCAGTCTCGAGCGAATCACCCACTGTACAGCCCCGGAGTCCTGACCGGTTGCGCGCGAAGACGGATACCGGGGGAACGAACGCGCTGGTGGGACGCCTCTCAGGCCGACTCGAGGTCGGCCCGGACGGTGTCGATGACGCCCCGGAGATAGCCGACGGTGAAGCCACGAGCACGGTGTCGCCAGTCGTCGTCGCCCTCCATCAGCGGCACGTGGTCGGGGATGACGACACCATCGTAGCCGATTTCGTGGAGCGTTCTGACGACCTCGACAGTGTCGAAGTTGCCCTCGTCGACGAACGTCTCGTGAAAGCGCGGGACCGTGCCGACGACGTCTCGAAAGTGGACGAAGACGATCTGCTCGCGCGCACCGAACCGGCGGAGCACGTCGGTGACGTCCTCGCCCATCTGGGAGAAACAGCCCAGACACAGCTTCAGGCCGTGGTTCTCGCTCGGGACGAGATCCATCGCCCGCTCGAAGGTCTCGACGCTCCGACAGAGCCGTGGAATCCCACACATCGACTCGAGCACCGGCGGGTCGACCGGGTGCAAGGCGAGGTCGACGCCCGCGGCTTCGGCGACCGGGAGGACGGTCTCGAGGAAGGACTCGAAGTTGTCCCAGAACTCCGCTTCGGTGTACTCCCGGTCGAGACCGGGGGCGAGTTCGTCGGGAGCCTCGAGGTCGTCGTAGTCGAAACCGGTGCCGATGGCCCCGCCCCGGAGTTCGACCGGGTCGGTGCGCATGGGGACGAGTCCGCGCGGGTTCCACTGGTAGCCGAGGACCGGAACCCCCGCCTCACCGAGGTTTCGGATCAGCGTCGTGATCTGTGCGAGCGCCTCGTCGCGGCCGTCACGCCCGAACATGACGTCGCCGTAGAGCGAGTACGGCAGCGACTGAATGCCCGCGAACGTCAACCCGGCCGCCTCGATGTGAGTCTTCGCGGTCTCGAGCTGGCCGACCGTCGGGATGGCGTCTCGGCCCACCTCGAGTGTGACCTCGGCCTCGCGATCGTTGAACTCGTCCGGTTCCTCGTCGATGTCGGCGTGGTCGACGAAGACGTCCGTCGCGCCGAGCTGGCGGACGTACCTGAGCCGCGGCCGCGAGAGCGAGCGCGTCCGCACGCCTACGCGAACGTCGGCGGTGTCTACACCGGAAGCCATGTGTACACTCGGACACCCGGAGACTAAACGGTAGGGGTGAACGCTCGATCACGACACTCGAGTCTGGCTGGCGGGTAGCGTCACGGAGAAGGTCGCCCCATCACCGGGAGTAGAATCGACCCGGATCTCGCCGCCGTGTCGCTCGACGATCCGCTTGCACATCGCGAGACCGATGCCCGTTCCGGGGTGGTCGTCGTTACGGTGAAGGCGCTGGAACACGTCGAAGACCCGCTCGTGATCGTCGGGGTCGATACCGATGCCCTCGTCTCGAACCGAGACGATCCAGGAATCAGCCGCACGTTCTGCAGAGACGTGAACCCGCGGCGGCTCCTCGCCAGCGTACTCGAGTGCGTTCGAGAGGAGGTTCTGGAACAGCTGGCGGAGTTGACTGGCGTCGCCGTCGACCGACGGCAGCGGCTCGAGGGTGACCTCGGCGGCCGTCTCCTCGACCTGTGCCCGGAGGTCTGCGAGCGCGTACTCGACGACGGCGTCGAGGTCGACTCGCTCGAAGTCGTCACCCTGCGTCTCGACGCGGGAGTACGCGAGGAGACTCGAGACCATCTCCTGCATGCGGTAGGCACCGTCGACGGCGAGGTCGACGAACTCCCGGCCGTCTTCACCGAGGACGTCGCCGTACCCGTGCTCGAGGAGACCGAGGTAGCCCGAGATGGTCCGCAACGGTTCCTGCAGGTCGTGGCTGTCGACGTAGGCGAACTGCTCGAGGCGCTCGTTCGAGGCTTCGACCCGGTCGATGGTCTCGCTGAGACGGGTTTCGAAGCGCCGTCGTTCGATCGCTGTCGCGACGACGACCGAGACGCTCTGTAAGACCGCGACGTCGTGTGCCGGAAACTGACGCGGTGCGCTGTCGTGAACGCCGAGGATGCCCCAGGGCTCGTCGGCCGGGCCGACCACCACGGTGATGCCGCTCCGGATACCGTGGTCGACCAGGAGCCGGGGGTGAGTGAATCGGGCCTCCGGGCCGAGGTCTTCGACCACGACTGGCTCGCCAGCACACAGCGTGTAGCCCGCCTGTGAGGTCGTCTCCGTCGCGGGGATAGTATCCGTTCCGATGCGCTCGTCACCCCAGCCGACGCCAGCGCGGAGTGTGAGGGTGTCGGTCTCTGCGTCGAGTTCGAGCAGCTGACAGAACTCCGCGCCCGTCGCCGCAGCGGTAATCTCGACGACCTTCTCGAAGAAGTCGTCTAAGTCACTCGTCTCGAGGGCGAGCTGGGCGAGATAGGCGACCGACTCTTGCTGTGAGACCTTCACCGCGAGGGTACGCTGGGCTTCCTTCATCGCAGAGACGTCCCGGAATAGCCCGACGAAGTAGTGGCGGTCGTTGGCGACGAATTCAGCCAGCGAGATGCCGAGTGGCACCTCGTGGCCGTCCCGGTGTTTCCCCGGCAGTTCGATAGCCTGCCACTCGCGGTGCCGCTCACCCGTCTCGAGGTAGCGTTCGACCGCCTCGAGATGGTGACGCCTGTGACGGGCAGGGATAATGCGGACGATGCGCTCGCCGACCAGGTCGTCGGGAGCGTAGCCGAGGATGGTCTCGACGGCGGGGTTGGCGTACTGGATGCGGCTGTCGGTGTCGAGGACGATGATCCCGTCAGGGACGGCCGCCGCCAGTGCTGCGAACGTCTTCCCGTACGTCGACGCCACCGGTGAAGACCCGAGCGCCGACGGAGGGGACTCACCGGTGACGATGCCGACGAGGGCCGCGTTCTCGTCTCCGGCGTGGTCGACTCGCTCGAGGTGGACCTCGCAGTCGACGGCGTCACCGCCACCGGTTCGAAACGTGAACGTCGGTCTCGAGTGGGCGTCAGCGTCGACGGCGGCCAGTACCGTCTCGGCCGTCCCCTCGCCCGCAAGGACGCTCGAGAGTGACGTCTCGAGGAGCGCAGCGCGCGGTCGGCCAACCAGCGAGACGAACTCGTCGGTGACGGTCAGGAAGGTTCCGGACGCCGACAGCGTGAAACCGGCAGCCGACGCAGCCGTGAGCAGGGAACCCACCCGTTCGACGGAGAGGCTCCCGCGGGGCCGGTCAGCCGGAGAGGGCGACCGGTCGGACGATCCTGTCGTCATCAACGGCACTGGGATAGCGATAGGTATAAGTATTTCCCATGTGCAGGAAAACTACCAGAATTTGAGGATAGACATAGCATATATACCTCCAAAGAGTGTTATTTTGTCCACCTATATAGACCTATAGTGTTCTATAGTCAAGAATTCAGCGACGGTCACTATGAGAACTCCTCGAGGAGTTCCTCGCCGAACGTCTCGATGAACGCCTCCTGCTCGGTGTTGACGTTGTGGAGGTAACAGCGGTCGACACTGAGGTCGGCGTCGGCGCGAAGCCACTCGAGGTGGTCGTCGAGATCGGCGGAGACGCGGACGTTCGCTTCGACCTGTTGCTCGCCGATTTCCTCGCTGAGTTCGTCGAACGAGGCGGGCGTCCGTAGCTCCTGGGTGACCGGTCCCGGGACGCAGTTGCTCCGCCACTGGTCGACGGCCCCCTCGAGTGCGCGTGCGTCGTCTTCGTGGTAGGAGAGCTGGACCTTCAGGTAGACCGGTTTCTCGGGAGCGCGCTCGCGAAACGCCTCGACGCGGGCGGCGTCTGCCTCCTGGTCGGGCGTGCCGACCGTGATCATGCCGTCGGCCCACTCGGCCAACCAGGCCGCCGTCTCCGTCGAGAGCGCCGCACCGATCACCGGTGGCGGCGTCTCCGGGCGAGTGAACAGCGTCGCCTCCTCGACGGTCACCCGGCCGTGGTGGGTGACGGTCTCGCCGTCCCAGAGGCGACGCAGCACGTCGACACACTCCTCGAGTCTGGCGTTTCGCTCGGCTTTGACCGGCCAGTCGGTGCCGACCACACCCTCGTTGAGCAGCTGGCCACTGCCCACCGAGAGCCAGAACCGCTCGGGGTACTGCTCGCGGAGCGTCGCCGCCGCCTGCGCGACGATCGCGGGGTGGTAGCGGTAGCCGGGTGCGTTGACCGTCCCGAAGGTCATCGAGGTCGCCTCCATCGCCGAGCCGAGCCACGACCAGACGAACCCCGACTCGCCCTGGCGCTCGCTCCAGGGGTGGAAGTGGTCGGAGGCCATCGCGTGCTCGAACCCGCACGCGTCTGCGAGACGGACGCACTCGAGGAGGTCACTCGGCGCGAACTGTTCGTGCGAGGCGTGGTAGCCGAAGTCGGTCATCGGGCAACCACCCGGTAGCGAGCGCGAAGCGGCCGGTGTGACAGCGGTGAGATCGTCCGCTCGAGTGAAGACGGTCTCGAACCGGGCGGTCGGTGTGGGTGGGCGAACATGCCGTCTCGACCATCCACGGATTCGGCCAAGTAGCTGGTCCCCACTCGCGGTGACAGTCACACACCAGAGATCAACCTACTGATGAGACGCGATTCGAAGAGGTTCCAGATAGTATCAATGGTGCGTGATCTGTTGACGAGGTGTCCCAATTGCGCTCGAGACCGAAGGTGGGTCGGGGCGAAAATGGAACGAGCAGGTGAACGAAGCGAGCGAAAACAGGGTGACAGAGGAGATTTGCGTGGGGCAGAGACGCAGCCACTGGAAGAGACCGACGATGCTGACCGGGCCGACCGGTTGCCACCGCACGAAACCGCAGAAATGACAGGTTCGACTGACATATATATTTGGGCTGAATACGTGCACACGGATTCGAGTAGTGGAACGGGACCAGCCCGTACGAGCGGCTGGTGGCGAGGAGTGGGCAGTGTCGCAGCCGTCAGGGAACGAGCACGGTCCGGCCGCGGGTCTCTCGAGCCTCGATGCCCGCGTGGACCGCTGGGGCATCCGCCAGGTCGTGTGTCTCGGCGACGGTGACCGTGAGGTCGCCCGACTCGAGGAGGTCGTAGAGCGGCTCTCTCGCGGCGAGGACGCGTTCGGGAATCGACTCGAGCGCGCGGATGAGGTGGTAGCCGACGACCGAGGTGTTCGCGTAGAGCAGCCGTGGGGTAGCGACCGTCGGCACGTCGCCGGAGGAGACGCCGAAGGAGACCGCGACGCCGCCGGGGGCGAGCGCCCTGAGACCGTCAGAGAAGACGCGGCCGCCGACGCCGTCGAGGAGGAGGTCAGCACCCGCGCCGTCGGTGATCGTCTCGAGAGCGCTCGAGAGGGTGGTCTCCTCGTAGTTGACGAGGTGGGCTGCGCCGTGAGCGCTCGCGAACTCGAGTTTCTCCTGGGTGGACGCGGCGGCGACGACGGTCGCACCGGCAGCGCTCGCGAGTTGGACGGCGATCGAGCCGACGCCGCCGGCGGCAGCGGTGACCACGACCGTGTGATCCGGCGCGACGCCGCCCCACTCGTGGAGGACGTTGTGGGCGGTGAGACACTGGATGAGCGTGCCGCCAGCCTCGACGAGGCCGACACCCGGGGGCGCGTCGAACACGAAGGGCGCGCGGGCGACGACGGTCTCGGCGTAGCCGCCGTCGTCCGGGAGGATACACGCGACCTCGTCGCCGGGCGAGTGGGAGTCGACCGCCTCGCCGACCTCGAGGACGGTTCCCGAGACCTCCATGCCGGGGACGAACGGTGGCTCCGGACCGCCGTGATACCGACCGCGGCGTTTCTCGATGTCGGCGAAGTTCACGCCAGCGCCGGCGACGTCGACGCGAACCGCGTCGGGAGCGAGGTCGGCGGGCGGGCGCTCGGTCAGACTGAGCACCGATGGATCACCGTACTCGGTGGCGACGACACAGCGCATACGACCGCCTCACAGGCGAGCGTAAAATAGCCTTCCGTTCGGCGAAGAACCGCCGGAACGCGGGAGGACGGATCGGCGGGTGAGAGCGTAGCGTTTAACACGTCCCTATCTATGTAAGCTACATGGAGCGTGCTATCGAAACCAATGCGTTGACGAAGTCGTACGGGGACGTCGTCGCGCTCGACAGCCTCTCGATCACGGTCGACGCCGGGGAGGTGTTCGGATTTTTAGGCCCGAACGGGGCCGGAAAGACGACCACGATCGACATCCTCCTCGACTTCATCCGGCCGACCTCGGGAAGCGCATCGATCATGGGCTACGACACCCAGTGCGAGACCGGAGCGGTTCGCGAGCGCGTTGGCGTCTTGCCCGACGGGTTCGACCTCTGGGGGCGCTCGTCAGGCTACAGCCACCTCGAGTTCGCCCGCCGCTCGAAGGGAGCGGACGACGACCCCGACGAACTGCTCGAACGGGTCGGTCTCGACCCCGAGGATGCCGAGCGGCCGGTCAGTAACTACTCGAAGGGGATGTACCAGCGGCTGGGGATGGCGATGGCGCTGGTTGGCGACCCGGAGGTACTGATCTTAGACGAGCCCTCGACCGGTCTCGACCCCCACGGCATCCGAACGATGCAGGACATCGTCCGCGAGGAAGCGGCCGGCGGGACGACCGTCTTCTTCTCGAGTCACCTCTTAGAGCAGGTCGAGGCCGTCTGTGACCGGGTCGCCATCCTCAAAGACGGCGCGTTGCTCACGGTCGATTCGATCGGTGGGTTGCGAGAGACCGCCGGTCTCGGCTCACAGTTAGTCGTCGAGGTGACCGACGTGCCGGAGATCGATCTGACGACGATCGACGGCGTGACGGCGGTCACTACCGAAGCAGGCCGCCTCCGGGTCACCTACACGGACCCGACGGCCAAAGAGACCGTCATCACCCGTCTCAGCAGTGCCGGTGCGGGCGTGCGTGACTTCACGACCGACGAACCGTCGCTCGAGGACCTCTTTACGGCCTACACCGAACCGACGACGGTGGAAGTATGAGCTGGCTGCTGATCGCGCAGAAGGATTTCGAGGACGTCGTCCGCTCGCGGATGGTCTGGAGCATCGTCGCCCTCTACGCCGTGCTGATGGGGATCGCGACGATGGGGGCGAACCCCGACACCCTCGGCGGCGGTGAGATCGAAGCGGTGATCAACATGTTCATGACGCTCGCCGGCGAGCTGTTGATCCCGCTGATCGCGCTGATGATCGGCTACATGGCCATCGTCGGCGAGCGCCAGTCGGGGAGCCTGCGGATGCTGTTCGGACTCTCACACAGCCGCCGCGACGTCTTCGTCGGCAAGCTCGTGAGCCGGCTCACGCTCATGAGTATCGTCGCCGTGATCACGTGCGCGCTGGTCGGCGTCTTCACCTACGTCCGGTTCGGGTCGCTACCGATGGCCACCTTCGCCCAGTTCCTCGGCGTGACGCTCGTCATGGCGGTCACGTTCACCGCACTCGCCGTGAGCATCTCCGCGGTGTCGGCGACCAGAATGCAGGCGCTGGGCGGCGCACTCGGCAGTTACGTCGTCTTCGCCCTGCTGTGGCACCCCCTCACCGCAGGCGTCCACTACCTACTCGAGGGCGAACTCGCCGGGCTCGAGCCAGCGGGCTGGTACCTCTTCCTCCAGCGTCTCAGCCCGCTGACGGCGTACCGACAGACCGTCGCCTCCGTCATCGACCAGTACCTCTGGTCGATGTTCGGGTGGCCGAACATCGTCGAGGACATCCCGCCCGAGGAGGTGACGGCCGACGCGCTCGCGTTGACCAACCGCGCCGGTGGCGAGTTACCCGTCTACCTCGGCGACGGCGTCGCCCTGCTCACGCTGCTCGCGTGGATCGCGATTCCGGCGGCCGTCGCCTACTGGGCGTTCGAGCGTGCGGACCTGAACTGATCAGTAATCGCCCAGCACGCCCAGTCTCCGGGCGCGCTTCTGTGACCGTTGAAACACCAGGTAGCCGAGCGCGAGGTAGCCGACGGCGGTCACCACCAGGATGGCGAGCGACGACGGCGGGAGTTCCCAGAGGCGGATGCCGTCGCGCATCGCCCGCTGGAGGAGGTGGCTCCCCTGGACCAGCGGCAACAGCACCGTCCACTCCCACTCGAGTGCCGGGGCGGCGACGAGACCGACGAAGCCGAACTGGAGCAGTCCCGTCCAGTTGCTGACGCTCTTGTAGAGGACGGTCACGCCGGCCATCGCGAAGCCGACGCCGAGCACCGAGAGGAGCGTCGCGACCGCCAGCGGGACGATGGTGAGCACGTCGACGTGGAGGCGCGTGCCGGTGACGGCGAGCATCACGACGAGCAAGAGGGCGGCGTAGACGAACGCGAGGACGAGTTTGGCGACCGACTTCGCGAAGAGGACGTTCGCGAAGCCGAAGGGTGAGACGAAGTGGCGCTCGAGGGTGCCCCAGCGCGCCTCGGCCTGGATGTCCTCGGCGATGGTCATGTAGGCGGTGGTCGCGAGCATCCAGAGGAAGTAGCCGACGACGACGGCGTCGAGCGAGTCGGCGAACGCGCCGCCGGCGACGGCCGTGCCGCCGACGAAGAGGATGGCGAAGATGATGCTGTGGACGACGACGGCACCCATGGCGTCGACCGGATAGCGGACGAAGACGAGCAGTTCGCGGCGCAAGACGGCGACGAAGAGGTGGCCGTAGCCACCGAGCGGCATCGACGCCATCACGGGTCACCGCCGGTCAGGCGGACGAACACGTCCTCGAAGGCGGGTGTGAGCGTCTCGACGGCCGAGAGGCGTACGTCCTCGGACTCGAGAACGGCCACGAGCCGGTAGAACTCGCGGCTGTCGGTCGAGAGTTCGAGGCGCGTCCGGTCGCCGACGTGGGTGATCTCGTCGATCGGAACCGTCGCGTCGAGTCGCTCGAGCGTCCGCTCGTCGAGCCGGCCGACCGTGATCCGGTAGCCGGTCACCTCGAGTGCGCCGACGAGGTTCTCGACGGTGTCGTCCGCGACGACGGCGCCGTCGTCGATGACGATGACGCGGTCGCAGACGTCCTCGATGACGTCCATGTCGTGACTCGAGAGGACGACCGTCACGTCCGCCTCGCTCGCGAGCGTACGGAGTTCGTTCCGGAGGGTGAGCGAACTCTCGACGTCGAGACCGAGGGTCGGTTCGTCGAGGAAGGTGACGGCGACGTCGTGGGCGAGCGTGCTGGCGATCGCCGCGCGTTGTTTGACGCCGCGAGAGACGTTCCTGACCTGAGTGTCGGCGTACTCGGTGAGACCGAACCGGTCGATGAGGTCCTCGTGGCGGTCGGCCACCGTGTCGGGGTCCTCACCGGCGATGCTCGCGAAGTACCGGAGGTTCTCCCGAACTGTGAGCCGCCAGTAGAGGTTTCGTGCGCCCTCCATCATCGCCTCGACCCGGCCGTAGGCGCGGCGTGGTGCGTCGTGGACGGAGACGCCGTCGATCTCGACGCGCCCGCTGTCGGGGACGACCAGCCCGAGCAGACACTTTATCAGGGTCGTCTTCCCGGCCCCGTTCGGGCCGAGCAGGCCGACGATCGATCCGGACGGGATCTCGAAGGAGACGTCGTCGACGGCGACGACCGCGTCCGGGCCGTCGCCGAAGCGCTTCGAGAGGTTCGTCACGCGGACGGCCGGACGGGCGGACGAATCCGTCGCGGCGGTACGGTTCGACCGGTCCCGCTCGAGGGGGACGGGCGCAGCCTGCGGTGGCGGAACCATCGATCAGTCCTGGTCCGGGAGGATGCAAAAACATTCTGATACTCGAGGGGAGTCAACGGGGCGACATCACTAAATATACGACGGCGAAATACGAACGAAATGACGACTCTAGGTGTGTCGTTCGAGGGGATGCCGCACTTCCCGCTCAAGCGACTTCCGAACGGCTACGTCGTACCGGAGCTCTCGGTCGCCGAGATCATCGACCGACACAGAGCGGGACTTCGAGAAGGGGTCGAACTGGCGGTCGCCGCCGAGTCACTCGGCTACGAGTACGTCGTCCACTCCGAACACCACGCGAACTTACTCTCGACGGTGTCACCGAACCCGATTCTCACACAGACTGCGATCGCCAGCCAGACCGACGAGATCAGACTGCTCCAGATGGCGAACATCCTCCCCTGGCACGAACCCGTCCGCCTCGCCGAACAGCTCTCGATGCTCGACGTGCTGAGCGACGGCCGGGTCGACGTCGGCATCGGCTGGGGCGGAACGGACCCCGCCGCCGAGACCCTGGGCCAGTACTGGGGCGGCACACCCGTCGACGAGACGAAAAACCAGCTCTCGTTCGAGGAGAAGTACGAACTCCTGCTCGAGGCCTGGACCAGTGACCTCGTCACCCACCGCGGACAGTTTCACCAGGTGCCGCCGGCCTACACGGGACACGAGAAGCGACAGGAGTACTTCTACTTCGCCGACGACGTCTGTGAGTACAGCCCGGAAGACTACCTGAACATCGTCCGCGAGACGCCCACCCTGGAGGCGCTCCCGATCCTGCCGCGGCCGGAACAACAGCCCCATCCACAGCTCTGGAAGCCCGCGCTCTCGGCGCACTCGGCCGCGTGGGCCGCACGCCGTGGGATGAACGTCTGTACGCACGTCTTCGACATCGAGAGGACGGGCGAACTGGTCGACACCTACTACGAGGCGGCCGAGGCGGCCGACTGGCCCGACCGGCGCGAGGCGGTCGCCGGCGGGCCGTTCAGACGCGGCTGGGACGAGCGCTCGAACCGCGGTATCGGCGTGATCGTCCCCGTCTTCAACACGGCGGTCGCCGACGAGGCGACCGTCGACCGCTGGAAACTCGGCATCGAGTACGTCCGCTCGCGCAAGGAGGGCGCACACGAGGTCGTCGACGGCAGACTCGAGATCGACGTCGACGCGTTCGTCGAAGAGAGCGACGTGCCGGTCGTCGGCGACAGCGAGGCGATCCTCGCCCAACTCGAGTCGTTCGTCGAGACCTGCGGGTTCGAAGACGCCTGCTTCATCCTCGATCCGAACACGATCGGTCTCACCTTCGAGGAACGGCGAACACAGCTCGAGGCGCTCGCTCGAGACGTCCGGCCGGGGCTCGAGGACGTGCTCTCGGCGTCCGTCCGGTAACCGTACGCAGCCCCCGCGGTGAATTATAAACCCATCAGTACGAATAAACTTATATGATATCGTTGAAAAAGCTCGGACACTGTGAGTGATCTACGATCGAACAGGGAGTTCATGAGCCTCCTCGCCGGACGGGTGATAACGAACATCGGCGACAGTCTGTACTTCATCGCCGCGATGTGGCTGGTCTTCGAGCTGACCGGGTCGGCGCTGTACACGGGAATCGCGGGCTTTCTGGTCAGAGGTCCCGCGGCGCTGCAGTTTCTCCTGGGTCCGCTGGTCGACGACTGGTCGTTACGGCGCATCCTGGTCGGCACCCAGTTGATCCAGGGTGTCGTTATTCTCGCGATACCCATCGTCGCGTTCACGGGTCACCTGTCGGTGTGGGCCGTCCTCGCCGTGATGCCGATTCTCTCGCTGTTGAACCAGTTCGTCTACCCGGCGCAGTCGGCGGCGCTGCCACAGCTCGTCGAGGACGAACAACTGGTGCAGGCGAACTCCCTGTTCGCGATGGCCCGAAACGGAATGGACATGCTGTTCAACGCCGTCAGTGGCGTCCTCATCGCGATCCTCGGAGCGGTCATCATCTTCCTCATCGACGCGGTAACCTTCTTCATCGCCGCCTTCCTCTTCGCCGGCGTCGTCCTCACCTCCGACATCGAGGGGAAGATGGGCGAAGCGGACGAGGAACCCGAGCAGAGCTACATGGAGAAGCTCATGGAGGGGATCAACTACGTCCGTGGCTCGGTGCTCGTCGCCATCGTCTACGGCGCGTTGTTGGCGAACTTCGTCTTCGGTGCCGGCATCGCCGTCTTCCCCGCCTTCGCCGACCAGATCGGTGGCTCGGTCGCCTACGGACTGCTCATGTCCGTCGCCGGCGCGGGCGTCTTCGCCGGTGCCATGCTCTCGAACCTCGTCGATCAGTACCCCTACGGCTGGTTCCAGATCTACAGCAAGGTGTTCGCCGGTGCCTGTATCGCCGCCGCGGTCTACGTCCTCTGGCTACCGGCGACGCTCGCACTCGTCTTCATCGGCTTCATCGCCATCGGGATGGACGGCCCGATGACCGAGTCGATGATCCAGTCGAGCGTCCCCGAATCGCTGCTCGGACGCGTCTCCTCGCTCATGGGCAGCGTCAGCACCGCCATGATCCCGGTCGGGGCACTCCTCGGCGGCGTGCTCAGCGAGTTCATCGGCGTCAACGGCGTCATGTACCTCGTCGCCGCCTCCGCGGCCTTCTACGGCGTCTACTTCCTCCTCTACCCCCCGCTCAGAGCGCTCCCGCCGGTCGCACAGATGGACGCCTCTACCCTCCGTCTCTGAGGATCCGGCCACGCACGACTCGAGCGAGCCACACCGTCCCGCGATCTCCACTACCTATTTAGCGGATCGAACGGGACCTACACCAACCGATGTCCGAAGCCGTCACCTACGAGGAAGTCCCGACCCGTGAGTACGAAACCGTCTCGGCGTTCGTCCGCTACTCGTTCGACGCCGAGAGCGGTGCGGACGCCGACGACGACACCTACCGGGCGCTCGTCGAGAAAGACGTCGTCACCCCCTTCGGCGTCTACGCCGACGGCACGCTACAGTCGGTGATCCTCGAGGTCGACACCCAGGTCCGGATCCGCGACCGAACCCACGACGCGACCATCCTCTCGTTCATCGCGACGCCGCCCGAGTACCGCCGGGGCGGGTCGCTCTCGGCCGGGTTTCCGAAGGTGTTCGCGTCGTGTGTCGAGCGCGGCTACGACATCTGTCTCGGCCGAACGTTCAAACACGGCTTCTACACGCAGTTCGGCGGCGAGATGGTGAGCACGCACGCTCGGTGGACGTGTGAGCCGAGCACGCTCGTCTCCACGGTCGACCGGCCGCGCGGACGGTTCCGTCGGCTGACGCCCGCCGACTGGCGTGAGATCGACGCGGTCCACCGGGCGTTCAGCGGCGAGTACGGTCTCTCGTTCGAGCGGAGCCAGGCCTACTGGAACGAGGTGACGTTCCAGCCCTACGAGAAACGCCACCACATCGCCGGCTGGGAGCACGACGGAGAGCTTCGCGGCTACGTCGTCTACGACATCACCACGGAGAACGGGCAAACCGTCCTCCGCGAACTCGACACGAGCTACCGCGACTACGAGGCGCTCTCACACCTGCTCTACTACCTCGGCAACCACGACTCACAGGTCGACGAAGTCGCCTTCGTCACGCCCGAAGACGCCGCCGTCTTCTCACTCGTCGACCGAAACGGTCTCTCGTGTGAGCGTCGGCCCGGTCCCATCTTCCGGGTGACGAACGTCGCCAACGCCCTCGAGCGGGTTCGTTACCCGCCAGATCTCGAGGGAACGGTCACGCTCGCGGTCAGCGACGAGACCGCCCCCTGGAACGACGAGACCTACCGCCTCTCGGTGGCCGACGGCGACGCGACCTGTACCGTCTCGAGCGACGAGCCGGCGGCGAGACTGGACGTGCGCGCGTTCACACAGCTGCTCGTCGGCTACCACGACGCCGAGACGCTCGAGGAGATTTCGACGCTCACCGTCGAGGACGAGCGGACGCGCACGTTCCTCTCGCGTGCGTTTCCGCGTCAGCGGGTGTTCCTCCGCGACGAGGTCTGATCCCAGAACAGGACCGGCGGGAGCGACGGCTCACAGAGGCGAAGGAGCGTGTAGCCGATTCCGGACTCGCCGTCGAAGAACGAGGGGTTGTACCACCGGTCGGTCCCCCAAGGAACGGTGAACCGGCCGGACTCGTGGCTACGCTCGACGGTCGCACCCGCCAGACGGCGCGCCGCGCGTTCGGACGCTGGCCGGTCGCAGTGGCGTCCGGTCTCGAGCAGGAGTTCGATGCGCGTACAGTTCCCGGCGTAGACGTGGTCGTGCGGAGCGAGCGGTGCGTCTGCGAGCGCGTCACAGACCGAGCGCGCCTCGTCCCGGAGGCGCTCGTCACCCGTGTAGCGGTACAGGTCGAGTCTGGCGAGACCCTGGCCCGCTCGCCCGTCACACCAGCCGTTGGTCGTCTGCGCTCGCGTCTGGATGCGCAGGTCGGGACAGGGGTCCCTCGAGAGACCGACGCGGCCGTACTCGATCGTCTCGAGGGCGGTCTCGCGGTGGCGCTCGTCGCCGGTGTGCTCGGCGAGACGGGCGAGCGCGGTGGCGATGGCGTCACCGCCGTGAGCGACGCCGAGGCGGCTCGTCTCCCGCGGGTCGACGTCCCAGGAGGAGAGACTGGTGGGATCGATCTCGTCGACGTCGAGTTTCCACATGTCGATGCCGCTCGCGTCGGTTCGGTGTGCCTGCAGGTAGGCACCGGCGAGTGTCGCCCGCTCGAGGACGGTCTCCTCGCCCGTCCCCTCGTAGAGCGCCAGCAGGCCGTGGATCAGTCCGGAACTCCCGCGGTGTGGGCCGAGGTGGTTGTCGTCCTCGAGTCGTGCGGGCGTCACCGTCCGGGCGGCTGCGAGTGCCGCGTCGACGTACCGGGGTTCTTCGAGGAGGTCGCCGACCGTCGCGAGACCGTAGATCACCGACCCGACGCCGAGGGTCCCGCCGAGTTTCATCATCTCGAAGGGGCGGTCGTCCGCGAGTTCATCGAGCGTCGGCCGGAGGACGCGGCCGGCCGCCTCGCGGTAGTCGTCCCGGCCGGAGACGGCGGCGAGCGCCGCCAGAAACGTCGCGATGCCGACCCGGCCGGTGTAGAGGTTGTCCGGCATCTTCGGCAAGTACGCACCCGAGACGCGGTGTTCGCGCATCCCCCAGTAGAGCGAGCCGTCGGGTGCGACGCGTGCGTGCTCGTGGAGGCGACGGGCGATATCGTGGGCGGTCTCGAGGGCGCGCTCGTCTGTGAGGAGGTCGGTGGCCGTGTCGGGACCAGTCCGCGGCGGCGTCGGGTGTGAGAAGCGTCGGGGTGTGTAGGCCAGTTCGACGTAGGCCAGCTGCTCGTCGAGGTCGTCCTCGCAGAGACCCTCGAGCGTCCGGTAGGTGGTCGCGAGTGGCGGCTCGTCGAACTCGATCCCGGTCGGGCCGTCGGCGTGGACCAGCGCGGTGTCGTCAGCGGCGACGGTGAACCGGGGCACGTCGAGCCGCCACAGCGACGCGCACTCGGTCTCGTACAGCGGCCACAGCCGGGTGTCGGTCTCACCCTGTGCGAACGGCCGGGCGAGCGTCTCGAGGCGCTGGGAGAACGCCAGGCCGTCGCGGAGGTACTTCGGCGTCTCGAGCAACGAACAGAGTTTGCCGTAGACGGCAGTCGAACGGTAGAGAAACCGGATCTCCGCGCCCTCGAAGCGCTCGAGTGGACTCCCGGGCGAACAGAGCGTCTCGCGCTGCTCGAGGAGAAAGCGATACATCGCCTCGAATCCCTCGAGAATCGCGTCGGCGTGGCGGGCGGGGTCGGTGGGCGCCCCGTCGAGCGTCGGGAGGTTTCGCCCCTCGATCCGTGTCTCCCGGGCGAACGAGAGCTCCATGCGGTCGGTGTTGATCGCTTCGTACACCGGCCGGTCGACGTTCTCGACGGTGGCGAGCGCGCTCGCGAAGCCGTTCTGGTCTCGGACGTCCGCAGCGGGAACGAACAGCGGGAGCAGGTGTGTCGAGAGGACGGAGTCGGTGGCGACCGAGAGTCCGTCGTCGAGGTCCGCGTGTTCGGTCTCGATATCCGGCGGGTGAAAGAGCGTCTCGAGGTCGACGACCACCGGCTGTTCGCCCGCCGCGACGACGTTCTCGAGGTGGCCGTCGGTGAAGTTGAGCGCGTAGGCCAGTGCGAGGAGGAGACCCGCCCGGTGGTAGTAGCGTTCGACCGCCTCGCTCGAGTCACAGGGCTGTTCCTCGACCCACTCGGCCCAGCCGTAGCCGTCACGGGTGACGTGCGCGAGCGCCCGCAACTCGGGGAGGTCCCCGGTGTCGTTGATCCACTCGAGCAGTGACGAGAAGGCCGCCTCGACGGCCACCGAACGCGGCTTGTACGCGAGTGTCGTGCCGGAGGCGAACGAGACGGCGAAGACGAGTCGGCCGCGCTGGTGGACGTCGCCGAGGGGCTCGAGTCCGGTGACCGCTCCGAGTGTGACGCCCGCGAACCGAGCGCCGAGACGGTCCCTGTCGGCACGGAGCCGTGCGGCGAACTCCTCGACGACCGCGACCCACTGGTCGACGAGGGTGACGAGCAGTTTCGACAGCACCGCGTACTCCGTGAAGAACGCACGGAGTCCCTCCCGGTGTGACTCGGCGACGAACGCGTCGTAGTACTCGCGGCGTCCGGGTGGGACGTCAGTGTCCTCGCCGAACGCCAGCGCCTCGTCGTAGCCGGCGACGTAGGACTTGAACTCGATGAACAGCGGGTGGGCACAGATAGACGAGAGCCGGGTCACCAGCCAGCGCTCGAGGTCCGCGAGCGCCTGCGCCGAGAGGTCACCGACCGGTCCCGGCGAGTCGAGCCGTGAGCGGGCGTGTGCCGCCAGCGGATAGAGGAGGTCGCCGAACGGATGCTCGTCGGCCCACGAGGGAGTCGACGCGCGGTCGTCGTCACTCCACGACTCGAGGGCCGCGATCAGGTCCTCGAGACCGTCGAGCCAGTCGGGCAGCGGTTCGTCGGGTGGCCAGTCGCCGGTGTCGATACCGACCTCGGAAGGAGGACTCGAGAGACCGGCCAGCTCGAGTCGCGTTCGAAACGCCCGCTCGTCCCCCTCGGCGACGGTCTCGCGCCAGCGCGCGAGCCACTCCTCGGCGTCGCCGTCGGTGTCGGTGTCGGCCGCCGTCGGTGTCGACTCGGCAGCCGCAGTGAGACGGTCCTCGAGCGTCCGGGCGCGAGCAGCGATGGCGTGTTTCTCCTGGGAGTCCATACGTCTAGAGCAACGGTCGTCTCGGCGGGCTGGCGGTGTCGGTCGGTGCGGTATCGGCCGGTGGCAGTGTCCGCTCGGGAGACACGGCGGACTCACGTCTGAGAGACATCAGCTTCACCGACGGCCGTACTGATAAAAATAGGTGTCGATCCAGCTGAACGTGATCGGCCGGACCGAGGGGCACACCACGGCCCGTCCGAACCGATCCACACGGCACTCAGTTGCAACTCGAGGACCAGCAGGAGTCCGGGACGAGCACCGTCCACCATCGGGCCTCGGCGGTCGGGTCCTCGCGCTCGTACATCGATTCCAGTCGGTCTTTCACGGTCTGGTTAGTCTCCATATCACCCGAGAGTTCAGACGAGAGCGTAAAAAACCTTGCGGTGGTGATAGGTAGACCGGACGGTCACACAGCAGCGCAAAAAAATGGCGGTAGGTGGCGTCCGTGGTTACGCGCCACAGCTCGACGACCAGCAGGAGTCTTTCGGACCCTCGGTCTCGAGCGTGGGTTCGTCACGGGCGTACTGTGCTTCGAAGTGCTCTTTGAGCGACTTAGTTGCCGACATGGCGGTCGAGAAATCGAAAAGTATGTTGAAAAGTCTATCGGTCACGAGCACTGTCTCGTTTCTCCGGACGGGTCACAGCCAGCGGTGCTGGCCGTCTCAGTCGGCAAAAGTGGGGCGCTACCGATTCGGTTCAGTTACAGCTCGACGACCAGCAGGAGTCTTTCGGACCCTCGGTCTCGAGCGTGGGTTCGTCACGGGCGTACTGTGCTTCGAAGTGCTCACGGAGCTGTGTCGATTCCGACATACAGTATCTGTATCGAACAGCATCGTAAAATACCTATCGGTGATAGTGAACGAATTTGCGGTGCCGTGGCCTGAGAGCACGCGGTGTCGTAGCCGGTGGCGAGCGTTCGACCGCAACGTGCTGGCGCGGTCGGCGATTGTGTTCCGGGGTGGTTGTATCGGAATATTCAAGTATCGATGATCCAATTGATTGCCAATGTCGTCTGAGACAGCCGTGGATGGACCAGTGACGGAAATTATCGAGACTGCGCTCGGGGTCGATGCAGACGCGTTCGACGACGACACTGCCTTCGGTGCATCGGGCTTAGACGTCGACTCGATCACGATCGTCGAGATCGCCGAGATGGTCGACATCGAACTCGGGGTACACGTGCCGAACGAGGACCTCGGCGACCTCGAGACCGTCGGCGACCTGAAGGCGTACGTGCGCGAACACCGCTGACCGATGGCGCCGAACGACGTCGTCGTGACGGGAATCGGGTCGATTACGCCGCTCGGAGCGACCGCAGACGAGACGTGGGCGAACCTGTGTGAGGGAGTGAGCGCCACGGGACCGGTGACGCGATTCGACCCCGACTCGTACCAGCAGTGTATCGACCTGGCGTGTGAGATCGACGCGGACCTGGACGAGCACCCGAACGTGAACCCGCGGCGGATGGGGCGGTACACCCAGTACGCCGTCGTCGCCGCGGCCGAAGCGCTCGCCGACGCCGGACTCGAGCCCGGAGGCGAGGCGTGGACGGCCGAGCGAGTGGGGACGAACGTCGGCTGTGGCGTCGGCGGGTTTCCCGAACAGGGCGAGGCGATGGCCGACCTCTACGCCGGTGAGCGACTCTCACCGCGATACATCCTCCAGTCGATCCCGAACCTCGCTTCGGGGTACGTGAGCATCGAGTTCGACGCCGGCGGGCCGAACCGGGCGCCGGCGACCGCGTGTGCGGCGGGCACCCACGCGATTGCGGGAGCCGTCGACGACGTTCGGCTCGGCCGGGCGGACGTGATGCTCGCCGGCGGCACCGGCGGTGGCGTGACGCCGACGAGCATGGCGGGGTTCGCCGCCCTCAGAGCGCTCAGCACGCACACCGAGCCACGCGAAGAAGCCGTCAAACCGTTCGACGAGCGCCGCGACGGCTTCGTCCTCAGCGAGGGAGCAGGTCTCCTCGTCCTCGAGTCGCGGGACCACGCCGCGGCGCGTGGAGCCGAGGTGATCGCCGAACTCACCGGCTGTGGCTCGAGCGCCGACGCGAGCCACCCGACCAAACCCCGCGAGGACGGCACGGGACTGAGCCGCGCCATCTCGAGCGCGCTCGAGGATGCAGGGTGTGCACCCGAGGCGGTCGACCACGTCAACGCCCACGCCACCGGTACGCCACACGGGGACCGACACGAGGCGCGGGCGCTGGCGAACGTCTTCGCGGACGTGCCGCCGGTGAGCGCGCTCAAATCGATGCTCGGGCACGCCCTCGGCGGTGCCGGCGCGATCGAAGCGGTCGCGGCGGTCCAGACGGTACGCGACGGGACGATACCGCCGACGATCAACTGTCAGCGCTCAGCGTCGGACATCGACGTGCCGGTCGTCACCGAGACGACCGAAACGCCCGTCGACGTCGTCGTGAGTAACTCCGCCGGGTTCGGCGGAACCAACGGCGTCCTCGTCTTCGAATCACCGACCGATGCCTGAGAGTACATCAGAGAGCCGTCCCGAATCACACGGCGGCGTCGCGGCGACGGACCACGCCGTCGCGGACGTCCGCGTCGGCGTCGACGTGCAGTCGATCTCGCGGTTTGCGGCGATGGACGACGCGGTCAGACGCTCGCTGCTCGAGCGCGTGTTCACCGACGACGAACGCGCCTACTGCGACGGCACCCGTCACCCGAACCAGCACTACGCCGTCCGGTGGGCAGCGAAGGAGGCGTTCGTGAAGACCCTCGACGACGCGTCGGCAGTGCCGTTCACCGGCGTCAGCGTCCGTCGAACCGACGAGCGACCGTCGATCGAGCTCAGCGACGTCTCGACGGCCGCGCTCGAGCGGAGCCTCGGGACCGCTCCCGGAGCGTGGACGATGGACGTGAGTCTCAGCCACGACCGGGACGCCGACACCGCCTTCGCGCAGGTCGTCGTCCTCGCGACCGGAGGGCGAGCGGATGACTGAGACGGCGTTCGTCTTTCCCGGCCAGGGGAGTCAGACGCGACGGCCCATCGAGGCGTTTCTCGAGAGCTGGCCGGAGGCGGAGGCGGCGCTCGAGCGTCTCGAGGAGTCGGCCGCGATCCGTGAGCTACTCGAGTGTGACGACCCAGAAGTGCTCCGGGAGACCGTCCACACCCAGCAGTCGGTTCTCGCCGCGGGTATCGTGGTCTACGAGGCGGTCCGTGAGCGGTACGGACTCGTCCCCGATGTCGTCGCCGGACACAGCCTGGGACACATCACGGCGGCGACCGCCGCCGGGGTGTTCACGCCGGACGACGCGATAGCTCTCGTCGGCGAACGCGGCCGCGCGATGGCTACCGCCGAGGCGACCGACGGGCCGGGAACGATGCTGGCGGTACTGTTCGCCGACGTCGACCACGTCGAAACGGTGCTCGCCGACTACCCGTCCGTGGCGGTCGCGAGTTACAACGCGCCGCGACAGATGGTCATCAGCGGCGCTGAGCCGGCCGTCTACGACGCGGCGGAGGCGATCGAATCGGGCGCGGGGCGGGCACGCTGTGTCGAACTCGAGGTCGCCAGTGCATTTCACTCGCCGGTGATGGACTCGGCGGTCGACCCGTTCGAGCGCCGTCTCGAGGCGACGCGCTTCGCCGACCCGGAGCGTCCGGTCGTCTCGGACGTGACTGGCGAGGTATACGAGCACGCGAGCGTCGCCCGCCAGGCGTTCGCCGACCAACTCACCGCTCCGGTACGGTGGACGGCCGTCACGGAGGCCCTCGCGGACCGTGGGATCGAACGCGTCGTCGAACTCCCACCGGCAGGAACGCTCGCGGGGTTACTCGAGCGCTCGCCGTTCGAGTTCGACGTGGTCGCCCTCGAGCGACCGGAGCAGCTAGACACCCTTGAGCTATGACCGATAGAGACGATTCGATGGAGTTGAGCGACGAGGTCGCGCTGGTAACCGGCGGGACCAGAGGTATCGGACGGGCGATCACCGCGGCATTCGCCGCACGCGGGGCGACCGTGATCGCGAACTACCACACTGACGAGGCGAGCGCGCGCGAAACGAGCGCCGACCTCGAGACCAGTCCCGGTGAGGTGGCGGTTCGCCAGTTCGACGTCGGCGACTACGACGCCGTCGACGGGGCGATCGAAGAGATCGAAGCCGAGTTCGGCTCGATCACCTCGCTCGTGAACAACGCGGCGATCATGGCCAACGAGCCGCTGATCCGGCTCGAACCCGACCAGTGGGAGCGTGTGATCCGGACCAACCTGACGGGGACGTACAACTGTACGCGACGCGTCGCCCGGTCGATGTTGTTCGGCGACGGCGGCAGTATCGTCTGTTGCAGTAGCGTGACGGCCCAGAAGGGGTGGGCCGGACAGTCGAACTACGCGGCGAGCAAGGCGGGAATCGTCGGCTTCGTTCAGTCGACGGCGCGGGAGTTAGCCGGCCGGTCGATCCGGGTCAACGCCGTCGCACCCGGCTACACGCGGACGGACCTCTACGACGAGGTCGAAGCCGACCTCAGCGGCGTCGAGAGCGAAGCGGACATGGTCGCACAGGAGGGCATCCCGCAGGGTCGCATCGCCAGCCCGGACGAAATCGCCGAAGTGGTCGCGTTCCTAGCGAGCGAGCGCGCCTCGTACATCACCGGCGAGGTGGTGCGCGTCGACGGCGGACTACTCGCCTAGTGATTCGGCAAGCCTGAAAAGATGAGTGAAACCGAATGTGGGTGTCCGGTTTCACTCATCGGTCGACGCTTATCGGAGTACTAGATCGACGGGTTCGTACCCGCACGTGATCGAGACGCCCGGGCGAACAGGACAGCGATCAGATTTAAAATTGTAGCCACATTACGGACATACGATTGTAACGAAAGCGAGAGGCGACATCGGTTACTGATTGTACGATGAGATGGTCAAATAGGATAAGATTTGAGAATTAGCATCGGCGGTGCGTAGTGGCCCGTACCAGGTACAGCCAGGCCAGACGTACCGCTTATCCACATATAACATTCAACATTCACTATTTAATAGTAACCACTTGGTGAGTAGACATCTGGATTCTTTTACCCATATTTAGGGCGATAGAGCTGCCATAGACACATACACGATATACCACATAGGTTTCAATATATGGAAGTATATTTACTAATTTCTATAAATTGTCACACTGGCAGACAACACTCGAGCGGTGCAGTAGGCGAGTGGGTGGGTAAACACTCGAGACAGCTATAGTAGCCACTGCAAGTCAGTGCACACCTGATCGCCAGACGGGTCGGCGATCAGTGTGTAAATCGTTGCAGTTGTTACTATACCACGACGGTCGACACCGCCCCCACAGGACAAAGGCCTTCGAGGTGGAGGGGATGGCTATGGAGTACGCACCACTCTCGGCGTACGGTGCGGTCGGGAACGACGACCGCGTCGCACTGATCTGTCGAGATGGCTCGGTCGACTGGTGTCCGTTCCCCCACCTCGAGTCACCGAGCCTCTTCGCGAGTATCCTCGACGCGGAGCGTGGCGGCCACTTCGCGATCCGGCCGACGAACGAGTACGAGTCACAGCAGCGCTACGTCGAGCGAACGAACGTCCTCGAGACGGTCTTCGAGACCGCCGATGGGCGTGCCGTGCTGACCGACTTCATGCCGGTCGGTGGCGAGGACGTGTACGCACAGCAGGCGCTCTACCGGCGGCTCGAGTGCGAGGAGGGGAGTGTCGAGGCGACGGTGTCGTTCGCGCCGCGGTTCGACTACGCACGCGCCGAGACGAGTCTCCGCGAGACCGACGGCGGCGTGCTCGCGATCGGAAACGGCTCGCGCGAACACGAACGCGAGCGGGTCTCGCTCCACGGCACCGTCGACCTCCGAGTGGACGACGAGACCGCGACGGGGACGGTCGACCTCGAGGCGGGCGAGTCGGCCTGGCTCGGTCTCCACTACGGGACCGAGCGCCGACCGTCGCGGGAGGCGTTCGAGGACGCACTCGAGGAGACGGTCAGCTACTGGCGCGAGTGGATCGGCGGCTGTGAGGGTGACGCGCCGACGCTGTTCGACGGCGAGTGGGGCGACGCGGTGACGCGCTCTGCGCTCGTGCTCAAACTCCTGACTCACGCCGAGACGGGGGCGATTCCGGCGGCCGCGACGACCTCGATCCCCGAAGAAATCGGTGGCGACCGCAACTGGGACTACCGCTACAACTGGATTCGCGACGCGAAGTTCACCGTCCAGGCGCTGTACAACATCGGCCAGACACAGGAAGCGAGCGACTACTTCGAGTGGTTCCTCGAGATTGCCCACGACGATCCGGCGGAGATCAGGCCGCTGTACGGTCTCCACGGCGAGACGGAGATCGAAGAGATCGAGCTGTCCCACTTCGAGGGCTATCGCCAGACGACGCCGGTCCGGGTCGGCAACGGCGCGGCCGACCAGCACCAGCTAGACGCCTACGGGACGATCGTCCAGGGCATCTACGAGACGGTCCGACACGAAGACGTCCTCACCGACGACGTCTGGGCCGACCTGCGGGAGATCGTCGAGTACGTCCGAGAGGTCTGGGAGGAACCGGACGCCGGAATCTGGGAGTTCCGTGACGACCCGAGACACTTCGTCCACTCGAAACTCCTCGCCTGGGTCGCCCTCGACCGCGGTCTCTCGCTGGCCGACGAGTACGACTTCGACGCGCCGTTCGAGGAGTGGGAGACCACGCGTGCGGAGATACGACGCGCGATCTGTGAACACGGATTCAGCGAGTCGGCGAACAGCTTCGTCCAGTACTTCGACGCCGAGGAGGCGCTCGACGCGACCGCCCTGTTAGTGCCGATCTACGGCTTCCTGCCGCCGGACGACGAGCGCGTCCAGGGAACGATCGACGCCGTCTGCGACCGGCTGACGACCGACGACGGTCTCGTCCGCCGGTTCGTCGACAGCGAGGTCCGCGAGGACGAACACGCCGGGTTCGTCCTCTGCTCGTTCTGGCTCGTCGACGCGCTCGTCCTCTCGGAACGGACCGACGAGGCGCAGACGGTCTTCGATGCCGTCCTCGAGCGGGCGAGTCCGCTCGGACTCTTCTCGGAGAAACTCGACCCCGAATCGGGGGAGTTACTCGGCAACTTTCCGCAGGCGTTCAGCCACATCGGCCTGATCAACAGCGCCGTCTACCTCGAGAAAGCACGCGGAAACGGTCCCGGCGAGAACCTCGAGCCGGAGGAGTTCGCCGACCTCGAGTCGACGATGTTCGGCCGTGACAGCTGATCAGTCCTCGGCAGGCGGCCAGTGCCAGGCGTCGGCCTCGACGACACCGAGGAGGGTTCGCCGACGGTCGGTCATTCCGTCGAGGGCGTCGGCGAACGCCTCGTCCCCCACCGTCGGAACGCCCGCCGCCCGCAGCCGCTCGAGGTCGGGCGGCGGCGGCACCTCGTCGCTCGGCTCGACGAACGCCGCGTCGAGCGTCTCGAGGTAGCTCTCCGTACTCGAGCGGGCGCGCTCGACGAGCGTCGGACTCGGGCCGTGTTCGTCGGGGACGCCGTGGCGGACGAGCGTGAGCGCGTCGTCGAGGATGGGGACGGCCATCGCGGAGGCGCGACTCCCGCGTTCGCTGTGGTAGTAGTGGAGGATCGGGTAGGACTTGTGCTGCTCGGCGAGCGTGCTGAGGTCGGTCGCGAGCGTCTCGAGCGGCAGGTCGAGACCCTCGAAGCCGTCGTGCCACCCGGCGGCGACGAACGCCTCGCTGGTCTCGCCGAGACCGGTGACGTCGCTCGCGAACGAGCGCTTCTGAGTGACCGCCCCGAGGACAGTGAGCACGTACGAGACACCGAGTGTGACGAACGCCATGCCCGTCGCCGTGGTGAGCGAACTCGCGAGTTCCCAGCGCCCCGCCGTCGGCGTGTAGTCGCCGTTTCCGTTCGTGAACATGGTGTAGGCGGCGTAGTAGAAGCGGCCCGTCCAGTCGGCGGGGTCGCCGGTGTGCGTCGAGCGCAACGCGGGTTCACCGCCCGCGAAGACGAACGCCCACCCGGTCCAGATGAGAGCGATCCACAGCGCGAGCGTCAGCGCGAGGATGAGCGGACCAGCGATACTGAGCGCACGCGAGTCGTCTCGAGTGAGCGCACGGAGCGCCCGCCAGGTTCCCGTCGCGAGCCGACTCGAGAGCGGTCCGGAGCCGCCGTCGACCCAGAGCGTCGTCCAGAGGATGTCCACGACGACGAGGACGAGCACACCAGTACCGACGACGAGATACACCGCGTTCATGCCACCTGTCTACGGGACGCAGACACACAAACCCGGGGCGGAGCGGAACTGAGAGTCCGGCCGGCGGCGAGTGAGAACGGGGTCGCTCTCGACGGGACGGAGACGCACCGAGGGACCGATCGGAGAGCGATCTCTCTCGAGGGGGCAGAGGGGAATTGCTCTCGAGATGGCGGCGGGGGACGAGACCCGGCGGACCGTGGTCAGATGCCCTCCTGTAAGAACCGCCCCTCCTGTTCGTAGATGGCGAGCAGTTCCTCGATGAACTCCTCGAGCGTCTCTCCCTCCTCTAAGTGTGTCTCCATGCGTGCCGCGAGGTCGTCGTCGAGTTCGATCGTTCGGCCCATCACTACGGCTACCGGGCGCGACGACCAAAGTGCTCGACTTGCATACTCGGGTACGGTGGCTGTGTCCACGCTCGCCCGCACGCAGGCCCGCCGTCGAGACGGGCGACTTTCGAGAGACGGGCGGTGGTTTATCCCGCTCACCGGTGTCGACTAGGCGAGACTATGATCGGCGCTAAACGCTGGGCGATCGCAGACGGCTACATTCCGGAGGGAAGCCACGGTCCCGAACCGGAGATGGACAGCCACGGCACCGTCTCGATCCTCAATACGGCAGACGAGGACGTAGACGTCGAACTGACCATCTACTACGCCGACCGCGACCCGGCCGGTCCCTACGAGATTGCCGTCGGGGGCGAGCGGACGAAACACGTCCGGTTCAACGACCTCGAGGAACCCGAGTCGGTTCCGCGGGCGACGCCGTTCGCGGCCGTGATCGAAGCCGACGGGCCGATCGTCTGCCAGCACACGCGACTCGACTCGCGACAGGCCGAGAACGCCCTTCTCAGCACGATGGCCCACCCCGGAGACTGAGAGGACGATGGACGACGTCCCAACTGAAGACCTCGAAGAGTGGACGAACTGGTCGGGAAACCTGCAGTTCGAACCGGGGGTGATCGCGACCCCCGAGACAGAAGGGCAGGTCCAGTCGCTCGTCGAGCACTGCCGAGCCGAGGGGAAGACGCTTCGCGTCGTCGGCGCGGGCCACTCCTGGACGCCGGTCGTCGAGACCGACGGGGTGCTCGTCAGCCTCGAGCGACTGACCGGGCTGGTCGAACACGACCGCGAGGCTGGCGAAGCTGTCATCCGCGGCGGGACGACCCTCGGCGAGGCGACGGCCGCCCTCCAGGAGGTCGGCCTGGCGATGACCAACCTCGGTGACGTCTCGCTCCAGACCGTCGCGGGCGCGTTCGGAACGGGCACCCACGGGACGGGAACGGAGCTACAGAGCCTCTCGAGCACGCTCGTCGGTGGTCGGATCGTCACCGGGACGGGCGACGTGAAGGCGTTCAGTGCCGAGGACGACCCCGAGTTTCTCCGGGCGGCGCGACTCTCACTCGGCACGCTCGGCGTGTTCACCGAACTCAGGCTCGACCTCGAGCGGGCCTACAAGATCGAACGACGGGAGTACTGTACGACCGCCGAGGAGGCGCTCGAGCACGTCCCGACGCTCGCGGCGGAGAACCGTCACTTCGACTTCTACTGGTATCCCCGCTCCGACGAGGTGAAACTGCGGCTGCTCAACGCACCCAACGGCGGGACCGACGAGCGTGACCTCGCGTTCGCCTCGCTCGTCAAGAAAGGGACCGGCTGGTGGCACCAGACCATCGCCGAACACGACGACATGACCCGGCTGTTCGAGGAGATGGAGTACGCCGTGCCCGCCGAGGAGGGTCTCGAGTGTTTTCGCGAGGTGCGCGAGCGGATCCGCGAGAACTGGCGTGCCGACGTGGGCTGGCGCGTGCTCTGGCGGACCATCGCCCCCGAGGACACCTACCTCTCGGCGGAGTACGGCCGGGAGACGGTGACCATCGGAATCCTCCAGAACGCCCAGCTCGAGTTTCGCGAGTACTTCGAGGACCTCGAAGGAGTCTTCAGGAGCTACGACGGCCGCCCCCACTGGGGAAAGCGCCACAGTCTGCGCGCACCGGAACTCGCGAAGCTGTATCCCGAGTGGGACCGCTTCCAGGAGATCAGGCGCGAACACGACCCCGACGGGGTGTTCACGAGCGACTACCTGCGCACGCTGCTCGAGGGAGCGGGTGTCACGGCCGAAGAGCAACCCCGTCGCATCGGCGAGCGGGAGTCGGAGGTCGAGGGCGAATGAGCGACGAACCGATCGGGAAACGACGCTGGTCGTTCGCCGGCGGCTTCGTCCCCGTCGAGAGCACCGGGCCGGAACCCGAGATGGTGAGCCACGAGAAACTGGCGATCGTCAACGCCGGTGACGAGATGGCGACCGTCGAACTGACGCTCCACTACGAGAACGGCCGCGTCGCCGGTCCCTACACGCTCACGACCGCCCCACAGCGGGTGCGCCACGTCCGGGTGAACGACCTCATCGAGCCGTACGCCCCGCCGTTAGGCAGAGCCTACTCGGGCGTGCTCGAGTCGACCGCACCGGTCGTCGTCCAGGTGACTCGCCAGGACACCCGCCAGTCGGAGAACGCGACGATGGGGACGGGTGCGTACGCCGAGTCGACGTAGGTGGCCACGGTACTGGCGAGAGGGCGAGAAAGCGGGCACGGCCGAGCGTCGCCACCGAACGGGTTCGCACGAAGCGTTATATGCCACCATCGAAAAATTCTGGTGAGAATGAGTGAAAAAACACTCTACGAACGACTCGGTGGCGAAGACGCGATCGCGGCCGTCGTCGACGAGTTCTACGATCGGTTGCTCGCAGACGAGACGGTCGCTCACTTCTTCGAAGAGACGGACATGCAGAAACAGCGAGCGCACCAGACGGCATTTCTCAGCGCGGTCGCCGGCGGCCCGGGCGAGTACACCGGCCAGGACATGGAGACCGCCCACGCCCACCTCGAGATCGACCACCACCACTTCGAGACGATCGCGAGCCACCTCGGGGAGACGCTCGCCGCGTTCGACGTCGGCGAGGACGAACGCGAGGCGGTACTCGAGGCGGTCTCGAGCTACGAAGACGAGGTCGTCACGGTCGCTTGAACCGCGGGCTCGGACCGAGCCCGCGAGCCACGCAGGTGGCCAGAGTGACGAAGAGACGAACGAATCGGCTACGTTGACGACTCGTCTCCGTCGTCGTCGAGCAGGTCGTCGACGACGTCGTCCTCGACGGTCAGTTCGCCCGGCCGGGCGGGCGTCTCCTGGATGTTCGACTCGCCGAGGCTCTCGAGTTCGTCCGGAGAGCGCTCGGGACCGAGCACGTCGATATCGCTACCCTCGTCCGCGGGCGTCTCACTAGAGAGCCGTTCACGCAGGCCGAGGCGGTCGGCGACCCGCTCGAGCGGCGTGTCTTCGAGGCGGTCGGTGAGGGCGGCCGCTCGAGCGCCGTCGGCGTACTCGCTGGCTCGAGTACGGGCCTCGTCGATCGACTGCACGTCGGCACGCCGTGAGAGCGCGTAGACGACCGCGGCGACGGCGAGGACGAGAGCGAGACGGCCGAACGAGAGGCGAGACGAGCGTCCGGCGGTCGCCGTCCGCTCGGGCTCGGACGGAGTCCGTTCGGCCGACTGGCGGCCGATCACTGGGCGTTGCATAGGGTCGACTACTGCACACACGGACAGGCCGGTTTGGCACGCACTCGCAGGGGTGGCCGACTGACGGCGCTGAGCGGTGGCCAGCGCGGTGGACACAGCGAGAGCAGGAGTACAGCGAGAGCAGGAGTACAGCGAGAACAGCGGAGAGCGCCAGCAGAGGAGGTGAGTCGGGCAGATCAGGCCGGGACCTCCTTCTGCGTCCGTTCCCAGTGGCGGTGGGCCGCGATGGCGTCGACGAACTCGTTCGCGAACGTCTCGAGGTCGTCGCCGCCCGCGGTGACGAGACCGTCGACGGTGGTGACGCCGTCGCCGTCGGTGTCGTACTCGTCGGGGAGGTCGACGCGCTCGAGCAGCGAGCGCCCCTCACCGATGGCACCGACCGGCTTGTAGTGTTTGAACGCCTCGGCGACGAACGATTTGGCGTCGCCCTGCTCGGTGAGGGCGTCGACGCTGTCGCTCCCGCCGGGGACGACGACCGCATCGAACACGATCGAACCGGTCGTGACGTGGCTCTCGTCGGTCTCGACGGTCTCGCCGTCGGCACCGGTCCGCTCGCCGAGCAGTCGCGAGACGACTTTCACCGTCGCGCCCTCGTCCTCGAGTCGCTCGGTGAGTGTCTCGAGGTGGGCTCTGTCGAAGCCGTCGTCGACGAGGATGGCGATTGTGCGGGATTCGATGGTGTCGGTGACGGTGTTCTCCATGCTGAGCGCGGGTGAGTCGGCGTCGTGGTCGGTGTGGTGCTCGCCGGGTTTTTCGGGTGGGTCGACGCCGATGCCCTCGGCGGCGCGTCTCGCGAGTTCGTGGTCGACGTTGTTGAATATCTCGTAGACCATCCGCTCGCGGACGGCCATCGTGTCGACCTTCCCGAGTTCGAAGTGGGTCGCGTCGACGATGTGTTGTTTCTCGGTCTCGGTCATGCTGTTCCAGAAGAGCTTCGCCTGGGTGAAGTGATCGTGGAAGCTCTCGCTTCGCTCGCGGATCTTCTCGCCCTCGACCTTCTCGGCGTGGTGGACGTAGCCGCCCTCGTCTTCGGGGGTCTCCTCGGGGTAGTCCTCACCGAGTGAGTTCGGCGAGTACGACGCCCTGCCCTCGTTGATCGTCTGGCGCATGAAGCCGGCGCGCTGGTTGGTGTGTTTCTTCGCGAGCGGACGGTTGATCGGAATCTCGTCCCAGTTGGCGCTGTTGAAGCGGTTGAGCTGGGTGTCCTGATAGGAGAACAGCCGCCCCTGCAACAGCGGGTCGTTCGTGAAGTCGATCCCGGGGACGACGTTTCCGGGGTGGAAGGCGACCTGTTCGGTCTCGGCGAAGAAGTTGTCCGGCGTCTCGTCGAGCACCATCTTCCCGAGCGGCCGGACGGGAACCTCCTCTTCGGGGATGATCTTCGTCGGGTCGAGGAGGTCGAAGTCGAAACGGCCGGTCTCGTCTTCCTCGACGATCTGGACGCCGAGTTCCCACTCCGGATACTGTCCGTTCTCGATCGCCTCGTAGAGTCCCTCGCGGTTGAAGTCCGGGTTCTTCCCGGCGATCTTCTGGGTCTCGTCCCAGACGAGCTGGTGGGTGCCGTAACGTGGCTTCCAGTGAAACTTCACGAACCGAGAGTCGCCCTCGTCGTTGACGAAGCGGAAGGTGTGGACGCCGAAGCCCTCCATCATGCGGTACGACCGCGGCAGCGCCCGGTCGGAGAGCACCCACATGAGCATGTGCGAGATCTCCGGCATGAGCGAGGCGAAGTCCCAGAAGGTGTCGTGAGCGGCCGACGCCTGCGGCGTACCGTCGTCCGGTTCGGGCTTGATCGCGTGGACCAGGTCCGGAAACTTGATCGCGTCCTGGATGAAGAACACCGGCATGTTGTTCCCGACCAGATCGTAGTTGCCGTCTTCGGTGTAGAACTTCGTCGCGAAGCCGCGAACGTCCCGGACGGTGTCGGCGGAGCCTCTCGAGCCGACGACCGTCGAGAACCGGACGAAGACGGGTGTCTTCCGGTCTGAGTCCTGGAGGAACGACGCCTTCGTCAGCTCCGAGATGTCGTCGTACTCGCCGAGGTCGGGGTCCCCGTAGGGCTGGAAGTAGCCGTGTGCACCGGTGCCGCGGGCGTGGACGACGCGTTCGGGGATCGACTCGTGGTCGAACTGCGTCATCTTCTCGCGGAAGTGGAAGTCCTCCATCAGCGTCGGCCCACGCCCGCCCGCCTTCAGCGAGTCGTCGGTATGCTCGACGCGAACCCCGTGGTCGGTAGTGAGGTACTCCCCCTCGGGATTCTCGCGTACCCGATCGAGCTGGCGCCCTTTGCTGTCTTCGTCTATCTCGTCGCCGTGTCGGTCGCTGATTCCGTGTCGGTCGTCGTCACCGTCGTCGGGTGGATCGTTCGTATCTGTCATAGTCGAAGTGTCGGAGATCGCTGCTGCTGACTGTCGGCCACCACGCCGTCCGGACGGACCGCAACGGTCACCCGGGCGTCGACGCCACACGAGACGACTCGAGAACGGCCGCGTCCATCGGACACCGTGACGCACTCCTGCCGGTCGACCTTCCAGAATCACCGTTGTAATACTATCCACCACCACGGCGACTGATACGTATCCAACCGTGAGCGTCGTGGTCCTCGGACGCTCGGCAATCCGGCGAGAGGCGCGGACTTCGGTGACGCGAGCGAGCCATCCACGGCCCGCTTCCACACGGAGATTATTCCACGCGTGAGGGAGGCAGTTTTACAGGGGTGGAGCGCATCTGTCCCACCAGATGCAACTGGGCGACTGGACCTGCACACTCGGTGACCTCGAGCGGGCGAGGTGGCACCTCGGTGGACACTCGAGTCGTCGCCACCGACGCGAGCGGCGCGGTCGGTCCAGCGTGAGACGCTGGCGGGCGAGCGACCCAGAGAGCGCCACCCCGGAGGTGAGCGAGACGTGACCGCCGTCGGCGACACCATCGACGCCTACCTCGAGCGCAAGGCCGTCGGCGACCCGAACGGACCGGGCGCTGGAACCTACGCCTCGAACGCCGAGTCGATCCTCCGGCGGTGGGCCGAGTGGCTCGCCCGCGAACACGAGGTCACCTCGACGTTCGACATCGAGGTCGAGCACATGCGCGCCTACGCCGAGACGCTGCGCGCACGAACCGAGGGCGGCAGGTACACGGCGTCGACCGCAGGCACCTACTTCGCGGTCGTCCGCGCCTTCCTCACCTGGTGTGTCGACGGCGGCATCCTCGAGGAGAACCCCGCCGCGAGCGAGACCGCGACCGGCGCACTGCCGACCGACGACGGCACGAGCGGTTCGCGCGGACAGTTCTGGACCAGTGAACACCGGCGCACACTCGAGTCCTACGTCGCAGATCGGGCGCTCGAGGCGAGCGATGCCGACCGGGACGAGCGGTTGGTACGGCTCCGTGAGTACGCGATGGTCGCCGTCCTCACCCACAGCGGGGTGCGCGGGGCCGAACTCTTTCGCGTCCCCGAGGACGACCGACGGGGCGGCGCGACGTGGGGCGACGTCGACTTCTACACCGGAACGATCCGCGTCCTCGGAAAGTCACAGCGACTCGAGGACGTCGCGCTCCCGGCGGCCGCCCGGACACCGCTGCGCCGTTACCGCGTCGTGCTCGACCCACCGTCGAACGAGTGGCCGCTGTTTCCGACCCGTCACGCCCCGTCGATCGCTCGAGAGGTCAGGTCGGTACTCGGCGAGCGAGGCTACAGCGACGAGGAAATCGAGCGGATCACGAGCGAGGGGACGGCCGCCGAGGTCTCGCGCGAGCACGCCATCGATCCGCCAGCGATCACGACCGAGGGGGCGCGTACGATTCTCAGACGGCTGTGTACGGACGCCGCAGTCGACGTCGACGGCGACTACCTGACCCCACACGGTGCCCGGCGTGGACACGACGGGGAGCCGTACCGCACAGACCCGACGACGGCACAGACGGCGCTGCGATCGACGTTTCTCGAACAGTCGATCGCGGTCGTCGAGGAGGACCTCGTGTTCGTCCCGCCGGGAAGCGACGACCGGCGTGAGCGGCGCTGAAGCGAGTGGGCGTCGACGAGGGTCGTGTGCTAACACATGCACCACAGATTGTTTATCCTGCTGATGTGTAACGAACGCGTATGAAACTCTCGCGTGCGGTACGGGCCGTCGGAACGACGTTTCGACGACGGGCGGTGGACCTGTTGCCGTTCTACGTGCTGGGCGCATCGGTGCCCGCGGTCGCTCGCGTCGTCGTCTTCCTCGCCGCGTTCGTCGGCTACCTCTGGCTCCAGAGCACTGGCCGACTCGAGGCGTTCTACGACGGCATCCGCGAAGCGGGACTCGAGATGCCGGAGTTCGAGTCGGAGGAGGCGATGGTAGAGTGGATGGACGCCATCGGAGCCATACTCGCCGACACACTCACCTCGACCGACGCGGCCGTCCTCGGCGGTCTCTTCGTACTCGCCTCCTTCGTCTTCCTCGTCCTGTTCGTCCTCCTCAGCGCGCTCGCCAGTGCGGGCCAGTTAGCGGCCTGCATCGCGTGTCTGCGAGGAGAGCGCGGACTGGTTCCAGGAGTCGCGGGTGTCAGGAACTACTGGCTCTCGTTTCTCGGCCTGTTCGTCCTCGAGTTCCTGGTGTGGGCGCTGGTGACGGTCGGCGTCGCCCTGATCGGTGGCGTTCTCTGGCTCGGCGCGGGTGGCGAGTCGGCGCTCGAGGTGCTCATCGTCGTCGTCGGCGTACTGGTGTGGCTGCTCGCCGTCCTGGTGATTCGCGCGCTGTTTACGTTCGCCCCGGCAGCCATCGTCGTCGACGAGGTGGGACCGATCACCGCGCTCAGAAACGGCATCGGGTTTCTCCGCCGCCGGCCCGTCGAGGCGGTCTTCTACTACGTCGTCTCGATCGGTGTCGCCGTCGGCTTCACGAGCGTCCTCTCGGTGCTGTTCATCGTCGACGTCGTCACCATCGTGCCGCTCGTCACGGCACTCGTCCTGACACCCGTCCTCGACCTGCTGAAGACGACCCTCTACGGCGGCTACCGTGACGCGATCGCACCACCCGGACCGGCCGGGAGACGCCTGCGGACACAGCTTCGTTCCGGGGTCGGCCGCGGCGTCGGCGAGTTGGCCACGTTCGTCCGTTCGACGCCGTTACTGCACGGGTTCACCGTCGCCATCGGTCTCGTCGGCTTCTGGATGGGGTGGGTCGCCGCCGAACCGCTCGCCGACATCGTCGAGGTCTCGATCAGGAGCCGCGTCCAGGGACTCATCCCCCCGGCGTTCGCCCTCGAGCTCTTCGGCAACAACTGGCTGGTCGCGCTGACGACCGCCTTCTCCGGACTCGCCCTCGCCATCCCGGCCGTCGTCGCCATCTGGTTCAACGGCGTCAACATCGGCATGCTCTCCCAGCTCGAGGCGGACCCCGACGTGTTGCTGGCGTTCGTCGTCCCCCACGGCATCATCGAGGTTCCGGCGATCATCGTCGCTGGCGCACTGGGCATCCACCTCGGGCTGGTCTGGTGGCGGAGCGTGCGTGGACGGCTGAGCCGCGTCGAGCTAGCCGACGAACTCGAGCGGGCGGTCTGGGTGCTGATCGGTATCGGCCTGCTGCTGGCGATCGCCGCGGTGATCGAGGCGTTCGTGAGTCCGTACTACTGGCGGCCGTTCCTGTGAGCGTCCCGGCCGTCACTACCGCGAGACCTGCGTCGCTCGCGGTCTGGTACGACGGGACTCACCCGCCTGGGCGGTGAGCAACTCCGTCAACAGGGTCGTCACGTCGAGTTTGTCCGCGAGCAGCCGGTCGCGACGGCGACGCCAGCGCTCGCTCGCCTTCTCGTCGCTGACGAGCGCCTCGACGTAGCCGAACGCTTCGACCTCGTCGTGAGTCGACCGGAGCAGGTCGTACTCCTCCTCGAGTTCGACGAAGTTGCTCAGGTCATCCTCCCAGGCGGCGAACGACTGGATGCGGACCGCCGGCGTCGCGAGGAGGGCAGCCTCGGTCGCCATCGTCGCGGAGTCGCCCGCGTAGAGGTCGGCGTAGTAGAGTAAGTCGTGGATCAGGTGCGGTGGGACGGGAAGGCGATACGGCTCGAGACTCGGCGGGAGGGGGTCCGTACTCGTGATGAACACCTCGCCGTGGTCCGCGAGCAGCGAGACCAGCGTCTCCTTGCCCTGTCTGCTGAGACCGTTCTCGCCGACGTCGTGGAGGGCGTCCCACTTCCGGAAGCGGAGCACGAAGTAGGGGTCGTCGGGTTCGACGCCGTAGCGTCGGAGCCGCTCGGGTGAGGGATCGAAACGGTCGGGGTGGAGGTAGGCGAGTTCGTGAAAGCCGTCGTAGCGCAGCTGCTTCGCGCCGTAGTCGTCGCCGAAGCGCTTGGGCGTACAGACGACGTCGGCGAACGGAATCGTGATCTTGTGCGAGGTCGCCCCCTCGTTGTCGACGAAGATCACGCTCTGGGCACCCACGAGGCTGGCCACGTGTGAGACCGCGACACCGCCGATGGCAGTCATCACGTCCGGCCGGATCGAGAGCGCCCGCCGCAAGAGTTTGAGTTCGTAGGTCGCCTGGACGCGAGCGAGACCGAACAGCGAGTCCTGCGGGCCCGCGAGCACCTCGTGTGGAACGTCGTAGCGCTCGAGCAACGGCACCGCGAGGTCGTTCTCGCGGGCGAAAACGTGCACCTCGTGGCCGTCGGTCTCGAGTTCGTCGATGGCGTGACGGTAGAAGTGGACGTGGGCAGGGTGCTGGATGGTCACGATCAGCTTCATCGGACGCTCACCACCATGTCGTCGTTCTCGTAGCGGTCGAACGTCATCGCCAGCAAGAGACAGAGACCGGAGACGAGTGCGAGGAGTGCGCTCGTAGCGAAGCCATCAGCCGCGTCGTCGCCCGCACCGGGGCGTACCAGCCACGCGAGCGAGCCGGCCGTGACGGCGAATCCGAGCGCACCGAGGGCGTAGACGAACGCCAGCGGGTGGAAGTCCGTCACCACGTACCGGAGCGTGAGCCGTCTGAGAAAGCGCACGAGCAGCAGTTTCGAGAGGTTCGGAACGAACGAGCGGTACTCGATGTGGCTCTGTTCGTCGCCGTAGACCGCGGGCATCGAGACGTCGGCGATGCGAAAGCCACGGGTGTTGAGCGCCACCAGCAGGTCGTTCGAGAAGCCGTACTGCTCGTAGAGGTTCTCGAGGTCGACGCGCTCGAGTGCGTCCCTCGAGATCGCGGTGTAGCCGTTCTGCGGATCCATCATCCCCCAGTAGCCGCTCGCGACCTTCGTGAGGAACGTCAGCGTGACGTTGCCGAAGAGCCGCCACGTCGACATCTCACGCATGTGCTCGCGGCCGCTCAGGCGGTTGCCCTTCGCGTAGTCGACCCGGCCGGAGACGATCGGCTCGAGCAAGCGATGCAGCTGGTCCGGGTCCATCTGGCCGTCGCCGGCCATCACCGCCGTCACGTCGATCCCGTCGTCGACGGCACGCTGGTAGCCGGTCTTGATCGATCCCCCCACGCCCCGGTTTCGTTCGTGACGGATCGGGACGACGGTCGTCGCCGCCCCACCGTCGGTGACGGGACCGTCGGCATCCAGTTCGACGGGCCCTCGATCGTCGCTGTCGTCGGCATCCGTCGGCGGACCCTCGCGAGACGAGTGCGCTGCCGTCTCGGCGTGGGCACAGATTTCCGCCCAGGTCCCGTCGGTCGAACAGTCGTCGACGACGTAGACCCGGTCGACGAACGACGGCATCGTCTCGATGACCTCGCCGACGAATCCCTCTTCGTTGTACGCCGGAACGACGACGGCGACGGAGTGTTCTTCGTACATGGTCTCACGTCACGACCTCGAGTGTGACTCGAGTACTCCCTCGTTCGGAACACGGCCGGAACGGCTGCGGTCTCACGTACACCCTCATCTACTCCCCTCAGAGCGGGTCCCCGTTCATTGTAATTCCGCGCTTGTCGGGGCGTAACCACTGCCTATCCCGACACGGGGAGCGGGGTCGACACGCGTGGGCGAGCGCGGCGACGGTGAAGCGACGACGGGAGAACGTGCGAGCACTCGGCGCACACGCTCGAGCGGCGGCGCGTGCTGCGTGTCCGCGGCGTGGTACGTCGTGGTTACTCGAGAGAGCGGGACGTCTCGAGCAGCGAGACGAGGTCGGTGAGCGAGAGCTAGAGGAGCAGCCAGAGGACGACCGTGAGCACGAGCGTCACGAGCAGGATGATGAGACCGATGCTGGCTCTGAGGTGGATCGTCGAGGGGCGGCCGCCGTTGGTCGGGTGGCGTTCGTCGACCTCGACGAGGCTGTCGGGGAGTCGGCGGGCGACCTCGTCGACGGCGAGCGTCGGGTGTGAGCCGGCCCAGTAACACCGACGGACGGCACCGACGGCGGCGCGGTCGACGGCGGCGTAGGTGCCGGTGACGGCGAGCATCGAGCCGCGGCCGAGGTAGAACGTCGCCGGGTTGAGGACGAACGCCGGGTCCGGCAGGTCGATCTTCGAGAGCGGCTTCCGGATGAGTTTGAAGCCGATCACCGACACCGTGAGCAAGACGGCGGCGTCCCACAGGTGGCTCGGACTGTAGGGGTTGAGCGTCTCTGGACCTTCGGTACCGATGAAGCCGGTGCCGTCGACGAGTGGGAGCAGGTCCGTAAAGACGGGCCAGCCCAGAGCAGGCAGGCCCAGCAGGAGACAGGCACCGCCGACGGAGAACATCGCCACCGTCTGGCCGGTCTTGGCGTCCCTAACCGTGTACTGGGCGGGACCGTGGAGGAAGGCGTAGTAGCCCAGTTTGATAAAGGAGAGGAAGGTCCCGACGGCGCCGATGAACAACAGCCAGTAGAGCGCCTGGTACTCGGGACCGCCGAAGTAGCCGGAGGCCGCGTCGAGCACCATCCCCTTGCTGATGAAGCCGCTGAAGCCAGGGACGGCAGTAATCGAGAGCGCCCCGATGAGGAACGCAACTGCGGTGATCGGCATCTCGCGCCAGAGTCCGCCGAGTTTGTAGAGGTCGTTCTCGCCGGTCCGGTAGATGATGACGCCGACGGCCATGAACAGCAGGCTCTTGTAGAGGACGTTGTTGAACAGGTGGCCCATTGCCCCCGCGATGCCGATGGTCGTTCCGATACCGATCCCGGCGACCATGTAGCCCAGCTGGGCCTGGATGTGATAGGAGAGCAGCGCCCGCATGTCGTGCTGGAGCAGCGCGAAACAGACGCCGTAGACGGCCATCAGCCCGCCCATGTAGGCGAGGTAGAGGTTGCCCTCGGGGAACGCCCGGAAGAGGATCAGCGCGCTCGTCTTCGTCGTGAACGCCGCGAGAAACACCGACGCGGCGAAGTGCGGCCGTGGGTAGGTGTCCGGCAGCCAGGTGTGGAAGCCGACGAACGCGACGTTGACGCCGATCCCGAGGACCGCGAGCAGCGCCGGAACACCGGCCGCGATACCGAGCATCTCGCCGTCGGGACCGACCATCGAGAAGGTGTCCGTCGCGGCGTACTGGGCGGCGACGGCGAACAGCACCAGACTGCCACCGATGCCGTGGGCGATGGCGTAGCGGTAGCCCGCGCGGACGGCGTCACCGCCGTAGTGCCAGACGACCAGCGTGCTCGTCAACGCCATGATCTCCCACATGAACACCAGCGTGAGCCAGTCGCCCGCGAAGACCGCGCCGATCGCACTCGAGACGTACGCGAGCGCGAAGGCGGCCGTCACCCGTGGAGCCTCGCTCGAGTAGGCGTAGATGACGGCGAACGCGCCCAAAAAGCCCAGGCCGATACCGACGAGGCGGCTGAAGTCGTCGACGTAGAACGGCGCGACCTCGAAGCCGAGGAAGGTGCCCGCGAGGTGAGAGCCGTCGGGGACGAACAGCGCGATGGCGAGGACGCCGAAGAGACTCAGCGCCCCCAGCGTGTAGCCGACGATACGCGGGAGGACGACGACCAGCAGCGCCGCTGCGAAGACGAGCAGCGGCGGGTAGAGCATCGTGAGCGCCTCGAGTTCGGTTCCCATCATCGCTGGATCACCCCCTCACCGGTGACCGACTCGACGACGGTGTCGGCCACCTCGAAGAAGACGGCGTAGTCGGGGACGATACCGAGGACGACCGCGCCGGTCGCGATGACGCTGATCGGGAGCAACATGAGCCAGGTGCTCTCGCCGAAGAAGGGCGAGCGCCGCTCCCAGCCACCCGGCGGCGCACCGCCGTGGTGGTGGTCTTCGTGGCCGTGGTGGTCGTCGCCGTCGTCGTGGGTGTGATCGTCATCGTCGTGGACATCGGTTCCGCGGGTGTGGTCGCTCGGGTACTGATCGACTGCGTACTCGTAGTCCTCGTCAGTTGGCTCGTCGTCAGTCGCGGACTCGTCGGCTTCCGTCTCGTCGTCTCCGCCGCCCGCTGGCTGTGGTGCGCCGCCGTCGGTCGCGACGCCCTCGAGGACGCCGTAGGACTCGCGTTTGCCACCGGGTGGGAACTCGAGCAGGGGTTTCGCGTCGTGGCGGTCCTCGCTCTCGAAGAAGGCGGTGTAGACGACCGGCCAGAGGTAGGCGACGTTGAGCACGCCGGAGACGATCAGCGCGAGGGCGAACGGCCAGTAGCTGGCCTGCATCGCGCCGGTCAGCATGTAGAACTTGCTGACGAAGCCGGCGACCAGCGGCATGCCAGCCATTCCGGCCGCACCGATGGCGAAGGCGCTCATCACGAGCGGCATCCGTTTGCCGATGCCCGCCATCTCGCTGACGTAGTCGGTGTGGGTCTCGACGTGGACCGCCCCCGCACAGAAGAAGAGGGTGAGCTTGCCGAAGGCGTGGGCGGGGATGTGAAACAGCGCCCCGAAGATCGTCAGCGGATTGAGCAGCGAGAGTCCGAGGACGATGTACGAGAGCTGTGCGGTCGTCGAGTAGGCCAGCCGTCGCTTGAGGTGGTCCTTGCGCAGGGCGATGATACTCGCCGCGAGTAAGGTGAACGCCGCGAGAATCGCGATCGGTACGTTGAGGCCGACCTCGCCGACGAGTGGGACCTGTAAGGGAAGTGCCTGAATCGTCTCGACGCCGTAGACGTCGAGGATGACGCGGGCGACGCCGAACGCCCCGGATTTGACGACTGCCACCGCGTGGAGCAGCCCGGAGACGGGCGTCGGCGCGACCATCGCGTCGGCCAGCCAGGAGTGAAGCGGCATGACGGCCGCCTTTACGCCGAACCCAGCGATCAGCAGGAAGAACGCGGCCTGAGCGATTCCCGGATCGACGGCCGCGGCTTCCGCGAGTGCGCCCATCCCGCCGGCTTCGAACTCGAGCGTTGGTTCACCGACGAGTCCGGTGAGCCAGTAGACGAGCACCGTCCCCGCCAGCAGGAACACCCCGCCGCCGAAGAAGGTGTAGGTGAGGTACTTCCGGCCGGCGATTCTGGCCTCGTCGTCCTCGTTGTGGGCGACCAGCGGGTAGGTCACGAGCGAGAGGAGTTCGTAGAAGACGAAGATCGTGAGTAAGTTCCCGGCGAAGGCGATACCGACCGCCGTCGAGAGGCTCGCCGCGAACGCCGCGAAAAAGCGCGTCTGGGCGTGTTCGTCCAGCCCGCGCATGTAGCCGGCCGCATAGAAGGAGGTGAAGATCCAGAGAAAACTCGCGAGTAAGGCGAAGAGCATCCCCAGCGGGTCCGCTCGCAGCGTGAAGTCGATGCCGGCGACGAACTCGAGTCCGGTCGACTCGGCGAGGCTCCACTCGTAGACGGTGCCCTCGAGGACGCCCGGAAGCATACTCAGGACGATCCCGAACTTGGTGAGCGCGGCCAGCACCGACCAGCCTTCACGGACGTTCGGGTGGCGGTACGAGGCGACGATCAGGACGACCGCGATGGCCGAGACGAGGACGGCCGCCAGCGGGCGCGGGTCAGAGACTGGATCTACCATCAGTTGAACACCTCCGCAGTGAACGGCTCGAGTAACTCGAAGAACAGCCCTCCGGCGAAGCCGAGGAGGACGGCCAGCACGGCGATACAGACGACGACCGCGAGCATGGCGACCGTGACGCGGCCGGTGGTCCCGCCGTTGGCGGCGTCAGTACCGCCGTCGGTCGCCGCAGCGGGCGCGTGGTCGTGAGCGGTATCGTGGGGGTCAGAGAGTGGGTGGGCGGGGGTGAAGTACATCCGCTCGAGCAGTCGGGCGACGTAGGCGAGGGTGAGCATCGTCGAGAGGAAGATGACCGCGGAGACGACCCACGCCTCGGCCTGGACGGCCCCGAGGGCGATGTACCACTTGCCGATGAAGCCGACCGACGGCGGGATGCCGACGAGGGCGATCAGGAGGACGGCCATCCCGCCGGCGACGTAGGGGCGTTCGTGGGCGAGTCCGGCGTACTCGCCGACGGTTCGCGCGCCGTAGCCGAGGGCGACGACGCCGACGGCGAGGAAGAGTCCGGCTTTCAGCAGGCCGTGGCCGAGCAGGTGAATCACCGCGCCGACGAACGCGGTCTCGGTCGCGATGCCGTAGGCGGCGACGATGAGCCCGAACTGCGAGACCGACGAGTAGGCGAGCATCCGCTTGACGTCGTACTGGATGACCGCGAGGACGCTCCCGGCGACGACGCTGGTCGCGCCGACGGCGACGATGATCTCACTCGCGTAGGGCGTCGCCGTGACGAAGTCGACGGTGAAGACGGTGAACAGGACGCGACCGAGCGCGTACGCCGAGACCGTCGAGACGAGTGCGGCGACCAGCGGCGTGACCCCGTCGGGGGCGTGCTGGTAGGCGTCCGGCTGCCAGCCGTGGAGCGGCCACTGGGCGACCTTGATCGCGAAGCCGACGAAGATGAACGCGAAGCCGGCGACGACGAGCGTGTTGTCGTAGCCAGCCGCCTCGACCTGCGTCTGGAGGTCGAGCATGTTGAGCGTCCCCGTCGCCATGAACAGGAAGCCAACGCCGAGGAGGTAGAGCGACGCACCGACGGTGCCGACGATCAGGTACTTCAGCGCCGCGACCGCCGACTCCGGGCCGTCGCCGCTGGCGACGAGCGCGTAGGTCCCGAGACCGACGATCTCGAGGAAGACGAACATGTTGAAGACGTCGCCGGTCAGCGAGAGACCGAGTAAGCCACCAACTAACAGCAGGTAGCCGCTGTAGAAGGTGTTCCCGCGCGGGCCGCCGACGCGCGTGTAGGCGAGGACGGCCAGCGAGACACCGGTGACGAGCAGGACGATCAGCGTCGAGAACTCGTCGGCGACGAGTTCGATGCCGACCGGGCGGGCGAAGCCACCCAGTTCGTGGATCACGAGCACGTGTGTGGCGTCGCCGAAGACCGTCGTCGCCAGCGAGAGCGACGCGAGGAACGTCCCCGCACAGGTCACGAGCGCGACCGACCAGCCGGTTCGCTCGAGTCTGAGCCCGAAGATCAACGGCAGCGTCGCCGCGAGGATGGGCGCGGCCACGAGCAAGATTGGGAGGACGCTCCCGATCTCTTCACTCATCGGCACGCACCTCCCTGAGGGTGTCCTCACGGAGTGTTCCGTACTCCGAATAGATGCGGACGATCAGCGCGAGGGCGACGGCCGTCAGCGCCACCCCGACGACGATGGCCGTCAGGACGATCACGTGCGGGAGCGGGCTCGCGACGAACAGCTCGCCGGGGGCCACCTCGGCCGGGACGACCGGCGAGTCGCCGGGTTCGCCGTCGACCTCGACGTAGGCGACCGAGACGAAAAAGAGGAAGATGGCCGTCTGGAAGAGGTTGACGCCGATCACCTTCTTGACGAGGTTCTCGTTGGCGATCATCATGTAGAGACCGACGCCCAGGAGGACGAACATCAGCGCGTAGGCGTAGTGGCTGGCGAGGATCTCGAGACCGATCATCGCTTCTCACCTCCCTCGAGACCGCCGTCGGGGCGGGTCTCGACCTCGCTCGAGTCGCGCCGTTCGGGAGTGAACCCGGAGGCGGTCGCGAAGAAGAGCGTGATGACGACGCCCGCGACGATCAGGGCGATGCCGCCGATCTCGATGGCTTCCATGCCCCACTTGGTGCCGCCGGGGATGCCGAGGACGGACTCGAAGAGTTCGTACTCGAGGAACGCCCCGCCGAGGAGGATGGTCGCGAGACCGACGCTCAGGAAGATGAGCACGCCGCCGGCGACGAGCGCGACGAGGGCGGTGTTCGAGAGCCACTGACGAGTGGGTTCGATACCGAAGGCGAAGGCGAGCATCAGGACGGTGACGCCGATGATGGCCCCACCCTGGAAGCTACCGCCGGGGGTGTCGGCCCCGTGGAAGGTGAGGAAGAGACCGTAGGTGAGCGTAAACGGCGCGATGATCTTCACGGCGGTGAGGATCACCTGGCTCTCGGTGTAAGTGTCGTCGAAGCTCTCGCTCGTATCGCTGGCCATCAGGCGAACACCTCCCGTTTGAGGACGATGAGAACGGCGACACCGGCGGCGAAGACGACGACCGCCTCACCGAAGGTGTCGAAGCCACGGTAGGCGGCGAGGACGGCGGTGACGGCGTTCTGGACGCCGGTGTCCTCGTAGGTGTGCTGGATGTAGTACTGGGTGACCTCGGTGTTCGCCCAGACGGGGGCGGCCGGATCGCCGACGGCGTACATGTCGCCGAGGACCGTCGAGACGAGCACGAGAACGAACGCGCTCACGACGACGACCGCAGGCAGGTTCACCCGCTCGAAGATCTTCTCGGAGGTCGGGCGCGTCGTCCGCGCGATAGTGAGCAACAGCAAGATCGTCGTCACCCCGGCGCCGATGGCAGCCTCAGTCATCGCCACGTCGGGAGCGAGCAAGAGGGTGTAGAGGATCGCCATGCCCAGGCTGTAGGAGCCGAAGACGACGATCGCAGAGAGCACGTCTCGGAAGAGCGCCGTCGCGACGGCGGTCGCGAGGATGAAGACCGCGAGCGTGTAGGCGACGAGGCTCATTTCTCTCCCACCTCCTCGTCGGTGTCGGCCGTCCACGGCTTCACGCCGGTCTCGGCGGCCGCTCGAGCGATGGCGTGGGCGGCCGTCGGGTTCGTGATGAACACGAAAAAGAGCAACAGGACGGTGTGGATCGTCGCGCCCTGCCAGCCGAGGGCGAGCGCAACGGCGGCGAGCGCGAGTCCGGCACCGAGCGTGTCGGTCTGGGAGGCCGTGTGTGCCCGCGAGTAGACGTCGGGGAGGCGGATCACGCCGACGGCGGAGACGAAGGTGAAGAGGATGCCGCCGACGAGGAGGACGACGATCGCCCAGAAGCGGAGGGTCTCGATCACAGCACCCCACCTCGTTCGACGGTGAACTTCGAGATGGCGACAGCCATCAGGAAGTTGAGCAGCGCGTAGATCAGCGCGATGTCGAGGAACCAGGGCTGGCCGAGTCCGGCGGCCAACAGCGCCAGGATCACGACGGTGTTCGTCCCGAGGACGTTCACCGCGAGGACGCGGTCCTGGGTGGTCGGTCCCGCGACGGCGCGGTACAGCATGGCGATGGCGAGCAGGACGAAGATCGCCGCCGTCGCCAGGAAGATGTCGTCGAGCAACTCGGCGGTCATAGCTCGTCACCACCGATGATCTCGGTGTCGCCGCGTTCGCGCGGGGTCGGAATCGCCGCCCCATCGCGGCCGTAGAAGACGAAGCGGACGGCGCGCTCGAGTGAGCCGTCGAAGAGGTCTTCGCGGGCGTCGGGGACGAGCGCGTGGACGATCAGTTGCTGGTCGTTCGCCCGGACGGTGAGCGTGCCGGGGGTGAGCGTGATGCTGTTGGCGAGGGCGAGCAGCGGGAGACCGCTCCTGACGCGGGCGTTGACGCGACAGACCGACGGATCGATCGGCATCGACGGCCGGAGGATCACGAGTGCGATGGCGACGTTCGCCCGGATAATCTCGACTAACAGGTACGGAATGTAGAGCGCGAAGCGGATCGTCCGCAGCGGCGAGCCGACGAGCGTCGGTGCCGTGGTGAACGTGACGTGTGAGAGCGTGATCGCGACGATGCCGGCGACCGCCGCGCCGGTGATCAGATCGAACGGGTAGAACGGATCCCCGAGGACGAGGTAGAAGCCGTAAGAGATGAGAAACATCGTGACGAGGCGGCTGCGACTGCCGGGTCCGACCAGGCGCTCGTGGCGCGCCGGCCGTTCGACCGGCGCTTCCTCGAACTCGAGGTCAGTCGTGGCGAGTTCGCGCTCGAGTGGCTGGAGCATCGGGGCGGTCGCGCCGGGCTGGTACTCCGGGTCGAGGACGACGCGGCCGATGTCGTGGTCGGCGGCGTAGGTTTCGAACGCGCGGACGTAGTCGCGCGGGCCGAAGAGGTACTCGTCGGCGCCGATGACGGCCGTCTCGACGGTGAGCGTCTCGGGGTCGGCGTCCTCTCTGACCCAGGCGGCCGCGCGGTCGAGCAGTGCCTGAGCGCGCTCGATGTCTCCGCTCCCTTCCGGGCTGGTGGTCTCGTAGGGAACGGCGACGACGAGGTGCAATTCGGCGTCCTCGTCGGTCCCCGCGGCCGCTCGAGCGGCGTACCCGACGGTCTGTCGGACGGTGATCGATTCCGACAACGGGACGATGACGCGCTTATCCGCCACGGCGTTTCCCTCCGTCCGACAGTTTCTCGTTGCTCATGGCTCGAGTTTCGTTAGTCGACTCAAGCGGTAGCCACAGGAAAACTATTTCGTTATCCGTCAGCCAGACCCCGCGAGTTTTGCGGCCGATATTTTACGCCCGGTGGCGATAACACACAACATGGGCGATTATCGCAGCAGTTTTCGACTATATGTCAATAAATGGCAGTCAGCGACGATTCGGGGGTGTCCGGCCGGAACTCGAAGACCCGTCGCGGTCGGGCCGGTGGGCGACGGTCGGCCATCGGAGCGGCCGACAGCCGGAAAAAGAGGGCACGTGCAGGGTGTCGACGCCCGAGCGCGTCCCGAGGGGTTTAATCGGTCTCGCCGCAGAGGAGAGGGAAATGGCGCTGTACGAACTCCTCCGGCCGGCACTCTTTCGACTCCCGGCCGAGACCGCCCACGAACTGGGGAAACTCGCCTTGCGAACTGGGGGAGCCACCGAGTCGACCCGACGGGCACTCCGGTACGCCTACGGCTACGAACACCCCGCACTCGAGGTCGAACTCCTGGGGACGACCTTCCCCAACCCGGTGGGTGTCGCCGCCGGCTTCGACAAGAACGCCGAGGTGACCCACGCGCTCGCGGCGCTCGGGTTCGGGTTCGTCGAAGTCGGGACGGTCACCCCCTACCCCCAGCCAGGCAACGAACGGCCGCGACTGTTCCGCCTGCCCGCCGACGGTGCGATGGTCAACCGGATGGGGTTCAACGGCCACGGAGCCGAACGCGTGAAAGACCGCCTCGAGACCGGCGGTCTCCCACCGCGGCCGGTCGGCGTCAACGTCGGGAAGATGAACACCTCGAACGCCGAGGAGGCCATCGAGGACTACCGACGGGTGTTCGACCGCCTCTACCCCTACCCCGACTACTTCGTGGTCAACGTCTCCTGTCCGAACACCCCAGAGACGTTCGACCAGCAGTCGCCCGAACACCTGCGAGCGATCTTCGAGACGCTCGAGGACGAGAACCCCGAGGAGAAGCCGGTCCTCGTGAAGATCGGTCCCGACGCCCCCGAGTCGTCGATCCTCGAGTTACTCGAGATCGTCGAACAGTTCGACCTCGACGGCATCGTCGCGACGAACACGACGACCGCCCGGGACGGGCTCACGGAGGACCCCCGCGAGTGGGGCGGCCTGAGCGGGAAGCCACTCGAGGGGCGCTCGACGGAGGTGGTCCGCCTGCTGGCGGCGAACACCGACTTGCCGATCGTCGGCGTCGGCGGCGTCGACTCCGCCGAGAGTGCGTACGCGAAGATCCGCGCAGGCGCGTCGCTCGTCCAGCTCTACACCGGCTTCGTCTACCGTGGCCCGTCGACCGCCAGCGAGATCAACCGTGGCCTGGTCGCGTTACTCGAGCGCGACGGCTTCTCGTCGGTCGAGGAGGCCGTCGGCGCGGACCTCGAGTGAAAAACTGGCGAGAGTCACTCGTCGGCCGGTTTTTCGAGGGCCGCCGTATCGATCTCGGCTTCGAGCCACGCCTCGTGGTCGGCGCGGACCTCGTCGCGGTCGGGACCGCGGGCGACCTCGCGCCAGGTCGAGGTCTCACGGTCGCAGTGGAGACCGACCGTCTCCTCGCCGACGGTGACGAGAAACGAGATGACGTGGCCCTGGTACTCGAGGAGCGATTCGACGTAGGTGACCCGCTCGTGGCGTTCGAGCGCGAGCATGTCGAGGTGAGTTCGTGGTCCGTCCGGGAGACTCGAGCGGATGGTCATTGGTCCCGATTGGGGCGTTCGAACCATGAATTTTCTCACTCGAGCGTGAAGTGAACTCAGTCGACGTCGACGCGGGTGCCGAAGCCGGGTTCGCCGACGACCTCGCCGTTCTCGTAGACGACCTCGCCGCGGACGACGGTCGCGGTCGCCTTCCCGGTGAAGGTCTCGCCTTCGAACGGGGTCGCCGTCGACTTCGAGTGGAGGGTGTGACGGTCCTCGAGTGTCCACTCGTAGTCGGGGTCGACGACCGTGAAGTCGGCGTCGGTGCCGACCTGGAGCGAGCCTTTCTGGGGGTACATCCCCCACACCTGGGCGGGGCGGGTCGAGTGGTGGTAGACCCACTCCTCGAGCGTGAGTTTGCCCTTCGCGACGAAGGTGAGCATGGCGGGGACTTCGGTCTCGAGACCGACGAAGCCGGACATGGCGTCCCAGGTGTTTCCGAAGGGGGCGTCGACGAGTTTCTCGTCGTCGGTGTGGGGGGCGTGGTCGGTCGCGATGGTGTCGATCGAGCCAGCCTCGAGGGCGTCCCAGAGGCGGGCCTGTTCGCGTTCGTCGCGGATCGGCGGCTGGATGCGCGCGACGTTGCCCTTCTCGCGCATGACCTCCTCGGTGAACCAGAGGTAGTGTGGGCAGGTCTCGGCGGTGACGTCGACGCCGCGGGCCTTGCCACGGCCGACCGCTTCCGCGCCGGAGCCGGAGGAGACGTGGTACATGTGGATCTTCGTGCCGGTCTCCTCGGCGAAGGTGATCATCCGCTCGATCGCTTCGCGTTCGGCGATCACCGGCCGCGAGTGGGAGTGGTCGATCGGGTCGGTTCGTCCCTCGGCTCTGAACTTCGCCTCGTAGTGGTCGATGATCTCGCCGTTCTCCTCGTGGAAGCCGAGGCGTTTGCCGGTCTCTCTGATCTCGGCCATCGCCTCGAGAATCTCGCCGTCGGTCGGGGCGGGCACGTCGCCGACGGTCGATCCGAGGAAGATCTTGAAGCCGAGCGCACCCGCCTCGTCGAGCGCGGAGATACGCTCGAGGTTCTCGGAGGTGACGACGGCGAAGCTCTGGAAGTCGACGTGTGCGCGACGCTCACCGCGACGGAACTTCAGCGCGAGGTGCTGTGGCCGGTCGATCACGGGGTCGGTGTTCGGCATGCCGACGACGGTGGTGACGCCGCCTGCGGCCGCCGCGCGCGTCGCCGACTCCCAGTCTTCTTTGTACTCGAGACCGGGTTCGCGGTTGTGGATGTGGCAGTCGACGATGCCGGGGACGACCACGTTGCCGTCGGCGTCGAGGGTCCGCTCGGACTCCGGGAGGTTCGCCGGGCGGCCGACGGCGACGATGCGTCCGTCGTCGACGGCGATGCCGGTGTCGGGACTGCTCGAGGTGTGCGTAACCACGCGACAGTTTCGAACCACGAGATCGACGGTCATCAGTCGGGAGTTCCCGAGGAACGTCCAAATAGCTTGTGTTGCACGGGCAGCACCGCTCGAGGCGGCGAGTAAGCAGTGGTTATCGGCCCGAGAACGTGCGTGAGGAGAACGGTACGCGAGCTATACTAAACCACGCGAACGGGGTACGAGCGAGGCATGACCGAACCAGCGGTTCGCGGGCGGCGGATTCTCGTCACCGGCGGTCTCGGGTTCGTCGGCAGTCACCTCGTCGACGCACTCGCACCCGAGAACGAGGTACGCATTCTCGACGACCGCTCGAGCGGCACGCTCGCACACGTTCCCGAGTCGGCGACGGTGATCGAGGGTGACGTCGGCGACCGGGCGACGCTCGAGCGAGCAACCCACGGCGTGGACCTGATCTTCCACGAGGCGGCGGTCGTGAGCGTCGAGCGCAGCGTCGAGGCCCCGCTCGAGACGAACCGGACGAATCTGGCGGCGAGTCTCGCGTTGCTCGAGTGCGCCCGTCGGGAGGACGCACGGGTCGTCGTCGCCTCGAGCGCAGCGATCTACGGCCATCCGGCGGAGGTGCCGGTCCGGGAGACGACACCGGCGGCGCCGACCTCACCCTACGGCGTGCAGAAACTCGCACTGGACCAGTACGCGCGGCTGTATCACGATCTGTACGGTCTCGAGACGGTCGCGTTGCGCTACTTCAACGTCTACGGGCCGCGCCAGCAGGGACCGTACAGCGGCGTGATCTCGACGTTCCTCGAGCAGGCTCGAGCCGGTGAACCGATCACGATCGAGGGCGACGGCGAGCAGACGCGCGATTTCGTCCACGTCGCGGACGTGGTTCGGGCGAACCTGCTGGCGGCGACGACCGACAGGGTGGGGGAGGCGTACAACGTCGGAACCGGACGGCGGCTCACGATCGAGTCGCTCGCAGAGACGGTGCGGGACGCGACCGGGTCGTCGTCGGCGGTCGTCCACCGGGAGCCACGCCCCGGCGACGTCCGCCACAGCGTCGCGGACCTCTCGAAGAGCAGGCGAGCGCTCGGGTTCGACTCGCAGGTCGAACTCGAGGAAGGACTCGCCGACCTCGCGGGGCGAGCGGGGGAGGCGAGCGCCGACGGAGTCCTCGAGCGGGCCGACCGGCCGAGTGCGGACGGGTGAGCGGCTGGCGCGCATAACTGTTGTCGACGGTTTCGCACGAACGGTACCGTTGTCGAGACCGTCTCGACAGCTGTTCGATCTGCACTGATGGGTTTGACGACGCGAACGGAGGGCGTCGAGAACGGGAGACTGTGTAGGACGGAGATAACTATCACTGAGAGTCGCTACCTCCTGGTTATGGTCCTAGACACTATCATAGTGTTCGCCGTCAGCCTGTTGATCGGTGCCCTCGGCATCTACGCCGGGGCTCGCGTGATCGTCGACGCGGACGACTACACGTACGCGATCGTCACGGCGCTGATCGGGGCGATCATCTGGGCGGTAGTGGGGTTCTTCTTCGGGTGGATCCCGTTACTGGGACCGCTACTCGTGTTCATCGCGTACCTCGCGGTGATCAACGCGCGCTACCCTGGCGGCTGGATCGAGGCGATCGGAATCACGTTCGTCGCGTGGCTGACGGTGCTCGTCGTCCTCTACGTCCTCGCGTTCTTCGGCGTGATGACCTTCGAGGCCGTTGGCGTCCCGGGAACGTAGGCGTCCAGTCGGCACACACGCGCGGTCCGGAGAGTGACGTGAGCGCGACCGGTCACCAAACGTGACCGAATTCAGATACGAATACTGCCACCCGTAGTCCGTACTGACGAGGCGCATAACACTCACAGAACGGAGAGATACAGATACTGCACTAACAATACATCACTTATAAAAAACATTTTGTGGTGGTCTCACGTCCGTATCTGAAGACGAGCGGGTCGTCGGCCGGAGTGGTCAATACTATGTATGGGACGTACACGCGAACGCTCGTGCTCACGGTGACGGTCGCCAGCCTCCTCGTAGGAGGGTGGGGTCTCACGGCGAGCGCGAGCGAGAGCGCGGCTGTGCTCGAGGGGACGGCCACAGATCGGACACCGGCGACGGCACCGGGAGCGGGGGGAGGGGGAGAGGCGTCCACGACGGGTGACGCCGTCGAGGGCGGGTCGCCGATGGCGTCCGCACCCAACGGCGTCGACGCGATACTCAGCCAGCAGTTCCAACCACACCTCGCCGCGCTCGTCGGACTGGTCGTCCTCGCGGTGCTGGGCGGGGTACTCGTACTCCGAAACCGCATCGAGGACCGGTCGACGACCCAGGTGACGGGACGCTCGAGTCAGGACGAACCGTTCGTGACCGACCGCGAGCGCATCACGTCGCTGATCACGGAGAACGGTGGCCGGATGAAGCAGGCGGACATCGTCGACTCGGTCGACTGGTCGAAAGCGAAGGTGAGTCGGTTACTCGCCGATCTGGAGACCGAGGGTGAGATCACGAAGCTTCGGCTCGGGCGGGAGAATCTGATCTGTCTGCGCGGCCACGAGCCACCGGCGTCGCAGTCCCCTGAAGGGCCACGTGGAAAGTAACGTCGGCTAACGTGATTTTTCGCGTGCAAACGGACGGCGAACGACGAGACCACGGCGGCGTATTACGCGGTTTCCAGACGGAAAGGTTCTCTCGCTTTATGGACCGATCAGTCGAGTCGTAGACGCCTGCACGGCAATCCAGAGACATGAGCAACCGATCGACCCTACTCGTCGTGGTAGCCGCGCTGATGATGCTCAGTTCGGGCGTCGCAGCGGCAGCGACAGCAGCCCCTGCTGCGAGCGTGAGCGACCACGACGACACGAACGACGACGAGAAGGAGAAAGCGGACGACTACACGGAAGACGACGAGAAAGCGGATGACTACGAGGAAGACGACGGAGACGACCTAGAGCCGGAGGCTGAAGACGATCCGGAGGAGCCGGTACCGGATCCGGAGGCTGAGGACACCGACGAAGGGCCGAGCGCCCACGTGACGTTCGAAGACCAGGAGACCGACGGCGACCACGTGGTCGTCGACGAAGTGCGCCTCGCCAGCGGTGGCTTCGTCGCCATCCACGACAGTAGCCTGCTCATCGGCGAGCAGTTCGACAGCGTCATCGGCGTCTCCGAGTACCTCGAGCCAGGTACGCACGAGGACGTCGAAGTCGCCCTCGACGAACCGCTCGAGGAAGACGAGACGCTGATCGCGATGGCCCACCGCGATACGAACGACAACGAGACGTTCGACTTCGTCGAACTCGAGGGTCTCCAGGACGGTCCCTACCTGACCGAGGACGACGAGGCGGTGAGTGACGCAGCAGTCGTCACCCTCGCCGACGACGTCGAAGAGGAGCCTGAGGAGGACGTCGTCGAGGAAGACGACGAGGTCATCGAAGAAGAACCTGAAGAGGACGTCGTCGAAGAAGACGACGAAGTCATCGAAGAAGAACCTGAGGAGGACGTCGTCGAGGAAGACGACGAAGTCATCGAAGAAGAGCCTGAAGACGACGTGGTCGAGGAAGACGAAATCGTCGAGGAAGAACCCGACGAAGACGCGGTCGACGACCGAGAGATCACCGTTACGATCGAGCAGGCAACGATCTACACGCTCGGAGTCGACCTCGAGGAACCGACCGACGAGGCAGTCGACCACGAGGCAGACGAAAACGAAACTGACGACGAACTCGCTGACGAAAACGAAACCGACGACGAACCCGCTGACGACGAGCACGCCGAAGAGCGAACGGTCACGATCGACTACGCGACCGTCTTCGCGCTACTCGTCGACGGTGATCACCTGACTGAAGACGAATTAGCCGAGGAGAACGACGAGGTGGACGCGGACGATGACCAGAACGATCAGGTGGACGCAGACGATGACCAGAACGACGAGGTGGACGCGGACGATGACCAGAACGACGACGCGTTACACGTCACGATCGAACGAGCGACGATCTTCGTCGTTGCCGACGACCACGAAACCGACGACGAACTCGCTGACGAGAACGACGAACTCGAGAACGGCGAACTCACCGACGAGGGTGTTGACGAGAACGACGAACTCGAGAACGACGACGCAGAGGCTGAAAACGATGCCGACGAGAACGACGCCCACGAAGACGTAACGTTCGAGCACGCGACGGTCTTCGTGATGGCATCCGGTCTCGAGGTCGACGGTGACGACGCGGACGCCGAGGCAGACGAGAACGACATCGATGCCAACGCGGACGAGAACGACATCGATGCCGACGCGGACGAGGACGACATCGATGCCGACGCGGACGAGGACGATGAGTACGAAGAGAACGACGTCGGCGTGGAGGAGAACGACATCGACGACGAGGACGCACACGAACTCCACGTGACCATCGAGCAGGCGACGGTCTACGCACTACACGTCGACCACGACGCGGAGGACGACGAACTCGAGGAGACCGACGAGAACGACATCGACGAGAACGAGACTGACGAACTCGAGGAGACCGACGACGAGCACGCAGAGGCTGGCGACCGACTGGAACTCGAGAACCTCGAGATCACGATCGAGTCGGTGAGCGTGATCACGCTCTTCGACCACGCTGACGGTGCGCACGAGGACGAGTACCAGGACGGTGACGACGAGGTGAACGACCAGCCTGCGATCGGACTCGTCGGGTAGCGCCGAACCCGCCTGCGATTTTTTCTGCGAGACCGCGCCAGGTGAGCGCCGGCGATGTGTGAGCGCCGTCGCGAGTTCGTGGTCTCGGTGGCGTCCGGCTCAGGCGAGGATGTGATAGAGGCTGGACGCGCCCACGAGCAACAGGGCGAGAATGCCGACGAGCGTCTGGTTCGCACTCGAGAGGACGGGAACGTCGAGTCCGGTCAGCGTGATCACGACGAGACCTGCGAGACAGATTCCGAGGTGTATCCAGAGGACGTGCTCGCCGTCCGTTCGTTCTCCGTCGATGTAGCCGAGAACGTCCTCGAAGTGTGGGCCGGGCTCGATCGTCTTTCCCTCGGTATCGTAGGTGATGACGGCGTCTTCCTCTAGCTGGGGAAGGTGTGTCTGTTGGAGTGAAACGTAGACGCTCTTATAGAGGTTGTTCGGGACGGGCGTCGTGTCGGATTCGTCAGCGGCGATCTGTGAGGCGACGTCGGAGACGTCGATGCGACCGCGGTCGGCCGCCAGTAGCTGAACGATCGCCCGACGTCGGTCGTTGCCGAGAATGTGGAAAATTTCACTCTCCTCGAGTGACTCCGATCGGCTCGTCTGCATAGACATCGGTCACTGAAAAGAGACGGGTGGCTCGGTGTGTCGGGCGCCGCTACCGGATATCATAGGTGAGTTAAATTTCAGTCACCATCCGTATCAACGTGGTGCATGATCAGCCATGGTGATTTATAAGCAGACCGAGTATCGCCGATTACGGGGGAGTGAGAGACCGGCGTAGAACAATGCGTGATGTATCGCCCCGTCAGTCACTGGGAAGGTGGTTGCCCGACTGCATCTCCCGATACGTCGTACAGGCTGGACAGCCGTGGACGACGTCTCCGTTGTCGCCGAAGACGCGGGCGAACTGCTGTGTGACGTGTGTGCCGCAGTTTCGACAGCGAGCACCTGCTGAGGACGATTCCATCGGGTTCCAGTTGGTTTGTGGGGATTTCATAGCTGGGAAGGGGGGGGTGGGTATCCGCTCGATCACGGCCCGCACGCCGTCGAATGGCAGGGTCGTTGTACGGGACGAACCGCAGATGCCACCGACCGACGCGAGGGAGACGAACGGCGTGAACGCCACGCACGGGTGGCCGCTCTGGGCGTCGGGTTCGGTGCATCACTCCTATCAGGGTCGTCAGACCTGAATAAAGACGACAGACCGTTCACTTTCGGGGGTGGGCGGGTGCGTAGTAAATACGACGTTTCTGGAGGGGATACTCGACGTTCCGTTGGTCCTCAGCCGGTAGAGCTAGCGTTTCCGCCACGCAGAACACGGCGTGAATTCAGTCGTATTAGTCCCCATTTGGTAGAAAAGCAACGTGTTAGGCAGGACGTGTGCGGGCGAAACAGGGCGTTTCTGTACAGAAATATGATGTTTCGTCCTAGTATGAGGGTACTTCGAAAAATAAGGTGCGTCGTTATAAAATAGCACGATAGCCTACGGAATTAGCAGTCGGAACGCGATGACAGTTGAGTACCCGCCGTGTCTCGGCGTTCGTGCGCGCCGACGTGAGCCTCTCGGTACCCGAGAGTCCCTGTTATCGACGTCCGAACAGACGGCGAAGAACGAGCCTGTGAAACAATGTCACGCCACATGAAAAACACGCGAACGAAATCGACCGGCTGCCCAGCAACCCAACTCGACATCCTCGGAGACGAGTGTGCGCGAACCATCCTCGTCGCGACGAGCAGCGGTCCCCGGACCGCCAAGGAGTTGACCGCGCGAACCGACTGCTCCTCGGCGACGGTGTACCGCCGCATCAACACCCTCCTCGAGAGTCAACTCCTCGCCGAGTGCATCCGCTTCGAGGAGGATGGATCGCACACGACGGCGTACGAGGCCACCGTCGAGCGCCTCCGCGTCGACATCGACGCCAACGGTATCGACGTCGCCCTGACCGAGACCGACGAACCGACGTAGTCGTCGACCCGTTCTCTCGAGTGTATCCACAGCACGTAGTGACGACCCGGTAGTGCGGCCGGACGCTGCTGACTCGGCGATGGAAGCCGCGTCCGACCGACGCCGCCACCAGCACGTCGCGAGTGGCGTAAAACAGTCACGAACACGAGTCAGTCACGGGAATTGGATTTTTTATCCGTTGGAACGAATGTGAAAGGATTCGTGAAACAGCTGTATGATGCGGATAACAAATATCCACTCAACGGAACGGTCCACGTGATTGAGCAATGCACGATCTGACCGGCTTCCAACGTGACCTCCTGTACGTGATCGCAGGCGCAGACCAGCCCTCGGGCCAAAACGTCAAAGAAGAGGTGGAGCAGTACTACAGCTCCGAGATCAACCACGGTCGACTCTACCCGAACCTCGACACCCTCGTCAACAAAGAACTCGTCGAGAAAGGGCAACTCGATAGACGAACCAACTACTACGCGATCACCGAAGACGGCCGTCAACGCATCGACGAACGACGCGAATGGGAGGAGAAGTACGTCGAGTTCTGACGGGAGACGCTCCCACCACCTGCGAGACGGCTCACGGTGCGTGCCAGCGTGACACGCCGCACCGAGTAGCTGTCAGTGTCACACACGCACACAGCCGCGAGCACACGGTGAGAATCCCCCCTCGCCGAGCGGGTGACCGCCTCGAGCGGGCCACGGTGTCGCTGGCTCCCGCCGCATCCACTGTGAGTGGCGCTCGAGTAACACGCCCATAACAAAGGCCTCGAGCGCCGTCGGATGCACCGATTCGAGAATGTCACACAGTCCACATCGTAGCCGGGCGCACCCCGACGGACGCTCGAGCGGTTCGGTGGTTCCCGAATGAGCTTTCCGATGGTCTCACAGACCCGGTTCGGGGCTGTTCGCCAGTACCCGACCGATCTCGCTGTGAGTTCGATCGCCGCCGTCGTCGCCTACTACCTGGTGACGACGTTCCCGGCTGGAAGCTACGTACGGACCGGCGTGGCACTGCCGCTGTTGCTGTTTCTCCCCGGCTACGCGCTCACGTCGGCGCTGTTCCCGGCGGCCGCCAGGGTAGCGCGCGAACAGGCACAGACGGTCGAAGAACGACGTCCCGGCGGCATCGACACGGTCGAACGGGTCGGTCTCGCAGTCGCGCTCTCGCTCGCCGTGTTGCCGATGCTGGTGATCGCGCTCGCGCTGACGCAGTGGCACCTGACGACTGGCTCCGTCGCCGGTGCCGTCACCGTCCTGATCGTCGTCGTCTCCCAGCTCGCCGTCGTCAGGCGGCTTCAGCTAGCGAAACCCGAACGCTACACGGTCTCGTTCGCGGACGGCTTCGCTCGAGTCCGCGGTGACGAAGAGAGCGTGGTGGCGACGGCGGCGTCCATCCTGCTCGTCCTCGCGGTCGCGGTCGCGGGTCTCGCGCTGCTCGCGGGACTGATCGCCCCGCTCTCTGCGGGGGAGTACACCGAACTCGGTCTCTACACCGAAGACGAAAACGGCTCGCTGGTCGCAGACGGCTTCCCGTCGACGGTCGAACCGGGCGAGTCGATTCCGATCGTTCTCACGATCGAAAACCACGAGGGCACAGAGAAGGAGTACACGGTCGTCGTCCAGGAACAACACCTCGAAGACGGTGAGGTCGTCGAGCGAACCGAACTCCGGGAGATCAACGCCCGGATGGGCGACGGCCAGTCCATCGACGCGACCCGCAACATCACCCCCGAAACGACCGAGGGAACCGTGAGAATCAGCTTCCTGCTGTTCGACGACGACGATGGCGAGCCACCCACCGTACCGACCGAGGCTGACGCACTCGAGGACGTCTACTTCTGGGTGACCGTCGGTGAAGACGACGACGAGCCCGGCGAACTCGAGCCGACCGACGTCTCGATCATCGAGAGTGACGGCGAGACCGACGACGAGGCGAACGCCACGCTCGAGACCGGTGACGAGGCGGACACCGGTGCCGGTGACGACGGTGACGAGGCGGAGACCGACGACACAGCTGCTGACGACGACGAGGCGGCTGCTGACGACACCGACGCGGCCGCTGGCGACACCGACGACACGGCCGCTGACGACGACGGACCCTCGAGCATCCTCGAGGAACTGTTCGGAAGCGACGACGAGTAAGTGAGCGTCCTCGAGCAGCGCTCGGCGACGCGTGTTCTCAGGACCCGTCTCGAAGCGCTCGCGCCTCGTTCTGGCTGAGATAACACCCACAGGAGGCTTTGATGGTGAACGGTCCCGTCGCGGTCACGCCGACCACCACGCTCTCACAGTGGGGACAGCGGGGTGGATTCCACTCCTCGCCGCTCCAGCGACCGACATCTTCGCTCATCGACGCCTCACCACGGGGGCGACTCGAGCGGGTGGCAGCCGGTGCGGTGATCGAGCGGGTGTCGCTCGTGGCGGTGCTCGAGCGGGTGTTACTCGTGGCGGTGCTCGAACGGCTGTCGGCGCTCGTCTCGAGACCGGCGCGGGAGGCGTGGCTCGAGTGGGTACGTCGGCCGGACGACGGGCAACGTCGCCACTGGAAGAACGGGCGTTTCGCGGGCTGTACAGTGCGTATGCGAGGCTTTTAAGGTTGCGTGGTTGGTACGGAGTCATGGCTATCGAACCCTTCCGGGTTGGAAGCCACGCCTCGGGTGGTGGATTCACCCGGGGCACTTTCTACGAGCGTGCCCCCACTGGAGGCGTCGCTTCCAGCGAGAAGTTTCACGGATAGATACATATATGTTCTGGAAATGAGCAGTGGTGATGGCGTTCCGGTGGCCACGTACCGATCATCGTTCGTCGAAGGCAGGAGAGAGGCGACGGGAGCGCGTGGAAGGTACGACGGCGACTCGAGCGAAGACAACCGGAGTCCACGAGGCGGCTGCTCGAGGGCGAGGAGGACACCAGCCGAACGCTCACCGGCGTGCGAGCGGTCCGGGAAGCCCGTCGCTCGAGCGTCGAGAGACGTGGTGAACGCTCGCGAGAACGAAGACCGCACCGCTGAGGACGAGCGCGACGAGGGGCGTCTCGAGCGACGCCAACGGGCCGACCGACTGCCAGGTGAGCAGGAAGGCGGCGACGCCAGCGAGGGCGACCGAGGCGTACCAGGCGTGCCAGGAGCGCTGGCCGTCGGTGTGACTGGTGAGGTACGGATCGAACGTCCCCTCGCTGGGGAGGAGTTCGATGTAGTGGCCGTCGGCGTCCCAGGCGACGATGCCGTGTTCCTCGAGCATCGGCAGGTGCGTCTGGTAGAGCGAGATGTAGACGCGGCGGCGCTGCGCGCGGGTGACCGCCTCGCGGGGGACGTCGTTCTCCCACGCGGCGACCTGCTCGACCAGCGGCGCGAGGTCACAGGAGCCGTGCTGACGTTTGAGGAAGCGAACGGTTCGTCGGCGGCGGGCGTTGCTGAACACGTCGAACAGCTCGGCCTGAGTGAGACCGTCTTCGCTCATAGGTAGCCTCGAGCGCCGACGACGGGCGATCCCTCGGTGGTGGGAGTTGTTCGGTGCCTCACGGAGCGGAAGTCGAGAGCGTGTGACTTTACTATCTGGCAGTTACCCCCGCGAAAGGAGGTTGTACCAGTTGGAAGCCGTGACCGACGCGTAATTCGACGCTTCCCGCGCTCGAAATCGGCTCGAGCGGCGAAATCAACCGTCTCAGTAGGCGAGGCGATGGGCGCGGAGTCGCAACCGGGACGGGCGTGTAGCTCGCGGCTACTCGGCTCACAGGCCAGGGATAACAAAGCCGCGTTACCGGCAGTATCGAGACGAGTGCCCTGACCGGGTATCGACGTTCACAGCGACTATGACGAACCTCTACACACACCGGCGAACGCGAATCGAGAAGCCGAGCGACCGGGTGGTCGACGATGGCTGACGCGGTCTACGGCGAAGGCTGTACCATCGACGAGGCGGCGACCGTCGGCCACGGCGCGAACGACGCGAGCGCGCCGACGCGCATCGGCGACGACGCGACCATCCGCGCGGGAACGATCGTCTACGCCGACGTCACCATCGGCGACAGCTTCACCACCGGCCACGACGCGATGATCCGCGAGGATACCGTCATCGGCGACGACGTGCTCGTCGGCACGAAGACCGTCATCGACGGCACGACGACCATCGGCGACCACGTCAGCCTCCAGACCGGCGTCTACGTCCCGACCGACACGACCATCGGCTCGAACGTCTTCGTCGGTCCCGGTGCCGTCCTGACCAACGACGAGTACCCGATCCGCACCGACAACGGACTCGAGGGACCGACTATCGAAGACGGAGCCTCCATCGGCGCGAACGCGACCGTCTTGCCCGGCGTCACCGTCGGCGAGAACGCCTTCGTCGCCGCCGGGTCGGTGGTCACCGAGGACGTTCCGGCGAACACCCTGGCTCTCGGCACCCCGGCGAAGCCGCGCGCGCTCCCGGAACCGCTCGAGGGACCGAACCAACTCGAACGAGCATGACGGAGATACCAATCGCCGACCCCGAGGTGAGCGCGAGCGCCATCGACAGAGTGCACGCGGTACTCGAGGAGGGACAACTCGCGGACGGTCCCGAAGTCAGAGCCTTCGAGCGGGCGTTCGCGAACTTCTGTGGCGTCCGTCACGGCGTCGCGACCTCGAACGGGACGACGGCACTACACGCGGCGCTCGAGGCGCTCGGTGTCGAGGCGGGCGACGCGGTCCTCACCTCGCCGTTCTCGTTCGTCGCGAGTGCGAACGCGATCCGACTCGCCGGAGCGACGCCGGTGTTCGCCGACATCGACCCGGCGACGTACGCCCTCGACCCGCGTTCGGTCGAGAACGTGCTCCGCCGGCGCGACGACGTCGTCGGTCTCATGCCGGTCCACCTCTACGGCCTGCCCGCGCCGATGCCGGAGCTACTCGACCTCGCCGAGGAACACGACCTGTTCGTCCTCGAGGATGCCTGCCAGGCCCACGGCAGCGAGATCGACGGCCAGCGCGTCGGTAGTTTCGGTGACGCCGCCTGCTTCTCGTTCTACCCGACGAAGAACATGACCACCGGGGAGGGCGGGATCATCACGACCGACGACGACGACGTCGCCGCGCGCGCGGCCGCCTACATCAACCACGGCCGGTGCGAGGACGGAGCCGGCGACTACGAACACCGACGGCTGGGGCACAACTACCGGCTGACGAGCCTCGCCGCGGCCATCGGGCGCGTCCAGCTCGAGAGCCTGCCCGCGCGCAATCGCGCCCGGATGGAGAACGCCCGGGTCTACGACGAGCACCTCGAGGAACTCAGGACGCGAGACGGTGAGTGGAAACTCCGCACGCCGCACGTGCCGAGAGGGACCCGGCACGTCTACCACCAGTACACGATTCGCGTCGAGGACCGAGACGAGCTACACACGTACCTGAACGACCGCGGCATCGGCGCGGGAATCTACTACCCGACGCCGATCCATCGCCAGCCGGCCTACGAGGGCGTCGCCACCGCGGCGACAGACTTACCGCAGGCGGAGTTCGCCGCGGAGAGCGTCCTCTCCTTGCCGGTTCACCCGAACCTCGAGCGCGAGGACCTGCTGTCGGTCGTCGACGCCATCGCAGCCTTCTACGAACCTACCAATGACCTCCATTGATCAGCCACCGACCGAACCGTCTCCCGTCCGCGCCGGCGTCGTCGGCGTCGGGGCGATGGGAGCCAACCACGCGCGCGTCTACAGCGAACTCAGAGAGACCGACCTCGTCGGCGTGACGGACCTCGACGAGCGACAGGCGACACGAGTCGCAGCCGAGTACGGCACCGACGCGCTCGCGTTCGACACGTTACTCGAGCGCTGTGACGTCGTCACCGTCGCCGTCCCGACGCAGGCCCACTACGACACCGTGCGGGCGTGTATCGACGCGGGGGTCCACGTCCTCGTGGAGAAACCGATCGCCGATACCCCCTCACGAGGCCGTGAACTCGCCGAACGGGCGGCCGATGCGGGTGTCGTCCTCCAGGTCGGTCACGTCGAGCGGTTCAATCCGGCGGTGCAGGCGGCCGCCGACGTCATCGCCGACCTCGACGTGATCGCGATCGAGGCCGAACGGCTGGGACCGCCGGTCGACCGGACGGCCACCGACGGCGTCGTACTGGATCTGATGATCCACGACGTGGACGTTCTCCACGCGCTGTGTGGGTCCAAACCGACGTCAGTCACGGCGACCGGCACCGCCGACGGCCAGTACGCGACCGCCTCGATGGAGTTCGACGACGGCGTCCTCGCGACGCTGACGGCGAGTCGGATCACCCAGAAGAAGGTCAGACGGCTCACCATCACTGCGCGCGACTGCCTCGTCGAAGTCGACTACCTGGACCAGACGGTGCTCATCCACCGCGAGTCCTACCCCGAGTACGTCACCGACGACGGCCAGAACCACTACCGTCACGAGAGCGTCATCGAGCGCCCCCGGGTGGCGAACCGGGAGCCGCTCCGGTGTGAACTCGAGTCGTTCGTCGAGGCGGCCGAGAACGGTGGCGAACCCGAAGTGACCGCAGCGGACGGTCTCGCCGCGCTCGAGACCGTGCGAGCGATCGACCGTCTCGCGACGGCGAGCGAGGAGAGCGTCGAGGTGAGCGTCCGGTGAGCGCCGGAGACGCCACTCACCTCTACGGCCGGGACGCACCGACGACGGCCGACGGCCGCGAGGCGTTCGCTTCCGGCTCGGTGCCGGTCGCCGTCTACGGCCTCGGAAAGATGGGGCTGCCGCTGGCGTGCGTCTTCGCCGAGAGCTGTGGCGCGGTCACCGGCGTCGACGTCGAGCAGCGCGTCGTCGACGCCGTCAACGACGGGCGGTCGCACGTGACCGGTGAACCAGGTCTCGAGGAACTACTCGCGCGCGAGGTCGAGCGCGGCCGACTCCGGGCGACCACCGACGGCGAGCGCGCAGCGCGTGAGGCGAGCGTCCACGTGATCATCGTCCCGACGCTCGTGGGCGAGGGTGAGACGCCGGAACCCGACCTCTCGCTCGTCGAAACCGTCGTCGAGACGATCGGGTCGGGACTCTCGCCAGGCGACCTCGTGATCGTCGAGTCGACGCTCCCGCCGGGGACCTGCGCCGACGTGGTCGAACCGCACCTCGCGGCGGCGAGCGGACTCGAGTCCGGCTCGTTCGGCGTCGCGTTCTGCCCGGAGCGGACAGCGTCGGGGACGGCGTTGCGCGACATCCGCGGTGCGTACCCGAAGGTCGTCGGCGGCGTCGACGACGCGAGCGCGCGAGCGGCCGCACAGGTCTACCGCGAGGTCTCGAGCAACGACGTCCACATCGTCCGGGACGCGACGACCGCGGAGGCGGTGAAGGTGTTCGAAGGGATCTACCGCGACGTGAACATCGCGCTCGCGAACGAACTCGCCCGGATCGCCGACGACCTCGGGATCTCGGTCCGCGAAGCGATCGAGACCGCGAACCACATCCCGATGAGCGACATCCACGAACCCGGTCCCGGCGTCGGCGGCCACTGCATCCCCTACTACCCGTACTTCCTGCTCGCCCAGACCGACGACCCGATGGACCTCGTCAGGACCGCCCGGCGGACGAACGAGACGATGCCCGAGGCGACCGTCACCGCACTCGAGCGCGAACTCGAGCGAACCGGAACCGCGCTCGAGGAGGCGAGCGTCGCCGTCCTCGGACTCACCTACCGGCCCTCGGTCGCGGAGACGCGCGCCTCGCCCGCCATCGGCGTCGTCGACGCGCTCGGGGAACGCGCCGAGTCGGTCTACGGCGTCGATCCGCTGGTCGATCCGGCGGCGTTCGGCGCCGACCCCCTCGCGCGCTCCGAACTCCCGGAGACGGATCTCGACGCGGCCGTCCTCGTCACCGCACAGCCGGAGTTCTACGAGATCGACTGGGCCGGCCTCGAGCCGATGGTCGTCCTCGACGGCCGGGACGTCCTCTCGCGCGAGTCGGTCGAAGCCCACGGCCACACCTACCGTGCGCTCGCCGGCAGCATCGACGGCTGGCCGCGGGTGCTCGAGGGGGAGGGACCACCAGCGGAGACGCCGACCTACGTGAGCGACCTCCAGCGCGAGCGTGCGGGCGCGACGGGCGAGGACTGACCGTGGCGACGGGCCGGTATCGGGGACCATCCGCCGGGTAGTCACCGCCGAAACTCGCGATAGGCAGCCGTTGCCGTGGCCGACCGCCGCGAATTCGATCGATAACAAAGGTCGACTCGGGTGTGGTCCGACGTGATGGTTGGATGGATGGACGGGCCGACCGACGAGACGGCTGCTCACGCGAACACTCGCGGCGGTCGGCGACAGCGTTGGAACGCGGAGGGAGGCCGATGCGGACGGTAATTCTCGGCTGCTGTGGTCTCGAGCGACGCCACCTCGAGCGGTTCGCGGACGCCGCGCCGACGCTCACCGCCCTGGGAGCACGTGGCGTCGAGGCGACACTCGAGACCGACGGGCCGAGCTGTCCGACGAGCGCGTGGCCGACGCTCTACACGGGCACTGACCCGAGCCACCACGGTATCTTCGGGCCGAACGACCTCGGTGCGGGGTATCCGGACGAGCCGACACCCGTCTCCGGGGTGCACGTCCGCCGGCCCGCACTGTGGGAGTACCTCTCGAGTGAGGGCGCCCGATCGGTCGTGATGAACGTCCCGCTCACGCACCCGGCGGACCCCATCGACGGCGTCGTCGTGCCGGGTCCGCCAGCGCCAGCGGACGAGCGGGGCTACCCGGACGGCGTCCGTGAGGCGGTGGGTTTCGTATCCGGCGACGAGTACACGATCCATCCGCAGGGAGAGACACTCGAGGCACACCGGGAACTGCTCGAGCGCAGACGCCGGGCGTTCGCCTCGGCGCTCGACGTCTACGAGTGGGAACTGGCGGTCTGTCACCTCTCGGCGCTCGCTCCGTTACTGTCGACGGGCGACGACGAGCAGGTGCGCGCGGCCGTCGAAGCCACAGACCGCACGCTCGAGTCCATCCTCGAGACCGTCGACGAGGAGACGAACGTCGTCTGCTGTTCGACCCACGGCGTCGAACGAACCACCCGCGAGATCGGTCTCAACGACCTGCTCGCCGGGGCGAACTACCTCGAGACGCGGGGTGGGAGCGCGCACACGCCGTCGACGCCGCTGGCCGACGGACTCGAGCGCCTCCGCACGCTCGGGCGGCGCGTCCTGGGCCGGACGGAGCCGTCGCGAGCGACCCGTCGGATCGACTGGCCGAACTCACTCGCGTACTGTCCGGAGACGGATTACGAGGGGATTCGGGTCAACCTCGCCGGCCGCGACCCGAACGGGCAGGTGCCGCCCTCACGCTACCGGGCGGTCTGTGACGACCTGGTCGAAACGCTCGCCGCACTCGAGACACCCACCGGCGACCCCGCGTTCGAATCGGTCCGTCTGCGCGAGCGTCGCTACGGTGGCCCGTTCCTCGAGAACGCGCCGGACGTGTTCGTTCGGCCGACGGCCGGGTACCGCCTCTCGGCCGCCCTCGGAACGCGGCCGATCCGAGCGGCCGGTGGGTACCGGCGAACGCCACGCGGGCTGTTTCTCGGCTCCGGGCCGGATTTCGACACCGGCAGCGAGGGCGAGCGGCGGCTCTCGCTCGCCAGCGTCGCCCCGCTGACGATGGGGCTGCTCGGCCGCCCCGTCCCCTCACTGATGACCGGTGATCCGGCGGCGCAGGTACTCGAGCGAACGCCCGAGCGCGCCGAGTACGTCGGTGTCGCCGCCGGAGCGGCGACCGTCGATCCGACGTTCGACGACGCCGACATCACCGCCCACCGGCGGGAAGTCGGCTCGAGCGAGTTCTGAGCCGTCTCCGGCGCACGACTGGTCACGGCCGTCCGCCGAGACGCTCGACGAGCGCCTGTCTAAACGTTCTCGGTACCCGGGTCTCGCCGCGAACCATGAGTACTGTCTCGTCTGCGTTCTCGACGACCTGTTGTGGAATCGACCCGAACAGCGCCTGCGCAACGGCGCTCTCGCCGGTCGCACCGACACAGGGGGTATCGTACTCGGCGACCGTCTCGAGCAGTGCCTCGCGGACGTCGGCGGCGACGACGACACGAGCGTCGTACTCGTCCTCCCCGAGTCCCGTCTCGGCGGCGATCGCCTCGATCGTCTCGTGGCCGACAGCGTCGGGGTCGACAGCCGCCGCCACCTCCTCGTCGGCCGGTTTCGGTTGGACGTTGAGGAGTGTGAGCGACGCGTCGGGGAACGTCCGGGCGAGTTCGCCCGCACGAGCGGCCGCAACCGGAGCGTTCGGCCCGCGTCCGGCGAGTGCGACGATCGACCCTGGTGATGCCGTCGGATCTTTCACCAACGTCACTTCACAGCCAGCACGCTCGAGTACCGGGTCGATCGTCGAGCCGAAGAACGCGTCGCGCCGACGTCGACGGCCCGCCCAGCCGAGGACGACGTGGTCTGCGTCCTCGTCGTCGATCACCGAGAGGAGAATACGGCCGGCGTCACGGCCGACGATGGCACGCGTGCGAAGGGAAACTTCGAGGTCGGCGGCGCTCTCGCGGGCCGCCTCGAGCAACTCGCGCTGGCGCTCGATGCGAGCCTCCTCGAGTTCGATCTGTGCGGGCGAGGTCTGTGGCGGGACTTCGATGACGTTGACGGCGACGAGTTCCCCCGGTTCGTCCCTGGCGGCGGCGCTCGCGGCGGCGTACTCGATCAGCGGCCGTTCAGTGTTAGGGTTCGAGACGGGGACGACGACGCGGTAGACGCCTTCCTCGCGGTCTGGTTCGGGGGCGACGGCTTCGCCGACGAGGCTGGTCGAGGTGGCACGCTCTCTGGCGTAGGCGACGTACCAGGCGACACCGATGGCGACGATGACGAGACCGATCACCTGGACTTCAGTCAGCGTCAGCGGCCCGAGCGAGATCCAGGAGGTCGTTCCCATGATGGTGAGGACGGCGAGACAGCAGAGCGCCCCCAGAATCGGCACGGCTGGATAGAGGAGCGATGGAATTCGAAACGTCGGCTCGTAGCCGTCGGGATCGGCGCGCCGCATGACGATCACGGCCACGTGGACCAGCGCGTAGGTGAGCAAGTAGAGAAAGCTCGCGACGTCCGCGAGCGTGTCGATGGGGAGACCGCTCACGATCAACAACAGAATGACAACGCCGGTGAGGAGGATCGCCCGGTACGGCGTCTGATGCTCCTCGTGAATGTCGTTCAGCCAGTTGGTGAGGAGACGGTCTCTCCCCATCGCGAAGTTGACGCGGGCAGCCGAGAGGATCGAGGCGTTCGCAGAGGAGACTGTCGCGAGGATGGCACCGACGATCATGATCGTGGCACCGACGACACCGAGGTACTGGAAGGCGACGTCGGCGACGGGAACCGAGGTGACTTCCGGTGAGAGGTCTTCGACCGGAAGGACACCCGTGCTGACGAGCATCACCAGGACGTAGAGCAGCGTCGGCGTAACGACGGCGGCGATCATCGACAGCGGGAGGTTTCGACCGGGGTCTTCGATCTCTTCTGCGCTCGTGGCGATCACTTCGAAGCCGATGAACGCGACGAACACCGTACCCGCGGTGGCGGCGACGGCCGGCCATCCACCGTCGGCGGTAAACGGCGTCAGCAGGGCAACGTCGAGCGCCGCGAGGCCGAAGACGATGAAGACGAGGATCAGGCCGACGAGCGCGACCACGATCACGTTCTGAAGCGCGCCGGTCTCCTTGACGCCACGGTAGTTGACACCGACGAGAATCGCCGCCATCACCAGCGCCGCGACGACGACCACGAACGCGTCCGAACTCCGGCCCGTCAGGTACTGGCCGAACCCGAGCATGTAGAACGCTGTCGCGAACATCAACCCGGCCCACATGCCCCAGCCAACGACGCTCCCGAACAGGCCACCCAGGGCGTGGTTGACGTAGTAGTAACTCCCACCTGCCTTCGGCATTCCCGTCGCTAGCTCCGAGAGCGAAAGTGCCGCCAGTAGTGCGACGACACCGCCGATGGCGAACGACACTGTACTCGCCGGACCCGCCGTCTCGGCGACGATTCCAGGTAAGACGAAGATGCCCGCACCAATCATCGTCCCCAGACCGAGCGTGTACGCCTCGAGAAACCCGAGGTCTCGAGCGAGTTCCTGCTCGCTGTCGGCCACGCTCACACCCCACGCCGCGGCGAGACCGTTCCGGTTGTTCGAGGTGTCGCTGTCGAAAGCGAAACTGAGAGCATACGGATTACTGATTCGAAAAGCCGTATAAGTATGTCGGTGTTCTGGGCTAGACCGACTCGAACGCCTCGAGCGACTCGTCGTCGACACCCTTGCGCGAGAGAATCGTCAGCAGATCGTCCGGTAAGATGGTGGTGTTGCCCCTGGGCGTGAGGACGGCGTCTTCCCGTTCGATCGCCACCACCAGCAGTTCGTCGTCGAGGACGCCCTCGCGGCCCGCCTCCTCGAGCGTGCGTCCGGCGAGGGGGGCCGTCTCCGGGATCGTCACCTCGAGCACTTCCGCGCCGCCGGAGAGACTGATGAAATCGGAGAGCGCCGTCGGCGAGTCGTCGTCGGGGCCGAACGGGCGGTAGGTCTGGAAGTGTTCCGACTGGACGAGGTCTTCGTCCTCGATGTCGATGCCGAGTTTGGCGATTTCGCGGGCGACGTGGCGTAAGTCGGTCGTGTCCTCGCCGACGGCGAGGACGTGGAGGTTCCGGCGGCCGGTCATCAACTCACGGACGTTGACGACGCCCGGAATCACCCGGACCTGTCTGGCGAGGCGTTCGCGCTCTGTGACCGGGGCGTTACACATGAAGAGGTTCGTGAGCCGGCCATCGGCGCGCTCGAAGTCGACGTTCGCGTGGTAGCCGCTGAGGACGCCGGCGTCCTCGAGCTGCTGGATACGGTTGCGGATCGTCGCCGGGGAGACGCCGACGTCCTCTGCGATCATCGGCGCGGAGGTGTTTCGGGCGTCACGCATCAGCGCGTGAATAATGCGCCTGTTCACCTCGTCGAGACGGACGTTCATCTGGATGTGGTACTCGAGCGCCGGTAAAAGGGTTACTCGTTCGGCGACCGGGTGCGTGCGTCTCGACGAGCGTCACTCGATCGGATACTCGACGATCGCCGTCGAATCGCAGTTGGGACACTCGGTGGCGTCGGGACCGACCGTCGTCCCGCAGTTTCGACACTCGTAGACGACGGTCCCGGCGGCGGCGTCACTCTCGGCGTCCGAAGCGGGATCCTCGCCCGAGAGCAGACCGCGAACGACGTCAGACAATCCCATCGATCGTGTCGCTGTTGATCGAGTAAATCTATAAGCGTTTCGTGCCTACTAGACAATTGTATATAAATAACGGATTTCTGAATCCCGGGCGAGTCTGACGAGCGTCGGACGTGTGTCCAGGGCGCTCGACGGGTAGTGAGTGCCATGGTGGCACCGACAGGGGACGGTTAACAAAGCCTCGAGCGAGGGGATGTGGGTCCACCACGAATGGACGTCCTCACGCTCACGACGAACGCCGACGCGCCGTTTATGACCCAGCAGATGGCCGCTCTCGAGCGACGAGGCGTATCGTTCACGACGCTCGAGGTCGCCGGCGACATCGATGGGGAGAACACCCGGAGTCCACTCGACTACCTCAGGTTCGGTCCCGAGGTCGTGCGCGAGGCGGCGCGCGGCTACGACCTGATCCACGCCCACTACGGGCTGACCGCGCCGATGGCGCTCGCCGGGCTCCGCACGCCGGTCGTGCTCTCGCTGTGGGGCTCTGACGTTCACGGGCCGGTCGCGCCGGTGAGTCGCGCCTGTGCACCCTTCTGTGACGAGGTCGTCGTGATGTCCGCCGAGATGAAACGCGTCCTCGGCCACCCCTGCGAGGTGATCCCCGACGGCGTCGACCTCGAGCTATTCGCCCCGCGCGAGCAGGCCGACGCCCGCGACGCCGTCGGCTGGGAGGAAGACGCCTACCACGTGCTGTTTCCGTACGCGACTCACCGAGAGACGAAGAACTACCCGCGGGCGCAGCGGGTGGCCGAGGCGGTCGACGGACTGCTCGAGCGTCCGGTTCGGCTCCAGACGGTCTCCGGCGTGGCCCACGAGCGGGTGCCGACGTTCGTGAACGCCGCCGACGCGCTGTTGCTGACGTCGAGGAGCGAGGGGTCGCCGAACGCGGTGAAAGAGGCGCTGGCCTGCAATCTGCCGGTGGTCGCCGTCGGCGTGGGAGACGTCCGCGAGCGACTCTCGGGCGTCCACCCCTCCGCCGTCGCGACGAGCGACCAGGGACTGGTGTCCGCGCTGGCGACGGTCCTCGAGCGTGGCGAGCGCTCGAACGGGCGCGAGACGGTCCGCGAGGTGAGCCTCGAGCGCACCACCGATCGGCTACTCGAGGTGTACGAACGCGCGTCGGGCGTCAGCGTGGCGTCGGGAACGAATCGTCGGCAGGCGACTCGAGCACGCGAGCGGCGACCGACCCCATCGTCTCGACCGTGAGATCGGTTCGTTCGCGCAGCCGCGCGATGTAGCCGACGAGCGCCTCGAGGCGTGCGTCGTCGCGCTCGCTCACGAGGTTGTTCGGGTGGAGCCAGACGTGGAAGACGCCGTCGCCGGCGGCGGCCTGATCGACGCCACGGCGCGCCTGTGCGAGCATCGGGTCGGTCCAGACCGACTCGGCGACGGTTCGCAGCGGGCCCTCGAAGCCGAACAGGAACAGCGACGCTGGCACGTTCACCAGGCCGTACTCGTCGACGCTCGGCTCGACGAGCAGCGAGCGGTTTCTGAGCCGCGAGTCGAGCAGGCCGACGACACCGTCGGGCGTCGGCGAGCGCCCCCGGTAGGCGTGGAACCCGCAGTCTGCGAGCGCCTCGCGGTGGCCGACGTCGTTTCGCGGGTAGACGAGCGACTCGAGCGCCAGCCCCCAGTCGGCAGCGAGGTCCTGCGCGCGCTCGAGTTCGGCGACGGCGAGTTCACGTGTCGTCTCGAGATCACCGAAGAGGACGTGCGAGAAGGTGTGACTCGCGAACTCGTGGTCGGCGGGTGAGTCGACGACGGCGCGTACGAGGTCGGGACCGAAGCGCAGATCGGGGCGCTCGCGCCAGGTCGTCCGTTCGCGCTCGAACCAGCCCGGCGGGGCGGGGTGGTCGGCGTGTTCGCCGTCACAGTCCTCGAGCATGAGGTGGCCGACGACGGCCCAGGTCGCGGGCACGTCGTGGCGCTCGAGGATCGAGAGCAGCGACTCCCAGCCCCGGCGGCCGCTCTCGACGCGGTCTCTCGGCGGTTCGTCGAGGTCGTGGAACCCCCAGCCGAGTTCGGCGTCGATCGAGATGACTACGCTGCCCACGGGAACCACCGACGGACTCCCGACGCCGTCCACGGCCGCGTTCGTGCGTTCGTACTGTAGATCACGCGGTGAGTGTCGTCGGATCCGGGCATTGTTATGGACCGCCTTCGCCCGTCCCGGACGGTCGGGGTGGCACGAGCGGGGCGCTCGAGGGGGTCAGAGAGGGAGTTCGCCGAGCGTCTCGAGACGGGGACACTCAGTAGTTCGTGACGGTTTCACCCCGACAGTTTCCCCATAACAAAGCGCAGGTCAGCCGACGGTGGCGGGTAGCGGGCGCAGCCTGCGCCTCGATTACAATCATGAGCGGATCTACGCACACGGAGCGGGCGTTCGTCCTCGGTCTCGACGGCGTTCCGTGGTACCTCATCGAACGGTGGACCGACGACGGCGAGCTGCCCAACTTCGCTCGGCTTCGCGAGGAAGGCGCCGCCGGCACACTCGAGAGTACGCGCCCGGCGACGACGCCGCTGGCGTGGCCCTCGATCGCGACCGGCGTCTGGCCCGACAAACACGGCATCTACGGGTTCCAGAGGCTCTCGGCCGAGTACAGCCACCGGATGTACACCAGCCGCGACCGGACCCAGCCAGCGCTGTGGGACGGACTCTCCCCCTCGGTGGTCGCCAACGTGCCGCTGACGTATCCGCCGGAGGAACTCGAGGGGACCCTGGTCTCCGGGATGATGACGCCCTCGACGAGCGCCGACTTCACCTACCCGCCCGACCTCAAAGACGAGATCGATGCGGCGATTCCCAACTACCAGATCAGTCTCGACTACCCGGAGTACGCAGACCGTCTCGAGGAGTTCCCCGCCGCGGTCGAGTCGATCCTCTCGAGTCGGCGTGAACTGATGCGCCTGCTGATGGAGCGCGAACCCGACTGGCGGCTGTTCTTCTTCGTCTACACCGCCCCCGACCGGTTCCAGCACCTCGTCTGGGACGACGAGAAACTGCTCGAACACTACCGCTCGCTCGACGAGATCGTCGGCGAGGTGATCGAGTACACCGACGAACGCGATGCCCACCTCTACGTCGTCTCCGACCACGGCTTCGGGCCGATCGAGACGCTCGTCTACGTCAACTACTACCTCGAGCAGGCGGGCTACCTCGAGAAGCGAGACGAAGAGGGCACCCGCGGGGCGCTGGCGAGTCTGGGCATCTCGCGTGACGGGGTGATGAGCGCGCTGAACCGGGTGGGCGTCAGCGAGGAAGCGCTGGTCTCGGCGCTGCCGCGGTCGGTCGTCGACTCGGTCGCCTCACAGCTTCCGGGTGATCACGCCCTCTACGACGTCGACTACGAGCGGACGACGGCGTTCGTCCACGACGCGGGCAACGTCTACATCAACGACACCGAGCGCTTCGAGAAGGGGATCGTCCCGCCGAGTGAGGTCGAGACGGTCAAAGCCGAACTCGTCGAGCTGTTCGAGTCGGTCACCGACCCGAACCGGGATGGGCCGGTGCTCGACGTCTTCGACGGTGACGATCTGTTCCCGACCGACGAGCACTCGCCCGACCTGATCGTCAACGGCCACGGCGTCTACGAGACGCGCAACTCGATCGCCGAGGAGCCGTTCGGCGACACCGGGTCGACCGCCGCGAGCCACCGCAGCGAAGGGGTCATGCTCTGTCGCGGGCCGGGAATCGCCGCCGGGGGCGAACTCCGGGGTGCGCGCGTCGTCGACGTGGCACCGACGTTGCTCCACGGCATCGGCCAGCCAGTTCCCGAGAACGCCGACGGACGCGTCCTCTTCGACGCCTTCGAAGACGGGTCACGGCCGGCGACGACCCGGGTCGAACGGACGGACGTCGGGCGGGCCGCCGGCGACGAGGTGGCCGTCGACGACGACTTCACCGGCGTCGAGGACCGCCTGAAAGGACTCGGTTATATGGAGTGATCGCGCGCGAGAGTTGACCACCGCCGGGGAGGTGTCGGACGGCCGGTCCTTCCACAATGCTTTTGGGTGATGGGAATCCGGTACCGGCATGGACACGGAGTCGCTCAGACGGGCGCTCGAGGAGGCAGGCCTGACCGGACAGCAGGCCGATACGTATCTCACGCTCCTCGAGTTAGGTCCCTCCCCCGTCGTCGAGATCACCCAGCGCTCGTCGGTCTCCTCCTCGCGAATCTACGACATCGTCAGACAGCTCGAGGAGCTCGGCTTCGCAGAGACCATGGAGCGCGATCGGCTCTACGCCCGCCCCCGAGAGCCGATCGACGTGCTCGAACGGCTGCGCAGCAAGAGCGAGATGTTCGCCGACGCCGCCGACGAGATCGAAGACCGCTGGGAACAGCCCGACCCGCTCGAGTCGCGCGTGAGCGTGGTCAAACAACAGGAGACGGTGCTGCGAAGCGCCGGCGACGCCATCGCCCAGGCGGCGGTCTCGATCGAACTCGCGCTGACGCTCGAGCAACTCGAGGAGCTACAGCCGACGATCGAGACCGCGGCGACCGAGAACGACGTCGTCGTCCAGGTGTCGGTCTACGACGTCGAGGAGAGCGACCTGCCGGTGCCCGACGGCGTCGTCGAAGTCCGGCGGAACCCGCTTCCGGGACCGTTTCTGGCCATCGTCGATCGCCGCCACGCCTTCTTCTCGCCGAACGTCCACAGCGACGAACCCTACGGGATCACCATCGGCGACGAGATTCTCTCGTTCATCCTCCACTGGTACTTCCTGACGTGTCTGTGGGCGCGACTCGAGTCGGTCCACGTCGACCCCGACGCCAGTCCGACCTACATCAGCATCGAGGAGTTCGTCCACGACACGGTCCCGCTGTGGAACAACGGGGCCACGATGACGTTGACGACCGTCGGCCAGCGGACGGACACCGGCGAAGAGGTCGAAATCACCGGCCAGCTCGTCGGGATCACGAACGACCGGTTGCTCGGGCCGGAGGACGACCCGGCGTACACCGACCTCGCGGGACAGCTCACGCTCTTCCTCGAGACCGACGACGGCGTCTACACCGTCGGCGGCTGGGGGGCGCTGCTCGAGGACGTCGAGGCGCAGATTATTCGCATCGACAGCGTCGGTCTCGAGGGTGCATTCGAGTGGTGAGTCGGCCCGTCGGCGTTCGAGTGGTGAGTCGGCCCGCCGGCGTTCGAGTGTGAGCACTACAGCGGGTCGAACGGGGAGGAGACTCGAGCAGCGGAGACGAACGACTATGTGACGCGCGTGTGTGCGCTCGAGATATGAGCGACACCGAGTACTTCGAGGACATTTCGGTCGGCGACCGCCGGTCGTTCGGCGAGCGGACGATCACGAGAGACGACATCGTCGAGTTCGCACGCGAGTACGACCCACAGCCGATCCACACCGACGAGGGGGCCGCAGCGGAGACGATGATGGGCGGACTCATCGCCAGTGGCTGGCACACGGCGTCGGTCTGTATGCGGCTGATGATCGACAACATGTCTGACCGGGCGCTCGTGGCCGCCCGCGGCATCGACGAACTGCGGTGGATCAGGCCGGTCAGGCCCGGCGACACCCTGACCGTCGAAGTCGAAGTGCTCGAGACCTCCGCCGCCGACGGCCGGAACGAGATCGGCTACGTCGATGAGCGACTGACCGGCTACAACCAGGACGGCGAGGCGGTCATCTCGTGGATCAGCCTCGAGATGGTCAGCCGGCGCGAGTCGCTCGAGAACGGGTCGGAGACATCTGCAGAGTGAACGTCAGCGGTGCCCACAGCGGGTACACTCGACGAACGAATGCGTGAGGAAAAACGGCGAGTGCGGGGCGCTGGCCGGGCCGTCGACGCACGCGCGAGCGGAGAGCGGTCGGCGGCGGCGAACTGGAGTCGAACGGGAACGGGACGGATCGGCCGGTCTCGGATCCGCTCTTCGAATCCGAATTCGCCACGCGGTGCACACGCACCGGGTGGGTACTGAACCGGATTTCGCCCCCGAATTCGAGGACGGGTTCGATCCGTGTCGTTCCTGCGGCGGTGACGTCTGTCCCGTCTTACCGGGAGGTCGGTGTCGCCACACCTCACGTTCGGGAGAACGCGAGTCGTTCGATGGCTCCTCGTCGCCGCCGGCCACAGTATGTGTTACGCTACCAGTGCACATGAAGCTTTCAGTGTGTTCGAACGCCTGACAGTACAGATTGGTGAACGGTGTTCCGACGGCCGGAGACGCGCCGATGCGCTCGAGCGTTCAGATCCCCATCCGACGTGCCACCCGGCGTACGGAGTCGTAGGCCGGATAGAGCGTCGTGTAGAGTGCGTCGGGAGCGTTCCTGGCACCCGCCCGGAGCGCGCGGTGGTGAACCGGCGGCGCGGAGTCGTCGACCAGGTCGGCGAGGTCGGCCGACTCGAGCCACGCGAAGAACTCGCGCTCGGCCGGCGACGCCGGCGTCGTCTCGCGGACGCGCTCGCGGATGTCCGCCCACATGTAGCGTTCGTCCTCGCCGAGGACCCACGCGCCGCGTTCGAACGACCGCCGGAGGTCGTCGTAGTCGACCTCGGCGTAGCCGTGAGCCGTCGGCTCGAGACCGGCGAGACGGAGACCGACGGCCGTCCGGTAACACTTCTCGCACCGGCCGCAGTTGCCGTCCATCTGGACGTTACAGGTCTGGAGTTGGAGGTCGGGCGCGTCCGTCCGGACGTAGTCGGCGATGGTGTCGAGGCGCTCCTGACGGGTGAGGTCGTAGGCGTCGTGGTGACAGCGCGTGCCCGCCCAGGCGACGTAGTCGTCGATGTCCGGCCGAGAACCCCACTCGAGGTCGATACCCTCCCAGTGGGTCGCACCTACGTAGAGCGACCCCATCCCGCAGGCGTAGGCCATCGGCGCGCAGAGACCGAGCAGTCCGAGACCGTGGCCCACGGAGCTGTACCAGGCGCCGTCGACGAAGCGTTTGAAGTGCGCGAGGAGCACGAAGTGCTCGAGAAACGAGAGCATGTTCGACTCGACGAACGCCGTCTCGAGGTCGCGCTCGTCGGCGAAGCCGGTGACGCGCGAACGGAGCGCGTCCCACTTCTCGTCGTCTGCGGCGTCGGTCGAGACGGTCCAGCCGCGAACGCTGATCAGCGTCGGCTCCTCGTCGCGGTGTCTGACGTACGAACACGTCGAGTCGACGCCCCCAGTGAAGAGCAGGCCGGACTCGCCGCCGTCGTGTGCGGGTACCTCGACGAGATCGCGCGCGTGGAGCGAGCCACCCTCGAGAAAGTCGTACATCGAGAGCAGCGACGCTTTCACGTCCTCGAGCGCTCGTGCGAAGCGTGCGTCGACGGTCGGAACGTAGATGTCGGCGCCGGTCGCCCACGCGACCGGAGCGAGCTGTGCGAGCAACGGGACGACGAGGACGCCCTCGGGGACGTCTTCGATCGGGACGTCGTAACTCGCGCGAAACGGCTCGCCGGAGACGAACCGTTCGAGGTCGGGGGTGACCGTGATCGAACACTCGAGGTCGGTGCCGGTCGCGTCGACGTCGTCGACGAGAATCGTCGGAGAGGTGGGTCGTGGTGACATGCGTTGAGGCGAGTGAGCACGCTCGAGTCGGGCGTGACTCGAGCGAGGTGACACTCTCGGTGGGGTGACCACCACGAAGGGCTACAAAAAGTGTGAGAACCGTTAGCCGACCGGCCCTCGTGAACGGAGTCGGTAACGGCCGCGAAACCGGCCGCCCGGACCCGACACGGACCGGTTACTACTACCACCGGAGAGCGAGAGCGGGGCAAGCGGCAGAACGTGTACACGGTGTACACCGTGTGCGAATTGTGGGTTGCTCGAGGCGGGTGCCGGCGGGTGAGGCGGCCCCCGAGTTGCCGAACGCGGTACAGTGGTCAACGAGCAGCGTGTGGTTGGAATGCAACCTAAGGGGAAGTGGCGTCTGCGGTGGCGACCGTGACGTCTGAGAGCGGGGTGAGTTCGGGAACGGGCGTCGACGCGAGAGCGGTAGGAGATGGATAACAAACCCTCACGTTGGTGACCTCACGACAGTCAATGCAGTCTATACACGCCGATGACACGGGTGGTTGCCTGCGGTTCGCCGGAGGGACCGTATGAGACGGGCGGTGTTGAACGTCCTCCTCGCGGCCGGGTTCTTCGCGGTCGCCTTCGGCGTCCTCGTCGCGAGAAACGCGCCCGCGAGCGGGTACGAGGCGTCCATCTACGCGGCCACACCGTCGCTCGCCTGGCTCGGCTTCGCGTTCGCGCTGGCGGTCGCCGTCGGGACCACGCTCTCGGCTCGAGGCGTCCACCAGGGACTCGGCATCGCCCTCGGCGGGACCACGATGGTCGCAATCGTCGGTCTGCCCTCGGTCAGGAACTACTACTTCCAGGGGAAAGGTGACGCGCTCACCCACCTCGGCTGGACCAGGGACTTCCTCCAGGGGACGATGTACCCCCACGAACTGTTCTACCCGGGCGTCCACAGCATCGCCTCGGCGTTCCACCTCGCGAGCGGCGTGCCCGTCCAGCGCGCCGTCCTCGTCACGGTGGTCTTCCTGTTCGTCCCGTTCTTGCTGTTCGTGCCGCTGGTCGTCCGCGACCTGAGCGGCAGCGCACTGGCGGCGGGGTTCGCGGCCATCGTCTCCTGGATGGTGTTACCGATCAACAACGTCGCGACGCACATGGGCGTCCACACCAACTCGAACGCGCTGTTTCTCGTCCCCGTCGTCCTCTTCGCGTTCGTCGCCTACCTCCGGCGGCGTGACGACCTCGAGCGACTGTTCGGACTCTCGCCGCTCAGCGGACTCGTCTTGCTCACGGGTGCGGGGCTGTTGTTAGTCCACCCACAGCAGATGATCAACGTCGTCGTCATCCTCGCCGCAGCGAGCCTCGTCCAGTTCGTCGGCCGACGGCGGTTCACCGACCATCCCGTCGTGGCACACTCGAGCGCCTACGTCCACACGCTCGCCCTCGGGGGCCTGTTCGTCCTCTGGGCGGGGAGCAACGCCCGCTTTCGCGACGCGTTCTCCGGGCTCATCTACGGAGTGTTCGCGAGCGACATCGGGGCGTCCTCCGAGGTGGGCCAGCGCGGTGGCTCGCTCACCGAAATCGGTGGCAGCCTCGGCGAACTGTTCGTGAAGATGTTCCTCGTCAGCGCGCTGGTCGCGCTCGCCGTCGGCCTGTTCGTCCTGCTGACCTGGCTCGGGTGGACGCGCATCGAACGCGAGTCGAAGACGCTCGTCACCTACTTCGGCTTCGCACTGATCCCCCTCAACGGAATGTTCCTCGTCTACTTCATTGGCACGCCGACGATGGCGTTCCGTCAGGTCGGGTTCATCTTCGTCGTCGTGACGATTCTCGCGGGCGTCGCCCTCGCGCACGCCTTCGGCTGGCTCTCGGGGGCGATCACGACGCCGGGCGCGAGCGCCGTCGCCGCACTCGTCCTCGGGGCGTGTCTCGCGCTCGCGCTGCTGACCGTCTTCTCGACGCCGTTCATCTACACCGCCGGCCAACACGTCACCGAACAGCAGGTCAACGGCTACGAAACAGCGTTCGAGCACGGAAACGACGAACGGCTGTACGCCGGCTACGGCTACGGCGTCTACCGACACAGCGACGGCATCTACGGCACCGAAGCCGACACGACCGTCTCCTCGAGTTGGTCCTACGGCGACGTCGTCGAGGCCGAATCCTTCGGGGAGGGCAACTACAGCGGGGCCTACGCCGGCGACGAGTACTACCTCGTGGTCACGGAGTACGACCTCGTGCGCGAACTCGAGGTCTACCGCGGCTTACACTACGACGAACACGACCTGGACCGACTCGAGGGCTACGAGGGGGCGAACAAACTCGTCTCGAACGGGGAGTTCCGCCTCTACACGGTCGACGCAGACGTCGACGTGTGAGTGCGTGAGGGAGGTTCCGGACGGGCGAACGCTTCGCTCGCTGAGCGGACTGATTCTACGCGCTTGCGAGAAAACGTGAGCCGACAGGCCGACTCGCGTGTGGGGAGGAACGATCTGAGCGAGTGGGTGACTCGAGTGTGCCGGGTTCGGCGACAGCACGGAACGAGAGACGAGTGTGAGCGGTGGTGGTGATGGCGATAGCCGTACACCTCCGTGAGGCGGGGTGAAAATCGCCTGGCTCGAGGTCACCGCCGCCTACTTCTGGAAATCGACACATAACAAAGCCCGAGAATTCCATCCGAACCAGATACGAACCATGCCTGCCCTCGACGACGTACGTGTGCTGGATCTCACGAGGGTCCTCGGCGGACCGTACTGTACGATGTTGCTCGCCGACCTCGGCGCCGACGTGGTGAAGGTCGAACCGCCGGGCGGGGACTTCGTCAGGGAGACCCCACCCTTCCACGAGGACGACGACAGCTTCGGCGGCTACTTCCAGAGCGTCAACCGCGGCAAACGGAGCGTCGAACTCGACTTCAACGACGAGGACGACCGCGAGGCGTTCCTCGAACTCGTCGACACCGCGGACGTGCTGGTCGAGAACTACCGCGTCGGAACCATGGAGAAGTTCGGTCTCGAGTACGAACGCCTCGCCGAGCGCAACCCGCAACTGGTCTACGCCTCGATGCGCGGCTTCGGCGACCCGCGAACGGGGGCGAGTCCGAAACAGCGCGAACCCGCGTTCGACCTCGTCGCCCAGGCGATGGGCGGCGTGATGCACCTCACAGGCGAGGAAGACGGCCCGCCGACGAAAGTCGGCTTCGGCATCGGCGACATCTTCACGGGCGTCCTCCACGCGGTCAACGTCCTGGCGGCGTTACACCACCGCGAGCGGACGGGCGTCGGCCAGTACGTCGACACCGCGATGTACGACGCGATGATCAGCCTCGGCGAACGAGCCATCTACCAGCACTCTTACACCGGCGACGTGCCGAAACGACAGGGGAACTCCCACCCGACGCTGTTCCCGTACGACGCCTTCGAGGCCGAAGACGGGCACGTCGTGATCGCTGCACTCGGGGACAACCACTGGCAGGCGCTCTGTCGCGCGATGGACCGCCCCGACTGGGCGGTCGACTACCCGCACGCGGCCGACCGCCTCGAGGGGCGCGACCCACTCCGGGAGACCATCGCGACGTGGGTCGGCGAACGAACCGTCGAAGAGGCGCTCGAGGCGCTCACACCGGGTGTCCCCTGTGGACCCGTCCAGGACGCGAGCGACATTTACGCGTGCGAGCACGCACGAAGCCGCGAGATGCTCGTCGACGTGCCACTCGCCGAGGCGGGGGAGACCGTCACCATCGCCGGGACGCCCATCAAGATGGCCGAGACGCCGCCGGAACCGCGCGGGCGCGCGCCGCTGCTCGACGAACACCGCGCGGAACTGCTCGGCGCGGTACCGGGCGTCGAGGAGCCACTCGAGCCAGTGGAACGCGGAGAATCGAACCGGATCGAACTGTCAGACGGCGGTACGCGCGAGCAGTGAGAGAGATGGTAACAGAGCACACACGAGCGAAGACGGACGGAGACGACGGGCAACCGACCGACGGCGAGCGAGCGCTCGAGAGGACGAACGGCGACCGTGCGTCCGGGCGGGCGACGAGCAGCGATGGCACATCCGGGCGGGCGAACGGCGACAGTGCACCCGGGCGGGCGTCGACTGCCGGGGCGGACGAACACGACGACCCCTACGAGATTCGGCTGTACGAACCCCGAGACAGAGCGAGCTTCCTCGAGCTGTACGACCTCGTCCTCGGTGAGCAGGACGAGGCGTGGTTCGCCTGGAAGTACGAGGAGAATCCCTACACCGACCACGTCCCCATCGTCCTGGCGACGGCCGATGGCGAGGTCGTCGGGGCGAAACCCTGTTTCGCCCTCGAGTTGCGCGCGGGGTCGGAGACCGTGATCGGCTACCAGCCCGCGGACGTGATGGTCCACCCCGACCACCGCCGGCGAGGGCTGTACTCGCGGACCACCGAGCGGATGAAAGCCCACTACCGCGAGCGCGAGCCGTCGCTGTTCTTCAACTTCCCGAATCAGGCGACGCTCTCGGGCAGTCTGAAACACGGCTGGCAGGTCGTCGAGGAGGTGCCGACTCACTACCGCGTCCAGCGGCCGGCGGCCATCGTCGACGCGACCAGCGCCCGCCGGACGAGGCTCGCACGGCTCGCACAGCCACTCGCCGACGGCTACCACGCCGTCAAAGACGCCCTCGCAGGCGCGCCGAGTGACGTCACCGTCGAACGCCTCGAGTCGGTGCCCGTCGAGACGTTCGTCGACCTCTACGAGCGGTCGATACCGCGGACGCTCCACGCGAACCGGGACGAACGCTTCTACGAGTGGCGCTTCGAGAACCCGACCTGGACGTACGACGCCTACGTCGCGACGCGCGACGGCGAGGCGGTCGCGGGCGTGATCACCGGCAGCCGGGTGCGCGACGGCTCTCGCATCACGACGCTGACCGACGTCGTCCCGCTCGGTGAGAGCGACGGACGAGCGGCGGGACTGCACGCGATTCTCGCGCGCGTACTCGCGGATCACACCGACGCCGACCTGGTGTCGGTCAGCGGCGACGTGGTGCCAGAGACGCTGCTCGAGCGCTTTGGCTTTCACTCGGACGGCGCGTTCCCGCTCGCGCGCGTCTCCTCGCGGACGACACAGGTCGCGTATCCGATCGTCGACGACGGCGGCCACGAGTGGACCGTCGCCGGACGCGCCATCGCCGACCCGGCGAACTGGACGGTCGGCTACGCCGAGCAGGACACGAGTTGAACGGGGGCGACACCCGCTCCACTCGATCTTTCACTGGCAGTAATTTCGTATTACTCCACACCGTTCGTGAACCGTTCGGTGCGTGAACAGGTACGGGACCGAGCGCTACCGGTGACGGAACCGGCCACGATCGCCCGAGGGCGACGAGGTACGACGATATTTATCCCGGAAATACGATGTTTACTGCCAGGAACGCCCGACAGTACGCGCCGTTTCACAGTGTTGTACTCACGACCGTACGCGGATGTACCCACGCGATCTTCGTACAGATACCAATTATTTCTTCACATCCTTGCGTTTTTTAGACGGAAAGGTTTATGAATGCAACGTCATTTTACGGAATTGCATGGCGCAGAACCCCCGGATTACCGAGCAGGACTGTCACTCGAACGCTGACACGAGCGCTCGGCTAACCCGCCGCTCGTACGTGAGATCACTGGCTGCAGCCGCGACCGTCGCGACCAGCGGCGCACTCGTCGGCACGGCAGCGGCCGACGACGGCTACGACGTGATCACGGTCTCGAGCGGCGAGGATCGCACCATCCACGTCGAAGACGGCGAGACCTTCGAGAACGTCCTGATCGACTGTACCGCACCCAACGCACGGGTGACGATCGCAGCCCACGCAACCGACTGGACGATCAGAAACGTCGCCGTCCACGGCGAACTCGACGTCGGCCGGCCGGCGACCGTCTTCGGCATCTCCGACCGCGAGGGCGGGACGAGTACCTTCGAGAACGTCTACCTCGGCGACGGCAGCACGAACGCCGGTAACGCGACCGCCGAGACCGGCATCTGGGTCAGTCCAGAGCACTCCGGCCACATCGACATGCGGCACGTGAACGTCCAGGGGTTCCCCGACAACGGCGTCTACGCCTCCGCCCCCGGCGGTGGCGCGGGCGGCACGATCCACATCGACGAGTGTTTCGCCGCCAACAACTACGTGGCGAACTTCCGCATCGGCTCTGAAGGGTCGAAGGTCACCAACTCGAGCGTCCTCGTCGACGGCGATGGCTACGACGGCCGCGGTATCTGGGTCTGGGCACCCGGTCCCTGTGAGATCGAGAACTGCCAGCTCGAGCTGAACGGCGCGAACTTCTCGATCGACGCGGGAGCGGCCAGCGGCGGGTCGACGGCGGTCGTCTCGGCGACGGAGTACGACACCGGTTTCAACGGCGGCATCGGCGAGTCCCACGGCGCGACCGCCCAGCTAGACGGTGACTGCGGGACCGCACCCTCCGCAGAGATTCCGGACGGCGTGCCGACGAGCGCCGAGGCAGCAGCGAGCGGCGACCACTGAATTTTAGCTCGCACGCACGTGCGCACACACCCCGCTGACGACGACCCCTCCCCCATCCGTGCGGAGACGATTTTTCGAGAAGGCGGTACCGAGATGGCGCTAGCGCACGCTTCGGTTCGCTAGCGCCATCTGATCGTGGCACCGGCGAGTTGCCGGGAGACAGCGACCGAGCGCGCGAGCGTCTGCGTAACGTCCGCCCCGATGGATCCGGACTGTTGTGTGGCCTGGTGGACGGGACCGACGGCGCGTTTCCCCGCCTCCGCGGCGACGTCCCAGGCGACACGCTCTACGAACTCCGGACCGGTGCGTGACCAGCGCCCGGGGTGAGCCAGCACGTAGAGTTTGTCACACGCGCCCGACTCGAGCAGCGAGACGAGGTCGGCGGTCGTCTCGACGAGTCCGAAGCCCGGTTCGACGAGTCCCCAGCGACGGCCGGTATCGGAGCAGTAGGAGGGCAGCGTCGGATCCTCGTCGTCCTTCTCGACCGAGAGGTAGGCCTCGCCGAGGAGGTCGAACGACTCGGGCGGACGCTCCTCGTCCCACATGTCGAGGTTGCGGTGCGGTGAGAGCGGACTGCCGTGGGAGCACGCCGTCTCGATCGTTGCGTGGCGTCGGAACGCCTCGAGCGTCCGTTCGAAGCGCTCGTAGGCGAGGTCGACGTCGCCGTTCGCGCGGGCGAGTTCCTCGTAGTGGTAGCCGACCTCGTGGCCGAACCCTTCGAACGCCCCGACGAGGTCGGGGTCGAACGTCGAGGTCCGGAAGTAGTACGTCGAAGAGACGTCGTAGCGTGCCTCGAGCTGGGCCATCGAGTAGGCGATGTCGAGTTTTCGGTCCACGTCGTGGCGCAACAGCACGAACCGCTCCGGTGGCTCGTCGCGCTGGAGGTACGACGCGACGGTGAGAACCTCGAAATCGTTCTCGGTCGCCGCCTGCAGGAAGCGCTCGTACGCATCGAACGTAAAGTCACGCACGTTCATACGGGAACGATTGAGTCTCTCGGTATTTACTATCACCACGTTACCAATAGGTCCGAACACGGTACCAATCACGTAACAACTGCACGAAATTTCGATGGCAGCGAGTGACGACGGTATGCCGTGACTGGGACGGGCGCCCTCGAACCGTCGTCGGTTCGGCAGCGGTCACCGCCTCGACCGGCACTCTGAAGGACGACGAGTGCGTGTGGATATTACCGTTGGAACGCTCCCACTACCATTACGAGTGCGAACTGTATCCGCTACATAACAATCACCCACTCGAGATTCTCATCAATCGCACAATGAGACGACGTACATATCTCCTCGCGACGGCTGCTGCCGCCCTCGCGGGATGTATGAGTTCCAGTGACGAGGAGCCAAACGAGGAACCCGAGGAGGAAAACACGAACGAACCGGAAGCGGAGGTAGTACGGCCGGGAACGTTCGATTCGTTCGACGACCTCTCGGCGTGGAACGTAACCTACGGCTCGATCAGTGCCGACGAACAGCGTTCGTACGTCGGTGACCAGTCGGCGTTCCTCGAGATCGGTGCCGCGAGAGGCTCCAGTGATCCGCAGGTCAACGTCTCGCGTACGTTCGACACCCCGAAAGACCTCACGGAGGTCGTCCCGGGTCTCGCCCTCACCGCCGAACGGATGGTCAATCCGGTGATCCGGGTCTACGACTCGGCGGGAGACCGAATCGACTTCCGACGGGGCGTCACCGGCGGTCTGCCGTTCATGCGCTACAACTACGGCGTCAGCCAAGTCGACGGAAATCCCGACATGAGTGACGTCAGAGAGATAGAACTCATCTTTTGGGACGAGAGTGGCGAGCGGGATTTCTGGGTCGACGACCTCCACATGGTGCCACGGCCCGACACCGGGAAGGTGATGCTCCAGTTCGACGACGGCCACGACACCGACTACACCCGCGGACTGCCGCTGCTCGAGGAGTACGGCTACGAGGCAGCCTCGTTTATCAACCCCGGCCGCGTCGGCAACCGCGACCGGCTCGACGCCGAACAGGTCGACGCCCTCCACGAGGCAGGCTGGACGATTGGGAACCACTCACACACTCACCCGTACCTCTCGGAGCTGGAGCCAGCACACCAGGAAATCGAGATTCGAAACGGCAAGCAGTGGCTCGAGGACCACGGCTACGACGAGGGTGCGCGCTACTTCGCCTACCCCTTCGGCGACTACGACGCCGTGACGGTCGACCTCGTCGAGAAGTACCACGACCTCGGCTTCGCCGGCGGCCAGCCCGTCCAGGGCTACAACGCGAACCCGCTCATGTGTACGCGCATCGGCGACCCCTCCGCCGAGCGTGCCCGGACGATGCTCGACCGGACGGCGGAGATGCGCGGCATCACCTGCCTGTTCTACCACCGACTCGAGGGCCAGCGCTACGAGGACTTCGAGACCACCCTCGAACACCTCCACGAACTCGAGTCGGCCGGCGAGATCGACCTCATCTTGCCGAGCGACCTCGAAGACGACCTCCAGCTCTGACCGGGTGCAGATCGCATCCGTGAACGTGGACTTTTTATCGGCCGTCGTCGGTGACGGCGGTGTTCGAACGAGAAACGACGAGGAGTCGCCGTCGACGCGAGCGTGTCGGGCGATGGCACCGAGGTACGTGACAGCTACCGATACACTAACGAGATCGTAACTCAACGCGAGAGAAGTAGCAGGACCAAAACTAATGGGGCAAGCGGCGACTCCCGACTATGGTCGTACGAACGGCAGTTATCGGCGCGGGAACGGTCTCTCGCACGCATCTCGCAGGGGTATCGAAGAATCCACGCATGGAACTCGTCGCGGTGTGTGACTTAGACGAAGAGGCGGCCATGAGCATGGCTCGCGAGTTCGGCACGCGCGCAGAGACCGACTTCTCGTCGCTCCTCGACGGCTCGGTCGACTGCATCCACCTCTGTACGCCGGTCCAGACCCACTTCGACCTGGCCCGCCAGGCCATCGAAGCGGGCGTCGCCATCGTCATCGAGAAACCGGCGACGGTGACGGCCGAAGAGATCGCCGAGATCGACGAACTCGCGACGGAACACGACGTCCCGGCGACGGTGATCCACAACCACCTCTTCGATCCCGCCGTCAGGAAGGCCCGGCGGATGATCGATCGCGGCGAGATCGGCCAGCTAATCGGCGTCGACGTGATCTACGCCGGGCTGACGCCGCCGGACATGGAGAACCGTGGCTCGTGGGTGTTCGACCTCCCCGGCGGCGAGTTCGAAGAGGGGCTTCCCCACCCGATCTACTCCGTCCTCGGCGTCGGCGGCTTCCCCGAAGACATCGAGGCAGTCAGCGCCCACACCTCGCTCTCTCGAACCTACGACGGCGGCTTCAGCTACGACCAGGCCCAGATTCAGTACGTCGCCGAGAACGGCGCGCTGTGTACCGTCAAGATGCTGTCGGGGACGAAGCCCCAGCGGCTACACGTCATCAACGGCACCGAACGGTCGATCGTCGTCGACGAGATCAACCAGTCGGTCTCGGTCACCGACGAAGACTACACCGCCTCGACGCTCGCGCGCTCGAAGAAGGCACTCGACGTCTCGCTCGACCAGTTCACGAGTTCGCTCGAGAACGCCAAACTCGTCGCGGCCACCCAGTTCGACGACAGTTGGGAGAACGAGGTCGCGCTGAACTCCCACTACGTCATCTTCGACCGGTTCGCGAAAGCCATCGAGTACGGCACCGAGATTCCCGTCCCACTCGAGCAATCGACCTGGACGATCCGACTCATGGAGGCGGTCCGCGACGCCGCGACCGAGAGCACCGACCTCGGGACCGACGACGAACGCGCCTTCGAGACCGAAGCCGACGCCGAGACGGACCTCGAGGAAGTCGAACGCGCGGCCGAGACCGAACTCGAGAGCTAGACGAGACGCTCGAGACGAACCGACGAGCGTCGACGATCCAGATTTATGTCACTATCAGAACGGATAGCACGCGGCGTCAAGGCGACGTTCGGCGCGGAGATGGTTCACCTGGCGGCCCAGGCGGGGATCATCCTCGTCCTCACCAGGGTGTTCCTCTCGCCCGACGAGTACGGACTGGTCTTTCTCGCCGTCGCCGTCTTCGCCGTCGCCGGCCTGTTCGCCTCACTCGGCATTCCGAAGTCGACGGCGAAGTTCATCGCCGAGTACCGCGAACGCGACGAGACACAGCTCCGACACGTACTCAGGGTCTCCGGGACCTACAACGCCCTGATCGCGGGCATCGTCTGCCTCGCACTGTTCGCACTCTCCGGACCCATCGCCGCGTTCTACGGCGAACCGGCGCTCGAGCCCCTGCTCGTCGTCGGCGTCGGCTACGTCCTCGCGCACGTCACCCAGTCGTACCTGACCATCGTCTTCCAGGGGTTCGGGCGGGTGTCGCTGAGTGCAGCGGTGAAAGCCACCTCCCACGCCGCCCAGTTCGGAAGTGTCGTCCTGCTGATGCTCGCGGGCTACGGGCCGGTCGGCGTCATCGGTGGCTTCGTCGCGGGCTACACCCTCGGCGCGCTCCTCGGTCTCGTACTCCTGGCACGACTCGTCCGTGAGTGTCCGACGCCGGAGACCGTCGAGGAGGGACTCACCCGGCGCATCCTCGAGTACAGCGTCCCCCTGACCGCCTCGCAGGGGGCGAACGTCCTCTACAAGCGCGTCGATACGCTGATGGTCGGCTTCTTCCTGAGTCCGCTCGCGGTCGGCTTCTACGAACTCGCCAAACAGGTCTCGACGTTCGTCATCGCTCCGGCCGACTCGCTCGGGTTTACGGTCGCACCGACGTTCGGCGAACACAAATCCGGCTCGCAGATCGAGCGCGCCTCGCGCGTGTACGAACAGTCGTTCGAGTACATCACGCTGCTCTACCTGCCGGCCGTCGCGGGCGTCGTTCTCCTCGCCGGGCCGGGCATCGAGTTCGTCTTCGGTGAGAGCTACCTGGGAGCGGTGCCCGTCCTCCAGGTGTTCGCCGCGTTCGTCCTCTTCCAGGCGATCGACAAGATCACCAACGACAGCCTCGACTACCTCGGGCGGGCGACCGAGCGCGCCATCGGCAAGGGCGTCACTGGCACGCTCAACTTCCTGCTGAACCTCGTGCTCATCCCCACCATCGGCGTCGTCGGCGCGGCGCTCTCGACGGCGGTCTGTTTCGGACTCATGGTCGGGTACAACCTCTACCTCATCGACCAGGAACTCGAGTTACGGCGGCTTCGACTCCTCCGGTCGGTGCTCGTCACCGGAGCGATCACCGGCGCGATGGCGCTCACGATTCTGGCGCTGACCCCGTACGTCACCGGTCCGCTCAGCCTGTTCGGCGTGATCGCCGTCGGGATCGCCGTCTGGGGCGGGGCCTCCATCGCGAGCGGACAGATCGACGTGCGAGCGGTGCGGGCGCACATCTGAGATCGATCACGCCAGCGACCGGTTCCGAACCCGAACTGTCCGTGGACGAGTCTGGTGCGAACACTCACGCCCACTGGCGGGTATTCGATCAAATTCGGCACACAAATCGGCCGGAGAGTCCGTAAAACGAACCAGACATCTGGCGTGAGAGAAGTAAGCGACGATTGAATCGCTATCCGGCGCCGACCTCGCTATAAGGAATCGAGAATAAACAGTCATAGTTTACTGAATGTTTTAGAAGATAATTGTGAATGTCGCTAAATTTTATCGATCTGAGGGCAGAAAGGTTTAAGATGTTATCTACATGTTACCCGAATGCATGGCACGCGAACTTGCGGAGACGGAGGAAGCGGAACCGAGTACAGTTGGCGGTACGGGAGGCGACACGGACGGTAATGATGGATTACTCCACCGGCGGGAGTATCTCAGGCTCGCGAGCGTCGCGAGTGTGAGCGCGGCGAGTCTCGGTGTGGCCGGCACGGCGGCGGCCGACGACGACTTCCGGGTGATCAGGGTCCCTGCGGGCCAGCGCCGAGTCATCCACGTCGAGAACAACGAGACCTTCGAGAACGTCATCTTCGACCAGACGGCACGTGGCGCGTCGGCCTCGCTCGTCGCCCACGGCACCAACTGGACGGTCAGAAACGTCGCCTGGCGCGGTGAGTTCTCCCACCGGAGTCGGGCGTTCACCTGCTCCGACCGCGGCGGAAACACCTCGTACGTCGAGAACGTCTACATCGGTGACGGCGTCCAGGGCGGCGTCGGCCAGCGTCGCCACCCACAGATGGGCATCTGGGTCGCCCCCGAACACTCCGGACACATCGAGTTCGACGGCGTCTACGTCGAGGGCGCACACGACAACGGCTTCTACGCCTCCGCACCGGGGACGAACAGCAACGGCCGCCGGGGAACCGTCCACTTCAAGAACTGCTACGCGAAGGACAACTGGGTCTCACACTTCCGTCTCGCAGGCGGTGTCGTCGAGAACTGTGTCGCCGTCAACTCCTCGCGCGGACGCAACGGCCGCTGTATCTGGGTCTGGCCGACGCGCGGCGGTCTCGACGTGACGATCAGGAACTGTCACTTCATCAGCGGCAGTTACGCCCACGGCTACGACTTCGGCCGGAGCGGCGGAACGACGCGTGCGACCGTCATCGACAGCCACTACGCGCCGCGAAATTCGACGCGCTTCCAGGGGAACGTCCAGCTAGACGAACGCAACGTCGGCCACAACCCGCGCGACTTCGTCCCCGAGGGCTGTCCCGACTCCGTCGACGCCGTCGTCGAGAACGCCGGAAGCGAGACGCCCGGCGAGCCCCGAGGAGACCCCTCGGAGTACCGCGAGCACACCCTGCTCGTCCGCGGCGACCACCAGGGCAGAAACTGGGAACCCACCCACTACAGCTTCGAGGTCGACGGCGAACTCGAGGCCTCGACCTACGACGGAGCCACCATCGACCCGCAGCTGAGCCTCAGCGACGGCCGCGTCGAGAACACCCTCGCCAACTGGAAAGACGCCTACGCCTTTGACGGCGAGTTGCGCTCGCTCGAGGTCGACGGTCCCGCCTACGTCTACCTCGACGGCGAACGGGTCGACCCCGCCGAGTTCGGCGACGGGGACGAAGGTGAAGACGAGAACGAACACGAAGACGAAGGCGGCGACGAGGAGACCCACGCACTCGAGAACGTCATCCTCATCGACGGCGACGAGAGCGGCGTCACCCGCTACGAGTTCGTCGTCAGTGGCGACGTCGAGAAGTCGACCTACCAGGGAGCCTCCATCGACGACGAGGACGTGATCGAAGACGACCGCGTCCACGGCGTCGTCGCCAACTGGAAGGACGCCTTCCGCTTCGGCGGCGATCTCGAGGAACTCACCGTCGACGGTCCCGCGACGGTCTACGTCAACGACGAGGTCGTCGAGCCGAGCGAGTTCGGTGACGACCTCCCCCACACCCTCGAAGTCGTCGGCCGCAGCCACCCCTCGAGCTTCCAGATTTCGATCGACGGCTCGGTCGAACTCGAGGCGGGCGACCCGAACGAGGAAGTGACGACGATCACCGACGGCGTGATCGAGAGCACGGTCGACGACGACAGCCTCCGCTTCGCCTTCTCGGGGACGCTCACCGACGTGACGTTCGTCGACAGCGAGGCCGACATCTACGTCAACGGCGAGCGGATCGACCCCTACGAGTACGGCGACCAGTTACTCCTGCCGCACGCCATCGTCATCGACGGCACCGAGGCCGACGGCCCGAGCACCTACTCGTTCACCGTCGACGGCGAGGTACTGAAATCCGAGCACATGGGTGCCTCTATCGACCCCGGTGACGTGATCGAGGGAACCGCCGTCCGCGGTGGCGTCGCCAACTGGCTCGACGCCTTCTGGTTCAGCGGCGACATCACCGACTTCAAACTCCTCGGCGACGCGAAGGTCCACGTCGAGTACAACGCGCGCGACCAGTAGCGCCGCGTTCGGTAGCGAGTCCCCCGCTGACGGTCGGTAGAACGCGGTATTTCTGGTCCTCCACAGACACGCCCTCGCCGACGAACGGGGCGAGATGCGACGGTGTGGTTTTCTGTAACAGGTATCGTTCGGCGCCCACGAGAGCGACAGCTGACGCCGAGCGTTCGGCGACCGATACCGACCAGGCAGACTCGAGCCGGCTCTCCTGGCGGTAAGATTCTCTTACCGCTCGCGAGTCGTGAGAGTTCGTATAAGAAGTAATGACTGTTTTCCACTCATTTTTTAACATAATATCCCCGAATCTGTGAGACTCTGTAAAATTAACCCATAATTCGGGCGGAAAGTTTATACAGGAATAATTGAATTACACGATTGCATGGCACGCGAACCTGCGGTAGCAGACGAGAGCGCAGCGGCTGCGCCGACCGAACAGAAGAGAACAGACGACGGTAATACTGGATTACTCCACCGACGGGAGTACCTGAAACTCGCTGGCGTCGCCACCGTCGCCGCCGCCGGTGCTGGGGCGGTGGGTGCAGCGTCGGCCGACGAGTACGAGGTGATCACCGTCCCGGCCGGCCAACGCCGGGTGATCCGCGTCGGGAGCAACGAAACCTTCGAGAACGTGCTGTTCGACCAGACGGCACCGGGGTCGGCCGTGACGGTCGTCGCCCACGGCACCAACTGGACGATCAGAAACGTCGCCTGGCGCGGCGAGTTCTCCCACCACGACCGGGCCATCGCGGTCTCGGACACCGGCAACGGCACCTCCCGCGTCGAGAACGTCTACATGGGCGACGGCGTCGACGACAGCGTCGGCAACCGCCGCCACCCGAAGTTCGGTCTCTGGGTCTCACCCGAGCACAACGGCCGCCTCGAGATCGAACGGATGTACGTCGAGGGCGCGAACGACAACGCCTTCTACGGCTCTGCGCCGGGAACCAACAGCAACGGCCGGCGGGGGACGATCCACTACAAGAACTGTTACGCGAAGGACAACCGCGTCTCCGGCTTCCGCCTCGCGGGCGGCACCGTCGAGAACTGCGTCGCCGTCAACACGAACTCCGGGAACAACGGCCGCCCGCTGTGGGTCTGGCCGACCCGCGGCGGACTCGACGTGGAGGTGCGTGACTGTCACTTCGTCTGTGGAAACTACGCCCACGGCTACGACTTCGGCCGCAACGGCGCGACGACGAACGCGCGCGTAATCGACAGCCACTACGCCCCCGCGAGTTCGACGCGCTTTCTGGGCACCGTGAATCTCGAGGAGGACAACGTCGGGCACAGTCCGCGTGACTTCGTCCCCGAGGGCTGTCCCGACTCGCCCGAAGCCGTCTTCGACGGGATGACCGACCCCGGTGAACCCCGGGAGGACCCATCGGAGTACCGCGAGCACACGCTCGTCTTCCGTGCCGACCACCAGGGCGACGACTGGGAGCGAAGCGAGTACAGCTTCGAAATCGACGGCGAACTCGAGGCATCGACCTACGACGGCGCATCCATCGACCCCGAACTCGACCTCGAGGAGGGTCAGACGAGCGTCAGCCACACGCTGGCCAACTGGCGCGACGCCTACGCCTTCGACGGCGACCTGGTCGCCCTCGAGGTCGACGGTCCCGCGCGGGTCTACCTCGACGGCGAAGAGATCGATCCGGCGGAGTTCGGCGACGAGGACGACGGCGATGGCGGAGACGGCGGTGACGGTGAGGATGGCAACGACGGGAACGATGGTGAGGACGGCGGCGATGGCAGTGATGGTGAGGACGGCGGCGATGGCAGTGATGGTGAGGACGGAGACGACGGCACCGATGGCGAGGACGGTGGCGATGGCGGTGAGGACGGAGACGAGGAGACCGGCGACCCCTCGGAGTACCGCGAGCACACCCTCCTGTTGCGCGCCGACCACCAGGGCGCAGACTGGGAGCGAACCGAGTACGTCGTCGAAGTCGACGGCGAACTCGAGCCCTCGGAGTTCGACGGCGCATCCATCGACCCCGAACTCGCGTTCGAAGACGGCCAGACGCGCGTCGAACACACCCTCGCCAACTGGCGCGACGCCTTCGCCTTCGACGGCGACCTGGTCGGTCTCGAGATCGACGGGCCCGCGAGAGTCTACCTCGACGGCGAGCGGATCGACCCCGAGACCTACTTCGACGACGAAGACGAGGACCGAGATCCCGCCGAGTACCGCGAGCACACCCTCCTGTTGCGCGGGGACCACCAGGGCAGAAACTGGGAACCCACCCGCTACAGCGTCGAGGTCGACGGTGAACTCGAGCCCTCGGAGTACGATGGCGCCTCGATCGACCCCGGACTCGACCTCGAGGAGGGGGCGACGAGCGTCACTCACACTCTCGCCAACTGGAAGGACGCCTACGCCTTCGACGGCGACCTGGTCGCCCTCGAGGTCGACGGTCCCGCACGTGTGTATCTAGATGACGAACGGATCGATCCCGAGACCTACTTCGACGACGAGGACGACCTCGAGAACCTGCTCGTCATCGAGGGCAGCGACGCGGGCGTCACCCGCTACGAGTTCGTCGTCGGCGGCGAGGTCGAGACGTCGAACGAAGACGGCGACCGACTCGAGGACGCAGCAATCGAGGGGAGTCGAGTCCACGGCGTCGTCGGCGACTGGACCGAGGCGTTCCGCTTCAGCGGCGACCTCGAGGGACTCTCCGTCCACGGTCCCGCGACGGTCTCGCTCAACGGCGAGCGGATCGATCCGGCAGACTACGGCGAGCACCTCCCACACCTGCTCGAGGTCGTCGGCCGCGGCCACCCCTCGAGTTTCCAGGTCACCATCGACGGCGCCGTCGAGTACGCCGGTGACGGGACCCCGGAAGACGAGGGCATCGTGATGGGCGACGGCGTGATCGAGAGTACGGTGAGTGACGGCCGCCAGCGCTTCGCCTTCTCTGGTGCGCTCACCGACGTGACGTTCGTCGACAGCGAGGCGGACGTCTACGTCGACGGCGAACGGATCGACCCCTACGAGTACGGCGACCAGCTGTTGCTCCCTCACGCCATCGTCATCGACGGCACCGACGCCGAGGGTGAGAGCACCTACTCGTTCACCGTCGACGGCGAGGTGCTGAAAGCCGAGCACATGGGTGCAACGATCGACCCCGACGACGTGATCGAAGGCACCGCCGTCGAAGGCACCGTCGACGACCGACTGGACGCCTACTGGTTCAACGGCGACATCACGAACTTCCGGCTGACCGGCGACGCAGCGGTCCACCTCGAGTACAACGCTCGTAACCGCTAGGCGAGCGCATCCGGGACTGCGTTTCGAAACCGGTTCGAAATCTGGACAATCACGAAAAAATTCTGTTCGTTCGGGGTAAAAGCTTACATTACCCCCTCGTCGTTGGCCAAACGCATGGCACGCGAACCCCCGGTTACTGCGGATGCTGACACCGACGAATCGCCAGCCGAGACGCAGACGCGAGCGACCAAGCCGCGATTACTGAACCGACGAGCGTATCTCGGGCTGACCGCAGGGGCGGTCGCCGGTGTGATCGGTGCGAGCGGCGTCGCCACAGCGAGGGATGCCGGCTACGAACTGATCGAGGTCCCCGCAGGCACACACGAAGTGATCCACGTCGAAGACGGCGAGACCTTCGAGAACGTGCTGTTCGACCAGACGGCGAACAACGCGTCGGTCTCGCTCGTCGCCCACGGCACCAACTGGACGGTACGCAACGTCGCCTGGCGCGGCGAGTTCTCCCACCAGAGCCGCGCGCTCACCTGTTCCGACCGCGGCGGGAACACCTCCCGCGTCGAGAACGTCTACATCGGTGACGGCGTCGACGACAGCGTCGGTGCCGCCCGCCACCCACAGCTCGGTATCTGGGTCGCCCCCGAACACTCCGGGCGACTCGAGTTCGACGGCGTCTACGTCGAAGGCGCGAACGACAACGCCTTCTACGCCTCCGCACCGGGGACGAACGCCAACGGCCAGCGCGGCACCGTCCACTTTACGAACTGCTACGCGAAGGACAACTGGGTCTCCGGCTTCCGCCTCGCGGGCGGCACCGTCGAGAACTGCGTCGCCGTCAACACCGGCCGCAACGACGGCCGCCCGCTCTGGGTCTGGCCCGGCCGCGACGGACTCGAGGTCGAGGTCCGTGACAGCCACTTCATCTCCGGCAACTACGCCCACGGCTACGACTTCGGCCAGTCCGGCCAGACGACGCACGCAGCCGTCGTCGACAGCCACTACGCCCCCGCGGACTCCTCGCGCTTCCAGGGGAACGTCCAGCTCGAGGAGGAGAACGTCGGCCACGAGCCACGTGACTTCGTCCCCGAGGGCTGTCCCGACTCGCCCGACGCCGTCTTCGACGCCTGAATACAGTCGTAATTCGGAGTTACTGGCGATAAGCGGTGATTTCGTTCGGGCCGAACGAACACTACAGAAGAGGTGTTTTTCATCGGTTGGAGGGAGAATCAGGATATCTGTACAGAAATGTAGGAAAAGTTTATAGAGTCGTACAGAAGTTAGCCGGACGCATGGCACGCGAACCTCCGGGGTCGACGCTCGAGTCGGCCGATTCGGACGTGACGGGAACGAAACGAGAGCGTAACACTGGATTACTCGGTCGGCGGGCGTACCTCGCGCGCGCAGGGACCCTGGCTACTGGGGCACTGGCTACCTCGACGAGCACTGCGGCGGCGAGCGAGCGCTCGAGTGAAGCGTACGAGACGATCCGTCTCAGCCGCGGCGAGCGCCGGACCTTCGAGGTCGGAAACGGCGAGACGTTCGAGAACGTCCTCATCGACTGTACGGCCGGGAACTGCTGGCCGGTCGTCGTCGCCCACGGGACGAACTGGACCATCCGCAACGTCGGCATCGAGGGACGACTCGGCAACACGAACGCGATTTTCGGCGTCTCCGACCGGCGGGGGAACAGCTCCGTGATGGAGAACATCTACCTCGGTGATGGAGCGGCGAGCGCCCACCGGGCGGGTCTCGGCATCTGGGTCGCGCCCCAGCACCGCGGCCACATCGACATGCGGAACGTCAACGTCCAGGAGATGGGCGACAACTCGTTTTACTGCTCGGCACCCGGCGGCAACGGCGGCGGCACCGTCCACATCGACGGCTGCTACTCGGCGAACTCCTGGGTCAGCCACTTCCGACTCGCCGAAGGGCGCGTCACCGACAGCGTCGCGGTCAACGACTCGAGACACAAAGACGGCCGCGGCGTCTGGGCCTGGTCGCCCGGCACCGTCGAGGTCGACGGCTGCGACCTCGCGATGAACGGCCGCCACTACGCGCTACACTCTCGAGGCTCGCGCCTCGTCGTCTCGAACACCCAGTACGACACCGGGTTCAACGGCGGCACCCGGCGCGTCCAGGGCGGGACCATCGACCTCCGCGGTGGCAACGGCACGAACCCCCGCGACGTCGTCCCCGAGGGCTGTCCGACGAGCGCCGTCGAGGCGGCTTCCGGCGCGAGGAGCGATGCAGAACCGGGGGACGACGGCGATGGAGATGAACAGGGCGCGTGGAGCACCCTCGTCGTCGACGGCCGCGAGGCGACCGGAACGACGGACTACGAGTTCACCGTCGACGGCGGTGCGATCGAACCGACCACCGAGAGCGGGGCGACGGTCGACCCGCAGACGAGCGTCGACGGGGGTCGGGCGAGCGGCGTCGTCGCGAACTGGCTCGACGCCTACCGCTTCGAGGGCCGCCTCGAGTCGCTCACACTCGAGGGCGAGGCGAGCGTTCGCGTCAACGGCGTCGTGGTCGACCCCGAGCAACTGTTCTGACGGACCGACCCGGCGACATCGGGCACTCGCCGACAGCACAATGCATACACAGCGAGCCACGGGCACGAAGACGATTTCGCTCCCCGAACACGTCGACCAGAAGCTCCGAGAGGAGCGACGCGAGGGGGAGCGCAACCGAATTTCAGCGGACGGCCGCACTGCTCGAGTCGCTTCGCTGGCTCCCATTCGACCGCGCGTGTGTGCGCCGCAGTGGAGAGATACAGGCGTCGCTCCTCGAGCGAGGAGAACCGATCGCGATGACCGACTGTCTGATCGCAGCGATGGCGATCGAACACCGGGAGCCACTGGTGAGCAGGGATACCGACTTCGAGCGGATCGAGGAGCTGCAGCTGTACACGTACTGAGCGGTCGTGCTGTGGCCCGGCCACCGGTTCCGGCCGTGTTCGAGACTGAACGCTCGAGCGTTCGGTGTCGGTCAGAAGACGGCTCCCGCGCCGAAACAGAATGCTGGCACGCGAACTGTTCCGGTAGTGAGTTGACGGTCGTCGGGAGCCGATTTTCGGTAAGTGGTCGAGAGATAAAAACCTTCGTCAGATCACTCGATTCTGGAGAGTTTGCCGTCGACGACCTGCTGTAAGCGGTGGTTGACGAAGACGTGGACGAGCGAGACGGCGAGGAACGCGCCGACGACGAGCGCCGTCACGGCCACCGTGGGGACGAACGACGTCGGCGGCACGTTGAGGTAGGTCCCGGCGACGAGACCGGCACCGACGACGCTCAGGGCGGCGTACCACCGGTCCCAGCGGTCCTGCTGGTGAGTGTCGGAGTCGAGGTACATCATGAGGAGGTCGGCGTTGTCGGCGAGCGTGATCAGGCCGCGGTCCTGATCGTAGTCGATGATACCCGCGTCGTCCATCTTCGGAAGATGTGTCTGATAGAGCGCGACGTAGACGCGCTTTCGTTGATCAGAACTGAGTGCGTTGATCTCGGTGTCGTTCTCCCAGGCAGCGATCTGTTCGGCGAGTTCACCGAGAGTCACCGTGTCGTCGGTCTCGAGGAGGTACGAGAGGACTTCTCGACGGCGGCGGTTCTTCAGGAGTTCGAAAATGACGTCTTTCGAGAGTCGGTCGGCGTCGGACTCCTCTGTGACCGATCTGATCTCGTCGGGAATGGACGTGTCGACGGACGACATCAGCTCCCCTCACCCGGCCTGCGTCCGGCTCGATACGTGGCGAGTGGCGAACCATCGAACGCGGTATTCCCCCATCGGGACACAGAGTGGGTCCACGGCAGCTCCGAACTGTAAGTCGCAATCACGTTTGTCACACCAGTTTGTAGGCCAACGCAGATACTCTTAAGCGCGGTCACGTTTTGCATCGCTTGCAAACTCAGTACGGGCGGGCTTCGGCCGCTCACCGACGCGTACCCACCAGTGTGCAGACGGGACGCTCGAGAGCGGGGCAGTATCTCTCGATTGTACGGGCGTATCGTCTGCATACACGCGCACGAGCGCGACCGCTGACTGGTCGGCCGGTGCAGACGGGTGGGGCGTCGATCTACCGTCACGGACGGCTCACCCTTTGGCTGGCGAGACCTAAAGCTACCCGACGGTTCGACCGTGAAAGAGCGGATTACGCGACGATGATTCGGTGTTACCGGTGACAGACGGCTGAACGTACTCGGACGAGTGAGCCACCGCCGACGGTGGCCGGGAGGGTACCGTCCCCGCGTACTCGAGAACGCGAGTAACGATGGGTCTCCGCGTACCCACGCTGGGCGCAGGTATCGATAGGCAGCTGAAAGTGAGCGTTTCTCGCGAAACCATGTGACGGCCTTACAATCGCAGGCAGGTTCCGACACCTCACTAATGACGCGGTCCATTAGCAACCACGTTACCGACGAATCACAGGAGGTGGATACCGGTCGGTGTCCCGATTGCGAAACCGACACGATCGTCAACGATCCGGACCGCGGAGAACGGGTCTGTCGAGAGTGTGGACTCGTACTGAGCGAGGAGCCGATCGACTACGGTCCCGAGTGGCGAGCGTTCAACGCACAGGAACACGAAGAGCTCTCACGGGTCGGCGCACCGCTGACACAGTCGATGCACGACCGGGGACTCACGACCACGATCGACTGGCGAAACCGTGACGCCAACGGCCACTCGATGTCCGCCGACAAACACGGCCAGCTCCACCGGCTACGGGTCTGGCAGGAACGCATCCGAACGAAAAACGCCGGCGAACGCAACCTGAAGTACGCCCTCTCCGAGATCGATCGGATGGTCAGCGCACTCGGGGTGCCACAACCGGTGAAAGAAACCGCGAGCGTCATCTACCGCCAGGCGCTCGACCGGGACCTCATCCGCGGCCGGTCGATCGAAGGGGTCGCCACGAGCGCCCTCTACACGGCCTGCCGTAAGGAGGGAATCCCGCGCAGCCTCGAGGAGGTCACCGGCGTCTCCCGGGTCGACCAGCGCGAGATCGGCCGAACCTACCGCTACATCGCCGACGAACTCGACATCAACTTAGAGCCGACGAACCCCCGACAGTTCGTCCCGCGCTTCTGTTCGGAACTCGACGTCAGCAAGACGGTCGAGTCGAAAGCCGTCGAGATCATCGACGAGACGACCGAACTCGGACTCCACTCCGGGAAGTCACCGACTGGCTACGCCGCCGCGGCGATCTACGCCGCTGGCTTGCTGTGTGACGAGACCGTTCCTCAGCGGGCGGTCGCCGACACCGCACAGACGACGGTCGTCACGGTCAGAAACCGGTACCGAGAACAGTTGGACGCGATCGATCAGACGCCGGCTACATGATCGACCGTTCGTCTCCGGCGTAAACGTCCTCGTCGAGCAACGCGTGGAGGTTGCTGTACGGAACGAACGCGATGAAGTGATCTCCCTCGTCGTAGAGTTCGACACCCTTCTCTCCGTGATCGTAGCGCTCACACACGATCTGGCCTTCCGGAAGGATCGCCCGGTACATACGAGGGTGTACACCACCGGGCCGTATATCACTTCTCCCGAGTCTGTGAACGCGCTCGAGTACCAGCGACGCGGCCAGTCCCGTCACTCGGCCGGACTCTCACCCGACGTACCCGACTCCGTTCGGTCGACCCAGATCGTCTTCTCGTTGGCGAACGCCCGGATCCCCGGCCGACCGAGTTCGCGGCCGTAGCCCGAATCTTTCACGCCGCCGAAAGGCACGCGCGGATCAGATTTCACGAGTTCGTTGACGAACGCACACCCCGCCTCGAGTCGCCGCGCCACCCGGCAGCCCCGGTCCGAATCGGCCGTCCAGACGCTCGCCCCCAGGCCGAAGCGGACGTCGTTCGCGAGCGCGACCGCCTCGTCCTCGTCCCCGACCGTGAACACCGCTGCGGCGGGACCGAACACCTCGTCGACCGCAGCGGGCGCGTCGTGGGGCACGTCCGTCAACACCGTCGGCGGGTAGAACGCCCCCTCCCGCTCGAGTGGCTCGCCCCCACACTCGAGGGTCGCCCCCGCCTCGACCGTCTCCTCGACCTGTTCGTGGAGTTCCTCGAGTAAGTCCGCCCGCGCCTGCGGACCGATCTCCGTCCCCTCCTCGCTCGGGTCGCCGACCGTCCGTGAGGTCATCTCCTCGACGAACCGGTCGACGAACTCGTCACGAACGTCCTCACAGACGATAAAGCGCTTCGCCGCGATACAGGACTGCCCGGAGTTGATCAGCCGCGCGTCGACGGCGCGCTCGACCGTCCGCTCGAGGTCGGCGTCTTCGAGCACGACGAACGGGTCGCTCCCGCCGAGTTCGAGCACCGCCGGCTTGAGTTCGCTCCCTGCCTGCTCGCCGACGGCCCGGCCAGCGCCGTCGCTGCCAGTGAGCGTCACCCCACGCAGCCGGTCGTCCGCGATGATGTCTGAAATGTCGCTCGAGGACACCAGCAGCGTCGAGAACACCCCCTCTGGGGCGCCGACCTCGCGGAAGAGGTCTTCGATGGCGAGCGCACAGCCGGGGACGTTCGAGGCGTGTTTCAATAGGCCGACGTTGCCGAGCGCAAGCGTCGGTGCGGCGAATCGAAACACCTGCCAGAACGGAAAGTTCCAGGGCATGACGGCGAGTATCGGCCCGACGGGTTCGTAGGAGACGAACGCCTCGACGCCGGGTTCGGTACCGATCACCTCGTCCTGGAGGTAGGCCGCAGCGTGCTCGGCGTAGTGGTCACACACCCAGGCGCACTTCTCGACCTCCGCGCGACTCTGTGCGATCGGTTTTCCCATCTCGCGAGTGATCAAGTCGGCGTACACTTCCTGATCCGAACGCAGGCGCGAGGCGGCGTCTGCGAGCACCTGCTGGCGCTCGCGAATCTCACGCGAAGACCACGCCGGATAGGTCTCGAGCGCGCGCTCGAGTCGGTCGTCCCAGTCGTCGCTCGAGTGTGCGTCGTAGGTGTCGTTCGTCTCGCCGGTCGCCGGGTTCGTGCTCTCGATGGTGGACATGGGTCGGGGAGTCGACCACGAGCAGACGCATAACGCCTTCCGTGACAGGTGCTGGGGCCCGCACCGAAGACGAGCCGTGAGCCTCGAGCGAGCGGGGCGCTGTAGAGACGGCCACGGATCGAACACGGATCGAACACGGATCGATAGTACATATGGTATCTGACTGTTCTATCGTATCCCCCTTTATCGGATGGTATTTTTGTTTCAATAATGTCTGGGATGGACACGCACACCAAACCAGCCACAGGCCCAGTAGGAAGGAGCTAGAAGGCGGATTGTGAAGTGTCAGACAGCATAGACCGGCACCACCCACACACCTGTCTGAGAACACCTGTGTGTCCCCAAACGGCTACAGAACCAGTACTGTACCAACTGTCTAAAAATGTGCTTCGGGAACAGATAGAAGGAAATAATAAATTTTCGGAGATACCAATCAGTACGATGAGTGATCGGCGTATGTGGTGTGAGCGGGAACCGCTCGAGCGTCGGGAGACGTCGCTGTGAGTGAGTGGCGAGCTGACGAGCCGTCGGGTCAGTCTTCGGCGGGAGCGCCCGCACGGGCGCGCATCATCGACGCGCCGCGCTCGAGCCAGTTGCGGCGGACGTAGATGGCACCGATCAGCGCCGCCCGCCAGGCGAAGTCGGCGACGATGGCGACGTAGGCGGCGACGACACCGTACTCGAGTCGGACGCCGAAGACGTAGGTGATACCCAGCAAGAAGACGACCATTCCCGTCACCTTCGCGACGAACGGCGGGCGGCTCTCGCTGCCGCCGCGCAACGAGCCAGCGAGCACGACGTAACAGGCGATGAAGACGGTCGAGACGGCGTAGGCTCGAGCGAACGCGACGGCGTACTCGAGCGTCTCGGGGTCGCGTGTGAAGGCGAGCGCGAGCCACTCGGCGGCGAAAAAGAGGATGACACCGATGCCACCGAGGGTCACGACGGCGAGCGCGGCCGCGGCGAGACCGTCGAAGTAGGCCGTCTCTGGCTCGCGCCTGCCGAGTGACTGGCCGCAGATGATGTTCGCGGCGACGCCGTAGCCCCTGGCGAGCGGAGCGGAAATCTGCTGGTAGACCCGTCGTCCGATGTGGTAGGCGGCGTTGACTTCCGTGCCGAAGGCGAGCAAGATCGCGTTGAACGGAAACTCGGCGACCAGTTCGGTGATCCCCTCGAGGACGCGTGGCGCACCGATGACGATCAACTGGCGGGTGACGACGGTGTTGTGCGGACGCACCAGCGAGATGTCGCTTCGTGGGCCGAACAGGACCACGAGAAACGCGCCCGCGGCGAGGACGTCGCCGAGAGCGGTGGCGATAGCGATGCCGACGACCGAGAGCGCGGGAAACGGGCCGAGACCGAAGGCGAGACAGACGGTGAGAACGATGTTCAGCCCGTTCGCGCCCGCGTTGACGTACATCGGCGTGCGCGTATCGCCAGTGCCCTGAATCGCTCGCGCGGCGATCATCGTCACGTGAAACGCCGGTGCAGAAATCATGATGATCGTGAGGTACAGGCCACCGAGACGCACGATTTCGCTGTCGGCTCCGAGCACCGCGAGCGCCCAGTAGCTACCGACGAGACCGAAGACGACGAACGGGACGGCCGCGAGGAGTCCGAGCAGGAGCGCCTGGGTGACCGCCTCGTCACGGGTAGCCGTCTGACCGCTGCCGGTGTCCTGACTCGAGAGCGCGATCGCGCCGTCGCCGACGCCCATACCGAGCCACAGCGGCAGTCGGCCGTAGATGTCCGCCAGTCCGACGGCGGCGACTGCGGCGGGCGAGAAGAAGCCGGCGACGACGATGTCCGTCGTCCGCATCAGCGTCCGGAGCACCTGCTCGGCCATCATCGGCCAGGAGAGGTCGAAGACCCGAACCCAGACGGCGAAGACGCGCGAGTGACGGAGACGCTCCTCGAGCGAACCCATTGGAGAGCCTTCGCACACCGACCGTTTGAACGTTGAGAAAGCGGCCATCGAAGTGGCATCTAATCCACCGAATTTCGCACGGAAGTGTACGAATCGGCTGCATAAACCCCAGGGACGGACAGGCGTCCATTCTATGCGAGGGCGCCCGGAGAGCGGGCAGGAGACGAGTGAACCGAGTGAACGGACGCACGCGAGAGCGGCCTTCGGGTTCTCGGGTGCGGGTGGACACCGCCGTCCGGCCCTCGGAGGCGGTCAGACTGTGATACAGGCAATCGATACGGACAGAAAGCCATCGACCGTTCGAAAGTAGGGACCAATACTAGGTATGTGAGGAACAGGGATCCGACTAAGCAGGAGGTTTTTACACCAGGAGTGGGTCGCTCGAGTATGGGTCAGACCCTAGCAGACCTGAGAGCGGAGAATTACGTACCAGACGCCGTCCCGGACTCGGACCTCGAGTACTTCACGACGGACGGGACGTCCCGAAAGATCGGCTGGGGGGACACGCCCGCCGTGCTCGTCGTCGACATGACGCTCGCGTTCACCGAGGAGCGCGCGGACGTGGGCGAGCCGTGCGTCGCGGCGAACGCCGAGTTGCTCGAGGCGGCACGCGCGGCGGACGTCCCGGTGTTCTACGTGACACCGAGCGCACCCGGCACGTATCCCGACGACTACCAGGGGACGACGAAGACCTCGAGCGGGGCGAGCGACGACCCCGACCCCGAGCGCGTCGAGTGGCGCGAGAAACTCGACGTGATCGCACCGGAACTCGAGCCGGAGGCGGACGAGGTCGTCGTCCCGAAGCCACGGGCGAGTTCGTTCTTCGACACCCACTACGCGAACCTACTCCACTACTACGGCATCGACACGCTGATCGTCACCGGGATGACCACCAGCGGCTGTGTCAGAGGCACCGTCGTCGACGGCCACTCGAGTAACTTCCGCGTCATCGTCCCGCCGGAGTGCGTCGGGGACCGGTCGATCATCTCCCACGAACTCTCGCTGTTCGACATGAGCATGAAGTACGCGGACGTGACGCCCGTCGCAGACGTCATCGAGAAACTCGGCGAGTACGCCGAGACGCCGGTGGTCGCCGACGACTGAGAGGCGTACGGCCGACGACACCCAGCCCCAGCGATTCATGCGATCGGCTTTTTTCGACGCGGACTGAGGAGCCAGCGACAGCGACCCCTGGAGACGGGCGGGCGTGACGCCCGTCGGTGGCGCGGAGAGCAGTGTCGACTCGAGGTGTTGAGTGGAGACCACCGTTCAGTGACGGAGAGGAGAGGAGAGGAGAGGAGAGGAGAGGAGAGGAGAGGAGAGGAGAGGAGAGGAGAGGAGAGGAGAGGAGAGGAGAGGAGAGGAGAGGAGAGGAGAGGAGAGGNAGGAGAGGAGAGGAGAGGTCGCCCTCGGGGCGAGTCTAGTCCGATTCGAGGCTGCCGCGGACCTCGAGGTGGTGGAGGGCGTTCTCGATCCAGAACTCCTGGTTGTACCAGAAGTAGATGAGACCGAACCGCCAGACGTTGTAGGCGACGATCGCGAGGTAGACGAAGACGACGCCCCCGCCGAGGACGATGCCGCCGACGTAGGTGATCCCGAGGAGCAGTCCGAAGACGCCGGTGATCTCCGCGATGAACGGCTTGGTCGTCTCACCGGCCCCCTGGAGGATGCCGGAGTACGAGCGGAACAGCGCCTCGAGCGGGGCGGCGATCGCGAAGACGACGATGAACGTCCGTGCCGCCTCGGCCGTCGTCGCGTCGTCGGAGAAGATGCTCGCGAAGAACTCGTTGCCGACGAGCATCGTGAGCGAGAGGATGCCGATGGTGAGACAGCAGAACAGCGTCAGCGCGGCCGTGCTGAAGTGGGCGTCCCGGATGCGCTTCTCACCGATCGCCTGACCGGTGAGGATACTACCCAGCACGCCGTAGCTCCGTGCGAATGGGCCAGTCAGCTGCGAGCGGACGGTCTGGCCGACCGTGTAGGCGGCGTACACCTCGACGCTGAAGGCGACCAGGATCGCCTCGAGTGGAAAGCTCGCTGCCGTCGTCGAGAAGCCTTCGACGGTGCGCGGAATCGAGATGGCGACGATCTGTTTCGCGATGGTGAGGTCGGTCGGTCTGACGAGGTTCACGTCGGACCAGCCGGTGGTGAAGACGAGGATGACCGCGACGGCGGCGAGAACGTTCGAGCCAGCCGTCGCGAGACCGATGCCGACGACCTCGAGTTGCGGAGCGGGACCGAGTCCGAGACCGAGGGTGACCGTCCCGATGATGTTGACGACGTTCGCGCCCCCGCGGATGTACATCGGGGTCATCGTATCACCCGTCCCCTGCATCGACTTCTCACCGATGAGGACGATGTGGCGGAAGGGGGCCGTGCCGAGGACGAGCAGCAGGTACGGCGCGCCGGTCTCGATGACTTCCGCTGGCGGGGCGAAGAGAGCGAGTGCCTGTTCGCTAAAGAGGAACGCAAAGAGGGCGAACGGGATACCGATCAGGAAGCCGAGGAGGAGCGCCTGTGTCACCGCCTGGTCACGGTTCGCGTCCGCGCCGCTGCCGGTGTCCTGGCTGGTGAGTGCGAGTGAGCCGGTCCCGATACCGATGCCGGTGAACAGCGCCAGTCGCGTGTAGAGGTTCGAGAGACCGAGCGCGGCGATGGCAGCCGGGCCGAACAGACCGGCGACGAGGACGTCGGTCGTACGCATCCCCGTCCGGACGAACGACTGCACCGAGATGGGCCAGCCGAGTCGGACGAAGCGCTTCCACTCCGCGAACGTTCGCCGGCGGTCGCCGAGCGCACGGGTGAGTTCCCCGCGACTCATCGCTCGCCGTCCTGTTCACAGGCCCGAAGGCAGGCCGCCCGGTGCTCGGAGCCAACCTCGACGAACGGCGGCGCAGTCGCTGCACACGGCGAGGCGAAGTCCGCCTCCAGCATAGCGAGCGCCGTCTCGGTGTCTCCCGACACCAGCGCAGCGAGACTCGCCCCGAGGAGGTCCTCTGCGATCTCGTCCGTGAGCGGCTGCGGTATCGAACACCGGTCTCTGATCGCTCGCTCGAGCGCCACCTCGTCCTCGGGGTCGACTCCGTGTCGGTCGGCGAGTGTCGCGAGGGCGTCCGCGTCGAAGCGGCCGGCGCGCACCTGGCGGCTGTACTCGAGGATGCCCGGCCAGGCGTCCCGTTCGAACGCCGCTCCGTAGGTCTCTGGCGGGACCACCACCGGACACCGGGTGTGGAACCGACAGCCGCTGGGTGGGTTTCGCGGCGAGGGGATGTCGGTGGTCGCTGCCTTCCGGTCACCCGCTCGAGCGCCCCGGCCGGGGGTGCTCTCGAGGAGAATCCGGGTGTAGGGGTGGGACGGATCCTCGAAGACCCGGTCTACCGGACCGAGTTCGGCGACCCGGCCGAGGTACATGACGACGACCCGGTCACACAGGTAGCGGACGACCGAGAGGTCGTGTGAGATGAACAGGTAGGTGAGGTCGAACTCGGCCTGCAAGTCGGCGAGGAGGGTGAGAATCTGCGCCTGGACGCTGACGTCGAGCGCGCTCGTCGGCTCGTCGAGGACGATCAGTTCCGGATCGAGCGCGAGCGCACGGGCGATACCGATGCGCTGGCGTTGGCCGCCGGAGAACTCGCTCGCGTAGCGCTCGAGGTGGTCGGTGGAGAGACCGACGCGCTCGACGAGGTCGGCGACGGTCTCGTTCCGGTGGGATTTCGCACCGACCTGGTGGATGTCGAGCGGTTCGCGGACGATTTCGCGGAGGGTCATCCGCGGATCGAGACAGGACGACGGGTCCTGGAAGACGATCTGGGCACGCCTCGCGAAGCGCTTGCGGTCGGTGGCGACCTGCTCGTGAACGTCCGTGCCGGTGAACTCGACGCGGCCCGCGGTGGGTTCGTGAAGCCCGAGGATCGTCCGCGCGAGCGTCGACTTCCCACAGCCGGATTCGCCGACGATCCCGAGGGTCTCCCCGCGGTAGAGGTCGAACGAGACGTCGTCGACCGCGCGCACCCTGCCGGGGTCGTTCGAGAGCAGCCAGTCGGCCAGCCCCTGGTCGTCGACGTAGTGTTTCTGCAAGCCGTCGACCCGGAGGAGGGGGGCGGAAGGGCCACGGTCGGGAGCGGTGCGTCCGGGACTGTCCTGGGGTACCGGTGCGGGTTCGTTACTCATAGGCGACGTCACCTCGTTCGGGAGCCGGCGTGTCGATCGGGCGGAGGGTCGAGTCCGCGAGCGACGAGGAGCCGGCATCTGCGGCGATGTCAGCGTGGATACAGGCGACCCGGTGGCTCGAGTCGGTCGCGACCGGCTCGAGTTCGGGGTCGGTTGCCGTACACTCGTCGGTCGCCGCCGGACAGCGCGGGGCGAACGAACAGCCGGGCGGCATCTCGTGGGCGAGCAGGTTCGGAACGTTGCCGGGGATGGGTGTGATCGGCGCGTTCGGGTCGTCGAAGGTCGGCAGTGAGCCGAGCAGCCCCTCGGTGTAGGGGTTGGCCGGGTGGTCGAAGACGCGGTCGGTCGGGCCGACTTCGACGAACTCGCCGGCGTACATGACGGCCGTCCGGTCGGCAATGTCGGCGACGACGCCGAGGTTGTGGGTGATGAGGAGGATGCTGGCTCCGGTGTCGATCCGGAGTTCGTCCAGCAGTTCGATGATGCCGGCCTGGATCGTCACGTCGAGTCCGGTCGTCGGTTCGTCGGCGATCAGGACCGTGGGATCGGCGGCGAGCGCCTGGGCGATCATCGCCCGCTGGAGCATCCCGCCGCTGAACTGGTGTGGATACTCGTCGGCGCGGGCGGCCGGGTCGGGAATGTCGACGCGCTCGAGTAAGTCGACCGCTCGCTCGAAGCTCTCGGGGGAGACGAACGAGGAGGCGGGTGAGAGGACGTCACGGAGCAAGTTCGAGAGACCGTAGGTTTCACCGCGGGCGAGGCGTGCGTTACACTCGACCGCCTCGGCGATCTGTTCGCCGACGGTCAGCGAGGGGTTGAACGCGGCACCCGGGTCCTGGAAGATCATGCCGAACTCGGTGCCACAGAGCGACCGGCGAACCGCTGGTGAGACGGCGCGGACGTCGACGAAGTCGCCGTCGACGGCGTCCGGGTGGTCGGTGAGGTCGGCGGCGAGTTCCGGCGAGTGGAACCACAGTTCGCCGTCGACGATCGCACCCGGTGGTTCGATCAGGTCCATCAGGGAGCGGCCGGTGACGCTCTTGCCGCTGCCGCTCTCACCGACGACCGCGAGGACCTCGCCCCCGTAGAGGTCGAAGCTGACTCCGGAGACGGCGTTGACCTGTCCGGCGTCGGTGAAAAACCGGGTCGTGAGGTCACGGACAGAGATGATGCTCTCAGTCATAGCCCACCCCGCTGGATACCCGGGTCGAGGGCGTCCCTGAGGAGGTCACCGAGGAGGTTGATGCCGACGACGGTGACGACGATGAACAGGCCAGGGACCGTCGACAGCCACCAGGAGGTGGCGAGGTAGTCCCTGCCCGCGGCGATGTCGTAGCCCCAGGAGAGGGTCGTCCCGGAGAAGCCGAGAAACGAGAGCGAACTCTCGATGATGATGATCGAGGCCACCTGGATCGTCGCCAGCACCAGAATCGGCGTGATCGAGTTCGGGAGGACGTGTTTCCTGATGATACCCAGATTGCTCATCCCCATCGTTCGCGCCGCCATCACGTACTCTTCGTTCTTGGCAGCGATGGCCTCACCACGGGCGACGCGGGCGATCCACACCCAGACGACACTCGAGATGGCGAGGGTGATCGTAACCGGGATGACGGCGTGTGTCGGCCGGTCGGAGACCAGGCCACTGGCGACCAGCGGGTCGGGGACGGTGACGGTGATGTTCCCGAGGATGCCGATCATCGCGAGGGTTATCAAGAGGGCGGGGAACGCGAGGACGATGTCGACGAAGCGCATCAGCACGGAGTCGGTTCGTCCGGCGTAGTAGCCGGAGACCATGCCGACGGTCGTTCCAACGACGAGGGAGACGGCCATCGCGCTGAACGCGACGATGATCGAGGTGCGTGCCCCGTAGATGGTGCGCGAGAGGACGTCACGCCCGTTGCTGTCGGTGCCGAGCGGGTGGGCGAGCGTGCCGGCGTTCGATTCGGTGACCGTCCGAATCTCGCCGTCGATCATCCGGGTCGTCTCCGACTCCTCACCGCCGAAAAAGAGCGGTGGCTGGTGGTTTCGAGAGCTATCCTGGTCGGTCGGGTCGTGGGGAGCGAGCACCGGGGCGAAGACGGCCATGAGCAACATACTCAGGAGTAACGCGACACCGATCGTCGCGACCGTGTTCGACCTGATCTCTCGCTCGAGGGACGTCCGAGTTCTATCAGATATCATGCGAGTTCGACCTGTGGGTTCAGTTTCGCGTTGACGAAGTCGACGGTGATGTTGGTCAGGACGTAGCCGGCACCGACGAGGATCAGGATGCCCTGCATCATCGGCCAGTCGGAGACGTTGAGCGACCTGATGAACAGCGTGCCGAGACCGGGCCAGGCGAACACCGACTCGACGACGACGGAGCCGCCGATCAATCCACCGAGCTGTAAGCCGGTCACCGTCACGACCGGCGTGAGGCTGTTCCGAAGTACGTACCGGTACATGAGCAACGACTCGGGAAGCCCCTTCCCGCGTGCAGCGAGGACGTACTCCTTGCCGAGTTCCTCGAGGACGCCGTTTCGCGTCAGCCGGAACAGCAACGCCATGAAGTACGTACCGAGCGCGATGGTCGGAAGGATCATGTGTGCGACCCACGAGGTGAGTCCGTTCGGGTCGGCCTGGAAGACCAGCAGTGTGAGCGCGTCGACCAGTCCGATCGGTCGTCCACTGGTCGGGAGGACGCCGAGCTGGACGGAGACGAGCAACACCATCATGATGGCGAGCCAGAAGTTCGGCGTGCTGACGCCGCCCAGCGAGACGAGGTTCGACGTCGAGTCGATCCGCGAGCCGCGGTACATCGCACTGAGGATGCCGAGTGGAATCGAGGCGAGAACGGCGAAGACCAGTGCAGCGGCGGCGAGCTCGAGCGTGCCGGGCAGGGCGAACATGATTCGGCGCAACACCGGCGTGTTCGTCATGTAGGAAAAGCCGAGGTCTCCCTGGAGGACGCCGCTCAGGTAGTAGACGTACTGGTTCAACACCGGTTCGGTGAGACCGAGGTCCTGTTCGATCTGCTGGATGAGTTCCGGGGTCGCGTCGTCGGGTGCCATCAGCTGTGCGGGGTTCGTCGGTGAGATCACGCGAAACAGGAACACCGTGGTGACGACGCCCCAGACGACGACGACGCCCTGAGCCAGCCGTCTGCCTAAAAATACGAGTTCGTCTTTCATATTGTGTGGCGAATTGGTTGTGGATGTTGTCGTACGTCTACTCGGCCGGACGGGACCCGGCCGTCGTCATCAGTTCGTCGTTGCGCGGCGTCCAGTCGAAGGCGTCGTCGATCCCGTAGACGCTCTCTTGCTGGTGGAGGAACAGCCAGACGGCCTCCTCCTGCGCGATCACGGCGGCGTCCTGTAAGAGCGCCTCGCGGTCGTCGCGGTCTTCGGTGCGGGCCGCCTGGTCGACGAGATTCTGAATGTCGTCTCTGGCGTCGCTCTCGACCTTGCCGAACCGGCCGACGCGTTCGGAGAGGACGATCGCCTGGAACGTCTGGGAGGCGTCGTAGGAGGGGTGGCCGTAGCCGACGGCGAAGAAGTCCATCTGGTCCGGGTCGTGGTTCGTACTCCAGAGCGTCCCGAACGTCGAGAGGTCGAGTTCGTTCACCGTACAGGTGACGTTCGGGAGGTCGTCGATGTAGCCCGCGACGGCGGTCACGAACTCGGTGTCGAGCAGCATTCGCCCGACGCCGAAGCTGAGTTCGATCTCGACACCCGCGTGGCCGCTCTCGTCGACGAGGTCCGCCGCGCGCTCGGGGTCGTACGGGTAGGGATCGAGGTCCGGGTTGTAGCCGAACATCTCCGGGAGCGCCGGCTGTGAGGAGACGGTCCCGAAGCCCTGCATGACGTTCTCGATGTACTCCTCGTTGTTGACCGCGTAGTTCATCGCCTGACGGAACTCCTTGCTGTCCCAGGGTTCGACGGTCACGTCCATGACGCCGTGGATCACGCGCGAACTCGGCCGGGAGGTGACGGAGAGGTCGGCGTGGTCCGCGACGCGACTCACGTCGGCTGGCGGGAGCGTCTCGATCAACTGCACCTCGCCCGCGAGCAACTGGTTGACCCTGGTCGAACTCTCGGTGATGCCGGTGTAGGTGACCTGCTCGAACGCAGGTGGCTCACCCCAGTACTCCTCGAACGGCTCGAACACCGCGTACTCCTCCTCGACGAATTCGACCAGGCGGTAGGGCCCGGTGCCGTTCATCTCGGTGCTGACCGTCTCGAGGTCGTTCGACTCGACCCACTCCTTGTTGAGGACCATGATGCCGAGGTACGACGCGGCAGAGGTGACGATAGCGGTGTTCAGCCCATCGGAGACGAGGTCGACGGTGTAGTCGTCGACGATTTCGACGTCTTCGATGCCGATGACGTGGCCCTGTCTGTCGGACGTGATGTCCACGTCGTCGTCGATGATCCGTCGGATGCTGTACTGGACGTCCTCGGCCGTGAGTTCGCCACCCTCGTGCCACTGGACCCCCTCCCTGAGTTCGAACCGGTACTGGCCGGGTTCGACGCGGTACCAGTCGGTCGCGAGCGCCGGTACGACCTCACCGGTCGGATCGCGCGTGAGCAGCCCCTCGTAGCTGTTGGTCGTCACTGACGAGGCTGGGATCCCCGCCGACTGGTGTGGGTCGACGGTGTCCGCCCCCGTCGAACTGAGGATGATCTCGATCTCCGAGAGCGACGACGAGCCACCAGACCCACCGGTTGACCCGGTGTCGGAACTGCCACCCGTATCGTCTCCCCCATCTTCACTGCCGGCACAGCCCGCCAGAAGCACCGTCCCCGCGACGGCACCGCCTCCGACGTACCGCATGAATTGTCGTCGTCCGGATGCCTCACTGACGGTATGCGTTGCCTTCATACTTCGAATTGTGGAAACGCCCCCTCATACTTATCAATTCCGTATGTTCGATGCCCTTGCATGATGTACACTACTAGTTCCTAAATCAGGTTTAGGCCACTACTGGACATTCACCCTGTAGATATCGTCTCACCGTGTGTGATCACGTACGTGGGTGTACGGAAACGAGATGTGCTCGTCGGGACGGTGGTGACACCGGGACGCTCGATGGTGGCGAACACGGGCGAAAAGCCGTGAACCCACCGAACAGTATTAGGTCACCCTGCTACCCCCATACGGTATGTACAGAACCCTTATCCGACCGAGAGCGATGGTCCTTCCATGGGTGAAACCATACGGGAGGGTCACTACGTACCCGACTACGTCAGTGATACCGACCTCGAGTACTTCGCGAAGAGCGGGACGGACAAGACACGCGGCTGGGGCGAGAATCCCGCCCTGTTGATCGTGGACATGACCGAAGCGTTCGTCGACGAAGAGTACATCACCGGACGCACAGACACCGGCCAGGCGGCGGTCGACGCGAACGAGACGCTGTTGACGACGGCGCGCGAGGTGGGAATACCGGTCTTCTACACCACGCCCATCGACGACGGCGTCCTGCCGGACGAGTATCGACTGGGGTCCTCGAGCGACCCCGAGATGGTCGAAGAGCGCCGACGAATCTACTCCGCCGAGGGGAACGCCATCGCAGAGCCAATCGCGCCGGCCGACGACGAGGTCGTCATCCAGAAGCCAGCGCCGAGTTCGTTCTTCGACACGCACCTCTCGAACGTGCTCCACTACTACGGCGTCGACACCGTCATCGTCACCGGAATGACCACCAGCGGCTGTGTCAGGGCGACGGTGGTCGACGGCAAGTCGAGTAACTTTACCATCGTCGCCCCCATCGAGTGCGTCGCCGACCGCTCGATCAGCTCCCACGAGATGTCGCTGTTCGACATGGACATGAAGTACGCCGACGTCACGCCGCTCGCCGAGGTCCTCGAGACGCTCGAGTCGATGGCACCGACGCTCGAAGACTGAGCGAGCACAACGACAGACGGGCGGACGACAGACCGGAACGCCGACGTTCGTTCCCGGTTCGCCGTGGGCACGGCCGGTCGTCTGTCCCCTTCTCTTGCCACAGCGTACAACGGTGAGTGTCGACCCTTCGTTACGGGACGGCCACCGCTTCGGAGCGGGTCTCGGTCACGGCTACGAGAGCGACAGCCGAGCGCACGCGCTCCGCCGCGGCGGCGAACAGATAGTACCGTTCCTGGCACACATTCTATATAATAGGAACATTGTATGCCACCGAAGAGCGAATACACGTATTACAATCGTAGGCCTGTAATCTATCGACGGCCGATAGCGGCAATGTATGGTGTCACCCACCCACACACTCGTCGCTGAATCGCTCGATTTTCATACGTACAGGCGTCCTACCGTGGAAGCGGCGAACCGTTCCGGAAACGGGTTCGTCACCGTATCGGGGGAATTTTCGAACATACGCCAGAAGCGCAGGAGGAAATACGTGGTGACAATTCGCACGCGCTTCGGAGACGGGGACTCGAGGAGGAGTGAGACGGTGAGAACGACCGGACCAGTGAGCGAGCGATGGTGGCGGCTCACAGCGGACGAGCGATGTATTAACAGATAGGAGTGGTGCATACGGAACGGTTATAGGCCACCGCTCGAGACTCGAGTCGTGGCCCGGAGACGCCAGTCACGCGAGCGGAGACGCCTGCGTAGCGAAGACTCCACGACTACCTATGAGTGAACAAGACGAGACGTACGAAGACATCGACGACGACGCTGGAATCGACGGCTACGAACCGTCGTACGTCGACGTCGACGGCATCCGAACGCGCTACTACGACGTCGGTGACGGTGACCCGCTCGTGCTGATCCACGGCAACAACTGGAGTGGCTCGAGTAGTGCGAACACCTGGTCGAAGACCTTCGAGTTCCTGCGCGAACGGTTCCGCGTGCTCGCGTTCGACCGCGTCGGCTGTGGCATGACGGAGAACCCGGCCGACCCGGAGGCGTTCGTCTACCAGACGGACGTCGACCACGCGCTCGGATTTCTCGACGCGATGGGACTCGAGTCGTGTCACCTCGCGGGCTGGTCGCGCGGCGGCGGTCTCGCAACGCGGATCGCCGTCGAAGAGCCCGAGCGCTTCGATACCCTGATCATCTGCAACAGCGCCACGCTCGGTCCACCAGCGGGTGACGGCGCCCACCGCCGCGACATCATCTTCGAGATGGACGCTCACGGTCTCGAGAAGACCGACCCCGCGTACATGGAGTACTTCTACCGCCAGTACTCCCACCAGCGTTCGTACATCACCGACGAGCGCGTCGGCATCGACGCCTCGATGGAGCGTACGGAGAAGGGTCTCGAGACGACGACGCTGATGTACGAGGAGGGACGGCTCGAGCGCTGGCAGGAGACGCTCGACGAGCACATGAACGAGACCCACCAGCGGATCAAGGCGGGCGAACTCACCATGCCGGTGCTCTACGTATTCGGGCGAAACGATCCGACCGTCCCACCGGTGATGGCACTGGCGACGTTCGATACGATCGCCCAGCACAACCCGGCGGTCCGGATGAAGATCATCAACCACTGTGGACACATGATCTTCTTAGAGCACCCCGAAGAGTTCTCGCGGACCGTCATCGAGTACGTCGACTGCTTTCACGGCTGAACGCAGGTTCGGCCGCCGACTGCACCGTGAGCAGTGACCACGTGACGGGCGCTGCCCGATCAGAACGCCCGGGCGTCGATTCCGTCGGCAGCGAGTTCCTCGAGAAACGCGTCGACGTCGGTCTCGATGGCGTCGAAGGTGTCGTAGTGGACCGGCAACACCAGGTCGGGATCGACGCGACGGGCGAACGCGGCCGCCTCGTGGCGGTCCATCGTGTAGTGGCCGCCGATCGGTGGCAACAGCACGTCCACCTCGAGCGACTCGTGGTGTGGAAGGACATCTGTGTCCGACGGATAGCAGACCGTCACGCCGTCGAGGGTGAGGACGAGACCGATCACCTCGCCATCGGCGTGAAACGGCGCACCTTCGTCGTCGACGTGTGGGCCCTCGGGGTCGTTGTAGCCCGGAACGGTTCGGACACCGATCCCCTCGACGGCCGTCTCACCCTCGAGTTCGAGACCGACGACGGCGAACTCGAGTGCGCTGGTGTCGATAGCGCGGTAGGCCGCAACGGTGGCATCGGGTGCGGCGACCGCCTCGATCGCTTCGGGATCGTAGTGGTCGGCGTCGTCGTGGGTGACGAAGACGACGTCGCCGTCCCGGGGTGCGGAGTCGAGCGCGCCGCTCCACGGGTCGACGTAGACGACGAGTCCGTCGTCGGTGGTGATACGGACGCTGGCGTGGCCCAGACGCTCGAGCGTCAGGCTCTCGTAGGTGACTGACATCGGTGGTGGTACGGCCAGCGCACACATAAGACTTCAGACGAGCAACGAGAGATGTCGGCCGAGGGTCGTTACTCGCTCGAGGAGACCGGTGTGAGGCGGTCGGATTCGACGAACGAGTAGGTCGCCGCCATCCGGCCGAGTTTGCGAACCCGGGCGTCGATGTCGGGGTCGACGAACGCCCCCTCCTCGTCGAACGCCGCGGAGGCCCGTCGAATGCCGACTTCGTGGGGGAGCGTCCAGCCGTGGACCGTCCGGACGCCCGTCCGCAGGTGCTCGAGCGTCGCGGCGTACGAGCCACCGCCCGCCGTCGCCAGCAGGCCGACGGTCGTCCCCTCGAACTCGTCTTTGCCGAGGTAGTCGAAGGCGTTCTTCAGCGCCGACGAGATCATGCCGTGATACACCGGCGTACCAAAGAGCACCGCATCGGCCTCGGCGACGCGCGCTTTGAGCCTCGCGGCGTCGCCGCGGTCGCGGTCGTCGGGGTCGAACAACGGCAAATCCCACTCCCGGAGGTCGATCAGTTCGGTCGCTGCACCCGCCTCGTCCGCCGCGTCGAGGGCGTGCTCGAGGGCGAGTCTGGTGGTACTCGCGTCGCGTAAGCTCCCACAGAGCGCGAGCACCAGTCGTGTGTCTCCCATCGTGTACACAGAAACACGGCGTTGGTATAACAGTACTGCTCGAGGAAATGCCTGGACGGGCGAGTGCGAGAGTGCATTCATGGCCTCGATCATGGACATTCTCCGAAGTAGTATTGAGGCGGTAGTTCTGCCGCGACCAGAGTGGATCGAGGTTCGAGGGCGTATTCGAACGGTTCAACCGATCGTGAGGTCGTTTTCACCACAGGCGGTAGTCGTATCGGGCGTTTCGACTTCTCGAGTGGGTTCGAGACCGGATACACCGTGTCCTCAGCCACAGTACGGCACGCTTCAGGACCCATTTGAAAAGTATACATGTATGGTGGTACAGTGATACTATTTCTCGTTATAACCGGTACTCGACGGAGCCAAAGCACTGGGTGAGCGGTCGCTGGGCCCGTCTTCCCAACGAAGGGAATCACCTCGGGCAGCCACGAACATATCGCGACATACCGTGTACGGATTGGGAGTGCCGGCAGGACTCGAGAAGGTGCGGTTCGTTACGGAGCCGACGAGCGGGCGCGCTCTCGAGCGAACAGATCGACGGCGATCTTCGCGCCGCCGAGGACGACCGGACCGATGAACAGCCCGACGGCACCGAAGACGACGAGACCGCCGAAGATGCCGACGACGACGATGGCGGCGTTGAACTCGCTCCGGTGACCGATCAGGGCGGGTCTGAGGTAGTTGTCCGAGGCACTGACGAGGAGACCGTAGGCGACGAGGGCGGCGGCGGTCACGGGACGGCCGAGCGCGACGAGATAGAGCGCGACCGGGAACCAGACCGCGAACGCGCCGATCAGCGGCAAGAGTGCGAAGACGAACGTCGCGACGGTGAGAAAGACGACGGCCGGGACGCCAGCGACGGCGAGACCGATACCGAGTAAGACGGCCTGAATCGCGGCGACGAGGACGTTGCCGACCACCGAGGCCCACATGAGCCGGTCGAGTTCGGTGAACAGCTCGCGCTCGACGTCCGCGCGCAGCGGCGTCACCGCTCGCAGCCACGCGACGAACCGTTCGCCGTCGCGCAACAGCGAGAAGAGCACGAACACCGTCACGGTGAGTCCGATGAGGAGGTTCGGTAACCCGCCGACGACCCCGAGCGTCGCCGTCGCGAGACCCTGGACCCCCGTCGCGATCGGCTCCTGGTAGGTCGCGTACAGCTGGCCGAGGTCGCCGGTGTAGCCGACCGCTTGGAGACGAGCCTCGAGCGTCTCCGCGTCGAGCGTCCCCTCCTGGACTGCGGCCAGGATCTCGAGTGCCTCCTCGATGGCCACCGCCAGGACGTACAGAATCGGCAGGATGACGGTGAGTATCGCCACCGCGATGAGCGCCAGCGCGGCGGCCGTCGAGCCGACGTAGCGCTCGAGGCGGCGCTGGGCGGGAGCGAAGACGTACGCGAGGACGACGGCGAAGAGGACGTACTGGAGGTACGGGAGGACGACCAGCGCAGCGAGCACCACCGCCAGCAGCGTCACCACGAGGAGACCGGTTCGGTCGGAGAGCCACGGCGTACGGGCAGGTCTCGAGGACATAGCCGGTAGTACGGTTCGCGGCGACCAAATATCCCGGTCTGGAACGCCCCACCGGGAGCCGTGGGAGCGAAATTGGTATACGCCTGACGCGATACTCGAGAGACAGTGACCGAGGAACGCGACGTCCCCACACAGGCGGGTGAGGAGACGCCACAGACGGACGACGCAGCGACCGTCGAGGAGGAAGGCGAAGACGGCACGAGCGGTGAGCACAGCGGAGACAGTTCGGAAGGTGCAGACCGTTCGGACGGTTCAGACAGTGTGGAAAGTGTAGACGGTGGAGACCGTTCAGACGGATCCGGGAGCGCTGACGGCGCGGCCGACTCGAGCGACGTGGAGGGCGAAGCCGGGAGCAACGGCGGGGAGACGTTCTCTCTCGCAACGTTTCACGACTGCTGTCAGCAGGAGGGGCGGCCCGTCCTCACCGCGGCGACGGTCGCCCGTGTCCTCGAGTGTAGCCAGGAAACGGCGACCGGCCACCTCGAGCGCCTCGCCGAGACGGGTGCGCTCGAGCGCCTGTCGGTGTCGGCCGACCCGGTCGTCTGGTTCCCGAGCGAACTCGAGGACCTCACCGAGCGCGAGCGCGTGGTCGTCTTCCCCAAACGCAGAGAGATCGTCGTCGACCAGCCGAGCCAGTTTACGCGGGCACAGCTCACCCAGTTCGCCCACCAGGCCGACGCCACCGGCGACGGGGGCTACCGCTACGTCGTCAGACCCGAGGACGTCTGGCAAGCGCCCCACTCGACGTTCGAAGGACTCGAGCGGACGGTACGCCAGGCGCTCGGCGAGCGCTCTGCGGCGCTCGAGGCGTGGATCGAGAGCCAGTGGGACCGCGCCCAGCAGTTCCGTCTCTACACCCACCCCGACGAGTACACCGTGCTCGAGGGACGGACGCCGGAGGTGATGGGGAACGTCGCCCGCCAGAAACTCGACGAGGAGCACGTCCACGCACCGATCTCCGAGACCGAAGACTGGGTCAGAGAGGGTGCGGAGGCGGCGATCAAACGGCTCCTCTACGAGGCGGGCTACCCCGTCCGCGACGAGCGTGACCTCGAGGGTGGTGACGAACTCGCAGTCGAACTCGAGGTGAACTTACGCGAGTACCAGCGGACGTGGGTCGAGCGGTTCGAAGCGACCGGCCAGGGCGTCTTCGTCGGCCCACCCGGCAGCGGGAAGACGGTCGCCGCGATGGCGGCGATCGAAGCGGTCGGCGGCGAGACGCTGATCCTCGTCCCGAGCCGTGACCTCGCCCGCCAGTGGCAGGAGGCGCTGCTCGAGCACACCAGCCTCGAGCCGGCACAGGTCGGCCAGTACCACGGCGGCGTCAAGCAGGTCCGGCCGGTGACCGTCGCGACCTACCAGATCGCCGGAATGGACCGCCACCGGTCGCTGTTCGACGACCGCGAGTGGGGACTCGTGATCTTCGACGAGGTCCACCACGTCCCGAGCGACGTCTACCGGCGCAGCACCCACTTACAGTCGCGCCACCGCCTGGGGCTGACCGCCAGCGCCATCAGGGAAGACGACCGCCAGGAAGAGATCTTCACGCTCGTCGGGCCGCCGATCGGCACCGACTGGGCGGCGCTGTTCGAGGCGGGGTTCGTCGCCGAACCGGAACTCGAGATCCGGTACGTCCCCTGGGACGACGAGGCGGCGGACGAGTACGCCGCCACCGAGGGCAGAGAACGCTATCAGGTCGCCGCGAGCAACCGCCGAAAGCTCGAGGAGATCCGCTACCTGCTCGCCTCGCACCCGACGGCGAAGGCGCTGGTCTTCGTCGAGTACCTCGAGCAGGGCCAGGAGATCGCCGACGCCCTCGACGTGCCGTTTCTCAGCGGGGAGACGCCACACCACCGCAGACAGGCGCTGCTCGAGGAGTTCCGCCGTGACGAGCGTGACGTGCTCGTCATCTCGCGGATCGGTGACGAAGGGCTGGACCTCCCGACGGCAGAGGTCGCGATCGTCGCCTCGGGACTCGGCGGCTCGCGACGCCAGGGAACCCAGCGGGCGGGGCGCACGATGCGGCCGACGGGCGGGGCACTCGTCTACGTCCTCGCGACGCGTGGCACCCGCGAAGAGGAGTTCGCCCGGCGACAGCTCCAGCACCTCGGGCGGCAGGGGATCACCGTAACCGAGCGAACCGTCGACCGCTGACGCCAGCGAGGGCCACAGGCGGCGTCACACGGCCGCGACTACCCGACACCGACCGTCTGGGCGTGAACCGGGCCATCGGCCTCCTCGGCCACCCGCTCGAGCGAGTCGACCGAGAGGATGCCGACACCGTCCTCGAGCACCCGTCTGGCGAGGGCGACGTCTTCGCCGCGGTCACCGACCGGCGTCCGGATGGTGACCGCCAGGCGAGCCTCGACGACAGTGTCGTTGAGACCGGGCTTCAGGCCCTGGACCTGTGGGTCGGCGACCGCGTCGACGGCCGGTACTCGGTCGACGACGGCCGTGACGCCGTCTGTGAGGGTTCCCGACGCGCCCAGCGGGACGCGTACGGAGAGCGTTGCAACGACGGCTCGAGTCTGTGTCTGTCGTGCCATCAGGTCCCCGTCGAGAGTCGAACTCGAGGTGCGGGTGCGACTGGAACGTCGACCGGCGTCCCGCGGGTGGTGACCGGCTCACCACGGGGATAGTCCACACTCGAGACCGGTCACTGGACGTCGGCGTCTCCTCGGGAGAAGTACGGTCCGTCCGGCCCAGAGAGCGGCCCTATGCGGCGCGGACGGAGTGGATGCCGAGTGAAATCGACACCGGAGACGAGAGGACCACGCCGCGGAGTGCCCAGGCGTTCGGATACCAGCCTCCGAACCCGGGTACCGCCACGGCGCTCTTCGCGAGTGCGAGCGCCGTGGTGGGAATCGTCGTGGTCATCGGTGAACGCAGATCACGCGGCGGTGATCGCAGTACGCAGAACATCTGGTCGCACTTACATAACCGTTTCTCAGGTGTGCGATAGCATACCACAGATTCCGGCGAGGAGTGGATCGTCTCCCACGGATCAGTCGTCGCGCTCGGTTCGGATCTCCTCGACGAGTCCGTCGGTATCCGCGGCGGCCAGCCGGAATACAGCGTCGTAGAACTCCCGACCAGTGAGGTCTCGCACGTCGTGGTTGGTCCGCAGCTGTGCGTCGACGAGCACGCGCGCGTCCTCGAGTGCGTCGAGGGTCTCCTGGCGGACGTAGACCGTCTTCTTCGTCGTCTCGTCGAAAGCGAACGCCGAGGGGTCAGACGGTTCGGGTTCGGTCTCCGGTTCCGAACTCGCACCGTCAGTATCAGCTTCGGTCGAAGACTCGGGTGCGTCCGTCTCGTCGTACTCGACGGCTGCCGACGCTGGCTCTTCGTCCGCTGGTTCGTCGTCGACGGCCTCGCTCAGGCCCGCAAACCGGTTGTCATCGGGCATCGTCGACACCTCCTCGTTCGACGATGGCTGCGAGTTCGTCGAGTCGCTCGAGCATGTCGCTCTCGGGGTCGTGGACCGCGAGCGGGACACCCTCGCGCCAGGCACGGCGGAAGGCGATGCGCTCGCGCAGACCCGGTCCCGGCGAGTCGGGGTCGTCGAAGTGCGCAGAGCGGGCGAACGACGGGAGAAACTGGCCGAACTCGGACGTTTCGAGGTCGCCGATGATCCGCTTCTCCTCGTTGTCACCAGCCAGCGAGTTGGGGACGATGGCGAGAATCTCGAGGTCGATCTCCTTGCGGATCGGCAGGATCTGCTGGGTGTACATCCGCTCGAAGCCGCTGACGCTCGGCTCGCTCATCCGCAACGGCACGATGACGTGCTGGGTCGAAATGAGCGAGGCGTCGGCGAGCGGCCCGAGGTTCGGCGGCGAGTCGACGACGACGAAGTCGTAGGCGTCCTCGAGCAGCGGGTCGACGATCTCGTTTCGGATCCAGAGCTCACCGAAGGTGGCGCTCCGAATACTGTTCTCGACGCTATCTAAGTCCTGGTTGGCCGGGAGGACGTCGAAGGAGTCGGCCGACCGGATTACGTCTCCCGCCGTCACATCACTGTTGTCGTCCAGAATGTGACCGAGGTGCGTATCACTCCGGTAGGCGTCGGCGAGACCGACGCCTTCGGTCGCGTTCCCCTGCTGGTCCAGGTCGACGAGCAAGACGTCGTGGCCGCGGTTGGCGAGGCGTTCGGCGAGGTTGATCGCGAGGGTCGTCTTGCCAACGCCGCCTTTCTGTAAGGCAACGCTGACGGCACGTGCTGTTGTCATGGGTTGTGAGCGGTCGTTCGCCGCGGGTCGACTCGAGTGGACGATCCCGTCACACACGGTGTGGAACGTCTACACTGTTCAGACAGTGTGAAAAGTGTGGACGGTGGTGAACGTCGGGACTGTGCAGGCCGCCCACTGGTAGGTTCACGGGCCACCTGGCTGTCAGAGGTGGAGAGGAAAAACGGTGAGAACTGTGCAGGCAGCGCGAACGGTCGACGAGGTGTACACCGTGGGGAATGTGCAAGGCGTTCATACGGTCTGAGAAGTGCGCGCCGTGGTGGCTGTTCGAACAGCGTGAGAAGGGAAGCACGCATCGACGGTATGCGCCGTGCGCGACGTGCGGACCGCGTACGAGCGGTGTACAGTCCAGACAGCGTACACAGTGTACACAGCGCACACAGTGTGAACAGTGCAGTAGCGGAGTCGGCAACCAGCTGGCACCAGGGTCGACGGTATCTACGAGACATTGTACACAGTGTGGACGGTTTTGTGTGCTCGAGTGGATTCGACGGCGAATTCCAGGCGAACTCATTCACGCACACGACTTAACAGTGGCGGAACTGTTCAGACGTCCAACACAGTGCGGGCGGTTGAGAGGGTCTGGACTGTGTGAACGGTGTAGACTGTGTAGGCGGTGAGAGATGCGAGGTGAGAGAATGTGGAGGGCGTCCAGACGGTCAGCGCATCTGAGGCGGTGCGAGCGGTGCAGACGGCACAAGGAGTGTAGACAGGGCGGACCGTTGAGACAGTGTGGACGGTTGGGACGGTGTGAACTGTGTGAGCTTCGCGCGCCGTGTGGACAGCAACGTCGAGCAGTGCTCGAGCGAGAACAGCCACATTCGGTAGTAGCGCACACAGCTCGAGCACCCCCCCCCCCCCACAGTGTAGACGGTTTACACTGTGTGGGAAGTGTACACAGCCAGAGCGGGGAGAACCGTCCAGACAGTGTGTGGGATTGAGGGTGTTCGGGAAGTGCACGCAGTGAGCAGAGTGTACACCGTGTAGGATGTGTGCGATTTACAAGAAGTGCGCGAAGTGTACAAAGTGTGGACCGCGTGGGACGTGTGCACGGTTGGTCCGTGTGTGGAGAACGAAGCGGCGGTTCGGCAATGGCGTTTCGACAGTTTAGGCGGTTGAGACAGTGTGCACAGTGTACACAGTGTATACCGTCTGCACGTGGTGGAATGTACACGCGGTCCAGGTGCAATGCACGTGCGGGCCAGCTACCACATCCGCTCGAGACACCCGTCCCAGAGAACGGCGGTTCGTAGCCGTTTGCTGTCACGAATATTGAAGGGGTGGGACTAGTAGTGTAATGTAATGGTTACCTCTCGAGCAGCCGAGGTGAGACGCACGTGAGTGAACACCGTGAAATCGTCGTCGGCGAGACTTCCCACGGCATCGACGTGACGCTGCCGGTCGTCCAGTTGCTGACCGGACGTGGCTTCGTCACTGGGAAGTCCGGCAGCGGGAAGTCGAACACCGCTTCGGTGATCGCCGAAGAACTCCTCGAGGCGGGCTATCCGCTGCTCGTCGTCGACACCGACGGAGAGTACTACGGGCTGAAAGAGGAGTACGAGATGCTCCACGCGGGCGCGGACGAAGAGTGTGACATCCAGATCGGTCCCGAGCACGCAGAGCAGATGGCCTCGCTCGCACTCGAGGAGAACGTCCCCGTCATCCTCGACGTCTCCGGCTATCTGGACGAGGAGGTCGCAGACGAACTCTTACGCGAGACCGCCCGACAGCTGTTCGTCAAGGAGAAGAAACTCAAGAAGCCGTTCTTGCTCGTCGTCGAGGAGGTCCACGAGTACATCCCCGAGGGCGGTGGCGTCGGCGAGACCGGCAAGATGTTGATCAAGATCGGCAAACGCGGGCGGAAACACGGTCTCGGTATCCTCGGCATCAGCCAGCGCCCCGCCGACGTGAAGAAGGACTTCATCACACAGGCGAACTGGCTCGTCTGGCACCGCCTCACCTGGGAGAACGATACGAACGTCGTCGGGCGGATCATCGACACCGAGTACGCCGAACTCGTCTCCGAACTCGGCGACGGCCAGGCGTTCATCCAGACCGACTGGACGGACGTCGGCGTCAGAAAGATCCAGTTCAGGCGAAAGCGAACCTTCGACGCCGGTGCCACGCCGGGACTCGACGACTTCGAACGGCCGGAGCTGAAATCGGTCTCCGAGGCGCTGGTCGGCGACCTCCAGCACATCACCGAGCGGAAACAGCGCGAGGAAGACCGCATCGAGAAACTCGAGCGACGCGTCGAACAGCGCGAGGAGCGAATCGAATCGCTCGAGGGCGAACTCGCCTCCGCGCGCGACGTCTCGGAGGCCGCCCGCCAGATGGCCGATGCGCTGAGTCGCCCGGAGACGGTACAGGCGGAGCTACCAGCCTCGAGCGACGAACTCCGACGGCTGCACGAGGAACTGGTCGAGATCGAATCGAAACGCACCGATCTCCAGGTACGACTCACGGAGAAAGACCGGCGAATCGAGGAACTCGAGGACGAAAACGAGACGCTTCGTCGACGGGTTCACGGACTCGAGCACCGCCTCGAGCGCTCGGTCGAGATGGAAGCGGACGAGGGAGACGACGAACCAGCGGCGGCCGACGAAGACGACGGGGAGACGCCGATTCTGGTCGGCGAGGACGAACGGCTCTACGGCTACACACCGGTCGACTGGGAGGACGACGACGCGCGCGAGGTCGCGACCGACCTGCTCGTCGCGAGCGACGCCGACGAACTCGACGAGTTGCTCACCATGCCGGCCGTCCACGACCGCCTCGAGCGCGCGTGTGACAACTCCCGGTGCCGTGAGGAGACCGCGCGCCGAGCGGTCGCCATCTTGCTCAGGGAGGGACCGCTCCGAACGGAGGCGCTCGCCGACCGTCTCGAGCGCTCGACGGTGGCCGTCCAGAGTCTCGTCTCCGAGCTGCGGACGGAGACGGTACTCCACCGCACCGACGGCGGCGCGTACGCGGTCCACGACGACATCATCGCGGTGCTCTCGAGTGCGCCGGGCGTCGGTGGAGTGGGTTCGGCGACGAAGTGACGGAGAGGAGAGGAGAGGAGAGGAGAGGAGACCGCTAACGCAGACACCGGCCAACTGCGTCGATCTGTGCGGCGTCGATGTGCTGGTGAACTGGCAACGTGAGGACTGACTCGGAGAGCGTGCGCGCCGTTTCGTACGTCGAGTCGGTGAGCACGGCGGGGGCGAGTCGCGGCCAGGTGTGGACGCCGCCGACGTCACAGCGCTCGAGTTCCCGGCGGAAGCGGGCGGGTCGAGTCGCGCGGACGGGACAGACCTGCGGGCAGATGCCGTCGGCGAGGTCGGGAAAGAGGAGGTCGACGTCCGAGCGGTCACGGAGTGCGCGACGCCAGGCGCGGTAGTTCTCCCGGCGTGCGCTGCGGATGACGGCCGGGTCGGCGTCCTCGAGAATTCGCTCGGAGAGTTTCGACAGGGGTTCCTTCGACGCCTCGTAGCGGGTTCTCGGGTCTGCGACACCACCTCCGCGACGGGAGACGAGCGCACCGATGGACTGTTTGACCGCGGTGTGTGTACTGAGAACGTCGACGGCGAGTGACTTCATCACGAAGCGGTAGTCCTCGGTGTCGAAGCCCGCTCGAGGGGTCGCCAGCGGCGAGGGTGTGAAGCGCCGGCGGACCGCCTCGTCGGAGACGTAGAGCACCGCCCCGTTCGGAATCGGGAGGAGTTTCCAGAGGCTCGCGACGCCGACGTGTCCGCGCGTACCGAGGAGGGTACCGTCGTCGACGCTCAACGCACCGTGGGCGTTGTCGTCGACGTGGTAACAGTCGTACTCCTCGGCGAGGTCGAGTGTCGCCTCGAGACCTGGCTGCGGGAAGCCGAAGTAGTTCACCGAGACCACGGCGGCGGTTCGGTCGTCGAGCCGGCGCTCGAGGTCGGCGAGGTCCGGCGAGAGGTCGGGTTCGATCGCGTAGTAGCGCGTCTCGAGACCCAGTTCCTCGACCGGTTCGACGACGGCGTCGGGAAGGTACGACGGAACGAGGATGGTCTCACCGGGCGCGGCGAGTGCGGGCAGGACGTCGCGGAGCGCGGCCTTGCTGGAGCCGTAGAACCAGAGGGCATCGGCCCGCTGGCGGAGGAACGAGGTGAGACCGACGGGGCGTGGCTCGGAGAGCGACCAGGTAAACAGCGAGGGTGAACCACTGATCATCGGTCCGGTCGTGAACGAGGGGTGGTCGACGGCGATTCGAGCATGGGAGAGGGTGTGACGTACGAGGGCTTAGTGTTGGGGCGCGTACTGGGTACACACGCGAGAAGGGGGAGCTTAGCGCAGGACTCGCGCCGTCGAAAGCGGAGCTTCGAGCGGTGAAGTCGGCGCTTACAGGAGACCCAGCCCTCGCATAACAAAGCCCATCTCGCGACAGAGACACACCATGAAGCGCACAGGCGGCGCGTCTTCCCCGCACCTCCTCGTCGTCGGACTCGATGCAGCGTGTTTGCCAGTCCTCGAGCCCCTGTTCGAACGCGGTGAGATACCGACCCTCGAGTCGCTCGTCAGAAGCGGTGCGAGCGGGCCGCTCGAGTCACAGATCCCACCCTGGACGGCGAGCGCGTGGCCGTCGATCTACACGGGGAAGAATCCCGGAAAACACGGCGTGTTCGACTTTCTCACCTTCGAGGGCTACGACTGGGACGTGGTGAACGCGACCCACGTCGAAGCGCGTCCGATCTGGGAACTGTTGAGCGAGCACGGCCACTCGAGCGTGGTCGTCAACGTACCGGTCACCCACCCGGCGCGGCCGTTCGACGGGGCGCTGATTCCGGGGATGACGGCCCCCGAGAACCCGTCCTGTCACCCCGACGGAATCCTCGACGAGATCGAAGACGCCTGCGGCGGCTACCAGGTCTATCCGCAGAGCGGTCCCGATCCCGACGAGTCGATCGCTGGCTACGAGCGGACCATCGAGTACCGTGGAGCGGCGTTCCGATACCTCCTCGAGCGCTTCGAACCGGCGTTCGGGTTCGTCCAGTTCCAGCAGACCGACTCGGTCTTTCACGAACGGCCCGGAGACGCCAGGGCGATCCGCGCGGTGTACCGGGCGGTCGATCAGCAACTCGAGCGGACGCTCGAACGCTTCGAGCCGCGAAACGTCCTCGTCGTGAGCGACCACGGAATCGGACGGGTCGAAGGCGTCGAGTTCCGCGCGAACGAGTTCCTCAAAGAGCGAGGAGACGTGCGCGTCCAGAGCGGCGGCGAGGGAATGCCGACCTGGTCGCGGGCGTGGCAGAACGACTTACTCGAGGGCGAAGAGGCGAGTGAGCACACCCAGAGCGCGCTCGAGCGGGCGATGGAGGTTGCGGCGAAAGTGGGAATCACCACCCAGCGGGTGGCGGACACGCTGGACCACGTTGGGTTGAAAGAGCCGATCGGAGAGCGAGTCCCGAGCGATCTGATCCGGGCGGCCAGCGAGCAGGTGGCGTTTCCGGAGTCGAGGGCCTACGTCCGCTCGAAGAGCGAACTCGGCGTCCGGATCAACCTCGAGGGCCGGGAGCCGAACGGGACGGTGCCAGCCGACGAGTACGAGGCGGTTCGAGACGACCTGATCGCGGCGCTGCGCGAGGTGCAGACACCCGACGGGGAGCCGGTGTTCGAGGCGGTCGAACCCCGCGAGACCTACTTCGATGGGCCGTACCTCGAGCGAGGGCCAGACATCCTGACGGTTCCGGCGGGGTTCGACAACGCGCTCTCACAGGACCTCCTGGGAGCGGTTTTCGGTGAACCGGTCGAGCCCTGGAACCACGAGCGAACGGGCGTGATCGCAGCGACGGGTGCGGACATCGACGGGGACGCGTCGCTTTCGGGTGCGACCATCTTCGACGTCGCGCCGACGGTCTGTGCGCTGTTCGACGTCCCGATCGACGCCGAGATGGATGGTGCTGTCCTCCCGGTTACGGACGCGACGAGCGAGCAGTCGTATCCGGCCTACGAGGGTGTCGCTCCCGTTGCGACCGACGACGCGAGCGTCGAAGACCGGCTCTCGGATCTCGGTTACCTCTAAGCATGAGCATCGACGTCACGACACTGGACGTTCGCGACGACGCGGCCGAGTGGAACCGATACGTCGAACGAGCGAGCGCGACGAACCCGTTCTACCGCGCCGAAGCGCTCGCGGTACAGGCGAGAGAGACCGGGACGACTGTCCACCTCCTCGTCGGGTTCAAGGGACAGGAGCCGGTCGGGCTGTTTCCGGTCTTCGAGTACCGGAAGGGACCGATCACGGGCGCGTTCTCACCCGCGCCGTACTCGTGGTCGTGTTACCTCGGTCCGGCGCTGGTGACGGTCGGCGGACTCAAACAGCGGAAGGTCGACCGGCGAACCAACCGCTTCATCGAGGGCAGTCTCGAGTGGATCGAGGCGGAACTCTCGCCACACTACCAGAAGTACGTCACCGGCGAGTTCGAGGACGTCCGTCCATTCGTCTGGAACGACTTCGAAGCGACACCGGGGTACACATACGTCGTCGACCTCGAGCGTGAGGAAGACGAACTCCTGGATCGGTTCAGTAGCGACGCACGGAGCAACGTCCGGAACGCCGACGAGCAACGCTACGAGATCGTCGAAGGAGACGGCGACGACGTCGAGGCGATCGTCGAACAGGTAGCGGCGCGCTACGAGAGCCAGGGCCGACCGTTTCAGCTCACGCCGACGTACGCCCGGGCCATCTACGACGCCGTGCCGGCGGGCGCGATTCGTCCGTACACCTGCCGGATCGACGGCGAGTTCGTCGGCGGTATTCTGGTCGCCGAATCGGACACGACGCGCTACCGCTGGCAGGGTGGGGTCAAACCGGACGCGAACATCGACCTCTCGATCAACGACGTTCTCGACTGGCACGTCATGCGAGACGGTCTCAGAGACGGTCTCGAGCGCTACGACCTCGTCGGAGCGGGCGTCCCGAGCATCAACCGGTACAAGGCGAAGTTCAACCCGAGACTCGAGACGAACTACACGATCACGGACGGAACGTTCGGACTCGACCTGCTGATCGATCGCTATCAAAAACACGTGTGATCGGGTCGCTCGAGCCGACGGTGACTCGGAAGCGAACGTTGTAGTCAGCTAACTAACTTGTAGACGGACTGGCGAGCGTCCCGGAGGTGGACGCGGCTCGTAACCAGGCCCTGGTCTTCGAGCTTTCCGAGAGCGTAGCGGACGGTACGTGGGCACAGCCGTGACTCGGAGGCAATCTCCTCCTGAGTGAGGTTGCCCTCGTACTCGAGGACTTTGTAGACCAGCTTGGCGCTCGGGGACAGATCGGATACGTCTGGATTCAGGTCGGTGTTGGTGTCGGTTGCACTCATGTGATGTGGGGCGTTGGTCGGATCCGGACTACAGTTTCGCGAGCGGGACGTCGGGCGAGACGTACTCGCTCTGCCAGTCGTACCGGGCAGCGATCGCTTCCTTGCCCCGCTCGGTGATGCTGTAGCGGTTGGTCCGCCCGTCGAGTTCGCCCTTCGAGACGAGTCCCTCGTCGACGAGCGTATCGAGGTTCGCGTACAGCCGCCCATGGAGGATCTCACGGCTCTGTGACGTCTCGAGCTCCTGTTTGATCTCCTGGCCGTTCGGCGAGTCCATTCCTGCAATGACGAACATTAAATCGCGCTGGAAACCTGTTAGATCGTGCACTCGAATCTCCTCTCAGACGGCTACAACCTCCGTATATAAGTACACTAGCGATCGTTTAGAAATATAGGATCACACTAAACCAATTTGTTTAGGTAATTTCCGAAAGATTTGTAATTCTGCTCACGGTTCGGGGTAGTGGATGGCGGCGATCCGGAAGTGGGTACGGACCGGCGGGGCGCCGATCGTAACGTGATCATAATAAAAGGGACCGTCGGTGCAGCGGGAGGCATGTTCGGGACGAGCGGCATACGCGGAACCATCGGCGAGGAGGTGACGGGAGCACTCGCACTCGCCGTCGGACGAGCACTGGCCTCGAGCGGGTACGAACGGGTCGTCGTCGGCCGTGACGTCAGAGAGAGCGGCCGAATCCTTCGCGACGCACTCACCGCTGGGCTCAGAGAGTGTGGAGCGGACGTAGTCGACGTGGGCGTCGTCTCGACGCCGACGCTCGCACGGAACGTCGCTCCGCTCGAGGCCGACGCCGGCGTGGTGATCACCGCCTCACACAATCCCGCAGCCGACAACGGCATCAAGCTCTGGCTCCCCTCCGGGAAAGCGTTCGGGCTGGACGAACGCCGGGCGATCGAAGCGCGCATCGACGCCGACGACTACGACCTCCGCACCTGGAACGACCTCGGCTCGCTCGAGCGCGACGAACACGCTGCCGACCGCCATCTCGAGGCGCTCCGCCGCTCGGTGTCGCTCGAGACCGAGCCGAGCGTCGTGGTCGACGTCGGAAACGGGACCGGGGCGATCACGGCGAGCGTCCTCTCCTCGCTCGGGTGTGACGTCCTGACGCTGAACGGCCAGCCTGACGGGAGCTTTCCGGGACGGCCGAGTGAGCCGAACGAAGAGACGCTCGGTGCGCTCATGGCCGTCGTCGAACGAACGAACGCCGTCGTCGGCATCGCCCACGACGGCGATGCAGACCGGATGGTCGCCGTCGACGAGACCGGGTCGTTCGTCCCGAAAGACGTGTTGCTCGCGCTGTTCGCTCGCGGATCGGCACTCGAGGGCGAACGGGTGGCCGCACCGGTCGACACCAGCCTGGCCGTCGAAGACGCATTGACGGCGATCGGTGCGTCGCTCACGCGGACGAAGGTAGGTGACGTCTACGTGGCCGAGCGAGCGACCGAGCCAGACGTCGTCTTCGGCGGGGAACCGAGCGGTGCCTGGATCTGGCCGGACGAGACACTCTGTCCGGACGGCCCGCTCGCCGCCTGCAAACTCATCGAGTCGATCGAAACACACGGGCCGCTCTCGACACAGGCAGCGGGAGTCGAGACGTACCCGATCCGACGGCGGTCGGTTCGCGTCGACGACCCCGAGACCGTCGTCGAGCGGATCGAAGCCCAGGTGCTCGCCGAGTACGAACGCGTCGACACGCTCGACGGGGTTCGCGTCGACACCGGAGACGGGTGGTTCCTCCTGCGAGCGAGCGGCACGGAACCGGTCGTTCGTGTCAGCGCAGAGGCACGAGCGACCAGTAGAGCGGAAGAACTCACTGCCGAGGCGACGGCGATCGTCGACGACGCCGTGAGCGACTGAAACACGCTACGCTCGGGATGTGGCCGCTGAGAAGTAGACAGACTGTGTAGCTGCAGACCCGACCGGTTCGGACCGCCCCGGAACCCCCGACGTCAGTTCGAGACCGCACTCGCGTCTCGTGCTCACCGAACTTCTTTTGGAATGTAATCGGACGTCTTCATCTCCCGATACGTCGAACAGTCGGGACAGGCGTGAACGACGTCCCGGTTGTCGCCGAACACGCGTGCGAACTGTCGAGTCACTTGGTTTCCACAGGTTACACACCGAGGCGACGTCGTCTGTCGCGAGGTAGTCATCGGCGTCCACTTCGTATCGGATGGTTCCGTCGACATCACCAACGAATAGAGACACGAGGGTATTTACTATACGTCGCATAACACCGTCAGAGCGACCGTTACCTCGAGCGAAAATCCGATAGCCCAGCCGAACGTGATACTCTCGAATATCGCACAGTCACGGCCTACAACCCGAACAATACCAGATTTATGGAGAGTAATATTGTGTTTCCACGGTGGATTTCACGCTCCTGAGAGAGTTCGGAGATCCGACGGGGGGGCGGACGAAACGAACGTCACGCCGAAGGTCCCTCGAGTGAGTCGATCGGCGGGCTGGACACCCACTGAGAGGGCGTCCAGGAGGGAACGAACGGTGTGCATTCGCGGCGGGGGCCGAATCGGTGGGTGCAGGCGACCGCTCAGACACCTTCGACGGCCCGGCAGACGGCGTGGTAATAGACGTATAATTATGCGTCCCATCGGACACCGTACGGGTATCGATGATCGCCGTGATTCTCGCAGCGGGGCAAGGGACTCGAATGCGACCGCTCGCCGATACGCTCCCGAAACCGATGCTACCAGTGGCAGACCGACCGCTGCTCTGTCACACCGTCGACGCAGCGGTGGACGCCGGAACCGAGAAACTCGTACTCGTGGTCGGGTACGAAGCAGAGACCGTCCGCGAGTACTTCGGAGAGCGCTATCGCGGCGTGCCGGTCGAGTACGAGGTCCAACACGAACAAGCCGGTACGGCACACGCGGTCGAAGCGGCACGTGAGCACATCGACGGGCCGTTCGCCGTCCTGAACGGGGACAACCTCTACGATTCGAGTGCGATCTCACGGCTGTTCGCGGAGTGTCCCGCCGTCTGCGCCTTCGAGGTCGACGATCCGCGCAACTACGGCGTTCTCAGCACCGAAGACGGCACCGTCACCGAAATCGTCGAGAAGCCGACGAACCCACAGAGTACCCTCGCAAACGGCGGGGCCTACGCCTTTCCCGAAGCCGCACGGGAGTGGCTCGAGGTCCCCGAGAGCGAGCGTGGCGAACACGAGATTACCGACGTCCTCGCGCGCGTGATCGACGCCTACGCCGTCACGCCGGTCAGTATGAACCGCTGGATGGACGTCGGCAGACCCTGGGAACTGCTCGAGGCCAACGAGTGGAAACTCGCCGAACTCGAGCGACGCGTCGACGGCGACGTGAGCGAAGACGCCCACCTGGAGGGAGCCGTGGTCGTCGAAGCGGGCGCGACGGTGAAAGCGGGTGTCGTACTCGAGGGACCGGTGTTAGTGCGTTCGGGTGCGACGGTCGGGCCGAACGCCTACGTTCGGGGGGCGACGCTCGTCGGCGAAGGCGCGAAGGTCGGCCACGCCGTCGAAGTGAAAAACAGCGTCCTCTCGGCCGGGGCGAGCGTCGGTCACCTCTCGTACGTCGGCGATAGCGTCCTCGGTCGGCACGTCAACTTCGGTGCGGGAACGACAGTCGCCAACCTCCGTCACGACGGCGAACCCGTGAAGTTGACGGTGAAAGGCGAGCGCGTGTCGACCGGACGACGAAAGTTTGGCGTCGTCGTCGGCGACGGCGCCAAAACCGGGATCAACTCGAGTCTCACACCGGGCGTCACGCTGGGGACGGAAACGAAGACGTACCCCGGCGAAACCGTCGACCGCGACCGCTCGACTGACTGATAGAGATCGGTCGACTGACCGGCCACGACTGCTCGGCTGACTAGCCGTGGGCACTGTTGGCGGCGTCAGCGTCGACGCTCAGCCTCAGTTGTCGAGTGAATCGCCGACCCGTGTCGCGGTCGTCCCGACGCCGCTCGAGCCGTCGACGCTGATCGCTCCGTCACCAGTGACCCGAACGAGGTGGTCTCTGTAGGTGAACTCGACCGTCGTCTCACTCTCACTCGAGACGTGCTCTCGACGAAAGAGCATGTCGAGCGCGTCGGTGTCGATGGCGGCGTGTAGCGGTGGCGTGAGCGCCGTCGGATCGACACCCTCGTGTTCTGCAACTCGCTTGACGACCTGAATACTGAGTGGAACCCCCGATCCCATATCCTCCGTGTCACGACGCACTACATAAATCCAGGTGATCGTCCACTGAGACGATCGCTGGAAAGCGGGTTGATAACGCGGGATAGGAGCCGTTGAACACACACGGCGACTGTCACGGGAGCGGTGAAGGAGACGGCCTGGTGGCTGACAGAGGGGACGACAGCGTCCGAAACGGTGGTAATGCTGGCAAGAGTCACGATAGCGCTCGAACCAGTGACAACAGTGGTGTCACAGCAGCCTCGAACCCGTGGCAACACTGGTACGCGGCAGCGCTCGAGACGGCCAGTGTTAGGCCGCACTACTCGACCGTGACGCTCTTCGCCAGATTTCGCGGCTTGTCGATCGGACGGCCGAGCGCGTCGGCAGCGTAGTACGACACCAGCTGGAGCTGGACGTTCGCGACGAGACCCGCCAGCGTCGGATCGAGGTCGGGGATCTCGAGGTGGGCGTCGGCGGTCTCGAGCGCCGGGTGCCCGTCCGGACAGACGGCGACGATCGGTGCGCCGCGGGTGCCCGCCTCGGCTGCGTTCTTCAGCGTCTGTTCGTCTTCCTCGCCGGTGAACACCGCGAAGACCGGCGTCTCGGGTGTGACGAGCGCGAGCGGGCCGTGTTTCAGCTCACCGGAGGCGAACCCTTCCGCGTGTTCGTAGGTGATCTCCTTGAACTTCAACGCACCCTCGAGCGCGACCGGGTAGCCGAGACCGCGTCCGATGAAGAAGTACGACGGACTCTCGCGGTACCGGCGAGCGATACGCTCCGCATCGCTCTCCTCGAGGACGTACTCGACGTGGTCGGGCAGGTTCGAGAGCGACGGCAGGAACGAGTCGAGATCCGCGCTCGGGTCACCGGTGACGTCCGCTGCGATCCGCTGTCCCAGCAACGTGAGGACGACCGCCTGCGACGAGAAGGTCTTGGTCGCGGCGACACCGATCTCGGGACCCGCACGGATGAGTAGTGACTCGTCGGCTTCACGGACGGCCGTCGAGCCGACGACGTTCGTCACCGTGACCGTCCGCGCCCCCGCTTCGTTCGCCCGACGCAGCGCGCCGAGGGTGTCCGCCGTCTCACCGCTCTGGGTGACCGCCACGACGAGCGTCCGACCGTCGACCGGCGGCGCAGCGACGCTGTACTCGTTCGCCAGCAACGCCTGTGCGTGCACGCCCGCCTGGTTCAACGCGAGCGCGCCGTAGACACCCGCGTGGTACGAAGTCCCACAGGCGACGAACAGGACGCGGTCGACGTCCGTGAACGACCCCGGAGGGAAGTCTTCGAGTGTGATCTCGCTCGCCGACCGGCCGATTCGCCCCTCGATGGTCTGGGTGAGCGACGTCGGCTGTTCGAAAATCTCCTTGAGCATGTAGTGGTCGAACGATCCCTTGCCAGCCTGCTCGGGGTCCCAGTCGACCGTCTCGAGGTCGCGAGAGACGTCCCGGCCTTCGAGATCGGTGATCTCGACGCCGTTCGGTCTGACCACGACCACGTCGCCGTCTTCGAGGTAGGTGACGGTGTCGGTGAACTCGAGGAACGCGGGGACGTCGCTGGCGATGAAGTAGCCGTCGGTCCCCTCGTCGACGCCGACGACGAGCGGCGACCCCTTTCGCGCCGCGTAGAGAACGTGCTCTCCCGAGAGCATCGCGGCGACGGCGTAACTGCCCTCGAGTTCAGAAATGGCCATCCTGAAGGCCGTCTCGTTGTCCCAGCCGCTGTCGAGATAGTGCTGGATGAGGTGTGGGATCACCTCGGTGTCGGTGTCGCTCGTGAACTCGTGGCCGCGCGCGGTGAGACAGGAGCGCAACTCCGCGTAGTTCTCGATGATACCGTTGTGGACGACGGCGACGTCCGTCGTCGAATCGGTGTGCGGATGGGCGTTCTCGTCGGTTGGCGGCCCGTGCGTACTCCAGCGCGTGTGTCCGATACCGACCTGCCCGTCGGCCAAACGCGAGTCGATCGTCTCTTTCAACTCCGAGACCTTCCCGGAGCGTTTCTGTACCTTGATTCCCGAGCCGTTCTGAACGGCGACACCGGCGGAGTCGTAGCCTCGGTACTCGAGGTTCTCGAGTCCCGTGAGCAGGGTATCGATCGCATCGTCGGACCCCACGCGGCCGATTATTCCACACATCAGGAACTCACCTGGAAGCGTTGACAGCGCCGCGTCGTTCGATCACACCCCATCCTCTCGAGTGGATTCACCGCTCGAGGACGTCGGTAAGAGAAGGATAGCGCTCCGTGACAGCGCTCGTGCGGGGTCGATGCGCCCGTCCAGACTGTCACTGCCGATGACGGTGATCGGAACACGGACATGAATTCATCCAGACGCGCTCGGCCCATTACTATAGACGGACTAACAGACCCCGTAGTATGTGGCTACGACAGCCTCCCTACCCGTCGAAAACGACAGTGGAGACGGAGAGCGAACGCCGAACGCTCGAGAGAAGCGTGACGGATGTCCACTACGCAGCCGGCAGAGCGACCAAGAGTGACCATTCGAAGACAACAACGGGATACATTCGAATAAATGCACTCCCTAGCCGACGGTACGCCCACCGAACCACGGGAACGGAGGTCTTACACCGACGGAAGAACACACCGGAGTTCCGGTGGAACCGGCCGACAGAGATGGCGCGAGTGACACCGGAAACGGACCCTCGGTGAGGCGACGTGGAACGGCACCGGAAACGGACTCTCGGTGAGAACGCAGGCCGCTCGAGAACGGCAGAGGCTGGCTCGTCGCCTCGAGCCGAGGAGACAGCCCGCCGAGACCTTCACTCGAGTGACCCTCTAGGCGAGAGACGTCTCACAGAGTTCCGCGATGGCGCGGCGCAAACGCTGTGAGACGGCGGACTTCGAGACACCGAGACGCGTGGCCAGTTCGTGCTGTGAGATGCCGCGAGGGACGTCGAAGTAGCCCTCCTCGAAGGCGACCGTCAGCAACTCCTGTTGTTTGTCTGTGAGCCCGACCAGACCGTCGTCGACGCCGTCTGCCGTCCGCAGGTGATTGACCCGGAACGTGATCTCGTGCTGTCGACAGAAGGTATTGAACGCGACGAGTGCATCGCGGTCGGGAAACCGAAGGCCGACGGTCCATCCGTCGGAACTACTCGAGACGGTGAGGACGCGGCCACCGACTTCGGCGACACGCTCGGTGAACGTGAGCGCCCGGTCGGAGAGTTCGACCTGATAGACGCGACGGTTCGGATAACGGTCGACCAGGACGGGGCTGGTGACCGTCGGGTCCGTCGTGAGCGCGCGTTCGAACGCGTCGAAGGTGTCCCCGTAGACGCTACAGAAGAGGAGTGGACGTCCCGACTCGAGCGTGGTTCGATACTCCGGTTCGACCGTCACCTCCGGTGCGGTACGGAGCGTTCGTCCGAGGTAGAGGTCCGGGTGGTCGAGGAGGACTTCGGCAACGATCCCGCCGTCCGCTCGAGACGGGACGTGTGTGGTGTCCGACCCAGCCAGTTCGGTACTCACGTTGTCATCACCGCCACTGGCCACTCCGTCGAATAATGATCGATTATCTCACGCGACTGCATTAATCGCTCGTTTCTCCGCCGGAGGTATGATCGTGTACGCTACGATCGTACACCCGGTAGCGACTAACGCTATACGTATTCACCTCCCCTCTCGAGCGAGGTGGCGAACCGACTACCGGTGTGGAGGGAAATCGGCATCGAGAGTGGAGAGAAACGATGTGTTTCCCGGCCGGAAACGGCGTCGAACAGGTGGTCGCTGCCACCTGAGGGACGGAGTTCGTCAGAGTGATCTCGAGACCGGAGTGGCACGTAGTGATGGCAGTCTCGAGACCGGAGTGGCACGTAGTGATGGCAGTCTCGGGGGCACGGACGGCACGAGACGCGGACGCGAGCGGTAGGGACTCGTCAGTAGCACGGACAGCAGGAATATCGTATCAATTTAGCTAGCGAGTGGTGCGCCGGTCAGTAGAACGGTTCGAGGACCTCGTCGTCGTCGAACGACTCGAGTGCGGTCTCGAGGTTCTCGCGAACCGTCTCCTCGTCCAGCCCCTGGTGGAGACCGCGCCGTGACGAGCCGATGACGTCGAGTAAGTGGAGCGTCTGCTCGTCGAGCTCTCCGAGCAGGTCGTCCTCACCGAGTTCACCGGCTTCGATGGCGAGTCCGTAGAGTCCGTGAAGAATCTCCATCAGCTGGTACTCGAGTGCGACGTACGGGATGCCCGCTTCGCGAGCCTCCTTCGTCGCCTGCAATACCTTCAGTTGGTACTGGACCGCAGGGTTCTCCGCCGCCGCTTCGATCTCCTCTGCGCTCCGACCGAGCTCCTCGAGCAGGCTGTTCGTTTCGTCCATGTCACAGAGTATTCTGCAAGTTAATTATAAATTTTTTGGTTAACTTGATAGATATATTGACACAACACGTGACGAGTCGTTCTGGATTCGACTACAGGAACGTGTACCAGGTCCGAGTGGAGTGTCCCCGGTCCGACCGGAGGAGTGTCCCCGGTCCGACCGGAGGTGACTACTACTCCCGGGCTCGAGGTCGAGACGACTACGCTCCAGTACGCCACGAGACGCACCGGCCAGCCACGAGACGCTACGGCACACGAACCGGCCAGTTACTCCTCGAAGAGCAGTGTGAACAGCTTCCGCTCTGCGGTCCGGAAGTGGCGGTTGAACGTCGGTTGAGCGATGCCGAGCGAGTCAGCGATCTCCTCGCCCGTCCGCTCTCTTGGCCACTCGAAGTAGCCGTTGACGTACGCCGTCTCGAGGACGAGCCGTTGTTTCTCGGTGAGACGCTCGGCGAGCGCCGAACGGAAGTCACGGTGTGAGACCCTGGTCCGGTCCCCCTCACGACGGGCCAGGAGCGATACCTCGTCGAACGACGCCTCGAGCGTGTCGACGAGTAAGCGCACGTCACTCCCCTGCGGGAGGTCGACGAGAACGCGCGTACGCGATCCATCCGCAGTCGCCGACCGCAAGACGGCCTGAGCATCGGCCAGCAGCGAAACGAGCGACGAGGTAGCGACGAGTTCGAACAGCGAACCGTCGTCCCGCTCGGCGACCGGCCGAACCGATGAGACGCCGTCGAGCCGGCGTGCGTACTCGAGGACGGTCTCTTCGGAACCGTTCGACGTACGTACGAACAACGCCAGGTAGCCGTCCGTGCGGGGAACGTACGACTCGAGCGAGACGCGACAGTCGAGACCGCGGGCGAGCCTCGAGAGGAGGTCCTCACCGCCGCGAAGCTCGAACTCGAGGTTGACGACGTCGGTCGTCAGGAGCGCCCGTTTCGTCTCCAGCGCGTCGATGGCGAACGCGAGTACGGTACCGACGTGTGAGAACGTCGAACGAGCGAACGTATCGAACGCTGCCGGCTGAGTGGCGTACACGGACAGCACACCGTGACGTGAGGTCCGGTTCGATAGCGGGACCGACAGCGCCGAGTGAAAGCCGGCATCCAGTGCCGATGTAGCCCACGGCTGGCCGGTCTCGAGGGCGATTCTGTCGACGACGGTTACCTCGTCGGTGGCGACTGCACGACAAGCTGGTTCTCCGCGGTCGTCGTGGCTGGCGAGTTCACCGCGGTCGTCCGTATCGGGAGGGGCACTGTGGTCGTCCGTATCGGGAGGGGCACTGCGGTCGTCCGTATCGGGAGGGACACCACCGTCGCCGACCGTGAGGTCGACACGGTCGAGATACGAGCGAGGACCGCTGTCGTGTGGACTGCCGTTCGAATCGATCGACCGTCCGATCGAATCGGCGTGGGTGGGACCCGAATGGTGGTGGTTGGTTGAATGATTGTTATTAGTTTTTTCTTCGGGCGCGCACGCGTGCGGAACGATTCGACGTTCGTACTCCCGACCGATCCAGACGAAGTCGACCCACTCGAGATCGAGCAGCGCTGCACACACCCGCTGCTCGAGCGCCGACCGCGTGTCAGCCTCGAGTGCCTCACACACGACACGCTGTGCGATAGCACTCAGGTTCGAACGAGCATCGAGCGCCGACTGGACCTGTGAGAGCGTCCGGTCTCGACTCCGGAGCGTCGACGCCAGGCCGGCGGACTCGGACGGTGAAAACGGGTAGACAGTCCGCTCGAGTGAGCGCCCGCCTCCAGCAGAGTCCCGCGGTGAGAGACCGAACACGGTGGCGACGATCCCTGTGACAGCCGGGTCTGTGAGCCGATTGGCCATCCGTATCACGGCCGTCTGCCAGGTACCGTCCGTCCGAGCGATGCGACACGTCACCCAGCGCGTCTCGCCGAGCGAAGCGTCTCGGAGGTCGCCGATAGTTTCGAACAGGGCTGCTGTGTCCGCCGGGTGGACGAGTCGAGATGGCCCCACCCGTTCGACCTCGTCGGGTGTGTGGCCGGTGATCGACTCGATGGCCGGGCTCACGTACCGAAATCCACCGTCCGCGTCGAACACGAAGACGAGTGAACCGGCGTGTTCGAGCACCGTCCGGTAGAACGGCTCTGCAGGCGTGTGACGGGAGTGGGCACGCTCGAGTGCGTTCGCGACCCGAGCACACGCGAGCGCCGGCGGATCGTCCGCGAAGAACACGTCCGAAGCACCGCTCGAGAGCGCTGTCTCGACGTCCGCCCGGTCGACCAGTGCAACGATCGGCACGTGGCCGTCGACCTCCCTGATCGCGTCCAGCACGCGGATCGGTCCCGTCTGTGGACGGACGTCACAGACGATACAGTCGGCACTCGAGTGACGAAGTGACTCGAGCGCGTCGGTCGCCAAGACGGCAGCGACCGCGCCCGGCGTGACGACGGCGGACGTGATCGCCGACGTCGTCTCGGCCAGCCTGGCAGAGTCACCGACGACGAGCACTCGAGTCCGCGTGTCGGTAGCGAGCGCGGATCCGTCACTCATCGATCCACCGCGGTGACGATGCCAACAGGCTGACGAGAGACAGCGCAATCGACACGGTCGCTGTGAGAGAGCAGTGGATGCTACTCACTGTGAAGTGGCTATCGGGACGGTGAGTAGACACGGTTGTCCGAGAGGTTCCGGGTACCGGTGTATAAACACCGTCACCGTATCACTCAGAAGTATGTTACTACCGGTAGTAATACGCAGTTAACCGCTGATACGAAGCGGTTGAGATCACCGGTGTGTCGAACCAGAGCGAAGGCGTCGGTACCGATGGTGTCGGTTCACTCGAGCGATTTTCACCGGAAACTCGGTGTGAATCGCTTGGCAGTGAGAGAGTTGGAAGTGACCGCACCGATCGTGGGGACTATCCAGTACGGATGTGCGGCCGATCGTGGGGACTAGCCGGTGACGAGCGTGTGGCCGTTGGTAGATTTTCACCGGAAAGTTGGTGTGGGGAACACGTTTGTGGGCGGGAGAGACCTTCTATCGTCGTATTTCACCGGAAGGACGGTGTAACCGGAAGTGGTTTTTCGTCCACCTCCCTAGCCCCATCCAATGAACCGTCGACGATTCCTCAGCGGAACCTGCATCGTGGGAGGAGTTTCGCTCACAGGCTGTCTCGAGCGCCTTGGGTTCGAGGAGGAGTCTGCCTGGAGGGACCCGCCGCTGGTCGAGGACCGACCGAGTGCAGTCTACCTTCCCGCGTCGACTGAGGAGATGGGTACGTACGGTACTGCCACCGACGGCGAGTACGCCGTCTCGCTCTCCTATACGTTTCCCCACCGGTTCTGGACCGTCGCTGGAACCGAAACGAACCGTGTCGTCGTCGAGCCAGAAGATACACTCCACCTGATGTGTACCGTCTGGGACCCGGTGACGGACACCGTCCTTCCGGTGGACATGAGCCTCGAACTACTGCGAGACGGGGAGCTGGTGACCTCGGCGACGCTCTGGGCGATGCTCTCACAGCGAATGGGATTTCACTACGGGGAAAACGTCTCGCTCCCCGGCGAAGGAGCGTACACCGCACGGATTCGTGTTGGACCACTCGATGCACGCCCGACCGGCGAACTCGAGGGACGGTTCGAGAGCGCGAGCACGCTCGAGATCGACTTCGAATACCAGCGGTCAGACATTCACGAACTCGAGTTCGAACTGATCGACCACGACCGACGAGGAACGCGTGATGCGCTAGAACTGATGGACCACGGTGATCATCACGGCAGCCACGACGGTCACGACAGTCACGACAGTCACGATGGCCACGACAACGGTGACGATGGCTACGACCACGGTCACAGTGACCACGGCAGCCACGATGGGCACAATGACCAGGGGGACCATCAGGGCCAGGGAAGCCATCGAGGAGGTTCACTCGGACACCCACCAGCCTCTCGAGGGGCGGCGGTCGACGATCTCCAGGGAACGATACTCGGCTCGGCCCGTAGCGCTGACGCGTACGTTACCGTGCTCGAGACGGATCTCGAGCGGTTCGTCTCGAGCGGTGACGAGACGTATCTCGCAGTGTTCACACGAACGCCGTACAACGACGTCATCCTCCCGTTGACGTCCCTGACTGTGAGACTCGAACGTGGTGGAGATGGTACAGAAACGACGGCGGTCGAGACGCTCGACCACGAATTTGGACACCACTACGGAGTCACGCTCGAACGGCTCGAGTCCGGAGACCGGCTGACGATCTCGATAGAGGCACCGCCCCAAATCGCTCGGCACGACGGGTACGAAACAGCGTTTTTCGAGTTCGACGAGATCGAAATCGGTGTGTGAACGGGAGGGTCGAGAGTGATGGTAGTAGAGTCTGGGAAACAGGTGACGTGAGGAGGTAACCGGACCCACCGGTCCGGGGACACCGGGTTTCCAGTGAAAGAGAGTGCGGAGAGACGGGCGAAGACACACACACCAGATTTCCGGTGAAATGGGAAAGAGGTCACAGGTTGGAGGGGACAATCACTGATCAGAGAACTCCAGAGAATCATCACAGAGCTCCAGAAAATCATACTGAAAGTGAGAAGGACACCGTGTTTCCGGTGAAAGAGTGGCTATCTTTCTGGCGAAAAGCCGGCTGCCGGCGAGCGATAACGTCTCAGATCGGTCGTTCAGAGTCGAGTATCCGTCGCGGATGCGGTGAACCGCATCATACAGAGGGAGGGAAGCTGAGACACACACCGTGTTTCCGGTGAAATGGCACGAGAGTGGAGTGGACTGCGACGGATTTTGCTGATCTCCTGGCAATAAAATGACGGTCTTGACGCGATAAAGTGATGGGGAGATGGGAGTTAGAGTCAGGGTTTTCGTAAAATATAAATAGTCTAACTGCGAATAGTCCATTGATACGGTCGGCATACAGAGAAAGACGTCTACGTCGGCTACCGACGTTTTCATCGGAAACTATCGATCTCGAGTGAAGTCGCTGTCCTCGAGTATCCTAGTCTTCTCTTTGATCCCTCACTTTTTCAGCTCTTGTTCCACTCCATCCCACTCTTTTCCTCTTGTTCCTACTCCTCCCCGCTCCTCCCCGCTCCTCCCCGCTCTTGTCCCCCTCTCCCTTCTGCTCCCTCCCGCTCTTGTCCCCCTCTCCCTTCTGCTCCCTCCCGCTCTTGTCCCCCTCTCCCTTCTGCTCCCTCCCGCTCTTGTCCCCCCCCCTCTCCCCTCCTTTCCGTTCTGATCCATCTTTTTCCTGACTTCTCACACTCATCCCCTGTATATCGGAGCCTCACGTCCGTGTCTGGACCGTATCGGCCGGTGCTACACTCACCCACACCACGTTTCCGGTGAACGAAAACCCCCGTTTCAACTGCACCCCACCCACCCCCTCACCCCATTTCACCGGAAACCTCGTGTGTGTGTGCTAGCTATATTTTTTGACACGAACTCCCCTCCGAAACAGTAAGACCTATTCACCGGAAACGTGGTGTCTATACCGTATGCCGAGCACCGGGGACGACCTCTTCACTCGAGAGGACCCAATCTTCGAGAACAAAGAACTCCTCGAGATCAACCACTTGCCCGAGGAAGGCCGGATCGTCGGCCGTGACGACGAGATTTCGAATCTCGCGAACGCAGTCAACCCGGCGATCTTCGGGCAGAGTCCGAGTAACCTGCTGATCTACGGGAAGACGGGCACGGGTAAGTCCCTCTGTGCGAAACACATCTCGGCGCGACTCGTCCGCGTCGCAAAAGAGGAAGGCGTCACGGCGGAGTTCGCCTACGTCGATTGTGCACAGGACAACACTGAAACCCAGGCGGTGCAGACGATTGCGGACTCGCTGAACGATCCCGAGCGGACGAACATCAAAATCCCTGATAAGGGTCTCAGTACGTCGACGTACTACAAACGACTCTGGAAGGTGCTCGACTCGCTGTACGACGTCGTCTTGATCATCCTCGACGAGGTCGACAAACTCGACGACGACGACATCCTGATGCAACTCTCGCGCGCGGGTGAAGCGGGAAAGCTCACACAGTGTAAGATCGGCGTCATTGGGATCAGCAACAAGATCAAGTACAAAGACCGGATGGACGAGCGGGTCAAATCGAGCCTCTGTGAACGCGAGTTCGTCTTTCCGCCGTACGATGCGAACCAGCTTCGTGACATCATGGACGCCCGTAGCGACGCCTTCAAAGATTCCGTCCTCATGCCCTCCGTGATTCCACGCGCGGCCGCCCTCGCCGCTCGAGAGCACGGGGACGCTCGGAAGGCGATCGACATTCTCCGTTACGCTGGCGAGATCGCCCAGTCGACCGGCAGCCAGACCGTTCGCGAGGAGTTCGTCGTCCAGGCGCGCGAACGCGCCGAAACCGACCGGTTTCGTGAACTCATCCGCGGCTCGACACCTCACTCCCGGTACGTCCTCCAGGCGCTCGCGGTCCTCTCGCTCAACACGGCCGACGAGGACGGCTTTCGAACGACGAAGATCTACGACGTCTACGAGGAGATCTGTCGTCAGGAGGGGTCTGACACGCTCTCCCTCCGGCGCGTTCGCGACCTCCTCAAAGAACATGCCTTCCTCGACATCATCGAACAGTCGCGCCAGAGCGGCGGCAGCGCCGAAGGTAGCTACACCGAACACCAGTTACTCGAGGACCCCGACGTCGTCCGCAAAGTGCTCGTCGAGACAGTCGAACCGTAACTCGTACGGAACCGAAACTCGCCGCGTAGTTCTCTCGCGGCCACACAGCTGTCTCCTCCGACCGTCGACGCTCCTTCACGTCCAATCGCCGTGTCCTCTGTTCTCACACCCCCCCTCTCGGCTTTTCACACTCCACCTCGACCGTTTGCGTATTTATTTCCACTTCCAGAAATTCACCGGAAACCCGGTGTGGGGGTGGGAGGAACCTCTCTCTTCGAATCCGTCGTGAGTGCTCAGAACTGTCGATGTCGCGAACTGGTGGTCACCACCCGATGTCACGACCCGTTGGCCAGCAACCCACGTGGTGACTCGTTTATTCGCTCACATCCATCGTCAGTGACGAGTACGAGGTCCTCGAGCCGGACGCCGAACTCGCCCTCGAGGTAGATTCCCGGTTCGACGCTGAAGACCATCCCCGCCTCGAGTTCACGGTCGTTTCCGGCGACGATGTAGGGCGGTTCGTGCACTTCGAGTCCGACGCCGTGGCCGGTCCGGTGGACGAACGCATCGCCGTAGCCCGCCTCGTCGATCACCGTCCGGGCGGCGTGGTCGACCTCGCCCGCTGTGACGCCCGGCTCGACGATGTCCACGGCAGCCTGCTGCGCCCGGCGTACCACCTCGTGAACCCGTCTGGCCTTCGCCGATGGCTCACCGTCGAACACGATCGTTCGGGTCTGGTCTCCTGGGTAGTATCCGACGCCGACGTCGTACGTCGCCGGGACGAACGCACCGAAGTCGAGGACGACTGGCTCTCCCGCTTCGATCCGCCGGTCTCCCGGCCGGTGGTGTGGACGGGCACCGTTTGGGCCGCTCGCGACGATCGTTTCGAACGCCGGTGCCGTTCCTCCCGCCTCCTCGAGGAGTCGGTCGATCTCTCGAGCCAGGTCTCGTTCGCTCGTCCCGACGACCGTCGATCCGCGCTCGCGGACCTCGACGGCGATCCGGTCTGCGATCGCTCCCGCTCGGCGCAGCGCCTCGCACTCGGAGGCGTCTTTTCTGGCTCTGAGCGCTCCGACGACGCTGCTCGCGAGTTCGACCGTCGCATTCGGACGGAGCGCACGGAGCGGTTCGGTGAACGCAGCCCACATGGTGTCGTCGACGAGGAGCGTCGCCTCGCGTCGGCGTGCTCGGTCGCCCGCTTCGCCTCCCGGCGCTGGCCGTGAGCGCTCCGCCGGTGGCTCCTGTCGTCTCACCCCGTGGTCGGTGAGTGCCGTATCGACGAGCTCCCACGGATCTGTCGCGTCTCCCCAGAGCCGTACGTCGTCGACCCAGGACTCCTCGAGCGCTCCGGCGTACAACTCCGGCGCAACGATGGTGGGGTCAGCTGTGCGCGAAACCAGCCCGAACAGCACTCGCTCGGAGGGCGTCTCGTCGAACCCCGTCAGATACGTCGTGTTAGGGCTCGGAAACAGGACGACTGCGTCGGCGTCGCGTCGCTCGAGGTGCCGTTTACACGCGCGGACTCGGTCGGCGAAAGGCGCACTCATAGCGCGCTCATCGACGGGAAATAGGAAAGGACTACCGCTCACCGTCGACCGGCTGTCGCCGTCGGGGGCCGTCCAGTCGATGCTCGATCCTCCCACGGGTCTCGAGGTGGCCTGCTCGAGGCGACTGGCCGCCCGTCTCCGTCCCTCGTCGGTCACTGTACTCGCGCTGTAGCCGGAGCGTACTGTCGTCCGTCTGAGCGACCCCTGATAGTGGATGGTATAAGAGTGCCATGCGGATGCAGGCCGGTAACCAACCCGTCGGGACGGTGTCGGGATGGTACGAATGCGTCCCAACGAGGAGCGAGCGTCGCCGACGACTGACTTACGCGGACGTACATCGAGGACGGAGCTCTCAGTTCCCGGGGAGCTCATCGTCGCGTCCAACCGACAACCGTACCGACACGAGTACGTCTCCGCACCGCCTGCCGGCCGTCGTCCATCAGACGAAGCGGTCTCTGATTCAGATGGCACCGCCACCGACGGTGGATTCGTCGACGTCGGCCGCAACCGCGATACACAGCCAGCCCGGTCTGAAATCACGGTCGAGTGTCCGACTGGTGGTCTCACGGCGGGTCTCGACCCCGTACTCTCTCGTTCCGGTGGCACCTGGATCGCCTGGGGCGACGGCGAGGCTGACCGCGCCGTCGCCGACGAGGACGGGTGCGTGCGCGTCCCGCCCGGAGACGAATCGTACACCTTGCGCCGGGTCTGGCTCTCAGACGCGGCCGTCGACGGCTACTACTACGGCTACAGCAACCGCGTCCTCTGGCCAACGTGTCACGAACTGCTCGAGTACGTCGACCACCGTCCCGACGACTGGACCTGGTATCGCCGGGTCAACCGGGAGTTCGCCGACGCGGTCGTCGACCACGCGAGCGAGGACGCGGTAGTCTGGCTCCAGGACTACCACCTCGGTCTCGCACCCCGGCTGATCCGCGAGTCCGTCCCCGAGTCGGTGACGATCGCACAGTTCTGGCACATCCCCTGGCCGCGTCCGTCCGTCTTCGGATCGAGTCCACTCGAGACGACCCTGCTCGAGGGACTGCTCGGCAACGACTTCCTCGGGTTCCACATCGAGGAGTACTGCGACGCATTTCTGGCCACCGTCGACTCGCACCTTCCCGACGCGTCGGTCGAGTACGCTTCCGGGACGGTTCGCTACGACGGCACCGAGACACGGGTCGGCGCGACCCCGATGGGTGTCGACGCAGAGACGTACGACCGCCAGAGCAGGGCGCTCGACGGCTCGCGCTGGGAATCGATCCGCTCGCGCTACGGGATTCCAGACGACGTCACCGTCGGTCTCGGCGTCGACCGTCTCGACTACTCCAAAGGTATCCCTGCGCGTCTCGACGCCATCGAGCGGTTGTTCGAACGGTACCCATCCAGACGCGAGGCGTTCACGTTCGTTCAGAAGGCGACGCCCAGTCGAACGGACATCCCGGCGTACGCGGTTCACGGTGAGCGCGTCCGCGAAGCGGTCGGCCGCATCAACGACCGGTTCGGAACCGAAACCTGGCAGCCCATCGTCTACACCGAGGACGTCATCTCGCGTGAGGATCTCTGTGCGCTCTATCGCTACGCAGACCTGCTGGTCGTGAGTTCGCTCCTCGACGGGATGAACCTCGTCGCCCAGGAGTACGTCGCCTCGAGCGTCGACGGTGAGGGAACGCTCGTCTTGAGCGACCGGGCAGGCGTTGCCTCGTCGTTCGACGATGCGGCGTACACGGTCGATCCGACCAACGTCGATGCGCTCGCCGACGCGATAGACGAGGCACTCTCGGCGTCACCCCTCGAGCGACACCGCCGTATGACTCGCCTGCGCGAACACACGTTCGCGCGCGACCTCGAGTGGTGGATGACCCGCCAGTTCGAAGTGATCTCCCGCCTCCACGACCACGAACACCCCGACTCGGAGACCGCCGTGACCGACGGCCGAAACCATCTGAGCGACGACGCCAACGAGCCGGCCACAGACGCAGACTCGAGCAACTCTCCTTCCTGCTGATCACCGCCATGTCACTACTGGAACCGACGCACTCGTTCGAGAGGCCGCTGCCCAGCCTTCGAGAGACGATCGACCAGGCGAGTGAGACACTCGTCTGTCTCGACTTCGACGGAACCCTCGCACCGATCGTCGACGACCCCGACCGTGCCCGTATCACGCAGTCGAACCGCCGCGCACTCGAGGCGCTCGCTTCGACACCGGCGGTCACGACCGCGGTCGTTTCCGGCCGTGCGCTCTCTGACGTCCGTTCGCGCGTCCCGGTCCCGGTCACCTGTGCCGGTAACCACGGTCTCGAACTGTACCGTGAGGGGTCGCACTCGGTTCATCCGATCGCGAAAAAGCGTGCGAGCACCGTCGAAGAGACTTGTGAGGCGCTCGAGGACGCCCTCGAGCGCTTCCCGCAGTGTCGCGTCGAGAACAAGCAACTGACGGGGACGGTGCACGTCCGTTCACAGCGCACCCGGACGCGAACCCGCGTCCACCGCATCGTACACGAACTGGTCGAGCGCATCGGCGGTGACGCACTCGAGACGTCCCGCGGAAAGCGCGTTCTCGAGATTTCACCGGCTGTCCCCTGGGGAAAAGGCGATGCGGTCGCGTTGCTCGAGGAGAGCAGTCCAGGTGACCCGTTCGTCCTCTACGTCGGCGACGACGTAACGGACGAATCCGCCTTCCGGACCGTCGAACCAGACGGAATCGGTGTTCACGTCGGCACCGATCGGCCCTCGGTCGCCTCGTGTCGAGTCACCTCACCGTCGGAGGTCTCGTCGCTGCTGTCGTGGATCGCTCGCGCTCGCAGTACCGCGGCTACTGACGAATCGGTCGACACGGTGGCCATTGCCTCACCGGCGGGACTCGAGTGAGTCTACGCGCTCGAGTCCCCCGACGAGACCACCGAAAGAACGGTGTAGGGGGATGAAGGGTGAGACGGAGCGGGGGGAATGTGAGACGTCGCCTGGCAACGACTTTGATGGGGGATGTGTGTAGTGCGTTGGAAACGGTATCTCTCGTAGCGCTCTCGTCTACACCCAGATGGATCGTCGCACTATCACCACTTAAAATTTCCGATCGACATGCGAGTGACGAATTACCGCTTCAGAGCCGAAAGTATTAGTTACCATCGGAAATATAGGTATAGTACGAGTGTGAAAAGCAGTGAAACTCAGACAACCAACTGACTTCCTCATCCTCGAAGCGCTCGAGGACACGGGTCGAAACGTCGCAACGAACCTCGCCGCCCACACGGGCAAGAGCCGAAAGAACATCAACACCCGCCTGCCGGTGCTCGAGGACTACGGTCTGGTCGACAAGATCGGTCCCGCCGAGCGGTCGGGCCTGTACGAGATCACGTCCCTCGGCAAAGCCGCGATGATCTACCAGGATCAGTACGACGAAGTCGACGACTTCGAGGCGCTCATCGAAGGGCCGAACGCCAGCGCGCTCGGCCAGTCGCCCGAAGCACAGGCGAGTTTCGTCCGCGGTGAAGAACAGCCCGAAGACGACGACGACGAGTAATCGTCACCCACCGCTCGCGCCCGATCCGATGCGTCTGCGCGGCGTGTCGGCCCGGTTGTCGACTTCCCACACTCCCACTCGAACAGTGGCGGGGTAGGGAGGGGGACACGAGAGCTACGGCGTCGTCCCACCGACGGTCGTCCACGGGACGACGGGCTTCAGACCGTCACTATCGCTACTGGTAGGGCCGCTTACGAACACGGCGTTCGTATCACCACTCTCTCACATACCCGAGAGCCGTGGCGCTGCTCGCCGCTGTGTCCACTGGTGATACTGCTCACCGTCGTTCCGCCAGAGACCTCCGGTCGTCCCCCAGTCTCCTCCTCGAGTGTCGACTACCCCCTGGTGCGCACTCGCTCGAGGAGCGTCTCGCCTCCTTCTGCGAGCGCGACGAACGAGAGCGCCCAGAGGGCGACGAGTGCCCCTCCGGCGACGCCGAGACTCGAGCCCTGTTCGCCGCCGGGGTAGGCGATCGAGGCGAGACCGAAGACGATCAGTAAGGACGCCGCCGCGTACACCGGGTAGCGCCACCCGATTCCGCGAGCGCTCCCGTACAGTGCGAGACCAGCGACGCTCAGCCCCATCGCTGCCATGAACAGGTAGTGGTCGAACTGAACGTGGCCGTCGTTGAGCGTCAACTGTGCGTTGAGTTCCACGCCAGCGAACGTGATCGCGCCGACCGCCGTCACCCCTGCCACGACGGCGAGGCGCTTGTCGACGCTCTCGAGGGAGGGAAGCTGGTCGCTGGCTGCCGGGTGGACGATGGCCATCCCAACCAGCAGACCGAGCAGGAGGACGAACACCGGCGAGAACGTCCCGGCGAGCGTGAAGACGGTTACGAACGCGACCCACATGATGATCGCGCTGTGGAGTGCGCCAACGCGCTCGCTGGGTCGGACTGCCTGCACGACGACGCCGAGGACGAGCAGCCCCAGGAAGCTTCCGAGGACGAAGTGGTGGAGTTCGTGGCTGGCGTAGTAGTACTCGCCGAGGAAGATGCCCGTCCAGAACGTCATCGGCTCGGCAAATGCGGGAAGGGCCAAAGCGAGAAACGCGACCCCGAAGAGTCCGAACAGCCCGATTTTCAAGCGCTCACGTGTGAACTCCCTTCTCACGTTCGCCAGACTCATCGCTGTCCCTCTGCTGGGTATCGAGCGTTCGCTCGCGTCTTCGAGGTGGTACTCGCTTCCGTCAGTGATGGATCACACGTACACATCCGACCGTTGTTCGGACAGATATACTATATACGTACCTGTCGTCGAGTCGGTCGCCTATCCACTCCTCTCGAGTTACTCCTCCACACCTACTCTCGAGTTACTCCTCCACCTCGTAACCCCTCCCTGGTACCTCTCGAGCTGGCGCTGTGCACACGCGGAGTACGAGAACGTGAGCTTCCGCTCGAGACCGTCGGTGTCGGGATAGGCCGTTCCGCACGCGGAGCGATCGAGATCGTACGACGGGTCCCAGGCGTAAGCGCTGAGCATCGGCGTCGCCACGACGGCGGACCCCTTCCGGAACGCCACCCCGTGCTCGTGGTCGAGACCGAGTGCGTGCCCGACTTCGTGGATGAGAATCTGTACGACGCGTGCCGGTGTGCGGTTCTCGACGATGCCAGGATCTCCGACGAGCGGCTCGAGTCGGTCGACGAACCGCGCCCCGCCGACCGACGCGACGTGGGGGAGTCCGTACCCCGTCGGCGCGGTTCGCATCTGCCCGTCGGTGACCAGCAGGTTCACGTCCGCGACGGGATCGACCGGTCCCCGTCCCAGCGCACCCGCACCGACCATCGCGGGCCACTCGCCGTGGATCGTCACTCGAGCACCGTCTTCGGTCGAGACGGGGACCGACCCGCCGAAGGTGATCCTCGCTCGCCAGTGTCCGAACTCGAGTGCGAACCCGAGGTACTCGCGGATTCTCGCCTCGAGTCGGTCGTACGCCGACGCGGCTTCCGAGAACCAGACGCGGACGTCGATCGAACCGACCGGTGGCCGCGTCGTGTAGCCGATGACGCCGAGCGAGGCGAGCGACCCGACCGCCCCAACGAACGCTCGCCGTTTCACGCGAGGAACTCGAGAGCCAGTCGGGGAATCTCCCGACGTTCACATGTTCACGGTATATGTGACTCTCTCCGATTCCGATTCGTCACGCCAGCGGCGCTGTCGCGTCGGTGGAGACGTCTCGACTCGAGTCGGACCTGCGACGAGTACGCCTCCGCACATGGTGCACGTCTGAAGCCGCGTCAGGGGGTCTCGCTCGTCGTATCTTCCGCAGAAAGACGTATCGTTTAAATCTCGCACCTTCGTTGTTCCGGTAGTGCTCGAAATTTTACTGGTCCTCGGTATCCTGGTTGCCGCCTTCGTAGGGTACAACATCGGTGGGGCGACGACCGGTGTCTCGTTCGGCCCGGCGGTCGGTGCTCACGTCCTCTCGAAACTGGGGGCGGCGGCGTTGATGTCCGTATTCTTCTTTCTCGGCGGGTGGATCGTCGGACCCGCCGTCGTCGACACCCTCGGAAACGACCTCGTGCCGGAGACGATTCTCACCCTCGAGACCGGCATCGCGGTGCTGTTTTTCATCGGTCTCGCACTGTTCGCGGGGAACCTCTTCGGCGTCCCCGCCTCGACGTCGATGACCGCGGTGGGATCGATCGCTGGTCTCGGCATCGCGACGGGGACGCTCGACTGGGCGACGATGGGCCGGATCGTCATCTGGTGGATCGTCGCCCCCGTCGTCGCCTTCTGGGTCAGCGGCGTCATCGGCCGGTACTTCTACCCGACGATCAACGAGTGGGTCGCTATCTCCCGACGCGAGACCCACCTCTGGGTCGTCGACCGCACGTCCGCGATTCCCCGGGTTCGCGCTGCAGAGGGGACCGACCGCCGCGAGATCACGGGGTCGCTGATCGTCGTCGCCATCGGCTGTTACATGGCGTTCAGTTCGGGTGCGTCGAACGTCGCCAACGCCGTCGCCCCGCTGGTCGGTAGCGGGGCGCTCGACTTCGAACGCGAACTCTCGGTCGCGACGCTCGTCGTGACGATCGGTGAGATGCAGTGGGGCGTCATCATCGCCGGTCTCGCCGTCACCATCGGGGCGTTCACCATCGCCCGGCGAACGCTCGAGACGATGGGCAACGACATCACCAACCTCCCGCTGACCGCGGCGGTCGTCGTGATGACCGTCTCGGCGACGATCGTCACCCTCCTCTCGGCGATCGGCATTCCGGTCCAGCTCGTGATCGTGGCGACGATGAGCATCGTCGGTCTCGGCTGGGGTCGTGCGACCCGGACCGCCACGGTCTCCGACGCCGTCCGCGGTGAGAAGAAGACGAGCGTCTCCGTGGGTGCGCTGACCGCCGAGCAGGAGGGAGAACCCGCGCCTGCCATCGGTGAAGAACGGACGAGTGACATCCCCCGTTCGTCCGACCTGTTCGACCCGTCGACGACCGCACGCGTGATCGCCATCCAGAACTTCGTTCCCGTTCTCGCGACGATCGGTGCCTATCTCACCTTCCGATTCGTCCCCGTCTTCGGATTCTAAGTGGGTCGGTTTCCGTACCAGCCTCTTACACACCGGAGAGCGCGTCCGATGGGACGCACCGACCGCGTTGCGGGGGCACTCCCGCTCCCTCGTCGAACCGTCCGATCCGCTCTTCCACGCCCCGACACACCACGTTTCCGGTGAAGATCCATCGACTGCAGCGGGTTCGTCTTTCCACCGCGTCACGATCGACGTGACGGCGGCTGAGACTGCCCGTATATTATGCTATCGAATAAGATTATCATCCTGTAGTCCCTAGCCGGACCTGCCTTCGTCGTTGGAGGCAGGCTCTGAAAGCGAGGGGTCTCCATTCGAGACACCACCTACCACCCCCTCGCCACGGAGCTACGAACACGCTCGAGGAAACTCCTCGAACCACCAGCGACTGCTACTTTCACACCGACCTGTACAATACTATTGCCAAAACATTTCGGTATATTGGCGGTTCGTCGCTGCTTTTACACCGTTTGCACTGTCTACACATGTTCGACCGCCTGGGCGTCCGGACTCCCCGGTTCGAGGAGAGCGTCCTGGCCACCCACACGAGCACGCCGTCAGAGGTGGCCTTTCTCCTCGAGTGCCTCGATGACGTCGTCGACGAACTCGTCGACGTTCTCGTAGGGGAAGTCACCGGAGAGTTTGGTGTTCAACTCCATCGCCGTCATCTCGAACTCCTCCGATTCGAACCTCGTTCCCGGCCCGTTGGGCAGCGCTGGCACGAGATCCATCGGACTCGAGATGGGGTAGTCGGCGCCTTCGAACGCCTCGGTGAACTGCGCTCTGAGTTCGGCTTCGTCTGCCATACAGTCGATTTCGGCTGGATAAATAATAAACCCGTTGATAATCTGCATTGGATGTCCACGACGCCTCTCGGCGCTGTCTCACGAGACCCACATCGACGGTCCGTCGTCCGGGCACACGTCGCCAGCATCGTCTCGAGACTCCCTGACCGCTCGGCCGACTCGGGTCAGAGTCGCCGCATGAACTCGGGGAGGATACCCCGTTCGCTCGAGTCGCCGCCACCGACCGGTTCGGCGGCGGGGTGCGTCCCGCTCGGTGCCGCCGCGTCGGCATCGTTCGCGTACGCCGTCTGCTCCGGCGCACTCGCGGCTGCCTCCGTCGGCTGTGACCCATCCGTCTCGGGACCGTCGGTCGCTTCCGTCCCGGCCGCTGCAACGGCCGCCTCGAACGCCTCGGGCGTCTCCGGCCCGAAGTAGTAGGGTTCGTTCGGCGCGAAGTACGCCATCAACTGCAGGTTGGCGTATCCGGCGACTACGAGCGCGACGGGCATGGCGATGTCCGGGAGGAGGATCACGAGGAAGACCGCCAGCGGCGAGTAGACGAAGTACGCCACCACTCGGAACCAGTTATCGACGTAGGCGTCGACGACGTAGGCGTAGAGTCCGTACGCGCCGATCACGAGACCGACGTCGAGGTAGATTCCTACCATGAAGCCCGTTCCGCCGGCGACCATCGCGTGAACGGCGAGCGCGAACGCCCCGGCCAGTACCGTGGTTCTGTTGACGTACGTCTCGTCGAGAGCCATCCCCGCAACGAGCAATCCGAGTTGTAACAGCGGTGCGGCGATCCACCACGGAAACGCGTCGAAGAGCAGTGCGAACGACGGAACCGGCGCGGTCGACGAGAGGAGCGACAGGGCGGCGAAGAGAGACATACTCATACCGTACTCGATGTCGACTAGATCCGCTCAGATCGTCTTCAACGTTCGTCCCGTATCGAGCCTCGATACGAACCTCGAGTCTCGAGGTCCTCGTGGTGACCGCCCGCTCGAGTCCCCCTCCAGATCCACGCCACCGTCACTGCCCGGTGGCAGCCGTCGGGGTCACGACCGTCGTTCCGTGTCTCGATTTTCCCCGTGAGCGAACCGAATTAACGATCACAACAGTGATTAGTCCCGAGCAACGTTGTGTGTGCCATGGCCAAAGATACCGTCAGATACCCCGACAACGTCGTCGAGCAGATCGACTCGCTCGTCGAGGACGGTATGTTCGAGAGCAAATCGGAGTTCTACCGGTTCTCCGCCGAGTACGTCCTGACGCTCATCGACTCGGACCACGAGCCGGAGACGTTCAACTACGACGAGATTCTCTCCGAGCTCTCGATCGACGAACAGGCACACCGAAACCTCGCGCTCGGCACCGACGGCGGAACGTTCTTCCTCGACGCGGTGATCACGATCCGAAAACACGGTCTCCGTGGCAACTACGAGGCTGCAGAGCGCTTCATCGACACCCACTACGACCCCACCGACCAGGAGTGTATCATCTTAGAGGAACTACTCGGCTCCTACCGTGACGCTCCGAACTCCCGCCCGATGTGAACGTTCCCAGACCGCTGCGTTCATCACCTCTCCCCGTTCCCCACTGCTCTCTCTCTCTCTCTCTCTCTCCGTTCCCCACTGCTCTCTCGCTTCTCGTTCCACTCTCTCTCTCTCTCTCTCTCTCTCTCTCTCTCTCTCTCTCCGTTCCCCACTGCTCTCTCGCTTCTCGTTCCACTCTCCCCGTTCCCGTCTCTCTCGCTCACCAGTTCTCGAACACGCCGCCGAGGGTCCCGAGGGCTGCGTGTCGCTCGAGCAGTGCCGCGGCGCGGTCGTAGCCTGACACGCTCGCACGGCTGCCGTTGCCGTCGCCCTCGTCGCGAACAGTGCGCCGGCGGGACCGTTCGACACCCGCTCGAGCGAACACCGTCTCGAGAAACGCCTCGCGGACGTTCTCGTTGTCGAAGACGCCGTGGAGGTAGGTTCCGAGCACGTTCCCGCGGGCGGCGCTTCCGACACCGAGTGGCCGCGCGATCGGTTCTCCCTCGAGCGCGCTCGTCCGGCCGGTGTGAATCTCGTAGCCCGATGCCTGCCCGCTCGCACCGGCGATGATGCCCGCCCCTTCGACCGTCACCGTCGTCTGTGCGACGTGTTTCGTCGCCTCGAACCGCGTCTCGACGGGGAGGAGACCCAGTCCGGACACCGTATCCGGTGTCTCGCCCGTTCCCTCGAGTGGCGCGTTCGTGAGCCGTTCACCGAGTAGCTGGTAGCCGCCACAGAGGCCGACGATCGGTCCATCGAAGGTGCGAACGCCCTCCCAGAGACCCGACCGCCTGAGTGCCCGACAGTCGTCGACCGTGTTCTTCGTTCCCGGGATGACCAGCGCGTCCGCGCGCTCGAGCGCTGCCTTCGCTTCGTCACTTCCCTCATCCGTCGTCGCCCTCGCTTCGCCACTCGCTGCCCGGTTCCCGCTCTCGCCGTTCGTTTCACCACCGGATCCCCGGTTCTCGTCCTCGCTACCGACCCACGTAGCCGCCTCGGGCACGGGTACGTACTCGAGTCTGATCCCCGGTTCTTCGGCGAGCACCTCGAGATCGGTCGCGTTCGAGATTCGGGGGAGTCTGAGCACCGCAACCGTCACCGACTGGGACGCCGGGACGCCGTCGTCCGCTCCGGTGGTCGCGCGCGTTCCAGGGCCGGGGAGTGAGACGCTGTCCTCCGCCGGCAGTCCGGGATCGTCGTACGGGAGGACACCCAGGATCGGGACGCCGGTTCGCGCTTCGATCGCCTCGATGCCGGGCTCGAGCAGCGACGGGTCGCCTCTGAACTTCGTGATCAGCGCACCGACGACCCGGTCGCGAACGTCCGCCGGGAGCAACTCGAGGGTGCCGTAGAGGCTCGCGAACGCGCCGCCGCGCTCGATGTCGACGAGGAGCAGAATCTCGGCGTCGGCGAACCGCGCCGTCTCGACGTTCGCGAGGTCCCGCTCGTGGAGGTTGATCTCGGCGATCGATCCCGCTCCCTCCGCGACGACGACGTCGGTCCCACGCTCGAGTCGGGCGTGTGATTCCCGCGCGGCCGCACGAGCACGTTCCCAGTGTTCTTCGTAGTACGACCCGGCCGAGAACGTACCGACGGCCCGCCCGTGGACGATCAGTTGACTCTCGCCGTCGCCGTGGGGCTTGAGCAGCACGGGGTTCGTGTCCGTCGTCGGGGTGACTCGCGCTGCGCGCGCCTGGACGAACTGAGAGACACCGATCTCGCCCCACTCGTCGCCTACTCCCTCGCCCTCTTCGTGGTCTCCGCTCTCGTCCTCGCTCTCACCTCCGCGACCGGCCGTCGCCTCCGGACGGACGACCACGCGGGCGTTGTTGCTCATGTTCTGGGCTTTGAACGGGGCGACGGCGACGCCACGGTCTGCGAGCGCCCGACAGAGACCCGCGGCGACCGTCGACTTTCCGACGTGACTCGCTGTTCCCGCGACGAGAATCGTTCGCGCACTCGAGTCGGCCGTTCGTTCGTTCACATCGCCCGTCCGGTCGCTCGGGGCTGTCCGTTGCTCGCGCCCAGTCATTCGCCTCTACGAGGTGACTCGAGCGGCTTTCACCTGTCGGTCTCGGCCGGTCAGGATTCGTCGTCGCTCTCGAACGTCACCTGCTCTTCGGGGTGCGGTTCGATGTGGCTCAGGATCTCGTGGGGGACGTAACCGATGTTGTACCCCTCTTCGTTGCGCAGGACGATTCCGTGTTCGAACTCCCGGAAGTCGAAACAGTCGATCTCTTCGTAGGCGTTGCCCGGTTTGTACACGACTCGCATACCCGGCCTATCGTCCTCGCCGTCCGTCGCTCGGTCCCTTGCGACTGAGCGGCGTTGATGTGCGGCTGCTCTCAGCCCTGGTGATAGATCTCACGCCAGCGCGTCCCCGCCCGCGAGAGGAGCGCCACGCCGACCCCGCCGACGAGTACGCTCGAGAGACAGAGCGCGAGTGCGAGGGTCGGGCTGGGCGAGACGGCGACGAAGCCGCTCACCAGTGTCGGGACGAGCACGAGGGCGACCCCGGCGGTGAACAGGCTGAACCGGACGCCGTCGAAGAGGAACTCGTTGGGGTCGAATCCCGCGAGGTAGACCGTCAGCCCGTAGTAGTACAGCGAGTAGCCGGCGAGGACGACCGCGCCGACGGCCGCGTCGAGTCCACTCGCGCCGAACCAGAGGACGGCACCGGCGTAGGGGACGGCGACAGCCGGGGTGTTGACGACGACGAAGGCAACCGCCTTCGCCCGGAAGAGGGTCGCCACGTCGATGGGGTAGGTGAGGTACTCCTCGACGCTGTCGAACTGCGTCACCCAGTTGTACGTGGTGAACGCGCTCAGCCCGAGGACGCCACCGAAGAAGATCCCTGGCGCGGGTTCGACGCCGGTGACGTCGCGGACGACGCCCACCAGAAACGTGACGAGTGCGAAGAGGATGCTCGCCGAGACGACCGGCTTCCAGTAGCCGCCGCTGCTGCGACCCAGTTCGAGCAGCGTCTTCGTGACGAGCCCCGACTCCGGACCGACCGTGGACAGTCGACGATTGAGACCCGTGAACCGATCGGCCGCGGTCGTCGTCGGCCTGCTGTCGGTCGGGTCGTACCACCGGAGTGAGAGCGCCGCTAGCCCGCAACTCGCGAGCGCCAGCACCAGCGAACCCCCCACCGAACCGGTCGCTGCGGCCACCAGCCCCGAGAGGTCGCCGAGGAAGCCGCCGACCCAGAGGGTGCCGACCCCGAGAACGACGACGCCGGCGAGGGTGCGACCAGAGACTCCGCGCGTTCGGGCCGTGATCGCGGCCACCGTCAGCGCCATTCCCGCGACGAACAGCAGCGACAACAGTAGCCAGTGGTAGCCGAGCGCGCTCGCCCACTCGAGCGGCCCACCGGCGAGCACCGAGACGCCCGCAGCGATCGGCAGGACGAACAGCAGGCAGTAGTAGAGTGCATCTTTCACCAGAAAGACGGTGAGTAGCCGCCGCTCCGAGAGCGGTAACATCGCCGAACTCCCGAGGAGTAACGAAACCTCACCGAGGGCGTTCTCGAGCATGTCGTCGCCGACGAACCCCGCAGTGCCGCTGTATAGACCGAACGCGAAGACGAGGGTAGACACCCCGAAGACGACCGCGTCGGGGTCGGTTCCGGTTCGGACGAGACCGATCCCGCAGACGGCGACGAGGGCCGCGATGACGGCCGGAAACGCCACGAACCGACGGCCGCCGAACAGTTCGGTGTGGAGTCGCCACTCCTCGAGGAACAGGATTCGAACCAGGGCTCGCGTCGACGTGCCCGTCATCTCGTAGTCGGGTTCGGTACGTCTCGTGGGCTCGCGCCGTCGACGTGTCGCAGGAAGGTCTCGAGTAGCGGTTCGTCCATCGTTTCGAGGTCGCACTCGGCGATGAGGCTCCCGTCGGCGACGATCCCGACGCGCGTACAGATATCTTCGGCGACGTCGATGTTGTGCGTCGAGACGAAGACGGTGTTGCCGGCGGCGGCGTAGGCGACGAGCAGGCGTTTGACCTGTTCCTGGACGAGCGGATCGAGGTTCGCCACCGGTTCGTCGATGAAGACGACCTCGGGTTCGTGGACGAACGCCTGGGTGATCATCACCTTCTGTTGTTGCCCGCGCGAGAGTTCGGCGTGGAGCGTATCGAGTTTACTCCGGAAGCCGAGGCGGTCGGCCCACACTTCGGTCCGCTCGGCGACCGCCTCGGGCTCGAGGCTGCGGACCTCGCCGACGAACGCGATGAACTCCCGGGGGGTGAGGAAACTCGGTGGCCGCTGTTGTTCGGGGACGATACCGATCCGTCGACGGGTCTCGAGCGGTGTCGCCGTCGGGTCGGTTCCGAGGACTCTCGCCTCGCCGCGGTCGGGACTCACCTGGCCCGTAAGAATCCGAATCGTCGTCGTCTTTCCTGCGCCGTTTGGCCCGAGAAAGCCGAACAGTTCCCCTCGAGACACGCTGAGACTCATCTCCGCCAGCGCGTCGACGGAACCGTACGACTTCGCGAGTCCGTCCGCCTCGATAGTGGCCATCGAACGAGGCGACGTTCTCGTGGATTGGTAATAACTGTGCTGGCAGACGGTCCGATTCGGCGATGTCCTCGTCTGTATCCACTGGTTCTCGGCTCTCTGGCGAGTATCGTGTGTAGAGCCGATCCGACCGGTGGGGGCGGATCTGGCAGCCACGGGACCGCACACCCCCGGACAGATGATATCGCATCATACAGTGTATGTCGGTGGTACACCCGTCCTCGCTGGCCCGGCCAGTCAGCGGCGTCTCACAGCCACCGGCGTACACTCTATGTTGCTATACAGTCTCCCGTCACACTCGTCCGCTTCCATACGTTCAGCGACGAACTATATGATATTATTTGGAACAATTTTTATCGTACCCCATCGTAACTAACGGTGATGGTCGAACCAACACTTCTCGAGGAAGGTGGCATCAGGGTCGTGAAACTGTACGAGACGAATCGAGAAGTGGAGTGGGTCTCCTCGGTCGAGGCTGCCGTCGACGCGGTGAGCGAGACCGGATCCGGGGAGACGATCTGTGATCAGATCGTCGCGAGCGACGGTACCGTCGTCTACGACTCCGACCGGAACCGACCGATCGACGAGTGGAAGGCGAGCCGCCTCGAGCACCGATAACGTCTCACCGGTCTCCGGCGTCAGAACTCAGTTCCCCGACGTGCGCGCTGGCCAGCGTCGATCGGGTGTTTCTCCTTCGCGACGCTGGTGACGAGGTCCGCCCGCTCCTCGAGGTACGCCGGTCGCGTGTGGCTCCCCGAGAGGACGAGTTCGAGGTCGTCCGGTTTCGCGTCGACCACCGCGAGCACGTCGTCGTGGTCGAGCAATCCGCTATCTGCTGCGTAGAGTATCTCGTCGAGAATCAGCATGTGGACGCCCGTCTCCGGCGGTGCGTCGAGATCGATCGGTGCCGTGAGATCCGCCGCCGTGGCCCGCTCGAGCAGGTCGAACGTCCGTTCGAGACCCGCTTCGGCTTTCGCCCTGTGCTCGTTCTCGTCGCTGCCGTCGGCCATGCCGTGCCAGCCGTAGTGACCCAGGTTCTCGTAACTGAACCCCGGGAGTGCGGCGATGGCGTTGTACTCCCCGCGGACGGCCTCGACGCTCGAGGCACCGCCTTTCATAAACTGGAGCATGTGAACGCGGTAGCCGTGGCCGGCCGCTCGCAGCCCCATCCCCATCGTCGCCGTCGTCTTCCCTTTGCCATCGCCCCACCACACCTGGACGAGACCGAACTCTTCGGGTGCTGCGGGTTCGATCGGCGCTGCTTCGGGTGTCCGTCCCTTTCCGGGCGTGTTCTCGAGGATGGCTGCCCGCTCGCTCGCCGTCTCGCTGTCGGTGGCCGTTCCTTCCGTCGGTGTCTCCGCTGGGTCGGTCATCGCTTCCTCGCTCGTGCGCCACACACTTCAGCCCACGCTCTCCGCTCGAGCACTCGCCGTCGAAAAATGAATACCGACTCGAGGCGCGTGTGTCGGTGCTTCCGATCCGTGTGACTGCTCACCTCGTCCCGGCGGCTGTCCCCGCTCGCATCTCGCTGCCGGCCGCGTAGGCGATGTACGCCGCGAAGATCGCCGTCAACACGCCGGAGACGACGTTGCTCCAGACGAGCCCGTCACTCGCCACGTCGAGACCCTCCATCGCGACGGTTCCCTCGAGCGCGAACGGCGCGACCAGGATCCACAGACCGAGCAGCGCCACGAGCGACATGACACCGGTGCTCGTCGGGTGGCTGCTGACGATCCGGTAGTAGTTGTAGCCCGCGAGCAGGAAGATCGCCGCCCCGACCAGCACGTTGTTCCACAGCATCGACTCCATCACTTCGTAGACGAACGGCGAGATAGCGACCCACAGCCCGATCAGGGAGACGATCCCGCTCAGCCACTTCTGGCCCGACGGTTCTCCCTGTCCACGCCGCGTCTCCGGGTCGCCTGCACCGCCTCCACTCTGGGTCTCTGTCCCGTGCGCGTCCGTCCCGTGCGTATCGGTACTGTCCGTGTCCGCACCGATCTCCGGCTCTGGTTCCGTTCGTGATGCGCCTGCGTTTGGGTCGTCTGGTGGTGACTCACTCATGTCTATCGCCAGCGGTGCTTCCACCGATGTCCGGAAAAAGCGCGACGATTGTTTTGGCCACTCTCACGGCCGCCCGCTCTCGCGTCCGTCTCAGAGTCCGTCTCGAGCGATACCAAAGGTCGTGTTTCTACGGCAGTCTCGAGTTACCGCTCACAGGGTGACAGACTGTCTCTCTTCGAGCTACCGCGCTCTCACAGCCGTTCGCCGAGCCGATGGCTCGCCGGTTCGTTCGTGGTGCTGGATAGGTAAGATACGGTTACTCGGCCGGTGTTCGGCCACGCTGCTCTGGACGAGACGGGCCTGCGTTTTCCGCCTCCGGCGCCGTCACCAGCGTTCGACAGTCGGCTATCGCACTCGCCGCGTGGTCACTGTATGCCGCTCGACCCGGCGAGGGAGTCCCGGTCGTGCGGTGCCGTGAACGCCCGGTCCGGGCCGACCGGTACGAAGCCGGTTGGGTTGATGTCGGTGTGGCTGCGGTAGTAGTGTTCTTTGATGTGTTCTTCGTTCACCGTCGAGGCAATGCCCGGAAGCTGGTAGACGTCCCGCGTGAAGCCCCAGAGGTTCTCGTACTCGATCAGGCTTCGCACGTTGCACTTGAAGTGCGTGTGATAGACCGCGTCGAAGCGAACGAGCGTCGCGAACAGCCGGAGGTCGGCGAGTGTCAGCTGTTCACCGACGAGGAACCGCTGGTCCTCGAGTGTGCGCTCCCACCGGTCGAGCGCGTCGAACAGCTCCGTGGTGGCGTTCGCGTAGGCCGATTGCGTCTTCGCGAACCCTGCTCTGTACACTCCCGTGTTGACCGTCCGGTACAGGTCGTCGGCCGTCGAATCGATTTCGTCGCGGAGTTCCTCCGGATAGAGGTCGACGTCCGCCCGGTCGCCGAAGGCGTCCGCGAACGTTCGCATGATCTCGATCGACTCGTTGTTCACGATCGTCTCCGTCTCCGTATCCCACAACACCGGCACTGAAACCCGTCCGGTGTAGGAGGGATCGGCGGCGGTGTAGACCGACCGGAGGTACGAACTCCCGTTCTCAGTATCCGGCGTACACCCCGGCTTCTCCGGCGCGAACTCCCAGCCGTCGGTCCGTCTGTGGGGGTCGACGACGTCCATGGTGAGTTCGTCTTCCAGGCCGAGCAGTTTCCGGACCACGATGACACCGTGCGCCCAGGGACAGGCCCTGGAGACGTACAGGTGGTACCGTGTCGGGTCGGCGGGAAACGCGCTCGAGCCGATCGTCTCTCTGAACGTCGTCGGGTCACGCTCGCGGTCGCTCTCGTCCAGTTCCTCGTCCGTTCGCCAGTCGCCGTCGATCAATCGTCCCATGTGAGTAAAATCTGTGTATTCGTTCGCGCTTCTCGCGTCGGTTCCGTCGTCACCACGATCTAGGTCGTCTTCCAGAAGTGCCCTGATCCACGCTCTCTCGACGTGAGCTGCCCGTCGGCTTCGAGTGACTCCAGGCGCTCGAGTGCACCCTCGCGGTCGAGTTCGTACAGTTCGGCGACCTCGCGTGTCGCGACCCGGCTGTGTGAGTCGACGAAGTCGACGAGGGCGGGCGGCTCCCGTTGTTCGAGCGATGGGTCGACGCGCTCGAGTGCCTGGGCGATCGAGTCGAACGACTGGAACCCGCGGAGCAGCTGGCGATCGTCACCGTTCTCGACCACGAAGGACGGGAAGGCGGTCGCCCGGTTGCGCCGTGTCCGTTTCATGTCCTGGCTGAACGCCTCCCGGGCCTGGGCGCTGTGGAGATCGGTCTCGAACTGTTCGACGTCGAGACCGACGTCTTCGGCCAGTTCGAGCAGGACCTCGGGCTGGTCGATCTGTCGACGTTCGGCCGCGAACGCTTCGCGGAGTCGTCGGAGGTACCTGTTTGCCAGGGCTTCCTCTTGAAACCCTGCTGCCTTGTAGGCGATGCTGGCTGGGTAGCTCGAGTTCGGCGGGTTCTCGTACCAGACGTTCGCGTCGACCGGCATTCCGTGTCGTCTGGCTGCCTCCTCCCAGTGTGGGGCGACGTCTACCGGGTCGGAGATGCCGTTCGCGCCGTCGTGGAACGTTTCGAAATCTTCGACGAGTCCGCCCATGACGAACTCGAGGTCGATCTGGTCGCCGTAGATCGCTCTGGTCCGTCGGATGACCGGCTCTGCGCCCCAGGACCACGTACAGAACGGATCCGTAAAGCCGACGAGTGTGGTTGACATTTACATCCCCACCCCGAGGGCGTACGGCCACTCGATGCCTGCAAGTGCGGCGAACACCAGCGCGACGCCTGCCAGACCCACGTTCTTCAGGAAGTGAATCTGCTCGTTCTGTTTGTCCATGCCCTCCGCGTTCCAGAAGTCGTGCATCACGGGCGTGATTCCGACGAGGAACGCCGCGATTGCGAGCGCACCGAACAGCGGGTACGCACCGACGAGAATCGAGACGACTCCACCCAGGAGGAGGAGACTCGACACCGGCACCGAGATGGACGCGAGCGGTGCGCCCTTGCTCTCGGCGTAGGCGACCGTCCCCTCGAGGTCGAGGAGGTTGCCGATCGCGAGGTAGCCGAGGATCGCGGCGAATGCGATACGGCCGATCAGGAACAGCTCGCCGGTTGCGGCCGTTTCGAACGCCATCAGCACGCACCTCCTGCGACGGTGGCGGCCGTGGTTAGTAACGTCCCTGCTGTCAGTTCGTGAGTTGCGTTCATCACACTCTCTCCTACGAACGGCCATTACTTATAGTTCAGACAACATGAACGATACCACGTATAGGCCTGGAAAGCAGATGTACCGGGGTACACCACCTGTCCGCCCTTCACACCCAATAACCGGCACACGGCGGTACGATCGTGTCGTTGTTCGATCTACTGAATCACTTCGAACCAGGAATAAAACTATGGATAAATATACAGACTTGAAAATTGTGGTATCGAATCTATCATATCGTGGGCCGTCCGGCGCGTCGCCTGCGCTCTTCCATCGAGACTCCCTGCGCTCGCCGTCGCTGGTCGGCCACGTCCCTCGTTCCGGTAGCGTCCATCGACGCGTTCGAGTACACCGACCGTTCGCCCCACGTGCGTGTGCGTTACATACTATCCTTGACCGGCGGTGGATTCGTCGACACTGCCGGCTGACGGCACCATCTCGTTATTGCTCGACGGCCGTTCTCCGAGAGCGGACACTGGAAGTTGATAAATGGAGCTGTCTATTCGAAAGGCACACTTATTGATATATCTACATCTTGCGGGTGGCACTCGCATCACCCTCTCTCACCTCGAGAGAGAAACCAAGCCCCTGTCATCGGAGATCGTGGAGGAGCTATCGGCCTGGAATCTCTCTTTCCCGTCGACCACGCTTTTTCGACCACCTTGTTCGCTGGCATTCGTCAACCGGTTGTACCGGGTTCGTCGCCGTCACGTGATCGATCAATTCTCCCGGTACGAGCCAAACCTCTCCGTTCTACTGCGTATGTGGTACTTTTACACTTTTGTCCCCGCCGTCGCCACTCGAGCGCTCCACCGGCGTCGTTCACCGGTTCCACCCGGACACCGGAACGCGCGGATGTGGCGCGCTCACCTGCGGCATCGAGGGTGACGAGGAGGACGGGGCGGAGTCCCGGAGCGAAACGTTTCTGCTGGTGGGACCTGCTCCGGTAGGTATGGAACGAATCTCGTTGGCGAACGCCGCGTTCGAAGGCAACAACAACGCCTACCTCTTCGCGGACGGGCCGGAGACGGTGCTCGTCGATACGGGCGACTCGACGAACGCGACGGCGAGCGCGCTCGCTTCGGCGCTCGCCGACCACGGCGTGACGTTCGCCGACATCGACCGTATCTTCCTCACTCACTGGCACGGTGACCACTCCGGTCTCGCCGGAGAGATCCAGGCCGAGAGTGGCGCGTCCGTCCACGTCCACGCAGCGGACGCCCCGCTCGTCGAGTACGACGAGGAGACGGCCGTGCGGGCCGACCGGCTCAAACGCCAGCGGTTCGACGAGTGGGCGATCCCGGCCGAGAAACAGGAGCGCCTCTTCGAGCGGATCACGGGGTTCGACACGACGCGTCCCGTTCCCACCGTCACCACGTTCGAAGACGGCGACACGTTCTCGGTCAACGGCTCGGAACTCCGCGTCGTTCACGCGCCCGGACACGCCGCGGGAGCGTGCATCTTCGACGTGGCTGTCGACGGCCGGCTCGAGGCGTTCACCGGTGACGCCTTGCTGCCGGTCTATACGCCGAACGTCGGTGGTGCAGACCTCCGCGTCGACCGCCCCCTTGAGAAGTATCTCGGTGCGCTCGAGCACATCACCGACGCGGGCTACGACCGGGCCTGGCCCGGCCACCGAGACCCCATCGACGATCCGGCCGCTCGCGCCGAGTCCATCGCCCGCCACCACGAGACGCGCGCCTACCGCGTCCTCCAGGTGCTCCGTGAACACGGTCCCTCCAACGTCTGGCGCGTCAGTGGCGCCCTGTTCGGCGAACTCGAGGGCATCCACATCCTTCACGGTCCCGGCGAGGCGTTCGCACACCTCGATCACCTCGAGCGCGAGGGCGTGGTCAGCCGCGACGGGCAGGTCTACCGCCTCGAGCAGGGAGTCGCGTCGACGCTCGACGACCTCGACGAGGAGCGGTGGCCGCTGGTGTCATGACATCCTCCCCGCCGTGAACGGCGGGACTCTCTCGCTGTAGGTCGGTGCACGTGCGGTGGTTCACCGGGGAACACCTGGTGTCCCATATCAAATCTGGTGACTTATAATTCACATTAAGAATAAGTGTGCTGTCGGTGTTGTGACGAACGTGACCCGACCTCTCAATCCGACGGCAGACGGAACTGAGCGACCGAACACCACGATTACCGTCGATGCGCTCGTAGACAGTGGAAACGAGGTGTTCGGTACGCCAGAACTCCACTATCCGAAGCGCATCAACGCGGCAGACGTGATGGTGGACGACCACGTACGCGGCGGACGAGGTGACTCCGTCGCCATCTACTTCGAGGACGAGGAAATTACGTACGGAGAGTTACACGAGCGGACGAACCGGCTCGGAAACGCTCTCCGAGACCTCGGCGTCAGGCCGGGGAACCGCGTCTTCGTTCGCTTCCCGAACCGGCCGGAGTACGTCGTCGCCTGTCTCGCCATCCAGAAGGTGGGGGCGATTCCGGTGCCGTCGATGAAACTCCTCCAGACGACAGAAGTCGAGTACGTCCTCAACGACTCGGGCGCGCGCTTCGCCGTCGTCTACGAGGACCTGCTCGGCCCGGTCGAAGAAGCCGACGCCGCCGGTCTCGAGGAGGTACTCGTCGTCGAGACGTCGGATACAGATCACGACTACCTCTCGTACGCGGACGTCGTCGACGGCCAGTCGACTGCGCTGTCCGTACAGGACACCCACCGCGACGACTTCGCACTCCTGGCGTACACGAGCGGGACGACCGGCCAGCCGAAAGGGACCGTCCACACGCACCGACAACTGCTCTCGATTACCGACGCCTACGCGCGCAACTGTCTCGAGCCGACCGCAGACGACGTCTTCGGCGGGAACCCACCGATCGCGTTCACGTTCGGCTACGGCCTGCTGGTCGCCTTCCCGTTCCGTTTCGGTGCCAGTACGTGTCTCGTCGAGGACCAGACGCCGGAGGCACTGCTCGAGGCGGTCGACGAGTACGGAATCTCGATCATCGGCTCCGTTCCGACGGCGTACAACCAGATGCTCGCGCTCGACGCGGAGACGACCTACGATCTCTCCTCGCTGCGAACCGGCATCAGCGCCGGTGAGCCACTGCCCTCGGATACGTACGACCGCGTCCTCGAGGAGTTCGGTATCGAACTCCTCGACGGAATCGGGACGACCGAGATGCTCCACATCTTCATCAGCGACCGAGCCAGCGACGAGGTCGATCCGACGGCGACCGGCTATCCGGTTCCGGGCTACGAGTGTAAAGTTGCAGATCCCGAGACGGGTGAAGAACTCGACCGCGGCGAGCCAGGTGTGCTGATGGTTCGCGGACCGACCACCGTCTCCTACTGGAACCGCTCGGACAAACAGCTAGAGGCGGTCCACGACGGCTGGTCGATTCCCGGAGACATCTTCGTCCACCGTGAGGATGGACGGTTCGTCCACCAGTCGAGACGCGACGACCTGATCATCACCAGCGGATACAACGTTCCCGGCCCACAGGTCGAGGAGGTCTTACAGGAACTCGACACCGTTCGCGAGTCGGCGGTCGTCGCCAGTCCCGACGAGATCCGCGGAACGATCGTCAAAGCGTTCGTCGTCCTCGCCGACGGCACCGAGGCGAGCGAGGACCTCACCGACCGCCTCCAGACGTACGTGAAGGGGCAGATCGCACCCTACAAGTACCCTCGAGAGATCGAGTACGTCGACGACCTCCCGATGACCGAATCCGGGAAGATTCAGCGCGCGAAGCTTCGAGAACGCGAGTACGGTGACGATGGCGACAGTCAATCTCCGTTGATCGCCGACTGACCGGCCACCGGTTCTCACCGGGGGTCCACACGTAGGTAGCGACTCGCTCGCCCGGGCGGCGACCGACGGGCCGTCGCCGTGCGTTCATACCGAAAACACTTTTGTCATATGATGGGTCTGGGGAGACGAGATGAACGGCATTGTGGACGCGTGTCTCCACCAGTGGACGGTCGACCTCGAGCAGATGGTCGACCTCGTCGATCCGAAGTGGCGTGAGCGCCTCGAGATCAAAACGAAAATTCAGGATCCGATCGGCGGGACGTTCGTCCCGACGCTCCCCTGGTATCACGCCTCGTTCAACGAAGACGTCGACGAAGAGATCGATCCCGAACGGTTCCGCTCCCCGGCGGTATTCGACGAGTACCTCCGTGAACGCAACGTCGATACCGGACTCTTACTGGGCCACGCCGTGAAGTTCATCCCTGGAAAGCCCGACCCGGACTACGCGGCCACGCTGGTCTCGGCGTACAACCACCTGCTCGCACGCGAGTGGCTCGCCCACTCCGACCGGCTGAAAGGCGGCATTCTCGTCACCCAGAAGAACCCGACGGCGGCCGTCGCCGAGATAGAGAAGTACGCCGACGACCCGAATATGGTGACGGTCCTGCTCTACGGCGGTAGCGACCTCCCGCTCGGACACGAGTATCACTTCCCGATCTACGAGGCGGCGGCCGAGGCGGGTCTCCCGCTGACGATTCACACCTCCGGCAACCCCGTTCACCGACAGACCGCAGGCGGCATTCCGGAACACTACGTGAGCTACGATTCGAGCCTCGCCCAGAACCACATGGCGAACATGCTGAGTATGATCTATCAGGGCGTCTTCGACCGCTTCCCCGACCTCGAGGTCGTCTGGGCCGGCGAGGGAATCGGGTGGCTGCCACAGACGATGTGGCGCGGGACGCGCTACTACCGCAACCTCGAGCAGTTCTCACCGCCGCTCGAGCGCGAGCCACGCGAGTACATCCGTGACAACTGCTGGGTGACGACGTACTCGATGTCTGCGTTACCCGACGACGTGCTCTCGAAGTACTTCCAGATGGTCGGCACCGAGAACGTGCTCTACGCCTCGGGCTATCCCTACTGGAACGCCGACGACGTCGACGTGCTGCCGTCGCTTGACGACGAGGACAGAGACCGTGTCCTTCGAACGAACGCAACGCGGGTGTACGGTGTCTGATGGTCGAACAGATCGACCCCGCTGACGTCGACGAACTCGAGCTCGACGGCGTCGAGCCGACGCTGCAGGCGATCGGTTACGAACTCGGTGCGTCGGCGATGCGCCCGAACCTCTGGCGGTACGAACCCGGCGAGTCGAACGAGCGACACAGACACGACCAGCAAGAGGAGCTGTACTATCTGATCGACGGAGAGGTCTCTCTCGACGTCGACGGCACTCCGTACACGCTCTCACCCGGTCAGTTTCTCCTCGTCGAGCCGTCGGCCTGGCGACGCGTCTCTGCGCACGAACGGTCGACGCTCTTCGTCGTTGGCGTGCCGAACGTCGCTGACGATGCGATCTTCGACGAGTAACTGCAGTAGAATAGTCGGCTTCCGCACTCAGGCTACGTGGAGGTGGAGGTCATCGCCTTCACGGGTAACGTCGAACGTCGCAATCTGCAGTTCGCTGAACGTCGATTTGCCGGACTCGAGGTCGAAACACCACGAGTGGAACGGACAGGAGACGGTCGCCGTCTCACACTCGTCGTTCCCTGCTGACTCGACGGGTCCTCGGCCGAGTGGTGCACCCATGTGTGGACACCAGTTTTTGAACGCGTAGTACTCGCCGTCGACGTTTACGACCGCTATTTCGACGCCGCTCGCTTTCACGAACCGTCGTTCGCCGGCTTCGAACGGCTGGAGGGTGATCGTCTCGCTCATTGGAGGAAGTTGTAGACGATGTCGTGGCCGGTCGCGGTGAGTACGCTCTCGGGGTGGAACTGGACACACTCGATCGGATACTCCCGGTGGCGAAGCCCCATCACGAGCGAGTCGTCGGCCGAGACGGCGCTCACTTCGAAGACGCTCGGAATCTCCTGGGCGACCAGCGAGTGATACCGTCCCGCCTGAAACTTCTGGTCGAGTCCCGTGAACACTCCATCGCTATCGTGAATAATCGACGACGACATGCCGTGGACTGGCGTCGGTGCGTGGCCGACGCTTCCGCCGTAGGCGTAGACCGCGGCCTCGAGACCGAGGCAGACGCCGAGTGTCGGCACCGTCGGACTCACCTCTCTGAGGACGTCGAGTGAGACCCCGACGTCGCGGTCGTTTTCGGGATGGCCGGGTCCTGGGCTGATGATGATCGCGTCGGGGTCGGCCGCTTCGACCGCTTCGAGATCGATCGTGTTCGTTACCACGGTGGTGTTCGCCCACTCGCTCACGTACTCCACGAGGTTGTACGTGAACGAGTCGTAGTTGTCGATGAACAGTACGTCGGGTCGGTCCGCGTGGGTGGTCGCTTCGGTCATTAGAGGTGGGTCTGTTTGGTCCGCTGGTCGTCGGTCGGTACACTGATGTTCTCGAGCGAGCCGAGGATGCCGCCGAGTTTGTTCTCCGTCTCCTCGTACTCGCTGTCCGGGTCGCTGTTGGCGACGACGCCCGCACCGGCACGGACGGTGACGTGATCGCTCTCGCGGTGCTCGACCGTCGCCGTTCGGATCGCGATCGCCACGTCCACGTCGGCGTCCCACGAGACGTAGCCGATACCGCCGCCGTAAATGCCACGCGGTGTCTCTTCGATCTCGTCGATGATCTCCATCGCCCGCAGCTTCGGCGCACCCGAGAGCGTGCCGACGGGGAACGTCGCCTCGAGCGCGTCGAACGCGTCGTACCCGTCGTCGAGTTCGCCACTGACGACGCTCTCGATGTGCTGGACCGTCGCGTGTTTGACGACGTTCATGAACTCGTCGACCGAGACACTTCCCGGACGGGCGACCCGTCTCACGTCGTTGCGCGCCAGATCGACGAGCATGACGTGTTCTGCCTGCTCTTTCTCGTCTGCGAGGAGTCCGCCCGCATTCTTTCGGTCCTCGATCGGACTCGAGCCGCGTTCACACGTGCCGGCGAGGGGGTTCGAGACGACCGTTCCGGACTGGACGGAGACGAGCGTCTCCGGACTCGCACCGATCACCGACCGGTCGCCGAACTGGAGCAGGTACATGTACGGTGACGGACTCTCCTGTCGGAGGTCCTCGTAGAACGCATAGGGGTCGAGCGATCCCTCGTAGGTCCGTTCGCGGGAGATGACGCCCTGGTAGATGTCGCCATCGACGATGTGTTCGCGTGTGTGCTCGACGGCGTCGCAGTACGTTCCACGGGCACCGATCGTCGACCCTGTGCAGTGAAAGCCGTCCGTCTCGAGCGTCACACCAGTGACACACTCTGCGACGTCGAGCGCTTCGGCGACCAGCTGATCGTAGAGGTCGTCGGTCTCCTCGCCGGGCTCGAGTACGGGGGTGAAGACGATCGATGCTCGCTCGTTCGCGTGGTCGTATACGATCGTCTTCGTGTTCAGGACGAACTGTGCGTCGGCCGTGTCCGAGGTGTCCGCCTCCTCGAGCCGGTCACCGAGCCAGAGGTCGTAGACGGCGTCGTACGCGAGGAAGCCGAGGAGACCGCCTTCGTACGGCGCGTCCCCGGATTCGGGAACGCTCGCGTCGGGGAGACCCTGGCGGAGTGCATCGACCGTGTTGTCTCCACCGACGTCGATCAGGTCCGCGTACCGTGGGTCTTCGACTTCAACGGTCGTCTCGCCGTCGTCGACGGTAATTACGGCAGCGGGGTCGTACCCAACGTACGAGAAGCGTCGATACTGCCCCTGCGCCGACGCCGAGAACGCCCCGTCTGGGTTCGTCGACGAAATCTTCGGTCCGGTCTCGAACAGAAACGAGTAGTCGCTGTCGCTCGCGTCCTCGAGCGCTGCGTACGCAGCTAACGGGTCGGCTGCCGTCGGCAGGTCGAAGGCGAATCGAGCGACCACGTGACCGTCTTCGTCTGCGTAGTCGCTGAACTCCTCGCGGCTGTGTGAGAACCCTTCGTAACTACTCTGCATGTGGGACGAACACCTCCTCGTGGACGTTCTCCGCCGGTGGACGGCGGAACTTCGCCGGCTTCGACGGGCTGGACGCCTCTGCTTCCGCGTAGCCGAGCGTGACGATCATCACGGGCTCGTAGCCGTCGTCGATATCGAACTCGTCGCGAACCGCCTCGGCGTCGAACCCTTCCATCGGACAGGAGGCGATTCCCATCTCCCAGGCGGCGTAGATCAGCGTCATCGCCGCGAGCGAGCTGTTTCGAACCGTCCAGACTCGGTTCTCCTCCGCTGGCTGCTCTCGCCAGCCCTCGACGTTACTCGCGAGTCCGTCTCGAACCTCTTCGTTCGGGACGTAGTCCTTATCGAGCCAGTCGTCGAACACGCGGTCTGCGTGGGCTGCGGGATCCAGGTTCCCGAGGACGACGACTGCCGCCGCCGCGTCCGTCACCTGCTCCTGGTTGTACGCACACTCCCTGAGCAGTGCCTGCCGGTCGTCCTCTCTGAGGACGAGAAACTCCTGGGGCTGTAGGTTATACCCCGTCGGCGTATACTTCACCCGGTCGAACAGTTCCGTCAGTGTTTCGTCGTCCAGCGGTTCGTCTGTGTACTCGCGTACCGACCGTCGTGCTTCGACCAGTTCGTGGAATCTCATGTCGCATCTACAACGTCGTGTCGGCATATGTTATAGTTAATGTTGCTTAACGTTCACCAGATGTAAAATACACCACCAGGTGTTTCACGGTACAGCAGGTTCACCCGGTTCTGCTGAAAACTACTTCTGTGGGTCGTGTACGGTATGATCGCTGTTTCGGGCGCTCCTCGAGCGACACGGTATGGTCGTTTCACAAACACATACTCTATCGGTCAGTTACGTCTGCTACCCAACGAACTGGTGCTGGCCCGCGCCCGAGACCGCCGACGAGTGCTGGTCCCGCGGCCGGTCTCGGGTGGTCCGCCCGTCGCCCCCGTCGTCACCGCTCCCACGGACGGCTGGGGGTCGTCTCCCGCTCGGTGCGCCCGCTTCGGCGAGCCAGTGGCTGTGGGCTGTCTTCCGGAAACCGGCGAGCCACCGACGAGAACGACGCCTCGAGTCGAGCGACTCGCGTTAGATGTCGAGGACGCTGAGCGCGTTTTCGCCGAAGACCTTCCGTTCTTCCTCCGGTGTGAGCTTCGGGATGGTCAACACCGTCGGATAATCGAAGTCGAGGTGTGGGAAGTCACTCGTATACAGCAACGAGTCGATACCGATCATCTGCATCAACTGTTTCAAGTTGACGCCACCCGCGGGGTCTTCGAGTGGCTGTGTCCCCCAGTAGAAGTACTCGCGGACGTACTCGCTCGGCTTCTGTTCGAGCCAGGGGAGGTGGTCTTTCCGTCGCTCGTAGTTTTTGTCCATCCGCCCGACCAGCCACGGAATCCAGGCGACACCTCCCTCGAGAAAGACGTGCTCGACGTCGGGGTACTTCTCGGGGATGCCCTGAAATACGATGTTCGAGACGAGGCTCATCGCCGCCTGGTTGTACGCGGCGATGTTCGCCACGTCGGTCTGGAGGTTCGCCACGCCGTAGAGTTGCCCCCACGGCGGGTTCGGGAACGATGGGTGGTAGTCCATCGGCAGTCCGACGTCCGCTGCGGCCTCGAAGATCGGTTCACACTGCGGATCACCGAGGAGCGTGTTCGACGAGAAGTTCGCGTGTACCGAGACCATGTCCGTCTCGTCGCCGAGGCGGCGGATCTCTTCGGCTGACTTCTCCGGTGCCTGCGGGGCGATTCGGATCGATCCTTTGAGCCCTTCGTTTCCGTCGAGGAAGTTGTCGAGTAAGTAGTCGTTGTACGCCTGACAGAGCGCGATCGCGAAATCCTGCTCGGGCACGTCGGTGATCCCCTCTAGCTGGTGGCCGTGGAGGACGACGTAATCCGTGTTGAACCGGTCCATAAACGCCATGATCCCTTCGGGGGTCGTCGTCTTCACCTCGGAGCCGAGTTCGTGCGGAGTCGGATCCAGGTCGAACGGAAACGAGCCGACCAGCGACTTCGCCAGGGGATCGTTCGTCGTCAGCTGGTGTTTGACCCGGTTCTTGTACGGCTCGGGGACGTACCTCGCGAACTCGGTCGAGTAGGCGACGATCTCGTGGACGTCGCTGTCGACGACCGTGTACTCGTCGATCCGTTCCAGTGCTTCGATTGAGTCTACCTGTCCGTCTGTTTGCTCGAGTTCCATCGGTTGTGTGTTTCGCTGTTGTCTGCTGTGTTCGAATACGGTACGCCAGGGACGGTTCGACGCCCGTTCAGCCGAACTCCTCGAACGGCTCACCACAGCCCTGACAGTAGTACAGCGTCCGACAGAGTGCCGAGCCGACCTGCTGTTCGAGCCGAACGTCGTCCGTCTCACAGAACGGACACGTCACCGAGCGCATCTCAGTGACACCCCTCGGCGGCGGGTCCCTCCTCCGGGACGGCGAGTCCGAACTCGGTGAGCGCCTTCCGGCCCCGTTCGGTGATCCGTGCCGGCGACCAAGCCGGTGAGTAGACGAGGTCGACCTCGACGGTGTCGACGGCGGCGACCGTCTCCACCGCGTCGGTGACGTCCTCGAGTATCAGATCACGGGCCGGACAGCCAGCGTAGGTGAGCGTTATCGAAACCGTCACCGCGCCGTCCTCGAGTTCGACGTCGTACACCAGACCGAGGTCGACGACGCTCACGGGCAGTTCGGGGTCTTCGACCGTCCCGAGCGCCTCCCACACCGCCCGTTCGGTCGCCGGCGCCTCGGCCAGGCGCTGCGCTGGGTCCGCCGGATACGTCATGCGTGGTACCCGCTGGCCGGATGGTCCGCCGGCAGCCCCTCGGCGTGGATACTGTCGAGCAGCGCCGTGAGGGCGTCCGTGTGTTCTCCTGCCCGTCCGTTCGTAACCGGTTCGCTCACCGCCGCCTCGAGTGCGTCCGCCGAGACCTCGAGCGGCAGCGACGAGATGGTCTCCTCGACGGTCTCGCGCCACGCTGCCCTGAGTTCGTCGGTGGGTCTCGAGAGGATGCCAGCAGTCGACGGTGCCGTGCCCACGGCGGCGTCGAAGGCGAAGAGGTCGGCGCTCCGAGGCAGCAGTCGCTCGAACGACGCGGTGACGCGACGGCGGCCCTCGTCGGTCGAGACCAGCCGCTCGAGCCACTGGGTCGCGTGTTCGAGGTGGTAGCGCTCCTCCTCGAGCACCTTCGTCGCCCGACTCCCGACCGCGTCGTCCGCCGTCTCGGCGACCGCCTCGAGCACCAGCGTCTCAGCCGTGTCGTAGAGGAAGTTGATGACGATCGTGTCCCCGAAGTCGGTGTGTTCGGTCTCGAGCAGGATCGAGTTCCGCCGCTCGCTCGGACGGCGGTTGTAGCCGACGGTGTCGAGATCCCTGCCGTGGTCGATCAGTTCGTACCACAGGCGTGCGTGGCCCATCTCGTCCTGTGCCAGACTCGAGAGGACGTTGTCCTCTTCCATCGTCGGCCCGACGGTGACCCACTCGGCGAAGCGCTGTCCGGTCACGAACTCGTCGTCGGCGATCGCGAGCAGGAACCGCTCGGTCGCGTCCAGTTCCTCGAGAGTGATGCTCTCGGCGCTCATTGGCGCTCCCTCGCGTACCACGAGACGTTTCGGTACTCCCGCTCGATGCTCGGTGCGAGCGTCGGATCGTCCGCGCTCGTCTGTGCGATCTCACTCCGTGGCGTCACCCAGATGCTCACGGGTGCACCGCGAACGTCGACGTTACGCTTGGCGAGGGTGAGCGCCATCTCCCGGTCCGATGCCGTCACCGTCACGGCGTGTTCGTGTGCGCCTCCACGTTTCCACTGCACGAATACTTCGTATGGCTGTGTCATCTATCGTTAGGCTGTGATGTTGTTCGCGAACCGGTTCGCCGTCGTTCCATCGTACGCTTCGAGCGCGTCTCGTACCCAGGCGGTCTCTTCGAACGCCGTCCGTCGCCGGTCGAGGCGGGCCTGTGTCTCCGGCCCACCTTCGGTGACGATCCTGTTGAACTCCTCCCAGTCCGGCGGCGTGTACTCCCACTGTTCGGTCTCCTCGTCGTAATAGAGGTTCTCGTCTGGGATGTCGATACCGTAGTTCCGAAGCTTCGGCACGTACGTATCGAAGTACTGCTGGCGCAGTTCGTCGTTGGTCTTGGGCTTGATTCCGAGTTCGTCCATCCGCTCGCTCTTCTCACTGCGGCTGTCCGAGAGACCGAAGAACATCACCGCTCGAGACCACCAGCGGTCGACACCCGCCTGTAGCCGCTCCTGTTTCTCGCGCGACCCCGTCGCGTACTCGCGGACGATGTGTTCTCCGTGGCGGATGTGAAACTCCTCTTCCCGGCAGACGCGTTTCATGATGCGTGCGTACGGCCCGTAGCTCGTCTTCATCAGCGAGTGTTGCAGTTGCATCGCCGCCCCGTCGAGCATCCAGGCCAACAGCCCGATGTCGATCCACTCGTCGGCCGGGTAGTGAAACGCGTTCCCGAAGCCGTTCTCACCCGCTAACAGCGAGGTGAGCATCTGCTCGCGGTCCCGTCCGAGGTCTTCGGCCAGCTGGTACTGCATCTGTGCGTGGCCGATCTCGTCCTGGTTCTTCGCGATCAGGGCGAGTTTTCGCTGGTAACTCGGCGCTCGAGGGATCCACTCGCTCTCCGCGAACGCTCCCATAAACTCGCTGTTGGCCGTAAACTGGATGATGCCACAGAGCAGCTCACGGTACTCGTCGGTGAGTTCGTCACCCGACTCGATCAGCTGTCCAGCAGCAATCCGCTCCTCTAGTTTCATGCCATAGATAGTTGAGTACATGAATATAAAAGCTCGTGTTAGGACCGCTCCGTTCGTCTCGGCCGTCCTCGAGACCGCGTGACGAAGCGGCCAAAGTATCTTTAGCGCGTGTGTGCGAGTCCGAGTATACACTACATTTATTTGCATTGGTGATAATCTGCTAACGCTCATGTCAGCAAACGATCGACAGGAGGAAATCGAGAAGCGGAACCAAAGTGCCTGTCCGACGATCCAATCGCTCAACGAAATCGGTGAAATCTGGCGACTCAACATCCTCCACGACCTGATGGACGAGGAGAAACGGTTCAACGAACTTAAACGTTCGACGAACGCCCGGTCTCGGACGCTCTCGAATGCACTCGATTCCCTGATCGAAAACGGGTACGTAAAACGTCGTACCGAGGAGGCCGCACCGATCGCTGTTTTCTATAGCCTGAGTGAGAAGGGGCGTGCCCTCAAACCGGTGTTCGACGAACTCGACGACTGGGCTGCTGACTGGCTCGACGATGTCCCGGCCGACTCCGTCTAAGACCTCTCCCCACAGCGTCGTCCCCATCTCCGACGCCCTCGTCCGTCAGGCCGTGGTCCACTCCAGTACACCTGGTCACCCCGGTGACCCCTGGTGAATCATAATTTACCTGAGACTTATGTGGTCCGGCCGTGTCGTGACTACGTATGGAAGAGACGACTTGCAGACGCACGCTGAACGGTTGCAGACGGCGTAGCGACACCTCCGACACGTGGTCCGTCCACCGGATGTCGCCGTCAGTAGCCGCTTTCTGTACACCTTCGAAGCAGTGCGGTCCCCACACACACCCATGACCGAGGAGTCGGTTACGGTCACGCAGTTTACCGATCCGCTCTGTGCGTGGTCGTGGGATGCAGAGCCGACCATCCGCGCACTCTCTGAGCACTACCGCGGGCAGCTCACCGTCGAATTCGTCATGACCGAACTCACGAGCGGCCACAGTGAACCCGCTCAGTCAGTCGACGTGACGTCCCACTGGCGCGACGCGGCCCGGTACCACAGCATGCCGATCAATGCCGACAAGTGGTGCGAAATCCCCTCTCCGTCGAGTCGGCCGTCGAGCCTCGCGTACAAGGCCGCAGAACTCCAGGACGGCGCACTCGCCAGGCGGTATCTCAGACGGCTCCGGGCGGCCGCCGCGACCGAACGAGTCGACCTCGAGCACCAACCGACGCTGTGTGAACTCGCGACTGCTGTCGGACTGGACGGCGACCGCCTCAGTTCCGACCTCGGGGGAAACGCTGCACACACGGCGCTCCAGGCGGATCTCGACCGTGCGCGTTCACACGCCGTCACGGCGCTGCCAACCTACTCGCTCACCGGTCCCAGCGGGACCACCTGGCTCTATGGTAACACGTCACTCGAGTCGTTCGAGGCTGCGATCGCCGACGTTTCCCCGCCGCTCGACCCGGTGGCACCACGCCCGCTCGGCGAGTTCGTCGACGCCTACGGCAGCGTCACGGCACAGGAGGTCGCGACGGTGTACGACGTGAGCGTCTCGAAGGCCGGGCAGGCGCTGAAGGCGATGGCGGACGACTTTCGAATTCGTCCGGTAGAGCGCGGGAACGGCACGTTCTGGTACTCACCCGTCGACCCGCTGTTACTCGAGTGCCGTCAGTAGATCGACAGTGCGTCGTGGTCCGTCTCGCTCTCGGGGTGGTCGACGACGGTGACGTGCTGGGTGAATTTCTCGATTCGGGTCGTCACCGGACTCTCCCCGCTTCGCTTCAGCGCACCCCAGGGCGAGAAGTGTGAGATGATCGTCGGGTCGAGGTTGAAACACACGCGCGAGGTGAGCGCCTTACTCTCGCGGAGATACTGTTCTGGCTCGTCCGAGAAGATCGTCATGCTCAGCCCGTGTTCGCGCGCTCCGAGGAACGTTCGGACCTCCTCGAGCGATTCCCAGGTGTCGTACCACGCACCCGGACCGAACAGTTCGACGGTTTCGAGACCCTCCTCGAACGTCAGGATGCGAACGGGGCTGTCTCCGAGGTCGACGAACGGCTCCGCCTCGGGTGCGTGTACCTCGGCGTTCTCGTCGACGTCGGTCGCCTCCTCGCGTGGGTCGCCGACGGTCACCGCCCGTAGCTCGTTCTCGAGTGTGGTTTCGAACTCCTCGGCGATCGCCTCGTTCACGAGCAGCCCCGAGGGTGTCGAACACAGCTGTCCGTTACAGCGCACGAGCGCGCGCACGAAGGTACGTGCCGCTCGTTCGGGTTCGTGGTCGACGATGAAGACGCCGTTGCCCTCTCCCTCGACGTTGCTCTCGATGCCCGCCGCCGCGGCGGACTCTTTGATCTCTGGGTAGTAGTTGCTGCTCCCCTCGTAGTGGAGGAGGTCGAATCGGGAGAGCACTGACGGCTCGTAGATGATCTCCGGCTCGGTGAACACGACGTTCACCCGCTCGGGGAAGCGCTCGAGGAAGGGTTCGAGGAGCGCCGCGGCCGACGCCGGCGTTCGCGTCGATGGGCGGACGGTGACGGTGTTGCCGGCGACCAGCGCCGAGGCAGTGTTGACGGGTGCGAGGATCGTCGCGTTACGCGGCGTCACCATGAGCACGTGTCCGATCGGGCGCGGGACGGTCACGACCCGTCGCTCGTGGTCGGTCGTCGCGTTGTAGTCGTCGACCGCGCCGGTCTCCTCTCGGACGTGGTCGTGGTACTCTCTCACGCCGTCGAGATACCGGGGAATGCTGTCGATGCGGTCGAAACAGTCAGACAACGGATACGCCGTCTCCTCACACAGCGTCTCGGCGTAGCGCTCTCGGTTCTCTCGGTAGACGTCTGCGATCTCCTCGAGTTCGTCGAACACGTCCGACGGCTGGCTCGAGGCGGTCTCGATGCCGTCGAACGCGTCCTCCTCGAGGTAACCGATCGGGGTCCCGACCTTCTCGCGGATCTCGTCGTGACGATAGTCGCCGTTGATGAACGATTCGATCACCTCTGTCCGTTGTGTCGATCTGGACATGATCTACCGTACATCCCGCAGCGGACCATCTTAATACACTGTGGTCTGACTGTCCGGCGGAGCGACCACATCGGGAGACCGTCGCTTTCGTTTCCCGGTGCGGTCGTTCCACCTCCGGGTGCCCCGCTGTGACGGTGGGTTCACTTACCGACCGACAGCCGTTCCCTGCTCGGCACGCGCTGGAACTCGTAGACGATCAGTGAGCCGACGGTCGTCGCGACGAGTACGACGGCTGTGGCACCGAAGAGCCGCTGGTAACCGAGCCAGCTCCCGAGACCGATGAACAACACGGGTCCCGCAGCCTGGCCGGCGCTGATGGTTACGGTCTGGATGCTCGTTACGCCCGCCCGGAACTCGTCGGGCGCGAGCGTGCTGATCGAAGAGAGGAGCCTGGGTGTGATCACGCCGCTTCCGACGCCGAACAGCCCCAGGGTACAGAAGGTCGCGACGACTCCCGGCGTCAGTGCGAGCAGTGCCAGGGCGCTCGCGTACGCGAGCACGCCGCCGACGAGCAGGCTTCTGTCGGGAGCCCACGCGGACAGTAGGCCGCTCCCCATCGAGACGGTCGCCGAGACGAGCAGCATGCCCATCGTCATGAGACCGATCTGAGCCGCGCCCAGGCCGTAGGCGCGCTCGAGATAGAACGGCAGCGCTGTGTACAGGCCGAACACCAGGAGGTAGGTGAGAAACACCAGTCCGTACAGCCGAACTGCTGGAACCGTTGGCACAGCGCGGGCGGCTTCGCGGACGTACACTCGCGCCCGCGGCTTCTCCTCGGCCGTCGCCACCGGTTCGTCGAATCCAACACTGACGAAGACGGCGACGACGACCGCCAGTCCGTAGAGGACGAACGGCAGGTTCCACGCGATAGCGGAGAGGTAGCCACCGATTGCTGGGTAGATCGCCGCGCCCAGGGAGATGGTGGCCATCGTCGCGCCGATGACGGTGTCGTGGCGTCTGTCGACGAACGTGTCCCCGGCGAGTGTGGTCGCGAGCGAGAGCAGGATCGGGCCGGAGGCACACCCCTGTACGAGACGAAGCGCCAGGACGACCTCGAAACTCGGTGCGACACTGATCGCTGCGCCCGCTGTCCCGAACACGACCAAACACGCCGTGAGTAGCCGTTTCCGACCGAGTCGGTCGGCGTACATCCCGACGAGTGGGGCGACGAGCAGTGCTGGTAACGCGTATACGGTGACGAGTAGACCCGCTTGCGTACCCGAAATACCGAACGCACGTTCGATCTCACCGAGACCTGGACTCACCAGTGGGACGTCCATTGGGACGACTGCTGCAGTCGCGAGGATCGTGAGTACTGTCGTCGACTGCCAGCGCGCCTGACTGGAACCGGCGCCGTCGCTCAGATGTTGGGGTCGTGTCACGTGTTACTGAATCTCGAGCCGTTCTCGCGTTCGTACACCGTCTCACCGTGGGGGGAAGGGTGTGCAACAGCCTCCTCTGCCCACCGTGTCGCCGTATTTTGGATTACCGTTCGTGTGTGATCACCGTCCGCTGGTCCGACGTGTGTTCGACATCGTGCGTCCGATCAGTCCGTGTGGGGTGTTTCTCGCCTCTCGTCACAACTGGTCGTTCTCGCCCCGGGCACATATATGTGTGCTAACCTACACGATAGCAGATGTAGTGCGGGTAATCCGCCGTCTCGTCCTCCCTCGCCGTCTCGAACTCACCCCCTCTCTGAACCCGACGCGCTCGCCGCCGGTGGCCGATTGCCGTTCGCGATTGCTGCCGCCAGGCCGAACCGCGTAAGGGCATAACCATTAGCTTTACATTACAATCATACTGGTGTAATTCATCTCAACATTTACATTCTCCGGTGACAATAATTCCAACATCGAAAATATCACCGCCATGTTATCTTCGTCTCGAACGTTCCGGGTGGTGCTGCCACTGGAAGGCCGTTCGTCCGGTACTCTCCGTTTCGGAGAGGAGATATATTCTGGAAACCTAATACCTATACCCCATATGGGTATTAACAACTACATTCTATGCGTCACTTACCTATCGACCCTCTCCATCTTCTCCTCCTCCTTCAGTATTTGATACACACAAACCTTTTCAGAAAATTCTCGTTCTTTCCCTACTAAACTCTCGAATCTTCTTGACTATCTCCACTGACTGATTCGATATATTCGATTTCTCATACGAGAGTATACCCAAAACATCGTTATAGTAACATACTACTATATATGTTACGTTGGTGCGCCCCCTCCATCTGCACTCTCTCGCTCTGGTGATGCGATCACACCGTACTCTCGTTGCGAGACCGCACGCGGTTCGTTCGGCAACGACGTCCCATCGACACTCCGTGACGTCGCCCTCGAATCACCCTCCGTGGTTCGACGAGGTGCTTAATACGGAGCTTCCGCTACGTGAACGCGTGGAGTCTCCGTTCGAGGTCCTCTCGGTCGATCCGGATGCAAGCGACGAGGAGATCGAGCGCGCCTACCGTCGTCGGATCTTCGACGCCCACCCCGACCACGGCGGCTCGGCCGCCGAATTCCAGCGCGTTCGAACCGCCTACCTCCGTCTCACGGCCGCCGACTCGGACCACGTCCTCGACGAACTCGAGCCGACCGCCGACGGCGACGACGAGACGCCGGATGGCGCTCGCGTCGAGTACCTCAGCTACGACGTCCTCGAGGACTACGGCTGGGAACTCGAGGACGACGACCTCTTCGAGCGAGCGTCCGCCTGCGGTCTCGACCCGGACGCCCACGGCCGTCTCCTCGTCGAACCGAACGAGTCGTTGCTCGAGGCCGCCGAAAACCGCGGCTTCGCGTGGCCCTACGCCTGCCGGGGCGGCGCGTGTGCGAACTGTGCGGTCGCCGTCGTCGAGGGCGACCTCTCGATGCCCGTCGATCACATCCTCCCGAGTGAGATGCTCGAGCGTGGTATTCGCCTCTCCTGTGTCGGCGCGCCGACGACCGAGGAGACGAAAGTCGTCTACGACGTGAAGTACCTCCCGAGTCTCGACGACCTGCGTTTGCCGCCGCGGCCGTTCGAACAGGCGCGTCTCAACGACTGACTCACGCCCGTTCGTCCGCCGTGTGCGACTCGAGCGCCTCGAGTCGCGCCTCCCCGTCCTCGAACACCAGCCGGGAGCGCTCGCCGAACCGGACGCCCTCGAGCGACTCGCTCGCGAGCGCACTCGAGACGTAAAATCGCGTGAGGTGGCCGGTGTCGCGGATCCAGGCGATCCGCACCGTCTCGGGGTCGGAGGGACCGATGCACGAGACGGCGGCCGTCAGCGCCTGTGCTTCGGTCGGGAGTGCCACCGGAAGCCGGTCTAGCTCGAGCGACCCGCTCGTGAGCGCGTTCGTGTACATCGCCTCGAGATCCAGCTCCTCGAGGACGGCCGTCGTCGTGAGGTCGGCGAGACCGATGCCGTGGGCGTTTCCGTGGCTCGCCTCGCTCACCCCGCGGACGACGATGCGGGTGATCTCGGGGACCTCGGGACCGCTCGCACCGACCATCGGCGTGCGCGCGACGACGTTGGTGTCCATCCCCGTCCCGGAGACGTCCTTGCCGATCCGATCGATCACGAGCACGTCGAGGGCGTCGAACGGCAGCGTCGGCAGGTGGGCCTTCGCGCGCTCGAGCAGCGCCGCTTCCGCGTCTGGCAGCGCGTCGGCGGACATCCCTTCGACCGCCGCGGGCTGTTCCTCCCCGTTCTCGACGACCGCGACGCCGCCGAGCAGCGGCGTCTCCGCGCGCACGACGGCGAACGCCTCCGTGATCGTCTCGGCGTAGCCATCGACGAGTGCGCGTTCGTGCATCGCGGCTGCGCCCTCGCGTTTTCCCAGGCCGACGGCCGCCATCTTACAGAGACCGCTCTCGACAGGTCCCTCGAAACTCGTGTGTGGCTTCACCCGGTTGAGGAGGACGATCCCGTCTGCCTCGAGCGCCGCCTCGGCGACGTACACCGGCTGGCCGCTCGCGGTCTCGCCGACGGCCCGCGTCGCCATCCGGCCGTCGATCTCACAACCGAGCCGCCTCTCGCTCAGGCCGAGGGCCGCGAGCGTCCGCCGCTGGCCCTCCGAGGTCGCCCCGCCGTGGCTGCCCATCGCGGGGACGACCACCGGATCGAACCCCTGGGCCCTCAGCTCGTCGACCACCGCCGGGGCGATCCGCTCGATCTCGCCGATGCCGCGGCTGCCCACGCCGACGGCGACCGTCCCACCGGCGGGGACGCGCTCGAGCGGGAGTCGATCCAGCGCCGCCCGCGCGGTGTCTGTGGGATTCTCGAGTACCGGCGTCGACCGCTCGAGGCGTGCCTCGACGAACGTCGGAAACGTGACCGACTCGAGTGCAGCGTCGATGGTGGCGGCGTCCGGAAACTCCATGTGTGGTGATAGACGAGTGTGACGAAAAGTGGCGGGGTCGGTGCGGGGCGTTCGGCCCTCGGGGGGTCGTCACTGTCTCGATACACGCACGCACTGATAGGTGCTGCGTCCAAACTCCCGGCGCACATGACCCACCGGCCGCCATCGCCGCCGACGCCACTGGTCCCGACGGCCGCGACGCTCTCCGCCGGCTGCCACCTCGAGGACCGCGTCGTCGTCACGACCGCACAGCTCGCTTCGTACATGGCGGACGCGTTCGACTGTCACGTCGACGAGGGGGCGCTCGAGCCGCTCCTCGTCGAACTCGACCGACACGGGCTCCTCGAGTGCGTGACGGTCACCCAGAACGGTGCGTACCTCTGGGACCTCACCGACGCGCCCGAGCGAATCGGCGACGCCATCGCGGCGGCTGTCGTCGGTGCGCTCGAGTCGTGGCTCGAGGACTGAACAGTTCCCGACCGCCCCAGGCTCCGGCCGGAGGCGCTCGTACGCCCGGAGAACCCTAAATCCGTCCGGAGAACCCTCTGAATCCGTTCGGAGCACCTCGCACCGCCTGGTGGCTCCCACACCGATCCGCAAACCCCTTCTCTCGTCGGGCGCTAGCCGGCGTCAGCGTCGGCGCCGAGCAGCCAGTACCGCGACCGCCGTCAGGACGAGCAGTGCGACCCCGGCGCCGAATCCGGGAATGTCGTCGGCTCCGCCGGTCCCGTCGTCGCTCTCGTCCGCCGGCTCGCCGTCCGCCGCCTCGTCGGGTGCCACCGTCAGCGTCCCCGTCTCGACGCGTTCGTCCACTATCGCGATCCAGGAGTACTCACCAGCCTCGAGCGGGCCGGTCTGTGCGACGATCGACGTCGTCGCTCCACCCTCGAGTCGCCGGTCTTCGTCGAGGATGATCGTCCCGTCGAACTCGACGGTGACTGTGGCGTCTCGCTCTTCACCGGGGAGGGTCTCGACGTCGAGTCGGATCACTACGTCGTCACCGGCGACCGGCGTTTCGGGCTCTGCCGTGACAGTGTAGGTGAACGGCGCGGTGTCGACCTCACCGACGCTGAGCGTTCCCACGTCGAACCCGGACACTGCGAGTTCGTAGACGCCCGCCTGGTCGACTGTCAGCGTGAACGATTCAGTCACTGTCTCGCCGCCGCCGACGTTCACCAGCGTCGAGTCGACGTGCTCTCCATCGACGGTGAGCGCCAGGTCGGTGCTGCCGTCTCTCTCGCCAGCGTTCGTGAGTGTCACGTCGACCGTGACCGCCTCGCCGACGCCGGTCTCACTCTCGCTCAGGGTGGTGCTCTCGATGACGATGTCCGCGGGCGTCGCCGACGACCCCGACGACCCTGACGACCCGCCCGGACCGGGGGCTGAGACGACCTCGAGTGTGTGGCTCTCGCTCTCGTTCGCCGTCGCGACCACCACGTCGACGACGCCGGTCTCCGCGAGCGCACCCTCGAGTTCGACAGTGGTGTTCGCACCCGCCTCGAGCGAGACGTTCTCCGTTGCTAGAAGCTCGCCACCGGCGGTGGCGTTCACCGTGTCCGTCCAGTCCGATGCGCCGAGGTTCGCGACCGCTGCGGTGATCGAGAACGGCTCGTCCGCCTCGACCTCGTCGGGTCCGTCGACGCCCTCGACGCCGAAGAAGTGTGCCGTCCGCTCGAGGTCGACGTCGGTCGTCGCGCCCGTCTCCGTGACCGTCGTCTCGAGGCTCGCCGGGTCGAACGCCCGCGCGCTCACGTTGACGGTGGCGTTCTCACCGGTTCCGGGGACTGCATCGATGGCGAACACGCCGCTCGCGTTGGTCGCTGTCGTGTACGTCTCGGTTGCGGTCTCCAGTTCGACCGTCGCGTTCTCGAGTGGTTCACCCGTCGCGCTCTCGCTGACGGTCCCCTCGACGGTGACGAACGGGACGACGGTGACGGTCGCGTTCCTCTCGTCGTCTTCACTCGAGACGGTGACGGTGTGGTTGCCTGCGTCTGTTTCGCCAGTCTGCCACTCGAGGGTCACGGTCTGATTCGCACCGCCCTCGAGCGTCAGGGTCGTCGAGTCGCGAACCGAGTCGTTCACCTCGAGTTCGATGGTCTGCGTACCGTTGACCTCGCCGGTGTTCGAGACCGTCGCGTTCACGATCACTGTCTCGTTGACGAGTACCGGCGAGTTCGTCTCGTCGATGCTGACGCTGAAGTTCGCTGGCTCGAGCACCCGAACCGCTGCCGTGTCCTGATCGTCCGGACTCGAGACGGTGAGGTTGTAGCTCCCGGCGTCACCCTCGCCGGTCCCCCACTCGAGGGTGATCGTCTCGTTCGCGCCGCCCTCGAGCGTCACGTCCTCGGAATCGGTGACGGAGTCGTTGATCTCGAGTTCGACGGTCTGGGTCCCGTCGACCTCGCCGGTGTTCGAGACGGTCGCGTTCACGAGCAGGGTTTCGTTCGCCACGACGGGCGAGTTCGTCCCATCGATGGTGATTGCGAAGTTCGCTGGCTCGAGTACTCGGACATCTGTTTCGTTCTGATCGTCGTCGCTCGAGACGGTGACGGTGTAATTTCCGGCGTCCGATTCACCGGTCTCCCACTCGAGGCTGACCGTCTCGTTCGCGCCACCCTCGAGCGTCATTGGCCCCGAATCCCGGACCGAGTCGTTCGCCGTGAGTTCGATGGTCTGGGTCACTTCGGCCTCTCCCTCGTTCGAAATCGTCGCGTTCACCACGAGACTCTCGTTCGCCACGACGGGCGAATTCGTCTCGTCGATGGAGACTGTGAAGTTCGCTGGCTCGAGTACTCGGACATCTGTTTCGTTCTGACCGTCGTCGCTCGAGACAGACACGGTGTGGTTCCCGATATCGCCCACGCCCGTTTCCCACGCGAGGCTGACCGTCTCGTTCGCGCCGCCCTCGAGCGCCACTTCCTGGAAATCGCGGACCGAGTCGTTGACCTCGAGTTCGACGGTCTGCGTACCGTCGACCTCGCCGGTGTTCGAAATCGTCGCGTTCACGAGCAACGTCTCGTTCGCTGCGATTGGCGAGTTCGTATCCTCGATGGAGACGGCGAATGCCGCAGGTTCGAGCACTCGGACGGTCGTACTGGCCTGGTCGTCCTCGCTCGAGACGGCCACGGTGTAGTTCTCCGCCGCCGTTGGAACCCACGACGCCTCGAGACTCTCGTTCTCCCCGACACCGAGGCTTACCTCGTGGTCGTCGGTGAACGCCACCGTCTCGTTCTCGTAGCGGGCCTCGAGCGTGACGGTCTGGGTTCCCTCGTTCTCGCCGACGTTCTCGACGCCAGCGCTGACGTTCAGCGGCTCACCTTCGACCACCGTTTCCGGTGTCTCCTCGATGCTGACGGCGAATTCCGAGCGGTCCTCGACGGTGATCGTGACCGTCGCCTCGTCGGCTCCGGCCTCGTTCTCGAGTCGGTACTCGACGCTGTAGGTCCCGTCTTCGGTCGGCGCGTCGACGCTGAGCGTCCCGTCCGCGTCGATGCTGACGTTTCCGCCCGCGAGCGGGGTGTTCGTCCCGGCGTCGTGGCTCGTTACGTCCCCGCCGAGGTCCCCGCCGCCGAAGCCAGCGACGGCGGCGGGCGGCTCGCCGCGGTCGTCCGCCCCGTGGCCGTGATCGTCGAAGACCGAGGTCTCGAGTGTGGCCCCGATGGCGAGGTCGAGACCGTCGACGGCCATCGCGGTCGGCGGCGTGCCGAGTGCGTCGAACGTGAGGTCGTCCGCGTACGCGCCCGCGTAGCCGCTTTCGGCACCGTTCGTGATCGTCACCCGGACCGTGGCGTGGGTGGCCGACTCGGGGGCGACCGTCGTCTCCTCCACCGGCTCGAAACTGGCGTCCGCCGAGCGGAGCCCCTCTCGCTCGAGTCCCTCGTCGGGCAGCACCTCGCCGTCGCCGTCGAGGAACTCGACGGCGAGCGAGACGGCGCTGTCTTCGGGGACCGTCTCGGTTCCGACCAGCGCGCGAAGTTCGTAGGTGTATCCCGGCCTGATGGGGACGGTCTGCTCGGCGACGGCGTCGTCACCGGTTCCTGCCACGTCCCCGAGGACGGCGTCACCCACCGCTGGCTCCATCGTTCCGCCGACGGACGACTCTTGTGGGTCGAGACAGCCGATGTGTCCATCACCTGGTGAGACGTCGCTCCACCCTTCCTCGAACTGCTCCTCGCAGGCGGGATTCAGCAGGCTACTGTCTCTGACCCAGATTTCGACGGTCGCCTCGTCCGTGTGGTACTCGTTCTCGAGTCGGTACGCGAAGGTGTAGGTGCCAGTCTCGGTCGGTTCGACCAGGCTGAAGGTGCCGTCGGCGTTCACCGTCAGCTCGCCGCCAGCGAGTGTGGTGTTCGCTCCCGGCGCGTGCGCTCCGGCGTCGCCACCGAGGTCACCGCCGCCGAAGCCGATCACCTCGGCCTCGGGCTCGCCCAGTTCGTCCGCGCCGTTACCCCAGTCTGCGAGCAGGGAGTCGCTCGGTGCGAGCGTGTGCTCGAGTCCGACCTCGAGCCCGTCGACGTCGTAGGCGACCACGGGTTCGTCGGCCGGATCACCGGGTTCGAACTCGAGGTCGTCGAAGTAGACGCCTGCTGGCTCATCGGGGTAGCTCTCGACGCTCTCGATCTCGAGGCCGATCACCGCCTGCCGTGCGTCGGCGGGGGCTTCACTCGCCTCGGTGAACCGGTCGAAGTCGGTCGTCGACTCGGACTGGAGGTCGGTGCGTTCGATCGCGCCTTCGGTCAGCACCGCTCCGTCCTCGTCGAGGAAGTCGACGGTCACCGTCCCGTAGTCGTCGACGTCGTCCGTGCCGTAGAGACCCGTGAACGTGTAGGTTCGGCCGGGGACGACGTAGACGGTCTGCTCGAGACGGGCGAACGCCTCGCTCGACTGGAAGTCCGCGAACGAGGCGGAACCGACGGACGTGTGCTCGGTCACCGGGTCCGACTCGAGGTCGAGACACTGAATCGTGCCTTCAGCGCGGTCCCAGCCGACCGGTTTCTGCTGCTGGTTCCCGTCCGCCTCCTCACACTGTGGGTTGTACAGCTGGTGGTCGCGAACCGTGATCGTCACCGTCGCGTCGTCGGAGCGCACTCCATCGGCTTTCGCCAGCCGGTACTCGAACGCGAACTCGCCGGTTTCCGTCGGTTCGACCAGGCTGAAGCTGCCGTCGGCGTTCACCGCCAGCTCGCCGCCCGCGAGGGTCGCCGTCGACCCGGCGGCGTAGTCGGTCACTTCACTGCTGAGGTCGCCGCCGCCGAAGTGTGACACCTCGGCTGGCTCGTCGCCACGGTCGTCTGCGCCCTCGCCCCAGTCGTCGAACAGCGTCTGCTCGGGCTCGAAGGTGTGCTCGATTCCCACCTCGCCAGCGTCGACGTCGAAGGCGGTCGGCGGGCCGCTGAACTGGCGTAGCTGCACGTCGTCGACGTAGATCAACGGGAAATTCAGTCCATCGCCAGCCTTGACGAGTGCGATGCTGACGACCGCCTGGGTCGCCTCGGCAGGTGCGACCGTCGTGTCGCTGAACTCCTCCATCGCCTCGTGTGAGTCAGACTGCAGTCCGTCGAGCGTGAGTGCACCGCCAACCTCGCTTCCATCGCCGTCGAGAAAGCGGACCTCGAGTCGGGCGTGGTCGTTCTCGGTAAGTTCGTCGGAGCCGACCCATCCGCTCAGCTGGTACTCCTGACCACCCTCGACTCCGGAGACGGTCTGTTCGACGACCGATTCGGCGGATTCTCCGTTGTCGTGGAAGACCCGATCACCGCTGACCGGGGGCGGTGACCACTCCTCTTCTTCGAGACACTGAACACCAGTTCCGCTGGTCGACACCTGTACCCAGCCGTCGGGGTGGATCGACCCACTGTCGAAGTCACGACAGTCACCGTTCTCGAGGAGGTTCGGACCGAGCGACTCCTCGAGCGGTGCGGCCGGCTCGCCGCTCGTCGAGAGCGCCAGCCCGCCGACGGCGAGGACGCCGATTGCGAGGACGAGACAGAGACAGAGTACCGGCCAGCGGCCGAACGGCCGGGCCGAATGGAGATACCGCGTCGTCCGGATCATGATAACGCTTCGGAAGGTACTCTATTTAACATTCCTATATGTTTATAACAAAAACTACCGGTGGAAATAATTTGGTTTTGTGTGTCGGTCGTCTGCACGCCGGCGCTCGGAGACGCCGGCCGTGCGCCGCTCACTTGTGTGCGGGGTAGGTGCCGTAGACGGCGATGACGTAGTTCATCGCCAGAAACGGCGGCATGTTGTCGTGTGGTCTCGACCCTCCTGCCGGATAGGTCTGACTATCGACTGCCATCTGACCGCCGTGTCCGTCTTCCGCGTAGATGTCGACGCCCTGGTCTCCCGTCGGCTGCTGGGCGAGGTGGTTCCCCGCCGGGGCCCGACTGTCGGCCAGACTTCGGCTCACCGGCAGACTCGCACTCGCCTCGTGGGTGTGTTCGGGCATCTGATGGGTCCCGAGAGTGACGCGCTCTTCGCCACCTTCGTCGCCGGGCTCTCGGCTCGTGAGACCAGGACCGCCTCCAGCGCCGATTGGGGTCCGCCCCCGCAGGTCCGGGAGGTTGTAGTAGGTGGTGCCGTTACCGCCGTAGGTCGTCCCCAGCAGGCTGTACAGCGCCTGATTCTGTTCGATTGAAACCCTCTGGCCAGCACAGAACATGAACCCCCTCGGGGCGAAGTTCCCCGCGAACATACTGACACTCCCGAGGAACGGATCGACCGACATTCCCACCGGCCCACCGGTTCGCTCCGCCTCCCTCGCCTCTGCCCGCGCTGTGCCGTCTGCATCCGTCGCCCTGCGGGAAAACACCGCCTCGTAGTACAGCGACGCCCCATCGGCCGTCAGGAACTGCGTCGGACTCAGTGTCACGTCGAAGGCGCCGAGGTCGCCGTGCTCGAGTCGGTAACACGCCGGGTCGAGGACGCCGTCGTCGGGCCCGTCGAACTCGAGTGTGAACCGCTCCCAGCCGTCGGGGGCGTTCGCCCTGGTGACCGTGGCCAACTCGAGTTCGAGTCCCGCGGCGTCTGCGACCTCGAACGTCGCTCCTTCGTACGCTTCGAACGTTTCGTGCGACAGTGTCGTCGTCTCACTCATGCGTCTCGTGGTGTCAATGCGGCGCACACCATTTCAAATTATGTGTGGATACACAGATTCCCTTGAACCATCACCGGACCATTTTATGCGGAAGACAAATGTTATTAGTAATGAGTACTGACCTCACAGTAAATGGGATATCAATCTACCACAATCGACAGTATCATCGAAGACATAAATTATAACTACTTGATACCTGCAATTCAGAGGGAGTTTGTCTGGGAAAAGGGACAAATGCTTGATTTATTCGATTCTGTATTACGAGGATACCCGATTGGATCTTTCTTATTCTGGAGAGTTAGTGGCGGATATGCGCAAAATAGAATCAAGTACAAGTTTGTGAAAAATTACATTGAGGACCCAATTCACCCTGAAGAATTATCCGATGTCCGTTATCATAATGAGCGATATCTAGATGAATTTGAAAACCCTCCAAATCGTATCAATCTGGTTTTAGATGGCCAACAACGCCTCACCACCTTTTATATCGGATTAAAAGGGTCTTTGACTACTAAGAAGTTAAATAAGCGACGTAATAAATTGGATTCGTGGGATCGAAAGCAACTATATTTAAATCTTTTATCACCGACCAACAAAATAGTTAACGGGAGAAGATATCAGTTTGAGTTTAAAAAACCTAACCCTGCACATACAGAAGGGGAATATTGGTATCGAGTCGGAGATATCTTACAGGTGACTGATTTTGCTGAAGAAGGTGAAAGGATAATTGAAGAAATTGAGGGAATTGATGGTATTAATGCTGAACTGGCGCGTGGCGTAGTGAGTAAAAACATCAATCACTTGTATCGTGCTATCCGGGAAAAAGAAGTTATCTCTTATTTTCAAGAGGGTGAAGAAAGCCAAGACAAAGTGTTGGATATATTTATTAGGGCGAATGAGGGTGGAACTCAGTTAAAGAAGTCCGACATTCTTCTATCAATTGCTACTGCTCACTGGAGTGATGATGATCATACTCAGGGAATTGTTGCAAGAGAGGAGATCCAACATCTGGTTGATAAAATGAACCAACACAATGCGCGAGGCAGTCAAGAGTTTGACTCAAATTTTGTGTTGCGAGCATTATTATTGGCTGGCGATGTGACTAGTTTGTCCTTCTCTCTAGCTAACTTCAACAAAACCACTCTTTCGAAAATGAAGGAAACCTGGATGGACCCTGAATTTGAGAAGTCCATCTTCAAAACGCTGGATCTCTTAGCAAGCTATGGATTTACTACGAGCCATGTCCGAAGCAAAATGATTCCTCTGCCAATAATATACTACTTTTACATAAATGGCAATCCTTCTTTGTCCTACGACTCTACCCAGGGTGCAGAAACCAGACAGAGAATTCTCTATTGGATCTGTTCTATGGTGACTACAGGAGACTTGACTACGGGTGGTACCACACAAACCATTCAAGGTGTGAGGAATGCCTTAAAGGAAGCAAAGAAGAACGAGTTCCCAATAGCTGACATTGAAGCAGCCATCAATAATTATAATAAGTCTATGGCCTTTGATAGGGAAAATATTGAGAGGCGTTTCAACAATAATACGTCCAATAACCAAGTGTCTGAGGTGCTGTTGTCTTTACTCTATTTCCCTAACATCGCGAACGAAAATTACGATTATGAACTAGATCACATCTTCCCCAAGTCAAAGCTAAAAAAAGAGTATCTAATTGATGAATTGGGAATGTCTACTGAAAAAGCACACTCTATGTCGAGATATCGGGACAATCCTGCTAATCTTCAACTCATTCAAAAGGGTGAAAACAGACAAAAGTCAGATAAGGATCCTGGCGATTGGCTTCTGACGAGGACTAATGAATATCTTGAACGCCACTTGATTCCTACAGACCCCGAACTTTACGAGCTTAGTAACGCAGAGGCGTTCTTCAACAAAAGAAAAGAGATGATCGTTGAGAGATTACTAAATCAGTCGCCAAGTCATATTAGCAACAGAGCCAATCCAGCCCCTTCCCAATAATTGGTGAGGGTATCTTTCCTCCACATTTCATATCAAGGTCTTGTGGCTGCTTTGTTCAGATCCTTTAGATTCTTCGCTTCCCCGTCGGCACACGAGCGGTAGATGGCGTCGACGACCCGCTGGACCGTCAACGCCTCCTCGAGCGTGTTGATCTCGGGTGCCTCACCTTCGAGGACGCCCTCGAGGAAGCAGGCGGCTTCGGCGGCGTGGCCCGTCCGTTCGGGCGACCCACGCAACTCGGTGTCGGCGTAGTGATCGGACCCGGCAGTGGCGGCCTCGAGGATGGTGAGCGACTCCTCGTAGAGCGAGAACTCCGCGCCTGCGTCGGTGCCACAGACGGTGAGCCCGCTCGAGGGCTGGCGGTTCGCCGCCCAGGCGACGTCGAGTGAGATGGTCTGGCCGTCGTCACAGCGCACCAGCGCCGTCACCGAATCGTCCACGTCGAACGTTTCGCTCCCCGCCTCCCAGTTGCCCGCGAAGCCCTCCGGGTCGGCGTACGACCCGCTCCCGCCGAAGTCCGCGCGGGTGACGCCGAGCACCTCGACGACCGTGGGGAACTCGAGGACGTAGAGCGCGAGGTCGAGGACGTGGACGCCGATGTCGATCAGCGCGCCGCCGCCCGCGAGCGTCCGGTTGGTGAACCAGGAGCCGACACCCGGGATGCCCCGGCGGCGGATGTACCTGGCCTCGACGTGGCGAACGTCGCCGAAGCGTCCGGTCCGCTGCTGGGCCTTGAACAGCTGTGCGGGCGCGGAGAACCGGTTGTGGAAGCCGACCATGCAGAACGCGTCCGACTCCGCTGCCGCCTCGGCGATCCGTTCGGCCGACTCGAGCGTGTGCGCCAGCGGTTTCTCACAGAGGACGTCGTACCCGTGCTCGAGCGCGCCGACGGCCGCCTGCTCGTGGAACGTATTCGGCGTCGTGACGATGACGGCGTCGAGGTCCTCACGCTCGTACATCTCGTCGACGTGTTCGTACGTTCTCGCGTCGAACTCGCGTCCGAACTGGTCTCTCCCCGCTTCGACGACATCAGTCCCCGCCACAACCTCGTGACCGAGGTCGACGACGTTGCTTGCGTGGTTCGATCCCATCCCACCGAGACCCACCACCCCGACCGCGGCCGTCCGCCCACTGTCTGACATGGACGATAGTACGATTGCACGCACATATCACTTCGCCATTCGGAAATTCCGTTGAGAAGTCGGCCACTGCCTCTGTTCCACACTCCGTCGGGGCGGACGGAGCGTCCGACTACCCGCGGTACGGCTCGAGGTACGCCGCGCCGTTCTCTACCGTCTCGTAGGAGTCCTGGCGCTCTTCGTGTTCGTAGATCAGCCACTCCGCACCCGCTTCCTGTGCCGCCGCTGACACGGCTTCGATATCGAGGTCGCCGGTGCCTCCTTCGACCGGCTGGCCACCCTCCTGGTAGTCTTTGATGTGGACGAGCGAGACTCGGTCGGCGTGGGTCTCGAGGAACGCCACTGGATCGTAGCCTGCGACGCCGACCCACCCCAGATCGGGTTCGATCTGCAGGTCGTCGGTCAGGTCGATCAGGTGCTCGAGCGCCGGCCGCCCGTCGACCTCGACGAACTCGTGGTCGTGGTTGTGGTAGTGCAGTGACTGTCCCTCCCCGAGACCCGCTGTGACCGCCGACAGTCGTTCGGCGGTCTCTTCGATGCGCTCGCGCGTCTCGAAGTCCTCCGGCGGCAGGTAGGGCACGACGAGTTCGGTGACGCCCAGTTCCTCGTAGGTCTCGAGCGTCCCCTCGAGGTCGTCTTCTAGCTGTTCGATACCGACGTGTGCGCTCGGTGCTTCGAGACCGGTCTCCTCGAGCGTCGTCGCGATCTCCGAGGTCTCCCCTTCGACTCCCGCGAACTCGACGCCGTCGAACGCCGTCTCCGAGACGGTCTCGAGAACGGTCAGCAGGTCGTCGTCGACGTCGTTGATACTGTAGAGCTGTAACGCAATCCGTGCCATATCTCGAGCACGGGCGGCCCGCGGAAAACGATTCGGGAGGGCGGTGTACGCTGCCGGAATACGTACTCGGGTTCGTGTACGCTCCTCGAGTGGCGCGCTTCGGTGAGTCGCCGGACGTTCGCGCGCACCACCAGAAAGCATATGCTCGTCTCACGACGGCTTGGCGTATGCGCGTACTCGAGCGCCACGCTCGCGACAGCCCTCCCGAGCCGTCTTCCGATGAGTGTCCCCTCCCCTCGTACACCGTTCTCGAGGGCTGGAGTGTCGAACGGGCCGACGACGACGCGGTCAAACTCACCGCCGATGAGGCTCCGCCGCGGACGGCGCTCGCCTACGCCACCTCGTGGGCCGACTTTCCCCTCTTCGGCCGACAGGTGTCGGTTCGTCGTCGGTGGCGCGTCGAACTCGTCCGTACCGACTGCCACCGTGTCGTCTTCCGCGAGGACTGTGACTCGAGAGACGACGCGCTCGAGACGCTCGAGACACTCCTCGAGCTGTAACCCCCGCTCGCGGCCGTCGGTTCGTCCCGCCCGCCCGGTTCTGCCGACACTTCGGTCTCGCGTGCACGCGCGAAAGAAACACTAAATTCGAGTCAGCCTCGATATTGTCGCTCTCACTGTCACTCGTCTCACCCGGATCGGGCGTGGTATTCTCTGTCGATGAGCAGTTGGTTCGAAGGCGTTAAGTACTGGTCGGGCACTACAACTAAATCCGAAGGAAATGAGGATCCTTCCCCTGCGGTCCGCCGTACAGAAGGGATCTGATGTGAGCCTCGATAGTTCGGTGACGCTCGATCGGTCGAATCGATCGGAGTCGCCGAATTGACCACGTTACGTGTGAGTGTGTAGACGATACATACTCCG
>NZ_JANZXN010000031.1 GCF_025629245.1 Natronobiforma cellulositropha
CAGCGTGATGGCAAGTACTGGAGTGGGCGACCCTCTGGGAACGGTATCTCGCCGCCTCCACTCATATTCGTTTATCACGTACCGGAGAGCGCCCGCGGTGGGTGTCCTCCGGTTTTTTTTTTCGTACTGGAGAGCGGACGTGCCGTAGAATGCGAGACGGCGTACCGCTACGCTTAAACGACCCCGGTGAGTACTGACGGACGCGCCAAGGTGGCAGAGTCCGGCCGAACGCAGCGGCCTGCAGAGCCGCCTACCGCCGGTTCAAATCCGGCCCTTGGCTTCTACTGCGAGCAATTTCGCGAGCCTCGAGCATCGATCGATGGCTCGACCCTACGAGTCGTGGCTGGCTGAGCGAAACGAGCCAGTTCGTCCCGTTTTTCGGTCCAAATTTGCCCTTGCTGTGACGGCCGACAGTTTCGTGACCGGACCTGCACCTCGCCTCGAGCCTCGAACCGTGGGGGTTCCCCATTGTCTACCTCGGGTGGGCGTATCTCTGTTGGCTCCCGGTCATCGTCTCCGGCCGTCCTGTCTGGACCGTCCCGGTCGTCGTGCCGTTCGTTGTCGGTGGTGTTAGTCCACTGTTGGCGGGGCTAGTGTTGTTGTGGCTCGCCGATGGCAGGGTGGGCTATCGGGATCTCTGGCAGCGACTGGTCGACGTCGGCCGTATCAGCGCACGCTGGTGGCTGGTCATCGTGTTGTTCTTTCCCGTTTTCAACCTTCTCGTGGCAGCAGTCGCAGTGGTGCTCGGATTCACGGCTACTCCGCTCGAGGGTGCGTCTTTGCAGCGACTGGTAGACCCCGGTGGCATGGCGCTGCTGGTCGGTGTTGCGGTCGTCGTGCCGTTCGTCGAGGAGGTTGGGCTGCGTGGGTACTGGTTCGATCAGCTACAGGCACGCTGGAGCGCGCTGGTCTCGAGTGTGATCTTGGGTGTCGTCTGGGCGGCGTGGCACGCACCGCTGGTCTACGTGACCGGGTATTTCGCGGAGACGACCTTCCAACCGGAACTCCGGTGGTGGCTCCCCAGTCTCGTCCTGCTGGCGATCATCGGGACGTGGGTGTACAACAACACCCATCGCAGCGTTCTCGCGCTCGTCTCGTTTCACGCCGTCGGTAATCTGGCCGGTGAGACGATGGGGTTCAGCGCGGCGATGTATCCGTACGTTCACCTGGGGACGGCGGCTGTTGCGCTACTCGTCGTCTGCTGGGGTCCGGAGTCGTTTCGTGGGTGGGGCGACCCGAAACCGGCCGTCGACCGTGGTGTTCGGTAGGTCGGCGTCGCCGCCGATCCGGGTCGGTCTCGCGTCTGTGGTCGCTGTGTCGTCGCTCGCGTGGGGCTACCCCGGGAACTTAGTAACCGTTATACGAGGGGCGAACTACGCTTCGCACATGCAATTTCGAGCAGGGATCCTCTACGTCGTTCTCTTCGTAGTGGTCGCTGCGGGTGCGTACGGTGTCATCGCGACCGCAGAATCACCGGAAGTAACGCTTAGCGAGGCGGAGGCTACGTTCGCGCTCGGTGAGGGCGACGAGTTCGAGGTCGGCGGCCAGGTGTTCAACGTGTCGCAACTCGCTGATGGGTCGGGAACGGTCGAACACGTCGACGAGGAGGCCGTTCTCGACGTCGAGTGGGATGACGGTGATTCGGTACCGGTCGAGGAGGACCTCGAGTACATCCTCGAGATCAACCAGCCGGAAGTGGCCGACGATGAGGACGAAGACGACGCCAGCCCCGAGTCGTTCACGCTCCGTGAAGACTACGACGACGAGGAGTACGAGACCGTCGAGCGAGCGGACGGTCTCTACGTCGTCGTCACGGAGAACGGCTCCGAGGAGCTGATCCACATCGACGACTTCGACGAGATCGATAGCCAGGTCTACGAGGTCGGTGATGCAATCGAGTTCTACGACGAGGAGACCGAGACGCAGGTCGAGGGCGAGGTTGCGACGATCAGAGCCGAGGTTGTGGTCGTCGAGTACGTCGGCGAACTGGTGACCGAGTTCGACCTCGAGCACGCGAACACGGTGACACTCGAGGGTGAGGAGTTCGGTGTCGTCTTCCCGGGTGACGGGACGGTGTATCTGACCGACGATCTCGAGTCGTTCGAGGGGCAACTCGACGACATCGAAACGTTCGAAGACCGGGTGCAGGGCCTGTGGTGGGTCGTCTCCCTCGCTGGACTGACGGGTACGTTGATCGCTGGACTGGCGTTCATGCCGGCTCGAGGCTGACCGACGCGCTCGAACGCGGATTGATTTTTCTCGACACGCCGTCTCTCGTGCCGACGTATTACTCGGTGGTTTCGTGGCCTGCTACCGCTCAGGGTGTCGTTTTCTCGCTCTCGGCCAGACGGGAGCCGACGGTACGTTCGGACCAGTGTCTGTACGCGGGAACGCCTCACTCGAGCGGCGGTGCGGTGGAAGCGGGCCGAGCGCGATACCCACCGCTCGCAGAGTTGCTCGCGGTGAGAAACGGGCCGGGCGCGATTTGCACTCCGCCGAGACGGTCCTGCTCGCCTCGTTTCGCTCGGCTGTGCGGGCTGCGACTCGTCTAGTTCAAATCGCTTCCGTCCGGTTCACACACTGGCTCGCTCCCGCAGTACTCACTCCGTTCGTACCACGCGTCGCTCACCAGTTCGTTGCACGGGCCGGGCGCGATTTGAACACACGGTCGGACGTGCTCACTCACGGCTTCGCCGTTCGCAACCGCGGTCGCGAGGCGACCGCGTTCTCGTTCCGCGCGACTTCCCTGCGATTCAAATCTCGCCGGATCCGATACCCACCGCTCGCAGAGTTGCTCGCGGTGAGAAACGGGCCGGGCGCGATTTGAACACGCGACCGTCTGGTTAAAAGCCAGATGCTCTGCCGGACTGAGCTACCGGCCCCTTGGTAGTCTTTTTTCGTGAGTAGCGGTTAAACGTTTCTTTCTCGAGTGTCCTGTGTGTCCCGGTGTCGTGGTGGTTCACTCGAGGAAGGTGTCGAGGGCTTCGGCGATGAGGTCGTCGGGGGCGACGTTCTCGAGGGAGGCCTGTCGCCGGAGGTCGCGGTAGATGTCTGTGGGGAGGGTAATGTCGAGGCGTCCGAGGCTGACGCCGACGTCGGCGAGTGCCTGGTCGATCGGTGTGTCGTCGTTGATCGCGCTGGCGGCGTTCCTGACGTCTCTGACGGTGAGGTTCCCGTCGAGTGTCGCCCAGGCGAGGAGGAGTCTGGACTCGCCGTCGACGCGGGCGATGTGTTTCGCGGCGGTCGGTGCGATGTGGCCGAGGGCGACCTGCCGGCGGACGGGCCGGGGGAGGTCGTGGACGCGGGCCCACTTTCTGATGAACGCGACGGTTGCGTCGCCACCAGCGCGTTCGGCGGCGGCTTTGTACGAGCCTTCGCCGCGGACGAGGGCGGCGCAGGCCGCAGCACCGCGGAGCATGTAGAGGTTGTCCTCGCTGGCGCTCGTCTCGTCGGCGAACTCTCGGACGGCTGTCGCGGCTTCGGCGAGGCTCTCGGGGTCGTCGGGGTCGAACTGGACGGCGTCGCGCGCATGTGGGCCGGTGATCGACTCGTCACCACGGATCACCGGTGCGCCGACGGGCGACTCGCGGTCGGTCGGAACCGGTCGCTCGCGCGTTCTGTTGGGGCGGCGCGAGCGCTCGCGTGAGCGACGTCGAGGGCGGTTCCCGGGGCGGTCGTCAGTCATACCTCGCCAGTAGGGGTGTGATGGTAAAAAGCTCCCTTCCGAACGACGCTCCGCGAGCGCTGGCGGGTGCGCTACTCCTCTCGCTGTTCGGCGAGGTGCTCCCAGATTTCGGTACAGCCAGCACCGACTTCGATTCCGTCGAGGTGTTCGTCGTCGCGCTCCGGTTCGGCGTCGTCTGCGTCTCGCTCTCGCGGCTCTTGTGTGCACTCGCTCATAGTTCGCTCCGGCCCTCGATACTCGTCTTCCGATCGGCACGAGACGTCGGTCGGTCGGCTGTCTGTGCAGTCATGGACCCCCATTTGTGCGACAGTAGCTTAAGTACCGCTACGGAAGCAAGCGATACCCGTGCTTTGGTCTGGCGGTGGTTGTTGCCGGTATCTCGGTCGCTTTCTCGGCGGGTGAACACACCGACACCGGCCGATTTCCGCGCTCGAGCGGCGTCATTTTCCGATCGGCGGTTATTCGGAGGACGGCCGCTCTCACCGTGGTGTCGTCGAACGTGCCGTGACGTTCGGCGTTCACCGGTACGACGGCCGACGAGGCTGGGCTCCTCGTCCTGGCTACTGGTGGCTCTGCTCCCGAGTGGGTGTGGTTTTTCTCGGTGTGCTCGCTGGGGGGCGACGTCGGAACCGGCTGACGGTAGTCGCTCCCTGCGTCCCGTATGTCCCGTGTTCACGTCCGCATTCGCTGGTAAAAGCTGCCGGCATAGGTGAGCCTCGCCCGTCTCGCTTCTGCGTGGTATTCACACGCGACCCGCTTCGCTTCTTGTGGAAGGATTTATTAATTTAGGCGATAAGGTCTGATTACATGACTGATAACCAAGAGCTATTTGGGACTGAGCGTCGCGAGGTCGGCGAGCGCTCGGATGCGGACCGAACGCTCCTCGATACGGTCGCCGTCGCGATTTACGAGATCGATCCAGCGGGCCGGTTCACTGCGGTAAACGAGGCGTTCCTCGAGGCGACGGGCTACGAACGCGAGCAACTGCTCGGTCAACACGCGGGTCTCGTCTTCGACGCGACGGACGTCGACCGACTCGTGTCGACGACCCGCGATAGCGACGGTGACGTCGTCACGCTCGCAGCGTCCGTCCGGTGTGCCGATGGAACGCGTGCCCCCTACGAACTTCGGAGCCGTCGGCTCGAGCGTGACGGCGAGTTTCGCGGCGTGGCGGGCGTCGTCCGGGACTTCGGCGTCTCGGATGCCGACGAGCACCTCGACTACGAGGAGGCGCGCGAGCGCGAGCGCGAACTCGAGCACTACGAGGCGATCGTCGAGACCGTCACCGACGGCGTGTACGTCCTCGACCAGAACTACCACTTCGTGATGGTCAACGACGCCTACGCCGAGATGACCGGCTACGACCGCGAAGAACTCCTCGGCGCGCACTGTAGCCTCGTCGTCGGCGAGGAGATCTCCTCGCAGGCCGCCGAGTGGTCGGCGAAACTCGCTGCGAGCGACGACACCCAACACGCGACGATCGAAGCGGAGATCATCCGCGCCGACGGCTCCCTCCTGCCGGCAGAGAGCCGGTTCACTCCACTCTCGTCGCCCTGTGGTGACTTCCGTGGCACCGTCGGTGTGGTCCGTGACGTCACCGACCGTCGCGAACAGGAGCGCGCGCTCGAGGAGAGCGAGCGCCAGTATCGGACGCTCGTCGAACACTTCCCGAACGGAGCGGTCGTCCTCTTCGACGACGACCTTCACCACATCGCCGCCGGTGGACAGCTCCTCGAGGAGTTGACCATCGAAACGGAGCACCCGGACGGCTGGCCGATTCCGGAAGGGGGCGCCGACGATCTGGCCGACACCGTCGAACCGCACTTCTGTGCGGCACTCGAGGGTGAGGAACACACCTTCGAACTCGAGGTCGACGACCGCCACCTCTTCGCACACACGCTGCCGGTGAACAACGCCGACGACGAGGTGTTCGCCGGGATGTTGGTCGCCCAGGACGTCACCGAACGCAGAGAGACCCGGCAGAAACTCGAAGAGTTAGTCGAGAAACTCGCCGAGTCGAACGAGCGTCTCGAGCAGTTCGCCTACGCCGCCAGCCACGACCTCCAGGAGCCGTTGCGAATGATCTCGAGTTACCTCCGCCTCCTCGAGGGCCGGTACGGAGACGACCTCGACGAGGACGCCCAGGAGTTCATCGCGTTCGCCGTCGACGGGGCCGACCGGATGCGCGAGATGATCGACGGCTTGCTCACCTACTCGCGCGTCGATACGCAGGGCGATCCGTTCGAACGCGTCGACCTCGAGGCGGTCTTCGAGGAGGCACTGACGGACCTGCAGGTGACGTGTGACGAGAGCGATGCGCAGGTCACGAGCGAGCCGCTGCCGTCGGTCTGGGGCGACGCTGGCCAGTTGCGCCAGGTGTTCGAGAACCTCGTCAGCAACGCGATCACCTACAGCGGTGACGAGCCACCGCGCGTCTCCGTCGCCGCCGAGCGCGAGGACGACCGGTGGGTGATCTCGGTCGCCGACGAGGGAATCGGCATCGAGTGTGACGACATCCAGCGCATCTTCGAGGTCTTCCAGCGTGCTCACACCTGGGAGGAGAACGCCGGTACGGGCATCGGACTGGCGCTCTGTCAGCGCATCGTCGAGCGCCACGACGGCGACATCTGGGTCGAGTCAGAACCCGACGTGGGATCGACCTTCTCGTTTACGCTCCCGGTCGTCGACGACCGCGAGTAATCTTGCCGCTCTCGGTTTTTCCGTCACTCGAGGACCAGCCGTTCGCGCTCGAACCGTCCACCCGTTTCGCGCTCCGGCGTCGCTCGCCACCGCCACGAGCGGACGGTGGCGCCAGCCGCCGGCCGCCCATCTTCGAGCGAGACGAGCAGGTACGACCGGTCCGGCCACGCGGCCCCGTCGACGTCGGTCCGACTCGGTGTCGGCGGCCCACGCGGATGGGAGTGGTAGAAGCCGACGATCGATTCGCCCCGGCTTTCGAGCGTCTCGAGCGTCTCGAGGAGGGGTTCGGGGTCGATGCGGTAGCGTCGTTCGGGATCGTCGGCGGCGTTCGGCGTCGGATACCGCGAGGTGATTCGACTCGCCTGCGGGTCGAACGTCCCGCCGAGGACGCCACACACTTCGTCCGGTACACCGCGTCTGGCGTCTGCGACGAGCGCGTCGTGAACCGGTTTCGGACAGGCGAGCGTCGGTGCGGACCGCTCGGTCGTGGTCATCGGTGTCCCGTCGTGGCTGGCTCGAGGGCGGCGAGCGGTCGGGTGACGTCTTCGGGTGGTGTCTCGAACAGCGACGGGTGGAGGAGTCCGGCGAGGTACTCGAGGGTGTCGGCGAGTCTGGGACCCGGGCGGTTGACGTACTGGTCGCCGTCCATCGCGTAGACGCGCCCGGTTCGGACGGCCGTGAGATCGTCCCAGCCGGCCCGGCTCGTCAGGTCGCGCCGGTTTTCGGCCGTCTGTGCGAGGTCGAAGCCGCAGGGGGCGACGACCAGCACGTCGGGGTCGTACTCGCGGAGGGTCGCCCACTCGTGCGGTCGCGACGGGTCGGCCCGTTCGGCCAGCCCGTACCGGCCACCGGCGGCGGTGACGAGTTCGGCCGTCCAGTGGCCCGCGACCATCACGGGGTTCGTCCAGTCGAGAATCGCGACGGTCGGACGACCGGTGGCGCGTGCGGCCCGCTCGCGGACCGCCTCGAGTCGTGACTCGAACGTGTCGGTCAGCGCTCGAGCGCGTTCTTCCCGTCCGATCGCGTCGCCGATCGCCGCCACGTCGTCGAGTACGTCCCCGACGGTGTGTGGGTCGGTCGTCACCACGACCGGGTCACACGCGAGCGTCTCGAGCGTGCGCTCGACGACGGCCTCGTCGACCGCACAGACGTCACAGATCGCTTGCGTGACGATCACGTCGGGGTCGAGTCGCTCGAGTCGCTCCGCGTCGAGTTCGTAGACGCCGTTCGCGTCGGTGCTCGTCTCGAGCACCTGGCGGTCGATCTCACCGCTCGTCGCGTCGGCGTCGACGTTCGAGCGGGTGACCGCCGGCACCGTCGCGACTGCGGGCGGGTAGTCACACTCGTGGGAGACGCCGACGGGGAGACGGCCGAGGGCGGCGACGATCTCCGTCGCCGATGGGAGCGTCGTGACGACGTTCATAGGGTCCGTCTGCCCGCCGTCGACAAAAGCGTGTGGCTCAGTCCCGTTCGATCTCGATGGTGACCGCCTCCTCGTCGGGGCGTTCTCGCCCGATCGCTCGCGTGAGACCGCGCTCTACTTCGTCGTTGACCGCACCGACGAAGCGGATCGCCGCGTCGCCGCCGCGGCCGACGACGGCGACTCGCTCGTCCTCGAGCAGCGTCTCGAGGCAGTGTGCGCCCTCGGGGTGGAGGTACTGGAACGGGTGGTCTGGGGGAACCTCGCGGAGGTCGACCTCGAGCGCCCAGAGCACCGGCAGTAGCTGGACGGCGTAGCCGTGGGGTTTCGGTGCGCACCTGCCGGCGGCAGTACTGAGGGCGGTCGTCGCAGTGGATTCAGCGTTCGTGTCGTAGCTGACGCCCGGGAGACCAGGAACGGAGAGCTTCATACGTGTACGCACGCCCGCCGTCACCTGAGTTCGAGGCCGGCAGGCTCCGACCGGTTAAGAGGGGAGCGGCGTGTTCGCTCGAGGTACTCAGAACCCGCTGAACTTATCGCGCCGGAAGAGGTCGAGTTCGCTCACCGCAGAGGGCGAGCGCGTCAGCGCGAAGCGAATCGCGTCGGCGATCTCTTCGGGTTCGCTCACCTCACCCTCCTCGAAGCGCTCTTCGAAGCTGTCCTCACCGTTGCCGCCGAACTCGGAGCGAACCTCGGAGGGGTTGACCACCGTCACGGCGACGTCGTCGTCGCCGACCTGGGCGGCGACGCTGTGGGCGAAGCCGCGCACCCACCACTTGGTCGCGGCGTAGACGGGGTTCTGCGGCCGGGGGTACTGCCCGGCGAAACTGCCGACGAACAGCAGGTGGCCCTCGCTCGCCCGGACGTGGGGCAGTGCCGCCCGCGTCGCGTAGAAGACGCCGTCGACGTTCACCGACTGCATGGTCTCGAACTCCTCGTCGGTCATCGTCTCGACGTCGCCGCCGAGACCGAGGCCCGCGTTGTTCACCAGTGCGTCGAGACCGCCGAAACGCTCGAGCGTCTCCTCGATCAGCGTGTCGACCGCCTCGCGGTCGGTGACGTCCGTCGGGACGACGAGCGTCTCGGCTCCGTGTTCGGCGTCGGCCTCGGCGGCGATCTCCTCGAGTCGCCCCTCGCGGCGGGCGGCGAGGACGAGGTTCGCGCCGTCGGCGGCGAGTGCGTCGACCGTGGCCGCACCGATGCCCGAACTCGCGCCGGTGACGATGACGGTCCGGTCTGTCAGTGTCTGCGTCGGTGTCATAGGTGACCGTTCGGTATCTGCCTGTAATGGTTTTCCGTTGTGCAGTGATCGGCAGTGGTCGGTTTCTCACGGCTGACACGCCAGCAGAAATTCTTATTAGCAACAATCGACACGGTCGTACCAGTGACCGACGACGCTGCCGACGGGGTTTCGGCTGATGGCGCGTACGTCAGAGACCGTTCGGACCTGCAAGCACACGTCTGGGAGTTAGACGACGACGCTCGGGTGTCGCTGTCGGCACAGACGGAGACGGTACTCGAGGCACACGGTCGGATTCAGGAGGAACACCGGAGCCAGGCGAACCGGCTGCTGCGGGCATACGTCGCCGGAATCGGTCTCCTCGTTGCCGGACTCGGTGCGCTCGGAACCGTCATTCGACAGCTCTCCTTTCCCGAAATCGACGACCGTACGTTGGCGAATCCGGAGGTGTTGCAGGCGCTGGCCGCAGTCAGTATCGCGCTTCTCGGCGGCGTGCTCATTTTCCGTGCGTTTTTGCGTTTCGCCGGAACGGTCGAGATCGTCGTCCAGATTCTCACGCCCGAAGAGATCGAGACGGATACGGTCATCTCGGGTATCTTCGCAGCCTTACCCTTCTATCCTGGTGAACACCAGACGGAAGACGACCTCCGGTTTCGGGGCGAAGCCAGAGAGGGAATCCGTCGGGTCGTCGAGGCCGACCACCTGCTCAGCGTCCCCGTCCACCCGAGTCTGTCGGCGGAACGTCTCCTCACTGAGCAGCTCGTTCGCGCACGCCAGAACGAGGCGGTGATCAACTACAACATGACCCAGCTCTCGCACATCTACGAACTCCTCTTACGATCCCTCCAAGACGTCCTCTTCGGGACGTTCGTGCTCGCGGTCGGTCTGTTGCTCCTCGTGACCGGCTGACGGGCGAGCCGTTCAGCGACCGACGCTATCGCCAACAGTTAAGTGAGTGGCTCATCGACTGCTACTATACGATGGCAACTCGTTCCCCAGTCGCCCAGCGCGACCACGCTCGCTCGCCGCGAGAGGGGTTCTCGCTCGCCGAGGCTGCCGTCTCTACGGGGGCCGCGGCCGTCTTCGCCGTGTTGTTCGCCCCGCTATTCACCTACGGCTTCGCGATCAGCGGCTACGAGGTCGGTTCGGCGGCTGTCGTTCTCGCCGTCGCGCTCGTCGGCCTGGCCGTCTCGCTGCTCGCACAGTTCCGTCGCTGACACCGCCTCACCTACCCGTCGACGCGAGTGACTGTCTTCGTCGCCGTCTCAGCCTGTCTCCTCCGCCCTCGAGCCGCCGCTCGGCTCAGAGGTCGTACAGCTCGCCGTACTTCGTCTGGACGTACTCGAGGAAGTCGTCGGCGCTGTAGGTCTCGCCGCTCGCACGCTGGATCAGGTCGGGCGTGGTGTAGCGCTTACCGTGGCGGTGGACGCGCTCGCGCAGCCAGCCGTTGAGGTCGTCGAACTCCCCGTTCCGAGTGTGTTCCTCGAGGTCGCCGAGGTCGGCTTGGGCGGCGGCGTAGAGCTGTGCGGCGAGGACGGAGCCGAGTGAGTAGGTCGGGAAGTAGCCGAAAGAGCCGTGGCTCCAGTGGATGTCCTGGAGGCAGCCTTCCGCGTCGGTTTCGGGGCGGACGCCGAGGTAGGACTCGTACTTCTCGTTCCACACCTCGGGAACGTCGGCGACCTCGAGATCACCCGAGATGAGATCGCGTTCGATCTCGAAGCGGATGACGATGTGGAGGTGGTAGGTGAGTTCGTCCGCCTCGACGCGGATGAGGTTGTCGTCGTAGACCTGGTTGGCCGACTCGTAGGCCGCACGCGGGCTGACACCCTCGAGTGCGGGGAAGCGCTCGGTCACGGCGGGGAGGAAGCGCTCCCAGAAGGCCTGTGAGCGGCCGATGTGGTTCTCCCAGAGCCGGGACTGGGACTCGTGGACGGTGAGGTCGCGCGCCTCGCCGAGGGGGGTTCCGTAGCCCTCTGCGGGCAGGCCGAGGGTGTAGTTGGCGTGGCCGAACTCGTGGATGGTCGAGGTGATCGATCCCAGCAGGTCGGACTCGTCGAAGCGGGTCGTGACGCGCGCGTCGAACTGCGTCCCCGTCGAGAACGGGTGGGGGGCGGTGTCGAGGCGGCCGTGGTCCCAGTCGTAGCCGAGCGTATCGAGGACGTCCCGACACAGCTCTTCCTGGGTCTCGTCGTCGAACGTCCCCGCGAAGGCGTCAGTCTCGAGGTCGGCGTCGGTCTCGCCGATCGCGTCGATCAGCGGGACCAGTTCCTCGCGCAGGCGCGTGAGGACTCGCTCTGCGGTCTCGAGGTCGATGTAGGGTTCGTAGTCGGCGAAGAGGACGGCGTAGGGGTCCTCGTCCGGATCGATGTGGGCGGCGTACTCGCGTTTGAGCTCGACCAGTTTCTCGAGCGTCGGCGCGAACTGTTCGAAGTCGTCCTCGGCTTTCGCCTCGACCCAGACCGGGTGGGCGTTCGAGGCGGTCTCGGTGATCTCCGTGACGAGTTCCTCGGGGACCTTCGTCGCCCGGTCGTAGCGGCGTCTGACCTCGCGGACGACCGCCGTCTGCTCCTCGTCGAGGTCGCCCGTCTCGAGCGCCTCGAGTAGCTCGCCGGTCTCCTCGTCGGTGAGCAGTTCGTGGCTGATCGCCGAGAGCGCCGAGAGCTGTTGTGCCCGCGCTGGCGTGCCGCCTTCGGGCATCATCACCTCCTGGTCCCACTGGAGGACGCCCGCGGCGTTGCCGACGTTCGCGATGCGTTCGACGCGTGCGGTCAGTTGCTCGTATGGCTCGTCCGCCGGGACCTGATCTGTCGACATGTGTACTCGATTCGCCAGCCACGCCCATCAACGTCGTGGTTCCAGTAGCCTTCTCCGGCGACTCGCGTGCCGGGCGGTCTCACACCGACGGCCACGACTCGAGTGCGCGTCGGTAGGTCTCGTAACAGCGCTCGAGGACGGCGACGCTCACGCTCTCGGTCGCGGTGTGGGCCTCGCCCGGCTCGGCGGGACCACAGATCACACACTCGGTGCCCGCCCGTGCGAGCCAGCCCGCGTCGGTCGCGTGGGGTTTGGTGACGAGCGCGGGCGTCGCGGGCTGGGCGGCGTCGGCGGTCTCGAGCACCGCCGTTGCGAACGCCTCGTCTCGACAGCGCATCGGCGGCACCTCGCCCGCGAGTTCCCACTCGAGTCCGTCGAGTTCCGCGACGCGTTCGACACGCGCGTCCTCGCCGGGAACGGTCCGTTCGTCGACCGTCAGCGCACAGCGCTCGGGGACGACGTTCATCGCCGTCCCGCCGTCGATTTCGGTGACGACGACGCTGCCGGAGAGGGTGTCGTCGGCCACCTCGAGCGTGGGTGTCTCGAGCGTTCGGAGGAACTCGATGGCGTCGCTCGCGCGGTAGATGGCGTTCTCACCCGCTTCGGGCTCGCTCGCGTGGCTCGCGACGCCGTGGGCGGTCAGCCGGTGGTCGCGTCGGCCCCGGTGGGCGACGGCGACGTCGGTAACGTCCGGGCCCGAGTAGTTCGTCGAGCCTTCGCCGACGATGGCGTACTCGGGCGCGAAGCCCTGCTCGACGGCGTACTGTGCGCCGACGCCGCCGACCTCCTCGCCGACGAAACTCGCGAAGACCGCTTCGCCCGTCGCGTCGTCCGCGCCGTCGCGGAACGCGAGCATGGCCGCCGCCAGCGCCCCTTTCATGTCCGCCGTGCCCCGTCCGTAGAGGCGTCCACCGCGGCGTTCGAACGCGTAGCTGCCGTCGGTCTCGAGGTGCGCCTCGGCTGGCGGGACGACGTCGTGGTGGCCGACGAGGGCGAGCGCCGGTTTCGCCCCCTCGCCCGCTCGAGCGATCACGTTTCCGGCGTCGTCGCGCGTCACGTCGGCGCTGGTTTCGCGCGTGAGCCACCGCTCGATGTAGTCGCCCGCCTCGCGCTCGCCGTCGTGACTCGGGATGGTGACGAGCGCTTCGGTCAGGTCGGAGAGTCCGGTCATACCGCCTCTTTCGCGGGCCGTCGGTGAAACCTTTCGGCGGTCGCCGACGGTCGCGTGGCGGTCGCTCGGTGGTCGGTGTAATCCCCATCGCTTCGAGCGGGTCTCGAAGCGTCTGCCAGGTGACGTCGAAAGTGGAGGGCGGTTGTGTGAGGACACAGGATTGGATTCGACGAGGGGTGATCGGCCATGTCAGAGGCACCAGTGTGGCTCGCCACTCGTCGTAGGTCGACGACGGTGGTGTCACACGTCGTCTCCTGTCCGGGTTGCAGTTGCGGGCTGCACTCGAACAGAGGGAGGGGGGAGTTCTTACCTTATTCACTGAACTGACGTTCACGTATCGAACACTTTCACTCAGGCGTACACTCCGTGAACATTGGCGTGCCGTCCCGACCGACCGTTCGGGTGTACACGGTCGCCAGCGGCGTCGTCGCCACCGTTTGTGCAAGTCGCCCCTGCCGATTCGTCCGTGTCATCAGAAGTGATAATATCGGCTGGTCTCGAGTATGGGTATGGGATACGAGTGGGGGCGATACTTGCTCTCATCGCCGCATCGGCTCGAGGTGTTACAGGCGCTCGAGCCACCGGGTGCTGACACGCGTGATCTCACCGACTCGCTGTCGATCTCGCGCGTCACCGTCCAGCGCCACCTCAACCGATTCGCCGATGCGGGGTGGATCGAGAAGCGAGCGGGACGGTACGTCCGGACACCCCTCGGCGAGCACGTCTTCCACACGACGATGGACTTTCTCGTTCGGCTCTCGCTGCTCGAGTGCCACGAGATGGTCGTCTCTTCGTTCGCGGGGTTCGACGAGACGTTCGACCCGCTGTTCCTCTCGGACGCGACGGTGTCGGTCGCCACCGAGAGTGCACCACACGGACCGATCAGCCACTACCGGAAGGGGATCACGGCGGCGGAGCCGTCGGTCGTCCACGGAATCATGCCGGTGTTCAGTGAACTGCTGACGGAGGTCCACGCCAGACTGCTCGCCGAGGGCGTCGAGACGGAACTGATCGTCCCGAGACACGTCCTCGAGACTGCTCCGCCGATCGAGGACGTTCCCGACGCGTCCTTCTCGCTGTTCGTCCTCGAGCAGCCGGTCGAGTTCGGACTCACCGTGACCGACACCGCGGTCTTCGTCGGCGGCTACGCAGATCGGACGTTCGTGACCTGCGTCGAGAGCACCGATCCCGACGTCCGTACGTGGGCCTCCTCGCTCTACGAGTCGTACCGGGACCAGGCGACGCAGGTGCCCCTCGAGAACGTCCTCGACTCGTCGACCCGTCGCTGACGCGGCTGGGCGCTCCGTCCCCCGTTCGTCGCGTCCCGCAGCCTTATGCCGACAGGTGCCTAACCGTCCGACATGAACGTCGTGCCGGATACGAGCGTGGTCATCGACGGCCGCGTCTCCGCGGCAATCGAAGGTGACGAGAGTGGTGGTGCGAGCGACGGCTCGCTCGAGGGCGCGACGGTCTGCGTCCCCGAGGCGGTCGTCGCCGAACTCGAGCGACAGGCCAACGACGGTCTCGACAGCGGCTGGGACGGTCTCGGCGAACTCAAACGCTTAGTCGAACTCGCAGACGAGGGACGGATCGACCTCGAGTACGTCGGCGAGCGCCCCGACGCGACCGAGCGCGGCCGGGCCACCGAGGGTGAGATCGACGCGATGATCAGGGACCTCGCCGAGGAACTCGAGGCGACGTTCCTCACGAGCGACGTCGTCCAGGCGGAGGTCGCCGAGGCGAAGGGACTCGACGTCGACTACATCTCGCCGGAGACCCGTCGGGTCGGTACGCTCGCCATCGAGGAGTTCTTCGACGAGGAGACGATGAGCGTCCACCTGAAGACGGACGCCCTCCCGATGGCCAAACGCGGTGCGATCGGTGAGATGCACTACGAACCCATCGCCGAAGAGCCGCTCTCGGAGGCGACGATAGACGAGTACGCTCGCGAGGTCGTCGACGGCGCGCGCGAGGCCAGCGGCGGGTTCATCGAACTCTCAGAGCCGGGGATGAAGATCGTCCAGTTTCGCGACTACCGCATCGCCATCGCCCGGCCGCCCTTTTCGGACGGCATCGAGATCACCGCCGTCAGACCGATCGCCCAGACCGACATCGACGACTACGACCACGCAGACGAGTTGAAAGAGCGGCTGCTCGAGAGCCAGCGCGGCGTCCTCATCTCCGGGTCGCCGGGGGCGGGGAAGTCGACGTTCGCCCAGTCGGTCGCACGATACCTGAACGACAACGACTACGCGGTGAAGACGATGGAGAAGCCGCGTGACCTCCAGGTCGGTCCCGAGATCACCCAGTACACCGCCCTCGGCGGGCAGATGGAGAAGACCGCGGACGCCCTGCTCATGGTCCGTCCCGACTACACTATCTACGACGAGGTCAGGAAGACGAGCGACTTCGAGGTGTTCGCGGACATGCGTCTGGCGGGTGTCGGCATGATCGGCGTCGTCCACGCGACCAGACCGATCGACGCCCTCCAGCGGCTGATCGGCCGGGTCGAACTCGGGATGATCCCGCAGGTCGTCGACACGGTCATCTTCGTCGAGGCCGGCGAGGTCGCGAAGGTCTACGACGTCAAGACCGAGGTGAAGGTCCCGGCGGGACTCACCGAGGAGGACCTCGCCCGGCCGGTGATCCTCGTCACCGAGTTCGAGACCGGGACGCCCGAGTACGAGATCTACACCTTCAACCGCCAGGTCGTCACCGTGCCGCTGCTCGAGGAAGAGGAGACCCGTGAGACCGGCGTCGACCGCATCGCCAAAGGCGAGATCGAACGCGAGATCCGCTCGATCGCCCGCGGCTACGTCGACGTGGATCTGAAGAGCCAGAACCGGGCGGTCGTCTACGTCGACGAAAACGACATCTCGACGGTGATCGGCAAGGGTGGCGGGCGGATCACCGACGTCGAGAACCGCCTCGGGATCGACATCGACGTGCGGACCCACGAGGAGAACCCCCACTACGGCTCGAACGCGTCGGCCGCGGGTGCGAGCGACGGCGGCCAGGCGAAGCCAGCGGGACAGACGGTCACCCCGGAGATCACCTCGAGACACATCATCGTCCCCGTCGACGGCCACCACGGCGAGACCGTCGAGGTCCAGGCCGGCGGCGAGTACCTCTTTACGGCGACGGTGAGCCGTGGCGGCGAGATTCAGGTCTCTCGTGGCAGCGCCATCGCGGACGAACTCGAGCGGGCGATCGATCGGCGGGTTCCGGTCACGGTGACCGGGTCGTAATCTCCGTTGTTGCGTCTTCGTCGACGGTCTGGACGACGGATCGATTAGTCTGGCAATGGGGTCGTGCGCTCCGTGTGGCGACTGCGTTCGGATACGACGCCACACTCACACGTCAGAAACTCCGTCAGAACAACTAGTGCTTTGGCAAGCCTGAACGGATGAGTGAAACCGGATGCGGGTGTCCGGTTTCACTCATCAGCCGACGCTTGGCGGAGTACTAGTCGACGAGGGTTTTTCATCGACGTTACTAATGGCTCCATCTAGTCGGATGAGCGCCTCACTGATCGGGTTTTCTGCGTCGAACCGGTATCGCCGAGGGCTTGTTCCTTCGACGAGTTCGATGATTCCGAGACCAGCGAGAAGGTCGATGTGGCGATTGACGGACTGTCGACTCACGTTCGACATGCGTGCGAGCTCTGTCTGGTTGAACTCCCGGTATGGGGGAAAGTCGAGTAACGCATCGACCATCATACATACGCTGTCGTTCTTCGTGAGAGCTAACCAGCCGGATGGATACGTTTCGCGAAACGGCGTCTCGTCAGTATCGGCTGCCTTCTGGGGTACGTTGTTGCTATTACTCATGGTTGACCACTTCTGACACAGCGGGTGTGCCACATCAGTGTCCGTTCCGTTGGCGGTGGTAGTGGTGGTGGCTACTATCTGTATCTACTATCCCCTGGCATGTTAAACCTATTGGACAAGGGTGTCCTATTGGTGTGACGGCTGTATACTGGGACACACACAACATTTATAAATTTTGGTAATGAATACTGAAACACAGGGAAATTTATATGAATTCTGCTCGAATAACTGACGCGGAGATTAAATGTGAGCTGCTGTGGAAAATCTGTCGACGACATGGATGGAGTACGCCGATAGCACAAGAAGACCTCGTCAATCTTGCGTTAGATCGAACCGAACAGGGGCGCGGGAAGCGCCTCGTCACCGAACTGTTGGACGAGCCATACATGCAGTATCAACGCGGAAGGGGGTATCGCGTCGCGAACAGTCCCGATGCACAGGCCGTTGCCGCGTTTCGGCTGCGTGAGACCTGCCAGTATACGACCCTCCAGATAGAGACGACTTTGTCACGTTTTCAACAGGCAGGGGGATTCGATGCCTACGACTGTGAAGGTGTCTTCGATGACTGTGCACAGTGGTGACGACGACGTAGCGTTCGTCGGACTCACTCGAGCGTTCGCGGCGTGGTGTACGCGTGCTGTGCGCCCCCTCGTTGAGGACTACTCCCCATCAGTGCTGTATATCTCGGTGTTGCGCCACCAGAACAGTCCCCAGGCGAAGAGGAAGCCGCCGACCATCGCGAGGATGTCGGTGATGATCCGCGAGAGGTCGAAGCCGCCGATCATCGCGACGACGGCGGCCGACCCGGTCAGTGCCCCGGCGAGGACGAACACGACGTCACCGACGATGTGGGCTCGAGACTGTTCCCAGTACGGCTGGCGGTGTTCGTCGTACCAGAGACCGACGTAGATGAGAATCGGTGCCATCAGCGTAATGGTGGTGACGACCTCGAACTCCTCGGCGAGACCGCGCGGACGGAGGACGGTGAAGTTGAACATCCCTGCGATAAACGCCGCGGCGATCAGACCGAGCAGTAGCCACCCCCACCGTGGTAGCGTCTCTTTGTCCATGCACAGTTCCGTCAGCGGTAGAAAATAACCCTGGCGCTTCCCCCTCGACTACTCCGCACAGCAGGCGTCTTCTTTCGCCCGCGGTTCGTCGACACCACAGCCGTCTGCGGCGACCGGATCGGTGATCTGGTAGAGACTCTGGCGCGCGTCGGCGAAGTAGATGTCCTCGTCGACGATACCGATGTCCTCGAGGCGCTCGAGCGCGTAGCGTACGGTTCGCGCCGAGAGCATCGACTCCTCGACGATCTGTTTCTGTGTGAGTGGCCCGTCGTACTCGAGTACTTTGAAAACCAGTTTTGCACTCGGAGGCAGGTCCGCCATCGTTTCCCCATCGGTGTCGACCATCGTTACGAATCGAAACGCCCCAGAAGTATAAAAGTTGAGCCTTACGTGACAGTCTCGTAGTACGTTTTCGCCGCTCGAGTGTTACCCGAAGTGTCGAAATCCGACCGGTGAGCGCCTCTCGCGTCCGATTCTGGAAAACGATGGTGGGGAAGGCGTGGCTGAGAGACGGGGACCGATGGACGACGTGAGCGGACGAGTCGGCTCCACAACCGGGTTCAGATCTGGTTCCAGGCGTCCTCGTCGTCGGGGTCGGGGAGGTCGCCGCCGACGGGGGCGGTCTCCTGTGGGCTGGCGGGGTCGACGGCGTCGCGCCGCTCGAGGTCGATGTCGGGCCAGGCGGTCTCCTCCCAGACGCCGCGGTCGCTGTAGTAGTAGACGACGTCGTCGGTGACGACGGCGAACAGACCGCGCTGGCGGTCGTGGACGACGCGCTCGCTGGTGTCGATGGCGACGTCGACGACGTCCTCGAGCGTGTCGAGGGCGATGTGGTGGTCGCCGATCCACATCGGGATCGTCCCGTGAGAGATCCACTCGGCGTAGCGGCGCTCGTGGACGGCGCGGCGGGCGGTGGCGACGTCGACTTCGGGGCGCAGCGAGACGAACGCGCCGACGGCGAAGGCGGCGACACTCAGGAAGGCGAGTCCGACGACGAGCGTCGAACTCGGCGTCTCGGTCACCTCGACCTCGGTGTAGACCGGCTTCGAATCCCGGTCGTACAGCTCGCCGTCGAACCAGTAGGCGACGTCGCTCAGGCCGACCTCACTCGAGAGGTGGCGTTCGTCGGCGTTCGCACCGGTGTCGTAGGAAGCGGTCACGTCGAGCCAGAGGCTGACGGTTCCGACGCCTGCGAGTTCGTCCTCGAGTTCGGCGAGGCGCTCGGCGAGGTCGCGTACGTCGAGGGTGACGGCCGTGCTCGCCACGCCGTCTTCGGCGGCGACACTGGTGTTGACGACCTCGTCGGTCTCGTCCCAGAACGCCTGCCCGTCGTGTTCGGCGGTGTATCTGACGGTCACCACGTGGGAGACGCTCGTCTCGTCGCTCGGCACGCTGGTCTGTGTCTCGAGGGTCACGTCGGGGGTGTCGTTGAGCGTGTAGATCGAGCGCTCTTCGAGGACGGCGTCACGCTCCCAGAGACCGTCCTGGACGACGACGGCGCTCGTCAGCACCTCGGTCTCGACGACCTCCGTGCCGGTCTCCTGGTTGATCGTCGTCGTCGTGGGCGTGGCGAGCACCCAGCCGGTCGCGACGAGCGAGAGGATGCCGATCGCGATCGCGGCGATCACGAGCGAGCGGCCGTACTTCGCGACCGCCAGATCGACCCGCGGGTTGTCGATCACGGCTCCCCTCCGTCGGTGAGGCGGTCGCTCATCGGCCGCCTCCGGACTCGGTCTCGACTCGCAGGCGTTCGCCCGGGTCGCCTCTCACCGTCGCCGCGTTGTCCCGTTCCGACACGGCGAGCGGTCCCCACTGACGCATGTCGAGTAGGGTCAGACGCGCGAACCGTATAATCGTACTTGTTTATTACAGATGTGTTCACGACTATCGCCTCCTCCTGAGTTTGCGCTCGAGTCGCGTTCGCAGCGGGACGTGATCGCCCGGCCGTCTGATCCGGAAGTCCCCGGCACCGAAGAGGAGGACGACCAGGCCGACGGCCACGGTGACGATCACGGCGTTGACGGCGGCGAGTGCGAGCAGCGGGTGAACGCCGTGGAGCGCCGCGAGCACCGACGGCGGCAGAACCAGCAGGTAGCGGTGTTCGCCCACGTAGCGCACCGTCTCCCCCGGCTGTTCGGGTGCGGCGAGCGAGAGCGTCGTCTCGCCGGTCGCGCGCGCGCCGACGGTGAGTCGGTCGGGCGTCGCCTCGACGCCCGGACTCTCGGCCTCGAAGAGGGTGACCACCGGGACGTACCCCGCGTTGTCGACCGTGTGGGCGACCGTCGCCGTCTCGCCCGGAGCGACGATCTGTGGGTCGCCCGTGGCCGCCTCGCTCGCGCCGACACCGTAGCCGACCACGCCGGAGGGGACGACCATCGCGGCGGTCGCGAGCGTCACGAGGACGAGCAAGACCAGTCCGACCGCCACCCAGAACGCCAGTACGCGCTCGCGGACCGTCGATCGCTTCACGTCCCGTCTCGTCCCCGTCCCCTCGAGCAGCATCGCGAGACCGAGTAGGGCCACGCCGACGCCGACGAGCAGCGCGCCGACGCTCTCGCCGCCGAGGGCGATCGGTGCGCCGACGGCGGCCGCTGCGACGCCGACCGCCCGTTCGGCACCCGTCTGGACGCCCATCACGGCGGTACCGAGGTGGGGGATCGTCACCACGCGGTCGCCGATCTGGAGGGCGCTCGCGACGATCTGGCCGTCGCGCACCGGTGGCTCGCCGCCGTCCTGGTCGGTGAACGGGTTCGCGTCGCCTCTCGTGACGTAGCCCTCGTCGGTGACGTCGACCACGCGGTGGGTGGTGAGACCGCCGTCGTGGAGGTGGGTCGCCTCGAAGACGACGACGTCGCCGGGTTCGGGGTCGCCGGTGAGCGCACTCGGCACCGCGACGAAGCCGTCACCTGTGCCGATGGTCGGCTCCATGCTCCCGCTCGTGACGTAGCCGAGCAATACTGGCTGCCCGAGGAGGTGGCCGACGACGAGCGAGAGGACGACGAGTGCGACGCACGCGAGGAGCACGCGCTCCCCGAGTTTACTCGCGTTCATCCCGCCTCCGGCGCTGGTGGTCGTCCATCCGTTCACACGGCGGCGTTCGCGCGCTGCGTCGCCGCCAGTCTCGTACGTGGTGGCGACTCGACGCGAAAATAAGGCTTCTGGCCGTCCGTGTCTCGTGTGTGTTCGAGTCCATCGTCAGTCCCGTTTCGACCGCCACCACGGTGCCCAGAGGTCGACTCGTCGTCTGGCGGTCGCGAGCGTGAGCACGACGGCGACGGCGAGCGGGAGCGCGACGGCGGCGGCCGTCTGGCTCTGCAGGTGGGTACTGCCGAGCACCACGCTGCGTGCGCTCGCGACGGAGACCGATCCCGGCCCGACGGCGACGCCGTCGACCGTGATCGCGTACGTGCCCGTCTCCTCGAAACGCCACTCGAAGCGCACCGTCGCCTGCTCGCCCGGCTCGAGGTCGACCCGTTTCGTCTCGACGACGGCGTCGCCGACGCCGAACTCGGCCGTCTTCGACCCCGCCACCTCGCCGCGGTTCTCGTAGGTTCCGGTGACCACCAGCGTCTCACCCACTCGAAGCGACTCCGGCTCGAGCGTCGTCTCCGTGAGCACGATGTCGGCTGCCGGCCCGTCGGGGCGTGTGACGTTCACCGTCGTCTCGCGCCCGCCGATCCCGACCTCGAACCTGCCCGGGGTCTCCATCAGCCGTTCGAAGCGAACCGTCTCGCGCTCGCCGGGACCGACCCGGACGCGCTCGCGGTCGACGGCGACGCCGTCGACGCGCAGGGTCGCGATGGCGAGTCCGCTCGCCTCGCCGCGGTTGACGTAGGTCGCGCTCGCGACGATCGACTCCCCGGTCTCGAGTTCGGTCGGCGAGACGCCGACGCTCGTCAGCGAGACGGCCGAGCGCTTCGGTTCGTCCGGGAGCGCCGGCGTCTGTGAGACGTGTATCCGCACCGTGTCGTGTACGCTCGAGGTGACGCGGGTGTCGACCGAGACGCCGACCGTCACGGTCTCGCCCACCGCCGGGGTGAGCGGGTTCGCGGTGTCGACCACTCGAGTCCGGTCGCCGTCGGCGTAGAACGTCAGGCCGTCGAGGTCGCTCTCGATCCAGACGCCGTCGACCGACGCGTCGGTGACGGTGAGTTCGAACACTACATCGACGTCGGTCACCGCGCGCTTCGAGAGCCGGTCGAAGTCGAGCGTGAGCGTGCCGCCGTCGGTCGAGGCGTACTCACTGCTCGCGGTGAGTGACACGTGCGGCGTGTCGTCGACGTCGGTGCCCCCGGCGACCGTCGGCGACGCGAGTGCGACGACGACGAGCGTGAGGGCGACGGCCAGGAGTGTGCGGTGATGCATCTGGTATCTGCGGTCCGTGACAGGGGGTCTCGACGGCGTGACAGGCGACGTCGAGACCTTCGAGCGTGTGACGCACCTCGCATACGGGTGTACGCAATGCGTAGGCGAGTGTGCGCGAGTGCGCGTGCGGGTGTACGCTGTGTGTTACGTCGGTGGTCAGTTCGAGTCGCGATCAGGGAGTCGGCGTCGCGGTGATGCGCAACTCGACGTCGAACTCGTCGGCGACCGTCGAGGTCTCGACGAGGATGTCGATGTCTTCTTCGGACTCGTTGCTGCCGAGCGTGATCGAGTCGAACTCGCCGCTCGAGCCGACGAACGTCAGCTCGAAATCCGTGACCGCGCTGCCGTCGCTCTCGACGAGTTCGAAGCTGATGTCGAGTGACTCGCCGGCGTTGTTCTCGAGCGTGAACGCGTCGGTAATCGTCACCGTCGCGTCGACGTTGATGTCACCGAGGCTCGCCAGATCGATCTCGAACACGCCGTCGCTGTCGGTCCTGACGTACGCGGAGTCTCCGTTCGGCACGAGTCCGATGAGTGCCCCCGCGTCGTCCTCCTCGACGTGGACCGTCACCGACCGTTCCGCGGTCACGCTACTGAACGCTCCCGACCCGAGCGCCGCCCCGCCGCCGAGTACGATCGTTCCCATCCCCACCAGTACGTTTCTTCGGTTTAATTTCATGTTTTCTCTCTCGTACCAACCCTGGAATCATCAGTGAGATTACTGAGTCGGTCTCCATCCTCCCATTAGGAGTCACCCACCATTGTATTACGCAGCCAGAAGACTGTCATGGAAGCCTGGAAATCCTTCAAGACGGCCTTGATCGGCGGAATTCGACGGTCTCTGCCCGTCACTTCGATTCATGTCTGAAAGAAACTACGTCGACACTGAAAAGTAACAAGTGTTATGTATCAACGTCGCGTTCTTTCCACGTGGGTGGATCATCGATGACGGCCGAACTCGAGGGGGAACGACCACCCGGTGGGGGACCGGGTGGCGACAGTCGACCGGAACGGGGGGAAATTTTCGACCTGCTGAGTAACCACCGTCGCCGCTACACGATCCACTACTGCAAACGCGAAGGCGACCCGGTCGCCCTGGGTGACCTCGCCGAACACGTCGCCGCCTGGGAACTCGAGAAGGAGGTCTCGGAACTCACCTCCGCCGAGCGAAAACGCGTCTACACCGCGCTCCAGCAGACACACCTCCCGACGCTCGAGCGCGCGAACATGGTCGTCTTCGACGACCGGACGGTCGCGTTGACCGACCGCGCGGCCGAACTCGAGGTCTACCTCGACATCGTCCCCGGCGACTCGATTCCGTGGGGTCTCTACTACCTGGGACTCTCCGCGCTCGGCTTACTCGCGCTGGGCGGCGTCGCGAGCGGCGTCATCCCGACCGATCCGGTCCCCGCGCTCGCCTGGGCGGCGGGCGTCCTCGGGGTCGTGTTCGTCTCGGCGCTCGTCCACGCCGTAGAGGGCCGTCGGAACCGCCTCGGCACGGCAGACCGACCGCACTGATCCGACCATGTCCACGCTCAGAACGCTCGCGGTACTGTCGATCGTCGCCGGAGCGGTGTTGCTGGCCGGCCCGGCGTTCGGCTTCGCGTCGTTCGCGGCCGACCGTGGCGTGATTCTCGGCGTCGCCGACAACGCGGAGGCGACGGTCGCCATCGAACCCCACGACGTCGTCGTCGACGACACCGACACGGCCGTCGCGACGATCACCAACAACGCCGACGTGGCGCTCACGCTCGAGACCACGGCCGACGTCGGCGAGGGTCTCACCGTCACCAGCGGCTTCGACGGGACGCTCGAACCCGGCGAGATGGCGACGATCGCGCTCGGCTGTGACGCCTCGAGCGGGCAGGGACCAGTCGGGGTCGACCTGACGGTCTCGGCGAGCGGCCCGGGGGTCTCGCTGACGGGCATCGCGGAGTCGTTCACGGTCGAACGCGACTGTGCCGGTCCCGGCGGCGGCTTCGGTCTCGTCTACATCAGCGACGTCTCCGGGTTCGTCGCCCCGAGCGAGGAACGCCAGGAGATCCGCTTCCGGTTCGACGAGCAGATTCAGACCTGGGACACCGTCGAGATCGACCTGAGCGAGGCCCGCGACAACGGCGTCAACTACGACGGCGTCTTCGGCGACGGCGGCGACATCGTGATCGAACAGGGCGCAGGCGCGGTCTGGACCAGCGGTGACAGCATCGTCTACCAGGTGACCGACGCGGACGACCTCACGCAGGACATCGTCCTCTCGCTCGGCAGCTACGCGACCGACGGTAACAGCGAGCCGTTCGACGTGACGTTCACCCGGACGGACACCGGCGAGTCGGTCGTCACCCAGTTCGAGATCGACGGCGACGACGGTGCCGACGCGGCGTTCCTCGACGCCTGGGCGGCCGACCTCTCGAGTACGGACGGCCGCCAGTCGTTCGGCTTCACCCCCGGCGCGAAGGTCGCCTCCTGGGACGAGGTCCGGATCGACCTCGGCGGCCCGCTCGGCGAGGACGTCGCTTACGGCTGGGACGCCCGACTCGAGGAGGGACCGCGAAGCGACGACTCGGTCTGGCGCTCGGGCGAGACGCTCGTCTACCAGTCGAGTCCCGCAGACCGGGCCGGCGAAGCGGTGGTCGTCTCGCTCGACGTCGACGCGACGAACGCCGACCCCGGCACCTACACGGTGACGTTCACCCGGACGGACACCGGCGACCAGGAGACGGTGACGTTCACGCTCGAGTGAGCGGCCGTTTTTCGCCTCCGAAAACCGCACTCGACGGCCCGGCCGCTACCCCCGCAGACGCGCGCTCGCGGAGAACCCGAACGCCTTTTGACCGTCGCCCGCGGAGGTCGCACCATGGCGACCGAATCGATCAGCGACCGACGCGAACACGTCCGCTCGATCGGCGTGACCGCGGTGGCTGCCCTCCTCGGCGTCGGGGCGGCCATCGCCTCGATGCTGATCATTGGCGATCCGGCCGCGGCGGCCGATCCCGCGCAGGCGGCCGACGAGTACGCGACGGACATCAGGGCGCTGTTGATCGTCATCGCGGTGATCGCGATCCAGTTTCCCCTGCTCAAAGCCTCGCGGATCTACCACGAGGACGAGTTCGGCATCAAACACTACCTGTTCATCACGTTCATGACCTTCTCGTTCTGGTTCGTGACGTGGGGGGTCCTGCTCACCTCGAGGGCGATCGCCTGATATGGCCGACGACAGCATCGCCGTCGTCGACTTAGATCGCTGTTCACCGGACCGGTGCAACTACGAGTGTAAGAACTACTGCCCGCCGAACCGGACCGGCAAGGAGTGTATCACCCTCCGCGGCGAGGAGGCGGTCGACGGCCAGCCGGAACAGGTCCGCATCTCCGAAGAGATCTGTCTGGGCGAGACCTGCGGGATCTGCGTCGTGAAGTGTCCGTTCGACGCGATCGAGATCATCAACCTCCCGCAGGAACTCACCGACGACCCCACCCACCGCTACGGCGAGAACGCCTTCTCGCTCTACGGTCTCCCCGCCCCACAGGACGGCCAGGTGACCGGCATCCTCGGCCCGAACGGCATCGGGAAGACGACCGCCGTCCACATCCTGGCGAGCGAACTCGAGCCGAACCTCGGCCGGTACGACGACGCCCCCGGCTGGGACGAGGTCCTGGACGCCTACCGCGGCACCGAACTCCAGGACTACCTCGAGGAGGTCCGCGACGGCGCGGTCACCGTCTCGCGTAAACCCCAGTACGTCGACCAGATTCCGAAGCAGTTCGACGGCCGGACGCGCGACCTCCTCGACGGGACCGACGAGCGCGGCGCACTCGCGGACCTCGTCGACCGGCTCTCGATCGGTCCCGTGATGGACCAGTCGATCGACGACCTCTCCGGCGGGGAACTCCAGCGCGTCGCGCTGGCGGCGACGCTCGCCCGTGACACCGACTTCTACTTCTTAGACGAGATCACCCCCTACCTCGACATCGGCCAGCGCGTCACCGCGGCGCGCCTCATCCGCGAACTCGCCGACGACCACGACCGCACGGTGCTCGTCGTCGAACACGACCTCGCCGTCCTCGACTTGCTCGCCGACACCCTCAACGTCGCCTACGGTGAGCCGGGTGCCTACGGTGTCGTGACGACGCCGAAGTCGGTCAGAAACGGCATCAACGAGTACCTCGCGGGCTACCTCGAGAACGAGAACATGCGGATCCGGCCGAACCCGATCGAGTTCGAAGAACACGCCCCGCGGGCGACCGCCAGCGGCGACGTCCTAGTCGAGTACCCGGACCTCGAGAAGTCCTACGGCGACGGCGAGTTCTCGCTCACCGTCGACGGCGGCGAGATCCGACGCAACGAAGTGCTCGGCGTCGTCGGCCCGAACGGCATCGGGAAGTCGACGTTCGCGAAACTGCTCACCGGCGCGCTCGAACCCGACGCGGGCGACGCCGACCTCGCGCTCGAGATCTCGTACAAACCCCAGTACGTCACCATCGACCAGCACATGCGCGTCGACGTCTTCCTCTCCTCGATCACCGATCAGTTCGGCTCCTCGTACTGGACGACCGAGATCGCCGGCCCGCTCCAGCTCGAGCGGATCATGGAGCAGAACCTCTCGGATCTCTCCGGCGGGGAGCGCCAGCGCGTCGCCATCGCGGCCTGTCTCTCCGATACCGCCGACCTCTACGTTCTCGACGAGCCGTCGGCCCACCTCGACGTCGAACAGCGCGTGCTCGCGACCCGGGCCATCCGGCGCTACGCCGAACAGCAGGACGCGACGGTGCTCGTCATCGACCACGACATCTACATGATCGACCTCCTCGCCGACCGCCTGATGGTCTTCGACGGCGAACCCGCCGAACGCGGCCACGCCGGGACGCCCCAGGAGATGCGCGAGGGGATGAACGACTTCCTCTCGAACCTCGACATCACCTTCCGCCGGGACGAGCGCACCGCCCGCCCCCGGATCAACAAGCCCGACTCACAGCTCGACACGAAACAGAAGCGTGCGGGCGAGTACTACTACGCGCCTTGACGCTCTCGTCTCCGTTACTCCTCCTCTGAGTTCTCGTCTCCGTTACTACATCCTGACGTTTTCGCATCCGTTCGTCCAAAAGAGCCGCTTCGATTCCTCCCAACGGGGGCGACTCTCCCTCAGCCCATGAGGTAGCGCAGCGCCGGGAACCGCTCGAGCAGCGTCTGGCCGCCGACCTCGAGACGCTCGAGGTAGCGGTCCGCACCGAGGATTCGCCCCGCGCCGATGGCCGCCAGCGCCAGGAAGACGACGGCGTAGATCAGCGTCGAGTCGAACAGCGCCAGCAGCTGTCCCTCCCACCCGCCGAGGTAGAAGGCGAACATCTGGAGCGCCCCGCCGAGGGCTGCCAGGCGGACGAAGCCGCCGACGAGCAGCGCGACGCCGATCAGCACCTGCGTGACCGGGATCGTGACGTTGATGATCTCGAGCAGCGCGGCGTTGCCAGCCATCGCGGCGTAGAGCCCGCTGACCGGGCTCGCGGCGTCGACGCCGTGGACCAGGTAGCCGGTGGCGTCGAAGCCCTCTCCGCTCACGAACGCGAACTTTCCGAGTCCGGCGAACAGCATCATCCCGCCCATCACGACCCGGAGCACGACGACGAACCACGCCGTCAGCGCGTGTGGGTCTCCTTCCAGCGTGATTCCCGCGTATCGGCTCTCGAGTCTGTTTTGTGTGGTCGTCGACATTGTCATCCCCTTACAAATACTCGTTGGGTGGACACCCCCAAGAACCGTCACGACGGCTCCCAGCCCTCGAGAATCGTGTTGCTATCGGTGAGGACACGCCGTGAGAATTCTCGCTCGGCGGTCAGTACTCGAGGCGCGTCGCGAGTGCGTAGAGACCGACCAGCACGAGGACCAGCCCCGGAAGCGCGTAGGCGAGCACCGCACTCGAGAGCACGACTCCGCCCGTCACGCCGACGATCGCCCCGACGACGGCGGCCACCACGCCGAGGAGAACTGCCCCCGTGCCGAGCGTCGCCACCGTCTCGGTCGAGAGTCCCTCCGGCGGCGGGTCGGGGCGTTCGAGCGGGTCGACCAGCCGCCACTGCGGTGTCCGCTCGGGTTCGTAGCCGACGTAGGGACCGAGCGACTCGAGCAGGTCCTCCCAGCCGAGCGCCTCGAGCCACGAGGCTGCCTCCTCTTCGCGGTCCGCTCGCGTCACGTAGACCGGTTCGCCGACGAGGTGGCCGACCGAGGCGGCGTCGTAGCCGACGTCCTCGACGATTCGGGCGAAGAGGTACTCCGACGACCACGGAATCGGCTTCTCGAGCGTGAAGGTGACGAGCGCGTCGTGTGGCAGGCGCACCTCGAGTTCGACCGTCGACTCGTCGAGCGAGGTGAGTCCGCTGACGCGGCCCTCGACGTAGCCCTCCGGCGTCGTCAGCAGGTCGATGCGGCCGAGTTCGTCCTCGAGTGCGCGCTCGGCGGCGTCGTCATCCACGTACGGTGACCCCATCGGTGCTCGCTCGTGGCGCTCGCTCGCCTCGTCGCGGTCGGTCTCGACCTCGATTTCGATCTCGTCGTCGCGGTCACGACTCACAGCGGTCGTAAGGCCCGAAGGAATAAGTCGCTGTCCCAGCCGCCTCACTGGATGGGTGGGTGGCCATCGAGACGCGGTGGTCGTCTCAGCCGATGAGGCGCTGACAGCTTCCGCAGAGGTTCTCCTCTTTGATGTCGACCTCGCGGACGGTCGGCGAGAAGTTCATCACACAGCGGTTGTTGTCACAGTGTTCCAGCCCGTAGGTGTGGCCGATCTCGTGGACGATCTCCTTTCTGACCCGGTCTTCGAAGATTTCCGAGGCGCTCTTCTTCGAGAAGCCGCCGTCGGAGGAGGTCTGGAGACGGTAGGTCGAGACGACGCTGCCGCTGCCGTCGAGGTAGGCGAGACCGAAGACGTAGTTTCGCCGCCGGTAGAACAGATCGAGGGGCGTGATCGCGATGTTCTTATCGCCCCGGCCGACGCGCTCTGCGAGCTGGATAAAGTTCTCCGCACAGTACTGGTTCCGTCCGGTGTCGTACGCGCCGTTTGGCACCGACTGGGCGTCGTTGACCGTGACGTCACAGTCGTAGACCGACCGCAGCGCCGAGGAGGCCTCCCGCTTGACCGCTGCGGGAACGTTGCCGACCGGCACGATGTCGACGAGCATGACAACCGCTATGACGGCCCCGAGCATAAACGTCCCGCCGTGGCACACGCTCCGCACACCGACGCCCTCTGTGACTCCCTCGAGCGCTACGCCCGTCTCGTCGAGGTCGGAATCGGTCGCCGTACCGACGTCGCCGAGGCGCTGGTGGCTCGCGGTGCGTCCGTCACCGCGACCGACGTCCACCAGCGCGCCGTCCCCGAGGGCGTCACGTTCGTCCGCGACGACGTCGTCGACCCCCGACTCTCGATCTACCGCGACGCCGACGCCATCTACGCACTCAACCTCCCACCGGAACTCCACCGGCCGACGCTCGACCTCGCCCGCCGGGTCGACGCCGACTTCGTCTTCACGACCCTCGGCGGCGACGAACCCACCGTCCCGGTCGAGCGCGTGACGATCCCCGGCGATACGCTCTACGTCGCTCGAGACGCCCCCTGACTCGTCTCGGCCGTCAGCACGCTGGCCCAAGTCGACACGCCCAAAGCCTCGGCCGCCCTCGAGTCGGCTATGAACGCAGACGCCGTCGTCCTCGACATCGATGGGGTGCTCGTCGACGTCGCCGACTCCTACCGGCGCGCCATCGTCGAGTCCGTCGAGACCGTCTACGAGCGGACGATCAGGAAGGAAGACATCCAGCTGTTCAAAGACGCTGGTGGGTTCAACAACGACTGGAAACTCACCTACGCGGCGGCGCTCTACGTGCTCGCGACCGGTGAGGGCTACCGCGGCTCACTCGAGACGTTCACCGACGCCATCGCCGCCCACGGCGGTGGACTCGAGGCCGCCGAGACGGCCGTCCGCGAGGAGATCGGTGCGCGCGCGACCCAGCGCGTCCGCGAGCGCTGGGATCGCGAGCGCCTCCGCGACGTCTTCCAGCAGCGGTACCTCGGCGCGGAGCTCTATCGCGCACTCGAGGGGGGCGAACCCGAGGAGGAGACGCGCGGGTTCATCCACGACGAACCGCCCATTCTCGCCTCCGAGACCGTCGCGTTCCTCTCCGACTACGACGTCGGCGTCGTGACCGGCCGCCCGCGGGCCGAGGCCGAAATCGCCCTCGAGCGCGTCGGGCTCGAGATTCCGGCCGACCACCGCTTCACGATGGACGACTGGGCGGAGGGCAAACCCCACCCGAAGGCGCTGGTGACGCTCGCCGAGCGCTTCTCGGCGTCGTCGGTCGTCTTCGTCGGCGACACCCTCGACGACGTGCGGACGGCTCGCAACGCGAGCGAGACCGACCCCGACCGGACGTACCACGGCGTCGGCGTCCTCACCGGCGGACTCACCGGCGAGGCGGGTCGGGAAACCTACGAGGCCGCGGGCGCGGCGGCGGTCCTCGAGTCGGTCAACGACCTGCCCGCGCTCCTCGAGCGGGCGTAGGCGACACTCGAGTCTCGTCCATCGATGTCCGCTCTCCGCCGAGTTCCCTCCCCCGTCGCTTTTTCTCCGCACGCGTCGTAGCCCTCTGTCATGTCCGCCCCGTTCTCGCGTCCGTTCGACGACCTCCCCGGAGAGCCGACCTCGCTGTGGCTCGCGACGACCGGTGAGGCGGGGTTCGCCCCGCTCTCGGAATCGATTCACGTCGACGTGGCCGTCGTCGGCGGCGGTATCGCCGGACTCCACGCCGCGCTCGCCTGTCGCGACCGGGGGCTGTCGGTGGCCGTCCTCGAGCGCGACGACCTCGCCGCGGGCGTCACGGGGAAGACGACGGCGAAACTGACGAGCCAGCACGGCCTGTGTTACGCACACGTCCGCGAGACGTTCGGCGCGGCGGCCGCGCGCCAGTACGCCGCGGTGAACGAGGCGGCCATCGACGCCGTCGAGGAGCGCGTCGACGGCTGGGGAACGAGGCGCGAATTCGGCTTCGAGCGCCGCCCACACTACGTCTACGGCGACGACCGCGACGCCATCGAGCGCGAGGTCGACGCCGCCGGTGAGGCTGGCCTGCCCGCCTCGTTCGTCACCTCCGTGCCGCCGTTCGACCGGGCGGCCTGTGCCGTTCGCTTCGACGACCAGGCCTGCTTCCACCCGCGAACCTACCTCCTGGCGCTCGCCGAGGAGCTGGCGGCGCGAAGCGGCGTCCGCGTCTGTGAACACACGCGCGTGACGGACGTCGACCCGGGGTCGCCGTGTCACCTCGAGACCGAGTCGACCGACGAACGGGGGACGCGCGCTCGCGTACGTGCCGACCAGGTCGTGCTCGCGACGGGCTTTCCGCTGCTCGACCGGGCGGGCTACTTCGCCCGGCTGCACCCGAAGCGCTCGTACGTCCTCGCCGTCGAACTGGCCGAGGAGCCACCCGAGGGGATGTACTACCGGCCCGGTGATCCCTACCGGTCGGTGCGCACCCACCGCGACGAGGACGCGACGCTGGTCCTCGTCGGCGGCGAGAACCACAAGACTGGCCAGGGCGGCTCGGCAGCAGACCGCTACCGCCGCCTCGAGTCCTGGGTCCACGAGCGCTTCGCCGTCCGCGAGATTCCCTACCGGTGGTCGACCCAGGACTACGTCCCCGCCGACGGCGTCCCGCTGATCGGCCGTCTCGGACCCGGCGCGCCGAACGTCTTCGTCGCCACCGGCTTTCGCGGCTGGGGAATGACCACCGGCGTCGCGGCGGGTCCACTGCTCGCCGACGCCATCACGGGGACGGAGAACCCCGCGCTCGAGCTGTTCGACCCCGTTCGCCTGACGCCTCGTGCCTCCGCCCCCGAGGCGCTCACCGAGAACCTCGATGCCGCCAGCCAGTTCGCCACCGACTGGGTCGGGGCGCTGCTCGCTCGCGACGGCGAGGCGCTCGCCCCCGGTGAGGGACGCGTCGTTCGCCGCGGGGCGAGTCCAGTCGCACTCTCGAGAGACGGCGACGGCGACCTCCACGCCGTCTCGGCGGTCTGTCCGCACATGCGTTGCGTACTCGAGTGGAACGACGCGGAGTACAGCTGGGACTGCCCCTGCCACGGCTCGCGCTTCGCACCCGAGGGGGACCTCCTCGAAGGCCCGGCGACGACGGACCTCCCGCGACGCGACCGGGAGCGTTAGTGCTCGCGCCACGCCGGGCGCTCGAGACCGGGGTACTCCGCGATGATGGCATCGACGCCCGCCGCCCGTAGCTGATCGAACTGGCTCCAGGTCTCGACCGTCCAGACGTTGACCGCGCGTCCCTCCTCGTGGGCGCGCGCCAGCAGGTCGACGCTCGGTTCCTCGGTCGGCAGTCCGTAGTAGCTCTCGTGAGCGCTCGCGAGCGGCGTGCCCGCGATGGCGGTCCGCGGCGGGTGAACCGCCTCGCAGTCGTAGCGCCGGGCCACCTCGAGACCGTCCTCGAGTGCGTCCCAGACCAGCACACCAGCGGCGTACTCGGGAGCGACCTCCCGGAGCGCGGCGAGCGCGCCCTCGTAGAACGAGGAGCACAGCACCTCGCCACGGAAGCCGTCGCACATCTCGACGACGCGCTCGACGAACGGCGTCCACACCTCGCGCCGGGGCGCGCGCTCGCTCGCCTCGAGCGCCTCGCCGAACCGGAGGTCATCGCGCCCACAGCTCTTCAGCTCGACGTTGACGCCCGCACTCGCCGGGAGCGCGTCGAAGACCCTCTCGAGCGTCGGTACCGTCTCGCCGCTGGCGAGCACCTCGGCGCCGGTGACCGTCTCGAGCGGCGTCTCGTGGACGAGTCCGCGGGCGTCGGTCAGCGGCCGGCCGTCTCGAGGCTCGTCGCCCTCGAGTCGGTCGTCGTGGAAGACGACGGGGGTACCGTCGGCGGCGGGCCGGACGTCGAGTTCGACCATCGCGGCGTCGGCTGTCGCGCTCGTGAGGGCGGCGACGGTGTTCTCGGGGGCGACCCCGGCGAAGCCACGGTGGGCGACGACGGTCGGTGTGTGCATGGTCGTCTCCACGCGCGCTGTGGTGTTGTACGCTCGCCTCCCGGCACCGCCGTCGGCGCACTCCGGTAGTGGATTCATACGTCGCGGGGGCGAATCTCGCCCATGAGCGACGACCCGCTCGAGCGTGCCGAGAGGACGCTCGACCGTGCGACCGGTCTCGAGACCGAGCGCGCACTCGCCGTCCTGGCCGAGGCGCGGACGATGCTTCGGGCGAACCGAGACGACCCCGCGCTCGAGACGGAGCGACTCGACGCACTCGAGACGCGACTCACCCAGCGGATCAGGGAGGTCCGCGAGCGAGAGGCGTACGATAGTAACCTGGGCGCGTCGATGAACCCGGAAGACGAAGACGCACCCTGACGAAGTGTTGCGTTCATCGACTGATTTATCCACCCCGCCTCACGCTGTGTGGGTATGCGACTCGCACTCATTGGCGGCACCGGCGACATCGGCCGCGCGCTGGCGCTGCGCTTCGCACGCGACACCGATCACGAGGTACTGATCGGTTCGCGTGACCCGGAAGACGCCCGCGCGGCCGCCGCGGGCTACGAACGAGAACTCGCCGCTCACGGCTTCGACCGCTCGATCATGGGTTTCGTCAACGAGATGGCGGCCGACCGGGCCGATATCGTCGTGTTGGCGGTGCCGCCGTACTACGTCGGCGACACCATCGACGCCATCGCCGACCGCCTCGGTGCGGGGACGGTCCTCGTCTCGCCCGCCGTCGGGATGACACGCGACGACGGCGTCGTGCGCTACCGCCCGCCGCCGGCGGGGAGCGTCACCGAGCTAGCGGCGGCGCACGCACCCGCAGACGTGCCGGTCGTCGGCGCCTACCACAACCTCCCGGCCGACCGCCTCGCCGCGCTGGACACCGACACCGAGTTCGACACGCTCGTCGTCGGCGACGACGACCGCGCCAAACGCCTGGTTCGTGGGGTGACCGACGAGGTGGCCGGACTGCGTGCCGTCGACGCAGGGCCGCTCTCGAACGCCGCCGCCGTCGAAGCGCTCACCCCGCTGTTGATCTCGATCGGTGCCTACGACGCCCGTCTCGACGACGCCGGCGTGGTGTTTCACTGATCGCCCGTCTCGACTCGACGCCGTGACTCTGGTGCAACGGCTCGAGGTGCCGGTACCAAGAAGAACCGCCCGCGCCAGTGCGATCGATCTTACGCGCCAGCCGACTCGAGTGCGCCCTCGATGTCCTCTCGCTGGGTGACGCCGACGAAGCGTTCGACGACGCCATCGTCGTTCTCGATGATGAGCGTCGGGAGCGATCGGACCTGGTACTCGTTGGCGACGTCTTGTTGTTCGTCGACGTTGATCTTCTCGACCTCGAAGCGTCCGTCCCAGTCGGACTCGATGTCCTCGAGGATCGGATCTTGTGTCTTGCAGGGACCGCACCAATCCGCGTAGAAGTCCTTGAGCGTAACTGTCATGCCGTTACCTGTTGTTCCCGCGCGTCGCGCATAAGGGTTTCTCACTCGCACCACCTTGCCGCATCCGGCGTGGCCCGGTCGAAAGATTTAGTTCTGCGGGCGGAAAGGATGGGGTATGGACAAAGGACAAAACACCGGTGGGCTGATGTCCAGCGCCGGACTGGTTCGCTACTTCGACGCCGAGGACCAGCGCGCGATCCGCATCGACCCGAAGACCGTCATCGCCGTCGGCATCCTCCTCGGTGTCCTCGTTCAGGTTCTGACGTTCGTCTCCTGAGCGGACATCCCTGACGGCGCTGAGAGCGCCCGCGCTCGACTGTCTCGAGTGTTTCACTCGCCGTAGCCACCGCTGGGCCGACCGCGCGCGTGACGCGCCCCTTTTGACACCCCCACTCCTACCCGCTCGCATGTCAGTGACCGCTGGCGTCGTCGCCGTCCAGGGGGACGTCGCAGAGCACGCCGCCGCCATCGCTCGCGCGGCGGCCCGTTACGAGGAGTCAGTCGAGGTACTCGAGGTCCGCGAGGCGGGTCTCGTCCCCGAGTGTGACGTCCTCGCCGTTCCCGGCGGCGAGTCGACGACCATCTCGCGACTGCTCCACGACGAGGGTATCGCCGCGGAGGTTCGCGACCACGTCGCCGCCGGAAAGCCGGTGCTCGCGACCTGTGCCGGGCTGATCGTCCTCTCGAGCGACGCCCGTGACGACCGGGTCTCGCCGCTCGGTCTCGTCGACGTGGCCGTCGAGCGCAACGCCTTCGGCCGCCAGGCGGAGAGCTTCGAGGCTCCGCTCGCGGTCTCGGGGCTCGAGGAGCCGTTTCCCGCGGTGTTCATCCGCGCGCCCGTCATCGACGAGGTCGGCGACGCCGAGGTGCTCGCCGAGTGGGACGGCCGCGCGGTCGCCGTCCGCGACGGACCCGTCGTCGCGACGGCGTTCCACCCGGAACTCACCCCCGACGCCCGTCTGCACGGCCTGGCCTTCTTCGAGTAGACGACCCGCTCGAGCGTCACATCGCCCCGCTCCGGTCGGTTTCACCGCACTGCACGGCGTACGCCGTCGCACAGGTTTTTCCCGTTCGCCCCCATGCGTGGTGATATGAACGCATCTATCGACGCCGTCCGGGTCGCGGGGACGCCCCAGGGTCCCGTCCCCGTGCTCGTCCTCGCCGTCGACGGTGAAGACGACGTGGTGCCCATCTTCATCGGCTTCGAGGAGGCCGCGAGCATCGCCCGCGGACTCGAGGCCGAAGACATCGGCCGGCCGCTGACACACGATCTCTTACTCGACGTGATGGAGGAACTCGGCGGCCGCCTCGAGCGCGTCGTCGTCACGGAGATCGAAACCCGCGAGGATGGCGCCGGTGGGACCTACATCGCGGACTTACACGTCGCGACCCCGCGCGGGTCGGCCGTGATCGACGCCCGGCCGAGCGACTCGCTGGCGCTGGCCGCGCGGACGAACGCCCCGATCGAGGTGTCGGAAGGCGTCTTCGAGAGCGGGCGTGACGACAGAGCCAAGTTCGAGCAACTCGACGACATCCGTGACGTACCCGGTGACCTGTAGATGGACGACACACTCGCTGCGCTGTTCGCGCTGATCGAAGACCGAAAGGAGACCCTGCCCGCCGATTCCTACACCACCTCGCTGTTCACCCACGAGAAAGGTGAGAACGCCGTGCTCGAGAAACTCGGCGAGGAGACGACCGAACTCGTGCTGGCGGCGAAAGACGACGACCACGAGGAGATCGCCTACGAGGCCGCCGACATCGTCTACCACCTGCTGGTGTTGCTCTCGATGAAGGAGATGGACCTCGATGATCTCGAGGCGGAGCTGCGTTCGCGTCGCTAGCTCGATTTTTCGCCCCGTCTCGCTCGTACGGCTCGTTGTCCCGTTTTATCTCAAGCGAAGTAGGGCGCTAAAACCTCGCGCTTCAGCGCGGGGATACAGCGCCCGAACGTAGTTTTAAGAGGTTTCACAGCGTACCGAATGCTAACCGAGGCGGTCTATCCGCCCCATCCCAATGAGACAATATCGGGATTCGCCCTTTCGTCATGGAAGGCACCCCTTCCAAGAGACGAACAGGGTGCAGGAAGCACAAGATAACCCTGAATCCCCGTCTTNGCCGTTTACGGCGGGGAGGATGTCACCGGTGATCGCTATCCCAATCGAGTGCTACTGGCTGACGACTCACACCAGCCCGTCTCAGTCCGCCAGGAGACCGCCGAGTGCGCCTGCGATGGCGCTCTCGATGGCCATCACGAACGCGACGACCGTCGCGATGGCGAAGACACCCGCGCCGACGAGCAGTCCGCCCGCGCCGCCGACGGGACCGAGTGCGAGACCGACCAGACCGAGGGCGATCCAGACGAGCAGGCCGCCGACGAGTCCGCCGAGTGCCCCGGCGAGCAGGCCGTGCCAGGCCCCTCGAGCGGGACCGCCACCGGCGAGGTAGCCCGCGAGGAAGCCGCCGACGAGACCGGCGGTAAGCTGACCGAGGACGGGGGCTGTGAGACCGACGATACCGAGTACCGTCGTGACGAGGAAGCCGATGAGTACCGCACGCCAGTTCGTCATGCTCTCGTGTAGGCACGCCCGCGAGAAAAACGCTCGTCACGCAACGAACGACCTTTTAGGCTGGACACGCTAGCGAGGGTATGATTTTCGAAGACCTTCCGACGACGCCCACGTCGGAAGAGCTGATCGACAAGGCGTTCTCGCGGGCAGCACGGGCGGGACGGGCCAAACGCGGTCTCGAGGCCCAGCAGTCGATGCTCCAGACGGCGTCGAACATCGTCTCCGACAACCTAGAGAACGTGGTCACCGCTTGGCCGGACTTCGAGTACGTCGACCCCTTTTACTACGAACTCGCCGACGCCATCGTCGACGTGGACGCCCTCCGCCAGAGCCTCTCGCAGGCGATGTGGGCGAGTCGGAAGGCCCGCGACATCAACCGGGAGTACCAGCCACGGGTTCGCAAGACGGACGTCGACACCGCCAGAAAGCACCGGAAACAGGCGTTCGCCCGTCTCGCGGACATCGTCGAGCAGGTCGGCGACGACCTCCTGGCGATCAACGAGGCGCGAAACGACCTCCGCACCCTGCCAGAGATCGGTCCCGACGAGCCAACGATCGTCGTCGCGGGCTACCCGAACGTCGGCAAGTCCTCGCTGGTCAACGAGGTGACCAACGCCCGCGGGGAGACCGCCTCCTATCCGTTCACCACCAAGGGCATCGGTCTCGGCCACTTCGACCACCAGCGCATCCGCTATCAGATCGTCGATACCCCCGGGCTGCTCGACCGCCCACCACAGGAACGAAACGAGATCGAAGCCCAGGCCGTCAGCGCCCTCGAACACCTCGGCGACTGCGTCCTCGTCTTACTCGACCCCAGCGGTGAGTGTGGCTATCCGATCGACTCCCAGCTCGAGTTGCGCGACGCTATCGAAGCCCAGTTCGAGGGCGTCCCGGTGTTCACCGTCGCGAACAAGGCCGACCGCTCGCGCGACGTCGAAGCCGACTTCTACATGAGCATCGAGACCGGCGAGGGCGTCGAGGAGGTACTCGAGGCGGCGGTCGACGCGATCGGGTACGAGCCGGAGTTGCCGAGTAGAGAGTAACGCGGCTCGGAGCGAGCGTAGCGAGTGAGAGCCGCGGAACAGGCGAGCGGTGAACGGAGTGAGCCGCGAGCAACGCGATTCGGAGCGAGCGTAGCGAGTGAGAATCACGGAACAAGCGAGCGGCGAACGGAGTGAACCGCGAGTAACGCGGCTCGAGCGCGAAGCGTGAGAGCCGCGAAAAAGCGAGCGGGGCGTGCCGCCCCGCGAGCAGCGTGAGGGATTACGACAGAGAGCGAGAGCCGCGGAAAGGCGAGCGAGAGCGTGAGACGCACGCAAAAAGCGACGCAGAGCGCCGATTTTCACTCGAGCGAGCGACTCACGGACCGAGCAATCGGCGCGGAGGTCCCGAAACCGGTGTGGAGACGGTGGGTTACAGAGCCGGATCGGTGTGGAAACGTGTGGTCACAGAGCCGAATCGGTGTCGTGTCAGAGGCGACAGCCACACGGCGAGACGCGCCGGTCGCCGGGACCGAGAACGGTGACCAGCACCATCGGGTCACCACAGCGTGGGCAGGCCGGAATCGCCGCCGCCGACTCCGCCGTTGCCTCCGACTCCGCCGCTGCCTCCGACTCCGCCGCGTTCGCACTCTCACCCTCGAGTGGGTCGTCGCTCACACCGTCCTCCGCGGGGCTGTGACACCGGCGCGAGCACTCGAGCGCTCTGCTGGTCGGCGGGTGGGGGCGGCGAGGCTCGAGTCGGCGGCGGCGCTCGAGGGGGTGACGACACCGGACTGTTCAGGAATACGATACAGACGCGAGCGAGCGTTACCACTGCGAAAACGGCGTGCTCGGCCGCGGTGGCGGGCGTTTGCGAGACGTTTAAGTCTTGCCAGTCTGTTTGTTGTCATGGCTGTCTAAACCGCGTCCGTGGTTTGGAAGCCACGCCTCGGGTGGTGCTTCACCCGGGGCACTTCTCTGAGACCCCCGTGGAGACGGTGGCTTCCGGTTCGTACATCACTACTATCTGACTTATATGTATTGGAAATCGGCGGTGGTGAGCCGAGGGGGTGGCTCGCTCGCTCGAGAAGCGGATCACACCATCGGGACCAGGCAGCGAGCAGCGCCGGTTTCCGGTTGTGGCACAGTGACCCCAATTGTGGGATAGAACTTTTAGTTGTGCCACACGAATGGACGGCCATGTCTGTCGAGACAGATTCACACGGGCGTCTCTACCTGTCCTCGGAGCTGCGGCAGAAGTACGGTGAGAAGTTCCACATCGTCGAATACGAAGACCGCCTCGAGCTCGTCCCGATCGATGCGGATCCGCTTCAGGCGGTTCGAGAAGCAGCCGGTGGTGCGTTCGACGGGAAGTCGGCTGCAGAACTCAAAGGGGAAGCACTCGAGCAGGCTCGGCAGGAAGCGAGCGAGGATCTCGAACGGCGACACGAGGCGGAGGACTTCGGTGAATGACGGTTTTCGTCGAGACTGACTTTCTCATCGCGCTCGTAAAAGATTCTGACTGGCTCAAACAACGGGCCGAAACGGTTCTCGAAGAGCGTGCGGTCGTCACGTCTCCGTTCTCGTATCTGGAGTTGCTCATTATTCGCGAGCGCCACGAGTACGACTACGTCCGACTGTTCGCGAACATGCTCGAGCTCGTCCCCGTGAGGACCGACGACGAACGCCAGATCGTCCTGAAGGCGGTCCACTACTACGAAGAGGGGATGACGCCGTTCGATTCCTTTCACGCCGCACTCGCCGAGACGCACGGTCTCCCGATTCTCTCGTCGGATACGGCGTACGAAGCGGTCGGTCCCGACCGTCTCCCGTTGGAGCCAGATACGAGCGAGTAAGCGACTGGCCGGATATAGTGACAACTGCAACGAGTTACACACTGATCGCCGACTCGTCTGGCGATCAGGTGTGCACTGACTTGCAGTGGCTACTATACGCGCGGCCGCACCGTTCGGGAGCCGCACCATCGTGGGTTCAGCCAACACTCCCGCCAGAAATCGAACTGAGGGCGACCACCCCGAACGCCCCACCCCGCGCGGTGGCCTGCCGGTTGGCCGACGCGAGCGGGAAGGCGGGGCGCTCTGCTGACCGTCGCCGACGATACCGGGGCGTCGTGGCCGCACAGCGCTCGCCACTGCAAGCCGGTGGGTTTTGCTCGCCGGTGGTCTCGAGCGTGGTATGGGTACGTTCAGTGACCGCCTCGTGATCGTGCTGATCGCGGCGACGGGACTCGCGGTGTTGCTCGTCGGGTGGGCCGGTGGGCTGGTCGAGGCGCAGGTGTCGGGGTGGCTCGAGACCGCCTTGCTGGCGCTCTTGGCGCTTGGGTTTCTGGCGGCGCTGGTCGGCGTCTGGTTCGAGTTCGGTTCGCTCGAGTGATCAGCGTTTCAGCCGAGCTAGCGGGGCGGGGCGCTCGAGTTCCTCGAGGCGGTCGAGTTGGCGGCCGACCCAGGAGCGCCGCCCGAGAAAGCGGTGGAGGAAGTAGGAGGGGGTGAAGGTGGCGATGACGCCGAGGGCGAACAGGAGGATGCCGAGGGCGAGTTCGCCCGAGCGGACGAAGTCGAAGCCGACGATGAACATCGGGCCAGCGATCGAGAGACCGGCCCCGATCTCGATCATCGTGAAGAGTCCCAGTCGAGCCATTCACTCGGGGTAGGAACTGCTGCGATTTATGTGCACGGGTTTCTCGCGTGGACGGCTCGCTCAGGTCCCGTCTGCGACCTCGATAGACCGCCGCGCGTCGACGACGACGCCGTCGCCGTCGAAGACGAGACCGACGACGACGAACTCCTCGCCGAGTCCGTAGTCGGGATCTAGGGTGATCGTTCCCGACCCGCTCGTGGTCGTGGTGCGGTCGATGTGGGCGAAGTCACCACCGATGGCGAGCACCTCGAGTTCGGTGAAGTCGCCCGTCGAGGAGAGGGCGTAGCTGATCTCGAACGAGGGCGATCCGTCGCTCGTATCCTCGACCTCCCAGGTGGTGAGTTCGGGACTCGTTCCGGTGTCGAGGTCGTCGTTTCCGGCGGGGTTCTCCGCGTCGGCCGTGTCGCTGATGGTGCGACTCGCGGCGACGAACTCGCCGCCGTTCGGGTCGTCGGCGATCACGTCGATGGTGATCTCGAACTCGTGGCCGAAGCCGTAGTGGTTCTCGTAGCGGACGTGCCCGCGTGGGTCGCTGCTGTCGATCGTCTGGCTGCCCGCGGGTTCGTCGAGGTTCTCGAACCTGACGCTGACGTGGGAGAACGAGGCGTCGACGTTGCCGACCTCGTAGGAGACGACGTACTCGGGGTCGTCTAAGTCCTCGTGTGAGAGGTCGTCGACGCGCGTGCTGAGTGTCACCCCATCACCGACCTCGATGGGGGCCGTCGCGCCGTCGTCGTCGCTGTAGATGCCGTGTTCGTAGGTGCCGTCAGCGGCGTCGACCGTGTGGGTGAACGAGACGCTCTCGCTCTCCTCGGGGGCGAGCGTCACGGTGGTCGTGTTCTCGACGACGCCGTCGAACTCGTAGGCGAGTGTCTGGGTGTCGGCTTCGGTGCCCGTGTTCTCGACGGTCGCCGTGACGGTGATCGTCTCGCCGTCGTCGGCCGAGTCGGGGGCGTCGAAGTCCGACACCTCGAAGAACGGCGTCTCGGGTGCTGGCGTTGCGCTGAGGTCGACCCGTGAGACGACCGGCGTCCGGGTGGGGTCTGTCGTCTCGAGTTCGAGGCGGAGGCGGAAGCTGTCGGTGTCCTGGCTCAGCCCCTCCACGGCGTAGGTCTCGTCGCTCGTGAGTTCGACCTCCTCGCTCACCTCGTTGACCTCGCCGTCGCCGGTGGTGTCGGTCTCGACGGTGACGGTGACGCTGCCGCCGTCGAGCGCCGCCGAGACGTTCTCGAGTGCGAGGTCCTCGACCGCGAGGTCGTCGCTCGCGGTCTTCCAGCCGGTGGTGTGGGTGCCGCTCGCTGCGGTCCAGTAGAGGGCGTCGATCTCCGCGCCGGAGAGCGCGCGGTCGTAGAGCTGAATCTCGTCCATGTCGCCCTCGAACGGTCCGTGGCCGGTGTGGCCCGCACCGATCGAGAGGTCGACTGCGGCCGGGTCGAGGGCGGTGTTGCTCTCCTGGGCTCTGAGTTCGCCGTCGAGGTAGATCCGGGTGACGTCGCCCTCGCGGACGCCGACGATGTGGTGCCACTCGCCGTCGGTCACGAGGTCGCGGTCGAACGCGACGTCGGTGTGGTCGCCGTCGCCGTGGACGCGGAAGAACACCTCGTCTGAGTAGTCGCCGTTGTCGGCGATGAGATAGCCCTCGCGGTTGTCCCAGTGGCTCTTATCGAGCAGGTACGTCTGGTTGTCCTCGTTGTCGCTGACGCCGAGTTCGTCCGCCCTGATCCACATCGAGACGGTCATGTCGCTCGCAAAGCGGTGCGCCTCGTCGTCTGCGACGTTCACCCGCGCGTCGATGCCGTCGAAGCCGTAGGCGCTCGAGCCGACGAGTCCCGTCTGGCCGAGCGCCGGGCCGTTGACGTGGTCGCCGTCGAAGCCGCCTGCGGCGTCGATCGCCGTGGTTCCACTCGCTTCGTCGAACGGCCAGTAGGAGACGAGACCGTCGGTCGTCGCCTCGTAGCCGAGTCTGACGGTGTCTCCCTCCCTGTCACCCACGCCGTCGCTGACGGTTCGTTCGTGGGTGCCCGCGCTCCAGTCGGTGTCGGTGCTCCAGACCAGCGACTCGGGATCGACGCTGCTGACCGTAATTTCGGCGGTATCGGCGTCGTCGTCGCTGTAGATGCCGTGTTCGTAGGTGCCGTCGTCGGCGTCGACGGTGTGGGTGAACGAGACGCTCTCGTTCGCTCCGGGGGCGAGCGTCACCTCGGCCGTCTCCTCGACGACGCCGTCGAAACGGTAGGCGACGGTCTGGGTCGCCGTCTGGCCACCGGTGTTCTCGACGGTCGCCGTGACGGTGATCTCCTCGCCATCGTTCGCCGAGGCGGGTGCGTCGAACGCCGTGACCTGGAAGGCGGCCGCCTCGGCGTGCGTGCCGGTGAGTCCGATCTGGGAGACGACGGGCGTGCTGACAACGTCTGCGGTCTCGAAGTCCATCACGAGACGGAAGCGCGAGGCGTTCTCGGTGAGTCCCTCGACGTCGTAGCTGTCGTCTTCGGTGAGTTCGATCGGATCGCTCACCTCGTCGACCTCGCCGTCGCCGGTGGTGTCGGTCTCGACGGTGACGGTGACGCTGCCGCCGTCGAGTATCGCCGAGACGTTCTCGAGGGTGAGGCTGTCGGCGGCGAGCGCGTCGTCGGTCTCCAGCCAGCCCGAGGTGTAGGTGCCGTTGCTCCCGGTCTGGTGGAGGGCGTCGACCTCGGCGGGACTCAGCGCGCGGTCGTAGATCTGAATCTCGTCCATCCCACCCTCGAGCGGGCCGTGGCCGGTGTGGCCCGCACCGATCGCGAGGTCGACGAAGGAGGCGTCGAGTGCGGTATCACTCGCCTGACCTTGCAGGGTGCCGTCGAGGTAGAGCAGGATGTCTCCCCCGTCGCGGACGGCGACGATGTTGTGCCACTCGCCGTCGTTGACGAGCGTCCGGTCGAACGCGATGTCGGTGTGGTCGCCGTTGCCGAGGACGCGGAAGAACACCTCGTCGGCGTAGTCACCGTCGTCGGCGACGAGGTACCCTTCTCTGTTGTCCCAGTGGCTCTTATCGAGCAGGAACGTCTGGTTGCTGTCTGCGGCACTCTCCCCGAGCGTCGTCGTGTTGATCCACATCGAGATGGCCATGTCGCCGGTCAGCCGTAACGCCTCGTCGTCGGAAACGTCGACGCGGCCGTCGACGCCGTCGAAGCCGTAGGCGGTCGAACTGAGCAGTCCCTCCCGGCCGGGGGTCACGCCGCCAACGTGGCTCCCGTCGTTCGCCCCTGCGGCGTCGAAGGCGGTGTCGCCGTCGTCCTCGTCGAACGGCCAGTAGGCGACGAGACCGTCGACCTCGGCGTCGTAGCCCAGTCTGACCGTGTCCGACTCCCGGTCACCGGTGTCGTCGCTCACGGTTCGCTCGTGTGTCCCCATCTCCCAGTCGCTCGACGTACTCCAGAGCACCGAGGAGGTCTCCGGCTCCGGCTCGGGTTCGTCCTCGCCGACGGCGAACTCGAGGACGTCCACCGCGCCGTGGATGCGCACCATCGCGCGGTGGTCGCCGTCTGCGAGCGCCCCGTCGACCGTCACCTCGAGGACGCGCCCGGTGCGCCAGTAGTCGTCGCCGAGCACCGTCGCCGACGCTGGCTCGACGTAGCTCCCGTCGAGTAAGACGTCGAGGTCGTCCGCCTCGAGCGTCGAACCGCCGACGTTCTTGACGTAGAGCGTCGTCGTCTCGCTCCCCTGGTCGTAGGTTCCACTCGCTTCGGGATCGTTCACCAGGAGGATGTCGGCGTCGATTTCGGCGACGATGCGGTCGCTCTCGCGTTCGACCGACCCGGCGTAGTGGCCGACTTCACTCGTCAGCGAGCCGACGAACAGCATCGTCGCACTGACGACCGCGATGAACAAAATGAGGTGTGTCACCGACGTTCGTGCCATTCGACCACTGTTCTACGTAGCTGACCTCTGTTCGCGCTCGGCATAATACTGCTGGCCAACTCAGCGTTCGAGTCGAACCGCTCCAGTCTCAGCGCTCGAGGACGTCGACGAACCGGACTTCGACGTCGACCGGCTCGCTCGCCTGGGCGTTGATCCGCTCGCTCAACAGTTCGACCAGTCCGGGATACGCTTCGCCGGGCGGGCCACCGACCGTGACCACCACCCGGTCCGGCCCGCGGAACGGATACTCGTCGTCGAGGACGACCTCGAGTTCGAGCAGCTGGACGGCCGGGTACGACGACTCGAGCGCCGCCGTCACCGCCTCGTTCGCCTCCTGTTCGAACGTCGCCGCCTGGTAGGAGTTGTACGTGATCGCTCCGAGGAACAGCGAGAAGACGAGCACCACGACGACGAGGACGCTCACCTGTCGGCGAACCCGCGCCTGCGTCGGCTCGAGGTCGAAGAAGCTCTCGGGACGGTAGCCCGCGTACCACAGCGTCAGGAGACCGGCGAGGTTCACCGAGAGGACGTTGACGAACACGAGGACGGTCGAGCCGATGGCCGCGGCCGGTTCGCCGAAGGCGATGGCGATACCGGCAGCGGCGGCGGGTGGGATCAACGCGGCGGCGATCATCACGCCGACGAGGGCGACCGACGCGCCCGTCGAGATGCTCAGGATACCGGCGACGCCAGCCCCGAGTGCGATCACCAGCGAGAGCAGGTCGGGCGCGAGGCGTTCTTCGATCTCGCCGATCGACGCGATGTTCAGCCCCGGCGGGACGACGTTGAGTACGCGGACCGACCACGCGAACGCGGCCGCAGAGCCGATGGCGAGAGCGACGCCGAGAAACTGGTACTTCGCGCCAGTGACCAGCAGTTCTCGCTCGTTGAGGACCGTACCGATACCCACCCCGAGTGCGGGACCGATCAGTGGGGCGATCACCATCGAGCCGACGACGACCGCCGGCGAGTCGAGTAAGAGTCCCGCGGTCGCGACCAGCGCGCTGACCACCGTCAGGATCACGTAGATACTGAACGTCGGCGTCAGCGCCTCCGCCTGGGAGACGAGTTCCTGTCTCGAGATCCGGTCCTCGTCGACGTCGCCGTTCTCGTACTCCTCGCTCAACGCGTCGAACTTCCTGGAGACGACCGTCTCGGCGTCGACGACGACCGTGTAGGCGTCCTCTTCGACGCCCTGGTCTTTGAGCGAGTCGAGCACCGGCTCGACGGCCGCCGTCGGAAGCGGGAAGTAGACGACGGCGTCGTAGCCGCGCCCGCCGGTCTCGTTGGTCACGACGTAATCGACTCCCTTCGACTCGAGCGTCTCGAGGATCCGCTCACGCGCTCCCGCCGGAATCGTTAGCTGAACGAGACGCACTGCTCTCTCTTCTGGCCCCTCCCCAATAACTTCGGTGCTCGCGCGTGGAGCCGACCCGCTCGCCGGCCGTGGGCTGCTGGACTCGTTTGCCCTGACTGCTGTCCCGTTCGAGCGACCACCGGCTGGATGGCACCCATCCGTATCAGCTCGTCTCGGCGACGACCAGCGTCACCCGCTCGTCGCTCTCGACGGTCAGGTCGGTCTCGACTGGCTCGAACGCCCGGTCACCGGCCGGTTCCACGCTGAGGAGGTACTCGCCGGCGACACCCTCGTGACGGACCGTCCCGTCGTCGATGTCCGACTCGTGGTACTCCGTGGTGAGCCGCTCCGCCTCGACGGTGACGAGGACGATCACACCGGCCGAGATCGGCGTCCCGTCCTCGCGCTCGAGCGATATCGTGAGCGTGTACAGCGGTTCGTCGACGACGCTCGTCTCACCGCTCTGGCTACACCCCGCGAGCGGGAGGACGAGCGCGGCCGACAGCCACGACCCGACCCGGCGACGCGAGAGGGGGCGCTCCATGCCGATGATTCGACGGACATTCGACAAGAATCTATCGAAGTTCCGACCTGACCCGCGAGCGCCTCCCTCGCGAGCCTTATTACCCGGGCGTTCCCACCTCGAGTATGTTCGACACTCGCCCGGAGCGGAGCGCGGAAGTCGTCCTCGTCGGCCGCTCGAACGTCGGAAAGTCGACGCTCATGCGCGAGCTGACCGGCCACCGTGTCGACACCGGCGGCAAGCCCGGCGTCACCCGCAAGCCGAACCACTACGACTGGGTCTCCGAGGACTTCGTCATCACCGACCTCCCCGGCTTCGGCTTCATGAGCGGCGTCCCCAGTGAGTACCGCGAGCAGATCAAGACCGACGTCGTCCGCTACCTCGAGGAGTACGCCGACGCCATCCTCGTCGCGGTGCTCGTCGTCGACGGCAAGAGCGTCGTCGACATCATCGACCGCCACTCGAGCGACGAGGAGATTCCCTACGACGTCGAGATGTTCTACTTCCTCCAGGACCTCGAGATACCGACGGTCGTCGCCGTCAACAAGATGGACAAGGTGAGCGACCGCGACGAGCGCCTCGACGACCTCTGTGACCGTCTGGGTCTCGTCCCGCCGTGGCAGCAGTGGCGCGACACGGTCGCCCCCATCACCGCCAAACGCGGCGAGATCGACCCGCTCACCGAGGCGGTCAGAACCCACCTCCACGACCACCGCCGCGACGACCTCTTCAAGTTCTTCTGAGACCCCCGCTCAGACGACCCGGTTCTCGAGCGCCTCACCCGCCGCGGCCCGCTCGAGGTTGTCGGTGACGAGCCCGGCGATATCCCGATAGTAGTCGCGGGTGAACGCCGCACAGTGGGGCGTGACGATCACGTTTTCGGCGTCCCACAGCGGCGAGTCGGCCGGGAGCGGTTCGGTCTCGAAGACGTCGAGCGCCGCCCCGGCGATGGCCCCCGACTCGAGCGCCTCGACCAGTGCCGGTTCGTCGACGACCCCGCCGCGTGCGACGTTGACGAAGTAGCTCTCCGCATCCATCGCGGCGAACACCGCGGCGTCGAACAACCCCTCGGTTTCGGCGGTCAGCGGCACCGTGGCGATGACGAACTCGACGCCGCCCACTGCCTCGAGCAGCGCCTCGTTTGGATGGACGTCCTCGAAGCCGGGCACCGCCTCCCCGGAGCGTCGGACGCCGATCACCTCGACGCCGAGCGCGCCGAGTACGTCGGCGACGCCCCGCCCGAGTGTGCCGGTGCCGACGACGCAGGCGGCCGTCCCCGGGAGCGTGAACGCCTCGTCCCAGGCGGGCTGGTCCCACTCGCGCGCACACTGGTTCGCCGCGTGGTCGTGGAGTCGCCGCGAGAACGCGAGCAGGTAGCCCGCGACCGTCTCGCCGACGGTCCGGCCGTGGATGCCCGTGCTGTTGGTCAGGACGACGCCTGCCTCGGCGAGACGCTCGAGCGGAAACCGGTCGACACCCGCCTGGATCGAGTGGACCCACGCGAGGTCACAGAACGCCTCGCGGTACTCGAGGGTGACGACCGCGTCACAGTCTCCGATGCCGTCGTCGCCGACGACCGCCACGTCGAGGTCGGCTGGGTCGTCCGCGAGCGCCTGTTCGAGTCGTTCCGCCGGAAACACCGCGTCGACCGACTCGTGGACGCCGAGCCGTGAGAGCCGTCTCGAGAGCATACCGTCGGCTACGGTCGGCAGGTACGTACATCCATCGTGGGGCCGCTCGAGCCTGCGGCTGTCCTGTACGCGCTCGTCACACCCGTCCCGGAGAACACTCGCTGGCCGTTCACAGCAGGCGGCTCGGGGAAAAGCCCTCGTCACAAGGGGCTCGGAGGGGGTAACTCTTCGTCACCGCCGCCTGCCAGCGCCTACACGGCGGGGGTGTTTCCGTCTGTCGCTCTCGTCTGCGCCCGCTCACTCCACCGCTTCGCCCCACACCTCCTTCTCGAGCGCGCTCGCCTCCGCGGCGACCTCGCCGATGTCGCCACTCGAGCGTCGCCCGTCTTCGGTCAGGTAGCCCGTCACACAGTCGGCGGGCGTCACGTCGAACGTCGGGTTGATCGCGTCGAGGCGGGCCTCGCCGTCGTAGACCGCTGTGGCCGGCCCCGACTCGAGGGCGACCTCCGCGCTCGTCGCGACCTTCTCACTCGCGCTGGCGACGTAGACCGGCACGCCCTCGTTGCTGGCCGCGAGCGCCGCCGCGCGCGTCCCGGCCTTGTTCACCACGCGCCCGTCCGGGACGAGGGTGTCCGCGCCGACGAGCACGCAGTCGACGTCGCCGCGCGCGAGGACGTGCGCCACGGCCGCGTCGGTGAGCAGCGTCACCGCCGTCTCCTCGGCGAGCGCCTCGGCCGTCTCGACTCCCTCACCGGCGGGCCGCGACTCGGCGACGAACACCCGGTTCGGCCCGCCGCGCTCGAGCGCCGCCCGCACCGTCTCGGACTGTGAGAGCGTCAACACCCGCCCGCTCGCGTACTCGCTCGCGACGCGGGCGGCCCCCTCGTCCGCCGCGTACGCCCGCTCGATGGCCGCGACCGTCGACTCGAGGGCGCTCTCTGCGTCACGGTCGGCCGCCTCGCCGAGCGCTCGCGTCACCCGGTTTCTGAGCACCGCCATGCTCGGGCGTGCCTCGCGAACCCGCCGGGCGAGCGCGAGGAGTTCGTCCCACTCCTCGGCCCCGTCGACTTCGCCCGCCCCCTCGCGCTCGGCGACGAGCAGCGCCGCCCGGTCGCGAAGCACCTCGAGCGCCCGGATCGAGAGGTAGGCCGCGCCGTGGTCGCCGTCGGCGCTGATCGAGCGAACCGTCGGCGCGACCCGCTCGTAACACGTCCAGAGCATCGGCACCGTCTCGCGTTCTGCGAGTATCGCCGTCGGCGACACCCACTCCGCATCGACGTGCTCCTCGCTCAGTTCGACGTCCCTGTACGCACACTCGAAGAGGTACGGGTGGACGCGCCAGGTCCGCTCGAGGTCCTCGTCCTCGACGCGCACCGGTCGCCCGGCGCGGACGAGCGAGACCGCCTCCTCGAGACCGGTCTCCTCTCTGATCTCTCTGCGCACCTGTTCGTCCGGGCCGCCCTCGGCGTAGCCCGAGACGCCGCCCCAGAAACCTGCGTAGCTGCCGACCGCGTCGCTGCGCTCGAGCAGCAGTATCTCGCCGCGGTGTCTGAGAAAGGCGGTCACGACCGGTACTGTCTCGCTATCCTCCATACCGGGACTGACGGCTTCGGAGGAGGAGTCGCTTACGAGGTCACGCTCGGACTCCAGACTGCGAGTGTGGTCTGTGTCGGCACCCCGTCTAGCTTCCTCGGTGAGTCCCGTTTTTCGTCTCAGCCGTCCATAGTACAGCGAGTCGACTCTGTCCTCGAGTTAAATGACGTGAATCGTAACGTCGACTGTGTCGGCCGCTGTGGGGTCCTCTTGGACGGTAATCGCGGTGAACTCTTCTTTCGGCACCTCACCTGTGACACGGAGCGTGACCGTGTACGTTCCCGTTTCCTCGTACGAGATGGTGACCTCGTCGCCAACCGCAAGCCCCACTCCGTCGCCGCTCCACACGTACTCGGTAATCTCTGCACCGTTGACGTCACTCCAGTCCCACTCTGAGTCCGCACCCGAGAGTGTCACTTCCTCGTTTTCCGAGACGACGATTTCGTTCGTTGGACCGGCATCGACCTTCGCCTCAGGGAAGGTGAGTAACTGATCCTCTTCGCTGACCACGAAATCGAACTCCGTGAAAATAGTGCCGCTGCCGGTGTCGACGTCGGCGAACACGGTGTAGAATCCTGGGTTGTCGTAGGACGCTCCAAGGTAGTCGACTGAGTCCTCGAGCGTCTCTACGTAGTCCATGTCGTTGATGCTGCTGCACGGCGAACTCGAGTCGCAGTGATAGACTTCGAAAGAGTGGTCGTCTCCGACGCTCGAGTCGTACTCGACTCGCAGGTTGAGTTCTTCTCCAGGACGAACAAAAGTGTCGTCTGCGAACGCGGTGTCGATATCTTCGTGAGCGACACCAGTCGTCGTTGCACCGAGTAGGCCTGTCGCACCGACCGCGCCGATTCCGAGTCCTTTCAAAACGTTTCGCCGAGTCTGCTCTGAATTGTCTCTCGACATCACCACTGGCTACCACGATGGCTGATATATGTGTTTATCTGATGTATTTGGATATGATACTAACATATTCTCACTTTCAGATCTCGATAATTATTGCCAGTGGCCGTGGAGTACTATCGGTTCGGCCGATCTCTCCGCTGACGGTGGCCTTTTGCCCGCGCTCGCCACACATCGGGTATGCACCTACAGGCGGTACCGGACCTGCCCGAGGTCCGTCCGGGCGACGACCTCGCCGCACTCGTCGCCGAGCGGACCGACCTCGAAGACGGCGACGTGCTCACGATCGCGAGCACGGTCGTCTCGAAAGCCGAGGGACGGATGGCCGATCTCGAGGCGTTCCCGGCGGGGCCCAGAGCCAGCGAGATCGCCACACGGCTCACCGAGCGCACCGGCGAGGAGAAAGACCCCCGCTTCGCCCAGGCGGTGCTCGAGGAGAGCACCGACCTCGTGATGGACGAACCGTTCTTGCTGACGGAGACGCGCTTCGGTCACGTCTGCGTCAACGCGGGCATCGACCGCTCGAACGTTCCCGACCACGACCTGCTCTTGCTCCCCGAGCGCCCGGGTGAGTCGGCCGCCCGGATCCGGGAGGCGCTGCCCGCCGACGTCGCCGTCGTCGTCACCGACACCTGCGGGCGGCCGTTTCGCTACGGCCAGCGCGGCGTCGCCATCGGCTGGGCGGGCATCCCCGCGAGCCGCGACTGGCGGGGCGAACCCGACCGTGACGGCCGCGAACTCGGCGTGACGGTCCAGTCGGTGGTCGACGAACTCGCGAGCGCGGCGAACCTCGTCACCGGCGAGGGGGCTGGCGGGACGCCCGCGGTCGTCGTCCGCGACTGGGAGTTCGGCGACCACGCCGGGAGCGACAACCTGTTTCGCGACCTCGAGAGTGACTTCGTCCGCCAGGCGCTGCGCGAGTGGGAGTGGACCCCGGAGGGGGATCGATGACCTCGCCCGCGTTCACGCGCGCGATCGAACTCACGCCCGAGCACCCGCCCGAGGAGATCGCGGCCCTCGCCGCGCTCGCCGAGTCTGTCGGCTTCGAGGCGGCGTTCACCAGCAGCCACTACTTCAACCGCGATCCGTTCGTGACGCTCGCGTCGATGGCCGCCCGGACCGAGGACCTCGCACTCGGGCCGGGCATCGTCAACCCCTACGACGCACACCCGGTCACGCTCGCCGCGCGGACGGCGACGCTCGCGGAGGTCAGCGACGGCCGCGCGCTGTTCGGGATCGGCGCGGGTGACCGCTCGACGCTGCGCACGCTCGGTATCGAACGCGAGCGGCCGTTGCGTCGGGTGCTCGAGACGGCGGCCGTCGCGCGCGACCTCTGGGCGGGCGAGACGGTCACCCACGAGGGGACGTTCACCGCACGCGATGTCTCGCTCAACCTCGAGCCCTGCGAGGTGCCGGTCTACGTCGGCGCGCAGGGACCCGACATGCTCCGGATGGCCGGAAAACACGCCGACGGGGTGCTGGTGAACGCCTCACACCCGGCCGATCTCGAGTGGGCCAGCGCGCGCGTCGCCGAGGGAGCGGCGGAGCGCGAGGCGGCGCGCGACCCGGTCTCCGTGCTGGCGTGGGCGAGCGTGAGCATCGCCGAGGACGCCGACGCCGCACGCGAGGCCGCCCGGCCGCCGGTGGCGTTCATCACCGGCGACGTCGCGCCGCCGGTGCTCGAGCGCCACGGCATCGACGCCGAGGCGGCGGCGGGGGTGAGCGAGGCGCTCGAGCGCGGTGCGCTCGGCGAGGCGTTCGCGCGGGTGACGCCCGCGATGCTCGACGCGTTCGCGGTCGCGGGGACGCCCGAGACGGTCACCGAGCGCTTCGCGTCGATGCTCGAAACCGTCGACGGCGTCGTCGTCGGCTCGCCGCTGGGGCCGGATCTCGAGACGGGGATCGAACTGGCCGCGTCGGCGCTCGAGCGCGTCAGTCGAAGCTGAACAGCGATCCGGCCGCACCGAGTGTGAGGAGACCGAAGACGCCGACGGAGAAGACGATCAGGAGCGTTCCCATCGCGATCAGTACGGGCGCGAGACCGTCGCCGAGGGCGACGTCCGCGAAGTACTCGTTCATCTCGACGATTTCGTCGAGAATCGTGTTTACTACCAGCACGCTGTCGAGGCTCATGCGGGGGGCTTACAGTCGGTGGTACTTGGCCGTGCCGGTCGACCACGACGGTCACAGCGGTTAAGACCGGGGCGCCCCTCGGTTCGAGCGTGAGCGACGAGGCAACGCTGCGTGACTTTCTCGAGACGGTGGACGAGGCGGGAGCGTCGAGCGAAGCGGGTGAGGAGGGTGGTGACTCGAGTGACGAATCGGTGAGTGAGGAGGGTGATGGGTCGGTGGGCGAGGAGGGTGGTGACTCGAGTGACGGGTCGGTGAGCGAGGAGGGTGATGGGTCGGTGAGCGAGGAGACCACGGTGGGCGAAGCGGTGGCGGGTGAGGGAGTAGCCGACGGCGAGGTGGAACCCGCGCTGGCGACGTACGCGTGGGGACCGTACGAGTGTGATCGCTGTGGCGAGCGCGTCAGCCGGGTGTGGCGTGGGGACGAGGCGCCGTTCGTCTGTGAGTCGTGTAAGCGCTGGTAGTGACGGTGTGACGGCCGAGACTGCTCGTCTCCGGGTGCGCGCCCGCGCCTTCACCTCCGTGGTACCCAATACCTTTATGCTCCAGTCGTGACTCTGTGCACTTGCAATGGCGAAAGGTACGGTCGCGTTCTTCAACGACACTGGCGGTTACGGATTCATCGAGACTGACGACGCGGACGACGACGTCTTCTTCCACATGGAAGACGTCGGTGGTCCCGACCTGGAGGAGGGTCAGGAGGTCGAATTCGAAATTGTCGAAGCGGACAAGGGTCCGCGCGCTACGAACGTCGAGCGCTTGTAGACGCACACGTCGGAGGTATCGTTCTCTGATCGTCACTCCTCGAGCGACCGCTCCGACGTGTGTAGGTGTGGGAACTATAGTGATCTAGACCCTGACTACCTGTATCGACGGCGAAAGCCGGGCGTCGGAACGTCGCCGAATCGATCACTGTCGATTTGATTGACACAAAACATATATCCGTGAGACCCTGACGGCGTAGCAGAGAGCCGCCGTGGGGTCCCCTGGTGAGAGTGACCGATGACTGATGCCGACACCACACACCGATACGAGGATAGCCAGCAGAGCGTCGATCCGCTCTCGGTAGCCGATGCGTCGCAGCTGTGTACCGACATCGCCGAGAACGTCTCGCGCGTGATCGTCGGCCACGACGACGAGATCGAACACGTCGTCACGGCCATCGTCGCCCGCGGCCACGTCCTCTTAGAGGACGTCCCGGGCGTCGGGAAGACGATGCTCGCGCGAGCGATCGCGACGTCGATCGACTGTACGTTCCGTCGCGTCCAGTTCACGCCCGACTTACTCCCCTCCGATATCACCGGCGTGAACGTCTTCAACCAGAAGAACCGCGACTTCGAGTTCCAGCCGGGTCCCGTCTTCGCCAACGTCGTCCTCGGCGACGAGATCAACCGTGCGCCGCCGAAGACTCAGGCTGCGCTGCTCGAGGCGATGGAAGAAGAGCAGGTGACCGTCGACGGAACGACCCGACGGCTCCCCCAGCCGTTCACCGTCGTCGCGACCCAGAACGCGATCGAACCCGACCGGACCTACGACCTCCCGTTCGCCGAGATCGACCGGTTCATGAAGAAACTCACGCTCGGCTATCCCGACGCGGCCGCCGAGTCGGAGATGCTCGCGCGCACCGTCGGCAACCACCCGATCGAGAGCCTCGAACCGGTGGCCGACGTCACCGACATCCGCCGGGCACGCGAGACCGTCGCGGGGGTGACCGTCAGCGAACCGGTTCGCGAGTACGCGACCCGGCTGGCGGCCTACACCCGAAACCACGCCAGACTCGGCGTCAGCCCGCGCGGCACGATCGCACTGGTTCGGGCCGCACAGGCCAGGGCGGTCCTCGAAGGGCGCGAGTACGTCCTCCCGGACGACCTCCAGTACGAAGCGCCACTCGTGTTGAGCCACCGGGTACGGGCGGCCGAGACGAACGCCGACGCCGCGCGCGCCGGGGCGACCGTCGTCGCGAACGCACTCGAGCGGGTTCCGGTCGAGTGATGCACCTCACGCGTCGCGGCTGGGGGGTCGTCGTGGTCGTCGCGTTCTGTATTCTCATGGCCTGGGGGTACGGCGAGCGCTCGCTGAACGCCCTCGTCGCGCCGCTGCTCGTCGGCCTGCTCGCGGCGGCTATCTCGACGTATCGGATCGGCCGGCCGACGGTCGAGCGTCGGGCGGTCGACGAGGGATTCCCCGGTGAGACCCGTCCGGTCGCCGTCGACATCTCGGCCGAGCGGCCGACCGCGGCGACCGTCGCCGACCGGGTCGGTGCGGGACTCGGTACCGAGGGCAACTCCGCCGAGACGACGCTCACGGCCGATACGTGCTATCGCTACGACCTCACGCTCGAGACGCGCGGCGAACACCGCGTCGGCCCGCTCTCGATCACCGTCACCGACGTGCTGGGTCTCGTCTCACGGCGGTTCGAGTACACCCAGACCGTGTCCGTCCTCGTCTACCCTGCCGTCTACGACCTCCGAAGTGCGTCGGGCCAGGACCTCCGGCTGCTCGCCGAAGCCGCCCGTGAGCAGCGCCGAGAGGAGTTCGACTCGCTGCGTGAGTACAACCGCGGCGACTCGCTGCGAGACGTCCACTGGAAGTCGACGGCCAAACGCCCCGAAGGGGACCTCATCGTCAAACGGTTCGCCGCCGACGAGACCGCCGGTGCGGTCGACGTCGTCGCCGAGTCGTCCCCGGAGACAGCCGACGAGATGGCGAGCGCTGCTGCCAGCGTGGTCGCGTTTCTCCTCGAGTTGGACGTCGACGTCGAACTCACGGTCGCCGAGGGGTCCGTCCGAACCGACGGGGGCTTCGACCGGCGCCACCACCTGTATCGGCTCCTCGCACGCACCGCTGGTGGCGCGCTCACCGACGAGCGCCGACGACAGGCGGACGTCGTGATCGTCGCCTCGGACGGCGGCGTGGTCGTTCGCGTCGGTGAGCGTGACCTCCCGTTCGACCACCTCCGTACGACGCTCGAGGGGAGCGACCGGTGGCCCGACTCGGGCGACACCGCCTCGGAGGTGGCCGCGTGAGCACGGCCACCGAGCGTCACCGTCGCTCGCCGACGGCCACGGTCGGTCTCGACGAGGGCGTCTCACCTCGCTCGTTCAGACTTCTCGCCCTCGTCGGTGTCCTCGTCTTGACGGCGTCGTACGTCAGCGTCCTCCAGGGGGTCACCGCGGTTGTCGGGGGTACCCAGCAGCTACTGACGGTCGTGTTCGTGATGGGCGTCGGGGCGACGGTCTTCGCTCGAGCGATCCGACCGCGGACGGCGACGCTCCTCGCGCTCACGGCCGGTGGACTCGGCTTCGCCTACTACCTCACCGTCTCCGGTATCGGCATCGGTGCCGTCTTCTCCGCTACCGACCGCCTCCTCTCGGATACGGTCGCACTCGTCACCGGACTCGAGGTCGTCCGTATGGTCGAAGCCGGCGTCTGGACGCTCGGATTCGCCCCCGGACCGGTGTTTCTCTCCTGGTATCTCGCCCTCCGCCGGCGGTACGTCCTCAGCGTCGCCGTCGGCGGCTTCGCCCTGCTGTTTCTCGTCCTGACGGGCGATGCGACCGGCGTCACACCGCTCGTCGGTACGCTCGGTGCGATCGCTACCGTCGGCTTCGGCGAACTCGAGCGCCGCCGGGGGACGATCGCACAGGCGGACGTCCTCGTCGTGCTCTTCGCGGCGATGGTCGTCCTCTCGCTGTCGATCACGTTCGTCCCCGGCGGGACGGCAGGCCCGACGTTCCTCGTCGAGAGCGACGACGACGGCACGCTCGAAGGCTCCGTAACCGGCTCACAGGAGCGTTCACAGATCACGGGCAGCGTCGACCTCTCCCCGGAGGTACGCTTTACGGTTCGGAGCGAAGAGTCGTCCTACTGGCGGACGGGTGTCTACGACCGGTTCGCCGGCGACGCCTGGATCAGAACCGGACAGGAAGATCCCTACGACGGGCCGATTTCCTCACCACCCGGCCCGACGGACCCGGTCAGGCAGACGGTATTCGTCGAGACCGACACCGGCGTGATGCCGACGGCACCGCACCCGATCACCATCGAGGGTGACGCCACGGCGAACACGCTGGTGACGACCCACGACCAGGTCGTCCCCGACGGGCCGCTGATCGAGGGCGACGTCTACAACGTCGAGAGCGCGTTCGTCAACGCCTCCCCCGACGACCTCCGCGAGGCGGGTACGGACTACCCCGAGGACGTCCGTGAGACGTACCTCCAGACGACCGAGGGTACCTCGAGCGCGTTCGAGGCGGAGACGGCGGCGGTCGTCGCCGACGCGGAGACGCCCTACGAGACGGCCGTCGCGATCGAAACCCACCTCCGCACCTCGAAGTCCTACTCGCTCAACGTCACCAAACCCGACGGCAACGTCGCCGAGGCGTTCCTCCTCGAGATGGACGAGGGCTACTGCGTCTACTTCGCGACGACGATGGTCCAGATGCTGCGCACCGAGGACGTTCCGGCGCGGTACGTCACCGGCTACACGACCGGCCAGCAGGTCGACGACAACGAGTGGGTCGTCCGCGGTCTCGACGCCCACGCCTGGGTCGAGGTCTACTTCCCCGACCACGGCTGGGTCGCCTTCGAACCGACGCCGCCGAGCGAGCGCGACGACGAACACGACCAGCGACTCGAGGACGCCCGCGACGGCGGCGAGTCGAACGTCGACACCGACGCCAGCGAGCCGGTTCCCGTGGGCGACACCCCGCCCGCGGGCGTCACCGACGCCGACGCACCCGACGGGGAGACTACCGGCCCGGACGCGACGAACGAGACGTTCGATCCCACCGACCTGCCCGCAGCACCCGGCTCCTCGGCCGAGAGTCTCGGTTCCGACAACGACTCGGGCGAGACCCCGACGCGGCCCGAGGGTGCGCTCGGTCCCGAGGACTTCGACGACGACCTCCTCGAAGACCCGCCCGAGAACGAGAGCGGCGGTGACGACGACCGAGAGGGCGGGACCGGTGGCATCGCCCTCGAGACGCTGGCGGTCGGACTCGCGCTGGCGGTCGGACTCGCCGCCGGGGCACACCGGAGCGGGGCGACTGCCCGCGTCACGCGCGAGGCACACCTCCACTGGAACGGACGCCAGCGGACGCCCGCCCGCGACGTCGAACGCGCCTACGACAGACTCGAGCTCCTCTTAGCGCGGCGGTACCGCTCGAGAAAGCCGGCCGAGTCGCCGCGTCAGTATCTCGCCGCCCTCTCGAGCCTGCGTTCGCTCGACCCGCGGGTCGAACGCGTCGAACGGCTCTACGAGCGGGCGCGCTACGGCGAGACCGTCAGCCGCGAGGAGGCAGACGAGGCGGTCGCGCTCGTCGACGCGATGGTTCGCGAGCGGCTGCCGCTGGTCGGCCGGTTCTTCCGCTAGCCGTCCGAGCCGCGTTCTCACGGCCCGCTCCGGCGTTCGATTCGCGTCAGTCGCTCGCCGAACAAATCACACGCGAGGCGTATACCTCCCGATAGTGTTTAATACGGGCCTTTCGTACCACCAGGTGTAATGTCGGAAGTCTGCTCGACGTGCGGGCTGCCCCAGGAGCTTTGCGTCTGCGAGGACGTGGCGAAGGGCCAGCAGCAACTCAACATCCGCATTGACGAGCGCAGATACGGTAAAGAGGTAACGATCATCGAAGGATTCGATCCGAAGGACGTCGACCTCGACAGTCTCTCGTCGGATCTCAAGTCGAAGTTCGCCTGCGGTGGCACCGTCGAGGACCGCCACATCGAACTTCAGGGCAACCACACCGGCCGCATCGAGGATTTCCTCCGCGAACGCGGCTTCAACGTCGCCTGACGACGCTTCGATGGTCTGACCTCGTCCCGATTCGTTTTTCTCACACGGCCCGCGGGCGCGAGCGGCCGCTCACGTCAGAAACCGCCCGCGTCCCGTCTCAGAACGGTGCGTTCGCCCCGTCCGCCGCCGACTCAGACTCCGCGGCGACGAGGTCGAACTCCTCGGCCCAGGACTCGAGTCCGCCGACCATGCTCTCGACGGTCGCGTCGGCGCTGCCCTCGTACGAGCCGATGAGCCTGGCCGCCTGGACGCTGGCTTTGCCGTGCGGGCAGACGGTGACGACCCGCTCGGCGCCGTCGAACTCCTCGATTCGTGCGCCGAGTTCGTGGAACGGGACGTTCTCGCTGCCGGGGATGTGTCCTCGCTCGAAACTGTTCGCGTCGCGGATGTCGACGACGCGTACGGCCGCTGCGTTCTCTTCGAGGAGAGCTGCCACGTCGTCGGGGGTAATTTCGCCGTCCATCTTCCCGCGAGTAGGGCGGGCGCTCCGATAAGCCTCCGGGTTTCCGCTACATTGAGAGGAGTCCGTCGGCCTGCGCCAGCAACAGCGCGCTGATCGTCGAGTCGTTCGCTGGCTGTTCGCGCGCCCGCTCGAGCGCCTCGCTCACCGGCACCGTCTGCACCTCGATGAACTCGTTGCTGTCGAGGTCCCGGTCGCCGGGTTCGAGTCCCTCGGCGTAGACGACGCCGCGGCGGTGGCGCAAGACGCCGGTCGCGACGGCGTACTCCTGGAGGAGGAGGGTGCTCGAGGGACGGAAGCCGGTCTCCTCCTCGAGTTCGCGCGCGCCAGCCTGCGTGTAGGACTCGCCGTCTTCGACCACGCCCGCGGGTAACTCGAGGTGAGTTTCACGGATCGTCGGCCGGTACTGCTCGACGAAGAGGAGTCGGTCCTCGTCGCTCGTCGCCCCCTCCCCGCTGTCGGGGACGGCGACGCCGTCGACGCGCGCGACGACGACCACCGCGGGCGGCAGTTCGGCCCAGTAGTAGCGTTTCTCGCTGCCGTCGGGCTGGGCGAGCAGGTCGTAGCCGCCGTCGTACCAGCCGTTCGCGTACTCGGTGTGCGATTCGAGGTGTCGCCAGTCGTGTCCGTCGCTCGTCGTCATCGGTCAGGGTCGTCCGTAATCTCGAGGCGGTAGACCGTACCGTTTTCCTCCAGGTAGGCGACGTCTCCGTCGGTCGCCGCCCCCTCCCGGACCCGCAGTTCGCCGAACTCCTCGAACGGCGTGTGGGTGAACGCCTCCTCGAAGCCGAAGCGTCCCTCCTCGTAGGCCTCTGAGGTGCCATCGGCCAGCGCGCCCGTGATGTAGGGGAAGCGGTTCGTCGAGAGGTTCGCCGCCGGAATCGTCTCGCTGACGTTCTCGTCGGCCGGGACGCCGTCGACCGTCTCGGTCTCGCTCGCGGTGACGTAGTAGACGTCGCCACCGCCGATGAGACCGGGCAGCGCACCGAGGGCGAGCAGCGCCAGCAGGGGAATCGCCAGGAGCAACAGATAGCGCCGTTGCATTGGTCAAACTCGGGTCTACGCGGCTATACGCGTTTCGTCACCGGGCCGTGCGCACCTCGAGCGTGTTCGCGCTCCGCCGCGTTCCGCCACGCTCTATCGCGTTCGGGCCGCCACGGACTCACAACAGGTCGCGGTAGACCCGCCCGAACGCCTGACGCCGGAGGGTCGCGACGGCGGCCTCCTCTTTCTCGTGGAAGGTGGCCGCGACCGCCACCCCGTTCGGCCCGGCGTGCCAGACGACGTTCTCGACGTTCTCGCTGCCGATCTCGACGACGTCGCCGTCGTAGCCGTCGCGCCAGGCGGCGTACTCCTCGCAGGTTCCGACGGCGACCTCGAGCAGACTCGCGAAGAGGGCGTCTCTCGCGGTCTCGACGACGTCGCTCGTCACCCGCTGCTGGTACTCCTCGCGGTCGAACGCCATCGCGCGGGCGACCTCGCGGACGACCGTCTGGGCGGCCGGACCCGCGTTCTCGTACTGTTCGCGCGCCGCCTCGACCGACCTCGGTGACACATCTCCCACCGTGTGCATACTGTCTCTTTAGATTCGAGCAGGGTTATCCTTGCGAAAACTACTCGCTCACCGCTCTGTGTCGCGCTCAGCCTCCTCGTTCGCGTACATCCGCCGGGTTAGCTCACGCGCCTCCGAGAGGACGCGCTCGACCTCGGCGTCACCGGCCGCGTCCGGTGTGCGTCCCGGGACCGTCTCGAGCGGGTGGTCGCCGGGTTCCTCGAGCACGGCGTCGGGCACGTCGATCTCGGTCGCTTCGGGTGCGACGCGCGCGGCGAGTTCGGCCGGGGTGGACGTACGCCAGTCGGGGGCGTGGCTCTCGAGCCACTCGCAGTGGTCGGTCCGACCGAGCGACGCCGTGACCGCGAGGTGGTTCGCGAGGTGAATCGCGTCCGGGTGGGCGGTGTCACAGACCGGGCAGACGTATCCCGTTGCCATAGCCGACTCTGGTGTGTCCTGGGAGAAAGGGTTCACGGCTCGAGTTCGCGGATCATCACGAGCGCGTCCTCGCCGTCGTCGTAGTACTGGTGGACGCGCCGGAGGGTCTCGAAGCCGAACGACTCGTAGAGCCGCTGCGCGCGGTGGTTCGACTCGCGCACCTCGAGTTTGACCGAGGTCGCGCCGTCGAGGGTGAGGACGAACAGCGCCCGGGCGAGCAACAGCGACCCCACGCCGCGCCCGCGCCGGTCGGGGTGGACGGCGACGTCTTTGACGTGGCCGAGACCGCGGCCGTAGCTCCTCGTCACGTCGGCGACGACGTAGCCGACGACCCGTTTTCCGTCGACGGCCACTAAAAATCCGGGTTCCCCGAGAAAACACTCGAACGCGTCGTAGGGCCACGGCTGGGGGAAGGAGGCGGTCTCGATGCGGTAGACGGCGAGGAGGTCCGCGCGCTCGGCCTGGCGAACCGTCACGCCCTCACCGGCGGTCGCTGCAGGGACCGTCACGTCCTGTTTCTCGGTGCGGAGCGAATAAAAACGTAGTCCACACCCGTACGGGACCGACTGGCGCTGGTCGTCACCCGTCTTCTGTCTGGCCGTCGGCGTTCTCGACGCGCTCGGCGTGTTTCTCGAGATCCGCGGCTATCGCGCGCGCCTGCTCCGGCGTCAACTCGAGGCGCTCCATGTGAGCGGGGAGGTGGCGCTCGCTGAGGTTATCGGCTTCGAGTTTCAGGTGGACGCAGTCGGGGTCGTCGCGGTCGCTCGTCACGTCGAGGACGGCGACCGTCTCGGTTTCGAAGTCGTGGCCGGTCACGACGCTCTCGACGTACTCGAGCGTCGTGTAGGCGGTGACCGACAGCAGTCGACGTGGCATACTTCGACGCTCGCCCTCCGGGCCCTTAGGCGCGACGTGTCGTCCGCGTCGGCGCGGACGGCTACCCTTTTCTCGCACCCGTCCCTACCGTCGGCCGTGGAGGTCCACGTCTACTACGAGGGCGACGACGACCCGAAGAAGTGTACCGCGCGCAGACTCGAGCGCTTCGGCCAGGCGACGCTGCACCGGTCGATGCGGGCGGTTCCCTACGGTGTCGTGCTCAACCCGCACGCCGAGCGCGCGCTCTCACCCGCCGACGCCGACGAGGGGTTCGGGACGCTCGTTGCGCTCGACTGCTCGTGGGAGTCGGCCGAGGCGGCCTCCTTCTCCATGCGCGGCGTCCACCGGGCACTGCCCTTCCTCGTCGCCGCGAACCCGGTCAACTACGGCCGCCCCTTCCGGCTGACGACGGCCGAGGCGCTCGCGGGAGCGCTCGCCATCTTCGGCCGTCTCGAGGACGCGCAGGCGCTGCTCGAGCCGTTTCGCTGGGGCGAGACCTTCCTGACGCTCAACGAAGAGCCGTTGCGCCGCTACAGCGAGTGTGCCGACTCGAGTGCGGTCGTCTCGGTGCAGGCGGACTATCTCGCCGAGGAGTGATCCGCATCCGTAGCGTCGATGACTCGGAAGTGGACGACGCGGATCGCGTACAGCACGGCGACCCCACAGACCGCCGCGACGAGGACGTACGAGACCGGTCTGAACGTCACGATCAGAACGAACGAGAGCCAGAGGAACGCCGCGATCGCGGCGAGACGGACGGCCTGCTCGAGTCCACGGTCTCCGTCCATTGGGATGACAGTCGGCACAACTGGTAATAAATCTCACTCTTCATTGCCGTAACTTTCGGCGCGCAACGGGTGAACCGTTCTCCGCGGTGAGCGGGCTCAGACCATCAGGCTTAACTCGGAGACCGCACAGAGGGCTACTATGGCCAGTTTCGACGCCGCAGAGAAGCGGACTCTCGACAAGCTCATCTGCATGCGCTGTAACGCTCGCAACCCGAAACGCACGGACCGCTGCCGCAAGTGTGGCTACGCCAAACTCCGCCCGAAGGCGAAGGAAGCCCGGAGCACGTAACGGCGTCAGACCCGCTTTTCTGCGCGGTTTCCACGCAGCGTTCTCGTGAGCGCTCGCCACCGGTCTTTCGGACTCGACGTCGGCCCACCGCTGCCCGCGAGTGCCGCCGGTGCGGCTCCCACCGCCCGTGAGCGTCCTCGATGCGGTTATCACCACCCACGAGCGCCGCCGTCGCACGTCTGCAACACCGACTTCTGATGGTGGCGGAACCGAAATCCGGTTTCCCCTTCCGTAGAAATAGAAACAGTCAACTTGATTGATTCGCCTCGCTCGACCATGTACGATTCGCCGACCGACCGTGTGGCCGGCCGACTGACTGAACGCGCCGCGAACGGGGACCGATAACGATGGTCGAAGAGACCATCTCCTCGGCGTTCGGCACGCTCGGCTCCTTCGCCGTGGGTCTCCTCGTGCTCCTCGTCGGCTTCGTCGTCGCCAACTACGTCTCTTCGGCGGTCGCCGACTCGCCGCTGCTCGAGGGGCGCGTCTCCGCGTTCGCCGCCGCCGCGGCGAAGGTGGTCCTCTACTACGCCGTGGCGGTCATCGCCCTCGAGACGATGGGACTCAACGTCGCCATCCTCTACACGCTCGCCGACACCGTCGGTCTCGCGCTGGCGCTCGCGTTCGCCATCGCGGTCGGCATCGCCGTCGGTCTCGGCGCGAAAGAGTACGTCACCGACGGCATCGAAGACTACTCGAGCGCCTCGGCCACCGAGGACGACTGACGCGCTCGTCGTCGGTCCCGGCCACTCGCCCGACTCACTCGTCGGGGTACTTCGGCTCGCGTCGCTTCGCTCGCTCGAGCGCCGTCTCCACGACGTCTCGGACGTCACCGTGGAAGACCTCGCCGTGGCCCGAGTACAGGTGTTCGACACCCTCGGGCAGACGCTCGAGTAGCCGTTCGATGCTCTCGATGAGCGTCTCGCGCGACTGGCCGGGCATGTCCGTCCGTCCGAAACTGCCGCCCACGAACGCGCCGTCGTCGTGGACGACGACGTCGCCGCTGAACAGCGTCGTCTCCGAGACGAACGCGACGTGGTCGTCGGCGTGGCCGGGCGTGTAGACTACCTCGAAGCTCTCGTCGCCGATCTCGAGTCGGTCGCCGTCGTCGATGCGCTCCGTCCGGCGCGGGTGGTCGGCGTAGGCGTACACCTCGAGACCGGGTCCGAACGCCTCACAGACCGCCTCGAGCGCCGCCACGTGGTCGCCGTGCTGGTGGGTGATGACGACCGCCTCGAGCGCGTCGGTGTGTCCGGTGACGGCCGCGACGACGCCGTCGCTCGCGCCGACGTCGACGAGCGCTGGCCGCCCCCCGGGACAGAGGTAGGCGTTCGCGGTGAACGTCTCGACGTCTGCCGTTACGTTGTGTGGGTCCATACGTTCGCTCTCGGCTGGCCGGGACCTAAGTCCTGGCGTCCGTCGTGGTCACGGCCGTGCCGCCACCGTGTGTGGCTCGGACGAGACCGCTCCGTTCGGGCGGGGATTTTATCGCCCTCGAGCGTGTACTACCGTGTACATGGGATTCGGAAGCTACGACGAATCCGAGCAGCGCGAGGTTGAGACCGATTTTGATGACGACGACGCGGTTCGCTCCGAGGAGAATCCACACGAGGGCACTCTCGAGTTCGACAACGGGGCGTCGAGCGGCGAACTCCTCGCGAAGCTCGCGGAGATCAAAGACGAGGGTGACGACGCGGCGTGAGCGTCAAGCCCGGCGCCAGAGCGCTGGGAATCGCGGAGTCGTACGCCCCTGAGCGCACCGAGAGTACGCTCGCTGGCGTCGTGGTACGCGCCTCGAGAGTCGTCGACGGCGTCACGTTCGGCACCTGTACCGTCGGCGCCACCGACGCCACCGACGCGGTCTGTCGGCTCTCCGACTCGCTCGAGCGTGCCGACGTCCGGTACCTCCTCGTCGGCGCGGTCGCCCCCGCCTGGTACAACCTCCTCGACCTCGAGCGCATCGCCGCGCGGACGGACCGGCCCGTGATCGCGGTCACCTTCGAGGAGAGCGACGGACTCGAGGCGGGCCTGCGCGAGGCGTTCTCGGGTGGTGCGCTCGAAGCGCGCCTCGACGTGTACGAGCGCTTGCCGCCGCGCACCCGACTCGCCGTCGGTGACGAGACGGTGTTCGTCCGTGCGGTCGGTCTCGACACCGAGGAGGCGAGCGCCGTCGTCCGAGCGTTCACGCCCGAAGGCGGCCGGCCGGAGCCGCTTCGCGTCGCCCGTTTCGCCGCGCGGGCGGCGGACCGGTACCGGGGCGGTGGCTAGCCCCCGACGCTCGCGTCCCGAAACACGTAGGTCGTCGCTCCCGGAGTGACCACCATGAGCAGTGACGACGGCAGCGTCGAGCGGGCGCGCGAGCGAATGGATGGACTCGAGGTTCCCGACTGTACGCTGTGTCCGGCACTCGTCGAGTCGCGGAGTCGAATCGTCGACGGCACCGGTCCCGAGGACGCCGCCGTCCTCTTCGTCGGCGAGGGACCCGGCGCGCAGGAAGACCGCGAGGGCGAACCGTTCGTCGGGCGCAGCGGCACCGTCCTGGACGATACGCTACGTGCCGTCTCCCTCGAGCGCGACGCGGTTCGGATCACCAACTGTGTGCGCTGTCGCCCGCCGGAGAACCGCGACCCGACGACGGCCGAACTCGAGCACTGTCGCGGCCACCTCGAGGTCGAAATCGAGCGCGTCGACCCCGACGTGATCGTCACGCTCGGGAAGGTACCGAGCGAGCACCTGCTGGGGCGGAGCGTCGCGATCACGAAGGAGGTTGGAACCGTCGAGGAGGTTCGGATCGCTGGCGTTCCGCGACGGGTGCTGCTCTGTCTGCACCCGGCGGCGACGCTCTACGACCGCAGCCAGCTAGGTCCTTTCGAGGAGACGCTCGAGGCGGCCGCCTCGCTCGCGGGGATCACGGGTGAGAAGACAGACGGCGGCCAGTCGCGACTGGGCGAGTTCTAGCGCCGTCGGGAGCGAAAATCGGTCGGCTGTGTGGTGGTTCGGGCGGTCATCGCATCGTTTCGAGGGCGACGAACGACCCGCTCTGGGCGCTCACCCAGGTGGTGAGGATCTCTTCGTCGGTGCAGTCTCGTGGAAAGATCGTACACTCGGCGGGTTCGTCGTCGCTCATCACGATGACGTGTTCGAACTCACCGCCGACGCCCGTCGGCTCGCTCGCCGCGGGCAGCTCCGATTTGAACGTTCTCGTTATGTCTGTCTTCTCCATACTCTTATTTTGAACCATATCCATATATTTCTTTCTACTGTTTCATCTTTTGTGCCGACACCGATGACAATCGTCTATCGGGGAATTGGGGTGCTGGAACCGTCGAGCGGGTTTCGGCAGTACTGGTCCGAACGAAAAGCCATTTGCCCTCGAGTCACCGACTCGTCGTATGAGCCAGCAGTCTCTCACGACCCGCTCGAGCGAGGACGCGCTCGCCTCGGTCGTCGTCGTCGACTACGGTCTCGGGAACCTCCGGAGCGTCACGCGCGGTCTCGAGCGCGCGGGCGCTGCCGTGACGATCACCGACGACTCGGCGGCGTTCGCCGAGGCCGACGGGGTCGTCCTCCCCGGCGTCGGCGCGTTTCGCGAGGGTGTCGAGAACGCCGATCCGATCCGCGAGGACCTCCTGGCGGTCGCCGACCGCGGCCAGCCACTGTTCGGCATCTGTCTCGGGATGCAAATGCTGTTGACGACGAGCGAGGAGGGGGCGACCGACGGCGACGCGGCGGTGACGGGTCTCGACCTCGTGCCGGGGACGAACGTCCGTTTCGACCACGGTCAGAAGGTGCCCCACATGGGCTGGAACGAACTCAGCGTCGAGCGCGCTCACCCGCTGGTCGAGGGCGTCGACACCGAGACCGAAGGCGACCGAGCAGCAGGCGCTACCGGTGGCTCCGTCGACGGCCGCTACGCCTACTTCGTCCACTCCTACTACGCCGTCCCCGACGACGACGGCGCGACGGTCGCGAGCACCGACTACGACCTCGAGTTCCCCGCCATCGTCGCCAACGAGTCCGGCAACGTCTTCGGCACCCAGTTCCACCCCGAGAAGAGCGGCGAGACGGGGCTGACGATTCTGCGCAACTTCGTCGACATCTGCGTCGCCTACCGCCGCGGCCGAGACGCATAAAAAGGCCGTCCCAGCTAGCGCCGAGCGTTTTCCCCGTCCGGACGAGACTCGAGCCATGGTCAGATACCCGGACGGACGCTGCTCACACTGTGGCGAACGCGAGTACGCCTCCATCTACGCCGAGCGCTGGTGTCCGAACTGCGCCCAGCGAACGACGCTCGAGTGAGATTCGCTCGAGTCGCTTGCGGAGACATCCACTACTCACGAGCCGCTCTCAGAGGAACTCGCGGACGTCCGAGTACCACATGTCGTGGTAGTCGAGGTAGCCGACCCGGCGGGCGATGGCGACGGCGAGGGCGTGCCAGCACTGCTGAGTCGGGTCGTCCGCGTCCAGGTTGTACTCGCTGTCCTTGCAGGTACAGCCACCGCCTTCGACGACGTACTCGTCGTCGTAGCCGACGACGACCGTGAAGTCACGGTAGACCTTCACCCGCCCCTCGCCGACCGCCTCGATGGCGCGTACGCCCCGGTCACCGTGGATCCGTGAGATCTGGCCGACGATCTCCGGTGTCAGTTCGCCCGCCTCCTCGAGCGCCGCCTGCCAGCGCGAGACCGGATCGTCGCCAGCGGACCCTCGAGGCGTTCGCTCGCGTTCCTGGCGGCGCTCTCGCTCACCGTCACGCTCGCCGTCGGGACCGGAGTTCGCCTCGGGCACGCCGAGCACTCGGTGCTCTACGTCCTAATTCGTTTGGTTCGCTCGAGCGCGGATCGCGGTTTTTTTCGCCCTCCCGGCCAGACCGGGTGTATGCGCGTCACCGAAGGTGGAGTCTCGATCGAGGTGCCCGGCGAGTCGACACACGGCGTCGAGGCGTCGGTGTTCTACAACCCGCGCCAGGAACTGAACCGGGACCTGACGGTGGCGACCCTGCGGGCGTACCGCGAGCGCGAGCCACGTGCGGAGAGCTACCTCGACGCGATGACGGCGAGCGGCATCCGTGGGATCCGCGCCGCCGCCGACGGCTGGACGGTGACCTGCTGTGACCGCGACGAGACGGCCGTCTCGCTCGCCCGTGAGAACGTCACACGGGCGGGCGTCGAGGCGACCGTCCTCGAGCGCGACGCCCGGTCGCTGCTGTTCGACGCCGACTCCGTCTTCGACGTGGTCGACTTAGATCCCTACGGCACGCCGATGCCCTTCGCCGACGCGGCCGTCTCGACCTGCCGGAATCTCCTCTGTGTGACCGCGACCGACACCGCCCCGCTGTGTGGTGCGCACCTCAACAGCGGGATCCGCTCTTACGCCGCGGTCCCGAGAAACACCGAGTACCACACCGAGATGGGCGTCCGGGTCCTCCTCTCGGCGCTCGCGCGCTCGGCCGCCCGCTTCGACGTCGGCATCACGCCGATTCTGACCCACGCGAGCAGCCACTACGTCCGCACCTACCTCGAGGTGACCCACAAGGCGACGGCGGCCGACGACGCCCTCGGCCACCTCGGCCATCTGGCTCACTGTGAGGACTGCCTCCACCGCGAACACGTCTCCGGCCTGCTCGCCAACACCCCGGAGACCTGTCCCGCCTGCGGGAGCGAGCGCGTCCTCGCCGCCGGGCCGGTCTGGCTCGGTCCCATCCGCGAGCGGGCGTTCACCGCCGCCGTCCGCGAGCAGCTCTCGGACGAGTTCGCCACCGCCTCGAGTGCGCACACCTTACTCGAGACCCTCGAGACCGAACTCGACGAACCGACCTACTTCGACCAGCACCGCCTCTGTAAGCTGTGGGGACTCTCCGCGAACCGGATGGACGACTTCCTCGCGGACCTCGAGTCGGCCGGCTACGCCACCTCGCGGACTCACTACGGCGGTACGACGTTCAAGACGGACGCGACCGTCGACGAGATTTACGAGGCGACGGCCCACGCGCTGACCGACTGAGGTGACGGGCTCGCCCGCTGGCTTTTTGGTCCGGACGGTGAGTACGGCGTATGGCCCTCTCTCGAGACCTCGAGTCGCTCGGCCGGCGCGTCGCCCACCTCGCGATACGGAAACAGCTGACGCTGCTCGCCGCGGGCGTTGCCTTCTACGCCTTCTTCTCGCTGGTTCCGCTCGTCATCCTCGGCGTCGTGATCACGACGGTCGTCGGCGGTGAGGAGCTCGCCCACCAGCTCTCGGACGCCTTCGCCGACGTGCTCACGCCGAGTGCGCGGGCGCTGCTGACCGAGGCGTTCACCGAGGACACGGGGCGAGGCGGGGCGACGCTCGTCGGTCTCGGCGGGCTGCTCTGGGGTGGCTCGCGCGTCCTGCGTGGTCTCGACCGGGCGTTCTCCGACGTCTACGGCACCGTCGCGTCGGTCTCCTTTCTCAACTCCTTTCGGAACGCGGGGATCGTCGCCGTCGCCGTCTCGCTCGGCGTGCTCGCCGTCGTCGGCGCGGAGACGGTGCTCGCCGCTGCCGTCGGTGGCCTGGCGGGAATCGTCACCCCGCTGTTCGCGTTCGTCACCATCTTCGCCGTCTTCCTGCCGCTGTACGTCGTCTTCCCGAACACCGACGTCGACGTGCGCGAGGCGCTCCCGGGGACCGCGTTCGCCGCTGCTGGCTGGACCCTGCTCGGACGACTGTTCGCCGTCTACGCCGGTGTCGCGGGCGACTACGCGCTCTACGGCGCACTCGGTGCCGTCTTCCTCGTCATGACCTGGCTCTACGTCGGTGCGGCGATCGTCATCCTCGGTGCGGTGATCAACGCCGTACTCGCCGGCCGTGACGTGGATCGGCAGGTACAAAGTCCCGGCGCGCGACAGGTTTCGACAGGAGCGATGACCGACGACGCCACGGGACCCGACGACGTGCAGGGTGAGCCAGCGGACGCCTCGGCGACCGGCGGTGCGTCCCACTCACAGGACGGTTCGATCTCGACGGCCAGCGCACGAACGCGCGACCGCGCGGACGACCCCGCCATCCTCCGCGAGGAGATCGAGCGCCTCCGCGACCGACTCGAGGAGGTCGAATCCGGCGTCGAACGGCGCACCGTCAGGCGCGAGTCGCTCGAGAGCGACCTCAAACGCTACGTCCGCAGACACGCCCGCCGGGGCCACGCCCACGGCTGGGGACCCTACCTCGTGCTCCTCTACGGGACCGCGATGGCCATCGCCGCCTTCTACTTCCTCGAGGGACTCTGGGCGATCCTCGCGATGTTCGTCGTCTGGACCTCGACGCTCGGTGTCTACGTCCTGATGGTGCTGTTCGGGACGACGGTCTCGGTGCTCGGACTCCCCGGCCGCCTCCGCGACCGGGTCGGCGAGTGGCGGTCCTGAGCGGCGGTTTTTTACCGGCGAGCGATCTCACAGCCGCTGGTGTCCCCACCGGCTCTCCGCTCGCGAAAAAGCGTCAGCTCCGCAGCCGTGAGCGCAAAAAAGACGGAAGCTGTGCTCGTCTCGCTTAGAACGTCTCTAAGTACTGATCGAGTTCCCACTGGGAGACTTCGACGATGTACTCGCCGAACTCCTGTTTCTTCGCTTCGATGAACTTCGATCCGATGTGCTCGCCGAGCGCGTCGAGGATGATCTCGTCTTCCTCGAGTGCGGAGACGGCCTCGCCGAGGTTGGCGGGGAGGGTGTCGATGCCGTACTCCTCGCGTTTGGTCTCGTCGAACTCGTAGATGTTCTCGCGGACCGGGTCGGGTGCCTCGAGACCCTGCTCGATGCCCTCGAGACCGGCCTGGATGAGCGTGGCGAGTGCGAGGTACGGGTTACACGATGGGTCGGGGAAGCGCGCCTCGATACGCGAGGCCGCTGGGACGCGTGCGGCCGGCTTGCGGATGAGCGCCGAGCGGTTGCGGTCGGACCAGGCGACGTAGACGGGTGCCTCGTAGCCGGGGACGAGTCGCTTGTAGCTGTTGACCGTCGGGTTCGAGACGGCCGTGATCGCGGGCGCGTGCTCGAGGATGCCTGCGAGGAACGAGTGTGCAGTCTCCGAGAGGTTGAACTCGTCGTCGTCGGAGTGGAACGCGTTCTCGCCGTCTTCGTCCATCAGCGAGATGTGCGTGTGCATCCCGGAGCCGTTGATGCGGGCGATGGGCTTCGGCATGAACGTCGCGTGCAGGTCGTGTTCGGCGGCGATGGCACGGACGACCGTCCGGAAGGTGCCGACGTTGTCGGCCGTCGTGAGCGCGTCGTCGTAGGTGAAGTTGATCTCGTGTTGGCCCTCGGCGACCTCGTGGTGGCTGGCTTCGATGTCGAAGCCCATGCTCTCGAGACCGTAGATGATATCCCGGCGGACGTCGGAGGCGAGGTCCTTGGGTGCGACGTCGAAGTAGCCGCCGACGTCGTTGGTCTCCGTCGTCGCGCGGCCGTCTTCGTCCTCCTTGAACAGGAAGAACTCCGGCTCGGGCGCGGCGTTGACGGTGTAGCCCATCTCGTCTGCGCGCTCGAGTGCCTTCTTGAGGATGTAGCGTGGGTCGCCCTCGAAGGGTTCGCCCGTCGAGGTGTTGATGACGTCACAGATCATTCGGCCTGCGGCACTCTCCTCGCTGTTTCTCCAGGGGAGAATCGCGAACGTCTCGGGGTCGGGCTTGAGACGCATGTCCGACTCCTGGATGCGGACGAAGCCGTCGATCGAGGAGCCATCGAAGTAGATTCCCTCGGTGAACGCCTTCTCAGCCTGGCGTGCGGGGACGGCAACGTTCTTCACGACGCCGAGGATATCGGTAAACTGGAGCCTGAGGAAGTCGACGCCCTGCTCTTCGATCTCGTCCAATACCGCCTGTTCCGTGCTGGTGAGATTTCCGCTTGTCATCTTCTCGTCGGTCTATCCGAGTATCCCCACTACTAAAGCCCTGCTGTTCCGCGCAAATCTTCTCTCCAATGTTCGGAACTGGATATTCGTAAAGTTCTAATGCGTAGGGTGTGTGGGTGGAGTTGATGACGTACGAAAATCTCGACGCGAAGTTGGTGAATGCACTTCTCGGCGACGGCCGGGCCAGTCTCCGAAGCCTCGCTGAAGAACTCGATGTATCGGTTACGACCGTCTCCAATCACCTCTCGGATCTCGAGGAAGAGGGAGTCATCCAGGGCTACACCCCGCGGGTCGACTACGACTCACTCGGCTACGACGTGACGGCCGTCATCCAGCTCAAAGTCGAGGGGAACGCCCTCCCCGACATCACCGACAGCCTCAAAGAGCACCGCCAGATGATCTCGGTCTACGAGGTCACCGGCGACTACGACGTGATCGCCGTCGGCAAGTTCAAAGACACCGATGGGATGAACAATCAGATCAAGACGCTGCTCACCGACCCCGACATCAAAGAGTCGAACACGAGCGTCGTCCTCAACGCGGTCACCGAGAACGAACAGTTCGAACTGCTCATCGACGACGACTGAGTACGCCGTTTTCTCCACCCGTTCGTCCGATCACTCCCCGCCGTCTGTGAAGGCATCGAGTGTCACCTCGTCCGATCCAGCCTGGGCGTTCCAGAGCGTCGCGTAGCGGTCCCCGCGCTCGAGTAACTCCTCGTGGGTGCCGCGCTCGACGATCCGTCCCGCCGCCAAGACGAGGATCTGATCGGCGTCGCGGACGGTCGAGAGGCGGTGGGCGATGGCGAGCGTGGTCCGGTCTTCGGTCAGGTGATCGATCGAGCGCTGGATGAGCAACTCGGTTTTCGTGTCGACGGCGCTCGTCGCCTCGTCCAAGATCAGAATTTCGGGGTCCTGGAACACCGTGCGCGCGAGCGCGATGCGCTGGCGCTGGCCGCCGGAGAGTTTCACACCGCGTTCGCCCACGCGCGTCTCGTAGCCCTCGGGCAACTCGGCGATGAACTCGTGTGCCTGGGCGGCCCTCGCGGCCGTCTCGACCGCCTCCTCGGGCGCGTCGAAACGCCCGTATCGGATGTTGTCGGCGATGGTCCCGTCGAAGAGGAAGGTGTCCTGGCTGACGTAGCCAATCGCGCCGCGAACGTCGGCGAGACGCAGGTCCCGCACGTCGTGGCCGTCGATGCGAACCGCTCCCTCGTCGACGTCGTCAGACTCCGTCTGACGGGCTGACGAGCGTGGCTCGTCAACGTCGTACAGCCGCAAGAGGAGTTTGAGGATCGTCGACTTCCCGGCTCCCGTCGGGCCGACGAGCGCGACCGTCTCGCCTGGCTCGGCGACGAACGAGATGTCGGAGATCACGGGCTCGCTCGAGTCGGCTCCCTCGCTCTCGGTGCGCTCTTCTTCGCTGTCGGTCCCCACCGGTGAGAGACCGCCGTAGCCGAAGGTGACGCCGTCGTACTCGACGTGGCCCGCGACCGACTCGAGTTCGACCGGGTCCTCGGGATCGGTGACGAAGACGGGGATGTCCATCAGGCCGAAGACACGCTCGCTCGAGGCCTTGGCGTTCTCGTACTGGTCGACGATGTTCGAGACTTCGGCGAGCGGGGCAACGATGAACTGGGTGAGAAAGAGGAAGGTGACGAAGTCGCCGAGGCTGAGCGTGCCGGTCAGGGGACCGGGGGCGCTGTCGGTGACGATCCAGAGACCGCCGACGAGGAAGGTCACGGCGAAGGCGATCCCGGCGAGCAGTTCCATCCCCGGCCGGTAGAGGTAGGAGAGGCGGAGGACGGCCATGGTGTCGTCGAACAGGCGTTTCGAGGCCTCGCGGACGCGCCCAACCTCGTAGGTCTCGCTGTTGGTCGTCTTCGTCAGCGCCATCCCCGAGAGGCTGTTCTCGAGGCGGGTGTTGAGCCAGCCAACTGCGGCGCGCTGGCGGACGTAGCGGGGTTCGACGGTGCGCATGAACCAGACGGTGAAGGCGAACATCGCGGGGACGGCGACGAGCGTGATCAGCGCCAGCTGCGGGTTGAGGTAGAACATGACGGCGGCGATGCCCCCGACCATGACGAGCAGGCGCGCGGAGTTCATCAGCGCGTCGTCGAGAAACCGCTCGAGATTCTGCGTATCGTTGTTGAGCACGGCCATGACCTCGCCGGTCTGCTTGTCGTCGAAGAAGGTCATATCGAGGCGTTGCATCTTCGCGAAGCAGTCGACCCGGACGGTGTGCATGACCTCGTGGGCGAAGAGGTTGGCCCAGACGCCGTAGATCCAGGTGAAGACGGCGACGATCACGAACGCGAGCGCGATGGCGCTCACCGAGAACCAGAACTGCTCGAGGTCGCCCGTCGGCAGCCACGCGTTCGGGACGACCGGAATCGAGAACTCGCCGCCACCGTCGACGAAGACGGCGTCGATGGCCGCCCCGAGGATCAGCGGCGGGACGAGACTCGCCATCCGCGCGACGAAGTTCGCGACCATCCCCACGCTGAACAGGTGGAGGCGGCCGCGGCCGTACTCGAGAAACAGCCGCGTCAGCGGGCGGTCGACCTGCTCTCGGTAGGCGTCGAACGGTGTCTCCTCCTCGGTGTGGCTACTCACTGTTCGGTGCGGTACAGGCCGGTATACTATACAGACGCGGGTTCCGGTGATCGGTGCGGGGTACTCGCCGCCGGCCGTCGAGGGTGTGTGAGTGTGGCAGGGGGCACGCACTCGAGCGCCTTCCTCGCCACCTCGTCAGCTTCACGCTCGAGTGCCGGACCTGGATGTGTCGCAACCCACCGGTTTCTCGAGTGGTCGCTGCTCGCCACGGGTTATCGTTGTTGGCCGATGTCGACCGTTCGATAGCCAGGGATGTCCGCCTCGAAGTCGAAGTAGGGTTCGTAGCGCTCGAGCAGACGGTAGCGCTGGGCGGAGTCGTAGAAGCCGTGACCCAGGAGGCGGAAGGCTTCGGGCGGTTCGACACCCATCTCGAGATAACAATCGCGGATCTGACAACCGAGATGGTGGACTAGGAGCCGACGGAACACCTCGAGCGAGCCGGAGGGTAACGCCACGAGCTGGAGCGTGGTGTCCGGCTCGCGCTCGAGTGGTGGGTCGACCTCGAGGACCTGTTCGTCG
>NZ_JANZXN010000032.1 GCF_025629245.1 Natronobiforma cellulositropha
CCGATAGGTTTCTCAGAAGTGCGTTCTCAATGGCTCTCGGAGAGTTCTTTCAGCCTGTTTAGTCGTGAAACCTGTGCATCATAGAGGCATCTTCGCAACATCAGGCGGGCGATTTCGTATACCGGCATTTGGTGTATGTGGTGCGGCGGCTGTGGTCTCCGTTCGCTTGCTCACCGACGGCCACGGCTCCTCGAGCCTCGTTCCAGCCGGACCGGACCTCTCGTCGCGAACCGATGGGACCAACGGGCGACTCCTCGATCGCTGCTGTCAGCACACCACGACGATCTGTCGTGGTGGGCGGGTGGCACTCGAGACCACTACCGGCTCCCAGTCGAGCGTCCGGCCTGGCCTGTCGTCGCCGTACTGATCACACGAGCACCGCTCGCTCGAGAATCGACACCGAGCGACTGAGATTGCCGAGCAGGGCCACGGCGCGCCCGCTCTCGAGGATAGACTGCTGAAAAACGCACTCGAGTGCCCGTCCCGTCTCGTGTGCGTGCGTCGAGGTCCGACTTCACGCCGTGGACCGGACACACCCTCACCAGACCGTCTCAGGCTTCGCTCGAGTCGATGCCGTTGATCTGGACGAAGCCGTAGTCACAGTCGGGGCAGTGCCACTTCACTTTCGTCCCGAGGTGGAGCGTGGTGCTCGCCGCGCGGTAGAACGTTCGCTCCCCACCACAGTCGGGACACTCGTGGTCGAGTTCAAGAGCCATACCGGGGGGTCTCTCGTCCACGGTGTTTAACGTACTGATTTCCGGGTTCACGCGATATACCGTATGTCGGGATACCGAACTCGAGTATCCCGCTGTGAAATGGCTGGTGTAGCGATACCCATGCTGTTTGCTCCTTCAGCCGGAGGTCGAATTCCATTTTGACTGGGTACTCTCTGCTCGAGAAGGTGCGAACAGTAACCGTTCAGGAATGCAGGTACCAACCGATAACGAAATCAAATATCATTCTGAGAATAATGTACCCGACTGCCGCTACAAGCAACTCTCCGATATTGAGGGCGCTTTGCCAGTACTGAAATGCTGCAAGAACGAGTACAACGACGAGTGAACCCCTGATATGATATTTGAGTCGTTTCGATGTTTTCTTCATATCTGTGATGTTGTTTCGGTGACCTAAAATATATGATACCCGACTCGAGACCGTCACCCACCACCTCTGCGACGGCTACACCAGCGACTCGACGTACTTCGTCACGTGGTCGCCGATCCGGCGTTTGTACCCCGCCTGTCGCGCCAGACGGTCGAGTTCGCGGGCGACCAGACTCCCGTACTGGACGGCCTTCTTCTCCCGGTCGACGACCTCGGCGGGGAGGTACGCCCTCGAGACGAGTCGCAACGCCCGTTTTCGCTCGAGGTCGTCAGCGAGCAGTTCCTCCGGGAGGCGCAGTGCGGCGTCGACCACCGCGTCGTGTAACAGGGGAGCGACCGCCTCGACGCCCGCCGCCTCGAGCGCGAGGACGTCTCTGGGCAACTGCTCGGGGAGCGTCCGGATCTGCTCACGGACCGCACCGCGGACCGTCCGCGCCTCGACCCGGTGATCCAGGTGAACGACCTTCTCGTAGCCACCGAACAGTTCGTCGGCCCCCTGGCCGACCGCGAGCGCGTCGACCCCGTCGGCGGCGGCCCGCTGGCCGACGAGATACAGCGGGAGGGCGATCTGGACGTCCATCGCGTTCGTCCGCCCGGTGGCGCGGGCGACCTCGGGCACCGCGGCTTCGAGGGTCGCCGGCTCGAGTTCGACCACCGTCAGCGCGTCGGCACGCCCCATCGCGCTGGCGGCCGTCCGCGCTGCCTCGACGTCGTGGCTGCCCGGAAAGCCGACGACGTAGAGTGGTGCGTCGAGCGCCGCCGCGACCAGCGCCGAGTCGATCCCGCCGGAGAAGGCGACGGCGGTGTGAGCCTCACTCGAGACGCTCTCGATGGCGGTCTCGAATCCCTCGGCGACGCGCTCGAGCGCGCGCTCGTGGTCGTCGTCTACCGGCGGGTCGGGCAGCTCCCAGACGCGCTCACAGCCGGTGGCGTCGAGTGCACATCCCGAGGGGACGAGCGTGGGTTCTTCGAGGTCGGTCGGCCGAAACGCCCACGCCCCGTCGGCGGCCGGATTACTCGCCTCGGCCTCGACGAACAGCGGGACGCGCCCGAGGACGTCGCGGACGAGTCGGCCGTCGAGTTCGCCCGCGAAGCCGGTCGTGCCAGGAAGTGGGTCACGGTGCTCGAGTGCGTCGCGGACGACCGTCTCGTCGCTACCGCGGAGTCCGTTGGCCGCGGACGGTCCGTCGTGGCCAGTCATTCGAGGAGCTCCGAGAACCGGTTCTTCGCGCGGCGCTTCGCGCCGCCGGCGGCCTGGCGAAAACTGATGTGCCAGGGGGTTCGTTTGCCCTCGACGGAGGTCCGTCCGTCGGCGATCGCCTCGAGAATCGCCTCGCTCGCCCGCTCGTCGGCGTCGACCCGGGTGACCGCCTGGCCGACCATCTCGCTGATGTGGGCGTCGCTCCCGGCGGTCATCGGGAGACCGTGTGTGCGCGCGAAGCGCTCTGCCTGTCGGTTCGCGCGCCCGGTCAGCAGCCGCGAGTTGTACACCTCGATCGCGTCGGCCTGTGTGAGCTGGTCGCGTGAAATGCGCGCCATCACACCGTGGCGTGACTCCTGGAACGGGTGGGGGACGACCGCGATTCCCCCCTGCTCGCGGATGCGCTCGAGCGTCTCCTCGAAGGGGAGTCCTGGCGGCACCGCTCGCTCGACACCGAGACCGAGGACGTGGCCCGCTTTGCTCGAGATTTCGATCCCCGGAATCGCGACCAGGCCGTACTCGGGGGCGCGCTCGAGCGCCTCGAGACTCGCGTCGATCTCGTCGTGATCGGTGATCGCAATCGCGTCGAGTCCGACCGCTGCGGCCTGCGCTAAGATGAGGTCGACGGGGTCGCGGCCGTCGTAGGACTGCTCTGAGTGAACGTGGAGTTCGACCGACAGCACGTCCTCGAGTAGGGGAGTCGGAATCAAAAGTACCCCGATACGAAACCGGGTTCGCGCCGCTCAGTCCGCACTCGGCGCTGGCGCGCCGATGTCGATCTCACCGGCGTCGAGTTTCGCCTCGACGTTGCGTGCGGCCTCGACCATGTTGGCCATCTTGCCGTAGGCGATCTCACGCGGGAGGAGTTTCAGCCCGCAGTCGGGCGAGATGACGAGCTGTTCCGGGGGGACGACCTCGAGACCCTTCAGGATGTTGCGCTCGATCTGTTCGACCGAGTCGATCTTGGCGATGTGGGCGTCGACGACACCGAGCGCGAGGTCCTTGGTGAACGCGGGGTCTTTGAACACGTCGAGCTGGTCGTAGTCGCCGTTGGCGAGCTCGAGGTCGAACTCGTCGACGGGGAACTCGAGGATCTCGGGGTAGATACGCGAGTAGTCGCCGTAGCAGACGTGGAGACCGGTACGGACGTCGTCGGGGAGCCCGTCGACGATGCGCTCGAGACAGCCGCCGACGATGGCGTGGTCTCGCGGGGTGGTCGCGAGTGCGGGTTCGTCGATCTGGATGTAGCGAGCGCCCGCGTCGACGAGTTTGTTGATCTCTTCGTTGACGAGGTCTGCCAGGTCGTAGGCGAGTGCTTCCTCGTCGTCGTAGGCCTCGTTGAACGACCAGTTCGCGAGCGTGTACGGGCCGGTGATGGGGACTTTGACCGGGCGGTCTGCGGCAGCGGCGGTGAACTTGTACTCCTCGACGAGCCAGGTCTCGTCGTACTCGACTTCGCTGACGACGGAGGGTTTGTCGAAGTAGTTGTGTCCCCAGACCTTGATGGGACCGTTGAACTCGTAGCCATCGATGCGGTGAGCGAAGTACTCGACCATCTCGGTGCGGCGCATCTCGCCGTCGACGACGACGTCGAGTCCGGCGCGCTCGTGTTCGTTCGTGATGAGCCGGGAGGCGTCGTCTGTCGCCTCCTGCCAGTGGTCCTCGCTGAAGTCGTGCTCGGGGTCCTGGTAGAGTTCTTTCGCGCGGTTGAGCCACTTCGGTTTGGGGTAGCTGCCGACGACGGTCGTCAGCAGGAAGTGGTCGTTCGGGTGGTCGTCCGGTCGGAACTGCTGTTTGTTGTCGTCGCTCATGCTGGGGTCACCTCTGCGAGTGCCGCGGCCTCTGCAAGGGCGGCGAGTTTCTCCTCGAACTTGTTCACTGGGAGGTAGAACGTCTCGGTGTTCGTGCTCAGATAGACCGTCTCGAACTCGGTGACCGGGAGCTGATCGAACACCCACTCGGTCCGGTCGCGGACCGCTTCGGGGTCTTCGACGAGCGTGTTCTGGCCGTCGACGAGACCGAGTGCGACGCTGTCCGTGCTGCCGTACTCGTTGATGTTGTAGAGGTTATCCTCCTGGTTGGTTACGAAGTCGTAGCCGATGGCGTCGACACCGGCGTCGAGCAGGTGTGCGTGGACCTTCTCGGTGAGCGCGCCCCAGTAGGTGTGGACGACGACCTCGGCGTCCGTCGATGCGGCGACGGTGTCGATGGTTTCGCTCGCGAGTTCGTCCAGTCCGTCTTCGGGCGCGTCGGTCACGAGCGACGGCTCCAAGAGGAACAGCGTCTCGTGCTCGGGGAACGCCTCGACTTCGCCGGCGAGGAACTCGCCGACGGCGGCGAGGAACTCCTCGTCGGTGCCGTAGTATTCGTCCGTCGAGAGGTCGAACAGCGAGTACGGTCCCGGGAGGACTGCCTGGAGGTCGCCGTCGGCCAGTTCGCTCGCGGTCTCGAGTTCGCCCGCGACGTCGCCCGAGAAGTCGAGGTCGTCGGTGACGACGGGGTCGCGGTAGAAGTTGTTGTTGTCGTAGTAGCGGACGATTCCACGGGTGTCGACGGCGTCGTGGACGGCCAGCGGGTGCGCGAGCATGTCGTCCCAGCGCAGCTGCCCCTCGCTGATCCGGTCGAGTCCAGCCTCGTGCTGGACCTCGATCACTTCCTCGCGCGCCTGCTCGTAGGCGGCGGTGATCTCCTCGCCTTCGTCACCGCTGATCAGATCGTGTTTCTGGTGCCCTTTCAGGTCCGAGAGGTCGTCTTTCGCCCAGTCCGGGAGCGGAAACAGCCCCGGTGTGGTCGAGACGTATTCGGTCATGCGTACACCGGGCTAGGCTATGCCGACGCTTAATATTTACCATCACTGCAAATACGCGCCAGTAATTATACGGCGTGTCTCAGAGGCGTGTTATCGAGTGACAAAATCGCGGTAGCGGCGTCTGCAGAGGTCCGAGCGGCCTGTTTGGCTCACTGCCACAGTTCGAGGACGGTCAGCGTCTCGAACGGGAAGGATTCGTCGGCGCGGGCGGCGGCGCTGAAGCCGTACTCGCCGGCGAATTCGACGACCTCTTCGACGCCAGTGAGGCTACTGACGAGGAGGAGGACGACGCCGTCGGGCGCGAGGACACGCCCGACACCCGTGAGAAACGCTTCGATGACTTCCCGTCCCGTGTCGCCGCCGGAGAGGGCGACCTCCATCCAGTCGTCTCGCGTCGCCTCCGGGTCGACCGGCAGGTACGGTGGGTTGAACACCACGGCGTCGAAGACGCCGTCGCCGAACGGTTCGTGAAGATCTCCCCGAATTACCTCGACACCACGCTCGCGCGCCTGCTCGCACGCGTGTGGATTCAGATCGGCTCCGACGACCGTCGCCCCGGTCTCGGTCTCGATCCGCTCGGCAACGTAGCCCGACCCGGTGCCGACTTCGAGGACGACCATCCCGTCCTCGAGTCGCTCACCGCAGACGCTCGCGAGTACGTGTGAATCCTCCGCTGGCTGGTAGACCTCCGTCTCGAGTCCACGGCGTTCTGCGAGGTCCATCTACTCGGAGTCGGCACTCGAGGGGGTTGGCTCTTCCGTCTCGTCGCCGCTCTCCCGGCCGCCACCCTCGAGCGCGCGTTCGTCCATCGCGACGCTCACCCCGTCGGCGTCGTCTCGACTCGACAGTTCGCGCTGGGGGTAGGGGATCGTGATTCCGTGCTCGTCGAACGTCGCTTTGATCGCCCCGATGGCGGCGGTCTGTGCGCGCCAGCGCCGACTCGCACTCGGCCGGTCGATCCAGAAGCGGACGCCCAGGACGATCGCCGAGTCGCCGAATTCCTTCGTGACGACCTGCGGGGCGGGCGCGTCGATCGACTCTTCGAGCTGTTCGACCGCCTCCCGTGCCAGGTCGCTCGCCCGCTCGAGGTCTGACTCGTAGTCGACGCCGACCTCTACTTCGACGCGCAGACGGCCCTGTTTCGTCCGGTTGGTGACCATCTGCGAGCCGACGACGTCGTTCGGCACCATCACGTACTCGCCGTCGAACGAGCGGATGCGGGTGTTGACGATCGAGATGTCGGTGACGATCCCCTCCTGGTCGTCGATCTCGATCCAGTCGCCGATCTCGAACGGCCGGTCGAACATCAGGACGAAGCCCGCGAGCATCGCGCCGAGGGTCTGTCTGGCAGCCATCCCGAGGACGATTCCCAGGAAGCCTGCCCCGACGAGCAGGCCGCTGAGGTCGTCGATCCAGACGCCGAGGACGACGATGAGTGCCAGCCCCCAGATGGTCACCTGCGTCAGCCGGTAGGTAATCTCGCGCTGGTGGTCGGTGACCGCCGACGCCGAGGCGAGCACCTCCCGGAGCAAGCGGTGGACGAACCGCGCGACGATGTACGCGCTGAGCAGCACCACGAACGAGAGGACGGCCCGCGCGATGACGGCACTCTCGAGGTCGTGCGCCGACGCTCGCCGCTGTACTTCTCCGGCCTGCCCCCAGACGCCGACGGTCACCGAGACGGTCAGTGCGACCGTGCCGACGAGGACGAGCGTCGAGACGATGTCGGCGTACAGCGGCCGGATCCGCTCGTTGAGCCACCGCCCCCGAGGCTGTGAGGTGAGCAGGACGACGAGTAACAGGCCGGCCACAGCCACTGTCACCGCGAGGCGGCCGTTTACCGTCGTGACCTGCTCTGAGAGCCAGTCCAGGCGTGTGAGCGTCTCGAACATCGTACTCCTCCTCGAGTGCTCAGTCCGTCACTGAATAGTCGTCGGTTCTGCCGCTGCTCGGGCCGTCACCCACTCGAGCACTCACGGTTGCTGTCTGCGTGAGCGACGCGTTCTCACTCCCCGAGACCGACCTCGAGCGCGAGCGTCGCGAGCGCGGCGAACTCCGCGGGCGAGACGGTTCCGGCGCGCCGCGAGAGCAGGTCTTCGTCGGCCGCCGCGACGACCGCGTCGGCGTCGTCGAGCCCGGAGATGTGGGCCGTGTTCCGGATCGCGTTGCGCATCGTCTTCCGGCGCTGGGTGAACAGCGCCTTGACGAATCGCAGGAAGAACGCCTCGTCGTCGACCTCGTAGTCGGGGTCGCGCGGGACCGTCCGGACGACCGCGCTCTCGACGGCTGGCGGCGGTGAGAACGCGCCCTTCGGGACGGGTTCGACGAGTTCCGGCGCGCTGTAGTGCTGGGTCGACACCGAGAGCCGACCGTACTCGGACGTCCCGACTTCGGCGACCATCCGCTCTGCGAACTCCTTCTGGAACATCAACACGAGTGGGCGCTTCTCCGGGAGCAGCCGGAACGTGATCTCACTCGAGACACCGTAGGGGAGGTTCGAGACCGACGCCGTAAACTCGGGGAGGTCGACCTCGAGTGCATCGCCGGCGAGCAGCGTCAGCCGTCCCGAAGCCAGTTCGTCTGCGAACTCCTCGCGCAGAAACTCGACGAGCGCCGGGTCGCGCTCGACGGCCGTCACGCGCTCGCCGACAGCGAGCAGCCGGTCGGTGAGCGCGCCCGTTCCGGCACCGATCTCGAGGAGGTGACTCGTGTCGGCATCGATCTCTGTGAGGTAGGTCGGCAGTCGGTCGAGCACCCGGTCGTCGATCAGAAAGTGCTGGTCGCGATCCGGATTGCCGCGGACGCCCGCCCGCTCGAGCAGGCGATCTGGGTCTCGCATACTCGCGCTACTCGAGGCGACGCTGTAAACACACCGTCTCGCCGCGCACCTGACCGCCGCGGGATGCGATTCGAAACCAGAGCTTCAGGCCGTTTCGCGGCGTCCAACGAACACCTTGTACTTGACGTCCTCGTCGCGCAACTCCTCGAGAATCCGATCGGCGAGCACCTGGGCGGGGTTGTGGAGTCCGGAGACGCGCTCTTCGAGTTCGTCGAAGCTCTCGAAGGGCTTGCGCTTTCGCTCCTCGATGATCGTATCGCGCAACTTCTTCCCGATGCCCGGCAGGAGCGTCAACTGGTGGAGTCGGAGCGTGATCGGCTGCGCCTCGTTGTAGAAGTCGACGAAGCGCCGCTCTTCCTCGGCGATCAGGTCGGCCACCACGTACTCGAGTTCCGAGTGTGCACCGGAGGTGAGGTCGCCGTAGCCGACGGACCGACACTCGAGGACGATATCGCGCGCGTCCCGTGGCTCGACGACGACCCGCGTCCCGATCGTCAGCCGTTCGTTCTCGTCGAACGCTACCTGGTACAGTTCGAAGTCGTCGGTGCCGAGTGCGTATCCAGCTGGAGACTTCTGATACTGTGGCCGTCCGTCGTCCGACAGACCGTGTGGGAGGTAATCCAGCACCACCGCGCGCCGAACGTCTGTCTCGTCGCTGTCGGATTCACTCATAGATTCTGGGTACGGTGAGCGCGTACTTAAAGAGTCGGCCACGCAGGCTGGCGAATTTCCGCACACCGCTGCCCCGTCGTCGGATCACGAACGCGTCGGCGCGGATTCAGTTCAGACGTACTGGGCGACGACGTTGAGGATCTCGTCTAGCTCCTCACCCGAGAGCGTATAGCGCTGTTGTGAGTAGACCGAGCGCAGTTCGTCGCGGTCTCGCGGCAGCAAGTCAGTGATCTTGTAGGCGGTCTCCTCGTTGACCTTCTCGAGTTCCTGTAACTCTTCGACGAGTGCCGTCGCGTCGGCGGGGTCGAGGATGGCGAAGCGGTTGACGTGTTCGATCGCTCGAGCCAGTTCGTACCGAAGCTCACGCTCTTCGTCGAGGGCACGCTCGGTCTCGACGTCGGCGAGCAGTTCCTTCGCTTCCGAGACGGTCAGGTACTCCTCGTCGACGATCTCTTTGAAGATCGTCATTCCTTACTGCTCGGGGACCTGCGCCTGATCAGTTCCCTGTGCACGCAGGTGTGCGGCGGTGACGATCAGCGTCTTCTCCTTGCCGCCGTCGGTGATCAGAACCTTGAACGCACGGCCCTGTTTGCCGACGACTTCGCCGGTCTGGCCGTCGAAGCGCGGGTGGTAGCGTCCGTCGGGGACGCTCGGGTCGATCTTCAGGTGGACCTTCTGGCCCTCGTCGAACTCCTGAATCGCCCGCTGCGGTGGCGAGGTACCGCGTTCTCGAGGTTTGTTCGCGAGCTTTCGTCGGGTTCCCTGACGAGGTCCGTTAGAGTTCGGCATAGTCGTACGCCCCTCTTATTCGGTGGCGGTTATAAAACACACGTCTTCCGCCCGCGGCGATACGGTGGCCGCTCGATCACTCCTCGAAAACGTGCCCCGAGAGCGCCGAATCGATCGAGTCGCTCGTCGAGTACGCCCGTTTCGTGAACGTAACCACGCGCTCGCCGTCGGTCTCGCGGTCGGAGACGACCTCGAGTGTCAGCCCCTGCTCGCGCAGGTGAGCGAGCAGCGCGTCGACCGTCTCGGCGTCGGCGCGGACGGTGTGGCGCTCGCCCGCCGTCTGGCCCGCCTCGACGTGCGAAATCGTCTCGAGCATCGGCAGGAGAATCGCCTCTCCGAGCCGGTGTGCGCGCGCCCGTCGCTCGGCGGCCGACTCGCCGAACTCGTGAGACTGGAACGCCTCGCGGACGACCCGGCGGAAGACGAACTCCCGGCCGTAGTCGAACGGGAGCGAGAACGCGTAGGCGAGGTCACCGCGGTTCGCACTACCGGCCGTGTACTTCACCTGTCGGTCGCCGTCCGCCGATTGCAGCACCACGCCCTCGCGGCCGTCGCGCTCGAGTTCCTTGACGACGCGCCGGCAGACGGCTGCGGCTGCGTCGGCGTCTTCGATGGCGAACAGCCGCGTCTGCGGGACCTCGAACCGTGCGTAGCGATGCCGGCGCTCGGCCACCGGAACCGGCTCACCGCCCTCGCGCTCGCGCCAGTCGAACGCCCGAAAGGCGAGCGAGTCGACGCCTGGATACTCGTGCTGGATGTAGGGACTCTCCGGGCCTATCATCTCCCCGCAGACCATCGCCGACGGATAAGCGTCGAACAGCGCGCCGAGTTGTGCCCCCTGTCGCCGCTCGAGTACGCGCGTCGTGAACGGACAGACCAGTCCGCTGCGCGTGAACGCGAGCAGGTCGCCCTCGAGTCGAACCACGCGGACGTTGTAGCCGTTCAACTTCTCCTCGATGGCCAGGTCGCCGTCGAAGTGGCTCTCGATCCCTGGCTCGAGGACGAGCGTCCGTCCGATCTTCGGATAGCCGCGGACGACGGTGTCGCCGATCAGGACCGTCCCTCGCTCGAAACTCCCGCGGGCGTTCGGGAGGTACCGATACGGGCGTCCCTCGTAGTGCTGGCGGCGAAAGTGCTCCTCGAGCCGTGAGAACACCTCCGGCGAGCACTCGAGCGCCTCGTGGTACGCCGCAGTCATACCCACTCCCTACCACAGCCATGGGTAAAGAACGCCCACCGTCCGCCACAGGTGTTCGCTGTCCCCGTCTCCGTGACCCTGCGCCACCGCCCTATTTGGCGCTGGCCGGTGAACGGTCGCTATGGCAGGCGGCCCGTTCAAACAGCGGTTCGTCCTCGACACCTCCGTCTTCCTCACCGACGAGATTCGCGACGACGGCGAATCGCTCGAGGACGCCCTCGAACGCCTCCTCGACCTCCTCGCACAGGCCCGACTCGAGTTGCACATCTCCTGTTACATGCCGCCGTCGATCCACGACGAACTGACGACGATTCTCGAGAGTCGCGGCGTCTCGGACGACCTCACCTCGAAACTCAACACCTGGGTGATCCGTAAGCATCCGGCCCGCCACGAGGTCGCGATTCCCGCGAACGTCGTCTACGAGTTCGTAGACGAGATGAGCGACCGCGTCAACCGGGGGCTTCGCGTCTCCGAGGAGGCGGTCAGGCGCGCCGAGACCACTCAGGGGGAGCCACCCGCCGAAGACGAGTACATGAGCGCCGTCGACACCGTCATCTCCGACCTGCGCTCGAAGTACCGCGAGGCGTTGCGCCGGGGCGTCCTCGACTCACGTGAGGACTTCGACCTGCTGGTCCTCGGCATCGAACTCGAGGCGGGCGTCGTCACCGAGGACACCGGCATCATCGCCTGGACCGAGGACTTCGGCCTGCGCTATCTCCGCGGGCGGGAGTTTCCCGACCTCCTCGAAGAGTACCTCCGGGCCGTCGGCTCACGCGAGCGGGAGTGAGTGCACCGAGTGAGCCGACGCGTCGCTCACTGGCGGGCTCGGTGCAGAGTCGAAGAAATCGATTCAGATGCGGCCGACGTTCTCGACGGCGACGCTCTCGACGTTCTCGACGTCCGCGAAGGTCTCCTCGACGGCTTCGGTGCCGCCTGCGCCATCGGGGACGATGACGGTCGGGTAGAGGGCGACGAGACCGAAGGCGACCTCTTCGCGCTCGACGCCGTTGATCTTCACGCCCTCGGGGAGGGCGCTCGAGAGGGCGTCCTCGAGTTCGTCGAGGTCGACCTCTGGGCTGCTCGGCATGACCTTGATTTTGGCGGCGACTTTTCCCATGGCTCTATGGTCCGGTGAACCCGCAGTCGGGGCACTCGTAGAGGTTGCTCTGTTTGCGACACTTCGCACAGCGGTAGATCTGTTTGCCACACTCCGGGCACTTGAACGCTGCTGCGTTCGTCCCCGCGATGTTGATCCCGCACGAGACACACGAACGCGTCTCCTGCTGGTCCGTCGTACTCATACACCCACGTTCCGCACCGGCGCTTTTAACGGTTGTCTTTCGACCGCCGCGGACGGCCGGCCGACAGCGCGTGACCGGTCGGGACTCGAGCGTCGGACACGCCGCCGCGCGTCACGCGCCGACGATCAGCGGCCCGATCAGGACGCCCATCAGGTGGACTCGGCGAGCGCGAAACCGGATGGGAACCATGCCGATCGCCGCCGCGACGACGAAGACGCCGACGCCGAGGAAGCCCGTGAAGAGATACGAGAGGACCAGCAGGAGCGCGAGTACAGTGACCGAGATGGTGAGATACGAGAGCCGTCCGATCACGTCGAGGTAGGCGTCGCCGACGACGATCACGAGGACGAAACCGACGACCCCCGCGAGGAGGACGCCGGAGACGAGCACCGGGAGGGCCAACGGCGCGTTCGCGCTCTGGAAGGCGACCATGACGCCCGTCCGTGGCTGGCCGATGGCGACGAGTGCGAAGAGCGCGAAAATAGTGTTGGCCGTGTCGACGCCGCTCGTCGCGACGATGTAACTCCGGTCGTTCGTCCCGCCCGGAATCAACACCAGGACGGCGACGGCGGCGATGGCCGCCGAGATACCCGGCAGGTAGCCGACGACCGCACCCGCGAGGGCGCCGGCGAGCGCAGCGAGGGCGAGAAACCCGCGTGGGAGCCGTATCTCCCGGTCGCGCTGTGGGGGAATCCCACCGCCGCGGATGGCGTCGATCAACACCGGCGCGCCGAACAGTCCGGCGAAGATGGGTGCGAGCATCCCGCCCGCCTCGAGCGGCGCGTCGGGCGATAGCTCGAGCGTGAGCGCGCCGAGAATCGCTGCGAGCGTAAAGGAGAGGAGGCCGCCGAAGCGCGCCCGCCAGGTGTACTCCGAGGCGACGAGGCCGATTACGACGAGGACGAGGACGAGTGGGAGGTTCGAACGGAGCGTCGGGTAGACGGCGGTGACACCGGCGGTGATCGGAATCGCGAGCGGGACGGCGAGGACGACGGCGAGGAGACTGCCGAGTGCGGAGAGGCGGATCGCCTCGTAGCCCCGGCCCGCCAGCACCATCCGGTGGCCGGGGAGGGCGGTGACCGCCATCTCCGCGTCGGGAACGCCGAGGGCCATCGCGGGGACCGCGTTGAGGAAGGTGTGGACGACGCCCGCAGCGAGCATGGCGACGCCGACTAACAGCGGCGGGCCGGGGACCGACGGGGCGACGCCAGCGAGTACGAGCGCGAAGTTGTTCGCGTGGAGGCCGGGGACGAGGCCGCTGATCGTCCCGAGGAGGGCACCGGCGAGTACCCACACGACGACCTGCCCGCTCAGCGAGAGGTCGACCACCACTTCGGCGGAGGCGTCCATCGACGGCTCTGGCCGCCCCATCGGATATAAGTTCTCGCGGCGGTGGTGGTCGGTGTTACGACGCGCTCGAGCCAACTGCTCGAGTCCGCCACTGATACCGGAGACAGTGACGCGGTTTCGCGATTCGGAAACACGCTCGCAACCGCAGCAGCGGTTCGGTAACTCCGTGCGCGGACTGAACGAAGGCTGATATGTATATAATACTGACTGTGCCTTCTCAGACTATCTTTACACAGCGAGAAAATTCCGCCGTTCACGGCGGGCGTGAATCGCGTCACTCGACCGAATCAGGACGCGTTCTCACACGTCCGTTTGTACGTCTCGTACTCGCGTTTTGCGTACTCGTAGGCGTGTCTCTTCTTCTTCAGTTGCTTCTCGTCCGTGTTCCCCTTCTCGTATTTCTTTGTGTACTTCTCGTACTCGCGTTTTGCGCGCTCATACTCGCGCTTTTTCTTGCGTTTCTTGCCTTTCTTGTCGTCACGAACCGTCGTAAACTCCAGAATGTCGCCGAAGACAACCGCGCTTCCCACCTGGGCGACCGCCCGGAACTCGTAGGTTGTGCCAGGCTCGAGGCCGTCGATTTCGGCGCTGAACGGCCCGGGTTCGGTGAGGACCGCCTCGTCCGTAAACAGCCACACCGACGTTCCCGTGACGCGGTAGAGGAAGTAGACCGAAACCTCCTCTGCATCGCCAGCCTCGAGCAGTTCGCCGTTGAGCGTCGCCGTCGATCCGGTGACGTCGGTCGCTGGCAGCGTCTCGACGTCCAACTCATCCGGCGCCAGTTTGGTGAACGAGCGTGTGGATCCCAGGAACTGTTCGTCGTTTGCGACCACGACTGCACGGAATTCGTACGTGCTGCCGGACTCGAGACCCGCGATTTCGGCGCTGAAGTCGCCGGGTTCCTCGAGCGTCTGGGGTGCGGTCGTGGTCCACTCGTCCGTGCCGAGTTCACGCCACTCGAAGAAGACGTCGGCGGCGTCGAAGTCTCCGAGATCGATCAGTTCACCGTTGAGTGTTGCCGTCGAGCCGTTGACGTCCGTCGCTGGCTGTGTCTCGACGCTCGGGACGCCGGGTTCGGCTTTGGTGAACGAGACGATGGTTCCGTCGTAGCGCTCGCCATTGGCCACGGCGACCGCCCGAAATTCGTACGTGCTGCCGGACTCGAGGCCGTCGATTTCGGCGCTGACGTCGCCGGGTTCCTCGAGCGTCTGGGGTGCGGTCGTGGTCCACTCGTCCGCGCCGAGTTCGCGCCACTCGAAGAAGACGTCGACGGTGGCGAAGTCACCGAGATCGAGGAGTTCGCCGGTGAGCGTCGCCGTCGAGCCGTTGACGTCCGTCGCCATCTGGGTCTCGACCATAGGTGCGCCGGGTTCGGCTTTGGTGAACGAGAGAATAGCTCCCTCGGCACGCGTGTCATTGGCCACTGCGACCGCCCGGAATTCGTAGGTGGTTCCGGGTTCGAGACCGTCGATTTCGGCGCTGACGTCGCCGGGTTCCTCGAGCGTCTGGGGTGCGGTGGCGGTCCACTCGTCCGCGCCGAGTTCACGCCACTCGAAGAAGACGTCGACGGTGGCGAAGTCGCCGAGATCGAGCAGTTCGCCGGTGAGCGTCGCCGTCGAGCCGTTGACGTCCGTCGCTGGCGACGTGATGACCTCCGGTACACCTGGCACCAGCTTGACGATGCGAAGCGTGGCTCCTTCGACCCGTTCACCGTTCGCCAGCCCGACCGCCCGGAATTCGTACGTGGTGCCGGGCTCGAGGCCGTCGATTTCGGCGCTGACGTCGCCGGGTTCCTCGAGCGTCTGGGGCGCGGTGGCGATCCACTCGTCCGCGCCGAGTTCGCGCCACTCGAAGAAGACGTCGACGGTGGCGAAGTCACCGAGATCGAGGAGTTCGCCGGTGAGCGTCGCGGTCGATTCGTTGACGTCCGTCGCTGGCGTCGTTACGACGTCCGGGACGGCCGGATCGCAACTGATGTCGAGCGTCGTGATATCGAGGCCGATCGCGGTACTGTCGGTCTCGAGTGAGTACGTTCCGTCCGCGAGATTCCCCCACGTCGCCGACCCGCCCGCGGGAACCTCCATCGTCTCCTCGTACCCATCTGGACCGGTGACGGTTACCATCACCGAGACGTCGTTGGGATTCGTTACCGTGATCGTCCCCTCATCGTCCTCACACGTCGACTCCACTTGCAGGTCTACGAGATCACAGTCGCACCCGGTAACCGTCGCCATCTGCAGGTTGACGTCGGTCTGGGCGTACAAACAGCCATCCACCGTTGCATTGGTGAGTACGTTGATCCCGGTCTGGGCCAGTACGATCCCTGCGAAGGTCGCGTTCGTTCCGATCTCGACACCGGCACCGCCGGCGACCACCCAGACGATATTTTCGACCTGCGCACCCCCTTCCAGATTGACCGTTACCCCGCTCGCCACGGTGAGATCTCCCGCAATCTGGAAGATCCAGGTGTCGTCCGGGCCACCGTCGAGGGTGATGTCGTCGTCGATCAGGACGTCTGTACTCCAGTTGTAGACTCCTGGAGTGAGTGTCTCATCGCCGATATTGCCGCCGCCTAACTCTGTCTCGTCTGGCGGGACGCGGCCGTAGGCGTCGGTGAAGGCGGTTTCCATATCGCTCACGGCCGTGGACAGTCTGGACGGCGTTGGCTCCGCGTAATCGGCCGCGTACACCCGTCCGCCCACCTGGGTCGATGTCGCGTAGACGCCGGATGCATCTAGCGTCAGACCGAACCCGGTTATCGCCGTCGACGCGATCGGACTCACGCCGATATCTCCTGCCACGTCGGAATTGGGTACGCTCGAGATCCCGGATTTTGCCAGGATCGAGAAGTTACAGGCCGTCCCGAGATCGACCGGTGCTGGACCGTCTTGCTGGATTTGGATCTGGTTCGCGGACGTATCTCCCGGATCGCTATCTTCCTGGGCGGCACCCAGACAGCCTGCCAGACCGGCTGTGAGCAGCCCACTCGATGTGATGACGGTTCTTCTGGACGGATTGTAATCCATATCGGATAACTACTGGTGTGCGCTATTGTTTATGCTGAGCTACCCGATATAAACGCGAGTCACATTTCCCCCAGACATTCGTTAAATTCGACCAGGGATCCCGTTCGGACGCGCTCGATACCCGAGCCAGCCGGTAGGGAGTGATAATACAGTGTTACGTGCATATTTTTGTCTCGGTACTGCGAGAAATGCCGTTGCTCGCTGGCTCACGAGTGCTCACTATTATACTTCCCACACTTTCCGAGGAGTTTGCAGACAGTTCGAACGACGAACCTGTAGGTGGCAACTACGGGTAATTTCACGGATTCTGAGGGCTGTTCCAGGAGGGCTTACAGATACCGGTCGACGTACCGATCACTCCGGCCGATACGGATTCGTGGGGACGTCGAGACGATAGACGTCCGCTGCAGCGTCGAAGTCGTCGTCGAACGAGTAGAGGTACTCGAGTCCTTCCGTCTGCATCTAGGACACGATAGACGCATCGACGAACGAGAACCGCTCGTACTGCCGGAAGAGCGCTTTTGCCGCGGCGAATTCGTCCGCGGTCAGTGAGTCGATGTGGAATCGGGTGTTCTCCGCTATCCGGTCGAGGAAGTCGACCGCGGCGTCGTGACCTGCGTGCGTCATCAGCCCGTTCAGTGTCTCTGCGAGGACGTACTCGAGGATCACCACCGCTGGAAGGTCTGCGGTGTCGATTCCGACAAGGATTGGGAGCGCCTCGTCGTGTGTACCGTCACGACGGTAGGCCGCTGCGAAGAGGACGGTCGTATCGATGAGTGCGCGCGGCATCTAGGTGTCGACGCCCCACGTGTCGTGCTCGCTCTCGACGGCTGTCGCCCGATCACCATCGTAGCCGTCGAAGTCGCTGAACGTTCCGCCTCGCTGCTGGACGACCTGCACGCGAACCGTGCCGTCGTCCTCGACGTGCCAGCGGAGTCTGTCGCCGTCGTCGATGTCGAGTTCTCGCCGGATGCGAGCGGGAATGTTCGCCTGATTCCCCGAGACCTTGCTCTCGGCGTCGACACGCTCGCTACTCATACTCGAGGCTACGAGACTGCCGTCTATAAACCCTAGTGTGTGTCTACACTACCTCCCGTGGTGTGTGCGCGGCTTCGGTTGAACCACTGGGACGTGTGCGCGAGCCGCAATTCGGGTGAGCAGTCCGCACGTATACCGGTGGGACTCGAGCCAACTGCTCGAGTCCTCCCTCAGGAGAGTTCGGGCAGGTAGGCCGCGTTCGCCTCGAGCAGGTCCTCGGTCATCTCGTGAGCCTCGGCGAGTGTGAGCGTCGCCGCAGTCAGCGGATCGAGTTTGACGGCGCGGTGGATCGCCTCGCGGTCGCCCTCGAGACCGCCGGTGACGGCGAGGCGCTGGACGTCGACGTTCGAGCGGGTGAGCGCGGCGAGTTCCGGCGGGAGCGATCCCACGGAGCAGGGGTGGACGCCACGGCCGTCGACGAGACAGGGCACCTCGACGCAGCTCTCGCGCGGGAGGTTCTCGATCGCGCCCGTCTCGTTGCTCACGTTGAGGTTGAGCCGCCGGGGCGTGTCGGTCTCGATCGAGTGGATCAGCCGCGAGGCGTACTCTTCGGAGCGTTCGATCCGTGCCTCCTCGGGGTCGACCTCGACGCCTGCCGCGTCCCGCTCTGCGGCGCGGCGTTTCCACCCCTCGAGATAGGTCGCCGTCGGCATCCGCCCGGCGTAGCCGGTACCGGTCAGGCGCTCGATCTCACGCTCGCTCGTCCGAAAGTAGGGGAGGTACTCGCTGACGTGGTGGCTCGACTCGGTGACGAACGCCCCGAAGTGCTCGAGGAGGTCGAAGCGCACCGTATCTCGCTCGTAGATTTCGGGGTCGGTCATCGCCTCCTCGAGCAGCGGGTAGAGGTCCTCACCCTCGGCGGTACACTCGAGGAACCAGGCCATGTGGTTGATGCCCGCGACCCAGTGTTCGAGGTCGTCTCGAGGGACGTCGACGTAGTCGGCGATGGCGTCGGCGGTGTGCTGGACGCTGTGGCAGAGACCGACGGTCTCGACATCGGTCGCCTCGAAGAGGCTCTGACAGAGGATCGCCATCGGGTTGGTGTAGTTGAGCAGGAGGGCGTCCGGACACAGGGCTTCGATGTCGCGAGCGATCTCGAGGAGCGTCGGAATCGTTCGCAGGCCGCGGAAGATGCCGCCGGGACCGAGGGTGTCGCCGATCGCCTGCTCTACGCCGTACCGTTCCGGAATGCGGATCTCGTTCTCGAACGGTTCGGTGCCGCCGACGTTGATCATGTTGAGGACGTAGTCGGCGCCCTCGAGCGCCTCGCGGCGGTCGGTCGTCGACTCGATGGTCGCGCCGACGTCGCCGTTTTCGACCATCGCCTCCGCGGCGGCGGTCGTCTGGGCGAGTCGGTGCTCGTCGATGTCCATCAGCGCGATCTCGCTGTCCGCGAGTGCGGGAAACGAGAGGATGTCGCCGACGAGGTTCTTCGAGAAGACGATGCTGCCCGCGCCGATGAACGCGATTCTGACCATTCGACCTACTCGTCGGCAAGCGAGTCGCATGGATCTACTGGTAGCGGTGGTCCGTGCAACGGCTGTGGTTCCGGCGGCCGTCCCGTTCGAATTCGCCTGACGCCGCCCACCCGACCGGGACGAAAAGACATTACTACTCCGAGGGTGTCGAAGCGAGTATGCCGCTACAGGCGCCGCCGTTACGTGGGTTACACGACGAGCGCGGGGCGAAGTTCACCGAGTTCGGCGGCTGGGACATGCCGGTCGAGTTCGATTCGATCCGCGAGGAACACGAGACCGTTCGCGATGACGTCGGCCGCTTCGACGTCTCGCACATGGGCCAGATTCACGTCACCGGACCCGACGCGACGGCGTTGATGGGGCGACTCACCTCGAACGACGTCGACGCGCTCGAGGTCGGTGACGCACAGTACGCGACGATCACCGACGAGGAGGGGATCGTCATCGACGACACGGTCGTCTACCGGCTACCGGACGAAGGCGGCGAGTGCGCCTACCTCTTCGTGCCGAACGCGGGCAACGACGAGGCGATGCACGAGCGCTGGATCGACTACCGCAACGAGTGGGGTCTCGAGGCGACCGTCGACAACCAGACCGACGAGTTCGCCATGTTCGCCGTGCAGGGACCGAACGCCCGCTCGCTCGTCGCCGACCTCGTCGAGGAGTCGCTCACCGGTGTCGGCCGCTTCGAGACGACGAGCGTCACCATCGAGGGCGTCGAGTGTCTCGCCGCCCGCACCGGCTACACCGGCGAGGACGGCTTCGAACTGGTCGTGCCGTGGCGCGAGGCGGAGACCGTCTGGACCGCCCTCGAGTGTCAGCCCTGCGGTCTCGGGGCGCGAAACACCCTGCGGATGGAGGCCGGACTCGTCCTCGCAGGACAGGACTTCGACCACGAGTCGAACCCGCGTACGCCCTACGAGGCTGGCATCGGCTTCACCGTCAAACTCGACACCGAGTTCGTCGGCCGGGACGCCTTAGAGCGCGTCCACGAGGAGGGCGTCGAGGAGAAACTCGTCGGCTTCCGCCTCATCGACCGGGGCATCCCCCGACACGGCTACGACATCACGAGCACCGAAGGGCGCGTCATCGGCACCGTCACGAGCGGGACCATGAGTCCGACGCTCGAGGCACCGATCGGCCTCGGCTACGTGCCGGTCGAGTACGCAGAGCCGGGGACGACCTTCCGCGTCATCGTCCGCGGCCAATCGAAGAAGGCGCGAGTCGAACCGATCCCGTTCATCGACACCATCTGATAGATAACAATGAGCTTCGACGTTCCAACCGACCGGCAGTATCTGGAATCGCACGAGTGGGCACTCGAGACCGACGGCGTCGTCCGCGTCGGCATCACGGACTTCGCACAGGACGAACTCGGTGACGTCGTCTTCGTCGAACTCCCCGACGTCGGCGAGGCCGTCACCGCGGGCGACGCCTTCGGCGTTGTCGAGTCGATCAAGGCCGTCTCCGACCTCTACGCGCCCGTCAGCGGCGAGGTCGTCGGCGTCAACGACGCCGTCTTCGACGCGCCCGAACTCGTCAACGACGACCCCTTCGGCGAGGGCTGGATGCTCGAGATCGACCCATCGGGAGACGAGACCGACCTGCTCGAAGCTGTGGAGTACGAAGACCAGATCGCCTGAGCGCCGACCCGGGCGGTGTCGCGACTACGTGCCGGGTAGGCCGGGGTCGTCGGTTGGTTGCAGCCCCGTCGCCATCAGTCGGCGGGCGATCACCACGATTCCGTTGTCGAATCCCCGTCCGAACACCGCTTTTTCGTGCGCTTCTCGCTCGGGCTGGTTCGCGTGAACTGAGCTGACCAGAATCGTGTTTTTGTCGACTAACAGGAGCCGACTGATCGTCGTGTCGTCGGCCGCGTCCGCCGGAGAGCTGTGAAGCCACTCGAGTCCGGAGACGAACACCCGTGCATCGGGAAGTGCCTCCTCTACCGTCTCGCGGACCTCGTCGTTCGCCGTTCCGACGAGGACGTCGAGATCCATCTCGAGGGCGTTTCGCAGGTGCTCGAGTAACTCGTCCGTGAGGATCTTTCGGCGGTTGAGTATCAGCACAACTTCCTGTTCTGCCGACCCGATCAGCTGGTGTGTTCGGTTCGCGATGGACGTACTCCCCGACAGCGACCAGACTTCGTGTGTGATCTCTCGGTCGGTGTCGAAGTTCGTCGGCTCGAGTTTCCCGAGAACGTCGACGAGCGTCTCCGTCCGGGATTCGAACTCCCTGCGGAGCGTCTGGGCGGCTTCGTCGGTCATGACCGCACGGAACTGCTGTGGACTCGAGTGCTGCACTTCGACGAGCCCCTTCGCCTCGAGGACCCGAACGGCGTCGTAGACGCGGGTCCGCGGAACGTCTGAGAGCTCGCTGATCTCCTTTGCGGTCGCTTTCGGGAGCTGTGAGAGGGCGACGAAACACTTCGATTCGTACTCTTTCAGCCCCAGTTGTTGAAGTAATTCTACTGCTCGTTGGTGATTAGATAGTTCTTCCATGGGTCCCAACCATACTACCGACTCTGTACCGTGTTACCTGTTGTACGAGTGCTCACAAGAGACTTCCTGTATCGTTTCCAAGGGCTTCACCCGTCGTCCGTGGCGAAAACGCAATTCACCCAGATAATCACAGTAAGGTTATACGGGGGCCGGGCCAAGCAGTACTCGGTACGGAGTGCAGTTGGGTCCCAACCAGTGTTCTTCCGTACCATCGCTGTCACCCGGTGACAGCGTTCGTGGGACCGGCAGGTGCGTCGAAACCACTACTTTCCGTCGTCCCACACCGTCTCACTACCGGGAAAACCAGGTACGACGGGAGCTACGGCGACTGGTCGTCGACGAGACTGTTCCGCCGCCCGGGTAAGACCGCCAGCAGCGGTTCGATCTTCTCGAATTCGGGTCCCTTCTTCACCTCGTGTTCGCCTCGGTTCCATCTGATCAACCCCATGTCCACCAGCTTCGGGAGGTGAACGTGTTCCATCTCGAGGGCCACCTGTCGGTCCTCGAGCGGCTGGTTCGAGCCGTAGGTGAGTGCTGCGCGGTCGAACTGCGGATTGTGGTCGGTCAGAGCGAGTAACATCTCCCGGCGGTAGACGTTCGCCACCGCCTCCAGGTGATCGTCGAGTGTAAGGGCCATGGCTAGTTTCACACGCCCCACCGTCATATGCTATCGAGTTTTTCATAACTCTCTGTTGTTTGAGGATCTGAGTGACACCTGTGCACAGCGCTCGACGTGTTGGTTACTGCGGTGCGTCCGTCCGGAACCCGACCGCCGTTCGCTCGAGACAGAACGTTCACGAGGCTGGACGCCAACTAGCGTCTATCGTATGAGAGAGGGGGCTCGACTGCCCGGTGTCGACGACGGCGGTGACGAGCCGGAGCCGATCGTCCTCCACGTCGACGCCGACTGCTTCTACGCCTCGTGTGAGCGACTGCGCGAACCCGCCCTCCGTGGGGAACCCGTCGTCGTCGGCATGGGCTACGAAGCCGACGAGACCGTCGGTGCCGTCGCCACCGCGAGCTACGAGGCCCGCGCCTTCGGCGTCGAGAGCGCCCAGGCCATCTCGAGCGCGCTCGAGCGCTTACCGCGCCGAGCCGACTGCGCCGACCGGCCGGACCTCGACGAGGATGCGACGGGCTACTACCGGCCGGTCGACATGGAATTTTACCAGTCGGTCGCCGCCGACGTGCGGACGATCCTCCACGAGTGTGCGGACGTCGTCCGCGAGGTGAGCATCGACGAGGCCTACCTCGACGTGAGCGAGCGGACCGCCTGGCCGGTCGCCGAGGGGTTCGCCCGTCACGTCAAAGATCGCATCCGTCGCGAGGTCGGCGTCACCGTCAGCGTCGGCGTCGCCTCGACGATGAGCGTCGCGAAGATCGCGAGCGACTTCGAGAAACCCGACGGTCTCACCGTCGTCGAACCGGCTGCGGTCCGGGAGTTTCTCGCCCCGCTCTCGGTCGACCTGCTCTACGGCGTCGGTCCCGTGACCGCCCGCGAACTGCGACGGATGGGTCTCGAGACGGCGGCTGACGTCGCCGAGACCGACCCGAAGCCGCTGGTCGACGCCTTCGGCGAGCGTGGCCGCGAACTGTACGAGCGTGCCCGCGGCGTCGACGATCGGCGCGTCGAACCGACCGGGGTGCCGAAGAGTTTCTCGCGCGAGTCGGCGTTCGACGCGAGTCTCGAAGCGCCGGGACCGAAACGCGAGACGATCCGCACCCTCGCGGCGGCCGTCGCCGAGCGGGCGACCCGCGAGGGCGCACTGTACCGGACGATCGGCATCAAGGCTGTCACCCCGCCGTACGACGTTCACACCCGCGAGAACTCGCTGCCGGGACCGGTCGACGACCCCGACCTGGTCGAGCGGACGGCGCTCTCGCTGTTCGCGGAGTTCGAACGAGAGCGCGTCCGGAAAGTCGGCGTCCGCCTCGCCAACCTCGAGTTCGCCGCGGGTGAACAGACCAGTCTCGAAGGGTGGGACGGCGAGGCGTCGGTTCCGGTGGGTGAGGACACCGTCTCCACCGACGAGCAGTCGGCGGGGCGTCGCCGTGGGGGGCAGTCGACGCTCGTCGACTTCGCGAACGACGAACACGACTAGCCGAAATACCCAACTTCCTCGAACGCCGACGGGAGGGTGGGACTGACAGGAACGTTGAAATTATACCCCGACGAATCCGAGAGGGAAACGTGGTCTCCCCAAACACGACAGATCTTCCATGACTGAGGACTTCGACTTCTACGACCTCCTCGAGGTGTCTTCTGAGGCCTCACAGGACGACATCAAGCAGGCGTTTCGCGAGCAGGTGCGCATCTACCACCCGGACCTGAACGACGACGAGCGCGCACGAGCACAGTTCACCGCGCTGAAGAAGGCCTACGACATCCTCGGCGACCCGGTCGAACGGCGGGCGTACGACCGACTCGGCCACGAAGACTACGTCGCAAAGCGCACGAAGGGGCTGCCCTCCCCCGACGCGTGGAAGAAACGCCCCACGAAGACCAAACGTAAGCGGGTCGTCGGCGAGGACGACGCCACCGGAACCACGGAGACGGCCGCGGGTTCGACGGGGACGAAGACGGCAGGGACGGGACAGACGTCGACGTCCTCGAGTCGCTCCCGGCGCACGCGGCGCAACGCAACCAGTTCGACGGCGACCGGATCGGCGACGGGCACGGCAACCGGGACGGCTGGGAGTGGCACGACGACCGGTTCCAGCGCAACCGGAGCTGGGAGTGGCACGACGACGGGCCGGAGGCGTCGTTCCGCTCGCGGCGCATCGAGCGAGAGCGACAACGCGCTCGTCCGCTGGTGGCGCCGACAGAACGTCGCCTGGCCGCTGCTCTGGCTCTCGACGGCCATCTACCTCGGCGGACTCTCCCACTTCGGTCTCGAGAACCGAAACGCACTCGAGTCGCTCCTCGCGTCGCTGACGGCCGCCGGCGACGTCGGAACGATGTGGGCGACGCTCACCGAGAGTCGTCACGGCGTCGAGACGGCCGCCGGATTCGTCGCGGGGGTCGACCTGATCGACCCACCGCTCGCTCCGCTCGAGTGGTACGGCGCGCTCGCCGGCGTCGTCTGCGTATCGGTACTCGCACTGCTCGTCGCTCGCGTGCGCTGGCGAGCGGACACCTGGGGTCCGGTCTCGATAGACGAGACGATCGTGCTCGCCCTGGCGCTCGCGGTCACGACGACGCTCGTCGGCGGCCCGTTCCTCGCGGGGGTCGTCCTCATGCCGCTGCTGTTCGGCGTCGTCGTCCACCGGACGCACGCGCTCCCGGGCTGGTCGCCGTCGTACCTCTTCGTCCTCGCGGTCTCGGTGCCGGCGCTGGCGCTTGCGCTGGCCGCCGTCGGATACGCGTCGCTACCGTCTGACCTCCTCGCGTACGTCCTCGTGCCGGTCGCCGGAGCACTCGGCTTGCCGATCCGGACGACGATCCGCAAGCGTTTCGGGCGCTGATCAGCCGATCAGCGTCGCGACGCCTTTCGTCTGCCGGTAGTCCGACCGGAGAATCGCCTCGAGCGCCGCGACGATGGTGTCTTCGTCGCCCGCTTCCCACTCCGTGGGTTCGCGGACCGGAACCACCAGAAAGCCGCGGCCGCGGATGTCGACGCCGTGGAGCGCCGCCACGTCCAGGCCGGGCCCGTAGCGGTGGCGCTGGGTCGTGTACTCTCTGAGTACGTGATCGGTCGCTCGCTCGCCGACCGGCAACAGAATGTGAGCGTTGATCGCGCGCAGTTCCGCGTCGAAGTAGCGCTCGAGTTCGTCGTACTCGGCCGCCGTCGGCGTCCGTCCGCCCTCGAGTGTACACATGTGGATGTAGTTTAGAAAGCAGTTCTCGAGGGTCGGCCGCTCGGCGGGACCGCTGGCGAACTCGAGCGTCCGCAGGAGGGCGGCGATCGCGCGGCCGGCTTCGGTCTCGGTGAACGGGACGCCGGTCGTCTCACCGCCGTGGATGCCGGGGTGGTCGCCGATGACGTGGAAGTCCGCGTTGGCGTCGCCGTAGCCGAAGACTGCAGGGTGGGCGTCAGGATCGTGTCGCTCGAACGGAGGACGCATTCCGAACGGATTGCTCCGTCGATCAGTGACGTTCTTCACGCGGTGAGTTACGCGTCCACCCCGCATAACGAAATCGATCCGCCGGCAAGGGTCTCTCTCGCGCCGTCTCGTGGTCGAATGCTCGTTTCACCACCTCGACCTGTCGTCCAGGGTGACGACGACTCACCGTTCGATACGCGGCGAGGGTATAAGCCGGTTCGGTGACTGTCTCCTCTGATGAGTTTCCGAACGCGCCTCACCCTCCGCCTGCACCGACTGCTCGTCTACTGGGGACTGTTGAAACACCCCTTCGGTCGTGACTACGTCGCCGAGCACTACACGCCGACGGGCGGGCAGTCGACGCCCGCAGGCGACGAGACCGCGTCCGTCGACAGGGCGGGTGTACACACCGGGACCGCCCGACCCTCGGTGTCCGACGGCGACGGACACTGACGGCGCGGGTTCGCTCTCGGGGTGCGGATACGTCCGCTGCCGCCGGTCACTTCGGCACGTCGGTATCGGCGGACTCTCCGATGACGACCGTCGAGTGGATCAGCGACGCCAGACCGCGCCGCAGTCGCTGTGAGACCGCCGAATCTGACACCTCGAGTTTCTCGCCGAGGTCGACGAGCGTCGTCTGCCGCGGCACGTCGAAGTAGCCGTCCTCGTAGGCTGCGAGGACGAGTTCTCGCTGGGCCTCCGTGAGACCGAAGCGCGGCCTGTTTTCGGGACCGATCGCCTCGTGGATCTGGACGAGTTCGACCGAGATGTCCTGCTCGAGACAGCGGGTGTAAAACGCCGAGAGACCTTCGTAGGCGGGAAAGCGGAGCCGAAACGTCCACTGTTCGGCGGTGGCGGCGGCACCGGTCACGATCGCCGTCGTCTCGCGAACGGACTCGAGAAAGCCGTTGACTTCGCTGGCCCACTCGAGGTGAACCAGGGTGTGGCCGTCGACCTCGTCGATGACGGCTGCGTCCGTGACCACGTCGACGCGACCCAGTTCCTCGAGTGCACCGTCGGTCGCCCGTTCGGGAATCCAGAGGTACGGGATGACCGACTCGTCCGTCGGCACCGTCGACTCGACGCTCACCGTCGAAGCGGTGTCGGACTCGAGGAGCGAACCGAGCGGGAACTCGTCTGCGGGGATCGTAACGCTCGCGATGACGCTCATCGGGGAGACACCACCCTGGAGACGCGCTGGCGTGAGTGAACCGGCTGCGCGCTCCGGTCACCATCCGGTGTCGATGCGTTCGTCGACGAACGTCTGCGTGGGGACTCCATACAGGCTGGTCACTCAGACATTGCTCGTCCACTGCAAGAAAGGTCGCCTTAGATATCGAAGCGCTTTATGGACGTCTCGAGACTGACCCCACTATCCGACCGTCGGCGCACCTGGTGGCCCACGTACACGTTGTCGGGTGCGGTACCCGGCCGTGGGCCGTCTCACGATACCGGGCTAGTCTCCCGCGCGTTCACCCTCGCCTCGAGACGGCGGATCGGCGCGTAACAGCATCACCGAGACGCGACTGACTGCGTCGAAGTCCTTGAGACTGTAGACGAACTCGCGCACGTCCTCTGCCGGGCCGTGACAGAACACGGTCTCGAGACACCACTCGCCGTGGTGGACGTGGCTGGTCGTGTCGATCACCGACTGCCACTCGTGCTGGAGGTCGTGCAGCCGCTCGATCACGTCGTCGTGTTCGTAATCGAAGACCACCGCAGCGGCGACCGGCCCGGTTGCACACTCGAGTCGGTGGTGGGTTTCGACGTACTCTGAGATCGCCTCGCGTAGTGCACGCGACCGTGAGTCGAGTCCCTCCGCGCGCCACGTCGCGTCGAACTCGTCGATCATCTCGTCGGGGACGTTGAGACTCGTCCGCATAGCTGTCCGTAGGCGGTACTCGAGGAAAACTCCCGTGATCTTCGTGGGTGCCGTCTCGCCGCGGCGTCGACGCGTGCTCGCTTGACACTCAGACGGATTCGGTGAGGCTCGCGTACCGGTTCTCGAAGTTCGATCGACACGTCGGGCAACAGAAGTGATACAGGTCGCCACCGAGGCGCAGCGAGACGCCCTCGCTGGTGACGGTGTTCTCACACTCGTCACAGCTGAGTGCGAGTTCTGCGCTCCCGATCGTCGGCTGCCAGCGTCGCTCCTCGACGAGGTGGACGCGGTAGGAGTCGACGAACTCGAGGTCGATTCCCTCCGCGAGGATGTCTCGGATGCGGCCGATCGGTGCGGTCGCGACGGCGAGCAGTCGGGCGTCGGCCGTCACGAAGACGTGTTCGATGGCGTCGATAGCCGCGACCCGGTCGACGAGGCGGTCGTCGGTTCCGGCGCGCAGTTCGACGTCGATCAGCACGTCGATACCGTCGGTGAACGTCGTTCGGTCGAGGTCGACGGTGAAGCCGTTGATCACGCCGAGTTCACTCAGGCGGTCGATGCGGTCGGAGACGGTCGGTGCCGAGACGTCGACACGGTCTGCGATGTCGCTGTACGGCCTGCGTGCGTCTTCGACCAGGAGGCGAAGGATGTTGAGGTCAGTTTCGTCTAGAGTTCGCATAGCCACAAGTTGCACCGTACATGGCTTACAATTTTCGACAGTCACTCGGGATGAATTTCGATCGAGCCGTCAGTCGCTCGAGCGACCGGCCTGGATTTGCGCGGTCGTCTCGCCACGGACTCGCGTTCGGCGGGGGGTTTATTTTCCGGCACGTCCTCGCGGAGAGTGATGTACCGGCCGGGACACTACGGTGTTGCACTCCTGGTGTACGCACCACTCGGGTTCGTGGTTGCGTCTGCAGGGTACGAACCCGCTGCAATCGTCGGGTGTGTGACCGTCCTCGCCCTCTCGACGCTTCCGGATTACGACCAGCGGGTCCCCGCGCTCGAGCACCGCGGGCCGACGCACACGTTCGCGTTCGCCGCTCTGGTGGGTGTCGCGCTCGCTGGCGTCGCAGCACTGCTCGTCGGTGAGGGAGTCGCGTTCGCCGGTCTCGGTGTGGTCGGATTCGCCTTCGCCGTGGGCTCGCTCTCGATTCTCTCACACCTCCTCGCCGACGCGCTCACTCCGGCGGGTATCCGTCCGTTCTGGCCGCTCTCGAACCGTCGCTACAGCGTCTCGCTCACACGGGCCTCGAACGTGGTCGCGAACTACGCACTGTTGGGTCTCGGACTCGCCGTGGCGTTGCTCGCCGCCGTCCTCGCGATCAGTTACTGACCGTACCGGTGAGTGAGGATGGCACCGGCGAGGAGGAGCACGACCGAACCAGCCGCGACGACGACGTAGAGGACGTCGAGTGCGGGTGCGAACGCCATGACCGAGCGGCGGCCGAGTACCAGCACTGCGAGGGCGGCGAGTGGCGTCGAGAGGACGACACCCGAGACGCGACGGCGCTCGTACCGGCGGGCAGTGACGATCGCGGCGAGGATGACCGACGCGAGGAGCGTGAGGACGACGGCGTACTGGGTCGTCTGGATGACCGAGGTGTACGTGCCGATGAACAGCGGGCTGAGGAGGACGTGCAGCGGTACCATCGCCGCACCCAGTGCGAGCGCACCCGAGACGTGTCTCGTCGTGATCCGGTCGGCCCAGACGAGCACCGCCGAGGCGACGAACAGGACGAAGATGACGACGGCCGTCCAGAAGTGCAGCGAGAGGATCGTCAACTCGTAGGAGAGGACGGTCTCCCGGCCCAGGAACACCTGAATCGGCGTCAGGACCAGGCCGAGGGTGATCGCGGCGGTGATCCGTCGGTCGGTGACCGCCCCCAGCCAGGCGACGACGGCGGTGGCGACGATGAAGACGCCCGCGACCATCGCGACCACGCGGTGGATCCACTCGAAGAAACTCGGGAAGTTCGCCGGGAACAGGTTGAGGATGCCGCCGTCACACAGCGGCCAGTTCGCGTCACAGGCGAGTCCCGACCCCGTCGCCTTCGCGGCGACGCCGAGCAGTATCGTCGCCGCGACGAGCGCGACCGTGGCGGCGAGCAGGTGCGGGAAGCCAAACCGGCCGAACGAGGGGCCTCGAGAGTCGGACGTGTGGGTGTCGAACGACACGGGTTCTCTGAGCGCCCGTTAGGAACGGCCGTACTTCAAGGTCCCGTGTTCGGCCTGCCCGCCTCGAGTCCGTCGACACCACCGCCTTCGTCGGATTCAAGAACCCTCCGCTCGAGTCACCGTCCGTGCTAGCTGCAAAACTCGAGCGCCTCGACGCCCTCCTCGACGCTGAGGACCTCACCTCGGTCTGGTTCGCCCGGCCGAACGCCTTCGCCTGGCTGACCGGCGGCGACAACGTCGTCGACCGCGAGTCGCCAGTGGGCGTCGCCGCCGTCGGCTACGACGGGTCGCAGGTACGCGTCCTGACCGATACGATCGAAGCCGACCGGATCGAAGCCGAAGAACTCCCCGACCTGCCCGACGAGACGCCCGTCGAGACCTATCCGTGGTACTCGGCTTCGCTCGCCGAGGCGCTCGCCGACGCCGTCGACGGTCCCGCCGCCGCGGACGTCGACGTTCCCGGCCTCGCCTCGCTCGATCCGACGCCGCTTCGCCAGCCACTCACCGAACGCGACCGCGAGCGCTACCGTGACCTCGGCCGCGAAACCGCCGCCGCGGTCGAATCGGTCTGTCGCGAACTCCGTCCCGACGACACCGAAGACGAGGTCGCGGCCGCGCTCTCGATCGCCCTGCGCTCGCGCGGCATCGAAGCCCCCGTCGTCCTCGTCGGCGGCTCGAAGCGCGCCGGGATATACCGCCACTACACGCCGACGCAGACCGACCTCGGTGCGTACGCACTCGTCTCCGTCACCGCCCAGCGCTACGGTCTCCACGCGAGCTGTACCCGCACCGTCGCCTTCGACCCGCCCGAGTGGCTCGAGTCCCGTCACCGGGACGCCGCTCGTGTCGAGGCGACGGCGCTCGCGGCCACGCGAGAGACCGCCGCGGCCGATGGCACGGCGAGCGACGTCTTCGCCGCGATTCAGGAGGCCTACGCGGCGGTCGGCGTCGACGGCGAGTGGGAACACCACCACCAGGGCGGTGCGGCCGGGTTCGCCGGCCGCGAGTGGATCGCGACGCCCGACCTCGAGACGCCCGTCGTCGCGCCGATGGCCTACGCCTGGAACCCGACGATTCAGGGCGCAAAGAGCGAAGATACCCACCTCCTCACCGAGGACGGCGACCTCGAGACGCTGACCGCGACCGGTGGCTGGCCGACGCTCGAGGTCGATGCGATCGATACAGCGGGGACACTCGAGCGCCCCGGCATCCTCGGTATCCACCACGGCGACGGGTGAGCCGTCGGGTGCTGGCTCGAGGAGAAAAGTCGTCTGCTCTCCGTCGGCACTCGTCGTTACGGTCCGGGACCGTCGTCTTCGTCGCTTCCGTCCTCCTCGTCGGGACCGCCCGAACCGTCGTCCGAACTCCCGTCAACGGACTCTTCACTCGAGACGTCGTCGACGGTGATCCGGACGGGTTCGACGTCCTCGCCGAAGGCGTCGTCCTCGGTGCGTCGCTCGAGGAGACGGTCGAGCGTGAATACGGTGTTCAACTCGTGTTGGATCTGGTCGACGACGCCGCCGACGAGTTCGCTCGGCTGGATGGCGGTGTACTCGTAGGGGTTGTTTCCGGCCCCCTCGCTCGCACGTTTGTGCCGGCTGACGCGTTCTTCGTCGTGGAGTTCGGCGAGCGCCTCTCGTACCGTACTCGGGTAGAGACCGGTGCCTTTCGCGACCTCCTCGCTCGTCGAGGCGGGGTTCGCGAGCAGGTAGACGTAGATCTTCGCCCGGGTCTCCGTATCGAGAATCCAGGCGAGTACGTCGACGATCCGCCCGTCGATCTCCTCGACGGCCGCGCCGACGCCCTCTCGAGGGTGTCCGTCCGCATCGTCTGGCTGCTCGACGTGGACCGGTATCTCCTCGTCTTCGCCGTCGCCCACCCTCGAGTCGTCGGCGTCGTCTACCCGCTCGTCGTTGGTATCATCCGAAGCCATGTGTCCTCTCGGTGAGGACAAAGTCACCCGCGCGGATAAACCTTTGTGGCACGCCCCTGTGACGCCGAGAGCGCGTTCTCGTGGCTCACTCCGCCGGGAGCGGATCGGTGACGGTGAGTGCGACCGACGTGCCGCCGCCGACGAGGACGGTGAGCCAGTAGGTCGCGAAGCGAAAGAGCAGGGCGATGGCGGCCGCGACGGTGACGGTCGTCGGCGTCAACAGGACGAGCGCGGTGGCGATGGTCGCCTCGACGCCGCCGAGACCGCCGGGTGTCGGCACCAGAAATCCGAGTTTGCTCACCGCGAGGACGAGCATCGCGACGCCGAAGGCGACCGGTGCGTCGAGTGCGAGTGCGCTCAGGTAGAGGGTGGTGGCGAGTGCGAGCCAGCCGAGGTGGGCGTAGACGAGCGCGACCGTCATCGACCGCCGGTCTCGAGAGACGAGCGAGAGCGTGGTGTAAAAGCCCTCGAGTTTGCGCTCGACGTTCTCGCGGGTGAGCCTGGCCGCGGCGCGCTCGGAGACCCGGGCGACGCCTCGCCGGAGGAGTGATACGAAGCGGTAGAACACACCGAGTACGAGGGCGCGCTGGGTCGCGAGAACGAGTCCGACGGTCGCGATGACGCCGACCAGGGCGACGATGGGGAGGGCGTGCGTCCCGAGGTCGACCGGCGGTGAGTAGATCACGACCACGTAGACGGCGCTGAGAAAGCCGAACGTATAGTACGGGAGATAGTTCAGGATGTCGGCTGAGATGATCGCCGCCAGACTCTCCTCGTAGGCGGTGTCGGTGTAGCGGCTGACGATTGCGGCGACGCCGACCCCGGAGGTGACCTGTCCGTAGGGGGTGACGTACTTCGCGAACGACGCCGTCAGGAAGACGCTCCCGACCAGCCAGTACGGCCGGGGCTGGTCGACGACGGCCAGCACGCGATACCAGACCGCGCTGCGGCAGGCGAAACAGACGCCGGTCGACACGAACGCGAGCGCGTAGGTTTCCGGCGAGGCCCGTCCGATGGCCTCGAAGACCTCTTCCCAGCCGACGGCGAGGACGAGAACGCCGAGGACGCCGAGTGCCAGGACGAGCGCGAGCGCCGCTCGGCGTTTCATCGGCCGCTCACCACGCGCGGCGTTCGTCCGTCACAATCTTGGAGGGCGACTGTCACTACCATCGATATACGTGGGATGGTTATCAGTTTTTACGAATCGATCCGCGCTCGCACACAACGGAGGAAACGGGGTGAGGACCCGAGCGAGAGTGGACGAACGGACCGGGTGACTCGAGCGGCCACCGCCGACGGCCCGGCCGACACGTCCCGACCGTCACGAGGTCTCGAGTGCGAGCGAGGCACACAGTGCGTCGTCACCCTCCTCTCGGCGGAGTCGGCGCTGGCGGGTCGACCCGCTGTCGGTCTCGAAGACGCGACGGATGCCGTCGACTCCCAGTCGGTCGCACTCGCGCTCGACGACCTCCGCGAGCGTGACGGTCCCCTCGAGGTCGCGTGCGATGAACGAGGCCTCGTGGCCGTAGCGCAGCGCGCGCCACTTGTTCTCGTCGAGCAGTTCGCGCCGGTGGTCGGTAGGGGAGACGCCGTCGTCGTAGTCGTCGGCGAGCGCGCAGACGAGCGCGTGGGCGTACTCGACGAACGCGAGCACCACCTCCGGGTCGGCCTGCCCGTCGGGCGTGCGGATCTCGACGGTGCCGTGACTCGAGTGTGGGCGGACGTCGTACCAGAGTTCACCGCGGTCGCTGATCGACCCCGTCTCGACCATCCGGCGCTCGAAGGCGTCGAACGCCTCGTAGTCCGCGAACGCCGTCGGCATGCCGGTGTTCGGCAGCGCCTCGAAGATCTTCGCCCGCGCGGACTCGAGACCCGTATCGAAGCCACACCAGTACGGCGAGTTCGCAGAGAGCGCGAGGATGATCGGGACGTACCACCGCAGTTCGTTGGCGATCCAGACGGCCTTGTCCGCGTCGTCGACGCCGACGTGGACGTGGACGCCCGCGGTCGTGTTCCGGTGCTGTGGGTAGCGAATCCGGTCGAGCTGGGCGCGGTAGCGGGGTTTGTCCGCGTGCTCGAGTTCGCGCCAGTTCGCGAGCGGGTGTAATCCGGCGGCGGCGATGCCGTAGCCGTGGGCCGCGGCGTGGGAGACGAGCGCCTCGCGGACCGAGAGCAGCGCCTCGCGGGCGTTGCTCGGGTGGTCGATCACCGGCGTCTGCGTCTCGATGACGAACGTGAACAGTTCGTGGTCGAGTTTCCCCTCGAGCGCTTCGGGTGGCTCCGTCTCGTAGACGAGTTCGTCGGTCGCGCTCGCGGGTCGGCCCCGCTCGTCGACGACGAAACACTCCTCTTCGATGCCCAGCGTACCCATCCGCGTGAACGATTCCGGCGACCCGCGTTCCATCGGTCCCCGCTTCGGCCCCCGGTACTAAATACGGTGTGGACTGGCCCTCCCGACTCCGCGCGGCCCGCCGCCCCCTCAGCGCGGGCGTGCGACCACGCCGAGGTGGTCGACGTGGTAGTCGTCGAGACGGCGCTCCTCGAGCACTTCGTAGGCCGACTCGAGGTCGGTGAGCACGTCGGCGAACACCTCGTCGGGGTCGCGCGTCACGTCCTCGCTGCGGGCTTTCACCGCGAGCAGCAGGCGGCCGTCGTCGGCCAGGAAACGCCGGTTCTCGACGGCGACGCGTGCCTGTCCGCGGGTCGCCACGTCCTGGACGATGGCGTCGACGTCGGTCTCGACGACGTGGGCGTAGGTTTCGGGCTGTCGGGCGTCTTTGAGCAGGGGGAACAGCCGTGGCCGGCCCTCGGCGACCTCCAGCAGGTCGCGCGCCGGTCGGGGGGCGAACTCGACTGCGTAGGTCGCGTCCGCGACGTCGGCGACGTGGCTCACGGTCGTCCCGCTCGCCGCACCGAGGTAGAGGACCGTCTCGCCGCCCTCGAGACCGGTGTCCATCCCCGACTCGAGCATCGCACCGAGTTTCGAGCGGTTGGGGTCCCACGCGCGCCAGGGACCGTCGGTCGGCTCACCGTAGACCGCCTCGCCGCGGGTGGCGAGGCGCTCGCGGCCGTCGATCACGCGCCGTTCGACGCCCGCCGGGAGCGCTCCTGGCTCACTCATCGTTCCCTCCGTCGTCCGCGCCGTCCGCCCCGCCCGCTCGAGCCTGAATCGTCTCGATCCGCTCTGTGAGTTCGGTCTCGAGTTCCGGCCGGTAGTCGCCCGCGTAGTGGTCGACGCGGGCGGCGATGGCCAGCTTTCCGGCGACCGCTCGCGCGGCCGATCCTCGGTCCTCGCGGCGCGTCCCGCGGACGGCGTCGTGGGTGAAGATGATCCCGTGTTTCGGTGACGGGGCGTGGCCGCGTAAGTGCGCGAACAGGGCGTCTTCCGCGCCGAGCACCTGAATCGTCCCGCTGGGTTTCTTCGCGAGCGACTCGAGACCGCCCGCGAGCGAGACGAGTCGCGCCGCGAGCACCGGGCCGGCGAGCGCCGAGAGGTTGGGGGCGACCGTCGGCGCGAGGCGTTCGACCAGTGCGTGTAAGTCGTCGGCCTCGTCGGCCAGATCGACGACGCGCCCTGCCAGCGAGACCACCGCGCTCTCGTGCGGCTCGGGGTCGCGTGCGGCGAGGACGCGCGCGTACTCGAGTCCCGTTCCCGCCTCGGCCTCGAGCGTGCCCGCCCACTCGGCGAGCCGTTCGGCGAGTTCGTTCGCCGTCCGCCGACAGTCGTCCATCGCGCGCACCGCGTGGACGAGCTGGCGGTCGTCGGCCCGCTCGCGCTCGGTGACGGCCGCTCGCGTCGCCGTCACCGTCGCCTCGTGGAGGCTGTCGTAGTAGGCGTCCTCGTCGGCGGCGAAGCCCGCCTCGACGGCCAGTCGCGGCCAGTCGGCGGGACCGTCTGCACGCCCGTTCTCGAGCGCCCGTCGGACACTGTCGGGTTCGTCCCGGTCGACGGCGGCGAACCACCCCGCCTCGGCCCGTTCGCTCTCGTTCATACTGCCACTAGCGTGGCCGGAGCCTAAACCGGTCCCGATACGCGCGCCCGCCGAGCGCTCGGGCCAGCGGCCGCTTTCGCCTCCGGCTGTCCCGTCCACGACGCGCCCCGGTGCGTTCCGGACCAGTTACTGTCATCGAGCGTGAACACCCGGACGATGTCACCGGACGAGACTACCGTCGCCATCGCCTGCCAGGGTGGTGGCAGCCACACCGCCTTCACCGCGGGCGTCCTGAGCGAACTGCTCGAGAATCTCCCCGAGAATCACCGGATCGTCGGTTTCAGCGGCACCTCCGGCGGCGCGGCCTGTGCGACGCTCGCGTGGTACGGGCAGGTCCACCCCGAGGAGAATCCACGCGATCTCCTGGAGCGCTTCTGGGACGACCTCTCGGCGTCGACGCCGCTGCACCGCGCCGCGAACAACGTCATCCGCTGGACGATCGGACTCCAGCGCGCGGGCGTCCCGCTACCCGAGGTGAGTCCGGCGAACTCGCCCGGATCGCGCTGGGGGCTGAAACAGTTTCGCGAGGTCCTCGAGTCACACGTCGACTTCGAGGCGGTTCCGTCGCTGCTCGAGGGCGACGAACCGGGGCTGTTCATCAGCGCCATCGACGTCTGTGCGGGCCGCTTCGAGGTGTTTCGCGAGGACGACCTCTCGGCGGGGGCGATCCTGGCGTCGGCGGCCGAGCCACACCTGTTCGAGGCCGTCGAGGTCGACGGCACCCACTACTGGGACGGGCTGTTCGCGAAGAACCCGCCGATAAACGACTTCATGAGCGCCGACGACGTGCCCGACCCCGACGAGATCTGGCTGCTCAAGATCAACCCACAGGAGCGCCCCGGCCCGCCGCAGTCGATGGAGGGCATCGACAACCGCCGGAACGAACTCTCGGGCAACCTCTCGCTGAACGTCGAGATCAACTTCCTCGAGAAGGTCAACGGCTGGATCGAGGCGGGCTACCTCCCCGAGGAGTACACGCACACGACTGTCGAGCGCATCCCGTTCCCAGGCGGTGACGACCTCGACTGGCGGACGAAACTCGACCGCGACCCCGCGTTCATCGACCGCCTGTTCAGCGACGGCGAGCGCGAAGCGCGTGCGTTCCTCGAGCGAAAAGCCTGATCCTCAGTAAGTCACCGTCATCCCGCCGTCGTAGGTGAGGTCGGTGCCGTTGAGGTGGTCGCTGTGATTCGAGCAGCCGAAGACGAACAGGTTCGCGACCTCGACCGGTTCCATCAGCTCGTTGACGCGGGTGGGCTCGAGCATCACGTCCTCGACGACCTCCTCGACCGTCAGCCCGCGGCGGTTCGCGGTCGCCGGTAGCTGCTCGGCGAGGAGGGCGGTCTTGACGTAGGCCGTCGAGACGGTGAACGCCCTGACCGCGCCGTCGCCCTCGGCGGCGATCGATTTCGTCAGCCCGCGCAGGCCGAACTTCGTGGTGTTGTAGCCGACTTTGTCCTGGGTGACGACGTGGCCGTGGACCGAACACATGTTGGCGACGACCCCGCCGCCGTTCGCACGAAAGTGTGGGAGACACGCCTTCGCGAGCAGTAACGGCGCACGCTGGTTGACGGCGTGGATCAGGTCGTAGCGCTCGACCGGAAACGACTCGATGGGGGCGACGTGCTGGACGCCGGCGATGTTCGCCAGGTAGCGAACCGCCCCGTAGGTCGCTGCCTCGTCGACGAGCCGCTCGATGTCCTCGTCGTCGGTCAGATCGGCCGTCACGGGAACGACCGATCCCGGGAGCGAGAACGCCTCGGCGTCTTCGCGGACGGACTCGAGCGTCGCTTCGTCTCGACCCGTCCCGACCACGGTGAGACCGTTCGCGGCGAACGCCAGCGCCGTCGCCCGGCCGATACCCGAACTGGAACCGGTCACGACCGCGACGTGTTCGCCGTGAAAGTGTGGATCCTCGAGCACCAGCAGGTCCTCGGGGGTGAGTTCGCTCGGTCCGTAGCGTTCCATCGCTTCCTCGACGCTCATATCATCCATCTGTTCTCTTTCCGTCGACGCTGCGGATAACTCTTGGTACTCGAGACAGTTTCGGGCGGTCTCGAGGACGAGTCTGCAGGGACCGTCCGAGGGTGACGTCGCTCACAGCGCTCGCGCAACTGCACTGAAACCGGGTGAGTCCGTTCAGATGCCGAAGACGGCCCGGAGCATGTCGCGCGTGCCGGGACCTAAGCCGACGGCGACGACGGTGACCATGAGCAGGTAGGCGTAGCGCGGACTCTCCTCGAAGACGCTCTCGTCGAAGACCCAGATGATCGCGATTGCGGCGGCGATTTTCACGATGAGAAACGGCCAGGCCTGGCCGGTGACCTCGGTGACGGCGCTCGGGAGCAACGCGCCGGTGTACTCGACGATGGCCGCGTTGATCGGGTGTTTCGGGCTGAGGTTGTGTTCCCAGCCGAGCGAGGACGCCCAGTCGAGACCGATCACGTTCGCGACGCCGTCGACGGCGTGCGCCCAGATGACGATGACGCCCATGTAGAGCGTCCCCTGGTTGATCTCCGGCGCGAAGCGGACGATACCCCACCAGGCGAGTCCCGTCGCGGCCGTCGCACCGACGAGCGTCAGTACGAGGATGGCGGCGTGAAAGTCGACCCAGGGTTCGGTCGCCGCGAGATACGAGAGGTAGCCCACGGTGAGCACGAACGCGGCCGTCCCGAACCCGAACAGCGGATACTCGTAGCCCGAGACGTACCCGCGGCGCTCGAGAACCACCGAGACGGTGAGCGCGATCGCCGCGACGAGCGCGACGGTGAAGTAGATGAACGGGCTGATGATGAGGGCGGTCCAGGGCACCGGCAGCAGCAGGTCGGGAGCGGCGACGTTGGCGTCCTCGACGGTTCGCAGCGCCCCGCCGAAGAGCATGAACGGGAACAGTGCGTAGAAGCCCGCCCGGTAGCGCGTCACCTCGAGCCTGCGGATCAGGAAGAGGAGTCCGACGAGAAAGAGGACGAGCGTCGGGATGTACCCTGCGTAGGAGACGAAGGTGTAGCCGGGACTCGCGGTCGGCCCGGCGTCGGCGGGCGCGTTGGCACAGTTGCCGTAGAGTTCGTGTGCGCCGTCAGCCCAGGCGACACAGCCGTTCGTCCCGAGACCGTGGGCGTCGGCGTAGACCGGTCCCCAGTAGTACTGCCAGATGAAGTCGACGTAGACTTGCTGGGGGAACAACAGCGAACCGAGCGCCAACACGGCGACGAGGGCCAGGACGGTCGCCGCCCAGAGGCGTTCCGCACCGACCCGATCGACGAACGCCCGCGTGCTCGCCTCTGCGCTCTCGAGCGCCGACGAGACGGACGCACCGAGTCGGCCGATGTTCTCACGCATACCCGATATCGGGTGACACTGGCGTTTTATCGTTCCGGTTCGTCACGTTCATCGCTCACCGCACCGCCTCGATTTCGCGGGCCGCCTCGAGCAGCAGGTCGTGAATCCGGCCGTTCGAGGCGACCAGTCCGTGGCTGTCGTGACGCCAGCGCTCGCCCTCGAGGTCGGTAACGGTGCCGCCAGCGTCGCGGATCTGGCGGACGCCCGCGACGCTGTCCCAGGGGTCGGGCGTGAGGTTCGTGATCGTGCCGTCGTAGATACCGGCGGCGACCCGCGAGAGCGAGGCCTGGCCACACCCCGAGCGGTGGAGGTCGGCGAAGCGCTCGAGGATGGCGCTCGTGGCGGCGGTGAACTCGTCGCGGCGGCCGTGGTCCCACCACATCGTCGGGCAGACGATGCAGGTCTCCGGGTCCGAACGGTCGCTGACAGCCAGCGCCTCGTCGTTCAGAAACGCCCCGTCGGGTCCTGCGTGGTAGGTGTCCGAGAGCGCCGGGAAGACGGTCGTCGAGGCGACCGGTTCGCCGTCGATGACGGCCGCGACGGCGGTACAGAAGGTTCGGCTCCCCCGGACGTAGTTGCTCGTCCCGTCGATGGGGTCGACGATCCACGCCGGTCCCGTCTCGGGGACGACCTTCAGTTCGTCGTCCTCCTCGCCGACGATGGGGTCGTCGGGGAACGCCTCGCGGATGACGGCGACGACCGCCGCCTGGGCATCGCGGTCGGCCTGCGTCACCACGTCCGTCTTTCCGGCTTTGGTATCCACGTCGTGGTCCGTTCGAAACCGCTCGAGGGCGATCTCTGCACCTGCGTTCGCGGCCCGCGTGGCGACCATCGCCCGCCTGGCTGACTCGTCGCGCATGGTCGAGGGTGACCACTGCAACCGTCAAAACGCTGTGGGCTCGCGGGATGGCGGATTCCGTACGCACTCGACACACCGTTCTCCGCGCCCACCAGACGAACCGCGCACTTCGCACCCACCAGGTACACCGGTCGCTTCACACGCCGTCGACGAACCGCTCGGCACGCACGCGCTCGCACCATCAAATATATCCCGGCCAGAACCTCTCACTGGCCGAAGCCTCTCACTGACCGGAACCTCTCACCGGCCGGAACCTCTTTCCGCCGTGAACGCCCACCACCGGTGAATGTCCGGTCCCCGCCTCGAGCGCTCGCACCTTCGAACGACAGTGCTCGTGCTCGTCACACTCTGGCTCTGCAGTGCGTTCCTCGTCGCCCCCGTGGTCGGCGGTGGTTCGGTAACCGCCGCCGACGAGGCGGCCGAACCCGAGACGGCCGAGCCGCCGTCGTTCGAGTTCGATCCTGCACTCGAGTCGATGTCGGGAACCGTCGAAGTCGTCGTCCGACTGACGGAGACGACCCCGCCACCTGGCGGGTCGTCCGCCGCGGTCCGGGACCACCTCTCCACCCACGCCGAGACGACTCAGGTCGACGTCATCGCCTACGCGAACGAGACGCCCGGAGTCACCGTCGAGAACAGCTTCTGGCTCACCAATGCCGTGGTTCTCGCGGTCGATACCGACCGCGTCGACCTCGAGACGCTCGGCGCGTTCGATGCGGTCCACACCATCCACGCGAATCTCGAGGTGGCCGTTCACGATGGAGCGACCGCAACCGCTCCCCTCACCAGTACGGGTGAGGTCGAACCGGCCGCGTACGACACGACCTACGGCATCGAGGCGATCGATGCGACGGCGGTCTGGGAGGCGTACGAGACGCAGGGTGTGGGGACGCGCGTGGCCGTCCTCGACACCGGCATCGACGCCTCGCACCCCGACCTCTCGCTGTACACGGCCGACGCGACCGATCCGACCTACCCCGGTGGCTGGGCGGAGTTCGACTCGAGCGGGAACGAGATCGGTGGTTCAGAGCCGTTCGACGCCGGCGATCACGGGACGCACGTCAGCGGCACCGTCGCGGGCGGGAACGCGAGCGGGACCTGGATCGGCGTCGCCCCCGAGGTCGACCTCATGCACGGGAGCGTCCTCGGACCCGAGGGTGGGACGTTCTCGAGTGTCGTCGGCGGGATGCAGTGGGCCGTCGACCACGACGCCGACGTGATCTCGATGAGTCTCGGACCCGAAGGCGGCGGCTTCGTCGACGGGATGATCCAGCCGATCAGGAACGCCGAGAGCGCGGGCGTCTCCGTCGTCGCCTCCATCGGCAACGACGGCCACGGGATCTCTGGCACGCCGGGCAACAGCTACGATTCGGTCGGCGTCGGTGCGGTCGACGCGTCGGGTGACGTGGCCTCGTTCTCCGGCGGCCAGACCGTCGTCACCGACGACGTGTGGTCGAACCCACCGGAAGAGTGGCCCGAGGAGTACGTCGTCCCCGAGATCGCCGCACCCGGTGTCGCCGTCGAGAGTGCGGTTCCGGGTGGCTACGGCTCGAAGCAAGGGACCTCGATGGCCGCGCCACACGTCGCCGGTGCCGTCGCACTCTTTCGCTCGGTTCACCCCGACGCCACGCCCGACGAGGTGAAGGCCGCCCTCTACGACACCGCGTGGAAACCGGCCGGTGAGCCGAGCGACCCGGACACCAGATACGGCCACGGCATCGTCGACGTTCGCGGCGCAGTCGACAGCTACGCGCCGGCGACGCTCGAGGGAACCGTCACCGACGAAGTCGGCGATCCGATCGAGAGTGCATCCGTCTCGGTCGACGGCACCTGGACCACGACGACCGCCTCCGACGGCAGTTACGACCTCCTCGTCGACGCCGGCGAGCGGTCGGTGACCGTCGACGCCGGCGGGTACAATACGAGTACCGGCACCGTCACGGCGCTCAGTGGTGGGGTGACCACTCACGACGTCACGCTCGAGGCGACGCTCTCGGTGACGCTCCTCGAAGCGCCACCGGAACTGCTCGAATCGAGCGGAAACGCCAGTGCGAACGCGACGGTCGCCGTCGCGGGTGCTGACACAGTCTCCGTCTCGCTCACCGAGAACGCGACGCTCGAGACCGACGCGCTCTCACTGGTTGCCGACGGCGCTCCGGAGTCGTTCGACGAGCAATTCGAGGTCGGCACTCACACCGAGGGTGACCCCCTCGTCGTCGACGTTGGTATCGACGACGGTGCGAACGGGACGCTCGAACTCGCGTTCACGTTCGCCGCCAGCGACGGTGCCGAACGGGTCGTTCGCGTCGGACCCACGGCCGTCGTTCCGCGCATCTACGACGTGGGCGTCGTCGCCGACGGTGAGACGGAGGCCGCAACCGCCCTTCGCGACGACCTCGACACCCGGCTCTCGGTCGCCCACCGCCTCCACCACGTCGATGCCGCCGAGGTCCCGGCGCTCGTCGACGAGTACGACGCGTTCGTCGCGCTCGAGTTCGACGGCAACGAGACGGCGTCCGCGCAGTTCGTCGACGCTGCAGCGAGTGAAGGCGTCGGCGTCCTCTACCTCGGCGGGGCGGACGAGCGGGACGGACTCTCCGGACTGCGCGCCGCGACCGGAACTCCTTCGACGCTCGAGACGGCGCCCGCAGGTGACGACCCCGGCACGGCCGGGGCGCTCACCGTCGTCGCCGACCGCACACACCCGCTGCTCGCGGGTGTCGCCGCCGAGCGGGAGTCGGTCACGCTCGTCGAGAGCGCCACCAACCGGACCTGGTTCGACCACGAGGGCGACGACCTCGAGCGACTCGCCGCGGTCACGACCGACGGCGTGCTCGGCGACGGCGGCGGGCTGGCGCTCGAGCGCTCGCAGCGACAGGTCCTGTTCACCGGCACGCCCCGCGATGGGGCGTTCACCGACGAGGGGGCGGCCGTCGTCGCCAACGCGGTCGCGTACTTCACGGACGGGGCGACCTACGTGGCTCGGGACGTCGGCCACTACGGCGTCAGCGGCGAGCCAGAGTCGGCGCTCTTCGGCGTCACCGAACCCGGGAACGTCACGCTCTCGCTCGGCTCCGAGACGACCGTCGACCCCGCGAACGTCACCCTCTGGGCTGACGGCGAGACGGTCACCCCCGGCGACCCGTTCGCGATCGAGGCGAGCCACGTCCGCGGCGGCGTTCCGGTGAACGCGACGGTCGCGGCGGGTGTCGAGGGCGTCCTCCAGCTCTCACTCGAGGACGAGCGCGGCGGTGTGGCGACCACTCGTGCGATGATCGTCTCGAGCGACCCGCCCGCGACCTACGAGGGAACCGTCTCGGTCAACGGCGACCTCGCCCGCGACGGCCTGACGGTCCGCGCGCTCGTCGACGGCGAGGAACGCGCGAGCGCCCCCGTCGAGGGTGGCTGGTTCGGCGTCGGCGACCTCGGGGCGAGCGACGGCCCACTCGAGGTTTCTGGAACGGCGGGTGAGACGGTCGAGTTCGCCCTCGAGAACGCGAGTACGGGCGGCTCGAGCGCGTGGGCGGCCGGTGAGCACGACCGGCTGACGCTGGCGGTCGCCTACGACGAGCCGTTCGCGAACGCGACGCTCGAGGGCCCGGCGTGGACGCTCGAAGGTGAACCGACGGCGTTCTCGGTCTCGGGAGACACCGACGCGCTCGAGCGCGTCGACTGGACGGCCGACGACGAGGAGACGGCGGTCGGCCGGAACGTCTCGCTCGCGTTCGATACCGTCGGCGAGCGACCCGTGACGGCGACGCTCACGGCCCTCGGCGGAGAGACCCAGACGCTCGAGCGCAGCCTCTACGTCACCGACCGGCCGGCGATCACCATCTCCGGGACACTTACGGGTACGTCTCCGAACGAGACGACCGTCCGCGTCGACCCCGAACCGGCCGACTGGGCCGACGACGCGCCGGTCGACTCGAGCGGCGGGTTCGCTGGACTCGGTCTCGAGGACGCACTCCACCACGTGACGCTGCTCGAGGACCCGGCCGAGGCCCCGCCAGCCATCGCGACGCTCGCCCACGAGGCGTTCGCGAACGACACCGACCTCGGGTCGCTCGCCACTCCCGACTGGCACGACCTCGCGATCACCGTCACCGACGACGAGGGCGCTCCCGTCGAGAACGCGAGCGTCGCCATCGCCCCGGTCGCCGACACCGACCGCCACCACCACGCACTGACGGGGGCGACGAACGGGAGCGGCGCGTTCGTCGCCGACGGGGCACCGGTGGCGGGCCTGCGAGCAAACGATACTGTCACGGTCACCGTCCACCCGCCGAACACCGACGAGTTCGCGGCCGACTCGCTCGTCGAAACTCTCCACGTCAACGACTCGACGGCGCTCGAGGTCTCGCTCGCGTCGCCGTCCTCGGGCGGCGGTGGTGGTGGTGGTCTCCTCCTGTCGCCCACCCCGGACCCCTCCCCCTCTTTCACCGTCGTCTCGGGCAGCGTCTCCCCGGAAACCGTCGCCCCGGGCGAGACCGTCACCGTCGAGGCGACCGTCGAGAACACCGGCGGGTCCGGCGAGGAGACGCTCACTCTCCGCGCCGACGGCACCACGCTCGAGCACCGGACTCTCTCGCTCGAGACCGACGAGCGCCGGACGCTCACCTTCAGCGTCGCGCTCGAGTCTGCCGCGACGATCAGCCTCGACGGCGTGACACTCGGGAGCGTGACCGTCACGGATGGGGCGGATACGCAGACGGCGACCAGCCCGGCAGATGGTGCCGACGACCCGGTACTCGCCGAGGACCTGGCGAACGAGTCGGTCGCCGACGCGGCAGCTGACGAAAACTCGAGCGAGAACGCGAGCGAGACGACGAACGAAACGGCGGGCGACGAGCGGGAGGCAGACTCGAGCGCTCCCTCGGCCAGCCGTGACGACGGACTGCCGGGCTTCGGTGTGGTCCCCGCGCTGCTCGTTCTGCTGGCGATGACGCTGTATTTCCGGCGGCGCTGATCTCCCAGCCATCCTTTTTCGCTCGCTCGAGCGCTCGAATCCGTCCGGCGATGTGCGCTTCCGTGTGTTCCGGAGGCGTCGGTAGCGACCGTCCGCGTGGTGGTCTCTCGCGACGAGAAGACAACACACTGATATCTGTGTACGCTGTCGGTGGCGACTGTGACTCTCTCGCTCCGCGAGCAGGTCCGCGCCAACCTCGAGTCCGTACTGTTGCTGGTCATCGGCTTCGTGCTGTTGCTGCGGTCGGTCTCTGACTTTCCGTGGGTCGTCTCCGACGGCGTCTTCTATCTCGTGCTGGCTGGGTTTCTGTTCGTCAGCGCTATCGTACTTCTCACCGACACGGATGCGAGCGACTCGTAGTGGTGACTACTCGGGCTTCGGGTTCACAGAACGCTTTGCGAGGGAAGATCTCTACCGCAGGACCTTCCGCATCTCGTTCGGCACGTTCGTGTGCCTCACTGCGATGCGAGGGGAGGGAATCGAACCACCTCCGGGAACCTGCGCTTCGCGCAGAACCCCAGCGTCATTCGATCCCTCCTGCATCTTACTCAGCGCGTTTGTGCGCTTCGCTACGATGCGAGGGGAGGGAATCGAACCCACGAACTCCTACGAGAGCGGATCTTGAGTCCGCCGCCGTTGGCCGCTTGGCTACCCTCGCACGCACGTCGGCCTACGCCTGTCGTCGTTGAATACCCTCCGATTTTCACCGGACGGGACACCGACTCGAGTGGCCCACACACCGGACCTCCTCACTCGAGGTACCCGGCCGGGTAGCGCTCCTGGCAGTTGAGACAGATGTACCCACCCTCGATGTGCTCGGAGAGCCGTCCACCACAGCGCTCGCACGATCCGCGGGGATACTGCATTCGGTCTGAATCTGTTTCCAACGGAAATAAACGTTCGCTCGAGCGTCCACCGATGGAGTTACCGGCCCGCCCACCCAACGGCCGGTATGGACGAGCACACCCGCGATCCGACCGTCGGCCCGCCCGCGGGGAACCCGACCGGGTGGCTCGAGGACGAGCAGGTGTGGGAACACGGGACGCTCCGACGGGCGACCATCCACGGCGTCCGCCTCTACAACGCGGGGGCCTACCACGAGTCACACGACTGTTTCGAAGACGAGTGGTACAACTACGGCCGCGGGAGCGCCGAGAGTGCCTTCCTCCACGGGATGGTCCAGGTCGCCGCCGGGGCGTACAAACGCGTCGACTTCGAGAACGACGCGGGGATGCGCTCGCTGTTCGAGACCGCGCTGCAGTACTTCCACGGCGTCCCCCGCGACTACTACGGGGTCGACCTCCTCGGGGTGCGGACGACGCTCACCAACGCGCTGGCCGACCCGTCGGCGCTCGACGGCTGGCAGATCACCCTCGACGGCGAGCGGCCGGTCGCGGGGCCGGCCGACTTCGAGTACGCCGAGGCGCTCGAGTAGCGCGCGCTCGAGCACCGCACTCGCACCACCCTGCCGGTTGTGTGCACGCCACACCCCGGCGGACCGAATTACATTTCAGGGAGACGCACCTATGGGTCCTCGATGAGAGTTGCACAGCTGGGAACGGGGACGCCAGAGGTCGCGGTCGTCGCCGGTATCCACGGCGACGAACCGTGTGGCGTCCGGGCCATCGAACGGCTGCTCGCGGACCGCCCGCGGGTGACGCGACCAGTGAAACTCGTCGTGGTGAACGAGGAGGCGCTCGAGCGCCAGGTTCGCTTCGTCGACGAGGACCTGAACCGGGCGTTTCCGGGCGACCCGGACGCAGAGACGCACGAAGGGCGACTCGCCGCCGATCTGGTGGCCGAACTCGAGGGCTGTCTGACGTTCTCGATGCACTCGACGCAGAGTCACAGCGAGCCGTTCGCGATCGTCCACGGCATCGACGATCTCGCTCGAGAGATCTGTCCACAGCTGCCGGTCGCGGCGCTCGTCGAGACGGGCAACTTCTCGCGTGGGCGGCTGTTCTCCTCGGTCGAGACGATCGAAGTCGAGTGTGGACTCCAGGGCTCTGAGACGGCGGCGGAGAACGCCGACCGGCTCACGCGGGCGTTTCTGACGGCTGTCGGGGCGCTCCCCGGCGACACCGTCTCGCGCGAACTCCCGGTCTACCAGCTGATCGAGCGGATTCCGAAGACCGACGCCGACACCTACGAGGTGTTCGTCGAGAACTTCAGACGCGTCGACGCGGGTGCGCCGTTCGCGGCCGCTGACGGCGACACGCAGGTGGCCGCGGAGCCGTTTTACCCCGTGCTGATGTCGTCGTACGGCTACCGGAACGTCTTCGGCTACGCGGCGAAGAAACTCGACGTGATCGCGAAGCCGACGCGCGTGTAAACGCTGGCGTCCGCGATAGCCACAATTTTCCCCTCAGTGGGGGGATTCATACCCGTTCGCTCCCTCTCGGGGAGTAATGATTCCACCAGAACTGGTCTTCGGGATCCTCGCGGAGCCGTTTCCCGAAGGCATCACCCACTACGCGGTCGGCGGGGTGCTCGTCGGTCTCGGCGTCGCCGTCATCTACCTCGGCACCGGCCACATCGCGGGCGCGAGCACCTTCCTCGAGTCGACACTCTCCTACGGCTCGAATCTCTCTCGCTTCCAGCAGTATCGTCCCTCGCGTGACTGGCGCGTCGTCTTCACGCTCGGTATCGTCGCCGGGGCGGGGGTCTACGCCCTGCTGTATCAGGACGCCCTCTGGGTGACGGAGGTCCAGGCCTGGCGGCTGTTCCTCGGTGGCATCCTCATCGGTATCGGGACGCGTCTCGGAAAGGGCTGTACCTCCGGCCACGGCGTCTGTGGCGTCGGCTCGGTCTCGTCGACCTCGTTCGTCGGCGTCGCGACCTTCCTCCTGATCGCCATCGGGACCGCCCAGCTCGTGCTCGCCCTGGAGGTGGTTCCATGAGCGAGAGCGAGAACCATCCGCTGTTCATGCCGCTGATCTTCCTCGGCGGGCTGGTCTTCGGTTTCGGTCTCGCGTTCAGTAACATGGCCCAGCCGGAGGTTGTCCTCTCGTTCCTCCAGCTGACCGACTTCGGTCTCCTGTTCGTCATGTTCGGCGCGGCCATCGTCACCGGCATCACCTTCTTCGGGGCGACGCACTTTCTCGACCGTGCGCCGCTCACCGCGAAGGCCTACGAGCGCCGCCTGAAGTCGCTCGACCGGAACGTCGTCGTCGGCGGCGGCATCTTCGGTGTCGGCTGGGGTCTCTCCGGCATCTGTCCCGGTGCAGCCTACGCCAGCCTCGGAATCGGAAACTACGCCATCCTCTGGGGTATCGCCGGCATGTTCATCGGCGCGTACGTCCAGGGCTTCTGGCGTTCGACCCGGCTCGAGAGCGCGTCCGGAACGACGGCCGCGGACTGATCGACGACTGAACCGGTGGGACCCAACGATTATGCCCCTCTCGGCCGATGAAGCGCGTATGCCACGACTCGAGCCACCCTGTCTGCGATCGAAACACGCCTCCCGCGGTGCGGCGAAGGGCGCGAAAACCGGGGGCACAATCGGCGGTCTCGGCGGGCCGGTGACCGGTGCCGTCGGCGCTGGCGTCGGCGCGGCGACGGGCTACCTCGCGGGGACCGCACGCGACCGACTCGGCTCGCTCGTCAGACCGTTCTGACGCGGGCGGAAACAAACGCATAAATCCCTCCTCGCGCTTCCTCCGGGTATGACTAGCCAGTCCGACGCGTCGGACGACCGCGGCCCGTACGAGACTCACGACCTGCTCACGCGAAACGTCGAGGAGGTCGTCACCGACCAGGAGGTGCTCGAACTGGCCGCCGATCCGGACGGCAAGCGCGCCTACGTGGGCTACGAACCCTCGGGCGTCCTCCACATCGGCCACCTGCTGACGGCGAACAAGCTCATCGACCTCCAGGAGGCGGGCATGGAGGTCGTCATCCTGCTGGCTGACGTCCACGCCTACCTCAACGGGAAGGGCACCTTCGAGGAGATTCGCGACACCGCTGGACAGATGCGCGCACAGTTTCTCGCCTACGGTCTCGACGAGGCCTCGACCGAGTTCGTCTACGGCTCCGACTACCAGCTCGACGAGGAGTACGTCCTGGATCTCCACCAGCTCGAGCTCTCGACGACGCTCAACCGCGCCCAGCGCGCGATGGCCGAGTTACAGTCCGGCGAGTCCGCCCGCGTCAGCCACGTCGTCTACCCGCTGATGCAGGCGCTCGACATCGAGTACCTCGACGTCGACCTCGCCGTCGGCGGCATGGACCAGCGCAAGGTCCACATGCTCGCCCGCGAGGAACTCTCGGAACTGGGCTACGACGTTCGCCCGTGTCTGCACACCCCCATCGTCGCCGACCTCACGACCGGCGAGGGGAAGATGTCCTCGAGTGCAGGCGTCACCATCTCGATGGAAGACTCGACCGAGGACCTCGAAGAGAAGGTCAACTCGGCCTTCTGTCCGCCGACGCGCGACCCCGAGGGCGACCTCGAGAACCCCGTCCTCGAACTGTTCGAGTACCACATCTTCGCGCGCTTCGACGACGTGACCGTCGAGCGCCCGCCGAAGTACGGCGGCGACCTCACCTACCACGAGTACGAGGCGCTGGCGACCGACCTCGAGTCCGGCGACCTCCACCCCGCCGACGCGAAGGCGACGCTCGCGCGCTACCTCGACGAGTTGATCGCCCCCGGCCGCGAGAAACTCCGCGAGATCCGCGGCGAGTAGCCCGACACCTGTTCTGTAGGCGCTCGAGTCCACCCCGAGTCGACCGTTTGAAGAGCGCTCCCGCGAACTACCGGTATGAACGAGACGCGACGGGCGATTCTCGACGCGCTCGCGGACGGACCGGTCGCCGGTCCCGCACTCGCCTCGCGCTTCGAGATGTCACGCGCGGCCATCTGGAAACACGTCGAAGCGCTGCGTGAAGCGGGCTTCGAGATCGAGAGCGGACCGGACGGCTACGCGCTCGCCTCGATTCCCGCCTACAACGGTCCCGCCATCGAGTACGGACTCGAGGCTCCGTTCTCGGTCGAGTTCCACGAGACGCTCGCGAGTACGAACGACCGGGCGCGCGAACTCGCCGCGGCGGACGCGGCCGATACGGTCGTCGTCGCCGAGGAGATGACCGGCGGGCGGGGCCGACTCGAGCGGGCCTGGAGCGCACCTGCCGGTGGCTGCTGGTTCAGCGTCGTCTGTCAGCCGGACGTTCCACCCGCCAGCGCACCGCTGTTCACCCTCGCGGCGGCGGTCGCGACGGCGCGGGCGGCACGCGAGACGGGCGTCGACGCCCGGATCAAGTGGCCGAACGACGTGGTCGTCCCGTCCGACGAGACCGCCACCGGATACCGAAAGCTCGCGGGCATCCTGACCGAGATGGAAGGTGAGACCGACCGTATCGCCTGGCTCGTCGTCGGCATCGGTGTCAACGCGAACCTCGACGCTGCGGCCCTGCCCGGGGGGGCCACGAGTATCCGCGACGAGGCGGGCGACGTCGACCGGCGGGTGTTCCTCCAGCGCCTCCTCGAGGAGTTCGACGCCTGCCGAAACGACCTCGAGCGAACGCTCGAGGAGTGGCGCGCGCTCGCGCTCACGCTCGGCCAGCGCGTTCGCGTCGAGCGAGCGGGCGACGAGGTGGTCGGGGTGGCGCTCGAAGTCACCGACTCTGGCGGGTTAGTCGTCGAACTCGAGGGAAGCGGCGAGCGGGTGACGGTCACCGCTGGCGACTGTACACACCTCCGGCCGGTGTGAGTAGCGGTCCGGTGGCTCGAGAGGGAGGGTTACTCGACGGCGACCTGGGCGTCGGCGCTCGCGTCCTCGAGTCGCTCGCCTCGCTCGACGCGGACGGTCAACACCGGTACTGGCGAGGAGCGGACGACGCGTTCGGCGACGCTGCCGAGTAAGAGGCGGTCGATGCCGCCGCGGCCGTGCGTTCCCATGACGATCAGGTCGCAGTCCTCTGCGCCCGCTTCCTCGACGATAACGCGACTGGGCGACCCCTCGAGGACGACCGTCTCGACGTGGACGTCCTCGGGTGCCAGCTCCTCGACCCGCTCGACGGCCGCCTGCCCCTCCTGGCGGAGCGCGTCGCTGATGCCGTCCCAGGCGGTCTCCATCGGGAGACCGCCGTAGCTCGCTGCGTTCACGACGTAGAGCGCCCTGATCGTCGCATCGTGAACCCGTGCGAGGTCGATCGCGTACTCGAGCGCCTGCTCGCCCTCCACCGAGCCATCGGTCGGGACGAGGATACAGTCGTGCATCGTGTGATCGTATGACATACGAACGCGTGAGTTGATAACGTTATCGCAGCGAATTTCTCGAGAAAGCAATCTCGAGCGGCCCGAATGTTTCGATTCGAAACCTCTCGTCAGCCCTCGAGGACGACCGTCTTCACGTCCGCCACGCTGGCACGGCGGACGACGGCGCGTACGGGGTCCTGTGCGCTCGCCAGGTTGTCCGAGTCGCCGTCGAGGACGAACAGGTTCGCCGGACGGCCAGCCTCGAGAATCCCGTCGTCGCGTCCGGCCAGTTGCGCGCCGTTGGCGGTCGCCATCCGAAGCACCTCGACAGCGGAGAGGTCGCTCAGCTTCGCGACGAACTCCATCTCGCGGAACATCGACGGCGCGTTGAGCATGACGTTGTCCGTCCCGAGCGCGACGGTCGTCCGCGCCACCAGGTCCTCGAGCGGCGGCAGTCCCACGCCGGTGACGAGGTTCGACCGCGGACAGACGACCACCGGCACACCCTCGTGTTCGATCCGCTCGAGGTGGTGCGCCTCGGGATGGACGACGTGGACGAGAAAGGCGGGCTCGAGGTCGAGCGCGCCGTCGAGGTCGCTCGCATCCCCCTCACCCGCGTGAATCGCGAAGGGCGTGTTCGTCTCGCGCGCCGCCTCGCGTTCGCGCCCGAAGTCGGCGTCGTTCGCCCCGCTCGCACCGAAGCCATCGCCCGCCTCCATCGCCTCGAGCGACCCGCGAGCGTACGCCAGTGCCTCGATCTCGAGACCGTCTGCGGCGTCCCTGAGCAGCTCGACGCCCTCGACATCGCCCTCTCGAAAGTCGAGACAGCGGGCCGTCCCGCCGCGTTGCATGTATCGGATCGAGCGGCGGATCCCCGCACACAGCTCCTCACGCGAGGCCGCCCGGAGCAGTCGGTGTTTCAGCCCGTCGGGCGGTGCGACCAGTTCCTCGAGTGAGAGCCCCGCGCCCGCCTCTTTTGCGATCGAATCGCCGACGTGCGTGTGTGCGTTGACGAACGCCGGTACGACGATGTCGCTCGAGTCGACCGCCGCCTCCTCGATCCCCACGATGGTTCCGTCGTCGACGACGAGGTGGCCCTCGGTCGGTTCGAACGCCTCCCCGGCGAGAATCGTCCCCTCGTATACTGTCTCCATAGTCGATGTGGGCGATTGTGCGCTCGTACCCTTGAAGCGTTCGCCACACACTCGCCTCACTCGGTGAACTCGTCGAGCGTCGCGTACAGCCCGTCTCTGACCTCGCTGACGAGCGGGCCGTCGATGTCGAGACCGAGGACGCGACGGGCCGCGTGGCCGACTGGCTCTCGACACGCCGGGGGCGAGTAGACACCGAGGCGCCACTGGGAGTACTGCGCCGCCCGAAGCGCGTCGACCAGCGGCGACTGCTGACCCAGCTTCCGGACCTCCCCGTTGACCACCACCCGCGTCGTCGACTCCGCCATCGAGGGCCGGCCTGGGACGTCCACCAACACGTCGTCCGCACCGACACCCGCCTCGTCGGCGATCTCACGCTCGAACTCCCGGATCGACTCGTGGTCGGCCTCGATGATCCCCCCCGGCACGTCGTCGATCTCCGCCCACACCGCCCGCTTGTACAGCCGCCGGTGGTCGAGCCCCTCCGAGAACGTCGCCGCAGCCTCACAGTTTCGTAACGCGACGATCAGGTCGTGGTCGTCCATCCGCTGGAGGACCTCGGCGTCGACGTCGTTCTCGGGCGACTCGAGTAAGTGCTCGCTCCCGCGGCGCAACATCGACTTCGCGATCCGCGCCGCGCTGTGGCTGTAGACGACCGGGTTCATCAGCGCCCGCGCGACCAGCAAACTCTCGGCCGACTGGACGTTCCCCTCACCGACGACGAGTTCGCCGTCGACGAACGTCACCTCCCGGACCAGCCGTCCGTGGTCGATCGTCCCGTACGGCACCCCCGTGTGGTGGGCATCCCGCACCAGGTAATCCATCCGGTCGACATCGAGCTCGCCCGAGACCAGCTGGCCGAACCGCCCCTCACCCGCCACCAGCCCCGCCACCCGCTTCGGCTCGAGGTCGTGTGCCTCGAGTACGCGCGCAATCTCCCCGTCGGTCAGCAGGTGCTCGACATCGTCGTGATAGCGCCCCGTCTCGCGGTAGGTCACGTCCTCGACGTTGTGACTGAACGGGCCGTGACCCACGTCGTGGAGCAACGCCGCCGCCTGCACCCGCTCTGCCTGTTTGCCGCCGATACCCAGGTGCTCGAGTGCCAGACACGCGAGGTGGTAGACCCCGAGGCTGTGTTCGAACCGCGTGTGGTTCGCCGACGGGTAGACCATCGACACCGTCCCCAGCTGTGAAATCCTCCGCAAGCGCTGGAGCGCAGGCGTATCGAGGAGGTCTCTCGCCACCCCGTCGATCGTGATGTGATCGTGGACGCTGTCTTTGATGATCTTCATTAGTGTCTCCTCTGTTCGAATCGTACAAAAAACGTCGTCTCGAGTGTGTCACGTTGAGAGGGGTCGTCTGGGCGCTTCAACCCCACAAGGGTTCGTCTGAAACCTGATCTGCGTCGCTGGCGTGTGGGTCGTCGTCTGGGCGCTTCAACCCCACAAGGGTTCGTCTGAAACACTACTCGAAGCGGAACGTCAGACACACCGCCACGGACTTCAACCCCACAAGGGTTCGTCTGAAACGATGCGTAGTCCGGTCCTTTCCACTCTACCTCCTCGAACTTCAACCCCACAAGGGTTCGTCTGAAACGCGGACCTGACTGTCCTGTCTGTTGGGTCCAAACGAACTTCAACCCCACAAGGGTTCGTCTGAAACGATCTTAGATCACCACCAGTGACTTTTATCTAGTTCGAACTTCAACCCCACAAGGGTTCGTCTGAAACCCTGTGGAGGGGTCTGGAACGGTGTTCTCCGGAGTTACTTCAACCCCACAAGGGTTCGTCTGAAACACGTCTTCCTCGGTCCAATCGCAGTTCGACCGGAGACTTCAACCCCACAAGGGTTCGTCTGAAACGTCGTAGACGTAGATGTCCACACGGTTGGCGTCGACTTCAACCCCACAAGGGTTCGTCTGAAACACGGCTCTCGAGACGATCACCGGCGACTCGCCAACCCCACTTCAACCCCACAAGGGTTCGTCTGAAACGCGCGCTGTCGATGGCCTCGACGAGCGCGTCGACCACTTCAACCCCACAAGGGTTCGTCTGAAACGCGCGCTGTCGATGGCCTCGACGAGCGCGTCGACCACTTCAACCCCACAAGGGTTCGTCTGAAACGAGGAAGACCTGGACGTCCTCCGAGAGGCAGGCCAGACTTCAACCCCACAAGGGTTCGTCTGAAACCGCTCGGTGTCGTCCCGTGCGGACACTCGTCGTACACTTCAACCCCACAAGGGTTCGTCTGAAACCCAGACAAGTCGACCGCAAGGAAGGGGAACAGTTAACTTCAACCCCACAAGGGTTCGTCTGAAACTCTAGAAGACGCTGCAGAAGAGTGGCTAGGAGAACTTCAACCCCACAAGGGTTCGTCTGAAACCACGTCCTCGCCGAGTACGTCATCGACGACTTAGAACTTCAACCCCACAAGGGTTCGTCTGAAACAACCGTAGACTTTAGCAAGCCAGGCCGGGCGGGACTTCAACCCCACAAGGGTTCGTCTGAAACTAGAGAGAGACGGGAGAGTCATCACCTACCAGCTGATGACTTCAACCCCACAAGGGTTCGTCTGAAACCGGTGCCCAAGCCTCTCCGAAGTAGCAGGTCCGGGGACTTCAACCCCACAAGGGTTCGTCTGAAACCTCACGTCGTACGATGCCAGGTCGCCCTCTCCACGACTTCAACCCCACAAGGGTTCGTCTGAAACCAAATCCAACTCACGGAGGCCGTGCAATTCTCGGAGGACTTCAACCCCACAAGGGTTCGTCTGAAACCAGCAGCGGCAACGGACGGTGGCAGCGATGAGTGAACTTCAACCCCACAAGGGTTCGTCTGAAACCCGCGACAAAGACGACAGACCGCGCGTTCCGCGACGGACTTCAACCCCACAAGGGTTCGTCTGAAACTGTTCACCGACGACGACCTCACCGGGACCTACGTCCGACTTCAACCCCACAAGGGTTCGTCTGAAACCTGTCCTCCCACCGGAACACGGGTTCACTCGTCCGACTTCAACCCCACAAGGGTTCGTCTGAAACACGTCGACGACGACGAAGACGACCAGCAGACGATGACCACTTCAACCCCACAAGGGTTCGTCTGAAACCCCGATAGGCGATGACGAGATCGACGCCCCAGTCCATACTTCAACCCCACAAGGGTTCGTCTGAAACTGCGCTCGCTCAACCTGTTCGACGAGCTCGAAGTAACTTCAACCCCACAAGGGTTCGTCTGAAACCGTGTACGCCCGCTCCGGTTGCAGGATCTCGAGCGGACTTCAACCCCACAAGGGTTCGTCTGAAACTCGCGCCCGTTAGGCCATTAGTTGCCATGCAACAACTTCAACCCCACAAGGGTTCGTCTGAAACTCGTCGACAAACAGCGTCTCGCCCTGCGACCAGCGACTTCAACCCCACAAGGGTTCGTCTGAAACGATTCCCAGACGACTTTGGTTCAGACCGACGGCGGCGACTTCAACCTCACAAGGGTTCGTCTGAAACGTGTTTGCGACAGAGATAGAGTGTCTTTATCGAATAACTTCAACCCCACAAGGGTTCGTCTGAAACCGTGGTTCGACTCCACAGGCGGGCTTCAGGACACATACTTCAACCCCACAAGGGTTCGTCTGAAACTTTCTGTCAGTCGACTCGACGTAACTGTACTCTTCACTTCAACCCCACAAGGGTTCGTCTGAAACTCGCGATGTATTCGGGGTTGAGGTCGATGCCCACACTTCAACCCCACAAGGGTTCGTCTGAAACAGTATCCACGAGCACCCGACCCCACCGACGAGGCCACTTCAACCCCACAAGGGTTCGTCTGAAACGGCACTATCGCTTGCGAATCAGACGGCTTCGGCTGACTTCAACCCCACAAGGGTTCGTCTGAAACCGATCGTTGGATTGATACCTCTTTATGTGGTTCTCACTTCAACCCCACAAGGGTTCGTCTGAAACGCGCACCGAGGTGCCAGAACGCATCGAGGCGGTTACTTCAACCCCACAAGGGTTCGTCTGAAACGCGGTGCCTTCGTCGACACCGAAGTGTCTGACGAGACTTCAACCCCACAAGGGTTCGTCTGAAACTCGGCTCGTTGGCGTCATCACGGATGTCAGCGTAAACACTTCAACCCCACAAGGGTTCGTCTGAAACAGAGTCGCCGTCAACCGAGACGGGCGACGAGATCCGTACTTCAACCCCACAAGGGTTCGTCTGAAACTACACAGATTCGTCGGAGCCGGAGGACGAGAGACCGACTTCAACCCCACAAGGGTTCGTCTGAAACCGGAGAACTTCTACGAGGCTCACGGCATGGACGACACTTCAACCCCACAAGGGTTCGTCTGAAACGCGCCCAGAACGGTGCGAGATAGACGGATGTTACCGTACTTCAACCCCACAAGGGTTCGTCTGAAACGACGGATCGGCGTTCTATATGCTCTGCCGAGTCCGACTTCAACCCCACAAGGGTTCGTCTGAAACAACGCCCCAGTCCATGTAGTGCGTCTGGTCGTCGAACTTCAACCCCACAAGGGTTCGTCTGAAACCATGGCTGTACTGCAAGTTGTCTCCGCTTCCCGCTACTTCAACCCCACAAGGGTTCGTCTGAAACTCTGGTCGTCGAGAACGTATTCCAGCTCGTCGTTGATACTTCAACCCCACAAGGGTTCGTCTGAAACCTTTCGACACGTTTTTATACCGGGGTCGCGTAGCTGAACTTCAACCCCACAAGGGTTCGTCTGAAACGAGTCGCCGTCAACCGAGGCGGGAGACGAGATTCGTACTTCAACCCCACAAGGGTTCGTCTGAAACCGTGCCCAATTTCTGGGCCACAGGTACTCTCTCGAGCGATGTGCACTAAGTGTTTCCGTCGACCCTCGATACCCGCTGTGGGGGTGGGGGTCGACGGACGGTCAGAGAAAGCGCTGGCCGTCAGTGGGGTCGTCGCCGTAGACGGTTCGGTTGAGCAGGGCTTCCGAGGAGAGTTCGTAGACGATCGTCGACTCGCCGGGCTCGAGCAGGTCCTCGAGTTCGCCGCGGAGTCGGGTGAGGTCGCCCTCGCTGATCTCGCCCTCGAGGACGGAGTTCTGGACGTGGGTCAGGTAGCGGCGGCCGATCTTCAGCGCCTTGTGTGTTCGGTCCGCTCGGAGGTCGTAGACCATGACGACGTACATCACCACCACCGCCGGAACGGCTCGTAGGGCTCGCCTGCGATGAGGTGTTTCTTGAGTTTGTACGCCTCGAGTCGCAGCAGGTACTGGTAGCTCACCTTGCGCTTGAGCCGTGGGTGGTCGACGGTTCGCTCGAGGGTCTCTTCGAACGCCATCGTGTACGTCTGCCGTCCGCGTTCGGTCAGCAGGCACGAGCCGAGGTCGGTCTCGAAGTCGTCGTGGCTGAGCTGTGAGCGGTTGAGGAGGCGGAAGAGGACGCGGTCTGCGAGGACGGGTTTGAACAGATCGGCGAGGTCGAGCGAGAGCGAGTAGCGTCGTTCGCCGGGTTCGTGGAGGTAGCTGATCGCCGGGTCGAGTGCGGTGGCGCGGATCGCCGAGACGCAGTTCGCGTAGACGAGCGAGTTGCCGAAGGAGATCAGGCTGTTGACCTCGTTCGGTGGTGGGTTGTACTCGCGCGCTCCGAGGCGGAACTCGGCGGGGAGAATCTCGTCGAAGGCTCGGTAGTAGGCCTTGCGTGCGGTCGCTTCGACGCCCATCAGTTCGTCGATGGGGCGGTCGTCGCCCACGCGTGTTTCGATGGTCTCGAGTTCGTCGCGAATCTCGCTCAGGTCGCGTCCGCGGCCGTCGTAGTAGACGATGTTGGTGCGCATGTTGTGGATGCTTCCACGGACGAACGCGGCGGCGAGTCGCCGTCGGTGAGCCTCGTCGTCGTAGGCGCGGACCTGTTCGACGACGGTTCGCCCCGAGGTCTGGCCCCGTTTCGGCATGATCGACCCGGCGTAGTAGTCCTCCCAGCCGAAGACGTGGATGGCGATTCCCTGGCGGTTACAGAATGACATCAGCCGGGTGTTGAAGTCGACCTGGCCGTGGAGGTAGATCGCTTCGGCGTGCTCGATGGGGATGTACTTCTTCTCGTCGTCTTCGGTGACCAGTCTGATGGTGTCGTCCTGGCGTTCGATGCGACCGTTCGAGACGATGTGGTAGTTCTTATCCATTGTCAACACCAGCAGAGGTCGTGGTAGGCACACGACGAGCAGAACGGCTTCTCTTCGGCGGGTGGCGGTGTCTCTTCGGTGACGACCTCGTGGATGGCGCGGATCGCCGCTTCGACCCGTTCCCGGCGCTCGTCGGTGAGTTCGATCGGCTCACGCCTGCGCTCTCTCGGGTGAGCCAGCACGCCCTCTCGCTCGATACCTGCGACGCACTCGAGGTACCACAGGTAGTACGAGAGTTGCATCTCGGCGGGCTCGGTCAGCGCCGACGAGGGTTTGACCTCGATGACGCGCCCGTCTTCGAGGAGGTCGAGCGAGATCATCCCGAGGCGGAGGTGCTCGCGCCGGTCGCTGTAGGCGGTCTCGTCGACGCGCGTCCCGCGGGCGACGCTCGAGTTCTCGCGGTCGATCTCGAGGTTGCGGCTCTCGAACCAGAGTTCGCGCGTACAGACGTGGTAGTACTGCATCATCACGCCGGTGACGCGGAACGGGTCGCCGGTGGGGGTGCCGCGAGCGGTCTCGAGCAGGCGCTCGATCGGGTCGGTATCGCTCACAGGAACCTCCGTTCAACCGTCGAGTCGGGAACGACGAAGCCGGTCGTTGCGTCGAAAAATTTTCCGAACTCTGGACTCGATGGATCGATCCATCGAATCTCGCTCTCGCCATGAATCGGATTGAGACTCGCCAACTTGCGTGCCTCTCTCGAGTCTGTCCGGTAGATTGGCACGGAAACCTGCGTTGCACGGAGTTCTCGCAGGAGGGCGTTCGTCCGCTTGAACTCGTACTGGTCTACAGCCGTCTCGATCTCCCGAGGAAGCTCTTTCTCGGTCTCCGTCCGGAGGATGGCGACCTCGAACGTGTTTCGCTGGTTGATCAGCGACAACGCGGCGAGTTTGTCGCCTCGCGACTCGTCGACGTAGGTGGCGTACTCATCTCGCCCGACGTTCTTCTCCTCGTGGAGCTGAGAATAGTACCTCTCGACGGCAGTCTGTGACACGGCGGTCTCTGAGAGCGTGCGGCTGCCTCCTCGAACCTCCTCGAGCGCTCTCACAGTGGCTGGTAACAGCCGCACCCCACGGTTGTACACCGCTTCTGCGGGCGTCTTCTGTTGCTCTTCGGGAACATCGAGCCACCAGACGGTAACGCGGCCACGCTCTCGTTCGAACGAGCGGTTACACCGGCCTGCCGCCTGGACGATACTGTCGATGGGTGCGAGATCACGGTAGACGGTATCGAAGCTAATGTCGACGCCCGCTTCGACGAGCTGGGTGGAGATTGCGACGAGGGTGTGTCCTCCTTTGGTGAGTTCCTTCGCCGTTTCGATGAGCCGAAGCCGGTCGGCTGGACGAAGCCGAGTCGAAAGGTGTAACAGGGCGCAGTCCCCGTTTTCGACGACTCGGTCTGCTACCGTTGTCGCATCTACCTCGTCCGGTTCACCCGCCGTCTCGAGCACTTCGCCGTACACTTCACCCACGGAAACGAGGCCTGGGCGTGACTCGGAGACGAGCTTTGTGAGCGTTTTCGCGCTATCGATGGTGTTACAGATCGCGAGCGCGGACTCGTCCGAATCGACCGTCTCGAAGAGTGTGCGCGCAGCGTCGTCGTGTGACTTCGCCCCGTCTCGATCTGTGATGTAGCCGATGACGGATTCGTCGAGTTCGTACTCGATTCGTTCCGTGGCTTCGAAGTAGGTGTGGGAATCTTCGACCAGTTCGACGGCGTCGTCGAACAGTCTCGGCTGTGTGGCCGTCATCGCGATGACGGTCGCCCCGTACCGTTCGGTCAACAGCTTCGTGAGGCGTGGAACGAGTTTCCACCACTCGAGCGGGAGGCTCTGGGGTTCGTCGAGAACGACGACGCTGTTTCTGAGTGCGGGTATCTTCATCGACTGGGCGTTCGAACTCCCGGCGAGACTTTCGAACAGTTGGACGAAGGTCGTGACGGTGATTCCGGCACGCCACCCGGTTCCCAGCATCCCTGCAACGTCGTCGTTCCGGTCGGCGTCGTCGGCGTCCTCGTCACTCTCGTCTCTGATGGCCGTCTCTGATAAGTGGTGGTGGGCGCTCAGGAGTCGGCCAGCAGTATCGGCTTCGTAGATGGTCTCGATGTCGTCGACCACTTGGTCGATGATGCTCGTAAACGGGAGCGCGTAGATGATTCGCTCACCGTCCCGCTGGATTCGGACGGTATTTGCCGCTGAGAGACCTGAGAGCGTTTTTCCCATCCCTGTCGGGAGCGTAAGCGTCGCGACACCACCGGTATCTGCGAACGTCTCTGCGTTTTCGAGTACCGATTTGCGTGCCTGGGCGCGATAGTAATTCAGTCGCTGCGCTCGAGTTCCGTGCTCGTCTGCGTCGGCCTTCCTTTCGAGGTCGTCGACGTACTCGTTCAGGCGCTCGAGCGACGGGGGTATCGCCGCGTACTGATCAGCGCTCGTCTCCACGTCGTCTCTCGCCTGTGCCGCGCTCGTCTTGTCGGCGAAGACGAGCGCACCCCAGCACTCGAGCACCAGCGAATAGAACGCGTCGGATAACGTCTCTCGAGTTGACACACTTTCGCCGTCATCCGTACGCACGGTGACGTTCGACTGGATCGTCTCTCGGAGAGCGCCGAACCCTTCGACGAACTCGCGCCAGGAACTGTTTCCGGCGCTCGCTTCGCGGAGAATATCGTCTGCCAGTTGTGGCACCGATTCGTCGATGTCTGCGATCTGTTGTGCGATCGCGAGTAACTGTTTCTCCTCTCTCTCCCGTCGCGTCTCCTCTACCCCTTCTGTGAAGTCCGTTCGTTTGAAGACGTACGTCGATACGTCGGGTAAGCGACCGTGGTGCTTCGCAACGGCGACGAACCCGGCCAGACAGGTTTCCGGTTCGAACCCTCGTGCCTCGAGCGCGTAGTAGGCAACGAACGAACTGATCGGTGCGTGATGGCGAAACCGGTCTTTCGGCGGGCTTCCAGCTTCGACGCCGATGTGCTGCTGGAAGTAGGTCGTCGCTTTTCCGAAGTCGTGTGCGAACCCGAGCGTTTCGATCACCGACTGTAGCGACTCGCCTGCGGGTGTCTGTGCCTCCGAGGGCACGATGTATCCGCTCCGTTTCGCGACGTCCTCGAGGTGCTCGAACAGCATCACACCGTCGTGGCCATCTTCCGGCGGATGCGAGTACCGGACGGGCATCTCAGACGAACACCACTGTCCGGCTGTCGACCCGCGAAGCGTCGATGTCACGCACCCTGAGCGGGTCGGCGTCGGGGTTGTACGTGTACGTCGTGAACCCGGTCGTGGTCCGTCCGCCAGCGTCCCGTTCCATGAACGCGGGCGACTCCTCGACCTGACAGCGGACCCCTTGCTCGAGGATGACTCGCTCGGACGCGTTGGGTACGGCGGAGTCGACCTCGACTGTCTCGGTTTCCGGCCCGGCTTCGACGTCGAACTCGCCGTGGTACTCGATCTCAGCGAGGTACTCCGAGAGACCGAGACTGGGTACGTAGTGGGACTTGCCGGTCTCGAGCATCGACCGTAACTCGCGGTAGCGTTCGTCGTCTGCGAGCGCGACGTCGATGCGGTAGGCCGGGTCTACCAGTACCTCGTAGTTGTGCTGCTGTCTGAGTGCCGTTGGATCCGGGAGTTTTACGCTGAGTTTCCCACGGCCGTTGAGCGACTGTAGGTTCCCACTCGCCGTCGAGAGGGTGTTCATCGGCATATTGATCGTGCGAACCTCGCGTACGGGTTGGGTTGCGAGTGCAGACTGCCCTCGGGCGAATAGGTCGTAGTAGCCGTCTCGCTCGATACCGAGGATCGCTGCGAGCAACCCTGCTGCGGTCGTTCTGGGCAGTATTCGGTAGGTTTGCTTGACGACGTTTCCCTCGATTCGGCGAAAGTGCCCCCATGGCCCACGAACCGTCAACGAGAGACAGCGCTCGGGCTCGAACGCGGCGTCGCCGTCGGTCTGCTCACCGGTCGATTCTGTCGCCATCGTCACTCCGCGTCCGTCTCGTCCGGGAGCGTTTCTGCGTGCTCGCCGTAAACGTCGACGACTTCGACGGTCTCCTCACCGACCGCCTCGCTCAGCGCGTCGTACAGGAGGTCAGGGCCGCCAACCTCGCCACCGTAGGTGAGTCGTAGCACGTCGCTCGCAGCCACCCTGATGCGTTCGATCTGCTCGCTCGCGTTCTCGAGACGGGAGACGAACGCGTCGGTCTCGAGTGCCAGGTCGCGCACGTCTCTGAGTTCTTTCTCCGGTTTGGATCGGTCGGTGTCGAGGACGAGGTCCTTATCGAGTCCACCGAGGTGGAAACTCTCGTCTGCGTACTCGACGCGACAGTAGAGTCGGGGTTCCTGGCCGACCTTGCTCCGACTGATCGTCTGGTTCTTGATCGCACGCCAGCAGAGCGTATCCAGCCGCTTTACGTCCTCGTTCGTCAGCCCGGTATCTTCCGCACCGTGTTCGTCGACGAGACCGTGGAAGCGGATGAGTCCGTACTGGATGCGGTGGTCGTCGAGATCGAACCCGCCCTGTTTTTTGTCCTCCTGAGTCGCGATAACGCTCGTCAGGCTGTCGTACTCCTCGTTCTCGTTGACGGCGTGGATGGTCTTCCCCGGTGAGAATTGCACTGGCCCAGTGAAGTGGTCCGGGAGGTGTTTGACGTACTTGTCATCTGCATCGACGGCCATCGTCGCGCCGAAGTAGCGAACGTCCACGCTGTTCTCGAGGAACGTCCCGAACACGTCTTCACGGAAGCGTGCGGCCTCCTCGTCATCGCCGTCTTCCAGGTCGTACTCGTCTGGCTCGACCGCTTTCAGGCGGTCCTCGAGTAACTGCCCTCGCGTGAACCGGTCGCCGTCTTCCTGGACGTTGCGAATGTAGACGCCGTGGCCGTCGTCGTCGAGCTGGTCACGAAGGTAGCGCTTCAGGCGAACATCGGTCACGATCGCCTGTTGGGTTTGCGGGTCGATTCGGGGACGATTTGAGCCGCTGAGCGGATTCCCGTTCGGGTTCGCGTCGACGGCGTCGTACAGGAAGACGATTTCTGAGCGGTTCGTCACGGTGTCGGTAGTAGTGGACATATTAGTGTTCCTCCTCGAGTTCGGGTTCGTCGTCGGTCTCTATCTGGTCCCAGTCCGGGTGGTCGTTGATGCCGTAGGTCACGCCGAGTGCGTAGTAGAAACGCAGGTCGTCGGTGTCGAGCGTCCACTCACCCGGGTCGGGGTTGAGAATCGTCTCGCGCAGTCGTTCGACGATGTGTTCGGCTTTCGTTCCCGGATACGATTTTCCGGCCTTCTTCTCGGCCCGCGTGTAGGTGAGCGTCTTCGCGATGGTCTCCTGTGTGACCTTCTTGATGCGTGAACGGCTAATCGACTTGACCGGATACTGATCGACGAGCGTCGTCGACCGGTTCTCGCTGTACTCCTGGTAGCTGCCGATGTCACCGACCAGTGCGCCGAGTAAGAAGGCTCCGCGGCGCTGGTCGTTGACTCGCTCCTCGTCGTCCGGGTCGCTGACGAGAGCGGGTGTCTGTTCGATAAACGATTCGAGTTTCGCCGCCGCGGGATGGCCCCCATCGGCGATCAGAATTTCTTCGGGTGCTGACATCGTGTATTCCTCGTACGTGGGTTCGTCCGTGATCGATCGTTTCTGTGGGTCGTTCATCGTCAACAGCTCAAGTTCGTCATCCGCCATCGCACACAGTTGTGCGAACTGACTGGCGACAAGCAACGAGGGGAAGCCGTCGAACTCGTCGCTCGTCTGTTCGGTGATTATGCGCTCGACGTACTCTTCGAGTAGCAACTCGACGGCGGTCGGCTCGCCACTCAGCACGTTGATGAGGACCTCGATTCGCGGGTCGTCGGCCTCGGCTTCGGCATCGTCTCGCTCGGCGAACGTCTGGTGGAAGTACCAGCCAGTCGTGATTGCGTTGAGGCGGTCACGGTTCTCCGACAACAGGTTCCACTTCTCGTTCGTCGGGAGCGGTGGTGACCACTCGGTGTCCGTATTGAACGCGCTGGTGTGCTCGACGATTCGACCGTGTTCGATCGCGAGTTCCTTCGGGTAGTGCAGCCGACCGTTCAGCGTCTCGCCGAATACGTCGTAGCGAGACATCTGGTGGGGCATTACCGCCGCGACGTAGAAGCGGAGGGTGTTCTCCTCGTATCCATTCTCGTCTCTCTCCCGCTTGTACGCGTCTTCGATGGGTGTCTGCTCGTCGTCTTCCGTCGTGACGCGATAGAGCATGTTGTACAGCTTGTAGGCCTTCTCCACGGTGGACCGCCCGAAGAAGTACGGCAAGCAGTACACCTTCGCCCCAAACGTCCGGTACGTGCAGGCTTCGACGAACGTCTCTGCGTTCATCACCGTGACGGCGGCATCTTCCGAAATCGGATGAGAACGCCACGCGTGCTCGATGTCGAGACCGGGGAACTTCTCGAGTTGTTTGCCGAGATAGTAGTTCTGCGGGTCCTCTGCCGTCCCGACGGTGCGCGCAGGTGTCTCCGTCACGAGGTCGGTCGCCTCGCCCGAGGAGTCGTTGGCCTTGTTCTTCGTGACGAGTTTCGACAGCTTTCGCTGTCGCATCGCCTCGAGAAAGACGTCGATCTCTCCGGGCCAGCGATACTCGCCGTCTCGTTCGGTCTTCACCTGTACCGTCAACAGGGCGGTCGCCGACTCACCGCCCAGTTCGTCGATGACCTCGGCTTCGATCCGCTCGAGTGTTTGCTCCTCTGCACCGAGTTCTGCCAGGCGGTCGATGATCCACCCCTCGGGATGGGTTTCGGCGACGTCGGAGACGACGTCGTCGGTCGGCCACTTCGTCAGCCGTTCCTTCGCGTAGCGGGCGAGTTTCTCCGGGTCGCTGTTCTGACCCGCCTGGTGGGTGATGCTGTGGTCGATGCCGCGAGCAGCAGCGTACTTGCAGTGGCCGACCGGCTGCACCAGGTCCGCCGTGTATCGCGTCAACTGGACGGGTCCGACGGCATCATCGGCGAGCGCTGGCTCGCTCGAGACGTCGACACGGACGACGAGCAGGCTGTCGTCGGTATCGACGAGACCGTCCGCAGCGTCGGGCGTCAGGTAGGAGGCGTACTCGCCGCCGCCGGTCGTCGCGAGTGTGTAGAGCTTTCCGTAGAGGAACTGCACGTCCCGTAACGACCCGATCGGCGTCTCCGGTAGCTCCGCACGCAGCTTTTCGGGCGGATACGTATCGCGAAACGCCTCAGGCGAAAGCATTCTCTCCCTCGAGTTCCGTCTCGTCCGGCCGCGTTCGTTCGGCGACGTTCACGAACCCGAGTCCCAGCGAGTTGCGCTCGCCGAGACCCACGTCGAGCGCCAGATTCAGGTGGCGGCGGTGGTGGTCGTCTCGAACCGTGTACTCGAGTTTCCACTTGCTCAACACGTAGGTCATCGTCTGCCCCTCAGTTACCGTCACTGGCACCGCGAACGTCTTGAGCAACTCGTAGCCGTCGAACAGCGACCCGTCGACGTCGCTCGGACCCGGCAAGTACTCGGGTGCGAACAGGTCGTGTTTCTGATCGAGGTTCGCCTCGAGCTGGCGCACCAGCGGCTCCGTCGTGTGCTCCGGACGCCAGTAGACCGCCGTCTCCCCGCCGGGGTGGTCGATACCGTACTCGTCACACTGCCACGGCGGAATCCGAACGAGGAGACCAGTCCCCGTCTCGAGCGTCCCTCGAGTCCCCGGTTCGCCGACGTCGGGGGCGAGTGCGCGAACGTCCTCGACGGAGAAGGGCATCGAGCCGACGTTCAACTCCGACTCGTCGAACAGATCCGCCGCCACGTTGGCGAGCAGTTCCTCGTCGTGAGAGGCCACCAGGAGTTTCCGCTCGTCACCCTCGCGCATATCTCGCGGCGGGAACGGATTCGACATACAGAACCCCGGTGGCTCCCCCGAGTCGTGCAACTCGTCGTAAGCCGTCCCCTCGAGCGCTCGCCACAGCCGCCCACGCAACTTGTGGTGGTAGGCGTTGTCGTACGCGGCGTCCGCTCGAGCGGACATATGTACCATGATTCGCACTAGCGATCGTCACCTCTGTTGCTGATTACCATTTCACTCATTGTCAGTCGAATTGGTGATATAAAAATGTTTTTCCAAAATGAGTAAATAATAGAGGAACCCCACAAGGGTTCGGCTGGAAGTGTGCGCTACCTCACCTGCTAAGTGAGAAGGAAGAGCTTCAACCCATCTGTGGTTCGGCTGTAACTGACTTTGATATAGCGCACTCATACTATGTTGCCTTCTGTGCTTAGGTATTCGGTTACCTTCTCTTCCTCCAGGCCTGAGTATGACCGTACTTAATCCAACTAATAGTTGGGTCAGGAACCATCTCTGACTCGTTGTGCTTGCTTCCTTTTCCCTTCGATTGCACCGGCAAGTGTAGCTTTTCTTTCGTCATATCATTGGAATCGATTCACTCCATAAGGATTATGACCGGTGCGGACAACTACGCCAGCACCAATCGCTATCTAGACGGAGTGGTTGGTATTGGTCACACAACGTTAGTCTTGGCGGACCGTTGTGTGTCCCATCTCCTTCCCTTGTACTTTCTCTTCTTTCTCACTTAGAGTATACTCTTCTCATTCACTGCCGGGTGTATATATCTTTCTCTCCAGTCGAGCGGTCATGTTTAGTTAGGCGAAAAACAGCCGACCAACCGCCGCTGGGCGGGGCTTTCTGGGTGTTCGCGGCCAACGGATCGGCAGGTCAAGCTAAACTAAACACCACCCAGTCAAGTTGTGTGTCTGTCTGCGGTGGAGAACACCCAGAAAGCCCCGACGCCGTTGAGGGCTGCGACTCGCTGTCGTTCGAGAGAGCGACGCTCTCTCGTGATGACGAAAGACGCGCGGCGTCTTTCGAACCACGATCCTCGGACTTCGTCCTGCGGTTCTTACATCGTGGTTGGAGAGACCTTCGGTCTCTCCTCATCACGAAACGGCTGCGCCGTTTCGAACGATCTCGCTCCTCAACGGCGTCCCCCCCTTTCGACCCCACGCTGCAGTGGTTTGGCCGGTCAGTTTTCGTCGGACGAACTGCCATCTTCCAGCCGCGGTACGCTGTTCGCGATGGTTCTGATGAACACTCCTGTCCACTCCGGTAGAATTGCAACTGTAGCCACTCCTCGTGGTATCACGATTCTTTTCGAGATACGCACGAACGTGTACATAGAAACCCCTTTACCCGCCCACTTTCACCACCTAACTGAATGAGTTTAGCCGAGTCGGATCGCGAACTCGTCGTCGAGGAACTGGGTCGCGAGCCCACCCCGGCCGAGGAGACGCTGTTCGAGAACCTCTGGAGTGAACACTGTGCGTACCGCTCCTCGAGACCGCTGCTCTCTGCGTTCGAGTCCGGGGGCGAGCAGGTCGTGATCGGGCCGGGTGACGACGCGGCGGTCGTCTCCCTCCCGTCGTACGAGGAGACCGAGGAGGAGATTTACATCACGATGGGGATCGAGAGCCACAACCACCCCTCCTACGTCGATCCGTTCGACGGGGCGGCGACGGGCGTCGGCGGCATCGTCCGTGACACGCTCTCGATGGGGGCGTATCCGATCGCGCTGACCGACTCGCTCTACTTCGGCGAGTTCGACCGTGAGCACTCGAAGTACCTCTTCGAGGGTGTCGTCGAGGGGATCAGCCACTACGGCAACTGTATCGGCGTCCCGACGGTGGGTGGCAGCGTCGACTTCCACCCCGACTACGAGGGCAACCCGCTGGTGAACGTCTCCTGTGTGGGACTGCTCGCCGCGGACCGACTTGTCACCGCCGTCGCCCAGCAGCCGGGGAACAAACTCGTCCTCGTCGGGAACGCGACGGGACGCGACGGCCTGGGTGGGGCCTCCTTCGCGAGCGAGGACCTCGCCGAGGACGCAGAAACCGAAGACCGCCCCGCCGTACAGGTGGGTGACCCCTACGCCGAGAAACTGCTCATCGAGGCCAACGAGTGTCTCGTCGAGGAGGGCCTGATCGAGTCCGCACGCGACCTCGGCGCGGCCGGTCTCGGGGGTGCCTCGAGTGAGATGGTCGCCAAAGGCGGTCTGGGTGCGCACATCGAACTCGAGCGGGTCCACCAGCGCGAGCCGAACATGATCGCCCTCGAGATCCTGCTGGCCGAGAGCCAGGAGCGGATGTGTTACGAGGTCGACCCCGAGAACGTCGAGCGCGTACGCGAGATCGCCGAGCGCTTCGACCTGGGCTGTTCGGTCATCGGCGAGGTGACCGACGGCAACTACGTCTGTACGTTCGAGGACGAGACGGTCGTCGACGTCGACGCTCACTTCCTCGGCGAGGGCGCACCGATGAACGACCTCGAGACCGCGCCGGGTCCGGAGCCGGACGTGGACCTCCCGGAGACGGACCTCGAGACGGCGTTCGAGGCGGTCGTCTCGAGTCCGAACACGGCTTCGAAGCGGTGGGTCTACCGTCAGTACGACCACGAGGTCGGCGTCCGCACGAGTGTCGGGCCGGGTGACGACGCGGCCGTCATCGCGATCCGTGAGTGTGGGACCGGACTCGCCATCTCCGCGGGTGCCGCGCCGAACTGGACGGCCGTTGCTCCGGAGGCGGGTGCGCAGGCGGTCGCCCTCGAGAACGCGACCAATCTGGCGGCGAAGGGGGCGACGCCGCTCGCGGCGGTCGACTGTCTGAACGGCGGTAACCCCGAGAAGCCAGCGGTCTACGGCGGGTTCAAGGGCATCGTCGACGGTCTCGCCGCGATGTGCGAACGGCTCTCGGTGCCGGTCGTCGGCGGCAACGTCTCGCTGTACAACGACTCGGTCTCGGGGCCGATTCCGCCGACGCCGACGCTCGCGATGGTCGGCACGAAGGCGGGCTACGACGCCCCGCCGGCGGCCGTCGAACCTGCGGGAACGCTCCTGCTCGTCGGTGACGACGCCCTCGAGTCGGGGTCGTTCGCGCTCGGCGGGTCGGAGTACCTCGCGCGCGTCGGCGGCAGTGACCGCTTCCCCGGCCTGCCCGACGAGCCGGCGGCGTTCGTCGAGACGCTCGCCGCGGTCGCGGACGACGAGTCGACCCTCGCGACTCACGACGTGAGCCACGGCGGTCTCGCCGTCTCGCTCGCCGAGATGGTCACCGAGTCGGCCGGTCTCGCCGTTTCCCTGCCCGAGGGTGTCGACCCGGCGGGAGCGCTCTTCCACGAGGGGACCGGTCGCGCGCTGGTCCAGACGACCGACCCCGAGGGCGTCGCCGAGGCGTTCGACGGCGTCGCCCCGGTCGTCGAACTGGGCGAGGCGACCGGCGACGGCCGACTCGTGATCGACGCCGGTGACGAACAGCTCGCCGCGACGGCCGCGGAAATCGGTCATTTCCGTTCGTGTATCGAGGCTGCACTCGAGTAGGCAGCTGTTGAAACCGCGGCTTCTTCGGCGCTGTCGTCGGCTGCGAGCGGGTCTCCGATGGCCGGACGCCCCGTTTCCCCCACGTTCAATACTGTGCTGAAGGGAGGAAAGTATCGATTAGACGTGCGTAGAAAAGCTGACTGAACCCGTTGACTTTCACCGGACGGGCCGTGTGAATCTACCCTCCGGTATCTTGATATACCTTCACTACAAGTCGTACTACGAACAGCCCTTCGGAGGCCTTCCAGATGGTCCAGCAACCCCACGTACTGATCGTCGAAGACGAACCCGACCTCGCGAACCTCTACGCCGCCTGGCTACAGGACTCGTGTACGGTCGAAATCGCCTACGACGGCACCCAGGCGCTCGAGGCGATCGACGAGGAGATCGACATCGTGTTACTGGACCGGCGGATGCCGCGCCTCTCGGGGGACACCGTCCTCGATACGATCCGCGAGCGCAAACTCGACTGCCGGATCGCGATGGTCACCGCCGTCGAACCGGACTTCGACATCATCGGGATGGGCTTCGACGACTACCTCGTCAAGCCGGTCTCGAAAGACGAGTTGCTCTCGGTCATCGACCAGTTGCTGTTGCGCTCGACCTACGACGGCCAGCTACAGGAGTTCTTCGCGCTCGCCTCGAAGAAGGCCCTCCTCGACGCCCAGAAGAGCGAGGCGGAACTGCGCTCGAGTCGCGAGTACGCCGCACTCGAGGACAAACTCGCGGTCCGTCGGGTGCAGGTCGACGAGACGATGACGGAACTGCTCGAGCGCGACGTCTACCGTCGGCTGTGTCAGGACATCGTCCGCGAATCGATCCTCCGGGAGTAGCGCCGACGTTCAGCGGCGCTCGAGCGTCGTCACGTCGGTCACTTCGAAGCGGGTTCCGCCGTTTTCGCCGTTGGCGACCGAGACCTGCCAGCCGTGAGCGTCGGCGATCGCTCGCGCGACGGCGAGACCGAGACCGTCGATGTCGCCGCCGACGTCGGCCGCGGGGTCGAGGACCCGGTCGTGGGCGTTCGGTGGAATCTCGGAGGCGTCGTCGAGGAGGAAGAAGCCGCGCTGGCTGGTCGCGACCCCCGGCGTCTCGAAGCCGAGGAGTCCGACCTGGACGGTGACCGCCCGCTCGGCGCGCGCGGCCGCGTCGTCGAACACGGTCTCGAGCATCCGCGAGAACCGTTCGGGGTCGGCGCGGAGCGTCGCCGACTCCTCGACGATGACGGTCGACTCGTCGATGCGCGACGCCTCGACCGCCGCTTCGACCGCCGTCTCGAGGTCGATGAGGGTTCGCAGGCCGACGCCGCTCGCGTTGCGGGCGAACTCGCGGACGTCGTCGACGAGCCGTTCGGTCCGCTCGAGCGTGCGCTCGACGCCTTCCTCTGCGAGCGGGAACTCCCACTCGTCGGCGGGCGTCTCGTCGGTCTCGAGCGCGTCGGCGATGGTCTCGAGTTCTCGCGTGAGGTCTTTCGAGAGGACGGTCGCGACCGCCTCGAGGCGTTCGGTCTGGCGTTCGAGGCGCTCGGTTCGTTCCTCGAGGACGCGCTCGCGGTCGGTTCGGTCGAGCGCCGCCCGGGTGTTCTCGACGAGCGTCGAGACGAGTTCGAGGTCGGTCTCGTCGAAGCGCTTCGGTTCTTTCGAGCCGGTGATGAGGACGCCGTGGGTGCCGATGGGGGCGATGATCTCGGAGCGGATGGTGGTCTCGGGGTTGTAGAGTCCGTCGACGTCGTGGAGGTCGTCGTAGAGTCGAGATTCGCCCGACTCGAAGACGTCCCAGACGAGTCCCTCGCCCTGACTGAAGCGGGGGAGACCGCCGAACTCGTCGTGTGCGCCGGCGGTGCCAGCGACGGGATCGAGCGAGCCGTGTTCGTCGTCGAGCAGCCAGATGCCGCTGATCGGCAGGTCGAGGAGGTCGCTCCCGGCGTGGACGGCGATGGCACAGATCTCTTCGCGGTCGTTGGAGCCGAGCAACCACCGCGTCACCTCGTGGAGTGAGGTCACGATCCGCTCGTGGTCGTGGCGTTCGGTGACGTCGCGGACGATACTCGCGAGTTTCGCCTCCCCTTCGTCGATCGGGACGAGACGCACCTCGCTCACGCGTTCGGTCCCGTTCGCGTCGGTGAACGGGACCTCGAGTTCCCGGTAGCGTGCCCGTCCGAGGTCGATATCGTTGATGGCGTGGCCGATTTCGACGGCGTCGTCGGCGTCGATGGCCGCCAGGTCGAAGACGGTCTCGATGTGCTCGCCGATGACCGCTTCGCGCTCGACCCCGAGCGTCCGCTCGAGCGTGCTGTTGATCGAGGCGACGTGGTTGTGCCGGTCGAGGATGACGATGCCGTCTCGCGTCGCTTCGACCACGGCGTCGTGCTGGGCGAGTTTCGCTTCGCGCTCCTTTCGGTGGGTCACGTCGCGCATGTAGACGGCGAGTCCGTCGTCGAACGGGAACGCGCGGGTCTCGAACCAGGTTTCGAAGGTGGTGTGGTAGACGTCGAACGAGACTGCGGTGCGGTCGGTCATCGACTCGTAGAATCCGTCGGGAAACTGGTTCTCGATCGCGTGTGGGAGGACGTCCCAGACGACGCGTCCGAGGAGGTCCTCGCGTGGGCGTTCGAACACGGCCGCCGCCCGGCCGTTACAGTGAGTGAACCGCCACCCCGCATCGACGGCGAAGTGTAAGTCGTCGACGTGGCCGACGTCCGGCGACGGGTAGTTACGACTCACGGAGACTCACCGTCCCCCGTCGGGTCTCCCCCTTCGAGCCCGGTGTGATCTAATTCCCCCATGTCCTCACCTGTTGGTCTCCCTGCTACTACTGCGACGAGTTATTTGAGTGTCGTGGCCGTTCTGATGGAACGTTCGACGACCGACTCGAGCGGGGCGTACCACTACCGGTGTTGTCACAGCCACTACACATGGTCGTTTCGCCTCCGGTCTCCGTCACCCGTTTCTGTGTGGCCGTCCCTGCTCAGGAGTACGACGGCGGTGTCTCGGGCACCCCGTCACGCTGGTTCAGGACGCGGGCGATGGTGAACAGGGCGTCCGAGAGCCGGTTGAGGTACTCGACTGCGACCGGACTCACCGGTTCGACCGCAGCCAGGGCGACGACGCGTCGCTCGGCCCGTCGGCAGACGGCCCGTGCGTGGTGGGTTCGCGCGCCGTGCTCGCTGCCGCCGGGCAGGACGAACGAGCGCAGCGGCTCGAGTTCTTCGTCGTAGCCGTCGATCCACGACTCGAGTGCGGCGACGTGCTCGGCGGCGAGCGTCGGGCCGTCCGCAGCACTCGCTCCCGACTCGCCACCCTCGTGGCTCTCTGCGTCCGTCTCGCCCGGTGCGGCGAGTTCTGCCTGGAGAATGTGGAGGTGGTTCTGGATCCGTTCGAGGTGGTCGTCGACGTCGTCGTAGCCGGCCGGTCGAATCGTGCCGACGAGCGCGTTGAGTTCGTCGACCGTCCCGTAGGACTCGATGCGCTCGCTCGCCTTCGAGACGCGCGTCATGTCGCGCAGGTCGGTCTGTCCCTCGTCACCACGGCCGGTGTAGATCGACATGGTTCACTCGAGGGCGCGTGGACACTTAGGTCCGGTCGGTTTCTCGTTTCGTCCGACAGATGCTCCCGTCACCGGTGATGTTCGAGCCGCCACGACCCGTCTACCCCATCGAGACGAGCATCACGACCGCGAGCGCACTCGTGAGGAGTGCGACCGGGAATCCGATCGCGATCAGGCGACGGATCGGGACGTCGACGCCGCTTCTGGCCGCTTGGTCGAGGACGATCAGCGTCGCGGCGCTGGCGATCGGCGTTGCATTTCCCGCGAGCGTACTGACTGCTGCGAGCAGCAGCCACCCGCTCGCGTCGTCGACCGTCTCGGCGAGGACGAGCACCGCCGGGACGTTACTCACCAGGTTCGAGAGCACGAACGTCGCCCCCGCGAAGGCGGCCACGCCGTCGAATCCGCCGAGGAACTCGAGCAGCGCCGTTCCCTCGAGACTGCCAACCAGGACGAACATGCCGACGAAGAGGACGAGAATACTCCAGTCGACGCCCTGGAGGACGTCGTTTCCGGGGACCCGTCGGTAGAACTGGAGCCACGCGACGTGGACGATCCCGAGCGAGGCGGCGATGAATCCCGGCTCGACACCCGGAAACGCCGCCAGCGCGAGGAACGTCACGAGTAAGAACCCTGCACTCGAGAGCGCCCACCTCGTGTCGAGGTCGGGAACCTCGACCGGCGAGAACGGCGCGTCCGCGCGCGTCAGCGGCCAGAGAAAGGCGGCCGCGACGGCGAGGCTCACGAGTGCGACGGGACCGAGCGCCGCGACGAACTCGAGTGTCGTCAGCTCGCTCCGGCTCAGGATGTAGGCGTTCTGTGGGTTGCCGAGCGGCGTCGCGACGCTGCCGATGTTCGCCCCGAGAATCACCGCGAGCAGCGGTGCGACGGGGTCGACCCTCGAGCCGTGGAGGGCGACGACTAGCACCGGCGTCATCAGGAGCACGGTCGCGTCGTTGAGTGCGAACGCACTCGAGCCAGCGGCCAGACAGAGCGTCCCGTAGGTCAGCCGTCGCCCTGTTCCCGCCCACTGGACGAGTCTCGCGGCCGCCCAGGTGTAGAAGCCACTGCGTGCGAGCGCGTCGACGTGAGCGAGCATGCCGAACAACAGGAGAATCGTCCCGACGTGGACGCTCGCGAGCGCCTCTTCGAGCGTGATCGCCCCGATGGCGACGACGCAGACGGCTCCGAGCGCGCTCGTGACCGCCCGGCTCACCGGATAGGCACGGATCCGCCTGACGAACAGGAGCGCGAACGTCCCGAGGACGAGTGCCGTCACCGCGACTTCGGGAGCCACCGGCGATCACTCGAGTCCGATCAGCCCGTCGAGAACCTCCTCGAGCGGCGTCGTGGTCACCGCCAGGGAGTAGCCGTCGATGCGCGCGAGGTCGGCCGCGTGGTCCCACAGCATCTCCTCGTCGAGTCCGTGGAGGACCACGGCGTTCGGCGTCGGGTTGACGACCCGGAGGGCGACCAGTGGCGACTCGCCGCGGGTGACGTTGGTGAAGACGAGCGCGCGGTTCGTACTCTGGCCGTAGAGGCGGAAGAACTCCTCACTCGAGAGGCGGGTGATCGCCTGGATGCTGTCGATAACGGTGTGGCCGCTGACGTGGTCGTTCGTCCCGGCGGTGATCTCGGTCGCGCCGATTTCGTCGTACAGCGTCGAGAGCGCGACCGTGGTCGCGTACTCGCGGAGGTCGTAGACGACGTCGCTCTCGAAGCCCGCCGAGAGGACCCGGCCGTACTGGCGGATGCGGTCGCCGCCCCGGCGTTCGTCGATGGCGAGCAAGCCGTCGACGAGTCGGCGGACGACGCCGATGCCCGGACTCTCCCGCCGGCCGCTCTCGTAGTCTGAGATCACCGACGAGGAGACCTCGAGTTCTCCCGCCAGGTCGGTCTGGGAGATGTCGAAGTCGGTTCGCCACTTGCGCAAGGTCGCCCCGGGGTCGTCACTGAGGGTGATCTCGCCGGCGATCTTCTCTGCGAGCTCTCGCTTGGGTCCACGACCGCCCATGTGGCCCGACTCGGGCGGTCCGGTGAAGTAGCTACCGAAGCGCGCTCACGGGTGCGCTCGTCGCTCGAGTCACCGCCGGCTCACCGACTCGAGAGCGCGCCCACGGCCAGTCCACCGAGACCGCCGAAGACGAGCGGGTAGGCGACACCGGCGAGGAGGACTGCCATCAACGGGTCGGGCCGGATCGTCGCACTCCCCACGTCGACGGCGAAGAGGACGATGCCGAGGATACACAGCGGCGCGTAGCCGACGGCGACGGTCGCTCCGGCGAGGGCCGTGTCGGCGGGTGAGCGGCTCTCGTGGCGCGCTCGCACGGCGACGAGTGCGCCGGCAGCGACCAGCGCAACTGGTGGGAGCAAGAAGAGGTACCAGAGGGTCTCCTCGCCGCCGGTCAGGAAGTTCTGGTAGCCCGAGGAGAGGAGGGAAATGCGTGGAACCTCCGTGTCGACGTTGTGGGCGTTGTAGAAGAGCCAGCCGACCGCCTGCCAGTCGATGCGACTCCCGGTCACCTCTTCGATCACGATCACGCGCAGGTCCTCACGGACCGCAGAGAGCGTCACGACCGCGCTCACGAGCAGGCCGACGATCCACGCACCCGCTCCCGCGAGCGCACCGGCCGCGACCGGAACCGAGAACCGTGTCTCACTCATACCCCCTCCGTCGTCGTCGCCGACGAAAGTCGCTTCCGTTCGTGTCCGACTCGAGACCGCTCTCGGCTGACCGCGACCGTCCGGAACCACTAAACGCGTCTCACTCCAACCACCGCCAATGGCCGACTGGACCGAAACGTACCGTCCGACGACGCTCTCTGCGGTCCGCGGGAACGACAAGGCCCGCGACGCGCTCCGGAACTGGGCGGAGCGCTGGGAGGACCACCGGAAGGCTGCCATCGTCCACGGCAGCCCCGGCGTCGGCAAGACCTCGGCCGCGCACGCGCTGGCGGCTGACATGGGCTGGCCGGTGATGGAACTCAACGCGAGCGACGACCGCCAGGCCGACGTCATCAAGCGCGTCGCCGGTGAGGCCTCGAAGACCGGGACGCTCACCGCTGGCGGCTCCGGGCGACGGCTCGTGATCCTCGACGAGGCCGACAACTTCCACGGCAACGCCGACTACGGCGGTGCACGCGAGGTCACCCGCGTCGTCAAGGAGGCGACCCAGCCGGTGGTTCTCGTCGCCAACGAGTTCTACGACATGAGCAACACGCTCCGAAACGCCTGCGAGACGATCGAGTTCCGCGACGTCTCGAAGCGTTCGATCGTCCCCGTCTTACGCGACATCTGCCGGCGCGAGGGCGTCGAGTACGACGAGGCGGCACTCGAGGCGATCGCCGACTCGACCAGCGGCGACCTCCGCTCGGCGGTCAACGACCTCCAGGCGGTCGCCGAGGAGACCGACCGGCTGACCGTCGAGGACGTCGTCACCGGCGAGCGCGACCGCACGGAGGGTATCTTCGAGTACCTCGACACCCTGCTCAAGAACGCCAGTGCCGAGGAGGCGCTGAAAGCCTCCTACGACGTCGACGAGACGCCAGACGAGTTACTCAACTGGGTCGAGGACAACGTCCCCAAGGAGTACGCGGGCGGAGAACTCGCCGACGCCTACGAGTTCCTCTCCCAGGCCGACCGCTGGCTCGGGCGCGTCCGCGCCACCCAGGAGTACACCTACTGGCGCTACGCGAGCGACAACCTCACGGCGGGGGTGGCCGCCTCGAGACGCGAACCGAAGGGTGGCTGGACGCGCTACGGCCCGCCGAGTTACTGGCGCAAACTCGGCCAGACACGCAGTACGCGCGACCGGCGCGACTCGATCGCCCGTCGGGTCGCCGACGCCGAGGGGACGAGCCTCGCGACCGCTCGCCGGGAACTGCTCCCCTACCTCTCGGCGATGACCCACCACTGTCGAAACCGCGACCTGACGGTGCGGATGGCCGCGGCCTACGGTCTCGACGCGAGCGAACTCTCGTTTATCACCGGCTCCGGTGCGGACACCAACAAGGTCGGATCCATCGTCGAGGACGCCGCCGACCTCGTCGCCGAGCAGGCCGTCGAGAAGGGTGGCAACGCCTTCTTCGACGCTGGTGACCCGAGTCCCGACGACACCGGCGACGGATCCGAGACCGCCGAGTCGGACGAGACGGCCGCCGAAAGTGGGGACGGACAGGTGACACTCGGGGCGACGCTCGAGGACGCCGCTGGGGCGGACGGCGAGGACACGGTGACCGACAGCGAGGGTGACGGGTCGGCGAACCAGACCGACGACCCGGGTTCAGCGTCGGCTCACGACGAAGACGACGGCCAGTCGGGCCTGAGCGATTTCTTCTGAGCGGGCAGACAGTCCGGCGTTCGAGACACCTCACTTCTCCTGAGGACGATAGGACTACGTCGGATGCGCTCGACTCGCTAGTTGGTGAGCGACGATGGTCGCGTCCCACATCTGTCCACTATGTACGGAGCGTTACGACGAGGTGGGTCACTTACGTGTCCACCTCGAGGTCGAGCACCGAAAATCAGAACTCGCACGGTTCGCCGTCGAAGCCGGTCGTCGAGGGTCGGACCGCCCGGTCGAGGAGCGTCACCCGACACCGCCGGTGTGACCGTCTCCGCCGACTTGCCCGACGTACGCTCGAGCGGTGCTCCCGAGCGCGCTCCGAACCGCATCGACGACCTCGTCGGCGGTATCGACGTCGAGCGGGGGTACCGTGGCGACTGTCACGCCGGTCATCCGCTCGAGTTCGGCCGGGTTCGTCCGTTCGGCCCGTGACGCCCCGCGATACTCGTTGAGAACGATCGCTCGCACGTCGACTCCCCGTCGCTCGAGCGCCTCGACCGAGAGTGCGGTGTGGTTCAGCGTCCCGAGTCCGGCCCGCGCGACGAGAATCGTCTCACAGCCCAGTTCCGAGACGAGGTCGATCACCTCCCGGTCTTCGGCGAGTGGCACCCGGAGTCCGCCGACTCCCTCGAGGACGCCGACCTCGCCGCGCGCGAGTTCGCGATCACAGGTCTCGCGGAGCGACTCGTAGGTGAGCGTCTCGCCGGCCAGTTCGGCCGCGACGGACGGGGCGAGCGGTGGCTCGAGGTAGCGCGGACAGGTCGCCGCGTCGACGCTCTCACAGACGCGACGAACGTAGGCGGCGTCGTCGTCGGGTGGGTGACCGGTCTGTGCGGGTTTGACCGCCCGTGCGTCGACACCCTGTCGGCGAAGCAGGGCGGTCAGCCCGGCGGTGACGACGGTCTTGCCGACGCCGGTGTCGGTGCCGACGACGGCGACTCGCACGGCCATCAGAGGAGACCCACGGCTTCGCCGGCTGTCTGAAACGCCTCGAGACAGGCGACGATGTCCGCCTGGCTGTGCGTCGCCATCGGTGTCAGCCTGATCCGGCAGGTGCCCTCGGGGACCGTCGGCGGGCGAATCGCTGGGGCGACGATGCCCTCCTCGCGGACCGCAGCGGCCAACTCGAGCGCCTGCGTGCGGTCACCGACGTAGACGGGGAGAATCTGGGCGTCGCCGAGGACGGTGTAGCCCATCGACTCGAGTCCGTCTCTGAGGTGGGCGACGTTCTCCCAGAGGTGTTCGCGGACGTCGCTGTGGCGGGCGATGTGGAGGGCTTCGCTCGCGGCGGCGGCCGCGGCGGGGGCGAGTCCGGTCGAGAAGCCGAACGAGCGCGCGTCGTTGATCAGACACTCGACGACGGCGTCGCTCGCGGCGACGTAGCCGCCCTGGCTGGCGAGGGCTTTCGAGAGCGTTCCCATCTGGATGTGGACGCGGTCTTCGACGCCCGCTGCCTGGACGATGCCGCCTGCGTCGGCGTACAGGCCGGTCGCGTGGGCTTCGTCGACCATCACCCACGCGCCGAACTCCTCGGCGACCGCACAGAGGCGCTCGAGCGGGGCGACGCTCGCGTCCATACTGAACACCGTGTCGGTGACGATCAGCCAGGAGCCGCCCGCTCCGTCGCGTTCGTGGGCGGCTAACTTCGTCCGCAGGTCCTCGACGTCGCAGTGACGGTAGACGACGGTCTCCGCGTCCGAGAGCCGACAGCCGTCGATGATGCTCGCGTGGTTGAACTCGTCGGAGAAGATCACGTCCGGCTCGAGTGCGGTGATAGTGCCGACGTTCGCGGCGTACCCAGAGGAGAACGTGAGCGCGCGGTCGGTTCCTTTGACCTCCGCGACGAGACGTTCGAAGTCGTGGTGGACCATCGTATCGCCGGTGAGCAGCCGACTCGCCCCGGCGCTCGTCCCGACGGTCGCCGTCGCCTGTCTGGCCGCGTTCTGCACGCGCTGGTCGCTCGTCAGCCCGAGATAGTTGTTCGAGGCGAACACCAGCTCCTCACTCGAGTCGAGAACGGGCAGGTCACCACTGACGGGCTGGGCGAAGTAGCCCCGTTCTGCGACCCGGTCTGCTGGCGAGAGCGTGCGTCTGAGGTCGTCGTCCTCGAGCGCTGCCAGCCGCGTCTCGAGGTCGAACCCGCGGTCTTCCATCTGGGTGGAACGTCTCACTCACTCGATTTTACTCTCACGGTTCCGTTCGCAACGAAGGACGTGACAGTCACGGCCGTTGTCGCCCGCTCGCGCACGCCACGGTCAGAACGCCGGGAGGATCTCTGCCGGACCGAGAACGCCGTACTCACCCGCCCGGTTCCGTCTCACGGCGGCTTTCAGGTAGCCCAGCGCAGGGCCGTTGACGTTCGCCTCCATGCTCGTCGCGTCGTCGAGTTCGAACCGGTTGGTCGCGCGCTCGCCGTCGAACGTCTTCCCGGTGACCGTCACCGTCGTCGTCGTCGGCTTCTCGTCGCTGCGCACGTCGAGCACCCCGCCGACGGTGACCGCGTCGGCCGCACAGATGCCCGCACGCTCGAGTAAGACGTCGTCTGCGTGTTCCATGTCGGTGAACTCGATGACGCCGCCGTGGTCGTCGACGATCTCCTCGACCTCCGCAGCGGAGAGGTTGCGAGCGGTCTCGAGGTCGTAGCCCTCGAGGTGGGCGATGTCCTCGCGGACGGTCCCCCGGTTGTCCTCGTAACCGGATTTGAGACCGACACCCCACCAGATGTCGACCGACTCGACCTCGACGAACGACTGGGCCGCGAGGGCGGCCGCGCCGGTGAGAAAGCCGGGCGTCGCCCCTGCACCGCAGACGAACGTGATCCCGGCTTCCTCGAACGCCGTCGCTCGCTCTTCGAGCATGCCGATCACGCGCGAGCGCTTGAGCACGTCGACGAGCACGCCCGAGAAGCCGCCCTCGACGAAGCGGTCTGCAACCCGCGGGATGAAGTCGTGTTCGTAGTTCGGCACCGCGAGCAAGACGGCGTCGATCGCGTCGCTCGCCTCGATGATTGCCCCGATGGGATCGTCGCTCGCGGTTCCTTCCTCGGCGGCGACGACGCCGTCGTCCGGTCCGTGTCGCTTGACCTCCTGCCCGCCGTCCGTCTCGGCTGGCTCCGGCCCGTCCTCGATCGCCGCGAGTACCGCCTCGACGTCGAGACCGGTCTCGTCGATCGCCACGCCGTGTTTGTCACACGCCGCGACCGGGGTGAGATCCGGTTTGTACTGGCTTACCTCGAGTGCTCGTCGGCCGATGCCACCGGTGCCGATGACGGCGAAGGTCGTGTCCGTGTCGTCCATGTGTAGTGTCAGTGTGTTCGCGCAAGTGGTCGTCGTAGTCGTGCAGCGGCTGGCTGTTCGGATGCGTCGTCGTCAGTCGTCGGCGTCGCCCTCGAGCGGCCGGGTCGAGGGTCCGTCCGCGGGTGCGTCCGAGCCGCCTCCCTCGCCGACGGCCGCCGGATCGAAGTCGTTGACCGACCGGTTCGGCTCGAGTCCGGCGCGCTCGATGATCGCGAGGTCCTCGGCTGGCGACTGGCCCTCGGTCGTGAGGTAGTCGCCGGTGAGGATGCCGTCGGCACCCGCCTCGAACGGCAGGTGCTGTTCGTCGGGTGTGAGGTTCACCTCGCGCCCGCCGGTCAGACGGACGCGGGCGTGGGGGTGGAGGAACCGATAGACGGCGATCGTCGCCAGCAGTTCGTCGGTCGAGATCGCTGCCCCACCGTCCTCCCCGAGCGGGGTGCCGGCGATGGGGTTCAACACGTTCACCGGCAGCGAGGAGATGCCGATCTCCTGGAGGGCGACCGCGGCGTCGACCCGGTCGGTCGGCGTCTCACCCATCCCGAGGATGACGCCCGCACAGAGGTCCATCCCCGCCGCCTTCGCGACCTCGAGCGTGTGGACTCGGTCTGCGAACTCGTGGGAGCCGACGACCTCGGGGAAGTACCGTGGTGAGGTCTCGATGTTGTGATTGTAGTGGCAGATGCCCTCGGCGGCGAGAATCTCGGCTTCCTCTTCGGTGAGGATGCCGAGGGAGGCGTCGACCTCGAGTGCACACTCCTCGCGGACCAGACGAATCGACTCGATCACCTCGGTCCACTCCTCGGGGCGGTGTTTCTTCGAGACGCCACGTTCTGCGAGGACGATGCCGAAACGCTGCGCGCCGTCCCGCTCGGCGCGTTTGGCGGCCTCGAGAATTCGCTCGGGACCGAGAAAGTCGTAGGTGTCGATGCCGGTGTCGAAGTGGACGGACTGGGCGCAGAAGCCACAGTCTTCGGCGCAGTTTCCCGCCTTCGCGTTCACGATCGAACAGGCGTCGACGGTGCCGTCGCCGAGTCGGTCGCGGAGGAATCCACCGGCCTCGACGAGCGTCTCGACCGGCTGTGCGAGCAGGGCGAGTCCGTCGGTCCTGTCGAGCGTCTCTCCGGCGAGGACGCGCCTGAGCGCCTCGTCGACCGTCCGGTTTCCAGTCTCGTAAACCACAACAAAAACTCCGGTTGACGAACCGATAAACGTTCTGGTCCGTCAGCCTATCGGACAGGTCCGCCGCGGCTGTCAGTGAAACATCCAGTGATTCCGACTGGCGACAGGTTCACTTGGAATCACTCTGAACACTGGCGCGTATGCCTGCTGACGTCCTGTTCGCTCTCGTACTGATCCTCGCTCTCGCGAGTACGCCAGCGCTCCTGTTCTGTCTCTTCTGGCGCGGACTGGTGTTCCTGCGTGACGACGCCCTCATCGACGACCTGCGCTTTACCCACGGGATCGACCCGACCGTCTCGTTCGGTATCCCGTTTCTCCCGACCCGGAGCGGGACCGACGAGGAGGGTCCGCTCATCTCCTGCCCCTCCTGTGGCACGCCCGCCGTGGTGGAGTATCGCTCGTGTCCCGGCTGTGGTGACGCACTCGAGTCGTGACCAACACGAGATTTCACCCTCCACCAGCTCGAGCGCCGGCCCCAGAGCCGGTGTTCTCCCTACACGTATTGGTAATATCTGCGACGTGATGGCCGGTGACCGCGTTAGATTCGCTGACTCGCGGCGACCGGCGGTTCAGAATATCATGCTACCCTGACTAATCATATTCCAAAAGTTAAAGTCGTGTGATAATGTATAGGATGTAAGGGACCATGACCGACAGTACGATCGACGACAAATCGGGGCGGGACTCGTTCGACCTCGGCCCGAGTGTCGACGAATTATTCGGGGATCTCGAGGAGCCGACGGAGGGCGTCTCGAGCGACAGTACCACTGAAACAGGCGGTGAGGGGGAGAGCGACGGTGTCGGCGACGTAACCGCCGCGGACGTCTTCGAGCAGTTGCGATCCGAGGCGGCCGACGACGAGACCGACGCGACGGACTTACTCGAGGGGGAGTCGCCGGAGGAGATCATCGCGAGCGCCGACGACGCCGACGACGAACCCGCAGTCGACGACGACCTGCTGGTCGACGCAGACGCCCTCGACGACCTGCTCTTGACCGGCCGGACCGAGGCCGACGAGTTCCTCTGGGTCGACGCGGGCGGGGACGACTCGGCCGCCGACGACGCCGGGGTGTCGACCGGGTCGGAGAGCGCGTCCACGGTGGACGACGCGGCGGCGATTCTCGCCTCCATCGGCGATGAGAACGAATCGGCCGCGGACATGATTCGGCGTCTGAACGAGGAGGACGAGACCGAGGCGGACACACCGCAGTCCGACTCCGACTCCGACACCGCCGACTCGGACACTCCGGACCGCTCCGAGACGTCGACACAGCCCGCGGTGCAGGCCGACGACGCCGAGACGACCAGGGCGACCGACGAGCACTCCGCCGAAGACGAGCGCCGCTCGAAAAAGCCGGAGATGAACCTCTCGACGGCGCGGGCGAACGCACGGAAACGAGCACCTCAGGCGTCCTCGAGTTCGAAGCCAACAGCCGCCTCGAGTACGAACTCCGAATCCTCCGCGGGTACGAATGGGGACACGGTGAAGGCCCAGCAATCGACGACCGCATCGTCTGCGGACGCCGCTGCACAGTCCTCGCCGGCGAAGACGAAGCAGGCTAAGCAGGCTAAGAAGACGGCGAAGACGAAGAACGCGAAGAAGACGACGAAGCAGGCTAAGCAGACCAAGAAGACGGAGAAGAAACGGCGCTCTACCGGTGTCTTCCACAAACTCGGATCGTTCGTCGGGCGGTATCTCTAGCGTCCAGAACCGTTTTTTACTCTCCAGGTCCTGGCCTACGCATGGACGAACCGGACGAACTCGAGCGCATACGTGCGGCCAAACGCGAACGCCTCCGCGAACAGGCACAGACCCAGGGCGGTGGTGACGCTGACACGACGGATGCAGCCACACCGGTCTCGGTCGACACTCCCGAGCACTTCACTTCGTTGCTCTCCTCGCACCAGGTCGTGCTCGCGGATTTCTACGCCGACTGGTGCGGACCCTGTCAGATGCTCGCCCCCATACTCGAGACCATCGCCGCCGACACGCAGGCGACGGTCGTCAAAATCGACACCGAAGCGCACCCGAAACTCGCACAGCGCCACGGCGTACGGGGCCTGCCGACGCTCGTGTTGTTCGTCGGCGGCGAACCTGCAGAGCGCCTCGTCGGTCTCCAGACCGAAGACGCACTCCGGACGGTGGTCGCCCGCCACGCTGGCGGGAACTGAACACGGTGTTGGCGGTGGACTCACGACGGCCGCTCGAGTCGACGGCGACGCGCCCTCGTCGGCCGGTGGCCACAGCGAACGCACGGCAGACGGCGGCGGACGAGAAGAAAAAATCGACGTAGCTAGTCGCGTTCAGAGGAAGCTCTCGATGTGGTCTGCGACCTCTTCGGGCGTGTCGCCGACGGGGACGCCAGCGTCGTTGAGCGCGTCGATCTTGCTCTCTGCGGTGCCGGTGCCCGAGCCGGAGACGATCGCGCCGGCGTGGCCCATCCGCTTTCCTGGTGGGGCGGTGCGCCCGGCGATGAAGCCGGCGACGGGCGTGTCGACGTGTTCGTCGATGTAGGCCGCGGCTTCCTCTTCGTCCTCGCCACCGATCTCACCGCACATGGCGATGGCTTTCGTGTCGGGGTCGTTCTCGAAGAGTTCGAGTGCGTCGATGAACGTCGTCCCGATGATCGGGTCGCCGCCGATGCCGATGGCGGTGGTCTGGCCGATACCGCGCTGGGTGAGGTTGTCGACGACCTGGTAGGTGAGGGTCCCCGACCGGGAGACGAGACCGACCTCGCCCGAGGTGAAGATGTTCCCGGGGAGGATGCCGAGTTTGGCCTCACCCGGCGTGATGAGTCCGGGACAGTTCGGACCGAGTAAGTAGGTATCAGTCTCGCTGAGGCGCTTGTTGACGCGCGCCATGTCCTGGGTCGGGACGCCCTCGGTGATCGCGACGACGAGGTCGAGATCGGTGTCGAGCGCCTCGAACATCGCGTCACCCGCGAAGGCGGGCGGGACGAAGACGACGGAGGCGGTGGCGTCTTCCGCTTCGACGGCCTCGGCGACGGTGTCGTAGACCGGCACGCCGTTTACCTCCTGGCCGCCCTTGCCGGGGACCGCTCCGGCGACCACGTTGGTGCCGTAGGCCAGCATCTGTTCGGTGTGGAACTTCCCTTCACCGCCGGTGATTCCCTGTACCACGACGCGGGTGTCGTCGTCGACGAGTACGCTCATTGGTTTACCTCCGAAGCGTACTCGACGGCACGCTTCACCGCATCCTCGAGGGTCGCTTCGACCGTCACGAGGTCTTCGTTCAGAATCTCCATGCCTTCCTCCCAGTTGGTGCCCGCCAGGCGGACGACGACGGGTTTCGGAATCTCGTCGAACTGGCCGAGCGCCTCGTTGATCCCCTTCGCGACCTCGTCACCGCGGGTGATGCCGCCGAAGATGTTGAAGACGACGCTGTCGACGTTCTCGTCTGCGAACACCATGTCGAGGGCGTTCGCGATGCGCGCGGCTTTCGCCCCGCCGCCGACGTCGAGGAAGTTGGCGGGCGAGCCGCCGTAGTGGTCGACCAGGTCGAGGGTGGTCATCACGAGACCTGCCCCGTTGCCGATGATGCCGACGTTGCCCTCGAGTCTGACGTAGTCGAAGCCGTACTCGGACGCCTTCGCCTCGAGTTCGTCGCCACCTGCGGCATCCTCTTCCATCTCCGCGAGCTCCGGCTGGCGGAAGAGGGCGTCCTCGTCGATGTTCATCACGGCGTCGGCCGCGATGACCTCGCCGTCCCCGGTGACCATCAGCGGGTTGATCTCGGCGTCGGAGCCGTCCTTGCGCTCCCAGAGGTCGTACAGCGTCGAGAGCACGCTCGAGACGTCACGCGCGAGCGCTTTGTCGACGCCCGCGTCGTAGACGGCCTTGCGGGCCTGGTAGGGGTGCATGCCGAAGGAGGGGTCGATGTGTTCCTGGGCGATTGCCTCGGGCGTCTCCTCGGCGACGGCTTCGATGTCGACGCCGCCTTTCGTCGAGACCATGGCGACGGGCTTGCCCGCGCCCCGGTCCAGCGTGATGCCGACGTAGAGTTCGTCGGTGAAGTCGACGGCCTGCTCGACCAGCACCTGCTCGACGTGGTAGCCCTTGAGGTCCATCCCCAGGATCTCGTCTGCAGCCTCGCGCGCTTCGTCGGCGTCGGCTGCGAGTTTGATCCCCCCGGCTTTCCCGCGCCCGCCGACCTGTACCTGTGCCTTGATCGCGACCGGGTAGCCGATCTCGTCGGCCGCGGTCAAGACACCGTCGACGTCCGACGCGAGCTGTGAATCCGGCGTCGGGATTCCGGCGTCGGCGAAGACCTGCTTCGCCTGATATTCGTGGAGTTTCATTGCGCACTCGAAAGGCGGCCTCCCCACCGCTTAAATCCTGCCAGTTCCGTTCGGCCACCGGCATCCAACGTAGTCGGACGATTCGACGGTTCTGCCGGAGTTGTGTGTCAATTTGTGCGAAAAATCCGGATATTTGGTGGCACCTCTCGACACCGTCTCCTTCGGCCTGGCCCGCCCCGACCATCATGCTAGACTCGATGGCACGTGCCTGACGAGTCGGTTGAGCCGATCACGAACGGGTGCTGGCGTGATCTCCTCGAGCCAGAGGCGGTACTTCCACGGGCCGACCGGAATTCGGTCGGCTGGCGCTCGAGCGTACGCCGCCTCGACGATAGCCGTCGCCACCTCCTCGGGCTGGACGTAGCCGGGACCACGGTCCACGAACCGGCGGCCGAACACGTCGGGATCGTAGAGGTCGTGGATCCACTCGTAGGCACCCGTCGGCTCGAGTTCCGCGAGCTGTGCCTGTGCGCGCTCGCCGAAGTTCGTCTCGACCGGTCCCGGTTCGATCAGGACGACGTCGATGTCGAACGCTCCGACTTCGGCTCTGAGGGTGTCGCTCATCGCCTCGACGGCGTACTTCGAGGCCGCGTAGATTCCCTGTCCGGGAAACACCGTCCGGCCGTAGACGCTCGAGACGTTGATGAGCCGTCCGTAGCCCTGTTCACGCATCACCGGGAGGACGGCTCTGAGGAGGCGGTGTTGGCCGAAGAAGTTGACCTGAAACTGCGCTTCGACCTGGTCGGTCGGAATCTCCTCGACCGGACCGACCTGGCCGTACCCCGCGTTGTTCACCAGACAGTCGAGTCGTCCCTGTTCGTCTTCGATCCGCTCGACGACTCGAGAGGCGTCGTCGCCCTCGCGCACGTCGAGCGTCGCCGTCTCACACCCCGCTCGAGCGAGGTCCTCGAGCGCGTCTTCGTCCGGATCGGTCGCGTACACCGTCCAGTCGCGCTCTGCGAACGCTCGAGCCGTCTCGTTCCCGATTCCCGTTGCACAGCCGGTGACGAGGACCGTCGGTGACGTCATACCCGCGATACCGCACTCACGATCATAACCGCTCGACACGCGAAGGTAAGCACGGCCGACGGCGCTCGCGCTCCCGGCACCGCTCGTCCGCTCAGGGGTTCGACTCCGAACCGGGACGCCGGTGGTCGGTCTCGGTCACGCTCTCCACTCGGACGGCACCGGTACCATCGACCGAGATGGTGTGCTCTGCGTACTCGAACTCGACGGTCACCAGCCGGGGTGTCGACGACGTGAACAGCCGCTCGAGCGCGTCCGTATCGATCGCGTAGTAGAGCGGTTCCATCTGGGTCACCTTCTGATTCGTGACGGCGGCGACCGCCCGAACCACTGCCTCCGTAATCGTCTGATACTCTCCCCCGTCCGTCTCGAGTAAAATCTCTCTTGTCATCGTCTGGATTCGTCGGCCGTCTCTCGGGTGCGTGGCGGTCGGCTCATCGGTGGTTTCCCATCAGTCGGCCACTCTCTCCCGACGTATACCTACAGTCTACTGAAGTAGCCCATCGGGGTACATGTTCGCGTTGATCCGTTAATCTGTTTAAGTAGTGGTGGACGTATCACCACCGTTGGCCCGCCCGATCACTCGAGAAGTGTGTGTTCGATCAGTCTGCGTTCAGCCCGTCTGAGTCGCCCGCTGATCGCCGCCGACGTGACGTCGAAGTGTTCTGCGAGTTCCGTCGAGGAAATCTCCCGTGGCTGCTCGAAGTAGCCGTTTTCCGCCGCGACCTGGAGCGTTTCACGCTGTGTCTCGGTGAGTCCGTACCCACGCCTCCGAGTGTCGTCGCTGATCGAAAAGAGCCGAACGAGCCGAAAGCCGAGATCACTCTCGTCACAGACGGTGTGAAACGATTCGACGTGTGACCGGTCCGGAAACCGCAACTCGAACGTCCACTCGTCGCCGTCGAGTCGGTCGGTTCCGTGGCCGTCGACCAACATCGCGCTCGTCGACTGAATACACGAGATGAAGCCGCTCACGACGCCGTTCCACGTCGCCTTGTACAGCGTTCCACTGTCGACGGAATCGACCGTCGTCACCTCGTCGATCGCGGTGTCACAGACGATCGCCTCCTCGACGGAGTCGGGCGCCTCTCCCCACACCCAGAAGTAGGGCATGATCTCCCGTCTCGAGGGGACGACGCGCTCGAACTCGACGCAGTCGACACCGTCTACCCGGAGCACGTCACCGAGGACGAACGATTCGGACGGAATGCTAAACGTAGCGAGGACGCTCATGTCGGTCTCAGATTCGACGACTACGCCCAACTAGTTGTTCCTCGAGCGACCGTCCCTCCCGCTCACCTAACTGAGCGAGACCTCGTAGTAGTCGGTGTACTTGACGAGGTCGCAGTCGCCGAGTTCACGCGCGAGTGCTGAATCGACCGAAATCCGTGCATCCGCCGCCGCGAGCGTCGGGAACTGCTCTTTGACGCTCTCCTCGAGTTCGTCGTAGTGGCGGACGCTCGATTCGCGTGGGACGTCGTCTACTCGTCGCAGGTTGATGTGTGGACTCATGGTTCTGTGTAACACGGTACACACTGGAACATCTTCAATATTTTGCTCCTGTATTTCACTAATGTTAACTAGCGAGGTGGATGTAGCGCTCGAGAGTGAACACCCGTCCACTGCCCGATCGACACCCGATAACACGATCCACTGTGCATTCGGTCACTGATCGTGGATAAACGGTGACGCTCGTCCCACCGTGCGAGACTACTCGAGGTCGTGCCCGCTCGTCGGCGCGTTCGTCGATGACAGTTCGTCAGACGGCCACCAATCGTGGTGTTCTCACACGTCGCTCGAGTGCTCCGGCGGTCTCCGAATATACGTATTAGATTCAGAGACTGTCACAGAACCTGTCTCCAGAATGGGAACAACGTTATGTCCGTCAGTCAACTGGGAACGGGTATGAATCGCCGGGAGCCAGAGGCTCTCATTCCCGCTGCTGTAGGGACCCTCCCGATCAACGTTGCAATCCTCGACGGCGATGGGACAATCCTGTACACGAACCGTGCATGGCAAGAGTTCGGCAAAGCGAACGCGATCGAGAGCCGACCGGACACCGTCGGCGCCAACTATCTCACAATCACCGAACGAGCGGAGACGGAGACGGCACAGACGGCTGCCACCGGACTCGCCGAGATTTTAGCGGGCGGACGGGACCTCTTCGAGTTCGAATACCCGTGTCACTCCCCCGATACATACCGGTGGTTTCTCATGCGGGCAGCGGCGTTCGCCCACGGCGGGCACCGATACGTCGCTGTTGCACATTTCGACATCACCGACCGGTACACGTACCAGCGTCGGCTGGAAGCATCGAACGAGCACCTCCAGCAGTTCGCCTACGTGGCCTCTCACGACTTACAAGAACCGCTCCGGATGGTCACGAGCTACCTGCAATTGCTCGAGAGACGGTACGGCGACGACCTCGACGAAGACGCCAGCGAGTTCATCCAGTTCGCCGTCGACGGTAGCGAGCGGATGAAGGCCATGATCGACGGGTTGCTCACGTACTCCAGGGTCGAAACACAGGAGCGGTCCGTCGATGCGGTCGATCTGGAGGCGGTGCTAGACGGCGTGTTGACGAACCTCGACCTACAGATCCACGAAACCGGTGCCCACATCACCGTCGACTCGCTACCGACGGTGCGCGGTGACGCCGGCCAACTCTCCCAACTCTTCCAGAACCTGTTGGAGAACGCGCTCCAGTACAGCGGCGAGCAACAACCCCAGGTATCGATCACCGCGACGCGTGCGGCCGACGAGTGGCTCGTTTCGGTCAGTGACGAAGGGATCGGTATCGACGACGCAGACGCAGACCAGGTATTCGAGATGTTCCAGCGCCTCCACAGCCACGAGGAGTACGAAGGGACGGGGATCGGTCTCGCAGTCTGTAAGCGAATCGTCGACTGTCACGGCGGCAAAATCTGGCTCGAGTCGACCCCGGGCCACGGCTCGACGTTCTCGTTTACGCTTCCACCAGCCGGGGTGTGACCGCTCGCTCGAGAACCGGTTCACGCTGTCAAGGTCTCTCTCGCTCACAACAGTTCGCTCGCAGTAAAATGCTCCGTCTGGGATTTGAACCACCTGAAGACGGTCCTGCTCGCTCACTTCGTTCGCTGCGCGGGCTGCGACTTCCGTCATTCAAATCCAGGGTCGCATTCACTGCTCGCGAGTTGCTCGCAGTAAAATGCTCCGTCTGGGATTTGAACCCAGGTCATCGGCTCGAAAGGCCGAAATGATTGGCCGGACTACACCAACGGAGCTATCCCTCGAGTCCCACCCAGCACCCTCCATGGTGGGTGAGGGGCCGAACCCGAGGGGGCTAACAACCATCCGTTGTCTCGGGCTAGTAAAAAGCGTTCCGTTCCGTGCCGGACGGTGCCAGGGACTGACACCCTGGGGTCCCGTCGCTACCGCGAGGCGAACCCTTTTCGACCTCGTCGCCCAAGCGAGGGGCATGACCGTCAGATTCGACCCGCTCACCGTCGACTGGCTCGGCTACGCGACCGTCCGCCTCGAGGCCCAGACGGGGGCGGTCGTCTACATGGACCCCGGACGCTACGGCGTCCTCGACGACTACGATGCCCGTGACGGCGACCTGGTGCTCGTCACGCACGACCACCACTACGACCCTGACGGGATTCGCCGCGTCGCCCGCGAGGACGCGCTCGTCGTGGTGTACGAGGAAGTCGACGCAGACCGGATCGACCGCGACGTCGAGCCACCGGAGGACCTCCCGTACACCGTCGAACGCGTCGGGACCGACGAGGTGTTCGCCGTCGGCGCGCTCGACCTGTTCACCACGCCCGCGTACAATCATCCCGACGGGCGAAACGTCCGCGACGGTGAGCCGATCCATCCCGAAGGCTTCGGCTGTGGCTTCGCGGTGACGATGGACGGCGTCACCGCCTTCTGGCCCGGCGACTCGGACGTCCTCGAGTACCACACGGAGATGGAGGTCGACCTCTTCGTGCCCTCGATCGCCAGCAACTACACGATGAACCGCCACGAGGCCGCCGACCTCGCCGAGACGCTCGACCCACGGCTGGTCGTCCCCGTCCACTACGACACATTCGAGGCGCTCGAGGCCGACGCCGAGGCGTTCGCCGTCGACGTGGCGACGCGCGGGATTCCGGTCGCCCTCGAGACGCCCGAACAGTAGGCACGTCACGCCCGGAAGTGTGCCGTCCGGTTTTCGTCGCGCCCGAAGCCAGATGCCGAAAGTATTAGTTGTGTCGTTGTCCTGTTCTCGGATATGAGCCGTGACCGCCCCGACTCCTCCACCGGGGACGCCTCGCCATCGTACTGTACGAACTGCGGCGAGGCGCTCACGGCGTCGATGAACTTCTGTCCGAACTGCGGGGCCGACTGCTCGGCGATGCACCGCCCGAAACGCACCTCCGTCTCCGACCGCGAGGTCCTCGAGTACCGCATCGAGAAGGCACTCGCGGCAGGCTGGGAACTCGAGACCGACGAGGGCGACCACGCGGTGATGGTCAGACGTGACTTCGGTACGATGGGTGCTCACTTCTTCACCGCGCTGTTTACGTTCGCGCTCACCCTGGGCGCTGGCAACGCACTGCTGGCGCTCTACTGTTACTACGTCGCCGCCGAGCGCATCGTCCTCTGGCCCGACTACGTCGACACCGCTGGCACCTCCTCGAGTGCCCGTTCCAGTAGCGGGTCACACTCGCAGACGATCGCCAGCGTCCTGCTCCTCTGGCTCGCCATCGCCTTCGCCATCGGCGTCTCGCTGCTGGTTTCCTCGCCACTCGTCGCCGGGTTGCTCTACGGCGTCGCGTTCGCGCTCGCGCTCACCGCCGTCGGTCTCCTGCCACCGGTACGTGCGAGACTGGCGAACCGGCGCTCGCTCACGGACTTCGGCTGGGTTCGCTCGGTCGAAGAGGAGGCGATCACCGCACCCGACGAGCCGTGTACGAGCTGTGGCTGTGCCATCGAGGAGGGCGTCGCCCGCACCTACCAGAAGGAGTTCGCCCTCTTCGGCGTCCCGCTCACGACTGACCGAGGGGGGACGAACCACTACTGTCGGCGCTGTCTCCAGGCCGAGTTCGAGCCGTCGACGGTGGCCGACGAGACGCCTGGCCTCACCGATTCGGCCTCACTCGAGTCGACAACCGAACCGTCGCTCGACGCTGCAACGGCTCGCGAGTCGACCGAAACGGATGCAGAACCCGAACGCGAGTGATCAGATGATGCCCATCGCCGAGAGCCGTTCGGGGAGGTAGGTGTCGGTGACGAAGTCCAGACCGTAGGAGGCGAGCGCCTGCTGTTCTGCCTTCTTCTCGATTTCGAGCTGGAGTTCGATCTGCTCTTCCCAGTAGTCGGTCTGGAAGCGGGGGTCCTCGAGTTCGCTCTCTAAGGCGTTCGTATCGGAGTCGCTGAGCGGGTCGGTCGGCAGGTCGTACTCGACGATGTCTTCGGGCTGGATGCCGATGTACTGGGCTTCGGGGGTCGCGAGGTACTCCGAGAGGTGGGCGGATTTGATCGAGCCGTAGGCGACCGAGCCGTAGATGCGATAGGACCAGGGGTCGCCGTCGGCGAAGACCGTGACCGGAATCTCGAGTTCGTCGTGGAGGCGTTTGATGATCCGTCGGGTCGCGCGCGCTGGCTGGCCGCCGAGGTGGACGATGAGCGCGCCGTAGTCCTCGTCGAAGCCGTTCTCGACCAGCCGGTCGCGCATTCCGCCGGTCTCGACCGCCAAGATGAACTCGGCGTCGTGGTCGAGAAACTCGATGGTGTCGGGATTGTTCGGAATCTGGTAGCCACCCTCGCCGACGTCCTCCTGACAGTGGATTTCGCGCTCGCCACGGCGGGTCTGCTCGAGGAGGTGGAGCGGGCCGAGGACGGTCGCCCCCGACTCCTCGGGGCGCATGTGGAAGTCCTCGCGCGTGACCGCGGAGACGATCTCTAAGTCCTCGATCAGCTGGTTCGACTCGTCCTGGTCGTTGAAGTGGGCGTTCTCGTTGTCCCAGCTCTCGGAGATGTAGTAGAGTTCACGCAGCGTCGACGAGCGGTTCTCCTCGAGCTGGTGGGCGAGGAACTCGATGGTGTAGACGGCCTTCAGGAGCTTTCTCGCCCCGGCAACGGAGTTCGCAGAGCGTCTCGAGGTGCGGTCGCCGTAGACCCACACGCCGAGGTCCTCGTCGAGTTCGATGTTGCTCTTGGTTCGCGTCGGGACGTCCATGTGGGGAATCTCCCCCAGCTGGAACTGGTCGTAAAACTGTGCAGCGAGGTCGATCAGTTGCTCGCGTGCCTGCTGGTCTGTCTCTGTGCTCATATTAGTTCTCCGTCACCGTCAGTTTCTCGCTCTCGACACCCTTGACGTCGACGTCGAACGCAGCGTCGCTCGAGACGTCGTAGCTGAGCGCACTCTCCTCGCCGCCGCCGACGGTCGGGTTCCAGGAGACGAACCACTCGCCGTCCATCTCGACGACGCTCGCGCCGTCGCTCAGGTTCGTCGGTTCGGCGGTGACGATGTCGGTGATCTCGAGTGACTCGTTCGTACTCGAGTGGTTCTCGACGACGAGTTTGACGGCCTGGCCGTCGCCGTTGGTCTCTACGTGGCGCTCGACGAGGACGTTGTTCATGATGCGGGCGATGGCGTCGTCGATGTTCGGCTCCGGATTGCCGGTCACCTCGGCGACTTTCGTCGCCATCTCGGGGAGGATCGCCCCGAGGACGGTCTGTTTCTGTCGGCGCTTTTGCATCGAGCGGCGCTTGTTCAGGTAGCGTTTCAGCTCTCTGGACGCCTCGCGGATCGCGAGTTCGATCTCGTCTTCGATCTCGGGGACGTTCGCGACCGCGTCTTTCGACTCGCTCGTGAAGGGGACGTTCGTCGAGGCGACGTGGACCATGATGACGACGGGTCCGTTCGGGACGCCGCTGCCACCTGGCTGGTCGAGACCGTAGTTGCGCCAGCCGATCCGTTTGACGACGTCGGTCGTCGCACACGCCCCGCGCTGGTAGACCAGCGGGACGCGGTTGGCGAAACGGAGGATGTTCGCGCTCCCTTCCGCCTCCAACTCGCCGCCGTAGGCGATGCCCGCCTCGACGACGAACGGATCGCCACCGGAGACGCCTGCGTCCCTGGTCGCCGCGGCGTAGAAGTCCGCGTCGAACTCCTTTCTGAGCCCCGCCTCGATGAGGTCGGCCGAGATGGGCGAGAGACAGCGCGTCGGCGGTGCCATGATGTCCGTCGCGCGCATCCCCTCGACGAGGTCGCTCGCGCCGTCGCGGTCGTCGGCGAGTTCGCGCACGAGCGGCGGGTCGTCGGGGACGGTGACCATTACCGCCCAGACCGCCTCGACGACGTTCTCACGCGCAGTCTCTCCGAAGGTGACGTCGTCGTACTCCTCGGTGAGCTCCGCCGCCCGGTCGACGAACGCCTCGAGCGTCTTCTCGGTGAGTCGGTGTCGCTGATCCTCCTCGTCGGCGAACTTCCCCGCGAGGCGGACGGCGAAGGCGTGGACGACCTCGTCGTCCTTGCGCGTACTCGTCGCGCCGTCGACCAGGTCGTAGAGGTCCCCGACGAGGCGACTCTCCTCGAGAGCGTCGTCGGCTTCCTCCTCGAGCCCGCAGGTCGCTCCCCAGGCGGCCTCGACGGCGTTCTCCCGGACCGTCGTGCCGAAGGTCGTTCCGGTGTCGGCTTCGACCGCGTCGGCGCTCGCGTCGACGGCCGCCACCAGTTCGTGGTGACTGACTCGCTCGCGACTCGAGAGGTCGTCGTCGATGCCGTCGGCGAAGGCGGCGGTCGCCTCCTGGCCCTTGTTGACGGTGGCTTCGGTGACGGCGCTCGAGACGCTTCTCTCGTGGCCCGCCGGCGGTCGCCAGGTCATCTCGCGGCCGAAGTGGCGGTCGCGGAAGGCGTCGATGACGCTCTCGGCGGTCTTCTTGCCCACGCGGGTGAACTCGTTCTGGAGGAAGCCCGAGACCGAGTGGGAGTCGGTCGCGTTCAACATCTTGATCACGGTGCCGAGTTCGACGCCGTGTGGGTGGGGCCGAATCTCTTCGGTCTCCTCGGGGAGCTGGTCGGTCGCGCGCTCGAATTTGAAGTGTTCCTGTGGCTCTCTGAGTTCCAGACGCGCGTGAGGGTTGACGACCGCCGTGTGCTTGATGTAATCGTGGAGCTGCTGGCGGGCGCGCATGTTGGCCTCCATCTCGAGGTCGATGCGCGTTCCGTGGGGGCGGTCCCAGCGGGTCGCCTTCTCGACGCTGATCTCGGGTTCGTTCTCGTCGGTGTCGATGATGAGTTCGAAGTACTCGGCCTGGGCGGCCCCCTGGGTTCGGCTGGTGATCTTCGCGGGTTTCCCGCTGGTCAGCTGCGAGTAGAGGACGGCCGCCGAGATACCGATCCCCTGCTGACCCCGGGCCTGTTCGCGCCGGTGAAAGCGAGAGCCGTAGAGCAGTTTCCCGAAGACCTTCGGCAGCGATTCTTTCGTGAGACCGGGACCATTGTCCTCGACGATCAGCCGGTAGTAGTCTCCCTCCTCTCTGATTTCGACGTAGATATCCGGGAGAATGCCGGCCTCTTCGGCGGCGTCCAGGGCGTTGTCGACGGCCTCTTTGACGGCCGTCACGAGGCCTCGAGCGCCGCTGTCGAAGCCGAGCATGTGTTTGTTCTTCTCGAAGAACTCGGCGATGGAGATCGCTCGCTGATTCGAAGCGAGCTCTTCGGCGATCCCCGGCTCGTCGCCGAGTGTCGACTGGAGCGACGTCATCGCCTCTACTACTAATGGGAGGGCTAAAAGGTGTGCGTTACCGGAGTGAAAGTGAACTGTTGCGTCGGTGGCCAGCGTGGGACCTCAGGTACCGCTGTGTGCGTTTCGATCAGAGCGACTCGAAGAGCGCGATCACGTCGTCGAAGCCGACCTCACCACTGCCGGAGAAGTCGTAGTACGTCGCGTACTCCGTAATCTCCGGCTCCTCGAGGTTCTCGAAGAGGGTCGTCACGTCGTTGAAGCCGACGCGTCCCGTGCCGTCGATATCGCGGTACAGTCCGTCGCCGTCGAAGTCCTGAGGCGGCTCGTCGCTCACCCCGACCGGTGGGAGGTCGGGCCGTTCGACGACCTCGAGTGTGTTCCACTGTGGCATGGCACGGATGTCGTCGTTCTCTGTGTGTGGTAGTGAGGCGCTGATTCTGGTGTGGCCGGGCTCGACCCCGGTCAGTTCGACGGTGGCGATCCTGAGCCACGATTGTTCATCATCTTTGAACACACCATTGGTGATCGTCGCCGACGACCCATCCGCCGCGATCGATGTCGTTTGGTCGTACAGGTCGTAGACCGGTGTCAAATCGGGGGCGGAGACATCCGTGATTTGCGCCGCACAGGGTGACGAGATAGAGACGCGCACCTCGTACTCGAACCGGTGTGGTATCTGGACCATCAGCGACGACAGTTCCAGTGACACTTCGACTCGCTCACCGGTCAGAATCTCGTCGGCTGACGGCTCCGCGTTGAGTAGCAGACCCGGGTCCGAGACGAGGGTGCCGCCGATGTACTCGAGTGCCGGTGGCGACTCGACGCCGTCGTGATCGACGGCGCGGACGGTGATCGGGTGCGGGTCGTCCGTGACAGGAGAGACCCTTGCGGCGTCGACGCCGACTGGAACCGTCCGCTCTTCGGTGCCGTCGACCGAGACCGAATAGTGTGAGACGTCGGTCTCACACGGATTCTCGACGCTATCCCAGCGAAGCTCGAGCGAGCTACTGACACCGCCTCCGGCCCGGAAGTTCGTGGGTGCCGGTGGCCCGTCCGAAGACGCTGGCTCGATCGTGAGTGGCTGCCAGTCGCCGACATCGACGAGGTACTCGTGTGTCTCGTCGATACCCTCGGCGTGGTCGATACGCAGTTCGGTCGCACCCGCCTGGCGAGTCGCCAGGTCGATGGTCGCGATGACGAACTCGTCGCCGACGTCGTCGGCGAACTCCCACGCGTAGAAGAAGATTTCGCCATCGCGGCCGATATCTGCTTCGTGGTATCCAGTCACCGCCTCACCGTACGAGACGTCGAGGAGTTGGACGGCACACGGTGCCGAGAGCTCGAAGAGCCAATCGAGCTCCTCGAGCGACGTCAGGTCTTCCGATTCCGCTCGCACGACGAGGTCGACCGAGACCTCCTGTGCCGGTTCGACCGTCGAGACGGCCGAGCCGTCGACCCGGGGCACGGGCTCGAGTCGGACGGGTGCATCACTCGACTCGGCGGCGGCTTCTGTCGTCGCTGGTGACGACGCCCGCCCCTGCTCGTCGACGGCGATGACGCCGTACTCGGCGGGTTCTTCGCCCGCCGTCGCCGGGTCGATTCGCGCCCGACTAATGCCGACGGGAACCTGCGCCACCTCGTCGCCTGCTCTGGTGACGAGGTAGTGATCGATATCTGTCTGACAGGGATCGGACGGGACGTCCCAGCGGAGATCGATGCCGTCGGCGACGGTGGGGGCGACCGACTCGAGTCCCGTCGGTGCAGCCGGCCGCTCGTCGTCGGCCGCAGGCTCCGCGCCCACTCCCGACGGTGTGAGCGAGGCCGCGAGCGCACCGCCCGCCGCGAGCGACGCGAGAACGGACCGCCGGGTTGGCTGCTCGCCTCGAGCGGTGCGGTCCGTCCGGGTTCGCCTCCGGTGAGTTCGTTCGTCGGTGCCGGTCGGTGGGGGACCGTTTGGACACATGTACTAATTTCTAATCAATCACACCATAAATAATTTAACCACACGACGAGATGGAATTCGCGTGTCCGACCGCGTCTGTTGCGAAGTGGTACCACGGAGCGACGGACGGCTTCGCTCACGCGCTCGCGCGCTAGCGCGTACACGTGAGTTTTATAGGGGTGCATCTGCTACCCCGAGATAGGTTTCTCATGTCCCAGGATAGTGAGTACGGCGCCGGACAGATCCAGGTCCTCGAGGGTCTGGAAGCGGTTCGGAAGCGTCCGGCGATGTACATCGGTTCTACAGACTCCCGAGGGTTACACCACCTCGTCTACGAAGTGGTCGACAACTCCATCGACGAAGCGCTCGCAGGCCACTGCGACGACATCACCGTCACCATCGGCGACGATGGGTCGGTGACCGTCGCCGACGATGGCCGCGGCATTCCCGTCGACACACACGCCGAGTACGACCGCCCCGCACTCGAGGTGATCTTGACGGTGCTCCACGCTGGTGGCAAGTTCGACAACAAATCCTACCAGGTCTCCGGCGGTCTCCACGGCGTCGGCGTCAGCGTCGTCAACGCCCTCTCGAGCCGACTCGAGGTCGAAGTCGCCCGCGACGGCGGCGTCTTCTCCCACGCCTTCGAGTACGGCGAACCGGTCGGCGACATGGAACGGCTCCGGGACCTCGAGGGTGAGTCGTCGGGAACCCAGATCACGTTCTGGCCCGACGCCGACATCTTCGAGACGACCGACTTCGCGTTCTCGACGCTCTCGAACCGCCTGCGCGAACTCGCCTTTCTCAACTCGGGCGTTCGCATCACGCTGCGTGACGAGCGCGGCGAGGAGGTGACCGCGGAGACCTACGAGTACGAAGGCGGCATCCGCGAGTTCGTCGAGTACCTGAACGAGACGCGGGCGGCGATGCACGACGGCATCGTCTACTTCGAGGGCGAAGACCAGAACATCCAGGTCGAGGTCGCGATGCAGGCGACCGAAGAACTCCAGGGGTCGATTCACGCCTTCGCGAACAACATCAACACGCGCGAGGGCGGCACCCACCTCACCGGGTTCAAGACCGCTCTCACGCGCGTGGTAAACGACTACGCCAACGAGAACGACCTCCTCTCGGACATCGACGAGAATCTCCGCGGTGAGGACATCCGCGAGGGGCTGACGGCGGTCATCTCGATCAAACACCCCGATCCGCAGTTCGAGGGCCAGACGAAGACGAAACTCGGCAACTCCGAAGTACGGGGAATCACCGAGAGCACCGTCCACCGCGGACTCAGCACCTACTTCGAGGAGAACCCCGGAACCGCACAGGCCGTCGTCATGAAGGCCGTCGAGGCGGCGAAGGCGCGCAAGGCCGCGAAGAAGGCCGAGGAGCTGACCCGCCGGAAGTCCGCACTCGACTCGACGTCGCTGCCCGGCAAACTCGCCGACTGCCAGACCAAAGATCCCGAGGACGCAGAGCTATTCATCGCCGAGGGTGACTCCGCAGGCGGCAGCGCCAAACAGGCCAGAAACCCCGAGTTTCAGGCCGTCCTCCCCATTCGCGGGAAGGTACTCAACGTCGAGAAACACCGCCTCGACCGGATCCTCGAGAACGAGCAGATTCGAAATATGATCACGGCCATCGGCGCGGGCATCGGCGACGAGTTCGACGTCGAGTCGATCCGCTACAAGAAGATCATCATCGCGACTGACGCCGACGTCGACGGGGCACACATCCGTACCCTCTTGCTGACGTTCTTCTACCGACACATGCGCCCGCTGCTCGAGGGTGGCTACGTCTACGCGACTCAGCCGCCGCTGTACCGTATCCGCTACCGTGGCGAGACCTACGACGCGATGACCGACGCAGAACGCGACGAGATCGTCGAAGAGCAGTGCAACGGCAACCCCTCCCAGATCCAGCGCTTCAAGGGACTCGGCGAGATGAACCCCCAGCAGTTGTGGGATACGACGATGAATCCCGAGAACCGCATTCTCAAGCAGATCACCGTCGAGGACGCGGCGGCGGCCGACAAGATGTTCTCCGTGTTGATGGGCGACGCCGTCGAGCCACGCAAACAGTTCATCCAGGACCACGCACCCGAGGCGGAGTGGATCGACATCTGATGGCTCGAGCACTGGCAGACGACCTGACCGACGAGACGACAGCAGTGATCGCAGATACATGAGTTCAGAGATACCAGACCCGACAGACATCCAGGCGCGGTCGGTCGAGACCGTCCGCATCGAAGACGAGATGGAACAGTCCTACATCGACTACGCGATGAGCGTCATCGCGGGGCGCGCCCTGCCCGACGTTCGTGACGGTCTCAAACCCGTCCACCGGCGCATCCTCTACGCGATGAACGAGATGGGCATCACGTCGAATACGAGCCACCGCAAGTGTTCCTCGATCGTCGGCGAGACGATGGGTGACTACCACCCACACGGCGACCAGGCGATCTACGACACGCTCGTCCGGATGGCCCAGGACTTCTCGATGCGCTATCCGCTGATCGACAGCCAGGGCAACTTCGGTTCGATGGACGGTGACCCCGCCGCGGCGATGCGATACACCGAGGCGCGCATGGCCTCCATCGCCGAGGAGTTACTCGAGGACATCGAGAGAGACACCGTCGACTTCGCGTCGAACTACGACGACCGCCTCCAGGAGCCAGCAGTCCTCCCCGCGGCGTTTCCGAACCTGCTGGTCAACGGCTCCTCGGGCATCGCCGTCGGCATGTCGACGAACATCCCGCCGCACAATCTGGGTGAGATCATCGACGCGACGGTCGCGCTCATCGAAGACCCCGACATCGCCGTCGAAGGGCTGATGGAACACGTCAAGGGTCCCGACTTCCCGACCGGAGCGAACATCGTCGGCCGTGACGCCATCTACTCCGCCTACGCCACCGGCCGCGGGCGCATCCGCGTCCGCGCCGAGTACGAGGTCGAAGAGTGGAAACCCGACCGCGACCGCATCGTCATCACCGAGGTTCCCTACCAGGCGAACAAGGCTCGCATGGTCGAGCGCATCGCCGACGACGTCAACGACGGCGACCTCGAGGGAATCAGCGACCTCCGGGACGAATCCGACAGAGACGGCGTCCGCGTCGTCATCGACCTCAAACGCGGTGCGAACACCGACGTCGTCGAGAACAAACTGCTCGAGAACCACCTAGAGCGGACCTTCGGCGTCATCAACCTCTCGCTGGTCGACGGCCAGCCGAAAGTGCTCACGCTCAAAGAGACCCTAGAGGAGTACCTCGCCCACCGGCGCGAAGTCGTCCGCAGACGCAGCGAGTACGACCTGAACGAGGCCGAAGAGCGCGCACACATCTTAGAGGGCCGTCTCAAGGCGCTCGAGAACGTCGACGAGGTCGTCGACCTCATTCGCAACTCCGAGGACCGCGACGCGGCGAAAGAGGCACTGTCGGAGACGTTCGACTTCTCTGCGCCACAGGCCGAACACATCGTCCGGATGCAACTCGGCAGCCTCACCTCGATGGAGTCGGCCGAAATCGAAGCCGAGTACGAGGAGGTCACCGCCGAAATCGACCGTCTCGAGACCATCCTCGGCAGCGAGGAGCGACTGCTCGAGGTCATCACCGAGGAGTTACTCGAGATCAAAGCCGAGTACGGGGACGACCGGCGGACCTCGATTCTCGAGGACGACGGGACGGTCACCCACGAGGACCTCATTCCCCAGGAGGACGTCTTCGTCGTCATGACCGAAGACGACTACGTCAAGCGGATGCCGGTCGACGCATTCGACGCCCAGGGCCGCGGCGGGAAGGGGATCATCGGCGCGGACGTCAAAGACGACGACCGCGTCGCCGCCGTCTTCCGGGCGAACACCCACGACTACCTGCTGTGCTTTACGAACCACGGCAAGGTCTACCGGCTCAAGACCTACGAGATTCCGGAAATGAGCCGGACCGCCCGCGGCAAATCCGCGGTCAACATCCTCGACCTCGAGAACGGCGAGAACATCACGGCGGTCGTCGACACCGACGAGTTCGCCCCGAACGAGCGGGTGACGATGGTCACCAGAGACGGCTACGTCAAACGCACCGCCGGGACGGAGTTCACCAACATCCAGTCGAACGGCAAGATCGCTGCGAGTCTCGAGGAGGGTGACGAACTCGTCGACGTGGAGGTCACCGACGGGACGAAAGATCTCGTCGTCGCGACCGAAGGCGGGATGACCATCCGTTTCGACGAGGACGAAGTCCGCGCGATGGGGCGAAACGCCCGTGGCGTCCGCGGGATCAAACTCGAGGACGACGACGCGGTCGCGGGTCTGGTCGCGACCGACGGCGGCGACGACCGCGCGCTGTTGACGGTGACGCGAAACGGCTACGGCAAGCGGACACTCCTCTCTGCGTACCGCACCCAGTCGCGCTACGGCAAGGGGCTGATCGACATCAAGACCAACGACCGCAACGGTCCCGTCACGGCGATCAAGGCGGTCACCGAAGACGACCACCTCGTCATGATGAGCGAGCGCGGTCAGATCATGCGCACGCGGGCGGGCGAGATCTCGGCCGTCGGCCGCAACACCATGGGCGTCACCGTCATGGACGTCGCCGAGGGTGACGCCGTCGCGAGCGTCGACGTGGTTCCGGCGGGCACACCCGAAGGCGACGCCGAACCGACGGACGAGGAGACCGACGACGAAGCGTCGGCGGATTCGACGGACGGTGACGCAGCGGACGAGGCGACGGCAGACGACGACGCGACGGACGACAGCGGCGACTGACCGCCGAGGGCGATTTCTGTCCGGAGTCGGTGACTCGCCGGGGTTGTCCGCTCGAGCGAGTCGAAACCGTTGTAGCGGTGATGTGCGAGGAGTGTGTATGAGCGAACGCGAAGCCGTCGAGCGCGTCGAGGAACCGGTGACGGTCGCGTCGATCACCGAGGACCTCGAGGCGCTGGGCGTGCGTGTGGGCGATACCCTCCTGGTCCACTCCTCGCTGAGCGCGCTGGGGTGGGTCTGTGGAGGTGCGCCCGCGGTCGTCGACGCCCTGCAGGCCGCACTCACCGAGTCGGGGACGCTGGTGATGCCGACACACTCGAGTGACTACACCGATCCGGGTGACTGGGCCGAACCACCGATTCCCGAGTCGTGGCACGAGCGCGTCCGCGAGACGATGCCGCCGTACCGCCCCGAGGTCACGCCGACGCGCGGGATGGGCCGGGTTCCCGAGTGTTTCAGGACCTATCCCGAGACGGTCCGCAGCGCCCATCCGGCAGTCTCGTTCGCCGCGTGGGGCCACGATGCGGAATCCGTCGTCGCCGACCACAGCCTCGAGGAGCGTTTCGGCGAGCGCTCGCCGCTGGCGCGCGTCTTCGACCTCGAGGGAAGTATCCTCCTCCTGGGTGTCGGCTACGAGACCAACACGTCGCTGCACTTGGCGGAGGTTCGTGCCCCCTCGGTGGCTGGAACCGACCGGGACGGCGGGCCGGTGCTGGTCGACGGCGAGCGTGTCTGGGTCGAGTACGAGAGTACGCGCGGGTCGACCGACGACTTCGCCGCGCTGGGTGCGGCGTTCGAGCGCGAGTGTGCGGAGGCGGTCACCGTCGGGACGGTGGGTGCGGCGACGGCGCGACTGATCGACCAGCGCGCGCTCGTCGACTTCGCCGTCGAGTGGTTCGAGACGAACCGCTGAGTCGAGAGACCGAAGAGATCAGTGCTCGGGTTCTTCTGCCGGCGCGACCATCTCGTCGATGCGCAGGATGAGGATGTTGTTCGTGTCGTCTTTGCCGTCGACGCTGCCTTTGATGCGGAGTTTCGACAGCGGTGTCGGGCCGACGGTGATCGAGTCGTCCTCGTGGATGTCGCCGATCGAGCCCTGGATGTGGATCTCCGCGCGGCAGAGTTCGGGGTGGTGGACGCTCGAGAGGTCGATCTCCTCGACGATGACGTCCTCGACGTCCTCGCCCTCGTGTCGGATGGGGACGGCCGCGGGGTCGTCCATCTGCTGGATCTCGAGTGCTTCGTAGGCGGTCGCGGTCGGTTTGTAGCCGCCTTTGGGACCGGGGACACCTTCGACCAGTTGGAGGGCTTTCAGGCTCTGCATCTGGTTGCGGATGGTCCCGGGGTTGCGGTCGACCTGTTCTGCGATGTCTTCGCCTTTGATGGCGTCTTCGGAGGCCTTGTGTAAGTTCGTCAGGGCGCGCAAAATTTTCTTCTGGCTAGGGGTGAGTTCGATTGATGACATGGGGAATGCTTCGTAATAGATTTCCTTAAATCCGATGGGTTGACCGACTACTCCCGTCGATTTTTTCATTTGCCGCCTACGTAGTAAACGTTTCTCATTGGTACGTCCCGCCCCCGCTACAGCGCTCTCTCGAGCGCTCAGGGGACGATGTATCCACCGACGATCACGTCCTCTAAGAGGAACATGAGGAAGAACCCCGCGACGAACGTCGACGCAGTGACTCGAGTGATGGGTGTGTCGGTGTCGAGTCTGACGAGACCGACCATCTCGACGATCGCCTGGAGGATGGCACCGACGGCGACCGCGAAGAAGACCAACGCGAGCAGTGGCGTCTCGCCGAAGCTGCCGATCCAGCCACCGAGGATGACGGGACCGCCAGCGAGGGCGGCGATCGCCCCGAAGTGAATCAGCCGCGGCGGCACCTGATCGCGCGCCATCGCGGCGATGCAAGTCAGCCCCTCGAGGACGTTGTGGATGACGAAGCCGATGACGAGCAACATTACCATCGTCGCTTGCTCGTTGATCAGGGAGACACCGATCGCCAGCCCCTCGCCGATGCTGTGGAGACCGAGTGCGAACGCCACCAGGTAGGCGATCTGGAGACCGCTCTTTTCGGAACGCGCGGTCATCGACTCCCGCCAGTTGCTGAGGACGTACATCAGACCGAACGTCACCCCGACGACGGCGATCCCAACACCGGCACCGACGGTCACGGAGAGTCCCTCGACCTCGCCTGCGTACTCGAACATGTCCTCGGTCATCTCGAAGGCGATGAACGCGAGGACACCGGCACCGAGTGCGACGAACCCGTGGATGACCCGCACGTCCAGCCGTCTGAGGTACGGAAACCAGAGCATCCCGATCGTCACGGGAATAATACCGGCGACCGCGCCAACGACCGTCAGCAGCCAGAGAATCTCGAGCGTGCTCGCCTCAGAGATGCCGTCCAGATCACTGAACGGCCACGTCAGGTAGAGACCGATGGCGACGATCCCGATGATCAGGACCGGGCCGATCGCGAGCAGCCACTTCGGGACCGATTCCGTGAGTGGATGGTCGTCGCTCACGTACTGCCACCTCGCGTCGATTCGGGCTGTATCGTCTTCATTGGGGATCTTTAGCCCCATCTAAATATAATTGTTTCCTCTCGAGTGTTAGATCGAGTCGAAAACTAATCCCGGTGGGCTTTCCCACTCTCGGTACCGATCCGGCCCAATCTGTCCGCTCTTCGGGTCGAGATATCCACGTTCGTCAGCACGTTTGTTCCGTCGCGGCCGGTGGAACTGGTGGTCTGCTGGCCGTCTGCTCTGCTCAGCTCTCGACTTCAGTCACACTCGAGACGCGGACGTGCCTCGCGACCTCAGTCGGGAGCGAGACCGACTCGTCGTGGCCTGCCGCCTGCGCGGTCACCATGCCGAAGGGGGCGACTTCGGTAATCTCGAGTTCGACGCCGGGTTCGACGCCGTGGTCGGCCAGGTACGAGAGCACGTCGGCGTCGCGGTCGGCGACCTCTCTGACGACGACCTGGTCGCCCGCTTCGAACTCTGTGACGGCGTCGCCGACCGGCGGCTCGGGTGGCTGTAGGTCCGCGCCGGGGATGGGCGAGCCGTGTGGGTCGACCGCCGGGTCGTCGAGCGCAGCGGCGACGCGCGCCTCGAAGTCCTCGCTGATGTGGTGTTCGAGCCGGTCGGCCTCCTCGTGGACCTCCGACCAGTCGTAGTCGAGGTGCTCGGTCAGGTAGGCCTCGAGCAAGCGGTGGTGGCGTACGACTTCGATAGCGACGGTTTCACCCTCGGCGGTGAGGGTGACGCCGTGGTACTTCTTGCGGTCGACGAGACCTCGCTCCTCGAGTTTTTCGACCATGCTGGTGACCGTCGGCGACGTGACCTCGAGCTGGGCGGCGATCTCCGAGGTCTTGATCCGCTCGTCAGTGCCGCGCTGAAGCTGGTAGATGACCTTGAGATAGTCTTCCATCACGTCACTCAGCATCATTAGTACCGAAGTTTCGGTGCGTCTACGCCTAAACCTTCCGTCACCGTGTCTCTGGATTTGGCCCGCAAACGTCGGATACGGAGACGGCTATCGGGTCCGGCATCGACGGCGGACGTTAAGCACCCCGCGTCCGAACCCACACGCATGACGCGATCTGTCCGGATCATCGGCGCACCGATGGACCACGGGGCGAACCGTCGCGGCGTCGACATGGGGCCGTCGGCGATCCGCTACGCCGGACTGGCCGACGCACTCGAGCGTGCTGGCGTCGAGCCCACCGACGAGGGCGACCTCTGGGTCCCGAGAGCCGAAGAGCGCGACCCGGACGCCGACCGCACCGACGCGAAGTTCATCCTCGAGGTCGAAGACGTCTGTATCCGACTCGCAGACCGGGTGGCGGAGACGCTCGAGGAGGGGGCGACGCCGCTCGTACTCGGCGGCGATCACTCCGTGGCCATCGGCACCATCGGCGGCGCGTCGCGCGGGGTGGACCTCGGCGTGCTCTGGTTCGACGCCCACGCCGACATCAATACGCCCGAAACCTCTCCAAGCGGCAACGTCCACGGGATGCCGCTGGCGGCAGTCCTGGGCCACGGCCCGTTCGCGGACCTGCCGTGGGCCTACGCGCCAAACGTCCGCGAGTCGGCCATCGCCTACGTCGGCCTGCGGAGTCTCGACGACCACGAGCGTGATCTCCTCAGAGAGCGCGATCTGACCGCGTTCACCATGTCGGACATCGACCAGCGCGGCATCACGGCCGTCGTCGAAGATGCACTCGAGGTCGTGACCGACGGCACCGACGGCGTCCACGTCAGCCTCGACTTAGACTGGCTCGATCCGAAGGAGGCCCCCGGTGTCGGCACACCGGTCAGAGGCGGCGTCACCTACCGGGAAGCCCACTCGGCGCTCGAGACGGTCTCCGCCTACGACGACTCCAGCAACGTCCTCCGGTCGATGGACGTCGTCGAGGTGAACCCGATCGTCGACCAGCACAACGAGACGGCCACACTCGCGAGCGAACTCACGGCGAGCGCGTTCGGCGACCGGATCTTGTGATCTGTACGCGCATCCAGCAATCCTTTCCGCGAGTTCGGGAGATAGTGGCAAAGCCGGCCGTGTGTGATAGATACGCACACCGATACGGCTTTCAACACCTTTGTATCGGAGTGTTTCCGACTGTGAGGTATGACCCAAAACGTCGTCGTTCTCGGGGCTGGATACGCCGGTGCCGGAACGGTCGCTTCGCTGCAGTCGGAACTCGACGATAACGCACATATTACGTGGATCTCGGAGACGGACTACCACCTGGTGCTCCACGAAGTCCACCGCGTCATCCGCGACCCGAGCGCCCGCACCGACATCACCGTCCCGGTCCGGGACGTTGCGGGCCCGTCGACGACGTTCATCGAAGACCGCATCACCGGTCTCGACGTCGACGAGCGCGTCGTCCACCTCGAAGACGGCGACGACGTCGCCTACGACTACGTCCTCGTTGCCCTCGGCAGCGGCACCGCCTACTACGGCATTCCCGGTCTCGAGGAGCACTCGCTCACCCTCAAGAGCCTCGAGGATGCCCTCGAGATCAACGCCGCGATCACGGCCGCGAGCGAGGAGGCCACCCGCGGCGAACCCGCCCAGATCGTCGTCGGCGGTGCCGGTCTCTCCGGTATTCAGACTGCCGGTGAGATCGCCGAGTTCCGCGACAACCACCGCGCCCCGCTCGAGATTCACATCGTCGAGGCGCTCGACGAGATCTTCCCCGGCAACGACCCCGAGATCCAGGGGGCGTTGCGCAAACTCCTCGAAGAAGCGGGCGTGACGATCCACACCGACGACCCGATCACCGAGGCCGAAGACGGCGTCATCCACTTCGACGAGGGCGAGCCACTCGAGTACGACGTCTTCGTCTGGACCGGCGGCATCACCGGCCGCGAGGCACTCGACGGCGTCGACCTCGAGAACCAGCACAACCGCGTCAACGCGGGGGCGAACTTCCAGACCTCGAACGAGCGCGTCTTCGCCATCGGCGACTCGGCGATCATCGACCAGGGCGAGATGCCCGCGCCACCGACCGCACAGGCCGCCTGGCAGGCCGCCGAAGTTGCCGGCGAAAACATCGCTCGAGCCATCGCCAACCGCCCACTCAAGACCTGGGAGTTCGACGACAAAGGGACCGTCATCTCCGTTGGCGACAAGGCCGTCGCCCACGACGTGAAGGGGCTGCCGTTCGACACCTTCGGTGGGTTCCCGGCGAAGACGCTCAAGAAGGCCATCGCCGCCCGCTGGATCGCCAAGCTCACCTCCTGGGGCCGGGCGCGAACGGCCTGGTCGACGCTCTAATCGCGGATCCGGCCGCTCGCGGCGCGCTCTCACTGACCGGCGGCTGACGAACGTAAATCGACTCCTTTCTTCTCTTCGGCGACGAACTCGGTGGTGATGGACCCCACGCTGACAGTCGCGCCCGCCGACGCGCTCCCGAGTCTCAGCCTCGCTCCCGGCGTCCTCGAGTCCGGGTCGGGCGTCCGCACCTGGCTCGAAGAGTCGAACGTCGTCCTCCAGTACCTCCTCGTGTTCGTCTTCGCGGCGATCCCCTTCGTCGAGATTCTCGCCGTAATTCCGATCGCCGTCGCCGTCGGCTTACACCCCGCCCCCGTCGCCCTCTTCGCCTTCGCGGGCAACGTGGCACCGATCTACGCCATCGTCGCTGGCTACGACCGGCTCTCGGCGTGGCTCGAGCGGCGACGTGACGGTGAGCCGAGCGAGTCGAAACGCCGCGCCCGCGCTCGCCGGCTCTGGAACGCCTACGGGATGCCCGGGCTCGCGCTGCTCGCTCCGGTGCTGACCGGCGTCCACCTGGCGGCGGTCCTCGCGCTCGGCTTCGGCGCTCGCGCGCGCTCGACGCTCGCCTGGATGAGCGTGAGCATCGCCTGCTGGACCGTCGCGATTACGCTCGCCTCGGTGGCCGGGCTCTCGCTGCTCGAGGGGGCGCTGTCGGTCGGCGTCCTCACTCGCTGACGGTCGTCGAGTAGGTCTCACCGAAGAGGTGGTGTTCGGTCACCGTCACCCGCCGCAGGCGTCCGCGAACCGTCGCCTCGAGCCGGTAGCCGGTCTCGATGAGGTCGTCGGTACAGCCGAATCTGAATCCGGTGTCGTCGGACGCGACGACGAGCAGGTCGAGCCGTTCCTGTGAGCGCTCGTATGCTGCGTGGGCCAGGTCGACGCTCCCACAGGCACTCGAGCCGTACTGGACGGTGCCGCGCGCGAGCGCCGTCTGCCCCTCGAGTGAGACCGCGGGCGGGTCGGCGACGGCGAGTTCGGGGCGGACCAGTTCGAAGCGTGTGTCGACGCCGCGAATCCGGCGAACGCTGGCGAGGGTCTCGAGCCCCGCGGCCGCGGCGAACCCCGCGAGGTAGGCGCGTCGGTTCATGCCCTCGCCTCGAGTGCGTGAGAAGAAAAAGGGTGGCTCACCGACCGGTCACTCGCGTTCGCCCATCGGCTCGGCGGGGACACCGGCGACCGTCTCCCCGGGCGGGACGTCGCGCGTCACGAGCGAGTTCGCGGCGACGCTCGCCTCAGCGCCGATGACGACCCCTGGGAGGACGATCGCTCCCGCGCCGATCATCGCGCGCTCGCCGACGACCACCTCGCCGGTGCGGTACTCGTCCTGGAGGAACTCGTGACAGAGCAGGGTCGCGTCGTAGCCGACGATAGCCCCCTCGCCGAGGGTGAGCAGGTCGGGCCAGAACACGTCGGGGGTGGCCTCGAGTCCCCAGGAGACGCCGGGACCGACGCTCGCACCGAGTCTCCGCAGTAGCCAGCGCCTGAGCCGGAGGCTGGGGACGGTCCTGACGAGCCAGACCAGCACGTAGTTGAACGCGACGCGAGCGGGGTGGCGCGCGCGTGTCCAGTGGGCCAGCGAGTTCCGCGCACCGGGTGTCGGGTGGCTGGTGACGCGGTCGTGTCGAGACGAGGGCGTGTCGTCGGTCACTGGCCGTGAGATTCACCGTCGAGGTATAAGAACGCACCGCGCGGGCGGTGTGTCGCCCCCGGTCTCGAGCGGTCGCGCTCAGAAGGTCGTGAGTTCGCCGTCGATCACGCGTCGGGTGATCTCGGTCACGTCGGCGAGTTTGGCGTCGACGATGGTCTCGATCTCGCCACGGACGTCCTCGAGTGCGACGCCGTCGGCGGTGACGACGTGGACGTCGGCGACGTGGGGTTCGTCGATGGGGCGGCCGATCTGGCTGAGTAAGCGCACGCGCAGGTCGCGGATGCCGTCGACCTCGTCGACGACGGTCTCGGCGATGTCCGTCGAGAGGAGGTTGTAGATCTTGCCGATGTGGTTGACGGGGTTCTTCCCGCTGGTGGCTTCCATCGACATCGAGCGGTTGGGCGTGATGAGTCCGTTCGCGCGGTTGCCACGGCCGACCGAGCCGTCGTCACCCTGTTCGGCGGAGGTGCCGGTGACGGTGAGGAAGATCGACCCCGACTCGAGGTCGTCGGCGGTGTTGACGTAGACGGTCACCTCGCGGTCTGTGTGCTCGCTGGCGACCGTCTCGACGCACTCGCGGACCGACTCGACGGCCTCGACGTAGGCGTCCATGTCCTCGACGTGTTCGTCGACCATCGCGGCGGCGACGGTGACGTCGATCGAGTCGCCCTCGCGCTTGCCCATGAGCTTCACGTCGGAGCCGAGTTCTGGGTGGTCCTCGCCGTAGACACCGTTGAGCCGTCGCTCGGCCTCCAGGACGATCCGTTCGGTCTCCGAGAGCGGGGCGTGGCCGACGCCGAAACTCGTGTCGTTGGCCATCGGCACCGTCGCGCCGTCCTCGCCGAAGACGCTCTGGAGGTCGCCGCTGCCCTCGCCGAGTTTGACGTCGACGACGACGTCCATGCCGTACTCGAGTTCCGGGAGGTTCGTCGCGAGGTACTCGCGGGCGGCCTCGAGTGCGATCCGCTCGGTCGGGATGGTCGTCCCCTCGTAGTGTTTGGTGGCGCGGCCGACGATCAGGATGTAGATCGGGTCGACGACCTCGCCGCCGCCGAAGGCGGGTGCGGCCTCTCCGGCGACGAGCTGGGTCTCGTCGGTGTTGAAGTGGAGCACCTTCCCGACGCGCTCCAGATACGTTCGCGCGAGCGCCCCCGCGACGCTCTCGGCGATGCCGTCACAGATCGAGTCGGGGTGGCCGATGCCTTTCCGCTCGACGATTTCGACCTCCTGGTCCTCGACTGCTCGTCGGTCGATCGGTTCGACCCGGATGTTCCGCGCGGTCATTGTATCCGCTTACCCACGCGCTCTTCTATAACTTGCGAAAAGTACAAAACGCGAAATTATGCCTAGTAGTAATATCACGACGACTCGAGCAGTAACTCGAGATAGGAGGTGCGAAGCTGACTCTCGGGGTCGAGACCGAGCCGCTCGAGGACGGCGAGCGCGCCGTCTCTGGCCTCCTCGAGCGTCTCTTCGTCCGCCTCGGTCTCGACCTCGACGAACTCGCCGACGCCCTCGACGGCGTCGAGCGTCACGGTGTAGCCCTCGAGCGCGAAGCGTTCGCGTCGCTTCGTCACCGTCGCGGCCGGATCGAACCCGAGCTGTTCGAGGGCGCCCGCGAGGACCGCTCCGCGTTCGACGCCGGTTTCGAACTCCTCGCGCGTCTTCGACTGCTCGTCGACCAGCGGTCCCTTGTAGGTGAGCCGGGCCTGTTCGTCGTCCTCGTCTGCCGCTCGTTCGCGGCGAATGCGGAGCGCTTCGTCCGTCTCGGCGAACGACCGGTGCGGGGCGTCGTAGTAGGTGTCGGCCTGGACGACGGTCCCGAGCGGGGTCGCCTCGAGGTCCTCGAGATGACGACGAACCCCCGCGAGACTCGCTCGCACTTTCACTTCGACCTCGTACATGTGAGCGTGAACGTCAGCGAGCGGTAAGAATCGGTCGTTCCGTCGGCCCCAAAACGTCGTCCTTAAATGTAGACAGCGGGACGTTCAATGTATGACCGAGGAACAAGAGGCCGAACTCGAGGCACAGGCCGATGACGCCGATGAAGAACCAACGGACGCACCGGAGAGCGACGCCGACGAGACCGAGACGGAAGAAGAAGAGGGACTCGGTGCGGGCGACTTCGTCAAACTCGATTACACCGCCCGGACCGTCGAGGGCGAGCAGTTAGTCGACACGACCGACCCAGCGGTCGCCGAAGAGGAGGGCGTCGACACGGGCGACCGCGAGTTCGCCCCCCGGACGGTCGTGCTGGGCGAGGGTCACATCTTCGCCGCCGTCGAGGAGGACATCTCCGGGACGGAGGTCGGCGAGTCGGGATCGGTGACGATTCCCGCCGCCGAGGCCTTCGGCGAGTACGACTCGAGTGCCGTCGAGACGATCAGCGTCGAGAAGATCGACGAGGACGACCGCTACCCCGGTGCACACGTCCACGTCAACGGCCAGCACGGCAACATCGTCACCATCCTGGGCAGCCGTGCCCGCGTCGACTTCAACCACCCGCTCGCCGGCGAAGACGTCGAGTACGACTACGAAGTTCTCGACATCGTCGACGACCGTGAAGAGCGCGCCGCCGGCTTACTCGGCATGTACCTCGACGTCGAACCGGAGCTGTGGATCCAGACCGACCAGGTCGAAGAGGAAGTCCTCGTCGAGAACGACGAGGAAGATGACGAGAGCGAGGAGGCGGACGCTGACGCCGAGGACGAGGACGCAGAACCCGAGTACGAGACCGTCACCGTCGACAAGGAGACGCTCTACATCGAGTCGACGCCACAGCTGGCGATGAACCAGCAGTGGATGTTCTCGAAACAGCAGATCGCCCAGGACATCATGGGCAAGGTCGACGTCGAGCGCGTCATCGTCCAGGAAGTCATCGAGGGAATGCCCGCTGGCATGCCTGGCATGATGGGCGGCATGGGCGGTGCAGGTGGCGCTGGTCTCGAGGACGCACTCGAGGACGCAGACATCGACGCCGACGAGATCGTCGAGGAACTCGAGGCGGACATCGGCGACGACGAGTAATCGCGCGGAACGTCTGTCCGTTCTTTCACCGGTCTCGGCTCACGAGCGCTCGCTTCGAGCGGTCCCGCCGTTTGATCTGTCTGATCGGGATTCTGACTGGCGTCACGTTTCCGATCCTGGCCGAGCGGTGGCCGTCTCAGGCGATGTCTCGGCTGGTGTCGATCTCGACGGCGTTCGAGAGCTCGAGTTTGATCGCTTCGGTCGGTGCGCCACCCCCGCGGAACTTCGGAATCGTGAGGTGGTTCTCGAGTTCGGTCGCCCCGACGGTCGTTCGCAGGTCGAAGACGATGTCCGCGAGGTGGGTCGTCGCCGACCGGTTCGCCGGCCGGTCGTCTTTCAGACAGTGTAAGATGGCGATGCTGCCGGTCTCGAGCATCTGCATCTTCAGTTCGTTGAGAAACGAGACGTAGCGGCTGCGTTCAGCCTGTTCTAACACGTCCACCGTGTCGATGATGAGGTTCGCCCCGTCGGGCAAGGCGCCCACCAGCCGGGAGGCCTCCTCGAGCGAGTTCTCGGCGTTGAGGTACCTGATCGTCGGACTCCCGACGCGGGCTTTCGACGTTTCGATGGCGTGACGAACCAGGTGGTCGGAGCGTTCGGTCGTGAGGTAGAGCGTCCCTCGTGCGGCCGTCAACTCGTAGAGGAGCAGCTCTGACTGGCTGGCTGCGTCTGCGGTGTAGGCGACGACACAGCCGGGTGGGAGCCCCCCGTCGAGCTTGCGATCCAGCACGTCGATACCGGTCTCTAGCCGACCAACCATGCGGTTGTGAACCTTTGCCACGTACGTATCATAACTCTTTGCTTTAGTGCCTGTATTAAATATGCGGAATTTACTGACAACAGGTGAGAAAGCTACGGTGTTTGCCACGTAACTCGAGGTCGAATGGGGAGATTGAAGGGTCTCGGCGGGTCATCACAGAGCAGATGCGTCACGACCATCTCATCACGAGCAAACAACTCTCGCGGGCGGACATCGAGTCGATCCTCGACCGTGCCAGCGAGATCGACGACGACCCGGAAGCCGTCGCGCAGCGTCAGGCGGGGACGCTCCTCGGGTTGCTCTTTTTCGAACCGAGCACCCGGACCAAGATGAGTTTCGAGGCGGCGATCAAGCGCCTGGGGGGCGACGTCGTCGACATGGGGGCGGTCGAATCCTCGAGCGTAACCAAAGGCGAGAGTCTCGCCGACACGGTCCGCGTCATCGAAGGCTACGCCGACGCACTGGTGTTGCGCCACCCGCGTGAAGGGGCGGCGGCGATGGCCAGTGAGTTCGTCGACGTGCCGCTGTTGAACGCCGGTGACGGTGCCGGCCACCACCCGACGCAGACGCTGCTCGACCTCTACACGATCCGCGAGAACGCCGGTCTCGACGATCTGACGATCGGGATCATGGGCGACCTGAAGTACGGACGGACCGTCCACTCACTCGCCTACGCCCTGACGAAGTTCGGCGCAACCCAGCACTTCATCAGCCCCGAGAGCCTGCGCCTGCCTCGCGAGGTCATCTACGACCTCCACCTGGAGGGGGTAACGGTCAAAGAACACGAGAGCGTAGACGAGATTCTCCCGTCGCTCGACGTCCTCTACGTCACGCGCATCCAGCGCGAGCGCTTCCCGGACGAGAACGAGTACGCACAGATCGCCGGCGAGTACCGGATCAACGCCGAGATACTCGAGGACGCCGCCGACGATCTGACGGTGATGCACCCGCTGCCACGGGTCGACGAAATCGCGGCCGACGTCGACGACACCGACCACGCGGCGTACTTCGAGCAGGCGCACAACGGCGTGATCGTCCGGATGGCGCTGCTCGATTCCTTCCTGGGTGATGACGATGACTGAGACGAACCACGAACTCCGTGTGAGCAAGATCCGCAGTGGAACCGTCATCGACCACGTCCGCGGCGGTCAGGCGCTCAACGTCCTGGCGATTCTCGGCATCGACGGTGCCGACGGCGAGGAGGTCTCCGTCGGGATGAACGTCCCGTCCGACCGCTTCGCTCGCAAGGACATCGTGAAAGTCGAGGGCAGGGAACTCAGCCAGGACGAAGTCGACGTCCTCTCGCTGATCGCCCCGGACGCGACGATCAACATCGTTCGCGACTACGAGGTCGTCGAGAAACACCGCGTCGAGCGCCCCGACTCCGTCGAGGGCGTCCTCTCGTGTCCGAACGCAAACTGCATCACGACCGGATCGGAACCGGTCGTCTCCCGCTTCACCGTCCTCGAGGATGCCGTCCGCTGTGCGTACTGCGAGACCATCGTTCGTGACGACATCGCCGCACACATCGACACCTGATCTGCCTGCTCGCTCGACTCTCAGTTTTGAAAATGTTTCATTGATTTCTGAGCAACGATCCAGAAAATCTAAGTGGCCGGCCGGAGACCGTTCAGGTGTATATGTCGCGTACAATCAAACTCCTGATCGTCCTGGCCGCAATCGCCCTCCTCTGGAAAGTCGTAAGCGCGAGCGCGTCGGGTCCCGCAGAAATCGAGTACGACCCCATCGAGTGACCGGGGAGTGAGTTTTCCGAACACCTTACCCGCTCGACGCCGTACGCCGCTCTATGTACGGCGTCGTGACGCGCAACGCTGCTGAACTGACCTGGGGGGAGTTCGATCGCGGATTCTACGAAGTCAAAGACGTCACCGGCCGGTCGGCGACCCCCCAGCCCGAGGCGGTGAACATGGTCTCCTGTTTCGGCGACAACGCCGCCGTTGACGCCGACCCGTCGCTCGCGGCCCGCTCGGATATCGGCGCTCCCGCCACGCGCGAGCGACCGTGCTTCGACTGGGCGAGCGTCTGCCCGAGTCGCCCCGAGTACCAGGAGGGACTCCTCGAGATCGTCGACGACTGCGTCGACGTGAACCCCGACGTTCGCCTCGACGACGTCGGATTTCCGCGCGCCGAGTACTGCCACTGTGAGACCTGCCAGGATCAGTTCGCCCGGAGCGAGACGGACGACTGGCTCGAGTGGCGTGCGGATGTCGTCACCGACTTCCTCGAGCGGGCGACCGCTCGCATTCCGGGGCGTGTCTACCTGACGCTCCACCCGGACCCGTACCCGGGCCACCTCTACGAGCGCTCGGGACTCGACCTCGAGCGGATCGAGGCGCTGGTCGACGAGTTCGTGATCCCGCTCTACGATCTGGCCTACGCGACGACCTACTGGCTCGAGGTGATCGCGAGTGGCTTCCAGAGCGCACTCGAGACGCCGTTCAGCGTCGAACTGTACGCGGTCGACGTCGACATCGACGACCTCATCCACGCCACCGAGGTCGCCGCGGCCTACGGCGAGGGCGTCCTCTTCGGCTACGACGCGAGCAACGCCCGGGCGGCCCTGCGCCGACTCCGTGCCGACGGTAGATCCGGGGTCTCACACGGCCAGCCGGACTCGTCTCACTGAACCCCGTCTCGAGCCGGCCGGCCAATCGCCGCTTTCTCGAGGTAGTGATCGATTGGTCCGGCCGATTACCGGGAACTCGCCGCACGTCTCGGCCGTCGAGGCGGGCCGGTGGTCACCGACCGAACCCTTTCGACGTCTAGTGGGCGCTGTCGTCGCAACCAACCCATCCTTTTATACGGTTCTCGGTGGCCCGCCTGTACACTCGAGGAGCCGCCTCGTGAGAGATACCATGACAGAGAGAGAGAACCCACCGAGAGGACAGCAGCAGATGCCCGCGATGTCAGGACGATTGTTCGCCGACGCGATCGAATTACAGCGCGACGCGGCCCACCTCACGATCAACGCGCTCGAGTGGCAGCGCACAGTGCAAGCCCAGGGGATGTCGGTCGCTCACGCGATGGTCCAGTCGTACGCCCAGGGACTCGAGGCGATGCGCTCGCCGATGCGAGAAGCGCTCGAGGAAGGAGCGGAGGCCGCTGTGAGTGGCACCGAAGCGAGGACGGCCTACGCGAACGAACCGTCCTTGCCACCGGACCAGCAGACTGGCCAGTGGGTGCGACGCGAGTCCTCGATGGGTGGCCGGCGGCCACGACAGCGCAGTGAGCACGACCGGCCCACACGAGCGAGTGAGCAGTCGTCGACGGCCGCCGACCGTTCTGATTCACCGGCCGAACGGCCGAGCGTTCGGGCGACCCCCGAGGTCGAGGGCCGCCCGCACGAGACAGACGCCGGTGACCGCAGCCTCGATGTCGACAAACGAAGCGACGACGGTTCGGACGAGGGCGGCATCGACACGGGTGACGACACCGAGGGACTCTCGGCTGACGCGGACGAGGAGACCTCGGAGTGACCGCTGCGGTCGCCAGTCCCGGGTGACCGTCGGGTCGTGTGACAGAGAGTATCTTTTTCACTGTACAATCATTTTTCTCGACTAATCGGTCCGGTTAATACGTCGCACCCGCTTCGACTCCGTACGGTATCGTAAACCGTCACGGTTTACGTCAGAAGGGGGGACACCGATGGGGATTCGAAGATACATCACCGACGAATACGACGACCGGTTAGCCGAGTACGTTGCCGCACAGCCCGAGATTACACGGCCAGTCGCCGAACGACGGTTCGTCGAGACCTGCCGTCAACTCGAGGAGACGCTCAAAGACGACACGCCGCCCGCGGTCATCCGGCGACTGGCGTTTCACCAGCTCGAGTGGCACCCGCCGACCGACGCGTCCGACGACCCGGACGGATCGACCGACGACGACGGCCAGGGGTAGCTCTCGAAGCCACCCGCTGCCCGCGGCTGTTTCCATCTTTCGTCCAGTTCCGTCGTGAGCGAGCGCTGACTGCCCTCGCCGCCCTCGCTGCCGTTGCCGGCGCTCACCGATCGCGCCAAAAAACGTCAGGATAGTCGGAGCCGAGTTAGCCGAAGAGCTGGCCGAGACCCTCGCCGCTGGCCTCGTCGTCGTCATCGTCGTCGTCGTCCGTCGTGTCGGGAACGTCGCTGGTCTCTTCGACCTCCTCACCGTCGTCGTCGGCGGCCGCACCGGCACCCGCTGCACCTGCGGCGGCGGGGACGGCGGCGGCCTCGGCGACGGCCTCGTCGATGTCGACGTCCTCGAGTGCGGCGACGAGCGCCTTCACGCGGGACTCCTCGACGTCGACGCCAGCGGCTTCGAGCACGCCGGTGATGTTCTCTTCGTTGATCTCTTCGTCCGTCTCGTTCAGGATGAGTGCTGCGTAAACGTATTCCATTGTTCTAGTGGTGGGGTGTTATCCGAACATCGCGCCGAGACCTGCTGCACCGTCGTCATCGTCATCGTCGTCGTCGTCATCGTCGTCGTCGGCTGCGTCCTCGGATTGGGACTGGTCGTCAGTCGATTCCTCAGTTGTGTCCGGGCTCGAGGCAGGTGCCTCGATACCCTGAAGCTCCTCCGGAAGGGCCTCCTCGTCGTCGATCTGCGCGGCCAGCGCACGAAGCTGTGCGTCGGCTTTGCTCACGAGATCGCCGGCGAGGTCGGGTGCCTCGATGGCTGCCTGCAGGCCGAGACTCTTCGCCTCTGCGGTCGCTTTGGCGATGATCGTCGGCGCAGTCGCCGCCGTCGGGTAGCTCGCGTTGATCGAGAGGTTGCGCGCGCCAGCGACGGCCGCGGCCACGTCGCTCTCGTATGCCTCGACGTCGATGTCGAGGTCCTCGGGGTCGAAGAGGACACCGTCTGAGTAGACGGCACGGAGGTCGAGTCCGACCTCCTTGGGTTCGATCTCGAGTTCGTTGAGGACGTTCGCGAGTTGCGCGGAGACCTCCTCACCGGCGTCGAGAACCTGCGAGTCCTCCATGACCTTGATCGAGCCATCGTCGATGCGGGCGTTCGCACCGACCTGCTGGAGTTCGCCGACGAACGGGCCGGGATCGACCCCGGTGTCACCCTCGGGGATGACGATGTCGTTCGGGGCGACCTCACCGGCACCGATCGGTGCGGGCGTCTTCGAGGCCTCGAGTTCCTTGTAGAGCGCGAACGGGTTGTCGTTCGTCACGATCAGGCCGACCTGCCCGTCGATGTGCCCGACGAGTTCGTCTAAGTCGGCGCCGGCCTCCTCGACCGCTCGCGTCTGCAGCGTGTTGCGGCTGACGCGGAGCGTCGCTTTCCCGTGTAAATCGCGGCGCATCGCCTGGAGCTGTTTACTCGGAATGCCGGTGATACCGACGACACCGACGCTCTCGTGGTCTTCGATGAGCGCCGCGAGCGCGTCGATCTCCTCGCTCTTCCAGGCCGGACGGTTCTCGGTCTTGCGTTCGGCTTCGGCGCTCATCTCAAGCCACCTCCACGGATGGACCCATCGTCGTCTTCACGTAGACGGAGTCGATGTTCTGTGGTCCCTTCTCGAGGTTCGCGTGCAGACGGCGGAGGATCACGTCGATATTGTCGGCGATGTCCTCTGCGCCCATGTCTTCTGCACCCACTCGCGTGTGGAACGTGCGTCGGTCGCGCGAGCGAACCTGCACGGTATTTTTCATTCGGTTGACCGTCTCGACGACATCGTCGTCGATGCTCAGTGGGTCCGGCATCTTCCCTCGCGGACCGAGGACGGTCCCGAGGTGCCGGGCGATATCTTGCATCATCGCCTCTTCGGCGATGAAGAAGTCCGTCTCGTCAGCCAAATCTTTGGCTGCGTCTGTGTCGTCACCCAGGTCGGCCAGATCAGCGCCAGAGAGGACTTCGTCCGCGACCTCTTCGGCGCGAACTGCTGTCTCGCCCTCTGCGAAGACGATGATCGTTGTCTCTTGGCCGGTCCCGGACGGCAACACGACGGACTCGTCGACACGGTTCGACGGTTCGTTAAGGTCTAAATCACGCAGGTTGATCGCGAGGTCCACCGTTTCGCGGAAGTTCCGCTCGGGTGCGTCCTCGAGAGCGCGCGTGACTGCTGTTTGGATGTCCGTATCTGCCATCGTTCACCTCCGTAGTACGCAGGGTAGTGCTCCTACGGGTCAGTGAAACAGGCATCCGCCTGTCTCCCTCGAAGAAAGTGGGATGGCGGACTTAAACCCGTCGAAGCACTCGCCACACCGAGTCTCGGTCGGCCGACTCCACCCCTGTGTCGCGCTCACGAGTCGACCCCTCCCCCGTCTGCGACATTCGGGCTATTTACACGATGTTTCACTAAGTGCAACCATAACTTATCGCCTTTGGACTCGAGGACGAATTTATCTCAGTATCGAAAGCTACATTTAACTCCGGGTAGATGAATATTGCATGCGAGTATACAGTCACGGAGGTGAGACAGCGTGATCGACGTGACACCGCTCGTCACCAAACTGGGAATCCTCGAGTTCGTCGTGGGTCTCGAACCGCTCGAGCGATCGATGTTCTTCGGGGTGACGACCATCGTCCTCGGCGTGGTCGTCCTCGGCCTGCTCACGGAGTACGCGACCACCGTGGTCAAGACCACCCAGCGCAGCCCCGTCATCTCCTTTCTCGTCGGCGTCCCGACGGCGCTCGTCCTCGTCTCGCTCGTCTACGTCGGCCAGCTACTCGCAGCCTCGCGACTCGGCATCTTCTTCGCCATCCCGCTGATCGCCGCCGCCGCGATTCCGCTCGTCGTCTGGACGGCGATGGGGTTCGTCTCCCTCGGTGGCTTCTTCGCACGCCGACTCGGACTCGAGGGTCTCTGGATCTGGGTGCCGGTCGGCGGCGCGCTCTGTAGTCTGTTCGCGCTCTACCTGCCGGTGGGCCTGGCCATCGCGTCGGTCGCCGCCATCTTCGGCTCCGGTGCGGGCGCCCGGACGACCTTCAACGGTGGTCTCTCCGCTCCCGACGAGCGGGTCGTTCCGCCGGCGAACAAGACGTAGCCCCAGCGAGTGAGTCGCTCCACAACACCCTTGCCTCCCGGCGTCGACTGACTCACTCGATGGAGAGTTCGGCGGGCCAGTCCCCGACGGCGTCGCTCACCCCGCTTCACTGGGCCGCCATCGCGCTCGCGCTGCTCAGTGGCGCGATTCACCTCGTCCTCGGCGTCGAGTTCCTCCCACACTGGATGGGTGGTGCCTTCCTCCTCGCCGCAGGCGGCTTCTTCGGCGGCGTCACCCTGGTCCTCCTCGACGTCCGTCGTCGCCTCCTCTCCCTCCTCGGCATCCCGTTTACGGCCGGCCAACTGCTCTTCTGGTACCTCCTCAACCGTCCGGTACTCGAGGATCCCTCTCCCATCGGCGTTCTGGACAAACTCGCACAGGTCCTCCTGATCGCCGCGCTCGCCGTCCTCTACACCCGTGAGTCGTGACACCGCGACCGACCGGCGTCCCGACGCGGCGAGGGAATCCCGCCCTGCCGCCCGCTCGAGTGACGTGCGGTGTGTCGTCGCTCGATCCGGAGTCGTCCTCGGCGTCCCCACCACCCTGGTGCTCGCCGCGCTCGCGCTTCGTGGCCCGTCGCTCCCCTGGCGGTTTCACGCGGCCGTCGTCTGCGTCGTCCTCGGCGGCGTCCTCGTCGTTCACCGGGCGACCGTCACGAGTACGCGACTCGCGGGTCCACAACGGCTCACGCTGGCGACGGTGCTCACGCTCTCTCGAGCGCTGGCGCTCGCGTTTTTCGCGGGCCTGACCGTCGTTGGGCCGGCCGGTCGGGGTACGTGGGTCGCGGCGGGGCTGTTCGCGTTCGCCGTCGTTCTCGACGCGGCCGACGGAGCGCTCGCGCGTGCCATCGGCGCTACGACGGCCCTCGGTGCACGCGTCGACGCGGAGGTCGACGGGGCGACGGTGCTCCTCGGGTCGGTCTACGCGGTCGCCGTCGGTGGGGCACCGGCTATCTTCCTCGCCGTCGGACTCGCCAGGTACGCGTTCGTCCTCGCCTGCTGGTGGCGAACGGTTCGCGACAACCCCGTCTCCGACCTGCCGCCGAGTCGGCGCAGACGCGTACTCGGCAGCGCGGCGATGGCCGTCTGTGTTCTCGCCGTACTTCCCGTCGTCGCCCCGCGAATCTCCTGGCTGCTCGCCGCGGCCGTGACCCCGCCGTTTCTCGTCGGCTTCGCCGCCGACTACCTGTCGGTCTCCCGCCGTCGCTGAGACGACGGCCAACGACCAAGTGGACGGCCGTCGACGCTCTCGACGTGCTCGCCCTCGAACCGCTCTCGCCGACTCGAGCCAGGTCTCCTCGTGGTCCCCGCAGCAGTCGCCCTCCGGCCCGGTACCGCCGGGTCGTCCGCCGACGGCCGCGGTGGCCGTGGACGCAACGCCAGCGATGACGGCGAGACGGCTCTCGTTCGTCGCACCCGGGGAGGTCACCGTCGAGACCGGTCCGGCTCCCGACCCCGGCCGCGGTGAGCTCCTCGTCGAGACGGCCTACTCCGCGATCAGCTCCGGCACCGAGCGCCTCGTCTACCGCGGCGAGGCACCCGCGGACCTCGCGGCCGACGAGACCATCGACGCGCTCTCCGGCTCGCTCGAGTTCCCGCTCTCGTACGGCTACGCTGCGGCGGGAACCGTCGTCGCCGTCGGTGACGAGGTCCCAGAGGAGTGGCTCGAGCGTCGGGTCTTCGCGTACAACCCCCACGAGAGCCACTTCCTGGCGAGTCCCGACGACGTCCTCGAGATTCCACCCGACGTCTCGCTCCGCGAGGCGACGCTGCTCGCGACCGTCGAGACCGCGCTCACGTTCGTCCTCGACGGCGAACCGGTCATCGGCGAGCGCGTCGCCGTCTTCGGGCAGGGCGTCGTCGGACTCCTGACGAGTGCGTTGCTCGCCCGGTCGCCGCTCGAGGCGCTCGTCGCCGTCGAGGACCTCCCGCGCCGGCGCGACCTCGCCGCCGACCTGGGTGCCGACCGCGCACTCCCGCCGGCGGACGCGCCGGCGGCGTTTCGCGAGGCGACGGGCGAACGCGCCGACCTCGTCTACGAACTCTCCGGCTGTCCGTCGGCGCTCGACGACGCGGTCGAAACCGCCGGGTTCGGCGGCCGGGTGGTCGTCGGCTCCTGGTACGGCACCAACCCGGTCACGCTCGACCTCGGCGGGCGCTTTCACCGCGAGCGCATTCGGCTCGTGAGCAGCCAGGTGAGCACCATCGCGCCACGACACCGGGGGCGGTTCTCGCGCGACCGTCGACACGACCTCGCCTGGACGTGGCTCTCACGGCTCACCCTCGAGGACCTGTTCACGCACGAACTCCCGCTCGAGGACGCACAGACGGCCTACCGAACGCTCGAGGAGCGCCCGAACGAGGCGGTGCAGGTGGTGTTCGACTACGGCTGACGGCGCGGCCGACTCCGGCGTACGCGCTGTGAGTGTGTCGGCGGTCACCTGCGGTCTCAGCGCCTGCAGTCGAGAGTCGGGTACTTACCCGCTGGCGGGTGTCGACACAGCTATGTACTCGGTGTCGCTCTCGCGGTCGTTCACCGCGAGCCACGCCCTGACCGTTCCCGACCCGGGTCCCGAAGGCGACCTCCACGACCACCGTTACACCGTGGAGACGACGCTCTCCGGCCCGACGCTCGACGAGTACGGCTATCTCGTCGACATCGATCACCTCGCGGCCGCGCTCGACGAACTCGTCGACGCCCACCGGGGGCGCGTCCTCAACGACGACCCCGCCTTCGGGGACGAGAACCCGAGCGTCGAACACTTCGCCCGGATCTTCGGCGACCGACTGCTCGAGCGACTCGACCCGGTGCCCGCCACGTCGCTCCGGGTGTCGATGCGCGAAGACGACCTCGCCTGGGTCGCTCACGAGCGCGACCTCTGACATGGAGGCGTCGACGCCGAGCGGCCGCGCCGACGGACTCTCACTCGGCCTGGTCGTCCCCGGACCGCTCGAGACGCGCTCCGGCGGCTACCGTTACGACCGCCAGCTCGTCTCACAGCTCCGCGCCCGCGGCGACGCTGTCGAAGTGATCGACCTCTCGCGCTACGACGCCGGACCCGAGACCGCGTCCGCTGGTGAGACACTCCCGCGAGCGCTCGAGCACCGCCTGAACCGCCCGTTCGACGCCCTCGTCCAGGACGAACTGTGTGCGCCGACGCTGGGGTGGCTCAATCCACACCTCGAGCGCCCGCACGCGCTCGTCGCGCTCGTCCACCACCTCCGGTCGGCGGCGGCCGCCGTCCCCGGAGGCGACCTCCTCGAGACCGAACGGCGCTACCTCGAGTCGGTCGACGCCACCGTCTGCGTCAGCGAGGCGACGCGCCGATGTGTCGAGGCGTACGTCTCGCGGCCGACGCTCGTCGCCCCACCGGGCGGTCGGGTCGGGTCGCGGGCGACGTCTCGAGCGGCCGTAGCCGCGCGGGCGACCGACGACCCGCTCCGACTCCTCTTCGTCGGGGCCCTCCTCCCCCGGAAAGGGGTGGTGACGCTCCTGGAGGGACTCCTCTCGCTCCGACGGCGGCTCGAGCCGGCGGCCGGCCGCCCCGGCCCGGTTCACCTCACTCTCGTCGGGGACCACCGACGCGACCCCGCCTACGCGCGCCGCGTCCTCGACTCCATCGACGCGTTCGGACTCGAGGCGGACGTGACCGTCACCGGCGAGGTCTCGAGTGCGCGCCTCGTGTCGCTCCTCTCGCGTGCCCACGTCCTCGTCGCCCCCTCACGCTACGAGGGCTTCGGGATGGTCGCCCTCGAAGCGATGGAACACGGCGTCGTCCCGGTTGTAAGCGCCGCTGGCGGTGCGCGTGAGCTCGTCGACGATGGGGAAAACGGGCTGCTCGTCCCGCCGGCGGACCCAGACGCGATCAGCGAACTCCTCGCGTGGCTCGCACGCGACCGGTCGCGACTCGCCCGACTCGGGGGTCGTGCGCTCGAGACCGCCGACGCCCACCCCGACTGGCCGGAGACTGCGGACGACGTTCGGTCGTTTCTCCGTTCGCTCGAGGTGGCCGACACCGGCCAGACCCGCCGTGATCCGTCGCTCGAGGAGGGCGAGCACCGGTGACTGGAGGAGTCTCTACGACGGCGTACCTGCTGGCGAAGCGGACCGTCGACGACCGGGCGCTCGACCGCCGGGTCCTCGAGCGCTTCGCGTCGGCGCTCGCCGACCGCCCAGACGGAGCGCCTGTTTCGATCCTCGAGGTCGGTGCCGGGCCGGGGACGATGGTCGCCCGCCTGGCCGCCCGTCGGTGTCTCCCGCCGTCGGTTTCCTACCGGGCGATCGATCGCGACCCCGACTGTATCGCGCTCGCTCGCGAGCGGCTTCCGCGGTGGCTCTCGACGGCCGGATACCGCGTCGAGTGGCGGGGTGACGACCTCCTCGTCGCCCGTGACGGGGAGCGAACGCTCGCGGTCACACTCGAGGTCGGGGACGCCTTCGCCGTCACCGACGAGGTAGATGCGGTCGTCTCTGGGGCGTTTCTCGACATCGTCGACCTCGCCTCGACGGTCGATCACTTCCGCGACGTGCTCGCCGACGGCGGCCTGGTCTACGCGCCGATCACGTTCGACGGCGAGACCGGGTTCGCCCCACGCGACCCACGCGACGAGCGCGTACTCACCGCCTACCACCGACACATGGACGCGGTCCGCGATGAACCGGGGAGCAGCCGTCGCGGCCGGGAGTTCCTCTTCGAGTGGCCCGCGGCCGGCGGGTCGGTGCTCGCCGCCGGCGGCGGGGACTGGATCGTCCGCCCGCTCGAGACCTATCCACCCGACGCGACGCCCGACGGGGCGCGCGGCTACCCCGCCGACGAGGCGCGCGTCCTCGAGTACCTCCTCGAGACGGTCGAGGGCGCGCTCGCGGACTACCCGCCGTCGGTCGTCGATCCGACTGTGTACGAGCGCTGGCTCGGCCGCCGTCGCGCCGAACTCGAGCGCGCCGAACTCGTCTTCGTCGCGCACAACCTCGACGTGCTGGCGCGCGTCTGAGAGCGCGGTCGGCCCCGCGACGCTCCGAACGCTCGTGGGCCGGGTTCGCTGTGCGTGGAACGTGGCTGTGGGGTTATCCGGGTCGGCGTGGTAGAGCGGCCGATATGTGGCTCGTCGTCCTCCCGGCGGTCTTCGCGGTGTGTCTCGCCGCGGTTCACGTCGTCGTCGGCCGCCTGCAACTCGTCGAGACCGTCCCGCGAAGCGGCTGGCTCTCGTTCGCCGGCGGTGCGTCGGTCGCCTACGTCTTCGTCCACCTCCTGCCCGAAGTCGGCGTCGCAGCCCGGACGGCCACCGAGAGTCCGCTGCTCCCCATCGTCACCCTCGAGCGCCACGTCTACGTCGTCTCGCTCTGTGGCTTCGTCGCCTTCTACGGACTCGAGTGGTACGCGACGACCCGGCCGCCGGAAACGTCGGCTGGCCGCTCGAGTGTCGACGCAGCCTCCGGTGACGACGAGACCGTGGGGTCAGCAGCGATGCACTTCTGGATCCACATCGGTGTGTTCGCGGCGTACAACGCGCTCATCGGCTACCTGCTGGTCCACCAGGAAGAGCCAAGCGTCACCGGACTCTCGCTGTTCGCACTCGCCATGGGGCTGCACCTGTTCGTCAACGACTTCGGGCTGTACGACCACTACGGGGCGGCTTACGACGAGGTGGGGCGCTGGCTCCTCGCGGCCGTCGTGCTCGCCGGCACGGCGGTCGGATACGCGACGCACATCGACGACGCGCTGCTCTCGCTGCCGCTGGCGTTTCTCGCCGGTGCCGTCGTCCTCAACGTGATCAAAGAGGAGTTGCCCGAGGAACGCGAGAGTCGCTTCCCGGCGTTTCTCGCCGGAGCGGCCGGCTACACGGCCGTGTTACTGCTGCTGTAAAACGACGCGTTGGCGTGAGCCGATTACGCCGCCGCTTCCTCGAGGAGGACGTCGTCGTACTCGCCGCCGTCGACCTGCTCTTTGAACTCGCGTGCGTCGACGCCCTCGATGGTGACGCCCATCGACGCGCAGGTGCCGACGACTTCCTTCGCCGCGTTCTTCGCGTCGTAGGCGAGGAGGTCGGGGAGTTTCTGCTCGGCGATCTTCTTGACCTGCTCGATCGAGAGGTCGGCGACGAAGTCCTTCTGGGGCTCGCCAGAGCCGGTGTCGAAGCCCGCCTCGTCTTTGACGAGGGCGGCCGTCGGCGGCACGCCGACTTCGATCTCGTAGGAGCCGTCGTCTTCGTACTCGACGGTGACGGGCACCTCGGTGCCGTCGAACGCTGCGGTCTGCTCGTTGATGTCGCTGACGACCGCCTGTACGTCGACGGGCGTCGGTCCGAGCTCTGGACCGAGCGGTGGGCCAGGGTTGGCCTGTCCGCCCGGAACGAGCACTTCGATTGTTCCAGCCATACCTCACAGAACCCGCGGACGAGTTTTAAGGATTGTCTTTTCGGGGCCACGAAGTCGTGTGTGCGAGTGTCACGGGCGGCCGCCGCTCGAGTCCACGCCGGTTCACTCGAGTGCCTCCGCTCGCCACGTCGCGAACGACTCGAGCACGTGTGACTCCTCGAAGCGTTCGATACAGGGGACCTCGTAGGGGTGAATCTCCTCGACGCGCGCGACGAGGTCGTCGTAGGCGTCGTCGCTCGTCTTCACGAGGAGAATCTCCTCCTCGTCGTGGACGACCTCGCCGTCCCACCGGTAGCTCGAGCGGGTCTCGATGCGGTTGACGCAGGCGGCGAGGCGCTCCTCGAGCAGCGTCTCGACGACGTCCGTTGCGGCCGTCGGCGGGACCGTGATGAACACCGTTGGCATGCGCTCTCTAGTGCGGTCGTCCCAGAAAGCACTCCCGGTCTCTCCGCGTGCTCGTCACTCGGTCGCTGTCGTCCGTCTCAGTGGCCGTTGAGTGGGTTGAACGTCCCGTTGATGTCCCACTCGTGGATGCAGTGTGGATTACCCGCGAGTTTCTCGCCGTCTTCGGTTACGATCTGCCACGCACCTGCGTCCTCGTCCCACCGCTCGCGTCGGCCGCACTGCTCGCACTCTCGTGCGGTCGGTCTCTTCACTTGTACGCTCATTAGCAGAGGTATGTGAACTCAAAGCATATAACCGTACCCATGTCCGCCATCCCTTGACACAGTTTTCTATTAACAATCGTTGCAATTATGGGGTTCGTAGAGTATTTCACAGATCGCCTACCGCGTCGAGCCTTCTCGACGTGAGACGTGTCGTAGTGGATGATCGATCGAGTTCACAACGATTTTCCCGACGTGTGTCCAACGGAGACCGATGGCTGTGGCAACGCTCGAGCGAATCTGCTGTTACCCAGTAAAGTCACTCGATCCGATCTCAGTCGATGTGGCCGCGCTCACGACAGGTGGCGGTCTCGAGTGGGACCGACGCTACGCGATGGTCGACGCCGACGGCGAGTACGTCAACGGCAAACGCGAGCGGCGCGTCCACCGCCTGCGCTCGCGGGTCACCCCATCCGAGGCGACGGTGACGCTCTGTGAACGGGGCAGTGACGACGGCCGGACGTTTCACCTCGAAGACGACCGTGAGACTCTCACAGCGTGGCTCACGGAGTTCTTCGGCTACGAGGTCCGTCTCCGCAGCGACGACGACGGCGGCTTCCCCGACGACACCGAGGCGGCGGGACCGACCGTCATCTCGCAGGCGACGCTCGAGCGCGTCGCCTCGTGGTACGACGGCGTCGGCGCGCTCGAGATGCAGCGGCGGCTCCGGCCGAACCTCGTCGTCGGCGGCGTTGACGCCTTCTGGGAGGACCGCCTCTACGAGCGGCCCGGCCGGGTCGTCCCCTTCTCGGTCGGCGACGTGACGCTTCACGGCGTCAATCCGTGCCAACGGTGCGTCGTGCCGACGCGCGACCCGGACACTGGCGAGTCGACGCCGGGATTCAGAGAGCGCTTCCTCGAGCGCCGACGGGCGACGCTCCCGGCGTGGGCGACCGACGCCTGGTTCGACCACTACTTTCGGCTGATGGTGAACACGCGCGTTCCCTCTCCCTCCGGCGGCGTCCTCGCCGTCGGGGACGAGGTCTCCGTCGGCACCTCACGGCGCGATCCCTGCGCGTGACCGTCCGCTCGATATTCTACGCGGCCCGACACCGCTAATTTTCACTTCTGGTATTCAGGGCCAAACCTCCAAGAGGATTCCCTGTATTCGCGGGTGCATGGAATACGGTCTCGACATCGGAACGGGGGCGCTTCGATCGGCCCGAGACGTACCCGACGGGCCCGCACTCGTCGCCGAACCGCCGGTCTGTCTCGCGGTTTCGGGGGGCGAACTCGCGGACGCAGCGCTCGGTGAGGACGCACTGACGGTCGACGTCGACGGCGAGACGTACCTCCTCGGGAGCGACGCCGTGGCCGTCGCCGAGGACGACGCCGATCTCGAGTCGCTGCTCGAGACGGGCGTCCTTCGCACCGACGGCCACGTCCTGGCCGCGCTCGAAGCCCTCTTCGCGCGTCTTCTCGCGGACGGCGGGGACGAGACGTCCCTCTGTTATACGACCCCGGGGACGCTGATCGGCGACGACCGGCCGACGGACGCCCACCGGGAGACGCTCGAGCAGGCGTTCACCGCCCTCGAGTGCGACGCCACGCCGGTGAGCAAGGGCTACGCCGTCATCTACGACCAGCTAGCCGAGGACAACTTCACCGGTCTCGGCGTCTGCATCGAATCGCAGACGACGAGCGTCTCGCTCGCCTACTACGGCGTTCCGGTCCTCGCCTTCTCGCTCGCGCGCGGCAGCGAGTGGATCGTCGAGCGGGCCGCCGCCGAGACGGGTCACGCCCGCTCGCAGGTCGCGTCGGCGCTCGAGGAGTTCGCCCTCGACCCCGAGACCGCCTCGGGCGGTCTCGACAGCGCGCTGGCACAGGCGCACGACGACCTCGCCGAGGCGCTGGTCGACGCGATCATCGAGCAGGCCGACGAGACGGACCTCCAACAGAGCATCTCCGTCCCCGTCGCCGTCGCCGGTGACTGTGCGGTCGAGGGCATCGAGTTCCTCCTCGGTGGCCGCTTCGACGCGGCCGCCCTGCCCTTCTCCATCCGGGGTGTCAGACTCGCAGACGACCCCGCGGACGCGGCCGCCAGAGGGGCGCTCGCCGCCGCCCGCGACGACGTCGAGGCCTACGAAACCGTCACCTGGTCCGACGACGCGGCCGACGACGACCTGGACTCGCCGCTCGACGCCGACCTCTCGTTCGACGAGACGACGCTCGAGGAGCCGTCTCTCGAGTCGGCGGCCGGCACCGAAGACGCCGCTATCGACCGGCTGTTCGATCGGCTGGCGACCCGCGACGAAGAGGTCGAATCGGTCGCCGACGAGGTCGAAGACCTCCTCGCGAACCTCGAGTACGTCGAGGCGACGGCCGCCTCGGTCGACGACGTCGCGAGCATCGACGACCGCGTCGACGCGCTCGAGTCCGAGGTCGGGGCTCTCGACGGGTACATCGACGCGCTCTCGGAGGGGCTCGATGCGCTCGAGGAAGACCTCGCACCCGACCTCAGCGAGGCCGAAGCCAACATCGCAGCGCTCGAGGCAGACCTCGAGACCGTCGTTGGAGACGTCGACCACCTCGAGCGTGCCGACGCGGAGTTCGAGACGGACCTCGAGCGGCTGCAAGACCGGTTCGCCTCGCTCGGTGATCGGGTATCGATGCTCCAGGGCGACCTCGGTGAACTCGCCGAGAAGAGTGCGACCGACGCGGACCTCGAGGCGGTTCGCGCAGACGTCGGCTCGACCGAGGCCGAGGTGATCGTCCTCACGGAGGTCGTCGAGTCGGTCGAAGCGGACCTCGAGAAACTCGAGGGGCGCCTCGAGGACCGGACCGAACACGTCGATGCGGCACTCGAGGAGGGCGAGACGCGACTCGAGGCGCTGGCGGACGACCGGGACGCTCTGCGAGACGACCTGGACGCTTTGCAGGACGACCGAGACGCGCTCGTGGACGACCACGGGTCGTTGCGAGACGATCACGACTCGCTGGAAGAGAGGTACGAGTCGTTACGAGACGACCACGACTCGCTCGCCACGGATGCGGCGTCGGCCGACACCGTCGAGACGCTCGAGGCGGACCTCGAGGAACTCGAAACGACGTTCGAAGCGCATACGGCCGCGTTCGAAGACCTCGAAGCGACTGCCGCGACGACCGACGCGGTCGCGTCCGAGGTGGAGACACTCGAGGAGACGCTCACGGATCTCGAGCAACGGCTGGAAACGGCCGCCGCCGAGACGGCGGTCGCCGACCTCGAGACGGACCTCGAGGCGGTCGACGACGCGCTCGAGAGCGCTCGAGACGATCTGGAAACTCTCGAAGCGGAGCTCGGGACGGTCTCTGAGACGGCTTCGGACGCCACCGACGCCGCGGCGGCGGTCGACGGGCGGGTCGACGCGCTGGAGTCGACGGTCGCCGATTCGGCCGCCCTCGACGAACTCACCGGTCGAACGGAGGCACTCGAGGGCGACCTCGAGACCGTAGAAGAGACGCTCGCAGCGGACCTCGAGACGGTCCGCTCGGAGACCGACGCGCTCGCTGACTCGGTGGCGGACGTCGAAGAGCGCCTCGAGTCGACCACGGGACGACTCGACGACGCGGCGGCGCTCGAGGAGTCGGTGACGGACGCGATCGACCGCCTCGAGTCGGCCGAGGCGACGCTCGAAGCGGTCGACGACCGGGTCGATGCGATCGACGAGCGTCTCGAGTCGAGCGGCTCCGAGGGGACGGCGTCGGTCGACGAGGACGCACTCGCGGACCTGACGGACGACCTCGACGACGCGACCACCTCCATCTCGGCGGTCGAGTCCCAGCTCGGGACCCTCGAGTCGACCGTCGACGCGCTCACGGCGGACGAGAGCACGGATCGCATCGCCAACCTCGAGACCGAACTCGAGGGACTGGCGACGGAGGTCACGGACCTGCAGGACGCTCTCGAGGGAACATCCGACGACTCGGGGGCGCTCGCGGAGGTAGACGAGACCGTCTCGTCGCTCGAGATACGCCTCGACGACCTCGAGACCGAACTCGAAGCGGGAGTGGACGCGGACACCGGTGACGCCGTCGAAGCACTCGAAGCGGACCTCGCCGACCTCGAGGAGACGCTCACGACCCTCGCGACGGACGTCGAGGAGTTCGAGGAGCGTCCGGAGCCCGCGTCGGCGGAGGCGGTCACCGACCTCGAAGCGGCCGTCGAGGGACTCGAGGAGCGCCTCGACGAGGATCTCGAGCGTGACGAGGAGACGAGCGACCTCGAGGCGGAACTCGATTCGTTGCGGGCCGATCTCGAGGCGGTCCAGGCCGGTTCGGACCCTCACGCCGAAACCCCGGTTCGCGAGGCACCGGTGTCGACCGTGACGACGAACGTCCTCGCTGGCGGCGGCGGTGCTGGACTCGTCGCCGGCTCGACGCTCGCGTTCACCGGCTCGTCGGTGGGGCTGCCGGTCGTTATCGTCGGTGTCCTCCTGGTCGTCGCTGCCGTGGTCACGGCCGACGCCTGATCAGCGCTCGAGGATACCGTCGTCGGCGACGTTCGGCGCACCGACGACCAGCAGGCGACTCGGCTCGAGCGCCTCGAACTGGCGCCAGGACGACGGCGGGACGAGCAGGAACGCACCGGGCCGGATCTCGAGTACCTCGCGTTCGTCGTCGCGTTCGATCGTCACGTCGAAGTGCCCCTCCAGGACGACGTACAGTTCTTCTTGTTGCTCTTGTCGGTGGTAGACGTTCTTCTCGCCGGTTTCGTACTCCCAGACCGACGGGCGCATCTGCGCTGACTCGACGTCAGCATCGATCGCACGGCGCGTCGGTCCCTCGTCGAACGACTCCGTGTCGGCGTGCTCGAGCAGCGCCAGCGTGTACATACCGCACCCATCTCCGTCGGCGCAGAAAACGCACCACCCAGCACACGCGCCTGCGGTGTGTCGCTCCGCTGTACGCACCGACGGGCACACCGGCCGGCCGCTCACGCCAGCAGCCGACACAGCTGCGCTGCGCTGCGGTCCTCGAGCGAGTGCACCGCCGCCACGAGGTCGCCACGGCGCTCCTCGTCGAGTCGGTCGGCGGTGATCGCGTCGAACTTCCGGACGACGTCGTCCCACTCGAGCGGGTCGCTCGGGTGGCCGCGGGCGGTCTCTTTCTCGATGCGGTAGGTCGTGCCGTCCTCGAGTGTCACGTCGAGGACGGCGGGCAACTCGCCGGCGTCGAAGCGGTCGGTGAGCGCCGGGTCTTCGGTGACGGTCACGCGCTCGAGCAGCGCCTGGACGTCGCCGGCGCGGATCCGATCGTCAGCGTACTGTGGGAGGCTGAGGTCGCGGTCGACGAGCGCGGCCGCGAGAACGTACGGGAGCGAGTGGACTGCCTGCGCGCGCGTTCGCACCTCGTAGCGTCCGCCCTCTCCCCCGCCGAGCGTTCGTCGCGCCGCCGCGAACGTCTCGAGTCTGATCTGGGTCACGCTCGTCGGGTCGAGTCGCTCTGCGTTCGCGAGTTCGACGATTCCCTCGACGGCCGACTGGGCGTTCGCCTCGGCCACGTAGCGCCTGATCGTGGCGTCGAAGACGCGCTCGCCGGGGGTGAACGAGAGTTCGAACGGGCCGGTGACCACGTCCTTCCACCCGTACTGGCCGTCGAAAGGGTCGGCCGGTCCGCCCACGCCACCCGCGGCGAGAGCCACGGCGTAGACGGCGTTCCGGGTCGCGTTCGCGGCCGCGAGCGTGTTCCACCCGGTGACCGCCCCCGTCCGCGCCACCCGTAGCGCGTTCTGGCTACTGACGACGATGGCGAGTGCGTCGACGAGTTCGTCCCGCTCGAGACCGAGGAGGCGCCCGCAGGCGGCGGCCGCGGCGACGGCCGTGTGGGTGACGTAGTCGAAGCCGCGCTCGCGGACCGGGGCGTGTTCGGCCAGTGCACCCAGGACCTCGTAGGCGACCGCGAGCGCGGCCAGGAGGTCCTCGCCGGTGGCGTCGGCGTACTCGGCCGTCGCGAGCAGCGCACCGACACAGTCGCTCGGGTGAGCGGTCTCCCCCGGAGTGAGGTAGGCGTCGGAGTAGTCGAGCGCGCGCACCAGCGACGCGTTGTGCATCGTCGCGCCGGTGAGCGACGACCGCTCCCCGCGCAGCCAGCACGTGCAGGGACCCTCCCCCTCGAGGTCGCTGACTGCCGTTTCGACCGGTGTCCCCGACTCGCTGGCGGCGATGGCGACGCCGAGCGCGTCGAGCAGGTGGCGCTCGAGCGCGTCCCGAACGCCGGGGGAGAGGTCGTCGAACTCGAGGTCACTCGCGAACGCCGCGATGTCGGCTGCCGTGGTCATGCGTCCCCGTTCCACAGACGGCGCTAAACGCCTTGGTACACGCTCGAGAGACTGTCCATCGCGTGTGAGTATTCGGGCAGGTCAGCGCTCCGAGGTGCGGGCTCGCGGATCCGGTGTCGGCCCGACCAGCCAGAGGACCACGGCCAGCAGGGCCGCACCCGCCATCGAACACGCGAGGAGCCAGAACGCCGGCTGGAAACCGACGGTCTCCGAGAGGTACCCGACGGTGACGGGTGCGAGCGCACCCGCGCCCATCAGCAGCGTTCTGACGATACCGAGGCTGCCGCCGGCGGTCGACGACGGGAGCACGGCCATCAGGTACGAGCCTCTGACGGGGCGGAACCCGTGGGCACCGAGCCCGAGGGCGACCACTGCCGCGCCGAGGGCGAACGGGTTCGCACTCGCGGTCAGGAGGATGAAGCAGACGAGTCCGGCCGTCGCCAGCAGGAGTGTACAGACGATGACGGGGAGCGTTCCCACCCGGTCGCTCACGTCGCCGGTGACGAGCTGGACGAAGCTCACGAGAAACAGCGCGCTGTAGAGGAGACTCGCGCTCGCCGTCGTGAGTCCCGCCTCGTCAGTGAGGTAGAGCGGGACGAAGGCGACCGCGCCGTTGTACGCGAGCGCGAACAGCACCGTCGCCAGGACGAACGTGGTGAAGCGCCACTCGCCGAAGAGCACCAGGTAGCTCTGTAGGCCCGTCTCGTCGTCCGCCCCTCCGCTCGCTCGCCGCCCGTCGCGCGACTCTGCGGGCAGCCGTCGGCTGACCCGCCGGGAGAACGTCACGGCGAGGACGAGTCCCACCAGCGCAGCCGCCAGGAATATCGTCCGCCAGCCGGGCTCGAGTACCACCGGGACGAGTGCGACCACGACGACGGCGGCGGGGGCGGCGACGCCCCCGAACGCGCCGATGGTGTCGAGGACGCCGAGAGCGCGGCCGGTCCGCGTCGGGTAGGCCCGCGAGAGGAGCTTCACCGCGACCGTCTTGTGCGCGCCGGTCCCGGCTCCCATCAGCGCCATCGCCAGGACGAGCAGCGCGAACGGCGGTTCCGTCGCCACGAGCAGCGACGCCCCCGCGGCGACGACGGCCCCTGCAGTGATGACGACGACCGACCCCAGTCTGTCGGCGAGGACACCCGACGGGAACTGCATGAGCGCGTAGACGAGCATGAACCCGGTGAACGCGGCTCCGATGATGGTGTTCGACACCTCGTAACTCCCTTGCAGCGGCTCGAACAGCGGCGGGAAGGCGTACCGGATGAACTTCGCGAGAAACCAGATGGACGCCGTCAGCAACAGTGCGTCGAGCGCACGCAGGTGGCGACGGATCGTCGGAGTCGACATGCTGAACGTACCCGAGAGTAGGCGTACGTCGAGGTGTATCCGTCGGTTCGCCGCTCGAGCGCGCGTCGACGCTAGACCAGAACCGGGACCGCACGCTCGAGCGGACGGCCGACGGCCGGAACCGGTCCATATACTACTGTATTAAATCATAAAATTTAGTATGGCTCACGTCGTACGTGCTGTATCTTCGTGGCGCGCCGAACGCCGGCACACGCGTCGGGGCGGGGACGTGCCAGCGCGACCTCTCGCGGAGTGATCGATATGGGGAACTTCACCACACGACTGACGAACGACACGCCGGACGCAGCGGTAGTGACCGTCCGGGACGGAAACGGCGTCGACCACCGCATCGCCATCGACAAACTGACGGGAGACATCGCGGTCCACCAGTACAACCAGTATCCGGCCGACGTCGAGGCGTGTACGGCCGACCAGCGGCGGATGATCCGCGCCGCCAGAGCGAACGCCCGCTACGTCGCCGACGAGGAGACCGACGCGGCTATCGTCCGCCCCTCCGAACGGCCAGCGACGCTGCGTGCGGGCATCGAGGTCGTCGAATCGCTCGGCGAGGCCGAGTTCGTCCGCTACTTCCGGGAGTTCTACGACGAGTTGCTCGAGCCGTCGCCGACGACCGCCGACCCCGCGGACGTGGTGACCGTCACGATCGCCCTCTACCTGCGGGACCCGACGGGGACACCGACGCTCGAGTACGTGACGAGTCCAGCCCTCGAACTCGTGACGGCGGCGGAGACCCGCTGGGAGTATCTGAACCCCGCGGATTCGATGGCCGCACCCGACCGCGAACCGGACGTCCTCTGTCGGCTGCCCCCACAGACCCTGCCGGTCTCGTTCGGCTGGCCGTTCCAGTCGTTCCTCGTCGACCACCTCAAGTGCCAGATTCGGGATATCTACTGGCTGCGCGACGAACCCGTCCCCGACGACTGCGCACTCGAGGGGATCGGCAACCCGAACGTCGACCGCATGCGCGAGACGACCGACCTCGAAGTGGCCGGTGACTGATCACTGCTGGCCGACGCCGACCCTACCCGGGAATCGCCGACCCGTCTGGCGATCAGGTGTACACTGACTTGCAGTGGCTACTATAGCAGTCTCGGTGCGTTCGTCTTCGGTGAACCCGCCGGCAGACGCAGCGCTGTCGTGTTGTTCGTCGGTTCGCTCGTCTTCTTCGGCATCTACGCCTACTACGACATCCTGCGCGGGTCTCCTTCGCTTCCCGCGCTCGTGATCGCGGTGGGCTTCGCCACGTCCGGTCTCGCCGAGTCGCTGCCAGTGACACGCCGGCGGGCGGTCGGCTGGTTGCGTGTGACAGCGTTCACCGAACGGATCACGGTGGACGGACGTCCACTGTATTAACGGATATTAGCGCCTCCACATCTCTGGACATTCTGCATACTGTTTCAGGGATGTGTTTACATACGTCCGATTCTCACGGCCATACATGGCATACCACGACCCATATACGCCCGAGCGGTGTTACTTCGAGTGTTACCAGTGCGGGTACCGATCGACGGCCTCGAAACTGCCCGGCGGCTGTCCCGAGTGTGACGGGAACGTCCACAACATCGCCGTCGCCAGGGAGTAACGACCGTTCGGCTGGCTATCACCTCTGTGCGAGGGTTCTCACTCGCGCTCGCTACCTCCGTCACTCGAGTCCGTCTCGAGTCAGAAGTCGGGGAGGTCCTCCGGCGGTTCGTAGGAGGCCTCCCAGTCGATGTACTCGTCTTTGAGCACCTCGGAGACGATCTGCCCGAACTCGGTGAGTTCGGCGTTGATCGCCGAGACGGTCCCCCAGGAGTCGAGATTGGGGTGGTAGCCCCGCTCGCGCCAGTCTTCGGGGATGCCCGGCGCGTGGTAGCCGACGCGGTCGGCGAAGTCGTCCCAGAAGAAGTCGAAGTCGGCGAACAATTCGAGGTCGAGTGCGATCTGGTAAGCGTCGGGTTCGAGGTCGGCTTCGCTCACCCACGCGTCGAACGCCTCCTCCCAGGCCCCGTCCTCGAGAAACGCCTGCAGCTCCTCACGGCGGTAGTCGATGTCCCCGTCGCCGACGATCGTCGCGTCTTCGTACTCGTTCGGGTCGACGAACGAGAGCGTCGGTGGCGCGGGGGCGTCCACGTCCAGTCCCATGGACCCCACTTCGGCGGGTTCGCCGATAAGGGTTCGCTCCGACCACCCGAAGGCTCAACCCCGGTGGGTTCCTCTCGGCGGGTGATGAGCGACGACGGAGCCTACGCGGCAGCCATCCTCGACGTCGACGGAACGATCGTTCGCGGTGAGCACCTCGTCCCCGGCGCACTCGAGGGCCTGCGGGCGCTCGAGCGGGCAGCCCTCTCGCGGGTGCTGTTCTCGAACAACCCGACGCGGGGCGGGGCGCACTACCGTGATCGCCTCGCGGCCCACGGCATCGATGTCGACCCGGAGCGGGTCCTGACCTCGGCGACGGTGACGGCGGCGTACCTCGCCGACACACATCCCGGGGAGACGGTGTTTCTCGTCGGCGAGCGCCGTCTCGCGTCGATTCTCGAGGACGCCGGCCTGGCCGTCACCGACGACCCCGACGCGGCCGACCTCGTCCTCGGCTCGATCGATCGGGAGTTTCGCTTCGCGGACCTCGAGCGCGCTCTCGCCGCGCTCGAGCGCGACCTCCCCTTCTATGGAACGGACCCGGACGTGACGATTCCACGGGCGAGCCACTCGATTCCAGGGACGGGGTCGATCCTCGCCGCGATGACAGCGGCCGCCGGCCGGGACCCCGACGCCGTACTCGGCAAGCCCTCGGAGATGGCCGCCTCGGCGGCGATGGCGCTCATCGACGCGCCACCCGAGGCGACGCTCGTCGTCGGCGACCGACTCGACACCGACGTCGCACTCGGCGAGCGCGCCGGGATGACGACCGTGCTCGTCCTCTCGGGGGTGACGACGCGCGACGACGTCACCGCCTCGAGCGTCGACCCCGACTACGTCCTCGAGTCGCTCGGCGAGATCAGCCGGGTACTCGAGTGAGCTGTGGATCGCCTGGCTGACCGACCGCTGTGGGTCACAGGCACCGCTCACCGAGTCAGTCAGCTCACCGACCGCCGTTCTCGCCCTCGAGTGCGTCCTCGCGGAGTCGTGCTCCCTCCTCGCTCGCGACGGTCAGCTCGGGGACCGCAACTGGGGCGCGCTCGTCGTCGATGGCGACGAAGACGAAGTACGACTCCGTCGTCTGTTCTCGCTCGTGGGTCCGCAGGTCCTCGCGGTAGGTCCTGATCCGCACCTTGACGCTGGTCGTTCCGGCGTCGTAGACGTAGCCACAGATGAACGCCGTGTCGCCGACGGGAATCGGGCGCTCGAAACTCATCCGGTCGACGCTGGCGGTCACGCAGGTCCGCCCGGCGAAGCGCATCGCCGACATCGCCGCCACCTCGTCCATCCACTTCATGACGGTGCCGCCGTGGGCGGTGTCGAGGATGTTCGCGTGGTTCGGCAGGACCATGGTGCGGTTCTCGATGATCGTCTCTTCGAGGTCGGTCATCGGTGGCGCTACTCGGGGATTCGTCTCAGTCTTGGCGGTTCGTCGCGCCCCGGTTTCGTCACGCGTTCGATACTGGTAAAAGCCGTGAGCGAGTTGACGGTGCTAATGAGCGATGCAGGCGACGCGCCCGTTTCCCAGGCAGGTCCCCCGGAACGCGAGCGCGGCGAGGTCTACGTTCTCGGGACGGCACACGTCTCGAAAGCGAGCGTCGACGACGTACACGAGACGGTCGACCGCGAGCGCCCCGACGTCGTCGCCGTCGAACTCGACGAGGGGCGCTTCCGGCAGATGCAAGGCGGAGCCCCAGAGGACATCGAGGCGAAAGACCTCCTGAGCGGGAACACGGTCTTTCAGTTTCTGGCCTACTGGATGCTCTCGTACGTCCAGTCACGGCTCGGCGAACAGTTCGACATCGAACCGGGTGCGGACATGCGCGCAGCGATCGAAGCCGCCGAACGAAACGGCCACGGCGTCGCGCTCGTCGACCGGGACATCCAGGTCACGATGCAACGCTTCTGGGCACGGCTCACCTTCACCGAGAAGATGCGGATGGTGGGCGGTCTCGCCCTCGGCGTCACGGACCCACGGACCATCGGCATCTCCTTCGGTGCCGTCGTCGGTCTCTCGTTCGGACTCCTCTTCGCCGCCGTCTTCGCCCCACTGCTCGGTCTCGAGTCGCTGCTCACCCTCGGCGTCTCCGACCCGGCCACTCTCCAGTACGTCGGCGCGCTCGGCGTCGGCGCACTCGGTGGCCTGTTAGTCGGGTTACTGTTCGTCCCCTCGCTCGAGTCGACCGAACAGTTCACCGGCGGCCTGCTCGGCGGGTTCGCCCTCCGTCTGGTCGCCGGACTCGTCCTCGGCGTCGGTGGCTGTCTGGCGCTCGTCGCGACCGGCACGTTCGTCGGCCCGCTCTCTGCGGGCGCGTTCGAGAGCGCCGGATCGCTGACGATCCGTGGCGCCGTCGGCATCCTCGCGGGTGTCGGTCTCGGTGCCCTGCTCGGCGTCGTCATCGGTCTCGTCCTCGACGTGCTCGCCGGCGACACCGAAGACCTAGACGAGTTCGACATCGAGAACATCACCGACGGCGACGTCATCGCCGCGATGATGGAGGAGTTTCGCCGCTTCAGCCCCCACGGTGCGAACGCCCTGATCGACGAACGCGACGCCTACATCGCCCACAAACTCCACGCGCTCAGAACGCAGGGGTACAACGTCGTCGCCGTCGTCGGCGCGGGCCACAAAGCGGGCATCGATAGCTATCTCGAGAACCCGGAGACGCTCCCGCCGCTCGAGTCGATCACCGGCACCGCCGCGACGCGGCGGTTCTCGGTACTGAAGGTGCTGGGCTACCTGTTCATGATCGGCTTCGTCGCCTTCTTCGGTCTCTTGCTCATGGCTGGCGTCCAGGACACCTTCCTGCTCCAGCTGTTCCTCGCGTGGTTCCTCATCAACGGCATCTTCGCGTTCACGCTCGCGCGACTGGCGGGCGCACGCTGGAGCAGCGCGGGCGTCGGCGGCGCGGTCGCCTGGCTGACGAGCATCAATCCACTCTTGGCTCCCGGCTGGTTCGCCGGCTACGTCGAACTCCGGAAACGCCCGGTCAACGTCGCCGACATTCAGGCGCTCAACGAGATCATCGGCGACACCGAACGGCCGCTCGAGCGGGCGCTGAAGGACATGTTCGACGTGCCGCTGTTTCGACTGATCATGATCGTCGCGTTCACCAACATCGGGAGTATGATCGCGACCTTCCTCTTCGTGCTCACGGTGTTGCCGTGGCTGGCCGGGCCGGAGTTCGGCGGCGTCGACGCGCTCGCCGACGAACTGCTGCGCGGGGCGCGAAACAGCGCCGAGTTGCTCCGCGCGGTGATCCCCTGGTGAGTTTCCCCGACGTGACCCGCTCGCAGTCGCCGTTCTCGTTCAGCCAGCAGGAACTGCTCGACCTGGCCATCGCCTGGGTCGTCCTCAGCGTGGCGTTCGCGCTGCTGTTGAGTCCGATCCACCGCCTCGAGATACCGCTCTCCGAGTTCGTGACGATGATCGCGCTGAGTTTCGTCACCGTCGGCGTCGCGTTCTTGCTCCACGAACTCGCCCACAAGGTGGTCGCGATCCGCTTCGGCCAGGTCGCGGAGTTTCGCGCCGACTACCAGATGCTCTTTCTCGCCGTGATGAGCGCGCTCATCGGCTTTCTCTTCGCCGCGCCGGGGGCGGTGTACCACCGCGGGCGGATCACGCTTCGCGAAAACGGCATCATCGCACTCGCGGGTCCGCTGACGAACCACGGTCTCGCACTGCTGTTCGTCCCGTTTCTCTTCTTCCCGGGGATTCTCTCGTACATCGGCCACCTCGGCGTCCTCATCAACCTCTTGCTCGCCGCGTTCAACATGATCCCCTTCGGCCCGCTCGACGGCAAGTCCGTCTGGAACTGGCACAAGGGCGTCTTCGTCGTCGTCTTCCTCCCGAGCGTCCTGTTGCTGGCCGTCGCCTTCCTCGTACTCGGCTTCCCGTGAGCCGAGTGTGACAGGCGCCGCCGAGTGAGGCAACTCGAGGGCCGAAACGGTGGCCTTTTGCTCACCCCGCGAGGTCGTTCAGACATGACCGATACCCACGATGGGGAGCGCGCGCAGGAGGCGAGCGCCGACGACGCTGACTCCGAGGGGCTGACCTACGCCGACACCGGCGTCGACATCGACGCGAGCGAGGACGCGACGGCGGCGCTGCTCTCGGCGTTCGGCAGCGGTCTCACTACGGAGTACGCCGGGCTGCTCGACATCGGCGACCGCTACCTCTCGCTGGCGACCGACGGCGTCGGCACCAAACTGCTCGTCGCCGAGGCGGTGGGCGACTTCTCGACGGTCGGCATCGACTGCATCGCGATGAACGTCAACGACCTCGTCGCGGCGGGCGTCACCCCGGTCGCCTTCGTCGACTACCTCGCCGTCGAGGAGCCGAACGACGAACTCACCCGTGAGATCGGCGAGGGTCTCGCCGTCGGTCTCGAGCAGTCCGGCATGACGCTCTTAGGTGGCGAGACGGCGGTCATGCCCGAAGTCGTCTCGGGCTTCGACCTCGCGGGAACCTGTGCGGGACTGGCGGAAAAAGACGAGGTGATCGACGGCGAGGCAGCCGTCGGTGACGCGCTCGTCGGTCTCGCCTCGAGCGGCATCCACTCGAACGGACTGACGCTCGCACGCGAGGCGGTGACGCGCCGCCACGAGTACACGGACCCGTTCCCACCCGCACCGGAGCGGACGATCGGCGAGGCGTTGCTCGAGCCGACGCGTATCTACACCGACCTCCTCGAGCCGATGCACGAGTACGGTGTCAACGCAGCCGCACACGTCACCGGCGGCGGGTGGACGAACCTGTTACGGATGGGCGACCGTCGCTACGTGGTCGAGGATCCACACCCCTCACAGCCGATTTTCGAGTTCATCCAGTCCGAAGGCGGCGTCACCGACGAGGAGATGCACCGGACGTTCAACATGGGGACGGGCTTCGTCGTTTCGCTCCCCGACGCGCGCGCCGAGGCGTTCGCCGCCGAGACCGGCGGAACGATCATCGGCCGCGTCGAGGAGGGCAACAGCGTCGAAATTCGCGGGCTGTCGCTCTCCTGAGCGGTCGACACGTAGACCGAGTAGTTCGTTCGACGGACCGACACCGAACAGCCCGCTCGAGCGACCGGACGTGGCAGCTACCGAGAACCTAGGCGGACCAAAATCTTTTTAGTTTTAGGCCCGCCTAACTCGTAGTGATGGACGTCTCCACCGACCGTCAGGGTGGCGCTGACTCTCCCGACGATGCACTCGCCGCCGAAACCTGTGAACCGATCGTCTCGTACCACGAACCACGCCCCGGTACGCTCGTTCTCACCGAACGGAACAACACCGACGGCTGGCTCGCGAGCGACGTGGCGGTCGACCTCGAGCGATAGAGTAGCCCGGGTTCTCGAGCGCACGAGCGAGAGCGGCCGCTCTCGTCTCGAGTGCGGTCCGAAAGAAGTCGTGATCAGTGGGCCGACGCGTCCGGTCTCAGTGGGTCGCTTCTTCGAGTACCAGCGTGTCGTCTTCGAGGTAGTGTTCGAAGTGGTGGGCGTCGTCCTCGACGGTGACGAGGATCTCACGGAGGATCTGTGAGGTGGCGTAGTCGCCGAGGTTCGCCGCGAGTTCGATGCTGTCGCGCATCGACTCGATGATGTCGCCGTAGATCTCGAGGTCGTTTTCGAACATGGTTCTGACGTCGTAGACGTCCTCACCTTCGAACTCGACGGTGGCGCGCGCCTCCAGGTTCGCCGGACCCGAGACGGGGACGCCACCGAGCGCCTGGGCGCGCTCGGCGATGAGGTCTGCACCCTCTTCTGCGTGCTCGTAGCACTCCTCGAGGAAGCGGTGGAGTTCGAGGAACTGGGCTCCCTCGACGACCCAGTGGTGCTTCTTGAGCTGGTGGTACAACACGTACGTGTTGGCCAGCTCCGTGTTGAGCGCGTCGACGATCTGTTCGGCCTTCTCCCGCTCGAGACGGAGTCCGTTCTCCTCGACGGTACCTGCCGACTGTCGGACGGTCTTCTGGGTGCTCATCTCGTCTCGACGTACACGATCCAGCCACTTAAAGATTCCTCGCGCCAGAACCTTTCTTTCTCATCTGGGAAAAAATCTTCCCGTATCGTCAGCCATTGTCACACACGTTCCGGTGGACTCGCTACCACAGCGGGGGAGTTAACTCGCCTGCACGAACAGACGGTGACGATGCACGCAGAGGTCCTCGTCACCGGTGAGACGCTGATCGACTTCCTCCCCGAGCGGCCCGGCCCGCTCTCGCGCGTCGACGGCTTCGAACGGAGACCCGGCGGGGCACCGGCGAACGTGGCCGTTGCACTCGCTCGCCTCGAGTGCCCGCCGCTGTTCTGGACGCGCGTCGGCGACGACCCCTTCGGCCGCTACCTCCGCGAGACGCTCGCACGCGAGGGGATTCCCGACCGGTTTCTCGAGACCGACCCGGCCGCACAGACCACGCTGGCGTTCGTCACCCACGACGAGACGGGTGACCGGACGTTCTCCTTCTACCGCGACGACACCGCCGATACCCGCCTCGAGTCGGGAACCGTCGACGACGACACCCTCGCGGCCGTCGACTGGGTCCACGCCGGTGGGGTCGCCCTCTCGAGCGAGAGTTCGCGGGAGGCGACGCTCGACCTCTGTCGGCGCGCGGGCGACTCCGGCTGTACCGTCTCGTTCGACCCGAACGCGCGCGCCGAACTGTGGCCCGACGAGGCCACGTTCGTGCGCGTTGTGCGCGAGGCGCTCGCGCACGTGGACGTACTGAAGGCCACCGACGAGGAGCTACGCCTGCTCGGCTTCGAGGGCGAGACACCCGAGGCGGTCGCTCGAGCGGCTACCGAGGCGGGACCGCACACGGTGTTTCTCACGCGCGGCGAGGCGGGGGCGCTCGCGTTCGCGAGCGAGGACGCCCCCTGGCCGGGTCTCGTCGAACACGGTGGCTTCGACGTCGACGTCGTCGACACCACGGGAGCGGGCGACGCCTTCGTCGCGGGCGTCATCGCCTCGCTCGGCGAGGGACACCCGCTCGAGGAGGCGCTGCACTTCGCCGGGGCGGTCGCGGCGTCGTCGACGACGGCACCCGGTGCGATGACGGCGTTGCCGGACCGGGAGGCGGTCGTGGCCCTCCTCGGCGGGCAGTGAGTGTCGGTTCGAAGCGTCATCGAGAACCCTTTGGGTTCAGCGTACGTCCACTCGCCCGTGTCTCAGCTGGTTCGAACGGTCAGGCGACGGATTCGAGACGAACACGGCAGCGTCGTCTACGGTGTCGAGCGCTGTGCGGACGCGGTCGTCCACGCCTGGGAAACGCCGACACAGACCGACGCGGCGGCGATCACCGACCCACTGCGCGCCCGCCTCGAGTCGACCGGCGTGCTCGCGGCGCTCCCGCTCGTGTTGGCCGACCTCGTCGACTCGGCCGGCTGTACGCTCCCCGCGTCGCCGGTCGCCGCGCCACCGTACGTCGTCGTCACGAGCCGAGGGCCGATCCTCCGGGCGACGATCGATCCGGGCCGCCTCGTCGTCCGCTTCGACACCTTCGACGTCGAACGCGACCCCCAGCCTCGGTACCGCCGACTCGAGGGCGTACGCGTCGTCGTCTCGCTCGAGTGAGACCCCACTCGCCGCTGTGAGCGCCTCGAGCGCAGGAGGATTGTGCGGATCACCAGCACATCTTAATAACATCGTCAGCTTCATTAGCAACCTCTCGTAATCTACCCCCAGTGTCTGCTAATGACTCCTGAACCACACGCGAGAACCCGCCGTTCCGTACTGACAGCGACCGGGTCGCTCGGTCTCCTGGCCATTGCTGGCTGTATGGACGACGACGAGGCTGCCAGTGGCGACGACCACAGCCACGACGACGATCACAGTCACGACGACGACCACAGCCACGACGATGATCACAGTCACGACGACGACCACAGCCACGACGATGATCACCACGACGACGACCACAGTCACGACGACGATCATCACGATGACGACCACCACCACGACGACGCTGACTACTTCGACCACATCGGCATCAACGAGTTCGGCGTCATCGACCGGGGCGAAGACGAGGAAGTCGCTGACGTCCACGGCGACCACTGGCACGGGAGTCTTCCCGCCATCCCCGTCGGTGAGACGCTCTCGCTCGGGGCGTCGGTCGTCGACGACGACGGCGACGAGTTCGAACTGGGCGGCGAGTACGAACTCCGCGTCGAGGTCGCAGACGGGGCCGACGACGACGTCCTCGAGTTCGACTACCACGGCGACCACGTCCACCTGACCGGCGAGAGCGTCGGCGTCACCGAGGTCGTCTTCCTCATCTGGCACGACGACCACGCCGACTACCAGACGCCGCCGATCACCGCCCAGGTACTCGAAGAGGGTGCAGAGCACGACGACGACCACGACGACGATCACCACCACGACGACGAGTAGTCGTCCTTCGGCTATCAACCGCTGACACCCGTTTTTTGGCCCTCCACCGGTGTTCGGCGTCTCTGACGGAGGGGTTTCGTTCTCAACGTGTTGCTAGCGAACACGATCCACTGGCCCACGAATTATTAACCAATGGCAGTGAAATAATAATACTTTTATCGTGCGGGCCACTTCATCGGATATGGATCTGACACGCCGTTCGATACTCTCGAGTGGTGCGGGCGTGCTCACGGCCGGCGCGTTCGCTGGCTGTCTGAGTTCGCCGAGTGACTGGGGTGGGACGGACGAGCGGCGGGGCTACGCGGCCTTCTTCGCGCTGTGGGACTGGGCCGAAGAGGTTGGTGGGGACACGTTCGAGTTCGAGAACCCCATCGGAGTCGGCGAGATGGGCCACGGGTGGGAGCCCGACGGCAACTTAGCCGCCGACATCGCCACCACCGACGTGTTCGTCTACCTCGACACCGCCGAGTTCGCCTGGGCCCAGCAGGTCGTCGCCGACCTGGAGCGCGACTACGACGACGTCACGATCATCGACGGCATGGCCGGACTCAGCGAGCACTTCCTCACGGTCGACCGCGAACCGCCTGCCAGTCCCGACACCGACTACGACTTCGACCCGGAGACGCTCGAGGTCGGCGGCTTCGACGCCATCGACCGCCGGACGGGCGAGGTCGTCGCCTACTGGCACGGCGACCACTGGCACGGCAACCTTCCGGCGGTCGTCCTCGACGAGTCCGTCCCCATCGACGCCGTGATCACCGACGACGAGGAGCGCGTCCTCCCGCTGGGAGCGGACGAACAGTTCCAGCTAGACGCGCGACTCGTCGACGGCGCACCCGAATCTGTCGAGATCGACTCCCACGGCGAGTACGTCGAACTCCACGGCGTCGACGACCGGACGACGCTGCTCGTCTTCGAGTTGCGTGCCGACGGCGAGGTCATCTGGGACACGTCCGCCGACTCGATGTCGGTCAGCGTCGTCACCGAGCGCGAGGACGAGGCGGCAGACGAGTTCGTCGACCCGCACGTCTGGGTCGACCCGGTGTTGGCCCAGCAGATCGTCGCCACCATCGCCGACGGACTGGCCGAGATCGATCCCGACAACGCCGACGACTACGAGTCGAACGCCGCCGCCTACACGGAGCGCCTCGAGGACGTCGACCGGCAGTTCGAAGAGCTCATCGACGAGGCGTCACGCACCGTCGGCGTCTTCGCCGGCCACGACTCCTATCAGTACATCGAACACCGCTACGGCTTCGAACTGTACACCCCAGTCGGCATCTCGCCGGACGACGCCGAGTCCTTCGAAGACGTCGCCAGCCTGATCGACGTCATCGAAGAGTACGACATCGACACCGTCCTCTACGACCCGTTCGAGACGAACGACCCCGACCACGAGGTGCCGAACATGGTCGACGTCCTCATCGAGAACACCGACGCGACCGACTACGCACCGCTCACCCCCGCCGAGGGGACCACCCTCGAGTGGAACGAGAACGGCTGGGGCTGGGTCGAACAGATGGAAGAGATCAACCTCCCCTCACTCAGGAAGGCTCTCGGAGCCGAGTGATGGCGACCGTTCGCCGAGGTCTCCTCGAGCGAGTCGCCTCCTACCGGCCGTCGCTCCGGCCCACCTCGAGTGACGACCGTGAAGCCGAGCGGAGCGAGGACGGCGGAGGCGGGCGCGAGAGTACGGACCAGGCAGGCAACGAAGGGGAGCGAGCCGAGAACGGCGGTGACGAGACTCACACTCGAGTCGAAGATGAAAGAGATAAACACCCCGGCGTCAGAGACTCCACCGAGAGTCCCGTGCCACCGGTCGTTTCACTCGAGGACGTGACGTTCGCCTACGGCGACGCAGACGCCGTCAGAGACGTCACCTTGCGGATCGAACCCGGCGAGTTCCTCGGCCTGATCGGGCCGAACGGTTCGGGAAAGACGACGCTGTTACACCTCATGCTCGGTCTCCTCGAACCCGACAGCGGCACGGTCGAACTGTTCGGCCAGCCCGTCGAGGCGTTCGACGAGCGCGGACGCATCGGCTACGTCTCCCAGCAGGCGACCAACCGGGGGAGTACGATGCCGGTCACCGTCCGCGAGGCGGTGACGATGGGCCGCTTCGCCCACGCTGGCTTCTCGAGGCTGACCGACCGTGACCGCGAAATCGTCGAGGAGGCACTCGAGACGGTCGAGATCAGCGGTCTCGCAGACAGGCGGGTCAATCAGCTCTCGGGCGGCCAGCGCCAGCGAACCTACATCGCTCGCGCGCTGGCCTCCGAGGCCGACTTGCTCGCACTCGACGAGCCAACCGTCGGCGTCGACGCCGAGTCGCGTGACGCCTTCTACCGCCTGCTCGACTCGCTCAACGCGTCGGGGATCACGATCGTCCTGATCGAACACGACATCGGCGTCGTCACCGACCGCGCCGAGCGCATCGCCTGTATCAACACCGAACTGTTCCACCACGGAGACACCGAGTCGTTCGTCGAGAGCGACGCCTTAGAGAAAGCCTACGGCGCGACGGGCAGAGTCGTCCACCACCACCACTGATGAGCGAACGCGTGAGTGAACCCGTCCCCGAGACCGAGACCTCCCGTCGCTCGCTCAGGCGAACGCTCGAGCGTGTCGGTCTGGGACTGACGGCTGCACTGGCGGTGGCGATGCTCGCGTTCATCGCCCTCGACTGGCTCCGTGGGTTCCCTCCGGCGGACCTGCTCTTCGGGCAGTTCATGGTCGTCGGCCAGTGGATGGACTACTACCTCGGGACGAACGTCTTCCGCCACCCGTTCATGTGGCGCGCCATCGCGACGGGCGTCCTGATCGGTGTCGCCGCGCCGCTGGTCGGAACCTACCTGGTCCACCGGCAGATGGCGCTCATCGGCGAGACGCTCGCGCACACGGCGTTCGCGGGCGTCGCGATCGGTCTGGTCGTGATCGCCTTTACCGGCTGGACTGGCTCGCTGTTGCTCGTCGCGCTCGTCGTGAGCGTGATCGGGGCGCTGGGTCTCCAGTGGCTCGTCGAGCGCACGAACACCTACGGCGACGTGCCGATCGCCATCGTCTTGAGCGGCAGTTTCGCCGTCGGGACGCTGATCATTAGCTGGGGGCGGGACGTCATCTCCATCGCGATCAGCATCGAGGGCTTTCTCTTCGGCAGTCTCGCCATCGTGACCGTCGAAGGTGCGCGGATGATGGCCGTCCTCACCGTCGCCGTCGTCGCCGTCGTCGCGATCACGTACAAACAGCTGCTGTTCATCACCTTCGACGAGCAGGCCGCTCACGTCGCACAGTTGAACGTGACCTGGTACAACACCCTCCTGATCGTGATGACCGCGGTCGTCGTCGTCGGCGCGATGCAGATTCTGGGCGTCATCCTCGTCGCCGCGATGCTCGTCGTCCCCGTCGCAGCCGCCTCACAACTCGCCCACAGCTTCCGCGAGACGCTCGTTCTCTCGATCTGTTTCGGCCAGCTGTCGATCCTCGGTGGGTTCGCCTTCTCGATCAGTCAGGGACTGCCACCCGGCGGGTCGATCGTCGTCGTCGCCATCGCCATCTACCTGCTGGCGATTCTCGCGTCGAGCCGGTCGGTGACGGCGCTCTCGACGCACTGACCGGCGGCTGCCCCGGCTCCCACCCGGCCGGAACCGTCAGACACGTTTAACACCCTCCTCGCTGAATTTCGAACGATGGGTAGGTTATCCGAACTCTTCACACCCGACCGGGTCGCCGTCGTCGGCGCGACCGACCGCGAGGCATCCGTCGGCCGGGCGATTCTCGAGAATCTCCGCGAGGGGTTCGAGGGCGAAGTCGTCCCGATCAATCCGAACCGAACGGCGGTCCTCGGCGTGACGTGCTATCCGGATGTCGCGAGCGCACCGACGGTCGACCTCGCGGTCGTCGTCGTCCCGCCACCGGCCGTCGTGGACGCACTGCGTGACCTCGGCGAGTCGGGTGTCGAACACGTCGTCGTCATTACGGCCGGCTTCGGCGAAACCGGTGCAGAGGGCGCTCGCAGAGAGCGCGAACTCGAGTCGGTCGCCGCCGAGTACGGCCTGCACCTGGTCGGCCCGAACAGCCTCGGCGTGATGGGTACCGCCGTCGGCCTGAACGCGACGTTCGGTCCCGACGACGCGCTCCCGGGATCGATCTCGTTTATGAGCCAGTCGGGTGCGTTCATCACGGCCGTCCTCGACTGGGCGAACGAGCAGGGAATCGGGTTTCGAGACGTCGTCTCACTGGGTAACGAGGCCGTCCTCACCGAGACGGACTTCGTCCGCGAGTGGGGCGAGAGCGACGAGACGGACGTCGTCATCGGCTACCTCGAGGGCATCGACGACGGCCAGGCGTTCCTCGAGGTGGCGAGTGCGGTCACCACCGAGACGCCCATCGTCCTCGTCAAGTCCGGGCGCACCGACGCCGGAGCGAAGGCCGCCTCCTCGCACACGGGATCGATCGCCGGGAGCGAACGCGCCTACGAGACGGCACTCGAGCAGGCGGGCGTCCTCCGGGCGCGGTCGGTCCAGGAACTGTTCGACTACGCACGAGCGCTCTCCGGCCTGCCACTCCCCGAGTCGGACGGGATCGCTGTCGTGACGAACGCCGGCGGGCCGGGCGTGCTCACGACCGACGCCGTCGGTGACTCGAGTCTCTCGATGGCGTCGTTCACCGACGAGACGATCGACGCGCTCGAGACCGCCCTGCCCGACGAGGCGACCGCCTACAACCCGGTCGACGTCCTCGGCGACGGGGACGTCGAGCGCTTCGACCGGGCGCTCGAGATCGTCCTCTCGGACCCGAACGTCGGCGGGGCGGTCGTCGTGAGCGCGCCGACGGCGGTGCTCGAGTACGACGACCTCGCCCGAACCGTCGTCGAGCGCGCCGAGGAACACGCCGTTCCAGTGACGACGAGCCTGATGGGTGGTGCCCGTTCGCGCGCGGCCGCCGACCGACTGCGCGAGGGTGGCGTCCCCAACTACTTCGACCCGGCACGGGCCGTCTCGGGTCTCGACGCGCTCGCGACCTACCGCGAGGTCCGCGAGCGGACGCGAGACGAACCCACGACGTTCGACGTCGACAGAGAGCGCGCCCGTGCCGTCCTCGAGCGGGCCCGCTCGCGCTCCGACGCCCGTCTCGGCGTCGAGTCGATGGAACTGCTCGACGCCTACGGCATTCCGATCCCCACGGGTGAGGTCGTCGACGGTCCCGACGAGGCGCGCGCGGTCGCCGAATCGATTCCGGGCGACGTGGTGATGAAGATCGTCAGCCCCGACATCTCACACAAGTCGGACATCGGCGGCGTCAGGGTCGGCGTCCCGGACGCGGCGGTCGAAGACACCTACGAGGACCTCGTCTCGAGAGCGCGCACCTACCAGCCCGACGCGCGCGTCCTCGGCGTGCAGGTGCAGGAACGACTCGACCTCGAGGGGCAAACCGAGACCATCGTCGGGATGAACCGCGACCCGCAGTTCGGCCCGCTGGTCCTGTTCGGTCTCGGTGGCATCTTCGTCGAGGTGCTCGAGGACACCGCGGTTCGCGTCGCCCCCATCGGCCCGACGGCCGCTCGCGAGATGGTCGACGAGATACGGGCCGCGCCACTGCTTCGCGGTGCGCGCGGACGCGAGCCAGCCGACGTCGACGCCATCGTCGACGTGCTCGGCCGTCTCTCCCAGCTCGTCACCGACTTTCCGGCGATCCTCGAACTCGACGTGAACCCGCTGGTCGTCGGTCCCGACGGCGTCCAGGCGATCGACCTCAGACTGACCCTCGACACGGAGGTTTCCCTATGACTCAGGACACACCGCCAGACACACCCGAACAGACCACAACCGAACCGTCAGCGACCGACGCGCCCGAGATCCAGCCGTTGCTCGTCGCCTCGCTCGAGGAGAGCCTCGGAAAGACGGCGATCACGCTCGCGCTCGCTCGACTCGCTCGCGAGCACGGCGACCGCGTCGGCTACATGAAGCCGAAGGGGACCCGCCTCCAGAGTACGGTCGGGAAGACCCTCGACGAGGACCCGATGCTCGCTCGCGACCTCCTCGACCTCGACGCCGAGATGCACGACCTGGAGCCGGTCGTCTACTCGCCGACGTTCGTCGAGCAGGCGATCCGCGGCCGGGAGAACGCGACCGAACTCCGTGAACGCGTCCACGAGGCCTACACGACGCTCGCCGCCGACTGTGACCGGCTCTTTCTCGAGGGCGGGGGCCGACTCGAACTCGGCGGCATCGTCGACCTCACCGACGCCGACGTCGCGGCGTTACTCGACGCCCGGGTCGTCCTCGTCGCCCCGTACGAAGTGCCCGGCGACGTCGACGACGTCCTCGCCGGTGCGGACGCACTCGGTGAGCGGTTCGAGGGCGTCATCTTCAACAACGTCTCCGATGGTGCCTACGACACGCTCGAGACCGACGTCGTCGGCTTCCTCGAGAGCAACGGCGTGCCGGTCTTCGGCGTCCTCCCTCGCGAGCGCTCGCTCGCCGGCGTCACCGTCGCGGAACTCGCGGACGAACTCGGCGCGACCGTCCTGGTCGACGACGGTCTCGACGCGTACGTCGAGCGCTTCTCCGTCGGTGCGATGGGTGCCAACAGCGCGTTGCGCCACTTCCGGCGGACGAAGAACGCCGCCGTCATCACTGGCGGTGACCGTGCCGAAATTCACCGGGCGGCACTCGAAGCCCCGAGCGTCCGCTGTCTCGTCCTCACCGGCGGCCACCGCCCCTCCGGTCCGATCCTCGGACAGGCCGCCGAGCGCGGCGTTCCGATCGTCCAGGTCCAGACAGACACGGTCACCACCGTCGAACGCGCCGAAGACGTGATTCGAAGCGGCCGCACTCGAGACGAGCAAACCGTCGACCGGATGGAGGCGCTGCTGACCGACCACGCCCACCTCGAGACCATCCTCGGCCTGTAGCGCGTGCGCTGTCCTCGCCGTTCTCGAGACCGTCGTCAAAAGTTGCAGTCTGGGTAGGTCGTCCGGGCGCGCGAACTACCCAGAACGTGCCGGTTGTCAGAGGCACCCCGGCACTCAGGTGTATATTCCCCAGTGGTATATCCTCATTCGTCGCTCGGCTTCCCGCTCCGGTCACCATCCGGTATATGCATTGTGGCTCTTTATAACGAACTGGTCGGCCGAACCGACCGTCACGGGTTCCGACTCGTCCAGTAGACTGGCAGGTCCCCACCCACACGCATCCGGTACTGTCTACCTACCCAAATGTTTATCGGGTTGTCTCGACGAGATGTGTTGATGGGCAACGACGGTGGGTCGGCCGTTCTCTCGGTGCTCACACGCCGTGGACGGTTTCTCGAGGCACTGCTCGAGGGACCGGTGCGGAAAGACGACCTCGCCAAGCGTCTCGGCGTCTCCCGGTCGACCGTCGACCGCGCGATCTGTGATCTCGAGCGGTTCGACCTCGTCGCGTGTGCGGACTGCCGGTGTCGGCTGACGCTCGCCGGCGAACTCGCACTCGCCGAATACGAGGAGTTCCTCGACCGTGTGACTGTTATCGCCGACGCCAGCGATGTCCTCTCGGCCCTTCCGCCGACGGTCCCGCTCGAGCGTGCGTTCGTCGATGGGGCGACCGTCGTTCGCGTCGGCGACGATCCGTCGCGCTCGATACTCGAAGCGCAACTCACCGGCACACACCAGCGGGTGTTCGTCACGGAGACCGTCTCACACCTCGTGGCGGCGTCTCTCGACGCAATCGACGACGGTCTCGAGTGTGAGTTCGTGTTCACCTCCGAAACCCTCGACGACCTCGCCACGGAGTTTCGTGGTCCCGTCTCGGCAGCGCTGGCGGCCGGCCGCGTCGAACTCCGCGAGGCGACGACGACGCTCCCGTACTCGCTGGTGCTCTCCCGGCACGACCCGACCGGCCGCGTCGTGGCGTCGCTCGTCGTCACGTCTGACGACGGACTCGAGGCTATCGTCTCGAACGACAGCGAACCCGCAGTCGCGTGGGCCGAGTCGACGTTCGCGTCGCTCTGGCAGCAGGCGTCACCGCTGTCGGTCCTCCGGGAGTGAGTCGGCGCCCGGCTCCGTCTGACTAACTCTTAAGAGCGAGCCACGCATGCGACCTGGTATGGACGATACACCGCAGGAGATCACCTCACTCGTCGGCCGCGAGGTGTACTCGAACAACGGCGTGTTCGTCGGCGAAGTCGAAGACCTCAGGCTCAACGTCGACGGCGAGGCCGTCACCGGACTCGCACTCGGTCGACTCAACGCAGAACTGTTCGCCGAAGCGATCAACGGCGGCCAGGGAATCATCGTTCCCTACCGCTGGGTCAGAGCCGTCGGCGACATCATCCTGGTCAACGACGTCGTCGAGCGCGTCCGCGACCCCGACGAAGAAGAAGAGATCGTCGCCTGATCAGGAGCCGTTCGTTCCCTCACTCCCCTCGACACCCATCGCGTCGAACAGCGTCCGCTTGACCGCCTCTTCGGTCAACTCGAGGAGCGTATCCCGGGTGTCGTCGGAGATATCGATCCCGGTGAAGATGCCGAGTGGAATCTCCGCACTCGCCTGCGTCGAGTGACCCGCCGTCTCACCGATCTCGCTGTAAGCGTCACTCAGTACGTTGCCGATGTTCATCCGGATGTCCTTCGAGCGTGCGGCGAGGAAGATGGTCTCCTCGGCGACGCCGAAGACCGCCGTCGTCGTCACGCCCTCGAGATTGAGCAGGTGGTTCGCCGCCTGTGAGAGCGCCTCCCGATCCCTGACGTAGCCCGCGTTCGAGACGAGGTGACTGCCCTGGACGTCGCGGTTCGCGATGGCCTCGGCGAGCACGTCGAGCGTCTCCGGCGACATCGAGGGCGACTCGACCTGCTCGAGCGTGTCGTGGTTCGCGAACGGGTAGAGGTAGGCGGCGGCGGTGAGATCCGCGGGCGTCGTGTCGCGCTTGAAATCGAGCGTCTGGGCGCGAATCCCGTAGAGGAGGGCGGTCGCGACCTCCTCGGAGACGTTCATATCGAATTCCTGGATGTACTTCGTCACGATCGTCGAGGTCGAGGACATGTTCGGGCGGATGTCGACGAACGACGGGTCGTAGGCGTCGGTGAGTTCGCGGTGGTCGATGACGATGTCGACACCCAGGTCCATCTCCTCCGAGGTCGCGTAATCGACGAGCGCGACGGTGTCGTACACCGACGGATCCTCGACGTCGCGCCACGGCAACAGCTCGATTCCGAGGAGGTTGACGAACGCCCGGTTCTCCTGGTGGCCGATGTCTCCCAGGTAGATCACGTCCGACTCGACGCCCAGGTGTGTCGCGATCGCCTGTAAGGCGGCCGCGCTCGCGATCGAATCCGGGTCCGGGTTGTCCTGGGTGACGATCGCCAGCCGCGTGTTCGTCTCCTCGAGCAGCCGGGCGAGTTTCCCGGCGTTGTACTCGAGTTCGCCCGACTCGAGCGCTCTGAGCGCCGAGTCGGCGATCACCGACGAGGGATTGATGACGATGTCCGCGCCGAGCGTCGAGAGTTCGTCACCCGAGACCGGGTCGCTCGCCCGCGCGACGACGAACTGTGTCCCGTCGTTCGCTCGGATCTGCTCGAGTGCCTGTTTGTTCGCCTCGACGTCGGAGGCGAGGATGAGGACGACGCTCCGGTCGGCGACCAGGTCGGCCGTCTCCTGCTCGACGATGTCGGCTCTGCGCGCATCCAGGTCCTGATCGCGCAGCGACTCGACGCGGTTCTCGTCGCGGTCGATGATGAGGACGTCTTTGCCCTGCCCGACGAGTTCCTCGGCGACGGCGTAGCCGACACTCCCACAGCCGAGTATCGCGTAATCCGACATCGAAGAGATAGTGACCGCCGTACTCATGTTGGCAGAGTCGTTGTTCCCAGTCTACTTAACGCTCCCGAAGACTGTGACGTTTTCTGCAGGCGATTGCCGGTGACGGAAGTGGGCTGTTCTCGAGTGACACAGGCCGGATACAACAGAAACGTATTTCAACGCGCATCCGAACTCTCGATACGAGGGCCGGTAGCTCAGTTAGGCAGAGCGTCTGACTCTTAATCAGACGGTCGCGTGTTCAAATCGCGCCCGGCCCGTGCAACGAACTGGTGAGCGACGCGTGGTACGAACGGAGTGAGTACCCAGGAGCGAGCCAGTGAGTGAACCGGACGGAAGCGATTTGAATCGCAGGGAGGTTGCGCGCAGCGAGAACGCGGTCGCTTCGCGACCGCGATTGCGAGCGGCGAAGCCGTGAGCGAGCACATCCGACCGTGTGTTCAAATCGCGCCCGGCCCGTTTCTCACCGCGAGCAACTCCGCGAGCGGTGAGTATCGGATCCGGCGCGATTTGAAGTAGACGGCTCTGGTGAATCGCCAGACTGCGCCGACTTGATCCGTCAGAACTAGGGAGTTGAAGCGGGAAACGGCGGATGTCTATGTCCAAGATTTCCCGCTTCACTGGG
>NZ_JANZXN010000033.1 GCF_025629245.1 Natronobiforma cellulositropha
AACACGGAACGGCGCGGGTGGTTCGACACCCATACCGATGAAACAATCGCGGACCTGGCACTTCAGGTGGTGAGCCAGAAACGCCTGGCAGCGCTCGAGTGAGGACAGCTCTACTGGGAGTAGTTCGACCCGTGCGTCCGGGTCGCGCTCGAGCGGTGAGGCCCCCTCGACGACGTGCTCGTCCCAGTTATCATCGAGGTAGAACAGCCCCAGGTCGGAGACGGCACCGATCTCGAGCGAGCCGCCGAAATCGATTTCGGGGTCGGCTTCGACCGCCTCGGTGAACTCCTGCCAGGCCGCCGTCGAGCGGTCGGGGACCTGCGTCAGATCGACGTCGTACGCCTCGGCCAGGTCGGCGGCGCGCTCGAGGCCCGACGCTTGCGCTCCGTCGACGGCGAGATAGATGTCCTTGCGGTAGAGGATCTCCGAGGGGTCCTCGGCGTCCGCCGGAATCTCGACGACCGGCTCGACACTTGCATCGAACTGACTCGAGAGTTGCTGGTAGAAGTCGCCGAACAGCCGTTCGAACTCGGGGAGGGGC
>NZ_JANZXN010000034.1 GCF_025629245.1 Natronobiforma cellulositropha
TCAGCGACTCAAAATGCCGATCTGGCGCATCTTACTACGGCTGTCGGCGGAGCTGCACGACACCGGCGAGATCCAGGCAATCGACGCAACTGGCATGGATCGGATCTCGGCCAGCCAGCACTACGCCAAACGGACGAATTACACGTTTCGTGCGGTCAAGACGACTGTCTTGATCGATTGCGAGACTGGTGTGATTCTCGATATACACTGTTCGATGAAACAACCGCACGATTCCCAGATCGGCTGGCAACTACTCAAACGAAATATCGACAAGGTGAGCATTCTCACCGCCGACAAAGGATACGATTGGTGGTTACTCCGCCAGAAACTTCGCGCAGAGGGCGTGAAACCAGTGATCAAACATCGTGAGTTCGGCTGGAACGGCGTCGCAGGCAATGTGTTGATTGATGACACAACGTACCATCAGCGCTCGAACGTCGAATCGACGTTCTTCGCGCTTCGGCGCAAATACGGCGAGATCGTCCGTGCTCGAACCTGGTTTGGACAATTCCGCGAACTCGTCCTCAAGTGCGCCGTCAGAAACATCGAACTCGCGCTCGACCGCTCAAACCCATGAATTCAGGCGTCTAAACAAGGCC
>NZ_JANZXN010000035.1 GCF_025629245.1 Natronobiforma cellulositropha
CCATAAGTTCTTATGAACACAGTACAATGCTGGAGACAACCCGCACCTATCGAGCGAAAATCGGCAACCACTCCCAAGTGAGTGACGACCTCGATGACTGCGGGCACTCAGCATCAAAACTGTGGAACGTCGCCCGCTACTACTCCCAGCAAGAATGGGATGAGACCGGTGAGATACCGTCAGAAGCCGACCTCAAGCGTGAATTAAAAGACCACGAACGATACAGTGACCTACATTCTCAGTCAAGTCAGCGAGTTCTCGAAGAGCTTGCTGAGTCGTTCAACGGCTGGTTCAAAAAGCGCACGAACGGCGACACAGACGCGAATCCACCCGGCTACCGAAAGCGCGGCGACACCCACCCACGCTCCACCGTGACGTGGAAGCAACACGGCATCAAACACGATTCCAAACACAACAAACTCCGTCTGAGCAAGGGATTCAACCTGAAGACCCACCGTTCGGACTTCATTCTCGTAGAATACGAGACACGCCCGGACGTGACCGTGGAGAACATCCAGCAGGTCAGAGCCGTGTGGAACGGCGACGAATGGGAACTCCACCTCGTCTGCAAGGTCGAAATTCCCGTCGAGGATGCACCCGGCGACAAGACCGCTGGGATCGACCTCGGCATCACGAACTACCTCGCCATCGCCTACGATGACGGTGACGCTGAGTTGTATCCGGGGAACGTGCTGAAACAAGACAAGCACTACTTCACCCGCGACGAGTACGA
>NZ_JANZXN010000036.1 GCF_025629245.1 Natronobiforma cellulositropha
ACTGATCGACGACGCACAGAAGATCCACCAGCAACGGCCAGTGTTACAAGAGACGCTCGCTACCGCTACGCAACCGAGGTGTGAGTCTTAGCTAAAGACGAATAGCTAAAGACGAATACCACTCCCACTTCCAGAGATATCTCGTGAAACTGAAGTAGAGTGCAGATGAGACAACGCCCATCGAAAGTCCGAGTACAGGACCAAAAACGCTGATTCCTCCAAGGTAAATCACTGCCGTAGCGATACCGATTGCGATGTATCGCTGATGGCGATTCGGTTGGTCAGTGGAAAAGTTGTGCATTCTTTCGTTTGCTGTACCAGTCTTCCCACATTTCTTGGAGACGGATTATGAGTTCGTCTGCTTCGTTAGTACTCCACTGCGTGTTGCTATCGCCAAATAGAGATTCCATTTCAGAAACTTGATCAAAGCTTGAGAAGTCCGCGTCTTCTAGGTGGGTGAGGATTTCGTCGAACCGATCTGATCGACTAGTTCGCTTTAGGATACCCTCTGGAACGTTGTAGATGAGACACTCGATCCCATACGAGTGCGCATCAATCGTCCAGAGAGTATCGAAATGGTTGTTGTAGTAATAGCGTGCGTTCTTGAATATACGGACGGTCTCCTTGTAGTTCGAGTGCATTTCCCGTCCGTTCTCGCGGTGGATCTTAGGGAAGTTGATTACACGATCGTTGCCGTTCTGCGGCATGAAGTGCATTCCCTTGTCGATTTCCGCGTCCTCATCGCCGCCTTCGGGATACGTTCGGTAGACACGGTATTCACCCATCCGTTCTAGTTTAGCGCAGCGACACATCCAGAGACCCCGAGCTAGAATCGTCAGTAACTAGGAATGTGAGAATCCGGTGGAGAGTGTGTACAACCCACCG
>NZ_JANZXN010000037.1 GCF_025629245.1 Natronobiforma cellulositropha
CCGCTACACGAACGAGGTCCTCGAGCCGGGCGAACGCCAGACGGTCGAGACCGGCTTCACCGTCTACGAGGACACCGGCGGCGGAACTGACGAGGGCGAGTATCAGCTTCGCATCAACGGCGTCGAGGTCGGCATGGTCGACGTGCGCGACCCCCACGACGTAGTCGAGACGGACATCGTCACCAGCCAGGTAGCCATCGACGACCGGGTCGTCGTCAACGCGACCTTCGAGAACGTGGTCAACGACGCCCGCGGCATTTCGAACATCGACATCGGGTTGTACGACCTCGAGGGCGACCGGCTGATCGGGGGCGTCGACAACCGGTACACGAACCTCGAGGTTGAACCGGGCGAGCGCGAGACCGTCGAGACCGGCTTTACGATCCACGGCGACACCGGCGGTGGCTTCGACGAGCAGGGAATCGTCGAACTACGCGTGCAGGGCGTCCACGCGGGCTACGTGGAATTGCGCGAACCGCTCGACCTGCTGGGAACGAACCTCCAGACAGAGCAGGTTGCGCCCGACGACCCGGTCGAGGTGGAACTGACCCTCCAGAACACTGTCGGTGAGTTCCACGACCTCGGCGAGCTCGACGTGGGACTGTACGACACGAACGGGACGCGCGTTCACGGCGAACTGGTTACCGACCACGAGACCGTCACGCTCGAGCCAGGCGACCGGGAGACGGTCGTCGTCTCGGTCGACGCTGGCGTCGAGCAAGGAACGTACGAGGTCCGCGTCGAGGGTGAACGCGTCGGCGATGTCGAGGTTCGAGCAGCGCTGAAGCTGGTCGGTCACACCCTCGAGACGTCCGAGGTCGCCTTAGACGACCGCCTGGTGGTCAACGCGACCTTCGAGAACGCAGTGAGTGAACCTCACGGCATCTCGAACATCGACATC
>NZ_JANZXN010000038.1 GCF_025629245.1 Natronobiforma cellulositropha
CCGGTGGGTTGTACACACTCTCCACCGGATTCTCACATTCCTAGTTACTGACGATTCTAGCTCGGGGTCTCTGGATGTGTCGCTGCGCTAAACTAGAACGGATGGAGCCGTCCCCGAAGGGTCTTTGAGATAGCGGGGGTACGCTCGAGTGGCCGATGACGACGCACCCGCTCGGAACCGGACTCGGCACCCGGTGGTGATGAGCCCTATGAGTGCCGAGGCCACACCTTTGGTGCCAAGCATAGGCAGAATGCTGGACGTTCGCTAGCCTAGTAAACGTTTCGACCACAGATATTAAATTTCTATCCTATGTGATAGACCACCTGGTTGCTGCTACTGAGGTTACAAGTATCGAGACGTTCAAGAATAACAATATGGCAAAGACCGAATCGGAGCTGAGGATAGAGTTTATCGGAGCTGTAGTACGTCACACCAAAGGCGGAGTAGTCCACTGCAACGCTGAACCCACAATGGGAAAAGTAGACTACGGAAGGCACAACTGCCAAGAAAAAATGACCGCCGGAGACGATGTCATCCTCTACTACGAAAAAGAAGAAGGAGAAGAATGGCTCCAACTATACAGGTTCTGCTCAAACTGCGACGATGCCCGACGCCTACCCCAGCAAGGACGGAAACACGGAACGGAACAAGCCGTTGTCGAAGGAACGCTCGAACACTTCGAAGGAACAGTAGAAGGGAAATTCTACGAAGACGCCGTAAGACTGACTGACGTCCAAGTACACCACTACAGCCCGGTCACAGAAGGATAACTCACGTGTTCTTCGGGCGGATTGTCCGCAATGCACTAATGGATGAACTGAGTTGAGGGTGTATTCGTCTTTAGCTAAGACTCACACCTCGGTTGCGTAGCGGTAGCGAGCGTCTCTTGTAACACTGGCCGTTGCTGGTGGATCTTCTGTGCGTCGTCGATCAGTC
>NZ_JANZXN010000039.1 GCF_025629245.1 Natronobiforma cellulositropha
CCCGGTCGAACGTGGTCGAAAGCGGGCCGACATCGTGGACGATCTCCTCGACGGTGCGACCGACATCGTCCCCGGCTTAGACCTCGTGATGATGGACCGCGAGTTCGCCAATGATGGCGTCAAAGACGCCTGCGAGGACCACGGTGTCCACTACCTGAATCCGGGTGTGGTGCGGTCCAGCAGCGACCACGAACACCAGATTGCCAAGCTCGCCAGCGAGGACAAAGACTTCGACGTCGTCGAGCAGGAGCGACTCGACGATGGACCGACGCGGAAGGCGGTCTACCTCCCGAAGCGCGAGTGGGAACGAGAAGACGAGGCCGATGACGGCACGGACGTGACGATTCGCCAGGAACTCATCGAAGACTTCGAGGACATCGGCGATACAACATTGCTCTCGGCGGATCGTGACGGCGACTCGCCGTTGAGCAATCTTCTCGATGAAGTAGCGGACGAGGAGGAGATCGACGAGCCGGCACGAGTCGAAGCGCCGACGGTACCCTTCGAGACGAACCTGCCGTGGGTAGACGTCGATCCCGCTGACGAACAGGAGATGAAGCACCAGATCGGGCGGGTAATGGTCCGGTATAAGCGGCGCTGGGGTATCGAAAACGGGTTCAAGAAGCTGAAGACGTTCCTCGCAGAGACACAGTCGCCCGACCACCGGTTCCGGTACTTCAATTTCGCGTTCGCCTGTGTCCTATACAACTGCTGGCGGCTGGTGGATATCCTCGTCCAACTCGAACTGGATGGCGAAGTGGGGGACGGGCCGGCGCTCACGGCGAACTCGTTCCTGACGTTCGCCAAGAAGAATTACGGCCTCGACCCACCCGACTAACCCACTCGTTTCCGCTGGACTCTCCTCACTGGGAAGCGCCAGCGCTGTCCTGAGCGCGGTTTCTCCAGTGATTTCCTGAGATCTATCCGATAGGTTTCTCAGAAGTGCGTTCTCAATGGCTCTCGGAGAGTTCTTTCAGCCTGTTTAGTCGTGAAACCTGTGCATCATAGAGGCATCTTCGCAACATCAGG
>NZ_JANZXN010000004.1 GCF_025629245.1 Natronobiforma cellulositropha
CGGAGTATCCACCGTTAGGAGAAAGTCGCTCGCGTGGTGGTTCGGCATGAGCCGAGACCCCCAACGTGAGGATTCCCGCGCCTTTAGGCGCGGTGAGGATGTCAATGCGCCCTGGGACGAGTGGAACCACATTCTGAAGCTCGATCCGGACAAAGACCTCCCCGACGGCGTCACCTACGGCGATCTGTGTGCGACCGGGACGGACGCGATCGAGATCGGTGGCACGATGGGGATGACCGAAGAGAACATGACGGCGGTGATCCAGGCGTGTGCCGAACACGACGTGCCGCTCTATCAGGAGCCGTCGAACCCAGGCGTCGTCGTCGACGACGAGGCGCTGGCGGGCTACCTCATCCCGACGGTGTTCAACGCTGGCTCGCCGTTCTGGATCACCGGCGCGCACAAGGAGTGGGTCCGGATCGACGGCGACTTAGACTGGAATCGCACCTGGACCGAGGCCTACATCGTCCTCAATCCCGAGGCCGACGTCGCCACGCTGACCGAAGCCGACTGTGACCTCTCACCCGACGACGTCGCCTCCTACGCGACCGTCGCCGAGCGGATGTTCGGTCAGCCGATCGTCTACGTCGAGTACTCCGGGATGCTGGGCGAGGAGTCCGTCGTCGCGGCCGCGAGCGAGGCGCTCTCTGAGTCGACGCTGTTTTACGGCGGCGGCATCCGCGACTACGACTCCGCCTACGCGATGGCCAGCCACGCCGACGTGATCGTCGTCGGCAACCTCGCCCACGACGAGGGTGTCGAGGCGGTCCGCGAAACCGTCGAGGCGGCCAACGACGCCTCGGCGGACGCCCGACCTGAACTGTTTTAGACCGGCGGGACGGACGGGAGCTATGAGCCTCGTCGCGGACTTCGAACTCACCTCGTCGAACCTCCTCCTGGGACCGACCCTCGAGGAGTGCCCCACACTCGAGGTCACCCTCGAGCGCCAGTTCGCGCTCGACCCCGACCGGCCGATCTCCTTCTGCTGGATGGCCGGTGTGCAGCCACCGGTGCTCGAGGAGGTGTTCGAGCGCGACGGGACGGTCGCGACGAGCGAGCGACTCGAGACGGCGGACGAGCGGACCCTCTACGCGCTGACCGAGTGCGGCGAGGAGAGCGTCGGTACCTACCGGCGCTGGGTCGCTCTCGGCAGCGAGTTGCTCGAGGCGTGCGTGAGCGCGGGTGGGTGGGAGTGTCGCATGCGCTTTCCCGGTCGGGACGCGCTCGCAGCCTACCACGAGTACCTCACAGTGCAGGGCGTCGGCTTCGACTTACACCGCCTCGCCACCGGCGGCGACTCGGTGGACGGGGCGATACTGACCCCGTATCAGCGGAACGCGTTACGCACCGCCTACGAGCGCGGGTTCTTCGACGTGCCGCGCGGGTCGACGCTCGAGGAAATCGCGGCGGAACTCGGCATCTCGGATCAGGCGCTGAGCGAGCGGCTTCGGCGCGGACAGTCGCGGCTGGTCGAGCGCCACGTCCTATAGTGCCCTCCCAAGCGCCGACTGGTGAGTCGAACCGGTACCCGCCAACTGGATCGACTCATCGGTTCAGGCTTGGAAAGCCACTGGTCACTTCGAGCGCTGGGGACCGTCGCCGACACCGGAGAGCGCACCGACGAGCAGGCGTTTCACGGCGAGGACGAAATCGCGCGCGACGGGTGCGCCGTCGGCGAGCCACAGCAGGAAGGTGAAGACGGCGAGACCCACCTGGAGCCACATGTACGTCGAGAGGTCGCCCGCGAGCAACGCCGCCGAGTAGTCGCTGAACAGCCTCGAGAATCCCTCGACGATGCCGTGGCCGTGTGTGTCGGGGACGCTGTCGACCGGCCAGAGCATCAGCTCCCACTGGACGACGCCGCGGACGGCGTAGTGGTGGAGCACGTCAGCCGGGAGGTGGAGGAGGTAGCCCAGACCGAACGCGAGCCCGGCGCGCGAGCGACCGGCCGCTCGAGCGAGCAGGCCGACGCAGATCGCGAGCGGCAGGGCGAAGAATATCGAGTGGCCGAGCGCGTAGCCGGTCTCGAAGACGCCGTACTCCCAGGCGAGGGGTTTGTCGATGAGGTCGGGCAAGACCGACGCGAAGACGACCGCGAACGCCTCGAGTCCACCGGGGGGTTCGCGGAACACGACCCGACTGACCAGTGAGTAGACGAGGTAGCCGACGATGGCGTGCTCCCAGGGCCACATAGCTAGCGCGAGCGGTCTCGGCCGGTTAGTTATCCCGTTGTTTCGACCGGGTAGGTAGCGGTTTCCTCACGGTCGTGGCTGCTCGCGGCCGGTGACGAGCCGGTACAGGTCGGGGAGTGCGTCGGTCACGTCCGCACGGTGGACGACCGTCGCCACCCCGTCGACCGGCGTCTCCTCGAGCGTGAACACGGCGACCGTCGCGCCGTTCCGAGCGGCCAGCCGCGGGAGCGAGGCGGCGGGTTCGACCACCAGCGAGGAGCCGATGGCGAGGAACACGTCGCAGGTGCGCGCGAGTGTCTGTGCGCGCTCGAGTGAGTCGTGTGAGAGTGTCTCACCGAAGAGGACGACGTCGGGTTTGTAGACACCCCCACAGTCACAGCGCGGCGGCGTCTCGCCAGCCGCGACGCGCTCGAAGGCAGGCGCGGCGTCGGCCCGACCCCCACAGGCCGTGCAGACGACGCGGTGGGCGTTACCGTGGAGTTCGACGACCGATTCGGCCGGGTCTGTGTCGGGACCGCCGCCGTCGGGCACAGCCGCGGCCGCCCCGAGGTGTAGGCCGTCGGTGTTCTGGGTGACGATTGCCTCGAGGTGGCCCGCACGCTCGAGGGCGCAGAGCGCCTCGTGGGCGACGTTCGGTTCGACGGGGGCGCCGAACATCGCCCGCTGGAGCGTCAGCCGGTCGTTCCAGAAGCCCGCGGGGTCGCGCTCGAAACGGCCGGAGGTAAACTGGCCGGCGTCGAACTGCTCCCAGACGCCACCTTCGCCGCGAAAGGTCGGAACGCCCGACGGGGCGGAGATACCCGCACCGGTGAGGGCGACGACGCGCTCGGCGTCGCGGATGTCGGCGGCGAGTCGCTCGAGCGCGTCCATACGCTGGCATCGGCTGGGGCGGGCAAAAACGCTCGGACCGATAGCGCGTCGTACGGAACGCTAGCGCATCGTCTCGGCGTAGACGGCCATCAACGCCGCTTCGATGCGCTGGAGGTGTTCGCTCACCGTGCCCGTCGCGAGGTCGAGGGTCTCGGCGAGTTCGCGCTGGGTGGTCCGGCGCGGCACCTCGTAGTAGCCCTCACGGATCGCCACCGCGAGCAGTTCGCGCTGTCTCGCCGTCAGCGACCTGGCGAACGCGTTGGCTGTCGGATCGTACGCGCCGATCCGCCGGAGGTCGACGCCGATGCCGTCCGGCACCGCCGCGACCGCGCGTTCGATCGCTCCGGTCGACCCGACGACGGTCACCTCGAGTCCGCGCGTCGACCCGGTCTCGAGAATCGGCAGCGGCCACTCGAGAACGATCTCGTGTTCGTAGAGGACCGCGAGCAGATCGTCGACGAGACCGACGGACCGAAACCGAACCGAGGCGACGGCGCGTTCGTCGGTACCGGCAACGTTGTAGCCCAGAACGTCCGGCGAACTCTCGAGCAGCGCTTCGGCGCGCGCCACGTCGCCGCGGAGTTCGAGAAGCTCGAGGTACATCGACCCCGGGAGCGGACTGATGTCTCGAACCGCGGTGACGGTGACGGCTTCGGCCTGCCGAAGCAAATCGTCGACCGGGTGGATGCCCCGGTCCCCCCACGTCAGCGCGACCGTCGCGTATCTCATGGCTCGGGGGAGGCGAGGCTGAATAAAAAGCACCTAGCATGCTCGTACACAGAGATAGACGGCTCGCACCCGTCGAAGCGAGTATGCCCAACCAGCCCACGCCGACAGGCACGCGTCGACCACCCGGCCCCTCGGGGCTGCCAGTTCTCGGCAACCAGCTCGCGTTCGTGCGCGATCCGTACGGATTCGTGACGCGGACGGCGCGTGAGTACGGCGACATCGTGAGCTGGGACGACCCCGCCGGGCCGGTCTACCAGCTGAACCACCCCGAACACATCGAGCAGGTGCTCGTGCACAACAACGAGTCGTACGTCAAAGGCGAGCAGTTCCAGACCATCCTCGGGCCAATCACCGGAAACGGCATTCTGAACAGCGAGGGAGCACTCTGGCGACGCAACCGCCACCTGATCCAGCCCGCGTTCCACCCCGACCGGATCGAAGAGTACGCGACGATGATGACCGAGGTGACCGCGGAGGGTCTCGAGCGCTGGCGCGATGGGCAGGTCCGTCCCATCCACGAGGAGATGATGGAGCTAACGCTGAAAATCGTCGCCCGCGCGCTCTTCGGCGTCGACATCGGCGAAGACGTCGACACCGTCGGCTCCTCGCTCGAGGCGTTCATGCTCGCCTCCGAGAACCTCGCACACCTGGTGTTGCCGCCGTGGGTGCCGACGCCCGCTCGCCGAGAGATCCGCCGCGCCCGCGAACGCCTCGATACCGTCGTCTACGGCATGATCGAGGAGCGGCGGGCGAATCCGACCGAGCGGGACGTGGTCTCGAAACTGCTCGAGGTGAGCGACGAGGCGGACGTCACCCTCACCGACGAGCAGATCAGAGACGAGGTCGTCACCCTCCTGCTGGCCGGCCACGAGACGACGGCGCTCGCGCTGACGTTCACCGCCTACCTCCTCTCTCAGCACCCCCACGTCGAGGAGAAACTCGTCGCCGAACTCGAGGCGGAACTCGACGGCGAGACGCCGACGATGGCCGACCTCGAGCGGCTGACCTACACCGAGCAGGTCGTCGAGGAGTCGATGCGCCTCTACCCGCCCGTCCCCGGTATCATCCGCGAGGCCGTCAAGCCCGACGTCATCGACGGCTACGTGATTCCGCCGGGTGCGACGGTTCGAATGCACCAGTGGGTCGTCCACCGCGACCCCCGCTGGTACGACGACCCGCTGGCGTTCCGCCCCGAGCGCTGGGACGGCGACCTCGAGTCGGAGCTGCCGAACCTGGCGTACTTCCCGTTCTCGGCGGGTCCGCGCCGGTGTATCGGCGACCGCTTCGCCATGCTCGAGGCGCGGCTCATGCTCGCGACTATCTACCAGCAGTTCCACCTCGAGTTGGTCCCCGGCGTCGACCTCGACCTGCTGGCGACGATCACCGCACGGCCGACCCACGAGATCCCGATGACGGTCTACCGGCGCTGAGACGGCCCAGCTGAGTTGGCCACGCGGGGAAAAAGACACAAGTACACAGAAGACGAACAATAGAGACACAGATGGGGAGCAAAACGATCAGTCTTCACGAGGAAACCTACCGGCGACTCGACCGGGAAAAACGAGCCGACGAGAGCTTCAGCGACGTTGTCGACCGCCTGCTCACGGGCGAGACGGAGAACCCACTCCGAGAACTGATCGGTCTCGTCGACGAGGAGGAACTCGAGCGAGTCCGCCACCACTCCGACGCCTTCCGTGAGGACGTCGACGCACGCTTCAGTGACCGCGACGACGCGCCAGTGGAGGAGTGATGGTCCTCCTCGATAGCTGTTTCATCATCGACCTCCTCGATGCGGACCCCGGCGCGGTCGAGAAACTCAACGAGTTCGCGTGGACCACGGCGTCAGTGTCGACGCTCACCGTCACCGAAGTCGGCCGGGGACTCACGCCCACCGATCAGGAACGGTTCGAATCGATCGTGAGCCGAATCGACGTGTTGCCGTTCGGACTCGAGGAGGCGAGGCGAGCGACGCGCGAACATCGTCGACTTCGGCGCGAGGGACGACAGATCGGGACCGTCGACCTGCTAATCGCTTCGACGGCCATCGAGGCGAACAAGACGGTCGTCACCAGAAACGTCGGCGAGTTTCGCCGAACGAGTGCGTCGGTGACGCCGTACTAGGCCGGCAATCGCGAACCACTGCGCTTACGTTTGGGCCTCGAGAACGCGAACGTATGCAGGACAGAACCTACACTGCCGAGGCCGAGCCAGGCGAGACGGTCACCGTCGCTGGCTGGGTCCACGAGGTGCGCGACCTCGGAGGCATCGCCTTTCTGATTCTCAGAGACACCACCGGACAGATCCAGGTCAAGTTCCAGAAAGACGAGATGGACGAGGACTTAGTCGAGACCGGTCTCGGCGTCTCTCGAGAGAGCGTCATCACCGTCACGGGTGCGGTCGAAGAGGAGCCACGCGCGCCGACGGGCGTCGAGATTACCCCCGAGTCGGTCGAGGTCGTCGCCGCCGCCGACCCGGAACTGCCGCTCGACCCCTCCGGGAAGGTCGACGCCGAAATCTCGACGCGCCTCGACAACCGCACGCTCGACCTCCGCAAGGAGGAGGTGCAGGCGATCTTCGAGATCCGCGCCGAGGCGCTCGCCGCGATCCGAGCCCACTTCCGCGAGGTCGGCTGTACGGAGATCAACACCCCGAAGATCGTCGCCACGGGTACCGAAGGCGGCACCGAACTGTTCCCGATCACCTACTTCGGCCAGGAGGCATTCATGAACCAGAGTCCACAGCTGTTCAAACAGCTGATGGCCGGCTCGAGTCTCGAGCGCGTCTTCGAGATCGGTCCCATCTTCCGCGCCGAAGAGCACAACACCCCCCGACACCTGAACGAGGCGACCTCGATCGACTTCGAGGGCGCGTTCTGTGACCACCAGGAGGCGATGGACGTCGTCGAGGGCGTCGTCAAAGCCGCCTACGAGGCTGTCGCCGAGGAGTGCAGCGAGGAACTCGAGACGCTCGGCCTCGCAGACGAGTTCGAGGTACCCGAGGAGGCGTTCCCCCGACTGAGCTACGAGGAAGCCATCGAGCGGATCAACGCGACGGGTGAACTCGAGGAGCAGCTCGTCTGGGGCGACGACCTGCCCACCGAGGGCGAGAAGGCCCTCGGTGAGGACGTCGGCACCCACTACTTCATCACCGACTGGCCCAGCGAGATCAAGCCCTTCTACATCATGGACCACGAGGAGGACGAACAGCTCTCGACCGGCTTCGACCTGATGCACCCACGGATGGAACTCGTCTCCGGCGGCCAGCGCGAACACCGCTACGAGGAACTCGTCGACGGCTTCGAACAGCAGGGGCTCGACCCCGACGCCTTCGAGTACTACACCAAGATGTTCAAGTACGGCATGCCACCGCACGCTGGCTGGGGTCTCGGCGGCGAGCGCCTCGTGATGACGATGCTCGGTCTCGAGAACATTCGGGAGGCTGTGTTGTTCCCGCGAGACCGTCAGCGACTCAGTCCGTAGGACTGGTCGCTGACCGTCGAGCGGGAGCTCGTTGGACGAGCAGCGCGAGTCCAACGGTGTTCCCGCGAGATCGTCAACGTCTGAGCCGTAGGCGAAGACGTTGAGAGCCAACGAGACTCACGAGTGCGGTTGCGAGTTGAGCCTCGTCAGATTGTCAACGTCTGAGCCGTAGGCGAAGACGTTGAGAGCCAACGAGACTCACGAGTGCGGTTGCGAGTTGAGCCTCGTCAGATTGTCAGCGATTGAGTCCCTGACGAAGTCTCTGAGAGCCAACGAGAAGAGCGAAGCGACTCTCGTCAGATCGTCAGCGACTGAGTCCGTAAGACTGGTCGCCGACCCTCGAGCGATCACTCTCGTGCGGCTGCCTCGAGTAATTCGTCGGCGCGTACGCGGAGTTCGCCGGTCATGTGGAGTCCGTTCGCGTCGAGGCGGTGGACGAGTGATCGCGCGTCCGACAGCGCGTAGCCGTCCTCGACGGCGCGCACGATCACACCGATCGTGCCGGTGACCGTCGCACCGAACCCTCGAGTGACCGTCCGAACCCGTCTGTCGTCGGAGACGACGCCGATGGGGCGACCGTCGTCGGTGGCTGCGAGTACGTCCGCGAGGAGGCGCACGTCGCCGTTTCGGGTGCGCTCGTCGAGAACCGCCATCGACTGCTCGAGGTACGCGTCCTCGACGGCAGCCGATCGGACACACAGGTCGGTCTCGAGGAACCGTTCGAGGGCGGTCGCAGCGGGTTCGGTCGTCACCTCGGCGATAACTGCTGGCGGTATCTCGGGGGTGGCGTCGAAGACGGCGAGTAACTCGAGTTCACCGACCCCTCCGAGCGCGATAGCGGTCGTCGCATCGACCAGAATCCTCATAACTCACGTGCAGCATCTGCATCGGCGCTCAGGTCGTCGGGCTGTAGGTGTGTCGTGAGGTTTCGCTCCCGTGCGATCTCGAGCCACTCGGCGATGCTCACGCCAGCGATCCGTGCCGCCTGGTTAACCGAGGCATCCCCGCTCTGGTAGGCTTCGATGGCTCGGCGCACCCGGAGTTCGGCCAGTCCCTCGCCGAGTGCCTTGCGTATCGTCGTACTCCGGTCGAGACCGAGTAGCTCGGCGACCTCCTCGAGTTCGTCGGCTTCGTCGTCGGGGAGCCGGGCGCTGATCGCAGGCATGTATACACTGTATTACACCGAGTACATGCATAGCTGTTTCGGCGCGTGACGTGGTCACCGAGAACACTTGAGCGCGATCCATATCAGAGCGCGCCGGTCGTCGGCTTCGAACGGTACGTCTGAGCACGTGTCTGGTGGGCAGGGCCGTGAGGGAAGCGTTGCGTCGGTGGCCAGCGGTCTCGAATCCGGCATCTTATAGCCGGTCGAGCGAAACGACGGCACATGGTGGACGAGGCGACGGTGTTCGTTCCGGGCCACATCACGGGCTTTTTCAGCGCCCATCCGGACGACGACCCGACGAAGGCGGGCTCTCGAGGGGCCGGACTCACCCTCACCGACGGCGTGGAGGTGACGGTACGGCCAGCGGAGGCGTCGGAAGTGATTCTCGAGGGGAGCGCCGGCGAGGCGAGCACCGGTCCCGTCGAGATCGAACCGGTCGAGACGGTTCTCGAGACGCTCGCGGTGAGCGCCCGCGTCGAGGTCGCGGCCGACCTCCCGCTCGGGGCTGGCTTCGGCGTCTCGGGGGCGGTAGCGCTCGGGACGGCGCTCGCGGCCAACCGCGTCTTCGACCGGCGGCTCTCGACGAACGAACTGGTGACCATCGCCCACGCGAGCGAGGTCGAGGCCGGGACCGGACTCGGGGACGTCGTCGCCCAGGCCCACGGCGGGATTCCGATCCGACTCGAGCCGGGGGCACCGGCGCACAACGCACTGGATTCGATCCCCGAGCGAGCGCGCGTCGAGTACGTCTCGTTCGGCTCGCTCTCGACCGCGGAGGTGCTCTCGGGCGATACCGAGGCACTGAGTGCGGCCGGAGCGAAGGCGCTCTCGCGGGTCGTCGAAGAGCCGACGCTCGCCTCGTTCGTCTTCGCCTCGAGACGCTTCGCCCGGGAGGCGGAGTTGCTCACGCCGGCCGTCGTGGAGGCGCTCGAGCGGGTCGCGGCGGCGGGCGGGCAGGCGTCGATGGCGATGCTCGGCGACACGGTCTTCGCGCTCGGAACCGGGCTCTCCGATGCGGGCTACGAGCCGTCGGTCTGTGCGACCCACCCGGCTGGAGCGATGTTCGTCTGAGCCGAGCGGCGCGTGTTCCGTCACACCTATTTTCCGACCGGCGAAAGGCCGGGTGTATGTTCGAGCGCCTGCGCGCACGGTTCGCCCGAGACGATGGCGAGAACGAGGAAGCGACGGCGGCCGGGCGCGAAGCGCTCGTCGGGCTCTTCGTCGACGGCCCGAACGTGCTACGCGACGAGTTCGACGTCGACCTAGACGACGTGCGCGAAGCAGGCGAGGAATTCGGCCAGGTGAGCGTCTGTCGGCTCTACCTGAACGAACACGCGACGCCGGGACTCATCCAGGCAGCGGAGGCCCGCGGCTTCGAGGTCGTCGTCACGAGCGGCGACGTCGACGTGCGACTCGCTGTCGACGCGACCGCACTCGTCACCGACGACACCCTCGACGTGCTCGCGGTCGTCTCGCGGGATACGGACTTCAAGCCGGTGCTCGAGTACGCCGGCACCTACGGGACGCGGACAATCGCCATCGCACCGGGAAGCTACGGGCGTTCGGACGCGCTGCGCAACGCCGCAGACGAGGCGCTGACGCTCGGGCCGTGACGGCCATCGGCGCGGCGACGGCCGCCACGCTGTCGGAAGAACGGAGGCTTTTCACGTGCCGACGACGCACTCGAGCGCATGAGCGAGGAGTTACGGCGGCCGGTTCTCGACAACCACCTCCACCTCGATCCCGACCACGGGCGGGGACTCGAGGCGGTCGAGGAGTTCGCCCGCGTCGGCGGCACGCACCTGCTGGTCGTCAACAAGCCCTCCTGGCACCTCGGGGTGGCGGCGGGTGAGGACGGCCGCGAGGGGTTCGAGGCGGTGTTCGAACGCACGCTCGAGATCGTCGAGGCGGCCTCGGACCTGCTCCCGGGACGGGCGTGGGCGATCCTCGGTGTCCACCCGGGGCTGGTCTCGCGGTTAGTCGAAGACGGCCACAGTGGCGCGGAGGCGGAGACGATCATGAAGACGGGAATCGACACCGCGGCGGGTTACGTCGCCGACGGACGGGCGCTCGGGCTGAAGTCCGGGCGGCCCCACTACGAGGTGCCGGAGGGAGTGTGGGAGGCGTCGAACGCCGTGATGCGGCGGGCGTTCGAACGCGCGGCCGACCTCGAGTGTGCGGTCCAGTTGCACACGGAGGCGAGCGAGGACCTCACCGAGGTCGCCGCGTGGGCCGAGGAGGCGGGTCTCCCCGCCCACCGGGTGGTCAAACACTACGCGAGCGGCCGGCTCGAGGGTGTGACGCCGAGTGTGATGTGTGAGAGAGACTGGCTGCTCGAGGCGGCCGACCGCGGCGAGCCGTTCCTGATGGAGACCGACTTCATCGACGACCCCGACCGGCCGGGTGCGGTGCTGGGTCCGAAGACGGTGCCGCGGCGGGTGGCGTGGCTGCTCGAGGAGGGCCACGAAGCGGCGGTCGAGACGGCACACGTCGAGACGCCGAAGCGGGTCTACGGCATCGACACGGTGGGGACGCTCGAGAGTCCGTGAGAGGGCGGTCGGACCGGGCAGGTGGCCAGTTCGGCGAGTGTCGACGAGAGCGGACAGATCCGCCTCGAGAGAGGTTCTACAGAGGATCTGTGCGATTGCAGCCGCCGCACGGTAGAGAAAGGCATTTCAAGCGGCCGGTGTAGGTGTGAGTATGAGCACTCCCCCTACCGAGTTCTATTCGGCGGACCGTTGGCAGAACTGGATCGACCGCATCGACGACGAGGAGATCGATCCGGAAGACGAGTCGTCGGCCCGCCTGCTGTTGAACCTCCAGGACGATACCGCGATTGCGGTCGCGAAGATCGTCTCCGCCTACGACGACGGGGAACTCGACGAGGAGAGCGCGCTCGAAGAGATCGCCGAGGTCCGCGACATCGTCCTCGCGGAGGTCGACATCGACGACGAGGAGAAGGCGATGCTCGTCGACGGTGTCCAGACGAGTCTCGTCTGCGTGTTCGTCGCCGCAGAGGAGTTCATCGTCGGCGGACCCGCAGACGAGGCGAGCGTCGAAGAGTACGTCAGGGCGGCGGCCGACGCGGAGGCCGAAGAGGACCTCGACAGCGCGCTCGGCTACAGCGCGCAGGCGGGGACGCTCGTGATCGACGGCGACGAACTCGACATCAGCGTCGCCGAGGAGTTCGAGTACGGTCTCGTCACGGAGTGGGTCAACGGTCTCGACAGCCTCCAGAGTGCGATGAGCGATCCCGAACTCGTCGAAGAAGAAGGGTAAGAGTGGCTCTTTTCGGCCCTCGGTGGCCAACAAGCGTTTAACCGGCGCTGACGATCAGCGTCTATGTCACGTCCGGGCGACGAGCGTGCCGTCACCGTCCAGATCGGGGCGGTGTTGTTGCTCGCGATTCTGATCGCGACGCTCTCGCTCTATCAGGTCAACGCCGTCCCCGACCAGACGTTCGACGCGGAGTTTACCCACCACCAGGGAACGCTCGGTGATCTCGTCGAACTGCGCGACGCGATCGGCGACTTCGACGCCCGCCACGAACGCGGCGTCCCGGTGAGCCTCGGGACCCAGTACCAGACGCGCGTCGTGGCCATCAACCCGCCAGCACCCGCCGGCGAGATTGCGACCTCGGAGCCGAAGGCAGTCCGGGTCGAGAACGCCTCCGTCGACGACCCGACCGTCGCGGACATCCTCGAGAACCCTCCGACGACGCGGCTGCTCGCCTACGAACCGGGCTACAACGAGTACGACGCGCCGACGACTGTCCTCGAGCACGGTCTGCTCTACAACCGCTTCGACGGGGCGAGCGTCACGCTCGAGGAACAGACGGCGATCGGCGAAGAGCGCATCACGCTCGTCTTCGTCGACGGGAACCTCTCGCGGGCAGCCAGCGGAACGGTCTCGGTCGCGGTCGAGACCATCGGCGGGCCGAGCGACGAGCGGCGACTCGAGTCCGACGGCACCGGCAACGTGACGATCACGCTGCCGACGCGCGCCGAAGCGCGCTGGGAGGCGTCGGTCGGCACCACCTTCGACGCTGGTGTGGCGAACGCTCGCATCCTCCCCGACGGCGACGAGGGGACCGTCACGGTCGAACTCGCGGACGAGTCCTACGCACTGCAGGTGGCGCAGGTCCGCGTCGGCGAGGGAGGCGAGCGCGACGAGCGCTTCGACGAGGCGCGGGCGGGCGAGGGCGGAGGCGGGGAGACTGGCGGAGACGGCGGGTCCGGTCCGTTTGCGGTCTCGTGGGCGAGCGAGGAGGTGACGGTGGTGGAAGGCGAGAGCGAGACGCTCGAGGCGCTCGTCACCGACGCCGAGACGGGTGAGCCGGTCGCGGCGGCGGGAGTCGACTTCTCGAGGAGCGGCGCGGCGATCAGCTTCGAGGGCGATTCGAGCGCCGAGACCGACGAGGACGGCGTCGCGAGCGTTACCGTCACCGGCGAGAGCGAAGGTGAGAGCGCAGTGTTCGCCACCGTCTCTGGGGGGCACGCACGGGCGGGCGTCACCGTCGAGGCGTTCGAGCCACCGACCGACGAGCCGTACGTCGACGTAGCGATCACGGGCACGAACGCGCCGGTCGAGGCCGGGTCGGTGCTCACCGTCGACGCGACGGTCGAGAACCGCGGTGAGGCGGGGAGCCAGACGGTGACGCTCGAGACGGACGATGGCACCGTACGCGACAGCCAGACGGTCACCCTCGACGGCGGTGAGGTGAGGGCGGTGACGCTCGAGTGGGCGACCGAGGCGAGCGATGCGCGCGACGAGGAGTACACAGTCACCGTCCGGAGCGAGAATACCCAGGACTCGAGGGCCGTCCGGGTCGACGCGAGCGCCATCGAGGACGGATCGGTGTTCGCCGTCGCCGCAGCGGAACTCGAGAACAACCAGCAGATCGATACGACGGTCACGCTCGAGACCGACGAGGGGAGCCACGAGATTCGCGTCCTCCTCGTCGACCAGCCCGGCGGCGGCGCGGCGGGCAGCGACGGCAGCGGCTGGCAGACCAAACGGGTGTTCGTCGACGGCACCGTCCTCGAACTCGAGACGGCGGCGGCCGACGACATCGCGGTGAACCTGGCCGCACGCGACCTCTTGGACGAGGATACCTACGTCGGTGGCGACACCTCGATGCTCGAGGGAATCCGCGAGGCGGTCGACGGCTCGAGCGAGTTGCACGAACAGACCGACGAGGGATCCGTCGGTCTCACGGTGACGATCGAGGAGCGAAGCGGGGCGTAGCCGGCGACGCGCGTCTCGACAGGTGTCGAAACCTCGAACGACACTATCATGTAGCGTCCCCCGTAGGTATGGTATATGACCGCCGTCGGAATCGACGCCGTCGAGATCTGGACCGGAAAGCTCTCGCTCGACCTTCCCGGGACGTTCGCCCCGCAGAAGGGAGAGGACCCGGAGAAGTACACGAAAGGGCTCGGTCTCAACGCGAGTTCGTTCCCGGACAGCTACGAGGACATCGTCACGATGGCGGCCAACGCCGCCTACCGGCTGATGGAGCGAAAGGGACTCACCCCCGACGACATCGGCCGCATCGACGTCGCCACCGAGAGCGCCTTCGACAACTCGAAACCGGTGTCGACGTACGTCGCAGGCTGTCTCGAGCAGGTCTACGACGGCGACTTCCACCACGCGAACAAGGGTGAGCGGAAGTTCGCCTGTATCGCCGGCACGCAGAGCTTAGACGACGCCTACAACTGGATCAAAGCGGGGCGCAACCGTGGCCGTGCGGCGCTCGTGATCGCGACCGACACCGCGCTCTACGCCCGCGGCGACGCCGGCGAGGCGACCCAGGGGGCGGGTGCCGTCGCGATGCTCATCACCGAAGAGCCGAGCCTGGTCGAACTCTCGACCGAGCAGGGCTACGGCAGCGCCGACGAGACGGACTTTCTCAAACCCAACCAGCAGTTCCCCTCCGTCGACGGCAAGCGCTCGGTGCAGGTCTACCTCGCCCGCATGCGCGAGGCGCTCGAGGACTTCGAGAGCGTCGCCGGGGCGAGCCACCCCGACCAGTACGCCTACATCCCGTTCCACACGCCGTTCCCCGGGATGGTCCGGAAGGCGGGCTTGCTCGCCTACCGCCACATGATCCGCGATACGGCCATCGAAGACGACCTCGCCGACGAGATCGGCCGCCAGCCCCGCGAGGAGGCGTTCGACGACGCCGACGCCTACCACGAGGCAGTCCGCGAGTACATGGACGCGCTGAAAGGGACCGAGACCTACCAGGAGTGGTACGCGGAGACCATCGATCCCACACTCACCATCTCTCGAGAGGTCGGCAACTGGTACACCGGTTCGGTCCACGTCGCGCGTATCAGCGCGCTCAAACACGGCTACGAGAACGGCCTGGATCTGGCGGGCAGCAAACTCCTCGTCGGCTCCTACGGCAGCGGCGCACAGGCAGAGGGTCACGCAGAGACCGTCTGTGAGGGCTGGCACGAAGAACTCGAGGCGCTCGACATCGACGCCCGACTCGAGTCGCGCTACGACCTCACCTGGGAGGACTACGAGGAGATTCACGACGTCCACAACCACGACCTGGACGTCGACATCGACGCGCGGACCACGCCCGAAGACGAGTTCGTCTTCGACGGCTGGGGCCGCATGGGCGAGCGCAAGTACCGCTTCGCCGAGTGAGCAGGCGACGCTGCGGCCGCCCGTTCCAGGCGAAACCACGCCAGTCATTACGCCCCTCCCGCTAGTACGACCATCGTGAGATGGACTGGTTTCGGTGCTGGTGGAGAGCGGAGAGTGACCGACGGGCGAACGGGGCGAGGTGAGTGAAAGTGGGCAACCCAGAGGCGAACGGGAGTCCCTACGCCCCACACACGGCAGCGGAGACGGCGGCGATGTGTGAGGCAGTCGGCGTCGACTCCGTCGAAGAGTTGTTCGACATTCCCGACGACGTCAGATTTTCGGACACGTTCGGCATCGAGGCGCGAAGCGAGCGCGAGACGCGCGCGCTCGTCGAGGGGATGCTCTCGAGAAACGACGACCTGACCGAGCTGCTCGGCCGGGGCCACTACGGCTACTACGTGCCGTCGCTGGTCGGCCACCTCGCCGACCGGTCGGAGTTTCTCACCTCCTACACGCAGTACCAGCCGGAAGTCTCCCAGGGGTTCTTACAGGCGCTGTTCGAGTACCAGTCGCTGCTCGTCGAACTCACGGGACTCGGAGTCGCAAACTGCTCGATGTACGACGCGGCAACCGCCCTCGGCGAGGCCGCGACACTCGCCGCGCGCCTTCGCGCCACGAGCGGCCACCGGGTGCTCGTCCCCGACATCCTCAGGGCGGGCAGACGCGCCACGCTCGAGAACTACGTCGCCGGCACCGACCTCGTCGTCGAGACCTACCCCACGACGGCGTCGACGGTCGACCTCGAGGCACTCGAGTCGGTCTGTGACGAGGACGTGGTGATGGTCTACGCCGAGACGCCGACGGTTCGCGGCGCGATCGAAGAACGCCTCGGTGCGGTCGGCACGCTCGCGGACGAGACCGACGCGCTGTTCGTCCTCGGCTCCGATCCGGTCGCGCTCTCACTGCTCGAGCGCCCGGCGGACGTCGGCGCGGACGTGGTCGTCGGCGACGCGAGCGTCCTCGGGCTGGGGACGAGTTACGGGATGGGCCTGGGGCTGTTCGCCACGCGCGAGCGCTACCTCCGGCAGGTTCCCGGCCGCCTCGTCGGCGCGAGCGAGGACGCCAGCGGACGGCGCGCGTTCACGCTGACGCTCCAGACGCGCGAACAGCACATCCGCCGGGAGCGGGCGACGAGTAATATCTGTACGAACCAGGCGTGGGTCGCCCTCCGGAGCGCGATGCACGCGTCGGTCCTCGGGCCGACCGGACTCGCCGAACTCGCCGCGCGCGGCGTCAGACGCGCCGAATCGCTCGCGGAACGGGTCGACACTATCGACGGCGTCGACGCCCCCGTCGACGACCGCCGCCACATGCGCGAGTTCGTCGCCCGAACGGAGCGGCCCGCGAGCGCCGTCGCGGACGACCTCACGGAGCGGGGCTTCGCCATCCACGTCGTCGGCGACCACGAGATTCAGGTCTGCGTCGCGGGCGTCACGGACGCCGCACTCGAGCGCTTCGTCGACGCGCTCGCGGAGGTGGCGCGATGAGCCGAGACGGGGACGGACGGGAGACACAGGAGGGAGGGGCGGAGCGGACGCCCCACGGCTACACGGACTACGAGCAGGCGCGCTGGACGCAGAACGGCACCTACGAACCGCTGCTCTCGGAGAAGGATTCGACGCGCGTCGAAATCGGCGACGACGTCGACTCGCCGCTGCCCGAGGGACTGACGCGCGAGGAACTCACGCTCCCGCAGCTTTCGGAACCCGAACTCGCACGCCACTACACGCGTCTCTCGCAGATGGTCTACGGCATCGACACGGGTCCGTACCCGCTCGGCTCCTGTACGATGAAGTACAACCCGAAGTTCACCGAAGACGTCGCCGCCCTCCCGGACGCGGCCGTCCACCCGGACCGGAAGGCCGAGACGGTCCAGGGCACACTCGAGGTGCTCTACCGGTTACAGGAGTACCTCGGACGGATCGGCGGGATGGACGCCGTCAGCCTCCAGCCACCCGCCGGGGCGGCCGGCGAGTTCGTCGGCATCCGCGTCGCGGCGGCCTACCACGCCGACAACGGCGGCGAGGAGCGAACCGATGTCATCATCCCCGAGAGCGCCCACGGGACCAATTTCGCGACCGCTGCCCTCGGCGGCTACGACGTGGTCTCCTTGCCGAGCGACGAGGGTGGTCGGGTCGACCTCGGCGCGCTCGAGGCCGCGCTCTCGGAGCGGACGGCCGCGCTCATGCTGACGAACCCGAACACGCTGGGGCTGTTCGAACGCGACATCACGCGGATCGCCGAACTGGTCCACGACGCCGGCGGCTTGCTCTACTACGACGGCGCGAACCTGAACGCGCTGCTCGGCCGTGCCCGGCCGGGCGACATGGGCTTCGACGTGATGCACTACAACGTCCACAAGACGTTTGCGACGCCCCACGGCGGCGGTGGGCCGGGTGCCGGACCCGTCGGCGTCGTCTCGGAACTCGCGCCGTACCTGCCCGCCCCGCGGGTTCGCAGACGCGGAGACGGTAACGACGCGAGCTACGAGCTGTTCGATCCCGAGTCGACGATCGGCACGGTCCACGGCTACCAGGGTAACTGGCTCGTCCTGCTGAAGGCGTTCGCTTACATCGCCCGCCTGGGCGACGAGGGTCTCACCGACGCGAGCGCGAAGGCCGTCCTCAACGCGAACTACCTGGCGAGCAGGCTCGAGTACGAGGTCCCCTACGGGCCGTTCCACCACGAGTTCGTCGCGAGCGCGGGCGCACAAGACGCCGCCGACGTGGCCAAACGCATGCTCGACTACGGCGTCCACCCGCCGACGACGAAGTGGCCGGAAATCGTCCCCGAGGCGCTGATGACCGAGCCGACGGAGGTCGAGAACAAGGCGAGCCTCGACGACCTCGCCGCCGCGTTCAACGCGGTCGCGAACGAAGAGCGAGAGACACTCGAGCGTGCCCCCGAGCGCACGTCCGCGCGACGGATCGACCAGGCGAGCGCCGCGCGAGAGCCGCGGCTGTCCTGGCACGCACTCGAGGATCGTTAGTCGAATCCCCAGACGAGGTCGGCGTCGGCGCGGCGGGCGGCGTAGGCGTCTTCGGCCCAGCGAACGGCCTCCGGGCTGGTGTTTCTGATGACGCCGACCGGTCCACCCTCGCCGTAGACGGTGACGCCCGCGTGGTCGCGTTTCCCGCCGCCAGCGATCCAGATGGCGAAAGAATCCTCGATGTCGGTGACGTACAGCGAGCCACCGCCGGTCTCGAGAATCGCTCGCAGTCGCTCGCGTTCGTCGTCCCCGAACGAGTCGAACAGGGTCGCGTCGACGACCAGTTCGCAGGTCAGGCCCCCGTTGTCGACGGAGTCGCCGATGTCGTCGAAGAACTGGGAGAAGACCGCGGGTGCCGTCCCCGTCAGCGAGCGCGCCTCGTAGACGAGCGTCGCGCTCCGTTCGAACGCCCGCCAGGGCGCGTCGGGGTCCGGTCGGTCGACGCTCGCACCCCGGAGCAATCGCAGGTCGAGCGCACCCGGCTCGAGCGTCTCGAGGATCGGTGCCGCCTCGGTGATCGTCTCGAGGTCAGCCAGGTACGACTCGTGGGCGTCGTAGGCGAGAGCGCCACAGCCGGTGACGCGGTAGGTCGATCCGGCGTCGATCCGTTCGATACAGCCGGTCTCGAGGAGTTCCGACACCGCCCGGTCGACCGTCGAGCGCGAGACTGCCGTCTCTGTGGCGAGTTCCGGTTTCGTTCGTGGCTCCTCGAGGAGGGTCTCGAGCACCTCGTATCGCGTGGTGAGTGTCCGGTGCATCGGATCGATCGTCCGCCTCGAGTACGGTGAGAGAGGGGAAAAGACCGGTGGCCGCCGACGGCGGCACGGTCGGTGTAGCGATCAGTCGTCCTCGAGCGCGTCGGCGATGCGCTGGAGCTGTCGGGTGACGTCTCGGACCTCGTCGCGAAGCTGTCTGACCTCGCGGACGAGTTCCTCGTCACCGGTGGACTCGCCGCCGGGACCGCCCGGGCCGCCACCCATCATCCCGCTCATCATCTGAGCGAACGGGTTGCCACCGCCCATGCCGCCGGGTCCGCCCGGGCCGCCCGGGCCACCGAAGGGGTCGCCACCGCTCTCTTCGGCCTCCTGGGCGCGCTTCTCGCGAATCTCCTCGACACGCTCGCGGAACGTCTTCTCCTCACCGCCGTTCTCCTCGGCGTCGCTGGTGTCCTGTACGTCGTCCTCGGGGGTAGAGTCGCCGTCGTCGCTCATAGTTCGAGTTCTCTGTGGTCTCGGAAAAGGGTTGCCATGTCTACGGTCAGCCGAACGATCCGAGCGACGACTGGAGACGACGGGCCGAGGTCGAGCCGTCGGCTTCGTCCGCGAGTTCGTAGCCCACCAGGTCGCGCATGTCGACGCCGTAGGCCGTCCCCGCGCGCTCGAGGACGAGCAGTCGGCCCTTGACCCCGCGGACGGTCCCCGACGCGAGCGTCTCGCGAACCGGCTGGCTCGAGAGGTCGAGTCCGTAGGAGAGCGTGTGGCGCTCGAGGACCTCGAACTCGTCGAGGAGCGCCTCCCAGGCGGTCTCGTCGACCTCGGTCGCGAGACTCTCGAGTTTCGCGTCGGTGCGAACCCGGTCGATCAGGTCGGGGCGCGTCGCCAGGTCGGTCTCGAGTTCGCGGGCGATGCGGCCGTCGGGGACGCTGTGGATCTGGACGCCGCGGTCTGCGCCCTGCTCGCGCAGGCGCGTCTCGAGTCGCCACTCCTTCGTGACGCCGACTTTGAACGTGTCGGGGGCGAACGCGGCGAGGTAGACGGCGTGCGGTTCGTGACAGTCCATCTCGTCTTTCAGACAGGTGCCCGTACACCGGGCACACACCCAGGTACTCGTGTGAAACGAACAGTAGGGAGCCGACGGCCGATCACAGTCGCGGTGGCCATCACCGTCGAGGACGCCCGCACAGTGGCGCTCACCGAGAGTGTAGGCGAGTTCGTCGCCGGATTCGAGCGAGATACGCTCGAGTTCGTCACCGCTCACCAGGAGTGTGCGTCCGCGCCCGCTCGGTTCGTAGCCGACGACCTGCACGGCCACTGGTAGCACGTGTCGACGCATACGTGTGGCGTTTTCACACGATATTAGTTTCAGCCGCCTGAACGGTGACGAAACGTTTAATTGCCTTCGGAAATAACACGTGGTTGCTGTCCGAAACTTGCGGTTACGGCTATCACCATTCCCCGTCGCGCGTGTGGCCCCAACGCGACGCATCCCCCACTCCCGCTTTCCCGACGCCCCCTTTGCGGGACCTATACACCGATCGGACAGCCCAAACGTGCACTCCTCCGGAGCCAACGCGTTACTCGAGTAGTTCGACGAGATCCGACGCGGCGGCGCGGACCGACTCGTCGCTGCTCATCGACGGCTCCCAGATGGTCGAGAGTTTCTCGATGGAGAGGCGCATCTTCGGGACGTCGCCGGTCCAGCCCCGGTCGCCGCCGGTGTGTTCGTACGTCGGCTCGAGACCCATCTCCTCGCTGACGATGTCGGCGATGCGGTCGACCGAGGTGGTCGTCCGGGTGCCGAGGTTGTAGGTGTGCATCGGCCCGGCGCTATCTGGTGAGTCTTCGACGACCCGACGGATGGCCTCGGCACACTCGGTGACGTGCATGTAGGACTTCTCCTGGCGGCCGTCGCCGAGGATGGTCAGCGTCTCGGGATTCGCCTCGAGTTTCTCGACGAAGTCCGGGATGACGCCCGCGCCGAAGCGCGCGCCGACGACGTTCGCGAAACGGAAGTTCCAGACGGTAAAGTCGTGGGAGTGTGCGTAGACCGAGAGCAAGGACTCCTCGGCGAGTTTCGCGGCCGCGTAGATGCTGATCGGCTCGAGCGGGGCGTAGTCTTCGGGTGTCGGCCGCGGGGCCTCGCCGTAGACCGTCGAGGAGGAGGTAAAGACGAGGTTACTGACGCCGACTTCGTCCATCCGGTCGACGATGGAGTAGGTCATCGCGGGGTTCGTCTCGAACTGGGCGCGGGGGTCGTCGGAGTCGACGTACTTGTCGGCCGCAGCGCAGTGGATGACCGCATCGAGGTCCGGGGTAACGACCTCCTCGACGACGGCGGGGTCAGTGAGGTCGCCCTCGACGAACTCGGCTCCGTCGGGAACCGAGTCGGCGAGACCGTTCGAGAGGTCGTCGACGACGGTGACGTCGTTCTCGGCTGTGAGTTGGCGTGTAAGCTCCGATCCGACGAGACCCGCACCACCGGTCACGAGCAATCGTCGATCAACGAGATTCATCGTTCAATCCGATACCAGTACGGAATATGTGTGTTCCGGTTCAGGAAACGGGACTCGATACACCAGCAAAGAGAGACGTGAGTCGAACCTCAGGAACGGACGGTGCCGAACACCGGCCGTGGAGCCGTCTCGAGGGCGTCCTCGAGACGACAGTCGTCGAACAGCGGGTGGTCGAGCGCGGCGACGGTGCCGTCGTCGCGGTCGTACTCGACGAGGTCCGCGTCGACGAGCACCGGGAGGTGGCAGTGGTGAAGCGACGTCAGGAACCGGTCGACGTCGCCATCCTCGGCGAGTTCCGCGGCGAGAGTGCGCCCCTCGAGCGGGCCGGTTCGGCCGTCGAGCCTCGATACGACCGCTCGGCGAACCGGGTGGGCCAGCGCCGCGATGGCGTCGTCCCAGTCGGGACCGACCAGGTCGCGGTAGTCCTCGAGGTCCGGATCCTCGAACGCGTCGTGAGCGCGTGAGGTGACCGTCCTCGACTCACGCGTCCACTCGAGCAGTCCAGCCTCCTGGAGGATGGGCAGGTGGACGTGGACGACCTCGAGGTACACGTCCGCCTGGGTGTCCCCCGCGTCGCGGGCGAGGCGGGCGGCGAGGTCGTCGACGCGCGCCGGCGGAGACCGTTCCTCGAGTAGCGCGAGGATACGTCGACGGCGGTGGTGTGCGAGCGCGCGGTAAACCTCGTATTGTGTCGAGGTACTCGGATCGGCAGCGTCGTGTGTCATCGTAGTTGTCGATTAGTGGCCACCCCCATAGAAGTGGCTCCAAAACACTTTGAGAGGCGATAGAACGAGTGAAAACCAGATATTCGAGTGATTCACGCCGGCGAACTCGTCGCTCGGGAAACGTGGCGTTTCTCTCGAGGCGACGGCCGGAAAGACGTCCATATCGTCGTGGGAGAGAGAGCCTGTAATAAAGCAACATCCAATGTATTTTGGCAGCAGGTTGTAGTAGCGCTGGACGAATAGGTATACCATGCAACAGCCGAACGGGCGGTCGGCGGACATGGCGCACGTCTACAGACTCCTCGGGGAGTCTCGACGCCGGTACCTGCTGTATCAGCTGTTGGACGAACCGTGCGTGACGATCGACGACCTCGCGACGCAGATCGTCGCGTGGGAGCGCGGACAGTCGACCGACGCCGTCGACGAGGAGACCCACCAGCGGGTGTGCATCTCGCTCGTCCACGTCCACCTGCCGATGCTCGCCGACCACGGTGTCGTCGAGTACGACCTGCGCAGCGGTGACGTCGTCCTGACGGACGGTATCGACGAACTCGAACCGATGCTCGAGCAGTTCCGGCCCACCGAAGCGGTCGCCGAGATCAAACAGCAGACCTCGGCGTCGGCGTAACCGACCCCGTTTTCCGATTCAGCCGCGACCCACCCGAGCGGGCGCAAAACGAAATTTCCTAACGAGCGCGCACAGAGCGTAGGGTATGCACGACGAACGCGAGGTAACCGTCCTCCGTCTCGGTCACCGCCCCGGCCGCGACGAGCGGATGACGACCCACGTCGGCCTGACCGCACGCGCCCTCGGCGCCGAGGGCGTGATCTTCCCCGCGAACGCCACCCAGTCGCTCGAGACCGTCGCCGACATCACCGAGCGCTTCGGCGGGCCGTTCGACGTCGAGTTGACCGAGTCGCCGCGCGCGGTCGTCAGAAACTGGGAGGGAAAGATCGTCCACCTGACGATGTACGGCGAGCGGATCCAGGACGTCGAAGCCGAGGTTCGCGAGGCCCACCGCCAAGCGCCGCTGCTGGTCGTCGTCGGTGCGGAGAAAGTCCCCTTCGACGTCTACGAGGCCGCCGACTGGAACGTCGGCGTGACGAACCAGCCCCACTCGGAGGTCGCCGGTCTCGCGGTGTTTCTGGATCGGCTGTTCGAGGGACGCGAACTCGAGCGCGAGTGGGTCGACGCCGACCGCCGGGTGATCCCCCAGGAGACGGGCAAGCGCGTCGAGCCGACAGACGAGGAGTGAGCGGGTCTCAGAGTCGACGGAGTGAGTCGAACGCGAGCAACCAGCCGACGAGCGCCAGGACGCCAGCGAGAACGGAGACGGCGGTTAGTGCAGCGTACGTCATTACCACACCCGCGACGGCTCCGACGACGAGTCCGGGGACCGCAGACGAGAGCCCCAACGCCTCACACCCGGCTCTGAGTCCCGCGAGTACGAGCAGAATGACGACGGCGACGGCACCCGTCCGCCACTCGAGACCATCCGTGAGGACGAACGCGACGAAGACGACGCCCGCGCCGACGAGACCGATGCGGCCGAGTTCGTCCGCGAGCGTGCGCCGAAACGAGAGTGACATGGCTCGAGCGTACGTGCTGGATCACCAAACGTATTGGGCCAGTGCAAAGACCGGGGCGGCCACCCGGGTGAGAACGAACAGAGGGTCGTGTTTAGTTAGGCGAAAAACAACCGACCAACCGCCGCGGGGTGGGACTGAAAGGGGCGTCGCCATCGAGGAGCGAGACGACGCAAGAACCGTAGGACGAAGTCCGAGGATCGCAGCGAGTCGCAGCCCTCGATGGCGGCGGGGCTTTCTGGGCGTTCACGGCCAACGGATCGGTAGATCGAGCTAAACTAAACACCACCGAACAGAGAGACTCAAGAGAGTACGCTGGACAGTCGGCTCAGTCGTGTCGCCGAAGGTCTCGCGCCTCCTGCTGCGTGAGATAACAGCCACAGGAGGCGACGATGGTGTCGGGACCAGTCGCGGTCACCCCCACGACGACGCTCTCACAGTGGGGACAGCGCGGCGGGTTCCACCCCTCGCCACCCCACCGGCCGAGGTCCCCGCTCATCGACGCCTCACCGTCTGTGGCGCTCGAGTTGGTGTGACACGTACTCGAGTGGGTGTGGAGCGTGCTCGAGTGCGAGCGTATCCACTCCGAGAATCGGCGTTTCGCGGGCTGTACAGTGCGTTTGCGAGCCTTTTAAGGTCGCGTGGTTGGTACTGAGTCATGGCTTCAAACCCCGTGGTAGGGTTTATTGGAAGCCACGCCTCGGGTGGGTCTAGCACCCGGGGCACTTTCTGAGCGTGCCCCGACCGGCGTTCGGCGGGCGTCGCTTCCAGCCCAGAGTTTCACGGATAGATACATATAATTTCTGGAAATGGGCGTCGGTGATACGGAGCCGTCCACACCAGGTACACCCGATTCGACGAGGAACTCGAGCGTTCAGCGGACTCTACAGCAGCGCATCACTCCCAGAAGGCACGCTGTCGGTCGTCAATCTCGGAGAGGGCCTGCGAGAGAACGTCACGCCAGTCAGCAGGGTGGGACGCATCCTCGCCAGGTGTCGGTGCGTCCGGTCCTGGATGGACGTGATCACGGCTGTTGTGATCGGAGGGATGTCTGTCCCACCGGTGGTCGAACGCCCCGAGATCGGTGTCTTCGTGGTACCGAATCGAGAAATCGCCGTTCGTGAACCACACCACCTCCAGACGAGCGCCGCGAACCCGGTCCGGGTAGAATCGCTGGTCGTAGACGCAGACCAGACGGTCGGGAGCGAACGGTGGCTGTTCGTCTATCCGACTGAAACGCTCGCTGGTGAGCAACCGCTCTCGGATCGTCTCGAGTCGGTCGAAGTCGACTGGTGCACCGTCCGGCGAATCGGGTAAACAACCCTACCCTACTTCGCTCGGTCTGACGACCTCGCTCGTTGAGGGTCGGGCTTTCGCGTGGACTCCCGTTCTATGGCATCCTCAGATCCTTCGGATCTGATGTGCTGTGCAAGACTACGTCTTGCAAACACCGTCCGTGGTAGCAGGGGGGACGTACTCCCCACTCACGTTCAGCGTCCCGCGATTCAGCGCAACGTCTACGGGTGCGCCTCCGTCGGCTGCGTTTTGCCTCCGACGGAGATACCGGAAACCGATGTTCTTCGCCGCGTTGTAATCCGCGTGGTTCTGGTACCCGCATTTCAGGCACTCGAACTGCTCGCCGTCACGGTTGTCCTCATGAGTACAGCCACACGTCGAACAGCGTTGGGACGTGTGGTTCGGCGGGACTTGCACGGCTTCGACGCCATACTCTGCCGCCTTGTACTCGACGTATTGGAACAACCGACGGAACGCCCACACGTGTTGCCACGTTGCTTGCGGGATGTTCTCGCGGATATGCGTTAGGTCCTCGAAGACGATGTGCGAACAGCCGTATTCGACGGCTTCCTCGATGAGTTCGTTCGCCACGCCATGAAGGTATATCTCGAAGCGTCCGTATTCCTTCCGACCAACGCCTTCGATAGCTTCGTGGGCTGCTCGCGTCCCGGTCTGTTGAAGCGAGCCACGGCGCTTCTCGTACTCCCGACGCCAATGGTTGAACTCATCGGCGGACCAAAACGTGCCGGTGGACGAGACGGCAATGTTGTTCACCCCCAGGTCCACACCGAGGACTGTTCTGTGCTCGGTGTCGGGTTCGGGATCGCCGGCTTCGACCTTCCGCATCGACGCATGAAGGAACCACTCGCCGTCTCGACGCTGTAGGGTCGCCATGCGGAACTCGTAGTCCTCGTCTTCGAGGTACGTCCGTGGATGGCGCTCAGGGTCGTCGGGAAGGATGTAGGCGCACTCAACGCGCCCGTTGACGGTCGAAAGCGAAACGTGGTCACGGGAGAACGTCGCGCTTCGCTTGTCGTAGACCGCGCTATCGGCGGAGAAGTAGGGCTGCGACGTTCGTTCACCGCGCTTCAGTCGTGCGACACCGCTCTTGACGGCTTCGACCGCTCGGCGGACTCCTTTCTGAACGAGGTTCGCGGTAAGGTCGGTTTCGTCCCGCAGTTGGTCGTACAAGGCACGTTCGGCTTTGGCCTTCGAGGTAACGTGGTATCCGTCGTCACCATGCCAACACCATTCGCTCGCGGTGTTCGCACAGTGTTTGAATTGCTCGACCGTCTCGCGGAGGGACGAATCGGCGTCCTGAGCCACGTCGAGCTTGATTACGGCGGTACGACGTTTCACATAACTCGGCGGTGTTACTTAAATATATGGGGGTGGGGCTGCCGAAGAACGTGGATTGTTGCGGAATTGTCGGCTCCTTCCCTCCCTACTCCGTTCGTGGTTCGAGACGCCAAAGGCGTCTCGTCATCACGAAAGACGCACGCGTCTTTCGAACGACTTCGCTCGCGCTTGAGGAAGGGGCCTCCGCCTCGCAATTTAGGTGACTCGTCGTCGCTGCCGGTCATACAGCCGAGTACAGGCCAGCCCCGTCACCGGACTCGGTGAGCGCTCGCTCGAGAAGCGCTATCCGGCGGCGAACCGTCCTCCACGTCGAGAGGCGGTCCCAGGTCTCCTCGATGGAGTGGCCGGTCTCCGCCGAGTACGCCGTCAGCGAGACCGCATCCGGAGCAGGAGCGTCGAACTCCGCACGCAGGGCCGCCGCACGCTCGGCGTCCGTCTCCAGCAGGTCGAGAAGTGCCTCCTGTGTGTACTCTCTCCGAAGCGTCTGGACGCGTCGCCAGTCCAGATACGCCTGGTTGCGTTCGTAGGTGGCTGGTGAGTCCGTCCGCTGGATCACGATCCCGATCCGTTCGAACCACTCGAGGTACTCGCGAGCAGCATCGACACCGTGTCCGGCGAGTTCGGCCACTTCGCTCGTCGTCGCCGGACTCTCGAGTCCGAGAGCCGCGTCGAAGAAGTCGTCTCGGGTTCGGTCACCGCGGACGAGGTCCGCAGGTGCCACCAGTGTATCGAACTCCGGAACCGCTGTCCGTTCGGCGGCGTCGGCTCTCAACTCGACGGGCGGTTCGTCCATACCGGTGTTCTCGAGGTGGAGCGGAATAAATCTTCGTGATGCTGAATATTCCGTCCGAGTGTGTTCTGACGGAGAATACGCCCCCGTGGATAGATAGATGCTGCTGGCGAACACGCGAGCGGAACACCGATGGTGAGCAGACGAGCGGTGCTGAGTGGCGTAGCCCTCCCGGTTGCGGGCGCACTCGCGGGGTGTACAGAGGGTGTGGAGGTCCTCCGCCGGGGCGAGTCGGCGAATTCGACACCCGAAACGGGGCGGTGGCCGGGTGCAGGAGAACTCACGCTCGAGGTCGTCGCCGACGGCGACGAACACGTACTCGTCCAACCGACGACGAGCGAGCGCCTCTGGCTAAGCGGAGCGACACTCGAGTTCGACGGGAGGATACGCTACACGCTGGGGCGAAAGATGGACCTCGTGTTTCACAGCGCATCCGAACTGCGGGTGTATCTCGACGATCGCCCGCCGTCGCGACTGGACCTCGCCTCACCGCGGTATCGAGTCGGGGCGAGCCTCGAGGACACACTCGAGTTCGGCGAGGAGTCGGACGTCGCGCTCTACAACCAGCGCGGCGAGCGGGTTGCCGGTACGCCGGGTGCGCCAGCGAAAGGGACCGGAGCGGAAAGAAGATAGCGGGTACAGGAGGCGGCCGAACTCGAGTCACACGCCGATCCCCGTCCCGCGTCCGCCGCTGGCTCAAAAGACTTAATGGCTGTATGCGATTAGGGAGGGGTAATGGCTTTTGAGGACCTGCTCGAGGACCCGGTAATACAGAAGTACTTACACGAGCTGGTCGGACCGAAGGGGATGCCGGTCGCGGCGGCCCCGCCCGACGGCGAAGTGACGGACGAGGAACTCGCCGACTCCCTCGACCTCGAACTCAACGACGTCCGCCGGTCGCTGTTTATTCTCTACGAGAACGACCTGGCGACCTACCGACGGCTCAGAGACGAGGATTCTGGCTGGCTGACCTACCTCTGGACGTTCGAGTACGAGAACATCCCGGAGAACCTAGAGAGCGAGATGTACCGCCTCCACGAGGCGCTCGAGCGCCGCCAGGAGTACGAGCGCAACCACGAGTTCTACCTCTGTGAGATCTGTTCGATCCGCTTCGAGTTCGGCGAAGCGATGGACTTCGGCTTCGAGTGCCCCGAGTGTGGCTCGCCGATGGAGTCGATGGACAACGACATGCTCGTCTACGCGATGGAAGACCGACTGGCAGCACTCGAGGACGAACTCAACCTCGACGCGGGCGCATAATGGTCGTCCTCGCAACCAAACTGTACGTCAGCGGTTCGGCTCGGAAACGCGCACTCGACTCGCTGCGCTCGCTCGTCGGCAACGACCTCGGCGACCTCGAGGTCGAGTACGAGGTGGGGATCCGCCACGACGACTTCCCCTCGGTCACTATCGAGGGCGAGGACGCCGTCGTCGCCCGGAACGTCCTCCGCGAGGAGTGGGGCGAGGTCGTCCCCGACCTCCGTGAGGGAGAGACCTACGTCGGCACGCTCGAGTCCTGGGACGAGGAGGGGTTCGTCCTGGACGCGGGCCAGGCGGTGCGAATTCCGAGCGAGGAACTCGGACTCGGTCCCGGGACGCCCGCCCAGATTCGCGAGCGCTTCGGGCTGGTCCAGCACCTCCCGATGCGCTTCGTCTACGAGGAGGGGGCGTCGCGGCTGGCCGACGACGAGCGCGACCGCCTCTACGACTGGCGACGCGGCGACGGCCGCCTGAACGTCAACAGTGCGACGCGCGCGGAGGTGCGCTCGACGCTCAACCGTGCCGGCCACGCCCGTGACGTGGTGACGATCGAGCGACTCGGCTTGCTCGAGCAGAGCGTCATCTGCACCGAAGACACGGACCCGCCGGGGCTGCTCGCGAGCGTCGGCTCCTACCTGCCGTCCGAGCTGCGGTGTGTCGTCCCCTAGTATGAATCGCCGCCTCCTCCTCGCGACGGTGCTGGTTGCGCTGGTCGCCATCACCGCCGGGTGTGCAGGCATCTTCGGCGGCATCTCGGACGAGACGCTCGACCGGGAACAGGAGTACGACGACCTGCTCGACCGTGAGGCGGACGCCGTGATCGACGTCGAGGATGGGGAGTTTCGCGCAGTGTACGACCTGAACGACACCGACTCGTTCTCGATGTCGCGCTCTGAGATCTATCGCGAGGTGGCGATCGACATCGAGGCGGTGCGCTACTGGTACCCGAACGGGACGATGGTCACCGGCTCCGAACTCGACATCGACCAGGGGCGCTCGAGTACGGAGGTACGCCTCCCGGAGGGCAACGGGACGTTCGCCTACACCAGCAACGCGGGTAGCAAGACGTTCCACCTCCCGGCGTTCGTCTCGGGCTCGTACGAGGTGACGCTCCCCGAAGGCCACCGGAGCGACAACTTCCTCTTCGGGAGCGTCACGCCGCGTGGATACGACCGCGAGGTCGTCGACGATCGCGAGGTGTTGCGCTGGGACGACCTGAGCAGCACCATCTCGATCAGGTTCTTCCTCGAGCGCGACCTGCTGTTGTTCGCCGGGTTCGTCGCGCTCGCGGTCGTGATCGGTGGCTCGCTGCTCGGCTACTACTACCGGCAGGTGAAGCAACTCCAGGCGCGCCGAGAGGAGATGGGTCTCGACGTCGACCTCGAGGACGACGGCGATGGCGGCTCGCCACCGTTTCCCTGACACACCGTCGACGCCGACGCGGGGTACCGACCCGGGCGGTTCGCGGGGGTGTCGAGGGGGCGCGTCGGCGGGGTACGGTTGGGAGTCAATGTTTTATTGGTGGGCTGTAATACACGAACAGGACCTATGTCTCCGGATCTCCCGAAGAAACTTCTCGGAATCGACACCGACGACCCCAGCGGCGGGACTGCAGGGGGCAACGAGACGGACGAAGAGGAACTCGAGCGGTTCGTCTTCGTGCTGATCGGCGACCAGCGGCTGGCGCTGTCGGTCGACGACGTCAAGTCGATCACGCGGCCGCCGGTAGAGATCACGCGCGTGCCGAGAGCGCCCGACGCCATCGAGGGCGTCGTCGACATCCGCGGGGAGATCACGGTCGTCATCGAGCCGCGGATTCACTTCCCCGTCACGGCGGCGGCTCCGACGAACCAGCGACTGCTCGTACTGGACCGGCCGAGCGACCAGCAGCCGGCGGCGATCCGCGTCGACGACGTCCTCGGCGTCGAGACCATCCCCGTGACGAACGTGCTCGAGGAGACGGACGGCGACGATGCTGGCCCGCTCGAGCACCCGCTAGTCGTCGGTCTCGTCGAGAAAGAGACGTACGAGCGCGAGCCCGACGACGGGAGTGACGAACGCGAGCGGCTGCGGGCCCCCGACTCGTTGCTGGCCGACCTGCCGGGTGCGGAAGGACCCGCTGGGCCGTCGCCGTTGACTGCGGCGAGACAACGAACGAGCAGCGAGGAGTTCGACGTCTTCGAGGACGAAGACGAGGTGGAAGCCGACGAAACCGAGGACGAGGAGGAGGCTCCCGAGCCAACCGTCGAGACGACGCCGCTGGTCGACGTCGAACGGTTGCTCCTCGCGTCGGGTCACGTCGAGTGAGCGCAGAGAGGGGCTGAGTGGTTCTTTTTCGACGTTTATCACGTCTGATAATCGAGAGACAGCATTTATGGTATTGGTATCTCTATCGAACTGTGGTGTACAACTGAATGTCGACAGGGGTGCTCATCGTAGACGACTCACATTTTATGCGGAATCTCTTACGACAGATTCTCGAACAAGAGTACCGCATCGTTGGAGAGGCGTCGAACGGTGCCGAGGCCGTGAAGTTATACAAGGAACAGAATCCGGACATCGTCATGATGGACATCGTGATGCCGAAGTGTAACGGTATCAAGGCGACTGCAGCGATCAAGAAGCTCGATCCGCAGTCGCGCGTCATCATGTGTACGAGTGTCGGGCAACGAGAGAAGATGAAACTCGCCGTGAAAGCTGGGGCCGACGGCTACGTGACGAAGCCGTTCGAAGAACCCAGCGTACGGAAGGCTCTGGCAGACGTCGTCGCCGCGGTATGACTCAGGTACTCGTTGTCGAAGACTCGCAGTTCATGCGGACAGTCATCGACAACGCGCTCACAGATGCGGGCTACGAGGTCGCGGCGGTGGCCAGCGGTGAAGAAGCCGTCGACGCCGTCGCCGAACTCGAGCCCGCCGTAGTGACGATGGACGTCGAGATGCCCGGCATGAGCGGTATCGAAGCGGTCGAACACGTCATGGCGACGAATCCGACGCCGGTCGTGATGCTCAGTGCCTACACCGAGCGCGGGACCGACGCGACGCTCGAGGCACTGGAACGGGGGGCCGTCGACTTCATACACAAACCGGACGGGTCGGACTCGCGAAATCTCGCGCACCTCGTCGACGCGATCGTCGAAACCGTCGGTGACATCGTCGACGCCGACGTGTCGCCGCTCGCGCTCTCGCGTTCTGTGAGCGCGCCACCGTCGACGGCGAGCGAAGCGACAGCGAGTCCATCGGAGCCGATACCTGCACCGACGCCCGCGGCACCGGCCGACGCGGCGAACGAACAGCGTACAGGGCACAGCGACCGCGAGCGTGCCACCGAGGTGCGCTCGGATACGGACGACGCCGAGACGCGAGTCGACGGCGACGGACCCTACTGCGACGACCCGACGCTCGTCGTCGGTGCGTCGACCGGCGGCCCACGACTCATCGAACGTATCCTCGAGTGTTTGCCGCTCGACCTCGGCGCGAAGGTCGTGGTCGTCCAGCACATGCCCGAGGGGTTCACCGCGCGCTTCGCCGACCGACTGGACGCAGCGAGCGCCTACGAGGTCCGCGAAGCCAGAGACGGTGACCGGGTGAGAGCTGGAGAGGTCGTGGTCGCTCGCGGTGGCGTCCACCTCGCGGTCACGAACAACGTCGGCGGCTGGCTCCGGGTCAGATACGACAGCCGAGAACGGGTACACGGCGTCCGCCCATCGATCGACGTGACGATGCAGACGGCTGCCAGCCGCGTCAGCGACCCCCTCGTCGGGGTCGTCCTGACGGGGATGGGAAAAGACGGTGCTGAGGGAATTGCGGCGATCAAACGCGCCGGCGGGCGAACCATCGCCCAGGACGAAGCGACGTCCCCCGTCTTCGGCATCCCTCGACAAGCGATCGAAACCGGGTGCGTCGACGAGGTCGTCGCCGCTGACGATCTCGTCGAGCGCATCTGTGACGCCTTCAGAACTGACACGGACGGTGAGACCAATGGATGACTACTGGAGAGACTTCGTTCAGGAGAGCGAAGAACACATCACAGAGCTGAATAACTCGTTGCTGGTGCTCGAGCGCTCGCCGACGGACACCGACGCGCTGACGTCGATCTTCCGGAGTGCCCACACGCTCAAAGGAAACTGTGGCGCGATGGGCCTGACGCGCGCGAGCGACCTCGCACACGCGATCGAAGACCTCCTCGACGCCGTCCGCTCGGACGAAGTCGAGGTGACACCCGCGCTCATGGACACGATCTTCCAGGGCGTCGACGCCCTCGAGCGGGCGATCGACGAGGCGGGAGCCCACGGCGAGGTCCGAACGGACCCGAGCGAGACGATCGAAGCGCTCAGAGCGCCGCTCGAGGGGACAGACCAGACTCCCGGCATCTCGAGACCGAGCGACGACGAACTCGAGTCGACGCTCGCGGGGTTCGAACCGCCGGCGGACGACGATCACGACACGTTCTTCGTGCGCCTGCTGATCGACGAGACCGAGGGTGTGAACAACGGCCGACTGGTCGTCGACGCGCTGATCGACGCGTTCGACCTCCTCGGGACCGTGCCGTCGCGCGAGACGATCGACAACGACGCGTACGGACACACGTTCGACGCCGTCTTCGGCAGTGCCGTCGACGAGACGGCTATCGCGGCCGCGCTCGAACCGGTCGATGCCGTCGACGCGTTCGAGATCGTCACCGTCACCGACCGGGTCGAACGACTCCAGCGCGAACGGGAGGCTGTCGACGACGCGCCCGACGACGGCGCATCAGAGACGCTCTCGAGCGACGACGCCCAGGAGCTGTCGGTCGAGGAACTGCTCGACGAGTTCACGGAGTTCGACGACCTCGACGCGATGGTCGAGGAAGTCGGCGACGTCAGCGCGTTCGACGACATGGGTGAAGCGGGTTCGTTCCACGACTTACTCGAGGGCACCGACGACGACATGTCCGGGTCGGAAGCGCCCGTAGACGAGGTCACGACGGACGAAGAGCCGGTCTCGAGTGACGAACCAGCAGGCGACGACGACGATGTCGTCGACGACGCCAGCGCGGTGTTCGCGGAGCTGAAAGCCGAAGTCGAGATGGTCGGCTTCGACGAGTTGCAGGCCGAACTCGACGAACTCGAGTTCGACGAGTTCGACAGCGACGACGAGGTCGACATGGACGAACTCCTCGGTGACGACGTCGACGTCAACGACAACTCGTTTCTCGACGTGGTCTCCGAGGCGGACACAGGCGACGCCGCCCTCGAGACCGACGACCACGACGGCGGGCAGCCGGACGACGAGCCAGCCGGCGAGGAGACCGACCTCACCGTCGAGGAAACCGATGTCGACGAACCAGCCGAACCGCTCGAGACCGACGAGACCGTCAGCGACGAGGCGTTCGAAGCGCTGGCCGTCGACGAGGCGGAGGCGGCGGACGCGGACGCCGAGGTGGCCGACGCGGCCGCCGACGAGCAGGCGCTCGAGGACCTCTCGGCGCTCGACGGTGTCGACTTCGGCGACGGAGACGAACCGGACGAACCACCAACGGACGACGAGGTGGCGAGCGACGAGGTCCCAGCGGTAGACGACGAGTTCGGCGAGGTCGCCATCGACGAGACGTCGTTCGCGCCCGACCCGGTCGACGAGGAGGCGTTCGACGACTCACTCGAGATCGACGACGCGGACGCCTTCGCCTACGAAGACGACGGGTTTGGTGACGGCGAGTTCGACGACGATGAGTTTGGTGACGACGGGTTCGACGACGGTGCGGACACCTTCGCCTACGAAGACGACGAGTTCGACGATCAGGCGTTCGACGAGTACGACTTCCAGGACGACGAGACGATCGCTGCAGCGGCCGACCTCGAGTGGGAGTCGTCGGCGTCCGAGGAACTCGAAGGCTTCGACGAGGAGTCGGCAGCGAGCGACGAGGAGACCGACGAGTCGGACGACGGTCTCGAGAGCGAACACGAACTGGTCATTCCGGACATCACGGTTCCGGAGGTGCCAGCGCGTGACGAACCCGAGCAACAGGCCGACCGGATCCAGTCGGTGCGCGTCGACGTCGAGCAGATCGACACGCTACTCAACCTCGTCGAGGGTCTCGTCACGAGCCGCGTCCGCCTCCGTCACGCGATCGAACAGGGCGACGACCTCTCGACGATCGACGCCGAACTCGACGGGCTCGAGGACATCACTTCCGAGTTACAGGAGACGGTGATGGACGTCCGTCTCGTGCCGTTGCAGACGGTCGCCAACCGACTCCCGCGCGTGGTGCGCGACATCGCTCGAACCCAGGAGAAAGAGGTTGCGTTCGAACTCGTCGGCGAAGACGTCGAACTCGACCGCAGTATCCTCGACCGGATCGGCGACCCGCTGGTTCACCTGGTTCGGAACGCAGTCGACCACGGAATCGAGTCGCCAGCCGAACGCGAGGCGCTCGAGAAGCCCCGCGAGGGGTCGGTCGAACTGCGGGCCAGTCGGGACCGCGACCGGGTGACGATCGAAGTCGAAGACGACGGCCGCGGACTGGACCCGGAACAGCTCCGGTCGGCCGCCGTCGAGGCCGACATCCTCACGGAGAACGAGGTGGCCGAACTCGACGACGACGAAGCACTCGAGTTGGTCTTCCACCCGGGACTGTCGACGGCGACGGAGGTGACCGACGTCAGCGGCCGCGGTGTCGGCATGGACGTCGTCAAACGGACGGTCGACGAACTCGACGGGACGGTCACCGTCGAGAGCACACCCGACGGCGGGACGACGGTGACGATGCGCCTCCCCGTGACGGTCGCCATCGCAAACGTCCTGTTCGTCGAGTGCGGCGGCGAGGAGTTCGGTATTCCGACGAAAGTCGTCCACGACATCGAAGACGCCCACCGCGTCGAAACCGTCGACGGACGCGCCGTACTCGTCTCCACTGCGGACGAGACGGACGACGAGGAATCCGATGCGGACGACGAAGAACTCGACGTGAACGACGAGAGAGAAGACGTTCCCGTCATCGACCTCGCAGCGGCCTTAGAGACACCGGGTCCGAGTCCGAACGGCGACGGGATGGTCGTGCGCATTCGCGACGAGATCCGACCGGTCGGGCTACACTGCAACGAGGTTCGAGGCCAACAGGAGGTCGTCATCAAGCCGTTCGAAGGCTTCATGAGCAACGTCCCCGGTCTCAGCGGAGCGACCGTCAGAGGACGCGGAGAGGTAGTCAACATTCTGGATGTGAATACACTATGAACACGATCAACAACGAACACGTACGCGAGCGCGACCAGCCGAACGACCACTCTGACGCCGTCAGCACACGGAGGCGAGCGCGATGACGCTGATGGTAGACATTAGGAAGCTGAGTTTCATCAACGAGATGGCCAAAGTCGGCACGAACGGCGTCGCCGAGAACATGAGCAAGCTCACCGGTGAGGACGCACAGATGGAGGTGACGAAGACCAACTTCATCGACGTCGACGACATCAAGTCACAGCTCGAGCCCGGAAAGCGCGTCGGCGTCCGGGTGCGACTGCTCGATCCGCCACACGGCCACATCCTCATTCTCTTCCCCGAAGCGAGTGCGAAGAAGATCACCGCGCTCATGCTCAGAGACGTCGTCGACGACATGTCGAACGTCTCCGGGAAGATGGCCCGGAGCGCCGTCGAGGAGATGGGGAACATGATGGCCAGCGGCTTCATCGACGGCTGGGCCGACGTACTGGGACGGGCGATCGATATCGCCGCCCCCCAACTCGTCTACGCGCCCGCGGGCGACATCGTCGTCCGTACTGCCGGTCTCGGCGGCGACGACCTCGCGTTGTTCTTCGACTCGAGTCTGAACGTCCCGAGCTATCAGATTCAAGCCGAGATCTACGCGTTCCCGGACCTCCAGGAGTTCGTCGAGATGGTCAACGGCATCGAAGTACACCCCGCATGAGACTCGACGTCAACGCACTCGGAACGTTCTATCGAATGGCCCGCGAGGGCGCGGGACTGGCCGCAGGTCGGCTGACCCGCATGACCGGTGTCGAAACCCAGGTTGGGATAACCAAACTCAACTTCATGCGCGGCACCGAGATCCGTCGTGACTTCGGTGACGGCACCGACCGGGTCGGCGTCCGCGTCGAACTCAGCGGCGGTCTCGACGGCCACTCGGTCGTCGTCTTCGACCGGGAGAGCGCCCTCCGAATCGTCGAGACGCTCATCAACGACGCCGAGACCGACGAGTTCGACGAGATGAACCGCTCGGCCGCGACCGAGGTCGGCAACATCATGAACAACGGCTTCGTCGACGGCTGGGCCGACGTCTTAGAGACGGTCATCGACGTCTCGACGCCGGAGTTCATCGAAGGGACGACCGTCGACGCGTTCTTCGGTGACATCGACGAGGCACCGGACGACGACGACCTCGCGTTGCTCTTTCACAGCAACATCAGCGCCATCGGCACCGAGATGGACATCGGCTTCAGCCACTACCTCTTTCCCCGACGCGAGTCGATGGCCCAGCTTCTCGAACAGCTCCGGACGAACGAAGGCATCGAGTACGACAAACTCGACGGCTTCGACCGGATGGCAGAACAGGGCGCAGAGGAGGTGGCCAAAACCGCCACGACGCTCACCGGCATCGACACCTCCGTCGAGATTCGCCGCCTCAACTTCGTCTCGCTCGAGGCGATTCCCGAGGCGGTGTCGAACGAGACGCTCGTCGGCGTCGCCTTCGAGTTCGACGGCACGCCGAGTGGCTACCTGGTGTTCCTCTTCGACGAGGCCTCGGCCCACGAGATCATCGACGCCATGGTACCGATGAGTCCCGACGACGGTGACGACGAGTTCGGCGAGATGGGAAAGAGCGCCATCATGGAGCTCGGAAACATCATGGCCAGTGGCTTTCTCGACGGCTGGGCGAACGTCCTCGATACGACGATCGACCACTCGACGCCCGAGTTCATCCACGACATCGGCTCGGCGGCGATCGATCCCGTCATCATCCAACTCGGCGAGAGCCAGGACTTCGCGTTCGTCTTCGACACGGTCGTCGTCGCCGACGGACGGGAGTTCGACTGTGAAATCTACGCGATTCCCGACGAATCGGACCTCGAGCGGGCACTGAACGACCTCGACGTCGACAAGATCGACGAGACGCCGACCACCGCAGAGTTCGGCGAGATAGAGAACACATGAAGACGTACGGCACAGAACCGGGCATTCCAGACCCGGTCCAAGTCGGTATCTCCGAACTGGTCGTCACCGAAGGTGACGACACGCTCAAGTCCTACGGACTGGGGTCGTGTCTCGCCATCGCACTCTACGACCCGGATACGGAGATCGGCGGACTCGCACACATCATGTTGCCCAACGGCGACGAGATCGAAAACAGCGACGCGAAACCCGGAAAGTACGCCGACACGGCGATTCGCGCACTCTTACGGCGCATGGTCGAACGTGGCGCGAGTTACACCTCCGTCGAAGCGAAGATCACCGGCGGCAGCGACATGTTCGAGTTCGAGAGCTTCGGCGACGGCGTCGGCAAACGCAACACCGAAGCCGCAAAACGAGAACTCGAGAAACTCGGCGTCCCCATCGTCGCCGAAGACGTCGGCGGCACCGAAGGGCGAACCGTCGAGTTCACACCAGGAACCGGAACGCTCACGATCAAAAAGGCCAACACCGACGCCGGAGTAACAGAGCTGTGACCACGAGCCGTGACCGCGGCCGAAACCGGCCGTCAGCGACGAGCGAAGACGACACCTTCACCACACTTCTCGAGTACATCGAACGCGAACTCTCGTTCGCGACCAGCCACTACAACGACAGCTACCTCGACCGACGCATCACCTCACGGATGCGCCGTACCCGACTCGAGGACTACGACGCCTACCTCGAGCGGCTACAGTCGGACCCCGAAGAGCAAGCCGCGCTCCTCGACTCGATGAGCATCAACGTCACCGGCTTCTTCCGTAACCCCGACGTCTGGGACGGTATCCGTGACCTCCTGCGGACGCTCTCCGAGACCAACGACCGCATCCACGTCTGGAGCGCCGCCTGTGCGGACGGACGTGAACCCTACTCGCTCGCGATGGTCGCCCACGACGACCCCGAAATCGACGAATCGAGCGTCCACGTCATCGCCACCGACATCAGCGCCGACGCCCTCGAGACCGCACGCAACGGCTACTACCAGGGGTCACGGACGATCGACCTGGGCGAACAACTCGAGTACTTACGCGAGTACGAACGGTACGTCGAACCACAGGAAGACGGCGGCTACCTCGTCAGCGACGCGATCAAACGAAACGTCACCTTCGACCGCCACGACCTGATCAACGACGACGCCAAATCCGGGTTCGATCTCGTCATCTGTCGCAACCTCTTCATCTACATCGACAACGAGTACAAGAAGCCGATCCTCGAGACCATCGCCGACTCGTTGCGCGACGACGGCTACCTCGTCATCGGCAAGGCCGAGACGATTCCCCCGATGCTCGAGTCTTCGTTCACCGTCCTCGATGGACGGCTACGGATTTACCAGCGAGGGTAGCGACAACAGAGTAGCTGTGTTAGAGCCACCAGTGAGCCGTGGCGATCGCTCGAAACGCGTCAGTTCTGGTCGTCGCCGAAGGTGAAGACGTCCTCGACCTCTTCGATCTCGTCGTCGGTCTCCTCGGGAGGGATTTCGAACTCGATCTTATCGAACGCCTGGTCGAACGCCTCGTCGAACTCCTCGTCGGCTAACGCTTCGTCCTCCAGCGACGCGTCCGCTGCGTCTCCGGACTCGTCTGCTGGGTCGTCGACCGGTTCGTCGACGCCTTCGAGGTCCCAGGCAGTCTCCTCGAGGAACGAGTCGATACCCTCGTCGACCGCCTCGTCCTCCCAGGCGTCGGTCTCGTCTTCGAGGGCCTCCTCGAGTGCGGCCGCGTCGACGTCCTCGTCGATCCCACCGAGAGCGATCGGTTCGTCCGGCGGTGCGCCAGCGTCCGTCTCGGTCTCCGCTGACGGGTCGTCGTCGGACGGCTCGTCCGAGATCGGCGGCGCGAGGTCGGTCCCGTCCTCCAGATCGGTGGGTGTCTCGAGGTCGACACCGTCATCGGGCGTGGTTTCCGCCGGGTCGGCGTCGTCAGCCGGGTCGGCTTCGGTGTCTACAGCAGCCGCCGGGTCGGCTTCGGCGTCGACGTCGTCGGCCGCGGGTGCAGGCTCTGCCTCCGTCGCGGAATCGTCGAGAGACGGCGAGTCGCTCGCCAGACTCACGTCGGTCGATCCCTGTGCGGTCGGCTCCTCGTCGCCTGCGTCCGATTCCGTCTCGTCGTCCAGCGGGACGGCAGCGTGCTCGGTGGTCGTCTCCTCAACACTGGAAGCGTCCGCGGCAGTGTCGTCCTCGGTATCGGCCGTCTCGAGATCGGAGTCCTCGACCGTACCTGTCTCCTCCTCGTCCGTCACCGAGGACTCCTCCCACGCGTCGGTCACGTCGTCGTCCGCCTCGAGGTCGAAGTCGAACGACGGCGCCGACTCCGTGGCCGTCTCTTCGATGTCGGTCCCGAACGCGAAGTCGGCACCCGTGTCAGTGTCGATGTCGGTGTCGCTCGTCTCCTCCGGCGTCGACTCGAACGTGAGGACGTCCCGGTCGTCGGTGTCGTCCTCGAAGGCGAAGTGCGTATCGACGTCGGCGTCGGTCTCGAAGCGCTCGAGTGCCTCGGAGAGCGACGTCGCCTGTCTCGAGAGGTCGTTCGCACTCCGGGAGACCTCGAGCAGCGAGGCGGTCCCCTCCTCGGCGGCGGCCGCGACGGCGCGACTCTCCGTGCTGGTCCGTTCTGCGATCGTCGCCGCCTCGTCGACCATCGAGACGACCTCTTCGGTCGAGGCCGCCTGCTCTTCGCTGGCTGCGGAGATGTCCTGTACCCCGCTGTTGGTCCGTTCCGCGTAGGCTGCAATCTCGTCGAGTGCCTCGACGGCACGCTCGACCGAGTCCGTGTGTTCGGAGACCCGTGCCGAGGTCGTCTGCACCTCGGTCGCCGTCCGCTCGGTCTGGGCTTTGATCTGCTCGAGGCGGGCCTCGATGTCTTCGGCAGCCTGTTTGGTCTCTTCGGAGAGTTCCTTGACCTCCCCGGCGACGACCGAGAAGCCCTCGCCCGAGGTGCCAGAGCGCGCAGCCTCGATGTTGGCGTTCAACGCGAGCATGTTGGTCTGCTCTGCGATCTCGGTAATGAACTCGGTCAGTTCGTCGATCTGTTGCATCTCGGCTTCGAGACGAGCGATTTCTGCGACCGCAGTCTCGGAGTCGGCTTCGACCTCCGACATGCCGTCGATCGCGTCCTGTGCCGCATCACGCCCGCGCTTGCCGGCGTCTGCGGTCTGTTCGGCGATGTCTGCGACCTCGTTCGAGGAGGCTGCGATCTCTTCGATGGTCGTCGAGAGACCGTTCATCTCGTAGTTCACCGACTCGAGGTTCGCGTGCTGGCGGTCGGCCTCCGCCGAGATGTCACGGACCGACTCGGCGACCGACGCGGAGGTGTCCTGCGCCTCCTCGGCGCTCGCGGTCACCTCCCTCGAGGCGGTCCCGACTTCGTTCGAGAACACGGTGAGTTGCTCGGTCGTCTCTTCGATTTCCGCGAGCATCTCGTTGAACTCCTCGGCGAAACCGACGAGCGCCTCGTCGTCCGTCGCCGGGTCCATCCGCACGGTGAAGTCGCCGTCGGCGCAGGCCCGGACGACGCGGCGGTAGTCCTCGACGGTCTCTGCGACGGTCTCGGTCTCGCGGACGGCGTCAGCGCGGGCGCGTTCTGCCTCCGTCCGCGCATCAGTCGCACGCTCGAGTTGCGTACCGACGCTCTCGCGCATCGCATCGACGCGGTCGTAGAGCGTGCCGACTCCGTCGACGCGGCCGGTCTCGATCGGTCCGTCGAAGTCACCCTCCTCGAGTCGCGCCGTCTGCTCAGAGAGGTCACGGAGTGACCGGGAGGTGTTTCTCGCGAGCAGGCCGCCGACGAGCGCGACGATCAGGAGCGTCCCCCACAGGGCGTAGATGCCGTAGGTGTACGACACCCCCTGGTGCTCGAGGGCGACGAACGTGATCGCAATGGCAGACAAACCGAGAACGAGCAACGCCAGCGTGAATTTCAACGCGTAGCGTTGTCGGATAAATTTTGGTATCACTCGACGAACCGGGCCTAACATACCTCAGACACACTCACCGCCGACAATAAAACCTCACCTGCAGTTATCACTGTTGAGAACACTTCGATTCGGTGGACCGTCGGCCAGCACCGATCGATACATGTCACCGCCGCGAGTAGGTGGCTGACGATGACTCCCACAGGCGTCACCGCGTTCTGTGACCGTGCGCGGGCGCTCGTCGACGCCGCCCCACCACGGACGCGGGCGGAGACGCAACGCTGGCTCGTCGAACCGTTGCTCACGACGCTCGGGTGGGAGACCGACACCACCGCGTGCGTCCGCGACGGACCGCTCCCCGGCCGCGACAGCGAGAGCGAGAGAGAGCACCGCCTCGAGTACCGCTTTTCGGTCGAGGGCATCCCGGCGCTGTTCGTCGCCGTCGAGGCCTTCGACACCGGGCTCGAGGACGGGCGCGAACGCCGCCTCAGCGCGGCGATGGCAGCCACCGGCGTCGACCGGGCGATCTACACCGACGGACGGACGATCCGACTGCTCGCCGGTGCCGACGGCACCGACCGCTTTACCACCTCGCTCGAGTCGCTCGAGGAGGCCACCTCGAACCTCGAGTTCGTCTCACGGCCCCACCTCGAACGGCGACTCGGCCACCACTCGCGCGCGCTCGCCCGCCGCCGCCTCGCCGTCGAGCGAGCCGCTATCGAAGCGACGATCACCGAGACGCTCACGGTGCGGACGGGAACCGCCTACCGGGGCGAACTCGAGCGGGCGAGTCGGCGCTTTCTCGACGAGGTGCTCGATACCTTCGGAGGCGACGGCCAGCGCGAGCGCGAACGCTTCGAGACGGCCCCCGCCGAGACGGACGGGCCAACTCGAGAGGCCACGACACCGGCGCGAGCCGACTCGAGCGAGCCCACGACACCGGCGCGAGCCGACTCGAGCGAGCCCACGTCCTCGGTGGCCACCAGCGAGTCGGATACTCGAGCACGGACGAGTGAGACGGCGAGCGAGGACGGCCGAGCGCCAGGAAGGGGAACTGGCGAGGGGGAGACGGCCAGCACGGACTCGAGCGTCCGCGATAGCTCGGGCGAGGGTGGCAAAGACGGCGATAGCTCGGGCGAGGGTGGCAAAGACGGCGACGGAGAGTACGTCGTCAGATTCTTCAACGAGCGGGGCTCGATCGGCGCGGTCGGCCACGCGACCTCGGCGGGGGCGCTGGTCTCTGCCACCGAGTACCTCTTCGAGCGCGGCCTCAGCGGAGTCCGTCTCCCCTGGGCACCTGAGGACGGCCACACCGTCTTACACACCGAAGCGGTCCGCGCCGACGGCACGCCGATGGACGAGCCCGCCACCCTCGAGAACGGAACCATCCTCGAGACCGGCGGCACACCAGCCCAGCACCGCGCGCGACTCGAGGCGCTGGTCGAACGCGCTGGCCTGCGCGCGATGTTCACCGGCGACTGGCCCGACTGACCGGCCACCGGCCGGCCCCCTCAGAGTTCGACATCGACGGTCACGATCCGAACCGTCACCGTATCGACCTCACACACACCGTCCTCCCAGCCGTTTCGCTCGAGGACGTGCGCCTCCCAGCCGGTCTCGAACGCCGAATCAGAGACGGTGATATTGACCTCACCGGCATCCGTGTAGCGTGCCGTCTGCACGTCGGTCTGTACGACGGAGAGTTCGACGCCGCCCGCCCCGGCGATCGAGCGCGCTTCGGCCTCGCTGTCGATCTCGAGAACGGAGATCAGCGCCGTCTCCCGGTCGGGTGAACAGACGAGGTGGGGGCGCTCGATGACGGCGCTCTGGGTCGGCTCGCCGTCGACACCACGGAAGACGCCGCCCGCCTCCATCGCGATGACGCTCGAGCCACGCTGGTAGGTGATCGAGCCGGTTTCGACCGTGTGCTCGAGCGACCCGTTGACCGAGATCTCGAGCGTCGTCCCGTTCTCGTCTACGGCGACACGGCCGTCACGGAGGGCGAGTTCGCCCGAGCGCTCTTCGATCGCGCCGTGGCGGACGACGTCGTTGAAGTTCTCAGAGAGGGCGCTCATCGCGCGCTCGGCGTTTCGGAGCTGTTCACCCTCCTGGTAGTCTCCCATCGACTGGAAGCCAACCGTATAGAGGATGCCGACGGAGCCGATGATGATCGCGAAGACGAGGATGAACGCGATCACCTCGCTGACCCCGCGGTCCGTCCGCCCGCTCGAGGGACCTACCCGAAGCGTCCGCGGCGCGCTATCGGAGTCACGTCGCGCCATCAGTGACCACTCTCCATGGTGATCTCGGAACCGTCAGAGCGGAACGTGATCGGCCCGCCACGGGCGCTCGCGTCGGTGTCGAGGTCGGCATCGACTGCCACCGGCACCTGAACCTCGACATCCTCACCACTCGACTCGAGGAGCAGACAGTGCTCAGACTGGTTCACCAGCGGTGAGGTGCAGTCGTCGTCGTCACCGACATCGATCGAGTAGCCCGACCCCGACACCGACCGCGGGTGGCTCACCCGGAGAACTACGTCGTCAGAGCCATCCGAGAGGCGGTCGACACTCGAGAGTTCACCCGAGAGGCGCTCACCGATCGTCGTCAGCGAACTCTCGGCACCGCGTTCTTTCTCGCCGTCGATGAGCGTCCCCGCGCCGATCATCAGCCCCGTGATCAACACCGCCGTGATCGCGATCGTGAGCACGTGCGTGACGGCGATCGAGACCGCCCGGTCGTCGCGACCGAATCGCGAGCGCATCATGGCCGATCACCGTAGACCTCGATCGGCAGGGAGCGCTCGTAGGAGAGGTCACTCGAGTCGGAGGTGTACTCGAGCTCGAGTGCCCAGGCGACCTCTCGACCGTCGTGTGACGGAATAATACCAGGCTCACCGCCTGCGACGACTACTTCGTACGATCCGTAGAGATCACCAATTGAGATCGCCGGGTCCTCGAACTGGAGGGAATCGTACGATCCCTGAACGGCTGAAGCAACGTCCAGACAGTCGCTCGAATCGTACTCGCCGTTCGCTTCCCCTCGCAATACGTCGATCGTTACCGACTCACTCGACTGAGGAGTGATTTCACACTGCGGACCACCGACCACCTCGACGGTAACGGTGTCGCTAGCCGAAACCCGAGTGAACCAGACCGTCGTGTCGTCGCTGAGGTTCAGTTCCAGTCGACCGTTTGAATCAGACTGGTCGAGGTCGATCGTTACTAACAGCTGTCCAAATTCTCGTGGTAAAGTGCTATCGAATACCTCTCCCTCGTCGTTCAGCGGACTCGAAGGTTCCTCTTGGAAGAGCACTCCGGGCTCCTCGTCGACCATCTCGGCACTGATCGCCACCGGTCGGGACTCCCCGCTCGAGCGTTCGTACAACTCGAGGAAGGCCGCGACCTCTGCGTCGACGTCGCCGCCGTTGCGGTTGGTCTCCTGGACCAGACCGCGCAGGTTACGCTCGAGTTCGAGTTCGGTCTGGTGGGCGTCGCCCGTCTGTTCGATGGAGGTGCTCGAGGAGATGGTCTGGGTGTAGAGGACGCTGTTGAGGACGACCACGACCCCGAGGATGATGAAGGCGACCGCGATAGCCGCGATGAGGACGAGCTGGGCGCGCTCGCGGCGGGTCGCGTCGGGCCTGGCCGGCGCGAGCGAGGGGACGCTCACCATACGATCACCCGCACTTCGACGAGGTTGTAGAGGTCGCGATCGTCATCGACGTTCGGGATCGGGTACTCCCCCTCGGCGTCGGCGAGCGTCCGGTCGTCGTCGGGAGCGGTCAGCTGCTGGCCGTCGTAGAGAGCGACCGTCTGGCTGCCGGTGAAGGCGTTCGGACTCGGCCGGCCCTGGTAGACGAGGTAGAACGAACTCGAGTCGTCCCCGTCGTCGGTCCGGTAGACGAGTTCGACGTTGTAGTTTCGCCCGCTCTCCTCGAAGCGTTCGTCGAGGAGCGTCCCGAAGGCCGTCGCCATCGCCGCCTCGTCTGCGAACTGACCGGAGGTGTAGTTCCCCCGCTGGGTCGGCGGGACGGTCGCATTGTGGTAGCCGCCGTCGCCGTCGAGACCGCCATCTGCACTCCAGTAGCGGATCAGGTGCGACAGCTGGCCGTCGTTCTCGGCGACGACGAGCGCGTCAGAGACCTCCTGTTGAAGCTGTGCCTGGACCGTCCGGTCGACGGCACCGCCGGTCGTCGGCGTGATGACGATCGATTGGATGGCGAAGAGGACCGCCGTCAGGACGATGATCGCGCCGACGAATCCCTCGAGCGTGTACGCCTGAGCGCGCTCGTGGCCGTCGTAGCCGGTCGATCGGTTCGGTTTTCGGTTGGAGTCAGGTCGTTGCATCTGTTACCACACCCGTACCACGAGTCGACACGATGGCTCACAGACGTCGTGGATCGGTTCTCCATCGAGCGAGAGGTCGCTCCCGTCGACATCGCGCATATCGACGGTGACGATGCGTGCCGAACTGGCCGCGTCCTGTCCGGTGTAGGGATCGCCGCCGGCGACGATTCGCCGGTCGTCGCGTGAGAGCGACTGGTTGACCCGCTCGAGTGAGACGTTCAGCCGGTCGACCGCGACCGAGTCAGTCGCCCGGAGACCGAGGTCCCCGGCGAGGTCGAAGCTGTCGTTTTCGGTGAGGTCGACCAGCGCGCTGCCGTTGACGTGGTTGGGCCGCGCCGGGTTCTCCGCGAGGTCGTCGACGAGCGTTGCCGCGATGCGATCGGCCTGTGCGGACTCCCCGCCGCCGTAAGCCGAGGCGTACGGCGTGATGAGCGAGGGGACGTACGAGAAGACGAACGCGATGGCGAGTAAGAAGACGCCGATGCCGACGACGAAGTCCTGCGTCGTCTGCCCGCGCCCGCGAAGCGAGATCGAAACCGTCCGTTTGCGAGGGCGTTCGCGCGTCATCTCAGGCCACCAGTACCCAGGCGACGAGTGCGATCGTCACGAGGACGATCACGTATTTCAGGCCGCTCAGGAGGTCGGCATCGCGCATGTAGCCGCTGATGAACCCCGAGAGGATCGCCTGGAAGGTCACCGCGTGGAAGAACAACAGCGACAGCAGGCTGGTGTCGATGTTCTCCGCGAGGTCGGCGTCGTCGAGCGGGCCGCCAGCGCCGCCAGTGTCGACGTCCGTACTCGCCGTCGTCTCGAGTCCGGCGACGGTGTCGATGAACTGCGTCTTGAGGATGGCGATCACCGCGAGCAGCGTCATGAACGTCATGATGATGATGACGACCTGCATGCGCGTTCGCGATTTGCGGTCGCGTTCGATGTCGTCGTGGTTCTCGCTGGCTCGCGCCGCAGTGCGGAGGACGGCCGAAATCTGGTTCGACGCCTCCTGGGCTTTCGTGACGAGTTTGACGGTGCGTGCCAGTCTGGGAATGTGGTACTTGTTGTTGAACTCCGTCAGCGCCTCGGTGAGGCTCATCCCGTAGTTGACCTTCGTGTGCATCATCTCGAACTCGCGGGCGAGTTTCGAGTTCGTCGTCTCGGAGACCGACTTGAACGACTCGAGCAGCGTCAGCCCGGTATCGTTCGCACTCGAGAGCTTCCGGAGGTCGTCGGAGAGCGTGACGACGACGCGGGTGCGCGAGCGGACGTTCCACTCGCGGAAGATGGCGAGCGGCACCATCGTGATGTAGAGCGGAATGTAAACGTAGATGATCGTTCCCCAGACGGGGCTCTCGACGAGTTCGGCCCAGGACAGTGGCGCAGAGCCGCGTACCATCGCCGTCGCGACGATCACGAGCGAGGCTGGGACGGTCAGCGCCAGCGTCAACAGCGGGTTCTCCCGGAAGAAGATGTGGGGCCGACGCAGGACGGAAATCGTCTCGTGGGTGCCCTCACGGTTTTTGATCCGGTCGAAGATGCTGTACTCACCGGTGAAGCGCTCGACCAGGCCGAGGTCTAACAGCCCCTGGTTTCGCTCGCTCTCGATGCGGCGATTGTCCGGGCCGCCGGTGAGGTAGCCGTCGCCGGGTTCGTCGTGTTTGACCGTCGAAACCAGGACGATGAAGCCGATGCCCGTCATCGGGATGAGACCGTAGACGGTCATGTAGAGCATCTCGTTCGAGACGTCCGTCCCGGGAACCATCTGCATGATCACCATGATGATGATCAACAGCAGCGGGAACAGCGAGAGCGTCATGTACATCTCGCCGAACAGCTCGAGCGTCTCGAGGGTGAGTTCCTGTTGCTGTTTGGCGGTTCGCATGTGCTTTTCCTTCTTATCCTCGAGGAAGTGTTGCATGTCACCGCCACTGTTGACGATCGAGAGCATGTCGGTCAGAAACTGCGAGAGTTCGTCACTCGGCGTCTCGATCGCCTGTTTGCGGATCGCCGTCCGGTAGTCGATGTCGAAGTACTCCGTCTCCTGGACGATGCTCTGGAACTCCTTCGAGACCTCGCCGTAGGTGTCGTCGGCCTGTGCCATCGCCTCTAAGATCTCGAGCTGGTTGAGACCGCCGACCGAGAGCGCGTACATGAACGAGACGGAGTCGGTCAGCAGCATGTTGATCTCGCGCTTGCGGGCGGACGCACGCGAGTAGGGGACGGCGACGAGCGAGCCAAAGCCCATCGCGAAGCCGAGCGAGCCGAGAACCAGGCCGGTGAGCAACACCAGCGCGGGGTCGCGTCCGTTGAGCACGAGCCAGCGGACCGTCGGATTCTCCGGGATAGGCATTCCGAGCATTCCCTGGGTCTGGATGAGGCCCGTAAAGAACAGGCCGTAGCCGACCAGCAAGCCGAGCAGCCAGAGGAACAGTCCACAAATAAACCCGATACCGATGGCGCGCGAGAGGTACAACTCGACGGTATCGGTCATCCGCGCCTGCGCCAGTTTCAGTTCGACGTCCGCGACGAGCTGGCTGTCGCCGCTGAACAGCCGGTCGTACAGCGGGTAGAACGTGTCACCGAGCAGGTCAGACGTCCCCGTCCCCCCACCAGGAGCGGTGTCGCCGGGCGTCTTGAGGCTCATTCGTCGGCCTCCCGACGGTCGTCGTCCGCACTCGATTCCGACTCGTCGTCCGCACTCGACTCCGACTCGAACATCGACTCGTCGGTATCGACCTCTTCACCGAAGAGCGACTCCGCAGCCTCGTCGTCACCGAATATCGAATCGTCGTCGGAGTCGGTAAAGAGCGAGCCAGGAGACCGGTCGTCGTCACTCACGGCCACATCGTCGGAGCCGGTTGACGGGTCGTCGGAGCCGGCGAACGCGTCGTCGACACCGCTGTCGGTCGAGGCGTCTGTCGCCGTTTCCTCGCCGAAGATCGAACGCTCGCCGTGTTCGTCAGCCCCATCGTCTGTAGTGAACTCCTCGACATCGCCGAAGATCGACTCGAGGTCACCGCCGGGGAACATCTCGTCGAATTCGGCGGTCTCACTCGAGGGTTCGGGGTCGGCGTCGGTCGAATCGATGGCGGCCGAACCGCCGGAGAGGTCGGACTCGACGTCTTCGAGCGCCTGGTCCATATCGGAGAAGAGGGCATCGATGTCGTCACCGTCGGACTGCTCGGCCGTCGACTGGGCGCTCGTCCAGTCGGAGAAGTCGAACTCTGCGGATTCGCCGGCGTGTCCCTCGAGCGCGGGGGCGTCGAGTTCGAACTCCTCGAACTGGGGGCGCTCGTCGCTATCCTCGAGCGCCGACGGCGGTGTCGCGTCGGCGGTCTCGACTGCACCCACGGAAGCGTCGAGATCCGACGCCGACGCCGGTGCGGTGGCCGTCTCCGCCGCGTCACCCTCTTCGAGCGCCGGACGAGCGGGTGCGTCGGTGTCGCCAGCCGGTGTGTCGGCCGCGTCGTCGACGGCCCCATCAGCTGATGCACTCGCACCCTCCCCAGGACCGACGTCGCCGTCGTCGTCGAGCCAGGAGGGGGCTGTCGAACCGTCGTCGTCGCCGAACGTGAACGCCTCGTCGTCACCGAGGTCCCACGTGTCGTCGGACTCGGCGGTATCACCGAAGTCGAACTCGTCGTCGCCGCCGACCGTGATCGGGTCCGCCGGTTCGATACCGCCGAGCGCGCTCGCGAGACCGCTGACCGCACGCCCGCGGTACTCTTCGAACAGCGACTCCTCGGCACGCTCTAAGATGTCCATCGAGAGGTTGTACGTCTCGTCGGTCGCGTCCGGACGCGGGACGAGTTCTTCTTTCTCCGGGTCGACGTTGATCTGGACGCTCTCCATCTCCCGAAGGTCCTCGAGACTGTCCTCGAGCTGGCCGTTGGCGACGAGCGTCAGAATGGTGTCGGGGTCGTTGATGAATGCCTGGACGGTCGCGGCGACCTGCGCGTAGGTGTTGAGACCGTTCTTGATCAGGTAGGCGAGGATGACCTGCCGTTTGAACAGTTCCTCCTGGAGTTTCTCGTGGCTCCAGCCGCGGTCGAACTGGATCTCGGAGAGGGTGTTCGAGTCACCCATCTTGAGGTACTCGTCGGTTTCGGCCTGCCACTGGTAGACGTCCTGGACGTTGATCTCGTCGTGTTCGGCCTCGTAGTGGTTGATCTCGGTGAGCGACTTGTTTCGGCGGACCTTCCCACCCTGGACCCGTGTCTGGGTCTGGATCGAGACCAGGTCGAGCGCCGTAAACATCGTCTTCGAGACGTTGATCGGATCGGTCGTAAAGCGTTTGAGCACCTCGTCGACGGAGTCGGCGTGGAAGGTCGTGTAGGTCGTGTGGCCGGTCGACATGACCTGAAACAGTGTCCGTCCCTCCTCACCACGGATCTCACCCATCACGATGTAGTCGGGCCGCTGTCGGAGCGCGGCCTCGAGGAGGTCGAACTCGTCGACGTCGCCCTGCGCGTCGTCGTTGAACGACGGACGGGTGACGCTCGCGATCCAGTTTCGCTGGGGGAGTTCGACCTCGCGGGTGTCCTCGATGGAGACGATTTTGGTGTTCGAGGGGATAAACAGCGAGACGGCGTTGAGCGAGGTCGTCTTCCCGGACGCGGTACCCCCGGCGAAGATCAGGCTCTTGTGGTTCTCGATGGCCAGCCAGAGGAACGCCATCTCGTCGAGCGAGAAGGTGTTCCAGTTGATGAGGTCGACTGGCGTGAACGGCACGTCCTTGAACTGCCTGATCGTGTAGTTCGTCCCGTGGTCGGAGACCTCCTTGCCGAGCGTCAGTTGCGCACGCGAGCCGTCGGGCAGGGTCGCGTCGACCTGTGGCAGGCGCTTGCTGATCCCCTTCCCGGAGCGCTGGGCGAGTTTGACGACGAACCCGTCGAGGTCGTCCTCGCCGTGGTAGATGTTCGAAATGATCTGCTCGTACTCGGAGTGGTAGACGAAGACCGGTGAGTGGTAGCCGTCGACCGAGATGTCCTCGACGTTGATGTCGTGTTTGATGCCGTCGATGCGCTCGTAACCGATGAAATCGCGTTTGAGGTGGTACAGTAACTTCTCGACCTGGTACTCACTCAGGGTGTCGGAATCTTCCTCGAGCACGACCGGTTCGGGTCGGGTCTCGATCCCCTCGAGACGCGTCTCACTCGCGTCGTCGTCGGTCTCCTCCTCGTCGTCGAGCAGCGTCCGGAGCGTCTCGAGGAGACCGACCTTCTTCGCACCGCTCGTCCGCTCGAACAGGTCGTAGCGTTTCAACAGGCGGCGCGTCTCCGTCTCGATGACGTTCCGACGGCCGTCCTCGTTCGCCTTCTCTTTGATGCCGTCCTCGGAGTACTTGATCGCCGTCCTGAGCTTCCCCGAGAGGAATTCACGAAGTTCGACCTCGATCTCGTTGAAGTACGGTTCGACCATGTAGTACTTCTTCTCGTTTTCCTTCTCGGAGTGGAAGATGATGACGAACGCGTAGGGCTTGTTGACCCAGTAGCGCTCGACCTCGCGGTAAAATCGCTTCTTCCGGAACGAGACCGCCTTCTCGAGGTCGTAGCGGTTGACGACGGTCGTGTGGCCTTCGTCGGTCGAGAAGAACTCGTCCTCGTCGAAGTCCTCGCGAACGTTGACGGTACGTTCGTCGACGAGTTCGTCGAGTTCCATCGCCCTGTTCCCACACTCGAAGAGCGTCCGCCGGATGTCGACTGCCGCCGGGTCGGACTCGGTCGAATCGTCGTCTTCCTCCTCGAGGTCGAACCCGAGGGCGTCGGCCTGGTCGAACCGCTCGATCTCACCGTCGCTCGTTCGCGGCCGAGCGCCGTCGCCGTCGTAGTAGTACTCCCACTTGTAGTGCTCCCACGTGTAGACGTCCTTGACCACGGGGGTCGTCTCCGGGTCGACGTACTCGAGAAACGCTTCCTGGAGCACGTTCGCGTTCGGAACGAACACCGACCGTAACAGGTCGGGGAGGTCGTCCGGGTGATAGCCGAGGTGGGTCTCGGGGTCGAAATCCACCCGGTCCCAGTCACGCCCGGTAGGAACGGTCCGTTCCTCGCCCGTATCGAGACCGAGTTGGTCGTCGGGCGTCGTCTGTCCGTCTGGGTACAGCGTCGATACCTCGTCTGCGTACCCGTGCTCGCGCATGTATTCGGCCCACGTGTACGCACCGACGCGGATCGGAGACCCCTCCACCGGCACGTGCGGGGGATCGCCGTCCGTCGACGGCGGTGACGCCTCGGCGTCAGAAAAATGTGCGCCACTTGAGTGGTCGGCCTCGTCAATAGCCATTGACACCCACCAACCGTTCACCCAACAAAAAATTCATCCACGCATTACCATCTTTGATAATCACACATAGCCTCGTTCCGATCATTGTTGTATCACCGGGTCACGCTGCCGGGTTCCGCAACGCACGCGATAGATCCCCGTCCATCTGAAGAGCATCCTCGCCGAGGAGACTTTTAATTTACGGCTACGAAATGACATGGATAGAATACGTATTTGCCCTGCATAATTATCACTGGTGACACGAATCCTCGCCGACCGAGACGAGTACCGGCGGGCGCGCCCGTCAAGGTTATAACCTCGCCGAGTATAACGGCGACACTACCCGCGATGGTTCGAAGAAAGACACTCAGTCCGTGCGGTCCAAAAGACAAAGACGACAACTACCGCAACGCGCACGTCAATCTCCACGAGGACGAACTCACCGTCGCCGGCATGGAAATCGGCGAGCGAGTACTCGTGCGCGTCCGCGACAACCGGATCGTCATCCAGCGGACGGACCGCTAAACGCGAGGGTTGACCGTCGGCCGACGGCGTCGAAGGCCGACGCAACTGGCGCGCTCGAGGGCTGCCCTGCGGGCGAACGGACTCTGAGCGACCCACTCGAGACTCGACGTGGACTCTCGAGGGAATTCTGCGACGCGACTTCCGTGTGCGACTGCGAAGAGTGGGACCCGAGTGCTTTCAGTTCGCTGCGCGCGACCTCTCTGATTAGAATCCCGCTCGGTCCGTAACAGACGCTCACGGTCGTTCGCGCCTGTTACGGGCGTGACGGGAGTGAGCGGGCGCAGAGCGCTCGCGAGCTACGTCACGTCCGCGAACGGAGTGAGCNACGGTCGGACGTGCTCGCTTCGCTGCGCGCGACCTCCCTGATTAGAATCCCGCTCGGTCCGTAACAGACGCTCACGGTCGTTCGCGCCTGTTACGGGCGTGACGGGAGTGAGCGGGCGCAGAGCGCTCGCGAGCTACGTCACGTCCGCGAACGGAGTGAGCGGGCGTGACGGGATTCGAACCCGCGATCAGAAGGTTAGGAACCTTCTGCCCTCTCCGCTAGGCCACACGCCCCGAGTGGGGTAAAAAGCGTCAGTTCGGGTTCGTCTCGGTGTCGGTTTCGGTAACCGTGTTGGACTCAGCCCCCGCCTCGGCCCCCTCGGTGCTGACAGGCTCGCCGTCGATTTCTTCGTCCTCGACGCTTTCGAAGCCAGTCTGGCGCATCTCTTCGAGTTCAGTCTCGACCTTTTCTCGCCCCTTCTGGAATTCGCCCATTGCCTCGCCCGTCGAGCGCGCGAGTTTCGGGATCTTGTTCGCCCCGAACAGCAATATGGCGATGAAGAGGATGATCAACAGTTCCGGTCCCCCTGGCGTTGGCACGAACAGGGGTGCGATGTCAGTTGCCATCTCTATACGTCGCTTAAGCGCTGGCAATTATAACCTTTTTGCTCCAACCAGTCAACCAAGAATCATAGTTCGAGCCGCCGACTGTCACGGCGTTCGGATCGACGGTACCGATCGCGAGACGCCGACGGCCCGACCGCACTCACGCCGACGAAACGAGTGGAGCACAGACAGGTTCGACTGCAGAGCCGTTGCCGAACGAAACGGTCTTTTCTCCGAACACACAACCCTCGAGCGATGCCACGAACAGGCGACACGGCCCCCGACTTCACAGCACCGCTCGCGACCGGCGACGTCGAATCGATCACGCTCTCGGAACGGCTCGAGGAAGGCGGTCCGCTCGTCCTCGCGTTCTTCCCCGGCGCGTTCACCGGCGTGTGTACGGCAGAGATGTGTACCTTCGAAGACCGACTCGCGGCGTTCGAGGACCTCCAGGCAGCCGTCTACGGCGTGAGCGTCGACTCGCCGTTCGCGCTGAACGCCTTCCGCGAGGAGAACGACCTCTCGTTCGACCTGATCAGCGACTTCGAGAAGGAACTCATCGACGAGTACGACGTCCGCATGGATTTCGAAGAACTGGGCGTCTACGGCGTCGCCAAGCGCTCGGTGTTCGTCGTCGACGGCGACGGTGAGATCACCTACGCGTGGGTGAGCGACGACGCCGGCGTCGAACCCGACTACGACGAGGTCGAGCAGGCAGTCGAAGCGGCCATCTGATCGGGCCCGCCCGTCGGAGTGTTTTTCTCACCAGCGGCCGACCGTTCGGGTATGAGTGATGCAACATCCCCCGAGACGGGTCACCGCGTCTACGACCCCGACGCCGAGCACGCCTTCCCCACCGAGAAACTCCACGAGGTGCTCGCGTTCGTCGACGCCGACGAGGAGATTCAGACCTACCTCGAGGCGCAGAACGTCAACGCGGTCGACCGGATGCGCTACAACGACCACGGCCCGAAGCACATCTCGATCGTTCGCAACCGGGCGCTCTGTCTGTACGACCTGCTCAAGGCGGGCGGTGTCGAGTTCAACGGCGCGCGCGAGCAGGGACTCGAGGAGGCCGACGAGGCGGTGATCATCGCGCTCGCGGCGATGTTACACGACGTCGGCCACGTCGTCCACCGCAACGACCACGCCTACTACTCGATTCCGCTCGCCTCAGACATCCTCGACCGGATCCTCCCCGAGTTCTACGACGTTTCAGAACGCGTGCGCGTGAAAGGCGAGACGCTCCACGCCATCCTCTGTCACCACTCACACGAACTGCCGCTGACCAAGGAGGCGGGCGTCATCCGGGTCGCCGATGCCCTCGACATGGAGCGCGGGCGCTCGCGAATCCCCTACGAACAGGGCGGGCGCGGGATCAACACCCTCTCGAGTCAGGCGATCGATCGCGTCACCCTCCGTGAAGGCGAGAGCCGGCCGGTGCTGGTCGAAATCGCGATGACGAGCGCCGCAGGCGTCTACCAGGTCGACAACCTGCTGAAGGCGAAGCTGCGCGACTCTGGTCTCGAAGACGAGATTCGGATCGTCGCGGTCAACACGAACGAGAACCGCGACCAGCTAGTCGAGCGGATCGAACTCTGATGGGCGAAGACACACTCGAGCGGCGGAGGGCCGACGAGTCATGACCGACGAGGAGGAGTGGACCGACCCGGTACTCGAGTCACGGGAGGTCGATCGGACGCGTCTGGCCGTCCGGTTGGCGTGCTCGTTCGCCACGTTGCTCGTCCTCGTCGTCCTGACGCGGGGCTTTCTCGCGGAGGCGACGGCGGCGCTCTGGCCGCCCACGGAGCCGACCACGCAGTGGCTGACGCTCGTCTCGTTGCACGCGTTCGCCTACGTGCTCGTGCCGCTGCTGGTCGGCTCGTTCGTCGCGGACGTCGCGCTCGAGCGTGTGCGCGCGTAGTGGAGTCGTACGGTGACGGAAGAAACGGACCTACGCAACGCCGTACCGGCCGTCCTCCTGGTGGAGTAGGCCGCGTTCGCGAAGCGTCGCGGCGATGCGAAGGACGGAGCCTTTGTCGATGTGGAGCGCCTCACAGACGTCGTCGGCTGTCGCACTGCCGCGGACGGCGACGTAGAGGTAGACGAGTTTCGCACGTGCCGACTCGAGTTCTGCTGGGATCGAGACGTCCTCCTCGTAGGCCACGGATGCGTTCATACAGAACAGTCCCGACTTCGACGATAATAAAACCTACTCTCGACGATCGACGTAATATTTCGCGCACGTTGGTAACACACCCGCGCGAATCCGGTCTCGAGTGGCTGACGTGGCGCTCAGGCGGCCGGAAGGGTGTGACGATCGTCGTTGTTAACGATCGTTCATTCCCCGTGAGCGGACTGCTTTTGTAGGTTCACGGGATGGGAAATACACGATGTCGACACAGTTGACGATGCTGGCGCTTCTCACCGGGTTGCTCACCGGTGGCCTGTTTCGGTTCCTGAACATTCCGATTCCCGCGCCGCCGGAGCTGCCGGGGCTGATGGGAATCGTCGGCATATACGTCGGCTACAGGATCATCGACCACTTCGACGTCGGCGTCGACGTACTCGAGGCACTCGGGATGTGATCGGCGACCGGAGAACGTCGGCCGGCTGTGAACCGCGCCGGGCGATCAGTACGAACGGATTTTCGGCTCGTAGGTCTTGTCCTCGCCCTCGAGGATGACCGGGCGGTACCAGATCGACGGCTTGCCGCCGTTCCAGGAGATGAGGGTGTGTTTGAGCCAGTTCTCGTCGTCTCGAATCTGGTTCTCCTGACGCCAGTGTGCGCCACGGAACTCGTTTCTGACGAGCGCACCGAGCGCGATGGTCTCGGCGACGTCGATCAGGTTGCGCGTCTCGTAGGTCATCTGGAGGTCCGTGTTGAACGTCCGCGAGGGGTCGGCGACGTAGACGTCGCGGTACTCCTCTCTGCACTCGCGGATGACGCGAAGGGCGCGTTTGATTCCGTCCTCGTTGCGGAAGACGTTGACGTCGGCGGTCATCGCCTGCTGGAGTTTCGAACGGATCTCGGCGTGCTGGATGCCCTCGTCTCTCTCCATCAGGTACTCGACGCGCTTGCGCTCGGTCTCGACGGCCCCCTCGAGCACGCCATCAGTGTCTGCGAGCTGGCCGCCGTCGGCGACGGCGTCGTCACCAGTCTCGGCGAGACCGGTCTCGCCGGGCGCGATCGGCAGCTCCATGTCCTCCTCTTCGACACCCTCGCGGTAGCCGGTCTCGATCTGTGCCTCTCCGAGGTCCTTGCCGGCGGCGTGGTAGCCGGCGCGCTTGCCGAAGACGACGAGTTCCGGCAGCGCGTTACCGCCGAGGCGGTTCGCGCCGTGGACGGAGACGCAGGCGCACTCGCCCGCGGCGTACAGCCCGGTGATGCAGGTCTCGCCGTTCTCGTCGGTCTCGATCCCGCCCATCTCGTAGTGCTGGCCAGGTTTGACCGGCATCGGTTCGACCAGACCGTCGACGCCCTCGAAGTCCTCGGCGAGGTGGAGGATGTTCTCGAGTCGGTCGACGATGCGCTCGGCTCCGAGGTGGCGCATGTCGAGGTGGACGTACTCGTCTTCGACGCCGCGGCCCTCGTTGACCTCCGTCAGCTCCGCACGCGAGACCACGTCACGGCTGGCGAGTTCGCCCGCGTTGTTCGCGTAGCCGTGTTCGAACATGAAGCGCTCACCCTCGTTGTTGTAGAGAATGCCACCTTCCCCGCGGACACCTTCGGAGATCAACACCCCCGTCGAGGGGAGCGTCGTCGGGTGGAACTGGACGAACTCCATGTCCTCGAGCGGGACGCCCGCGCGGTAGGCGATGGCGTGGCCGTCGCCGGTACAGGAGACGGCGTTGGTGGTGTGGTCGAACGCCTGGCCGGGACCGCCGGTCGCGAGGATGACCCCACGGTTGGCCTTGAAGCCCTCGACGGCACCGCTCTGGACGTCGTAGGCGACGACGCCGTGGCAGGTGCGGTCGTTCGGGTCCGGTTCGTCGCTCACGGCCAGGTTCATCACGTACCACTCGTCGTAGACCTGGATGCCGCGTTTGACGACCTGTTCGTAGAGGACGTGCAGCAGGTGGTGGCCCGTCTCCGCGCCCGCGTAGGTCGTCCGCGGGAACGAGAGACCGCCGAACGGTCGCTGTGAGACCGTCCCGTCTTCCTCACGCGAGAAGGGCATCCCCCAGTGCTCGAGCGTGATGGTGTCTTTTGGGGCGTCCTTCGCGAGGGTCTCGATGGCGGGGGCGTCCCCGAGGTAGTCCGACCCTTTCATCGTGTCGTAGGCGTGCAGTTCCCAGTCGTCGCCCTCGCGCAGTGCGGCGTTGATTCCCCCTTCGGCCGCCCCGGTGTGGCTGCGGACCGGGTGGAGTTTCGTGACCATGGCCACGTCCGCTCCCGCTTCGTGTGCGGCGATGGCGGCCCGGAGTCCGGCACCGCCAGCGCCGACGACGATGACGTCGTGTTCGTACATTGTAATCACCAGAATTTCAGGTTCTTCTTGACCGCTTCCCGCTTGAGCTCCTGAATGTGCTCGGTGAGCGGGATGTCTTTCGGGCACACCTCGGTACAGGAGAACTGGGTCTGACAGCGCCAGACGCCGTGTTCCTGCTCGATGATGCGCAGTCGGTGCTCTTTGATCTCCTCGTCTTCGCGTTCGTCCATCGCGAACCGGTAGGCCTTGTTGATCGCGGCGGGACCGAGATACTGGTTGTCGCCCGCGGCGATGTTACACGAGGACATACAGGCCGCACACCAGATACAGCGCGTGCTCATCTTGACCTTCTCGCGGTTCTCCCGCGTCTGGCGCTGTTCTGCTAACTCGCCCGCCGGGAGGTCCTCCTGCTGGAAGTAGGGCTCGACCGAGTGCATCTGGTCGTAGAAGTGCTCCATGTCCACGACGAGGTCTTTGACGACCTCCTGGTGGGGCAGTGGCTCGATGCGAACCGGCTGGGAGAGTTCCGATAGCTGGGTCTTACAGCCGAGACGCTGTGAGCCGTTGACGAAGAAGGCGTCGGAGCCACAGATCGCCTGCCGACAGGAGTGTCTGAACGTCAGCGACGGGTCGAACTCGTCTCGAGCGTAGATGAGCGCGTCGAGGACCGTCATCCCGCGGGTGTAGGGGACGTAGAAGTCGTCGAAGCGCGGTTCCTGTTTCGCCTCGACCTCGGGGTCGTAGCGGAACACCTTGATGTGGACGGTGTCGCCCTCGAGTTCCGTCTCGTCGGCGGCGCGTTCGCGCGCGGCCAGACCGTCCTGTTTGCGCTGGAGACGCGCCTGCTGGGGCGAGGACTGCGCTTTCATCTCGTGGCTCTCTGGCGGTACTTCGGCGGCCTCCGGGTCGGTCTCGGGGGCCTCTTCGGGTTCTTGCTGTTGTGTACTCATATCAGACCATCCCTCGCATGACGAGTGCGACGTAGACTCCCTGGATGACGAGCGCCAGTCCCGCGAGCGTCAGGACGGCGAGCACGACCTTCTTCGGTGTGCCCGACAGTCCCTGGTTGACCAGTGCGTTGTAGACGCCGTTGATGCCGTGGAACGCTGCGGTGATGAGAAAGAGCACCATCGTCAGGAAGTAGCCGAGGTCCTGCATGCGCATCTGGGTGCCCTGCCAGGTGATGTCGGCGGCGTGGTTGACGAAGTGCAAGAGGAAGAAGTGGAACGCGAGCACGACGACGAGAAACGCCGCCGTGATGCGCTGGAGAAGCCACATCGTGCCGCCGGGCGTAAAGGAGGAGTAGTGTTCCGCCATCAGAGACCCACCCCCTGCATGAACGTCGGCACGCTGGCGACGACGATGATCCCCGTGAGGACCAGCGACGCGTAGAAGCTCTTATCCTGTGCCTCGAGTCCGATACCGAGGTCGACCATCAGCAGGCGACAGCCGTTCAGGATGTGGAAGACGGCGACGGCGAGCAAGCCGACCTCCATCACGCGGACGATGAAGAGGCTCTCGAGACCCTGTAACGTCCCCGTGTAGGCATTGACCGTTTCCCCACCGACGACGATCGTCTGCCCGTCGGCTGCGGCGATCGCACTACTCAGTACGGCGATGTGGGTGAACAGGTAGCCGATGAGGATCCACCCCGTGAACTTGTGGAAGATCCACGCCCACATGCCCGCCGAGAACTCCTTCCACCGCCCGAAGTCCTCGATGAGACCGCGATTGTAAGACTGACTCATACTCTCACCCCGAGGGTTGGACCCTGGGGGTATAGAGGTTACTTTCCTCACTCGCCATCCCGGCACACGAATCGACGTTCGTGACGAACTACCGGGAGGTAACGGACGAATACGCAAAAATCCGGCAATCGGTGCGAAGGTGGCCACCGCGAGATGGCTCACTTGACGCTCTCGACGAACGGCCGGGGATCAGCGTACTCGCGCTCGAGTGCGTGGAGGGTGTCCTCGCTGAGACCGACCAGGTGACACAGTGGGTTGCCGGGGTAGACGACCGGATTCTCGAGGACGCCGACGAGCAGACCGGTGAAGGGGGCGTCGACGGTGACGATGTCCTCTTCTTCTTTGAACGGGTTGGTGATGGTACCGATCACGTCGCCCTCGTGGACGAGGTCGCCGCTGCCGACTTTCATGTCGACGATGCCGCCCGCGTCGGCGCGCAGCCAGGTCTTCTCCTGGTCGTCGCTGATGACGGTTCGCCAGCCCGGCCAGTGGACCGACGAGTCGGGGTGGAGACCGAACTCCGCGAGGACGCTCGCGACGCCGGTGAGCGCGCGGTCGATCAGCCGCCGCTGGAAGCGGTGGGCTTCGCCCATCTCGATGGTGATCGTCGGGATGCCGGCGTCGGACGCCTCCCGGCGGAGGGTTCCCGACGCGCCCTCACCGGCGATGATGACGTTCGAACTGAACGCGTGAGCGAGGCGTTTGACCTCGGGTTCGTCCATGTTCGCCCGGACGTGGAGCATGTTGGTCCGCCCGCGCGTAGAGGTGTGAAAGTCGATGCCGAGATCACACGGTTCGATGAAGTTGGTGAAGATACGGTGGGCCATCCGGTTGGCGCTCGTGCTGTCTTCTCGTCCGGGGAACGAGCGGTTCAGGTCGCGGTCGTAAATCGGCAAGTACCGTTGCTGGGCCAGGAAGCCGGGGACGTTCAACACGGGCAGGCAGACGAGCGTCCCGTGGAGGTCGGCGTGGCTCCAGTCGTGGGCGACCTCGCGGACGACCTCGATACCGTTGAGTTCGTCGCCGTGGGAGGCCGCCGAGAGGAAGATCGTCGGACCCGGGTGTTCGCCGTTGACGACCGTCACCGGAATCCTGACCGGGTCACCGAGGTAGGTCTCGCTGATACCGTAGCGGATGTTCACCGACTCGCCGGGGTCGACGCGTCCACCGTTGTAGGTGAACACGTTCTCGTCGTCTGCGTCGATTCGATCGGGTGGGGCCGACGGGGAGAGATCGTCGCTCATTGTCCCCCTCTCTGAGGGGAGAAGTATAAATGATGTGCCACAGCGACGTGAGCGCACGCACCGGCCGAGACGCTGGCGTTGCGACTCGGCGACCACCTTTAGTACCATGCTACCGTAGCACACGCTATGAACCTCCGGGACGCCACCGAAGACGACGTCGAGGCGATCCGAACGGTCGCGAGCCGATCGCTCACCACCTCATACAGCCACTTCCTCGCGGACGAGACCATCGACGACGCCGTCGCCTCGTGGTACGGCGAGTCGTTCGAGGACGAACTCACGAGCGACGGAACCGTGATCGTCGTCGCCGAGACCGACGACGGCGTCGTTGGTTTCGCCCAGAGTGAACTCGTCGGTGAGGGGCACAACACGGGCCAGATCCTCTGGATACACGTCGACCCCGACCACCGCGGAGACGGGAGTGGCGTGCGGCTCCTCGCACGAACGCGCGAAGAACTCCTCGAGTCGGGCGCGGACCTCATCCGCGCGACGGTACTCGAGCGAAACGAGGAGGGCAACGAGTTCTATCGGAGCCACGGCTTCGAGGAGGCGGGAACGGTCGAAATCGACGTGGGTGACGAAACGCACACGGAGAACGTCTTCGTCGAGCGTGACTTCGACGCGGCGGACGGAGACGATGGCTGGCGCTCGCTCACCCCCGTCGCGACCGGCAACGGCGACGGCGAGGTCTACGTCAGCTACGGCGAAGTCACTCGAGGGTCGGACGCACCCTTTTATACGGCCTACGAGAGCGACGAGGGGACGCGCCGGTACGGCTGGTTCTGTGGTAACTGTGACTCACTCGACAACGCGATGGACGCGATGGGGCGCATCGAGTGTAACGTCTGTGGAAACCGCCGGAAGGCGACCCGGTGGGACGCGTCGTACCTCTGAACGAGAACGAGTGTGGCGCCATCGGTGAATCCGGACGGCTCACCGCCCGAGGTGGCTGTACACAGGTGGCAAGGCTGAGATAACTGGCAACGCTTTTCCGACGGGGCGGAGAGTATCGAGTAATGAGCGCCGAGGAGTCCGTCCGCGTTGGGGTACTGAGTCTACACACGAGCAAGGAGTCGAAGGCGATCTGTAACGCAATCGAAGACCTCGGCCACCATCCGGAGTGGCTCAGAGCGGAGAATACGATGATTCGAGTCACCGACGGGACGGTCACCCTCGAGCCGGAAGTCGACGTGGTCGCCAACCGGATGCTCCTCTCGAACACTGAACAGCCCTGTGAGGAACTCGGTCTCGCGAACACGCTGGCACAGCTGGTGCCGATGCTCAACGAGCCACAGACGACACTGACGTCGTTTCACAAGCTCTCGACGGCGACCACCCTCGCGGCCAACGACATCCGCGTCCCCGACGTGCTCCTCTCACTCAGCAGCGATCGACTCAACGCCGCCCGCGGCGATTTCGGCGACGAAGCGGTCTACAAGACGGCGATCGGCACCCACGGCGGCGGCACCTGGAAGGTCGGGCCGAACGAGGCCGTCAACGCGAAGGTCGGCAACCGATACGCGTTCTTACAGCGACTCATCGAGCGGGACAACGAACGCCACCGCGACGTACGCGTCTACGTCGTCGGCGGCGAGGTCATCGGGGCGATGTACCGCTACGCGCCCGACAACGACTGGCGGACCAACGTCGCCCTCGGCGGCGACGTCGAGGACGCGACGAACGAACTCCCCGACGAGGTCGCCGAGATGGCCCGCCGGTCGACGGAGGTCACTGGCCTCGACTACGCGGGCGTCGACCTCGTCGAAGGAGAAGACGGCTGGTTCGTCCTCGAGGTCAACCCGACGGCGGGCTTCAAAGGACTGTTCGAGGCGTCCCGCATCAGCCCAGCACCGTACATCGCCAAACTCGCCATCGAGCGGGCGGGCGGGACGGTCGACGACGACCGCGTCGAGCAGCTCTCGACGACGCTCGACGATTCGATGCCGTCGACGATGCCCGTCCCGATGACGACCGACAACGGCGAACCCACCGTCGTCGGCTACACCGAAGAGGTCGTCCTCTCGGGCACCCGCGGCTCGAAGTCCATCTACGCGAAGTCGGACACCGGCGCGACCCGAACCAGCATCGACACCCGCCTCGCCGCCGACATCGGCGCCGGTCCCATCAAATCGATCACGCGTGTGAAATCCGGCAGCCGAAAGACCTCGCGGAGCCGACCCGTCGTCGACGTCGTCGTCGGCGTCGGCGGCAACCAGCACACCGTCACCGCCAGCATCGAGGACCGCAGCCACATGGATTACCCCGTCATCCTGGGCCGGGACATCTTAGAGAACTACCGCGTCGACGTCGGCCGCCGCGTCGACCGCGACACCCCCGACAGTCCCGAAGAGGAAGAAGAAGACCTCGAGTGATCGCTCACGGTGACACCGGTCCGGCTCAGGGCTCGTCGTGGCCGCGTAAGACGACCTCGTCGTCGGTGATGTCCTCGATTTCCGTGACCGAGACCGGGTAGGCGTCCCGGTCGGGTTCGCCCCAGTTGAACCGGGCTTTCAGCCGGTCCGTGAGACCTGCCTCCGGATCGATGTAAAAGCGCTCCTCCTCGATATCCGCGACGATACCCACCTGCTCGCCAGCGGCGTCGACGACCGCCTTCCCCCGGTCGTGGTCGGCCAGCTGTATCGGCTCCTCCGCCCCGGCGGTGTGAGCAGGCTCACCCTCGACGGGCGCTGTGTCCGCGTCGGTAGGCGTATCGGCTGGCGACGTGGCCGCCGGGTCGGCTCGCGGACCGCTCGCCTCCGCGTAGTCACCCACGTCGAGCAGTTCCGCGTCGATGAGCGTCCGGTCGACGACCTCCGTCTCGACGATTTCGGATTCCTCGAGCGTGAACACGAGGCGGCGGCGGTCTCTGACCTCGGTCTCGAGCGTCCGGCGCTCGACGACGCGGCTCTCGATCGTCTCACCCTCGGTCCGGCGCGTCTCGATGCGCCCCTCCTCGAGGTAGGTGTCGACGTCGCCGCTCGTGTGTACCACGTCGCTCTCGACGATCGCCCGCTGGATCGTCTCGTCACCCACCCGGGTCCGGGCCCCCTCGAGTTCGAGTTCGTCCCGCTCGTCGACGTCCACGTCCACGTCGACGATCCGGCTCTCGACGGTCAGTAACTCGAGTTCCTCGATGGTGTCGATGCGACGCTCCTCGACGAAGACCTCGAGGACGCCAGCGGTACCGACCTCGAGTGCGTCGTCGGTGAGGAACTCGACCTCGATCGGATCGCGCTCGAGTATCTCGGTCGCGACGACCTCCCGGTCGACGAGTTCGGTGTCGATTAGTTCTGTCTCGATCGTGTCCGTCTCGACGATTTCGCGCTCGACGACGCGTGTCTCGACGAGTTCGGTCGTCACCGTCTCCCCCTCGCGGAGCGCCGCCTCGAGTCGGTCGTCCTCGAGCGCCGACCGGTCGAGCATCGCCTCGCGCTCGAGCAGTTCGACCGACTCGAGACCCTCGTCGCTGTCGCGGTAGACGAATACCAGCCCCTCGTCTTCGATGGTCGAAAAGAAGGTCTCCCACTCGAGTTCGTCGTACTCCTCGCCGAGGCGGTCGCGTGTAGCCACCGTGTACTCGTGTGAGGTGGCCGTCCGGTCGTCGGGTTCCGAGGCGTCCGTGCGACGGGTCGCCGGAACCGCGTCCCGGTCGTCGAGCCAGCGCCTGATCTCCTCTCGGTCCGTCGTGACGCGCCGTTCGTGTGGATTCTCGCTCATCGCCCGCGTGAGTACGGCAGTCACGACTTAGCTCAGCAGGGTCGTTGTCGCCGGTCAGTGTGCGATTCAGCGAGCGACAGCGCCCGCCCCGGAACTGGAGCCGACCGCGAGCGCGAGTAATACCCGATTGGTCGGCGGTGCCACCGCCCGAAGGCACGCGGCGCAGGCGTCAGCGGTTCGAGCGCGGGTGCGTCCGACTCGCGTGACCGTTTCACTCCCGAAACGAGTCGCTGTCCGCGAGAGCGTCGCTTTTGGTCCGTCGGCCGCTAGACGGGCCATGGACGAACTGCGGCGCGATCCGGTGATGGCGGGACTGATCGAGGAACACGGCCCGCTCGAACTCGAGCCAGCGGCCGACGAGTTCGAACGCCTCGTCGTCTCGATCATCAACCAGCAGATGTCGACCGCCTCGGCGACGGCGATTCGCGAGCGCGTCTTCAGCCGGGTCGAGATCACGCCCGAGGGGCTGCTCGCCGCCGACGCGGCGGTGTTGCGCGACGCTGGACTCTCCACACAGAAGGTCGAGTACGTCAGAAACGTCGCGCGGGCGTTCCGGGAGCGGGACCTCTCGGCGGCGCGCTTCGCCGACGAACCGGACGAGGTGGTGATCGACGAACTCACCGACATTCGCGGCGTCGGCCCGTGGACGGCGAACATGTACCTCATGTTCGCGCTCGGACGGCCCGACGTCCTCCCGCTCGGCGACCTCGCCGTCCGACGCGGCATCGAAGCGCTCTACAACGACGGTGCGAGCCTCACCCGCGCGGAGATGCGCGAGATTGCCGCCGCCTGGCGACCGTACCGCTCACTCGCGACGCTCTACATCTGGGCGGCCTACGAAGCGCCCGACTCGAGCGTCTGACCGTCTCACAGCTCCATCAACCCCTCGTAGGTCGTCGTCCAGTCACACTCACCGCAGCCGAAGTCGCGCGATCGTTTCCCGAAGTCGACGTTCTCGGAACCACATTTCAGGCAGCTCTCTACCGTGGGCATACAACTCGATTAGTTACACTAGTTTATAAAACTCCGTTACTACGGCTCGAGTTATCGCTCACCGGGAGTGTGTGGGCGAGGTGAGCGTGTGGAGGCGACGGAGGCGAGGCGAACTCGAGTGAACGCGGGTGTGGGATGGGACAGAGCGAAAGGCGAGTCCAGGCGGTGAGTCGACTCGAGAGCATCGAGAGCCACCTGAGCGGGAGGAGCGCGACGGGAGCGTAGAGACCCAGTGAAACCCGCTGAAAGGTAGTGACTACCAAAAGCCGGTAGTAGCCCCATCGAGTGGTGGCTGGTGGTCCAGTGTGGTATATAATGGTAGTGTATGCTAGGACCATCCCACAGGTGCAAACACCACCGAAGGTGACCATACACTACCCCACAGTACCAACGAATATTCACACCAAACCGCTAGCGGGCGGTCGGTTAGGGTCCGTATTCAGGGGTAGGGTTAAGCGCGTCCGCCACTATGACTGATACATGACACCCGTACGCGTCGCCGGCGTTGGACTCACGTCGTTCGGGACCACCCCCGAACGGACGAGTCGCGACCTCTTCGCCGAGGCGGCCACCGCGGCGTTCTCCGACAGCGATGTCCCCCGCAGCGACGTCGACGCGGTCCTCTACGGCAACTTCATGGGTGAACTGGCCGAACACCAGGGCCACCAGGGACCGCTGATGGCCGAAGCCGCGGGCGTCGCCGCCCCCGCGACCCGCTACGAAGCCGCCTGCGCCTCGAGCGGCGCGGCCGTCCGCGACGCCGTCGTCCGTCTCCGAAGCGGCGTGGACGACGTCGTCCTCGTCGGCGGTGCCGAACGGATGACCAACCTCGGAACCGCGGGCGCGACCGAAGCGCTCGCCATCGCGGCCGACGACCTCTGGGAGGTCCGCGCCGGGATGACCTTCCCCGGCGCGTACGCGCTGATGGCGCGGGCGTACTTCGAGCGCTACGGCGGCACTCGGGAGGATCTCGCCCACGTCGCGGTGAAGAACCACGCGAACGCCCTCGAGAACGAGAAGGCCCAGTACCAGCGCGAAATCGGCGTCGCGGACGTACTCGAGGCCCCGATGGTCTCCTCGCCGCTCGGTCTCTACGACGCCTGTCCCATCTCCGACGGCGCGGCGGCGCTCGTCCTCGTCAGCGAGCGCTACGCCGACGAGCACGGACTCGACGTGCCGGTGGCGATCACCGGCACCGGCCAGGGCGGCGACCGACTGGCGCTCCAGGACCGAACACACCTCGCGCGGACGCCCGCCGGGCGCGAGGCGGCCGAGGCGGCCTACGCCGACGCCGGCATCGGCGCCGACGCGGTCGACCTCGCCGAGGTCCACGACTGTTTCACCATCGCCGAGGCGCTCGCACTCGAGTCGGTCGGTCTCGTCCCCACCGGCGAGGCCATCACGGCCGCTCGAGACGGCCTGACGACGGCCACCGGAGCGCTCCCGGTGAACCTCTCGGGCGGGCTGAAGGCGAAGGGCCACCCCGTCGGCGCGACCGGAGCCTCACAGATCGCCGAGATGGCGCAGCTACTGCGCGGCGACCACGTCAACAGCGCGGCGGTTCCCGACGCGACCGTCGGTCTCACCCACAACGCGGGTGGGACGGTCGCGAGCGCGTTCGTCCACGTCCTGGAGGTGAGCCGATGAGCGACGACCCCGTCGGCGACGCCGGATTCGACGACTGGCTCGAGGCGGTCACAGCGGGACGGGCGTACTACCTCGAGTGTGAGAACGGCCACGGCTCGCTCCCGCCTCGCCGGGTGTGTCCGGAGCCGGGCTGTGGCTCGACGGTCCTCGAGGAGCGACCCCTGCCGGAGACCGGCGAACTCGAGACCTACACGGTGACGACGGTGGCGACACCGGCGTTCGCCGACGACGCACCCTACGCGATCGCAATCGCGGACTTCGGACCCGTCCGCATCACCGGGCAGGTCGTCGACGTCGACCCCGCCGAGGTCGAGACGGGCCAGCGCGTCGCGTTGACGGTTCGGACCGCCGGGACGACCGGCGACCGGGTGGTCGCACTCGAGGTCGTCGGAGACTGACGCGGTGGCCCCAGCTGTACCCGACGGCCGCTCAGGCGTGCTCGAGCCGTGCGAACGACTCGGTGAGAAACGCCCCGACGGCATCCGGCTGTTCGAGGTGGACGAGGCGACCGGCGGCGTCGACGACGGCGAGGTCAGCGTTCACCGCCTCGGCCAGCGCCCGCCCCTCCTCGAGCGAGGGGCGGTCGGTCTCCCGCCCCCACAGGAGCGTCACGGGCGTCTCGAGGTCGGAGAGAACGGCCGTGAGATCGCTGGCTGGGTCGAGGTCGCCGCCGAGGAGCGAGGCGGGGGCGAACCGAGCGCCCGGCAGACGTGCGCTCTGGCGGGCGTACTCGAGGTGTGAGTCCGGGACGGCCGCCGTCTCGTGACAGCCTCTCTGCAGCAGGTAGCGTCCCACCGGAGCGCTCGCTATCGCGTCGAAGAGGAGGGTCCCGAGGACGGGCGTGCGCACCAGCGAGCGGAGCCAGCGCCGTTTCGAGGCAGTGTCGACGACCGGACAGACCAGAACGAGGCGCTCGAGCGACGACTCACGTGCGGCGAGCGCCGCGAACGCGGCGGTACGCGAGGGGGCCAGAACGATCGGATCGTCGGCCACCTCGGCTGTGAAGTCGCGGAGGAACTCCGTGTAGAGCGTCGTCGAGTAGACGAGCGGCGGCCGATCCGACCGGCCGAAGCCGGGGAGGTCGACCGCGTAGACGTGAAAGTCGTCGGCGAGGCGTTCGGTGAGCGGGCCGAACTCGTGGCTCGTGGTCCCCGGCGTTGGACGGTGGACCAGGAGGAGGTCGGGAGCGTTCGGGTCGCCCACGACGGTGTAGGCGACGTCCATCCCCCGCCAGCGGTAGGTTCGCTCGACGCCGGAGAGCGGCGATTCGAGGTCCCCAGTACGCCGTCGCAGGAGCCGGTAGGTGAGCGCCCCGGTCGCGAGTGCGACGGCACCTCCGGCGAGTGAGCGGCGGTTCATACGGGACGTTCGACGGAGAGGTCCTTAGTGGTGGGCGGTCGTGACGGCGAGCGCGACGAGCGACGAGGTGCGCGTCACTCGAGCAGCGCCTCGAGGTCACCCTCGGCGCGGTCGCGAACGTCTTCGTCGGCCAGACAGCGCTCGAGCGGCTCGACGAGCGCGTCGACGAGGCGGTAGGGGTCGCTCCGGCCGTCGGCGACCGCCTCGGCGAGGGCGTCGACGCCGCCGACTGTCTCGAGTTCGCGCGCGACGAGCGCGCCCAGGTCGTCTCGCAGGAGGGCTTCGATGTCTGCGCCGTGGCGGGCGCGCCGACGGGCCGCCAGTTCGCCCGAGCGCTCGAGGTAGGTGCGGTGGTCCTCGAGCGACTCGAGCAGTGCCGAGAGACCGGTCCCCCGCGTGGCGACGGTCTCGAGCACCGGCGGCGACCACCCCTCCTCGAGATGGTCGTCACCGTCGGGGTCCGAGTCGTGGCCCGCTACCCCCCGAACGCCGTGGTGGCCGGCGTCGTGTGCGGTGAATCCGCTGGTCCCGCCGTCGCCGCCGGGACCGTGAGCGCCGACCTGGAGCATCTCCTGCAGTTCCTGGACCGTGCGGTCTGCGCCCTCGCGGTCGGCTTTGTTGACGACGAAGCAGTCGGCGATCTCGAGGATGCCCGCCTTCAGCGTCTGGACGGTGTCGCCCGCGCCTGGCGGGACGAGGACGACGACGGTGTCGGCGGTGCGGACGACGTCGATCTCGTTCTGGCCCGCACCGACGGTTTCGACGAGGATGCGGTCCTTGCCGAAGGCGTCCATCGCGACGACGGCGTCGGCGGTCGCACTCGAGAGACCGCCGAGGCGGCCGCGGGCGCTCATCGAGCGGACGAAGACGTCCATGTCGCCGACGGTCGACGCCATCCGGATGCGGTCGCCGAGGACGGCCCCGCCGGAGAACGGCGAGGAGGGGTCGATCGCCACGACGCCGACGGTCTCGCCGCGCTCGCGGTAGTGTTCGGCGAGTTTGTCGACGAGCGTCGACTTTCCGGCCCCGGGACTGCCGGTGATGCCGACGACGGTCGCGTTGCCCGTGTGGCCGTAGAGCGCCGAGACGAGACCACGGTAGCCGGGTGCGCGGTCTTCGATCCGCGAGATGGCCCGCGCCAGCGCCCGGTGGTCGCCCTCGAGCAGTCGCTCGAGGAGGGCTTCGTCGGCGTCGTGGAGACCGGCGTCGCTCATCGATCGTGTCCGCGCGCGGGAGCGTGCTCTCTGACGAAGTCGATGGTCTCGTCGATCGGCGTGCCGGGACCGAAGACGGCGGCGACGCCCGCCTCGAACAGCGCCGGGCGGTCCTCCTCGGGGATGACGCCGCCGACGAGGACGAGCGTGTCCTCGGCCGCGCCGTAGGACTCGAGACCGTCGACGATCTTGGGGACGAGCGTGTTGTGCGCCCCAGAGAGAATCGAGATGCCGAGAACGTCGACGTCCTCCTGGACGGTCGCCTGGACGATCTCCTCGGGTGCGTTGTGCAGGCCGGAGTAGATGACCTCGAAGCCGGCGTCGCGGAACGCACGGGCGACGACGTGTGCGCCGCGGTCGTGGCCGTCCAGGCCGACCTTCGCGACGAGACAGCGAATCGAGCGCCGCTCACCGTCGTGTTCGTGCTCCTGTTCGCTCATAGGCACTCATTCACACGCGAGCAGTTTCACTCTACCGGAGACGGGTCACGCTGTGATCCGACGCGAGCGCCGCGCTGGGCGCTGTCAGTTTGGTCTGAGATACTATCACGAGGGCGTGAAGATTCCCCTGAACCAAAGGCTAAAGAGTGGAACTGACCAACATTCGTATAATGACTACCGTTCATCTACTGCGGAGGGATCTCTCGTGGGCGTCGAGATAAAAGAGACGCGAGTGAGCGATGCGGAGTTCGAAGAGATGAAACACTTCGTCTTCGAGTACCTCGCCGCCAGCGTCGAGAAAGAGAGCGAGGGCGGCCGGATGCGCTGGTATCCGTGGCACTCGGCGGAGTACCGCCACAACCACATCCTCAACGTCGTCTCCCTCGCCGAGCGAATCGCCCAGAAGGAGGGCGCAGACGTCGACGTCACCCGCGTCGCCGCGCTCTTTCACGACGTGGCGAAACTCGAGACCGACCAGGAGCGCCACGCCGAAGCGGGCGCACACGTCGCCCGCGAGTACCTGGAGGCGCGCGGGGAGTTTCCCGAGTCGTTCATCACGCAGGTCTGTCGTGCCATCGAGCAACACTCCTACCAGGGTGACCTCCAGGAGGTCACCCTCGAGAGCCAGTGTCTGATCGAGGCCGACTTACTCGACAAGATCGGGGCGAACGGCACGGCACTCATGCTGTTGCGCATGGGCTACGAGGCGCGGACGCACATGGAGACCGACGAGATGGTCGACCGCGTCTTAGAGCGCGGTCTCGAGGCGGCGAGCCAGGTCCAGAGCGACACCGCAGAGAGCATCGCCCACCAGCGACTCAAGCGCGTGCGCTGGTTCCGCGAGTGGCTCGAGGACGAAATCGCCGGGATGGGCTGAGTTGCGAACGACCGACGACGTTAACTGACCTGTCCCCGTCGTCTCGGGAGAGATGGTTGGGTCGCTCGAGCGAGCGCTCGAAGCGGACGTCGTAGACGCCGCCGAGGAGAACGCGACGACGCCGATACACGTCTACGCGCTGTTCAACGACTACCCACCAGCCCCGGCCCTGTACGGCGAGTTCGACGTCGCCGTCGACGGACGGGTCGTCGACATCCCCGTGATCGTCCACAACTTGCGCTACTACGAACTCGGGATGGCCGAGTGGGACGTCGGTCTCGTCGAACTCATCGTCCTGAACGAACTCCACGAACTCACCCACTGGGCGATGACCGACGAGGAACGCACGTTCGTCGACCGACGAAGCCGACGCACCCGCCGGCCGGACGGCGACTGGTTCAACCCGACGCTGCTCGAGGTCATCGACTCGTTGCCAGGGCAGTATCCGCCCGTCGTCGAGCGGCCGCTGGTCACCTCGAGGGTCTCGCGGCTTCGCGTACGGATTCGCCACCTGCTCACTCGTCTCTGGAAGCGAGCGCGCGAGTGAGCGAGACGGTCACGACAGCCCCGAGAGTCCCAGCCAACAGAAGACCACGCCGAACCCCGCCAGCACGAGCGCGCTCGAGACCGCGACGGCCGGCGCGAACGAATCGATTCGGCGGCCGACCGCGGCGAGAACGGCCGGAAAACAGACGATCCAGACGACGATGCCGCCGAAGAAGCCGACGAGCAGCGTCGGGTGGCCGGTCTCGACGACGGCAGCGCCGGCGACCCGCTCGAGCGCGGGAACGTGCCGCGTGAGGTCGACGTGGCCGGGTGTGACGAGTCCGACGCCAGCCGTGAGCCAGAACGTGAGCTGATACGGGTTGGTCAGCGAGAGGACGAACGTCTTGCGAAAGCCGGCCGTCGACTCCTCGGTGCCCGTGTCCGTGTACGACCCCACCGCGTACGCCGCTCGCGCGGCGTCGGCGGCGAACCACACCATCAAGAGTCCGCCGAGAACGAACAGCAGGGACTCGAGCGTGGCGAAGGCAGTGACGACTGTCGCGACGCCGACGACCGTCAGGACGAAGAAGACGACGTCGGCAGCCATCGCCCCGCCACCGGCGCGGACGCCGGACCGAAACCCGCGGACGACGCTCTCTTCGGCGATGATCGCGTTCATCGGCCCGGGTGGAGCGGCGAGTGCGAGTCCGAAGAGGACACCGACGGCGAACGTCGAGAGCCACGACAACACGACTGGGCTGGGTGACGAAGGGGCAAAAGGTCCACGAATCGTCGCCCACCACCGACCGCGACGACACGGGTGTGCGGTCGCCGGGCAGCCGAGAGCGGCCTCCGACACATCACTCTGTACTAGAATTTATTGTGAAGAGTCACGTACGGAGAAGTAACGATGTCGTTCAGTATCGCGGACGCGGTGACGAGAGGAATCGATCGGACGCTCGAGCGAAACAGTGCGGTACTGGCGGCCGTCTTCTTCGTCCTGGCGACGCTCAGCGCGTTCGCCGTCCCGGCGATCGTCGCACCGTTCGTCGACGAAGCGCTCGCTGGACCGTTGGTGCTCGACATCTCGCCGGCGCTTGCGGGTCTGCTCTACGTGCTCGCGGTGGTCGCGATGAGTGCGACGAGCGTCGTCGCCCTCCGCGTCTACGTCACCGAAGAGCGAGAGGCGATTCCCGAAGCGTACTACAGAGAGGGGATCGGATTCGCCGTGGCGAACCTCGTCGTCGGTGGGTTCGTCTTCAGCATCCTCGTGACCATCGGCTTCGTGCTGTTCATCCTCCCGGGGCTCTTCCTGCTCGTCGCGCTCTACTACTGGACGGTCTTCGTCGCCGTCGAAGACGACAACTTCGTCTCCGCGATGAAACGAAGCTGGGCGCTGACGAGCGGCGCTCGCTGGCCGTTGTTCGGTCTCGGTGTCGTCGTCGTCTTGCTCGTCACCGCGGTTACGATGGTCGTGACGATCCCCGGCGAACTCCTCGGTGGCGGCGTCGCAATCGTCCTCTCGGGACTCTCCGCGTCGATCGTCACCGTGTTCACGCTCGCGACGACGGGGGCCGCATTCGTCCAGTTACAGGACCGCGAGCACGACGACGACGGACCCGACCCGACACCGCAGGCCGCCTCGGCGTGAGGACGGGCGCCACACTCGAGTGAAAACCAGGCTATTTTATATAGCCGACGTGGCGAGCCATCGACATGGATGGAGAGACCGCTTCGTCGACGGGAACAGACGCGCCGGATACGAACGCGGACCGTGGATACCCGAGGCTCTGGGCAGTCGCCGTCGCCATCGTGCTCACGGTCGCTGCGCTCGCCCTCTCGACGGTACTCACGCTCGTCACCGCTGGCCTGCTGATGGTGACGCTCGACCTCAGTCTCGAGGAGGTGTTCGCGACGTCGAGTACGGTCGTCTTCGCAACGTTGCTCATCGCGACCCAGCTCGGATTTTTACTGACCGGTCTCGCCTACACCTGGGCGCGCTCGTTCTCCGTGCCGATCGCCGTCCCGGACGGACGTGACCTCCTCTACGCGGTCGGCGGCGCACTCGTCGCGCTCGTCGCCGCCGGAGCGTTGCTCTACGTCGCCGACCTGCTCGGCGTCACTCCCGAGGCCGTCCTCGACGAAGAAGTCGCACTGAACGAGGAGGTGCTGATCGTCCTCGCCGTCCTCTCGATTCTCATCGTCGCCCCCGCCGAGGAGTACCTCTTCCGCGGCGTCGTCCAGGGCCGCCTGCGAACCGTCATGGGTCCCGTCGGGGCGATCGTCGGCGCGAGCCTCGTCTTCGGCGGGATGCACGCGTTCAACTACGTCGGTCTCCAGTCGGTGGTCGTCGGCGTCCTGCTCATCAGCAGCGTCAGCCTCGTCTTCGGCTACATCTACGAACAGACCGACAACCTCACCGTCCCGGTCGTCGCTCACGCAGTGTACAACGTGATCCTCGCGGCCGGTACGTACGTCGCACTGTAGCTCAGACCGAGAACGCACGCTCGAGGTCCAGCAGTCGATAGCCGTCGACCGGTTTTTCGACGTCGAACAGTCGACCGTAACACTCGAGACGCCGACTGGCGACGGTCTGGCGGTGTATCCCGGGTCCGAGGATCCGCAGGCACGGCGGCAGGTCGACGCCCATCTCGAGGAAGCGGTCGCGTGCCTGACAGCACAGGTGGAGGACGAGGAGCTGCTGGAGACCGCCCTCGAGCGGTTCGTACGCCTCGATCGGTGCGGTATCGGGGTTCATCTCGAGTCGGACGGGAAACTGCCCCGAGTTCGGGTCGTCGCCGTCGGAGACGATGTCTCGAGTGCGCCCCTCGTAGTGGACACCGATGTCGGAGACGCCGGAGACGGCGAGTCGGAGAGCACGACCGGGCGGAGCCGACGCACCGATCGCACGGGAGACCGCGACCGTGAGCGCATCGAAGTCGTCGGCCGCCCGTAGCTCCGTCGCCACCGCCTGCGAGATCGGCTCGAAGGTCGTCTCGTCTGCGAACTCGAGGTGGACCGATAGTCGGTAGACGGTCGCCCCGTCGACGGTGACTGCTGGGGGGTCGACGACCGGCTCGATGGCCGGGTCGACCGCACTTCGAAGCTGTCTGGCGAACTGCCCGAACTGTGCCTCGAAAGACGCCGGTGGAATCGAGGCGACCGTCACCGCCGCAACTGCGACCCACTCGGGGAGCGTGCGTGGCGCCCTGGCGGGATAGCCCCGCTCGCGGACGAGGAGGTACCGCGCGAAGCGACGAGCTTGTGCGGTGCGTTCGTCGCGCACGGATGGATCCGACGACGAGTCGGGTGGTGACGCCTCGGGTTCCTGACGACGCACCGTCCACCCGTCGGTCTCGAACGTAACGCGGTGAGACCGCCCGTCGGCATCGGTCACCTCGACGCACACCGACCCGTCGACCTCGCGCGTAATCCGGCCTTCCATGCACACCGATTCGGTGGGGAGACGATGAGTGGTGTGGGTTCGGTCTCGCCGGGGCGAACGGCGGTGGGTCCGTCAGGCGGGTCGCCGCCGGGAGCGAACGAGGCGAATTCGGCCAGGGTGTCGCCGTCAGTTCGACTCGACGGTCTCGACGATGCCGTCGTACATCCCCTGGAGCGAGCTCGCTTCGATCCGCTCGTCCTCGACGAACACCGTCGGCGTCCCAGTCACGCCGCGGTCGACGGCTGCCGAGCGATCCGCTTCGATCACGGGGTAGTAGGTGCCCTCCTCGAGCGCCGACGCCACCGCGTCCCCGTCGACACCGACGTCCTCGGCGAGCGCGACGAGGTTCGAATCGCTCCAGTCGCTCGTCCGGAACACCGCAGCCTTGTAGGCGAACAGGTCCCCCGCCGGCTCGTCGTCGGTGTAGGTCTCGGCCTGGACGGCGCGGGCGGCGTTGGCCATGTCGACCGAACGATCCTCGTCGACGGGAATCGGGAAGTCGAAGTAGCGGTAGGTGATCTCACCCGTGTCGATCAGGTCCGACTCGATCGAGGGGAACACCTGTGCCTCGAACTGGTGACAGAAGGGACAGGCGAGGTCCTCGTAGACGTCGACGGTGACGGGACCGCTCCCGAGTGCTGGCCGGGGAAACTCGTCGGGGTCGACCCCGACCCCGTCCCCGTCTCCGTCGACGTCGTCGAGCTCCTCTGGACCGGAATCGGACGTGCAGCCAGCGAGGGCGACGCAACCAGCGCCCGCGGCCACGGTGAGAAACGTTCTGCGGTTCATGCCGCTACGAAAGCAGTCGACGTCCGTAGACCTGTCGGCTCACGAGCGGAACGCGTCCGCTCGAGCGACCGTGGTGAGGAACTGACGGCTCAGGCCTTCGCCTGCCAGCCGCGGACGCGGTCGGCGCTGACTCCCTCGACATCGGCGGCGATATCGTCCGGGTCCGCCTCGGTCAGGTCCTCGAGCGACTCGATCCCGGCGGCGGCGAGTTTCTCGACGGTCTTCGCGCCGACGCCCTCGAGCGTCTCGAGGTCGGAGCCGGAGGAACTCTCTCGCGCCTGGAACTCGCGGTAGTTACAGATGGGACAGCCCAGTTCCCAGGGCTCGTCGCCGTTGTGGATCACGAGTTCGGGGAGGTCGTGTTCCTCACAGACGGCGTCGGTCACCTCGATGTCGCCACGGCGAGGCAGCGGCAGGGAGTACTCACAGTCGGGATAGCGCGTACAGCCGACGAGTCGGGAGCCGCTCTGGAGGGTCTTGACCGCGAGTTCGCCGCCCTCGTCCTCGCCGCAGTCGGGACAGGTGCCGAGAATCGGTCCCTCACCGGCCGCCTCGGCCTTACAGAGCGGACAGCCGTGGACGAACGTACTCCGCCCGGCGAGCATCTTCACCTCGTTGAGCCCGTGGTCGTCGCACTCGTCTTCGAGAATGAGGGGCTTGCCCGTCGAGGGCAGCGGCAGCGTGTACTCACAGTCGGGGTAGCCGTCACAGCCGACGAAGTACGAGCCGTAGCGGCTACGCCTGACGAGTAAGTCCTCGCCACAGTCGGGACACGGTCCGAGCCGTTTGTCGTCTTTGAGCGACTTCCGGAGGTGGTCGCCGATCTCCTCGCGCGACTCGCCCAGTTCGGCGAAGATGGCCTCGAGCATCTCTCTCGACTCGTCGGTGACGTCCTCGAGCGTCGCCTCGCCGTGGGCGATGGCGTCCATGTCGGTCTCTAGCTGGGCGGTCATCTCCTCCGAGATGACGCGGTCGGCGTAGTTCTCTGCGGCCTCGACGACCGCCATCGCGAGGCGGGTCGGCCGCGGCGGATCGTTCTCGATGTAGCCACGGTCGTAGAGTTTCTGAATAATCTCGTGGCGGGTCGCCTTCGTCCCGATGCCCATCTTCTCCATCGTCTCGATGAGCCGCGACTGGCCGTAGCGCCGCGGCGGCTGGGTCTCTTTCTCCTCGAGTTCGACCGCCGAGAGGGCGAGGTCCTCGCCCTCGGAGACGTCGGGGACGAAGCTCTCCGACGTGGAGAAGTAGGGGTAGACGGCGTGGTAGCCGGGTTCGACGAGGCGTTTGCCGTTGGCTTTCAGCGACCGGCCGCTCGCCTCGGCGACGACGCGGAGGTGTTCCCAGATGGCCGCCTCCGCGACGGTCGCGTAGAACCGCCTGACGACGAGTTCGAAGACGCGCCACTCGTCGTCGTTGACGTCGCCGCGGGTCGGAATCTCGCCGGTCGGGTGAATCGGCGGGTGGTCGGTCGTCTCCTCGTCACCGCGGGTCGGCTCGATCTCGTCGGTCTCGAGCAGTGATTCGGCATCCTCACCCAGCGTCGGGTGGCCGACGAAGGCGTCGAGGAGTTCGTCCGGCTCGAGGTCGTCGGGGTAGACGGTGTTGTCGGTTCGCGGGTAGGTGATGTAGCCGGCGGTGTAGAGGTCTTCGGCGATGGACATCGCGCGCTTGGCCGAGAAGCCGATGGCGCTCGCCGCGCGGATGAACTGGGTGGTGTTGAACGGCGTCGGCGGCGAGTCGGTGCGCGTCCGGCGGGTGACGTCGACGACGGTCGCCGTCGTCGCGTCGGTGAGTGTGGCGTAGGCCTCGTCGGCGGCGGTCTCCTCCCAGATGCGTTCGGCCTCGTTCTCGTCGTCGTCTAAGTAGAAGTACTGCGCCTCGAAGCCCTCGCCGTCGCCCTCGTCTTTGGTGAGCGCGGCGAACAGCTCCCAGTAGGTCTCGGGGTCGAACGCCTCGATCTCGCGCTCGCGGTCGACGATGAGTTTCAGCGTCGGCGACTGGACCCGGCCGACGGAGATGAAGTCGTGGCCGAGCTGGCCCGCCGAGAGCGAGAGAAACCGCGTCAGCGCCGCCCCCCAGACGAGGTCGATGATCTGGCGAGCCTCGCCCGCAGCGGCCAGATCGAAGTCGAGTTCCTCGGGTTCGGCGAACGCGTTCGTCACCTCGTTTTCCGTGATCGAAGAGAAGCGGACGCGACGGATCGGGACCGTCTCGTTGACGTCGCGGACGATCTCGTAGGCCTCCTTGCCGATCAACTCCCCCTCGCGGTCGTAGTCGGTCGCGATGGTGACGACCTCCGCCTGTCGGGCGAGAATGCGAAGCGTGGCGACGATGTTCTCTTTGGTCGCCGACTTCTCGACGTCGGCGGCGATCAACTCGACCGGTTCGACGTCGCGCCAGTCGTTGTACTCCGGCGGGAAGTCGACGCCGACGACGTGGCCCGACAGCCCCACACAGCGGGTGCCGCCCCACTCGTAGACGTTCACGCCGTTCTCGCGGCTGGCGTCTCGGCTGTCACCGCTCAAGATGTCGGCGATCCGCCGTGCAGCGTTGTCCTTCTCCGTAATAATCAGCTCCACGACGGTTCACCTCTCGGTGTGCGAGTCCCGATCATCGTCGCTCGCTACGAGAGTTGGTCGGATAACCCTTTCGCCAGGAATCGGGCGACTGCGCGGGTGTACGCGCGGTCTGCGAGCGCGAGTGAGTGGAACACCCGTCCCTGACAGTCACGTCTCCTGGTCGAAGCCAGCGCCGCATTCGGCGGACGTCTCAGCCAGCGTTCACTCGAGTGTGGACGGTGACCACGACGGAAAGGGGGCAAGTCCGACGCGAAAGCGCAGCCTTTTCGCTCACCCGGGCGTCCCCTCGCGAACGTGGCAGAGACTGACCGGTCAGGCGTCGACATGACCACCGGCGCGATCACGCCCAAACTCGCCCACCTGGCGTGGCCGCTGGTCCTCGGCAACCTCGTACAGACGTTCTACAACCTCGCCGATATGTTCTGGGTGGGCCGACTCGGTTCGGAACCAGTCGCGGCCGTCGCGCTCATGTTCCCGCTGACCTGGATGTTCGTCTCGACCGCCATCGGTCTCACCGCCGCCACCATCGCCCTCGTCTCCCAGCACGTCGGCAGCGGCGACCGGCGCGAAGCCGACCGCGTCGTCGGCCAGACCATCCTCCTCGCACTCGTCGTCTCGAGCGCCCTCGCGGCGCTCGGTCTCGCCGCACGGCGGCCGCTGCTCCACCTCGTCGGCGCGCGCGATCAGGTGTTCGTCGAGGCACTCGCCTACATCGAAGTCATCTTCCTCACCCTGCCGCTGACGTTCCTCTTTCTCGCCTTCCGCTCGGCGCTCCAGGGGGCGGGCGACACCAAGACGGCGATGTGGCTCGTGTTCATCTCCGCCGGGTTGAACGTCGTCTTAGATCCCTTCTTCATCCTCGGCTGGGGACCGTTCCCCGAGATGGGCACCCGCGGGGCGGCCGTCGCGACGCTCGTCGCCCGCGCGTTCGCGACCGCCGCCGGCATCTACATCCTCCTCGAGGGAACCTACGGCGTCAGGCTCAGGCTGGCCGACCTGCGCCCGAATCCCGGCCTGCTGCGGAAACTCGTTGGCATCGGCTACCCCGCCTCGTTCGCCGGGTGGGCCAACAGCTTCGCGGCGGTGATCATGGCCGGCTTCGTCGCCCGCTTCGGGGCGACGCCGACGGCCGCCTACGGCATCGGCGTCCGACTCATGTCCATCTCCTGGATGGTCGCGGGCGCGGTCGGCGGCGCGACGGCTACCGGCGTCGGCCAGAACCTCGGCGCTCGCTCGCCCGAGCGGGCCGCTCGAGTCGTCTTCGTCGCGACGGTCGCCACGATGGGGCTGTTAGCCGCCGTCGGCGCGTTCGTCCTCCTCTTCCCCGCCCAGCTCATGGCCATCTTCATCGACGACCCCGACGTGATCGCCGAGGGCGTCGTCCTCTTACGGATCACCGCCCCGTTCTGGGCCCTCTTCGGCGGCGTGATGGTGCTGCGCGGCGCGTTCGAGGGGGCCGGGAAGACCAAAGTGTCGCTCGTCCTCGAGTTGCTCTCTCAGTGGGTGTTGCGCATCCCCGTCGTCGTCGTATTCGCGTTCACCTGGGCCGTGACGATTCCCGTCGTCGGGATCACGCTCGACGCGGGCATCGTCGACCTCGGCGTCAGCGGCGTCTGGTGGGCGTTCTCGGTCGGAGCGTTCGGCACCTTCTTCGTCGCCGTCGTCTGGTTCAGACTCGGCACCTGGCGCGAGGGCATCCTCGAGCGAGAGTCGGACGGGGAAGGGCAGGCGGAGCGGGCCGACGAACACACGCCGACGGAAGACTGAGACGCTCGGTCACAGGAGGTCGACCCGCCAGGCGTAGGCGTTTCGACACGGTGCCCCGAGCGCGTAGGTGACCGTCCCCGCACCGGGTTCGGCCACACACGACCAGAAGGTCGAGAGGCCGTCTTCGTGCCCGCAGACCGGCGCGTCGTGGTCACAGAGCGCGCTCTCGAGGGCGTCACGGCCGGGCGACTCGAGTGTCGCGAGCGCGCGCAACCGCTCGTAGCGCCGCTGGGAGTTCTCCCACGGCGGCTGGTAGGCGGTCATCGCCGGGTCGACGAAGTGGTTCGTCAGCGCGAGCACGCCTGCCGTCGGCTCACGGACGGCCGTCCGCTCGGGGTGTGCCTCCACGACGAACGCGTCGTCACCGTCGACCAGGAGATAGCCCTTCGGCTCACGGAGCGGGAGCGAGCGCAGCGTCTCGAGGGCGTCGCGCGCGGAGTCACAGCGCTCGAGGAGGTAGCGAACCGCGAGGTGAAACGCCATCCCGGCGACCGAGTCGTCGGGTTCCCCGGCAGCGGTGAACGCCACGAACAGCCCCCGTTCGTTCAGGCCGTCGAAACGCCCGCCGACCAGCCCCTCGTGCGTCCCAACGTGGGCGTAGCCGACCTCGGGCGTGGTGTAGACGAGGTGTCTGCGCGTCACGTCGTAGAAGAAGTCGTAGTTGCGCCCGACGAGGAGACCGTCGTCGGTCTCGAGCGCGACTGCACTGCACGCCCCCTCGACACCCGGCGCGAAGTGCCAGTACAGGTCCGCCTCCGGCAGGTCGAGCGCCTCGGCGTAGCCACGGAACTCCTCGAGCAGCTCGGGAAATACTCCTGCAACCGCCTCCCGCGACTCCTCGGCGACCGCTCGAGCGCCCGGGGTGAGGTCGATTCCTGCCTCGGGCGTGATCGCCGTCGTGCTGTGTCCGGCCGTCCTGACGCCGATGTCGTAGTGGGAGCCGTCGACGTGGTACGAGCGGTAGTCGGCGGCGAGTTCGTACTCGAGATCGTCGGTTCGAGTCATGTTCCGGACACGACTGGCGGGGAGAAAAACGCTCGCCGAGCGAGGTGAAAGTGACCGGCGGCCGTGAATGCCGTGGCCGGTCGGCCAGCGCAGGGTCACTCGAGTGGTGTCACTCGAGTTCCTCGCGCAACAGTCCGTTCACGTCACCCGGGTCGGCACTGCCGCCGGTCTTGGCCATGACCTGGCCGACCAAGAAGTTGATCGCGCCGGCCTCGCCCGCCTCGTGGTCGGCGACCGCCTCGGGATTCTCCTCGATGGCCTCGAGGACCGCCTGCTCGACTTCGTCCGCGCCGGTCTTGCCGAGTCCCTCGCGCTCGACGATCTCGTCGGGGTCGTCGCCGTCGTCTAACATCCCGCGGAGGACGACCTCTCTGGCGTTCTTCGCCGTGATCTCGTCGCCGTCGACGAGTTCGATCAGCCGGTGGACGGCGTCGAGACGGCCCGCAACGTCCGTGATCTCGAGGTCACGGTAGTTGAGTTCGCCGAGCAGTTCGTCGGCGACCCAGGTCGCCGCGAGGTCGGGGTCGAACTCGCGGGCGACGTCCTCGTAGAAGTCGGCGACCTGCTTCGTCGAGGTGAGTTTCGAGGCCGCCTCCTCGCCGAGAGCGTACTCCTCGCGAAAGCGCTCGCGGCGTGCCGTCGGGAGTTCGGGGATGGGAATCTCGTCTTTCCAGTGAGAGACCCGCAGCGGCGGGAGGTCCGCCTCGCGGAAGTAGCGGTAGTCCTTCTCGGCCTCTTTCGAGCGCATCGAGACGGTGATGCCGCGCGATTCGTCCCAGTGGCGCGTCTCCTGTTCGACCACCCGGCCGCGCTGGATGGCGTTTCGCTGGCGGGTCTCCTCGTAGGCCAGCGCCTTCTCTGCGCCCTTGTGACTCGAGATGTTCTTCACCTCGGTCCGGTTGGCCGCTTCGAGCGCCTCGGTGCCGATCCGGCCCTCGTCGTCGACCTCCTCACCGTCGACGATCGAGAGGTTGGCGTCGACGCGGAGGCTGCCGTCTCGGCCCGCGTCGAAGACGCCGAGATACTCGAGGACCTCCTCGAGTTCGGCGAGGAAGGCCCGGGCCTCGGCGGCGGTGCGGAAGTCAGGTGCGGTGACGATCTCCATCAGGGGGACGCCCGCGCGGTTGTAGTTGACGAGGGTGTACTCGGCCGTGTCGATGCCGCCTCCACCGCCGACGTGCTGGAGGCTGCCGGGGTCTTCCTCTAAGTGCGCGCGCTCGATGGTGATGGTCCGGCGCTCACCCTCGACGGCGATCTCGAGTTCGCCATCCTGACAGATCGGCTCGTCGTACTGGGTGATCTGGAAATTCTTGGGCAAGTCGGGGTAGTAGTAGTTCTTGCGGTGAAAGCGCGTCTCCTCGGGGATCGAGGCGTCGATGGCCTTGCCGATCTTGACCGCGGCCTCGACGGCGGTCTCGTTGAGCACCGGGAGCGCCCCCGGCAGGCCGAGACAGACCGGACAGACGTTCGTGTTCGGCTCGTCGGTCTGGGCGGTCGGACAGCCACAGAAGATCTTCGTCTCCGTCTCCAGCTGAACGTGTACCTCGAGACCGATGACGGTGACGAGGTCGCCCCGCTGGACGGTTTGTGCGGTCATTGCGAGGCGCTTCGGCGCGCGTGAGGTAAAGGATACCGGACCTGGGGCGAGCGTCAGGAGCCGTCCGAACGGGCGAACGCACCGACGCCCTCGCTCGTGGCCACGTACAGGCGGTCGTCGACGACCGCCGGGTACTGAACGTACGGGAGCGGTGAGCCGTCGAGCGCGGCAGTGGCGAGTACGTCGCCGTCGCTCGGGTCGACGGCGGCGACTCCACCCGCCGCGTGGACGTACACCGTCCCGTCCGAGCCAGCGGCGAGTCCGGTCGAGCCGACCTCGTCCTGGTACCAGCGGATCGAGCCGTCGACGGCGTCGAGACCGAACAGTCCCCACTCACCGTACTCTCGTCCGTACGCACAGACCGTATCATCGACGACGACCGGCAGTCCGTACAGCCCCGCGAACTGTTCGTCCTCGGAAGATTCCCCCTCCTCGAGCGAGGCTCGTGCTGGCTGCGTCTTCCAGAGACGCTCGCCGTCTGCGGCCGAGTACGCGACGAGTCCGCCGAGGTCGAGCGAATCGAGGCCACCGGTCGCCGCGTAGACGACCTCGTCGACGACGACCGGAGACGAAACCCACGTCCCTCCCTCACTCGTCGACGAATCGAACGGCGAAGTCCCCTCCCAGCGCAGCGAGCCGTCGTCTCGGTCGAGCGCGCGAAGGCGGTCACCGACGCCGACGTACACCGCCTCGTCGGTGACCGTCGGCCGGTTCGAAAACCACCACCGACGGTGGTCGTCGCCGTCCGGTCCGTCCCACTCGTCACGGAACTCGAGGCTGCCGTCGCTCGCGTCGAAGACCGTGAGCGCGGACCCACCAGCGTACAGCGAGCCGTCGAACGCCGTCACCGAGGAGTGAAGCGGCTCCTCGAGCGATTCACGCCAGTGTTCCTCGCCCGTCGCCGGGTCGAGACCACGGAGCGACCAGCCGGCAGCCTCCTTGGTGGCGAGAAAGAGCGTCTCGCCGTCCGACTCGAGCGTGAGCGCCGGTGGCGGCGTCTCCCCCGAGTCCGGTTCGAACGGAAACTCCTCGACCCACTCGCGCCCACCCCCGTCGCGATCGAGGGCGACGAGGCGGGTTCTCGACCCCGTTTCGAGCGTCCCGCGGAAGTCGAACGCGACGAAGACGCGGTCGCCGAGGACGAGGGGCGACGAAATGTCGTGTGGTGGGAGTTCGATGTCGAGAGACTCGAACGCGGCTGGTTCGACGTCGACGCTCCAGTCGATTTCGAGGTCCGGTCCCGGTCCCGGTGAATCGGGGTTCGAACCGGTGTTCGAAGCGTCGTGACGAAACGAGGGCCACTCGGCCGTCGAATCGCCGCCCGACTGTCCCGGCAGAGAACTAGTACAGCCAGCGAGACCGAGCGCGAGCGCGACACTTCCGCTCGCGAGCACCGCGCGGCGGGTTGGTGTGAGGACCATACCTAACCGACGAGTAGATACGTACTAATAACTTATGCATATTATCTACAGTAGATATCTGTGGTATCCAGATATCTATTGAGAGGGTGCCGAGCGGCTCAGCCGATGTGGAACGTGCGGGAGAACGGGGAGGGATGTCGGCCGACACGCGTCGTGACCACCGGCATCCAGTGAAACGAGGAGCCAGCGAACGTACACAAATGTATACGAGTTGATGGGTGTCTGACGTACGTTTAAGTGGCGAGACGAACCCCTAGGTGGTATGTCGAAAAACCGCGTCGAGGAACTCGAGGCGTCGGTCGCAGAGTTGCAGTCGACGGTTCGCGGACTCACCGAGGAACTCGTCGAATCGAAAGAGCGCATCCGCGTGCTCGAGGCCGAACTCGACACCGAGGTACCGACGCGCGTCCCGCCACGGCGGGCGGACGCCGAGGCGAACGAGGCGGAGCCAGACGAGGTCGCCGAAGCGACCGCCGACGCCGACACGGACGACGAGTCCGTCGACGAAACGGAAGAGACACGTACCGACGACATCATCGTCGCGTAAGGACCGACGGTCGAACACACCGGACCCGAGGAGAAGATGCACATAAAGGCGCTCGTCCTGGACGGCTTCAAGAGTTTTGGTCGAAAGACGAAGATCCCGTTCTACGAGGATTTTACCGTGGTTACGGGCCCGAACGGCTCCGGGAAGTCGAACATCATCGACGCCGTGCTCTTCGCGCTCGGACTCACCCGGACGCGCGGGATCCGCGCCGAGAAACTCACCGACCTCATCTACAACCCCGGCCACGACGGCGGCGCGGAGACGGCCGGACCGCGTGAGGCCATCGTCGAGGTCGTCCTCGACAACTCGGACGGCACGCTCGAGCGCTCACAGGTCACGAGCGCCGCGGGCAGCGACGACGTGGGCGACTGCGAGGAGATTTCGATCCGGCGGCGGGTCAAACAGACCGAGGACAACTACTACTCTTACTACTATCTGAACGAGCGCGCGGTCAACCTCTCTGACATCCAGGACCTGCTCGCCCAGGCCGGGGTCACCCCCGAAGGCTACAACGTCGTCATGCAGGGTGACGTCACCGAGATCATCAACATGACGCCCTACCTCCGGCGAGGGATCATCGACGAGATCGCGGGCGTCGCCGAGTTCGACGCGAAGAAAGAAGACGCCTTCGGCGAACTCGAGATCGTCTCCGAACGCATCGACGAGGCCGAACTCCGGATCGGAGAGAAACGCACCCGCATCGACCAGCTCGCAGACGAGCGCCGGAGTGCGATGCGCTACCGACGGCTTCGCCGCGAAAAAGACGAGTACGAAGGCTACCGCAAGGCGAGCGAACTCGAGGAGAAACGCGCCGACCTCGAGCGCGCCGAAGGCCGCGTCGACGGACTCGAGGAGACGCTCGAGGAACGCCGACGGGTGCTCGACGAACGCCGCGGCACCGTCGTCCGCCTCCAGGAGGACCTCGAGGACCTCAACGCCGAGATCGAACGCAAAGGCGAGGACGAACAGCTCGAGATCAAACGCGAGATCGAGAGCGTCAAAGGCGAGATCTCGCGGCTCGAAGACCGCATCGAGGCGAGCGAAGAACAGATCGAAGCGGCCGAGAACAAGCGCCGCGACGCCTTCGTCCAGATCGATCGCAAACAGGAGCAGGTCGACGAACTCACCGCCGAGATGCGCGAGTGTAAGCTCGAGAAGGCCTCGATCACCGCCGAGATTACGGAGCGCGAGCGCGCCCGTGAGGAGGTCCAGGCCGAAATCGACGACGTCGACACCGAGTACGACGAGGTGAAAGCCGACCTCGCCGAACGGAAGGAGGCGCTCGAGGAAGCGAAGACGGCGAAGAACGACCACCAGCGCGAGCAGGATCGGCTCTTAGACGAGGCCAGACGGCGCTCGAACGCCATCGCCGAGACGTCAGATGCGATCGAGGAGAAACGCGAGGCGATTCCGGAACTCGAGACCGAACGCACCGACTTAGCGCGCGAGCTGTCGAAGGCGGAGGCGAACTTCGAGAACATCGAGGCGGTCGTCGACGACCTGCGAGACGAGAAGCGCCGCCTGCAAGACGACCTCGACGATCTCGACTCGAAACTGCAGGCGAAACAGGCCGAGTACGCCGAACTCGAGGCGAACGCCAGCGAGAGCGGTGACTCCTCGTTCGGCCGCGCGGTGACGACGATTCTGAACTCGGGCATCGGCGGCGTCCACGGCGCGGTCGCCCAGCTAGGGAGCGTCTCCGGGGAGTACGCCGTCGCCTGCGAGACCGCTGCGGGCAACCGCCTCGCGAACGTCGTCGTCGACGACGACGTGATCGGCCAGCAGTGTATCGAGTACCTCAAGTCGCGAAACGCCGGCCGGGCGACGTTCCTCCCGATCACGAAGATGCGCTCGCGGTCGCTGCCGAACGCGCCGAACGACCCCGGCGTCGTGGGCTTCGCCTACGATCTCGTCGACTTCGACGCCCAGTACGAGGGCATCTTCTCGTACGTCCTGGGAGACACCCTGGTCGTCGAGGACCTCGAGACCGCCCGCGCCTACACAGGCGACTTCCGCATGGTCACCCTCGACGGCGACCTCGTCGAGAAGAGCGGGGCGATGACCGGCGGCTCCCGGAAGGGCTCTCGCTTCTCGTTCACCGCCAGCGGCGAGGGCCAGCTCGAGCGCGTCGCGACCGAGATCACGCGCCTGCAGGACGAACGCGACGACGTGCGCGACCAGCAGCGCAGCGTCGACGACCGCCTCGACGACGCCCGCGACCGCCAGAGCGACGCCGGTGACGAGGTCCGCTCGATCGAGACCGCACTCGAGCGTCTCGACGAGCGCCGCGAGCGGCTCGAGGACGAGATCGAGGGGCTCGAGGACGAACTCGAGGAACTCGAAGCCGAGCGCGAGTCGGTCGACGAGCGCATGAGCGAGATCTCGAGTGCAATCGAGGCGAAAGCCGAGGCGATCGAGGGCATCGAGGCCGAGATCGCCGACCTCGAGTCCGAGCTCGCCGACTCGAAGATTCCCGAACTGAGCGCCAGACTCGAGGAGATCGACGCCGAGATCACCGAGCGCCAGGAGCGCATCGACACGCTCGACGCGAGGCTCAACGAACTCGGTCTCGAGAAGCAGTACGCAGAGGAGGCCGTCGAGACCCTCCACGACGAGATCGAGACCGCCCAGAACAGCAAGGCAGAGTACGAAGCGCGCATCGCCGACTGCGAGGACGAAATCGAGGCGAAACACGAGGAACTCGCCGAGAAACACGCCGCCGTCGAGGAACTCGAGGGAGAGCTGACCGAGCTCAAAGACGAGCGGACGACGCTCAAAGACGAGCTTTCGGACGCGCGGACGAAACGCGACGCCCAGCAAGAGCGGGTCAACACCGTCGAGAGCAAACTCGAGGGCAACCGCGAGCGGGTGCGCGAGCTGACCCGCGAGATCGAAACCCTCGAGATCGACGTCGGCGAGTACGACCCCGAGGACGTCCCCGACCACGAGACCGTCCTCGAGATGATCGAGGTACTCGAGGCTGACATGGCGGCGATGGAGCCAGTGAACATGCTCGCGATCGACGAGTACGACGAGGTCCGCGAGGAGCTCGAGACGCTCGAAGAGGGGCGGGAGACGCTCGTCGAGGAGGCAGACGGCATCCGCGAGCGGATCGACCAGTACGAGACCCAGAAGAAGAAGACGTTCATGGACTCGTACAACGCCATCGCCGAGCACTTCACCGAGATCTTCGAGAAGCTCTCCGAGGGGACCGGCACACTCCACTTAGAGGACGAGGAGGACCCGTTCGAGGGTGGGCTGACGATGAAAGCCCAGCCGGGCGATAAACCCATCCAGCGCCTCGATGCGATGTCGGGCGGGGAGAAGTCGCTGACCGCGCTCGCGTTCGTCTTCGCGATCCAGCGGCACAACCCCGCGCCGTTCTACGCGCTCGACGAGGTCGACGCCTTCCTCGACGCGGTCAACGCAGAGCGCGTCGGCCAGATGGTCGACGAACTCGCCGGACGCGCCCAGTTCGTCGTCGTCTCGCACCGCTCGGCGATGTTAGACCGCTCAGAGCGCGCCATCGGCGTCACCATGCAACAGGACAACGTGAGCGCGGTGACCGGCATCGACCTCAGCGGCGAGACGGAGGTGCCCGCCGATGACTGAGGAGCGAGCGGGCGACGAGGACGACATCCCGCTCCAGATCGTCGGCCACGACGAGCGCGAGCGCCCCGGCGAGTCGGAGGCGGCCGAATTCTCCTTCACCGAGTCGGAGCTGAGCGGGGAGACCGAGGCGGACGCGGACTCGCTCGAGGACGACGAGTCGGTCGAACCCGTCGAACTGCTGGTCCAGCTGGCGAAAAACGGCGAGATCGACCCCTGGGACATCGACATCGTCGCCGTCACCGACAAGTTCCTCGCCGCGCTCGACGAGACCGACCTGCGGACCTCGGGGCGGGCGCTCTTCTACGCGAGCGTTCTCTTACGGATGAAGAGCGACGAACTGTTCGCCATCGACGAGCCCGACGAGGAGGAACTCCCGCCGTGGGAAGCGCCCTTCGCCGACGACGACGCGGCGTTCGACCCCGGCTTCGACCCCATCGCCGGACTCGAGGCCGAGATGGAGCGCCGGCTCGAGCGCAAACACGCCCGCGGCAAGCCCGAGACGCTCGACGAACTGGTGCGCGACCTACGCGAGGCAGAGCGGGGCACCTGGTGGAAAGAGTCGCGCACCTACGATACGAGCGACTCCCCACGCGGATGGGACCGCGGGATGCAGGAGTTGAGCTACCACTCCGCGGACGACTTCCGCGTCGACGACGAGCCGACCGCAGACGACGTCACCCACACTGCCCACGCCGAAGACATCGAGTCGGTGATCGACGACGTCGAGGACGCCCTCGGCGAGCACTACGAGAAGGGCCGCGAGGAAGTCCTCTACGCCGAAATCGACCACGTCGGTGGCTCACGGGTGATGACCTACCTCGCACTCCTGTTCCTGGCCCACCGCGGCCGCGTCTTCTTAGAACAGGACGAACTGTTCGGCGACCTCTGGATCCAGCGGGTCACGGTGGAGGCGACGCCCGAAGAGGCGGTCGCCGACTGAGTCGCACTCGAGCGCGGCCGTAGCGATCACAACAGCTTTTGTACCGCTCTCGACTAGCACGTAGCGATGACGCGCCCGGACAGCCTCGACCGGCGGCTGAGACGGCTCACGGAGCGCGCCGCCTTCGTGGCGCTGTGGGGCTGGATCCTGCTCTCCTCGCTGTTCTTTCCGGCCTGGCTCGGCTATCCGCTGGTGGGTCTCGCCCTCGCTGGGGTCGTGTTCCTCGTCGGCTGGCAGGCCGCGAGGGCTGCGAGCCACCCGGTCTACACGGTTGGCACCCGACGCGAGGTCGACGTCGAGGCGATTACCGATCCGCGGTGTCGGTGTGACGAGTGTGGTCGCCGGGCCCGAGACGGCGAGCGCAGGCGCTACACCACGCGGCGCATCCTCTTCGGGACGACCATCGCCGTGCCCGAGTGGGGCGTCAACGAGTACTGTCCAGCCTGTGTCGGCGACGAGCGTCTCGAGGAGTCTGTGGACCCACACGAGCGAACGCGAGCGCTCGAGCGCGAGCGTGCCTAACTGGCCGTCGGCCGAGCGTGATGCAGGCCGGCAGACGCCGCCGGTCGTCGGTGCGTTAGTCGTCGAGGTAGTGCCCCGCCAGGAGGTCGACGCGCTCGCGTGTCTCCTCGGGAATCGCCTCGGCGGGGGTGTTGATCGTCCCCTCGAGTGCGTGCCAGGCGTCGCTCTCGAAGTCGTCGGGCATCGTCTCGATGGCACGGTCGACGACGGCGGTGATCGACGCGCGGTTTTCGGCGGCGTTCTCGAGGACCTCCTCGAGTGTGACCTCGCGGTCGTCTTTCCAGACGTCGTAGTCGGTGACGCCCGCAACGGTGGCGTAACTCAACTCGGCCTCGCGGGCGAGTTTCGCCTCGGGGATGGCGGTCATGCCGACGACGTCCCAGCCCTGGGCGCGGTAGAACTCGCTCTCGGCCCGCGTCGAGAACTGCGGGCCTTCGATGCAGACGTAGGTGCCGCCTTCGACGACGGCCGGTGACGCGTCTGGGTCGGTCTCGAGTGCGTCGCGGGCACTGGCAGCGAGGTGGGCGGATAAGGCGGGACAGTAGGGGTCAGCGAAGCCCATGTGGACGACCACCCCGTCGCCGAAGAAGGTGGGCGTCCGGTGTTTCGTCCGGTCGAAAATCTGGTCGGGGACGACGAGCGTCCGCGGCGGGAGGTCCTCGCGGAGGCTGCCGACGGCGTTCGTCGAGATGACGCGGTCGACGCCTGCGGCCTTCAGCGCGTAGAGGTTCGCCCGGTACTGGGCGTCGGTCGGGGTGTGGCTGTGGGCCTCGCCGTGGCGTGGGAGGAAGACGACCTCGTGGCCGTGGCACTCACCCACCGTGAGCGGGGCGCTCGGCTCGCCGTAGGGGGTCGAGACGGTCTCCGTCCGGACGTGCTCGAGTGTGAGTGCCTCGTAGATGCCGCTGCCGCCGATGACGCCGATGGTCATGGGGCGAGGATACGGGAGGCGGCGGCTAAACCGTACGGGTCGGCGGCCGGTCGGGAGTTGGAGAGGAGCGCTCTCGAGTGGCGAGGCGGAGCGGCGTGTAGAGACGAAGCGGCGTGGCGGCGTGGCAGCGTGGCGGCGTGGCGACGTGGCGGGTCACAACAGCGTGTCAGGGGCCATCCAGGATCCGTGGTATCACTTCCCACGAGAGTTAAAGTAGCCGGAGTGTATTTCGATTCGTAATGGTTTCGGGGGGTGAGACGAGCGGCGGTGAGCGTGACCGAACGAGCGATCTCACCGAGGGGACGCTCGTCCGGCCGATGTTTCGCCTCGCCTGGCCGCTCGTCGTGATTCAACTGCTGCAGGTCGCCTACAACGTCGGCGACACCTTCTGGCTCGGGATGCTCTCCGAGACCGCCGTCGGGGCGATCAGCCTGGCGTTTCCGCTGATCTTCCTGTTGATCTCGCTGGGTGGTGGCTTCACCGCCGCGGGGGCGATTCTCATCGCCCAGCACACGGGCGCACGAACCGGCGACGACGGCCTGATCGCTGGCCAGACGGTCACGTTCATCTCCATCGTCGCGATCTGTCTCGGGGTGCTCGGCTACGTCGTGACCGACCCGATGCTCTCGATGCTCCCCGCAGACGCCGAGACGCAGGCCGAGATCATCCCCCAGGCGGCCGCCTACATGCGCGTCTTCTTCCTCGGGATGCCCTTCCTGTTCGGCTTCTTCGTCTTCGTCTCGCTGATGCGCGGCTACGGCAACACCCGCGCGCCGATGCGCGTGATGTTCATCAGCGTCCTCGTCAACCTCGCGCTCGACCCGCTGCTCATCTTCGGCGTCGGTCCCTTCCCGCGCATGGAGATTCAGGGAGCGGCGGTCGCGACCGTCGTCTCGAGAGGTCTCGCCACTGCGATCGGCTTCTACATCCTCTTTTACACCGACGTCGGCCCGACGATCGAACGCGCCCACCTCAGGCCGCGCCTCGAGTACGTCTCGAAGATCACCCGTCTGGGCGTACCGACGGCGCTCGAGCAGTCGATGAGTTCGCTCGCGATGGTTACGCTGACGGCGATGATCGCGACCTTCCCGCCCGCCGTCGTCGCCGCCTACGGCCTGGGTAACCGTCTGATCTCGCTGGCGTTTCTCCCCGCGATGGGGATGGGCCAGGCGACCGATACGATCGTCGGGAAGAATTTGGGTGCCGGGAAGCCAGAGCGCGCCGAGCGGGCGACCTGGATCGCCTCCGGAGTGATCGGTGCGATCATGTTCGCGGGCGCGCTCGTCGCCTACGTCTTCGCCGAACCGATCGTCGGCGTCTTCATGATGGCGGACACCGAGGGTGCGGCCGCGACCATCGCCTACGGGACGACCTACCTGCGTTTCGCCGCGGTGATGTTCGTCTTCATGGGCGTCTTACAGGTCATCCTCGGCGCGTTCCGCGGCGCGGGGAACACGAAGACGGCGCTCGCGTTCTCCGTCGTCACCCTCTGGCTGGCGCGCGTGCCGGTCACCTACGTCCTGGTGTTCGTCGAGGGCTGGGGCACCACCGGCATCTGGCTCGGTGTCGTCGTCGGCGACATCGTCGGCGCGACCGCCGCCATCGCCTACTTCACCCGTGGTACCTGGAAGGGGTCGCTCGTCGACGAGCGAGAGGACTCGAGCGGCGTCCCACCGACCGACGACTGAGACGGACACCACGAGCCACGACACCGCGGTGCCCGCCGAGTTCGTCCCGGCCATCGCCCAACCTGGCCGTCCCGGCTCGAGCGACACCGTTAGGAGTCGGCGGCCGCAGGGAGCGTAAACGAGAACGTCGTCCCCTGCCCGGGTTCGGAGTCGACCTCGATCTCACCGCCGTGGCGCTCGACGATGCGTTCACACAGCGCCAGGCCGATGCCCGTCCCCTCGAACTCCTCACGGGTGTGGAGCCGTTCGAAGACGTCGAAGATCCGGTCCTGACTGCCGGAATCGATCCCGATGCCGTCGTCTGAAACCGTAATCAGCCACTCGTCTCCAACGCGTTCGGTCTCGACCTCGATCTGTGGTGGCACCTCGCCGGAATACTTGACCGCGTTGCTCAACAGGTTCTGGAACAACTGTCGAAGCTGGTTCCCGTCACCTTCGACCACTGGGAGCGAGTCGGCCGTGAGGTGCGCCTCGCTCTCCTCGAGTTGAAAGTGGAGGTCGTCACAGACGTCCGCGAAGACGGCGTCGAGATCGACCGGCTCGAGCGGCTCTCCTCGCGTCTCGATGCGCGAGTACGCGAGCAGGCTCTCGATCATCTCGCGCATCCGTTCGGCACCGTCGACGGCGAACGCGAGAAACTCCCGACTCTCCTCGGAGAGCCCATCCTCCCGGTCCTCGATGAGCCGGAGGAAACTCGAGACCATCCGTAACGGCTCCTGGAGGTCGTGAGAGGCAGCGTAGGCGAAGTCCTCGAGGCGCTCGTTGGAGGCCTCGAGACGCGTAATCGTCCGCTCGAGCAGGCGACGAGTCTCCTCGAGTTCTTGCTCGTACTCGCGCTGGTCGGTGACGTCGATGATGACGCCTTCGATGGTCTCGACCGAGCCGTCCGCAGCGTAGACGCCTCGGCCCTGTTCGCTGACCCAGCGCCGCTCGCCGTCGGCGGTCTGGATCGGATAGATCAGCTGGAACGGCTCGCGTCGCTCGAGAGCAGTCTGTACCGTCTCCCAGATCCAGTCCCAGTCGACGTCCGCCGCGTAGATATCGTGCCACGACACCTCTCCACGCTCCAGCGCGGCCGAGTCGTACCCCGTGATATCGGCGACACCCTCGCTGACGAACGTGGTGGGCCACCCGGGGGCGTTGTCGACGCGATAGACCAGCCCCGGGATGTTGCTGATCAGCCGCGAGAGCTGGCGTGCTTTCTCGACGCGCTCACTGATGTCGCGTCCGATACCGGTCAGCACCGTCTCTCCATCGAGGTCCTCGAGTGCAACGGCGACGAACTCGTAGGGAATCTGTTCGCCGTCGGCCGTCAGGACCGCCGACTCGACGCGAGCGTCACCGGTCTCGAGCACCTCCTCGATGGCAGCGACGATGTGGGGCTGTTCCGCTTCGTCGAAGAACTCGAGTGCGTGCATCTCGGCGATCTCCGCGTCCGAGTACCCCGTCACGTCGGCCAGACTCCGGTTCCAGCGCTGGAGGAACCCCTCGGCGTCGATCACGTAGAACACGTCGTCGATGGCGTCGAGAACGTCGTCGGTGTAAGCTTTGTACCGCTGGAGTTGCCGCTCGCGTTCGCGGGCCTCTCGCTCACGCATTTTTCGTTCGGTGACGTCGCTCAGAATGCCGATCATACGTCGGTCGCCCCCCTCGTCTGCGATCAGCCGGCCGCGGGCTTCGACCCAGATCCAGCCTCCATCCGCGTGTCGGAGGCTGAACTCCGTCTTGTACGGCTCGCTGTGCGCAACGGTCCGTTCGACCGCCGACTCGACGCGTGGCCAGTCGTCCGGATGGACGTACCGTTCGACCGCCTGGATCGTCCCCTCGAACGCGCCCGGTTCGAGTCCGAGCAGCCGCTCGAGCGACTCGCTCCAGGTGACCTCGTCGGACGCCAGGTCCCACTCCCAGACACCCGTATTCGATCCCTCGAGTGCGAGCGCGAGTCGCCGTTTCGTCTCGCGGAGTTCGCGTTCGCGTCGTCTGCGTTCGGTGACGTCTCGAGCGGAGACGACGATCGAGACGACCGCTCCCGTCTCGTCTACCACCGGTCGGAACGTTCCCTCCACCCAGAAGCGACCCGCGTCTGGAACGTCGAGGTGAGCCTCGTACCCGACGTACTCGCCCGTGATGGCGCGGTCGATCCACCGCTCGAGCGCCTCCGTCGGTGTGTCCTTCCACCACGGCGTCTCCGGGAACGGGTCGCCGAGTACGGTCTCACGGTCGGCGTCGACGTACTCGAAAGCCGTCTCGTTGACGTGTCGTAACGTCCCGTCCGGGTCGATCAGCGCGACGAGCATATTCGGGTCGTCGAAGACGGCCTCGAACCACTGTTCGCTCCGGTGTCGTTCCCGCTCGCGGTGTTGCAATTCGTCCGCCAACTCCTCGACCGCTTCGGCCAACTGGCCCACCTCGCCGGTTCGATCCGTCGGCACGTCCACGTCGTACTCGCCCGCTGTGAGTCGGTCGACCGCTTCCGTCAGCCGGTCGAGGGGGCTCCCCGAATCCACTCGAGCGACGAGTCCAACGAGGGCGCTCAGCAAAACGGCGTTCAGTACCGCCGGCCCGCTCCCGATCCCAGGAGTCACACGGACATCGAGCGAAACACCGTCGGCCGCGAGGGCAGCCACCCAACCGAATGCCATGTGCGAACGTACCCCGTCCACGGTGAAGACTGTCCGGTATCGTTCCCAAACGGCACCTGTAGTATCTAACGGAGTATCAGCCGGACCGGGCACGCATCGGGCGGAACCGACACCAGTCGCACTCGACGGAGCGGCGCTCAGTCACCGGTCGTGAGCCGCCACTCGTCGTCTCGCGTCGCCTCGAGCAGCCCACGGCGTTCCATCTCGGTCAGCACCTCGAGCACGCGCCCTGGCTGGGCGATCTCCATCTCGATGCGGCGGATGTCGTGGGAGGCGGTGAGCGCGTGGCAGATCTCGTCGACGGTGAACGACTCCTGGTCGGCCCGCGCCATCGCACTCGAGATGAGGTCGACCATGTCCTCGATGAAGTTCCACGGGTAGACGACCCAGGTCCACTCCTCGAGCCGTTCGCCGACGTAGTCGGGTTCGAACGCGCTGGTCTGGAGGAGCTGTAAGGTGGCGGTTCTGACCCGGCGCGCGCCACGGTCGGTGACGTACTCGTGGGCGCGCTCGATCGAGCCGCCGGTGTCGGCGATGTCGTCGATGATCAGGACGTCTTTGTCTCTCACACTGCCCTCGGGCATCGGGTAGCGGATCGTCGGCTCACCCGACTTCTGGGCGGTGCCGACGTAGTGTTCCATCTTGAGGCTGGTCAGGTCGTCGAGACCGAGAAAGTCACAGAGACACCGGCCGGCGAACCAGCCACCGCGCGCCAGCGCGACGACGACGTCGGGTTCGAACGAGTCACGGCGAACCTCGGTGGCGACGTCGCGACACAGCCCGTAGATGTACTCCCAGTTGGTGATCGTACAGTCGAAGTCCTCCGGTAGGTCGGACATGCTCTCGAGTGTGCACTCGTGAGCGACCGGTATAAGTGAGACCGAAAGCGGCCAGCGAGACCGTCAGCGACGCAGTGGCTCGCGCTGGAGTGTCTCGGGTTCGAGATCCATCCCGCGAACGAGCGCCGACCGGATGGGATCGGCGTCGAAGCGGGCGGTGTCACGGTCGAGACCCTCCGCGGGCAGGTCGAACCGGTCGGTGACGACCGATTCGACGAAGCGCTCGAGGTCGGGAGTCCGTTCGATCGGAGTCGTGACGGGACCGACGTCGGGGAACCGTCCGGGGATCGGCACGGGTGGCTTCGGGAACGGCCCGTCCCAGAAGTCGGGGTGGAGCGGCCGGAGGTCTTCCCGGAGGATGTCGAGACCGGCCAGACAGCCCGGAATCGACGTGCCCGTCGCCGGTGGCTTGCCGCCGCTCTTCTGCGTACCCGCGAGATCGAACCACTCACACCCGGCGAGGGCGAGACCGCGGTCGTCGACGACCGCCCCACAGAGGTCCGCCTCGAGCGGCGTGCCGAGTTCGGTCGTCAGTTCACACTCGGTGCCGTCGACGTCGTACGAGATCGGGTAGCCGTCTACGTCGAGGACGCCCTCGCCCTCGATGACGGTGCCGTCGAGACGCCACTCGACCGTCTCGAGCGGGTAGGCGAGCAGGGACTTCTCGAGCGAGGCGGTGATCCGTCTGGCGACGGTCTCGACGGTGTAGGTCGCCGAGTGTTCGATGGGGACGAGTCCGCCGCCGAACCGGCCACCGCCGAGACCGTAGGAGGAGCGACACTCGAACTCGGTCCAGGTCTCGACACCACTGTCGATCTCCTCGCGGTCGGTGATCTCGACGACGGTGTCGACCTCGACGCCGGGCTGTGGCCGCTCGTAGGTGACGAACGTCAACTCGAGGACGGCACCGACCCGACGTACCCGACACTTCGCGTAGCGCTGGTCGGCGGTTCTGACGGCGAACGTGGTCCAGCCTGGCGACCAGGGTGAGAAGGGCGTGCTTGGAATCGCCGAGGCCGAGACGAACGTCGTCCCGTCGCCCTGGTAGTCGAGTTGCTCGAGGTCGATCGGCGTCAGGTTGGCGAAGGACGTCCACCCGAGGGGGACGATCGTCGCCCCGTTGTGGGCGCGAACGCCGTCGCCCGAGGCGCGCCAACTGAGATCGATTCCCGACTGGACGGGAGTGGCGAGTGAGTCGACCGTGCCCGTGTCGAGGTCGACGCCGTTTCCCGGCGCGAGCCCGACCATCCCGGAGGCGGCGAGCGGGAGCGACTCGTCGTAGGCGGCGTTTCCGGCGAGGAGCAGGCTATCGGGGGTGATCTCGACCGACTCGACGGTGAACACCTCCGCGAGCGGACCGAGCGGGATCGACAGCGAGTCGACGTCGGCGAGTTCGGAGCCGACAAAGTCGTCGACGAAGCCGCTCGCCATCCGGTCACCGATGACGTCGACGAGTTTGATGACGACGAACGCGGTGATCGCCCCCGCGATACCGCCCGTGATGGCCCCGATGACGGCACCGGCAATCGACGCCCAGGTCGACAGCTTGACGTCGACGTCGATGTCCTCCTCGATGTTCACGACGATCTCGCCATCTTCGAACTCGAGGGTGATCTCGAGGAGGATGTCCGCCTCGACGTCGAAGGGGATTTTTTTGTAGCTGCCACTGCCCTCGGCAGTCCCCGTGACCTCGATGTGGCCGTCGACGAACCGGACCTCGAGCGACTCGAGCGAGAGATCGTCCACCTCGTCGACGTCGTCGACCGGAATCGGCGCAGAGCCGGTGAAGCGACACGGCGAGTCCAGCACGTCCGGATCGACGTCGAGCGCCTCGGCGAGTTCCGAACAGAGCAGCCGCGAGATGACCGTCTCCTCGTCGACCATGACGACGATGGGGTTCGCCGCCGTCGTCTGGCTCGTCTGGAAGGCGTCCGGGTTGCCGGTCGTCTCCGGATGGGTCGCCATGAGGAACGCCAGACAGTTGCTCGAGTCGGTCCTGATGAGACGGGCGTCGAGGTCGACCGGCGTCGCGACGTCGTACTCGTGGTCGGGGTCGGAGACGACCGGCTGCAACTCGAGGGGCTGTGGCGTCAGCGGAATCTCCTCGCTGATCTCCTCGAGTTCGTCCCGGACGGTGATCGCCATCGCCTGGCTGATCGAATCTGCGTCACCGAGGAGTCCGTCACCGGCGTCGATGGTGGCCGCTGACTCGGCGGTGAAGCCGACGGCGACCTCGTCGACGTCCTCGTCGATCGGGAGGACGACCTCGCGCGCCTCGTCCTGCCCCGGGGCGTCGCGGATCTCGAACTCCTGCTGGATGAGAAAGCAGCCGTCGAGGTCCGGTGCGTCGACCTGTCCGGAGATCTCGATCAGCGAGGAACTGAACGGCAGACAGAACGTCACCGTCCGGTCGGTCGCCGGCTCGAGTCCGGCCACGCCGTGCTGGCCCCAGTCGTACTTACTGAGCAGGGGCGTCGTCGCCGGATCGTCGCTGAAGTCGACGAACGGCGTGTCGAAGAGGAAGTTGAACTCGATCTCGAGGGCGAAAATCGCTTCCGTATCGCGGATCTGTAGCGGCATCCCGAACTCGTCTCCGCCGGTGGCGAACTGGAGGGCGACCTGGTCGTTGAACTCGCGTTCGTCGATCTGGACGACCACGTCGTAGCCGTGCGTCGAGGTCATCGGTGCCCCTCCTCGACGGCAACAGACAGCGAACGCATCGAGACCGGCGGCTGAGCGCTGACCTGCTCGTCAGCCAGGATCGCACGGAGCCGACGCGTCTTCTCGGGAGCGATCTCGGCGAGCGCCGACGCCGGATCGAGGACGAACTGTGCGGCGTGTTCCGGATCGGCGTCGATCCACTCGAGGAGGTGTGGTTCGAGTTGGTTCACGAGCTCGAGGTCGCGCTCGTCGACGCCATCGGGGAGTGTCCCCTCCTCGAGGGCACGCCTGAGCCAGGGACCGAACGACTCGCTCGGCCTGAACGTGACCGTCACGTCCACGTCGACATCGTGTCCGGTGAGCGGCGTCGAGCCGACGCGGCCGTCCTCGTCGATCTCGGCTTCGAGAACCCGCTGGAGCAACGCCCCGCGGACACCAGCCGCCTCACTCGAGACCGGGCGTGCGCGTTCACGCGCCTCGTCGATGGCCGACTCGAGTGCGGCCGACGACGAGGGCCGACAGCGTCTCGATGTCGCCGTCTCGCGACGCGTCGCCTCTGCCTCGCGTCGGGCGGTCTCCTCCTCCTCGCGCCGAGCGATCTCCTCCTCCTCGAGCCGGTCGCGTTCGACGACGACCGCGTCGCCGTCGCTCGAGCGCTGACGGGTCAGGCGCTCGCGCGTCTTCGACTCCTCGTAGGAGAGTTCACGCGTCTCAGAGATCAGTTCGGCCGCCGATTCGATCATCGAACGCGCCGTCGCGTCACCGATACCGGAGATGGCAGTCAGCTCGGTTCGCGAGGCGCGGCCGATATCGTCGATCGTCTCGAATCCCGACCGCCGGAGCAGCGTCGCCCGCGACGGGCCGACGCCGTCGAGATCCTCGAGTGACGTCATCAGACACCACTCCCCTGACCGACCGGGCACCGTTTCTCACAATTCATCACACACATGTCTATCTTCCACCAATGGGTATTCCCCATAACCACAAATTCGCCACCATCGTAATAATACATCAGGTGAGTGAAGTTTCGATGGGCGCACATCCGGTGGAGTTATAACTGAGTTGTATTCTCTAGTTATACGATGACGACGCAACGACAGGCCGCTCGAGACGGGACGATCACACCCGAGATGGAACGCGTCGCACAGCGAGAACGGTGTGAGCCCGAGTTCGTCCGCGAGCACGTCGCGGCCGGAACCGCCGTTATTCCGGCGAACGTCCACCACGACTCGCTCGACCCGATGATCATCGGCGAGGCGTTCTCGACGAAGGTCAACGCCAACATCGGCAACTCGGAGACGACGAGCGACCTCGAGGAGGAACTCGAGAAACTCCACACGGCGGTCCACCACGGCGCGGACACGGTGATGGACTTAGGTACCGGTGGCGACCTCGACCGGATCCGCGAGGCGAACGTCGAACACTCACCGATCCCCGTCGGGACCGTCCCCATCTACGAGGCGGTCAAGCGCGCGGGCGGCCCGGACGAGTTGACGCCCGAGTTGTTACTCGAGGTGATCGAGAAACAGGCCGAGCAGGGCGTCGACTACATGACGATCCACGCGGGCATCCTCGCCGAGCACCTGCCGCTGACGGAGGGGCGAAAGACGGGCATCGTCTCCCGGGGCGGGTCGATCGTCGCGAAGTGGATGGAGACCCACGGCGAGCAGAACCCGCTCTTTCAGGTCTACGACGAGATCTGTGAGGTCTTCGTCGAACACGACGTGACCTTCAGCCTCGGCGACAGTCTGCGGCCAGGCTGTCTCGCCGACGCCTGCGACGAGGCACAGTACGCCGAACTCGACACGCTGGGCGAACTCACCCGCATCGCCACCGAGCGCGGCGCGCAGGTGATGGTCGAAGGTCCCGGCCACGTCCCGATGGACCGCATCGCCGAGAACGTCGAACGCCAGCGGGAGGTCTGTGACGGCGCGCCATTCTACGTCCTCGGCCCGCTCGTCACCGACATCGCCCCCGGCTACGACCACATCACGAGCGCCATCGGCGCGGCCATCGCCGCCCAGGAGGGTGCCGCCATGCTCTGTTACGTCACCCCCAAAGAGCACCTCGGCCTGCCCGAAAAGCAGGACGTCCGCGACGGACTCGCTGCCTACCGGATCGCCGCCCACGCGGGTGACGTGGCCAACGGTCTCCCCGGCGCGCGCGACTGGGACGACGCCCTCTCGGAGGCGCGCTACGCCTTCGACTGGACCGAGCAGTTCCGCCTCGCGCTCGACCCCGAACGCGCCCGCTCGTTCCACGACCAGACGCTCCCCGGCGACAACTACAAGGAGGCGCGCTTCTGCTCGATGTGCGGCGTCGACTTCTGCTCGATGCGCATCGACCAGGACGCCAGAGACGGCGACAGTCTCGAACACCTCGTCGCCGACACCGACCTCGAGACCTCCGCCGCCGCCGAGGTCAACCTCCCGCCGGTCGGCACCCACCACGACGCCCACCCCGCGAACGACGGAGCCGACCCGGCCGCCTCGAGTTCCGACGACTAGATTCTCGGTCCCCGCTGGCGCACGCTCCCGGTCGACCGATACGCCCTCCTCCCGACGCCGATGCGAACCGGTTTGACGCTCGAGACACAACCGGACGGCGATGCTCGAGGTCACACCCACGCTCGTCGTCGCCGCCGTCTCGCTCGCCGGTGCGGCCGGGCAGGCGGCGGTCACGGTCCGGTGGTACGAACCGCCGACGATCGACGAGCGCGAGCCGAATCCCGCCTTCGAGGCCGGGATCTTCTACCTCGTCTTCGCGGTCGCGTTCGCGGTGCTGGGGCTGGTGCTCTCGTCGCTGGCGGGCGCGTTCCCGCCGTACAGTCGGTTCCTCCCGCTCGTGCTCGTCCCGTTCGGCGCGTTCACCGTCTACGCCGCGGCGACGGGCCGGTTCGACGGCCGGGCGACCAGGGCCCAGATCGGAATGGGGGCGGTCTGCGGTCTCGTCCTGATCGTCTATCCGATCGCGTTCCTGGTCGTCTGAGCGGGGACACGCGTCGGCCGACGGCGGTGGCTTGATAGCCCGCCCGCTCGAGCGAAGTCGTATGGAGACGATTCGCGTCCGGACGGTCGACGCGTTCACGGACGAGCCGTTCGCCGGGAACCCCGCGGGAGTGGTGTGTGACGCCGACGGACTCACAGGCGACCAGCAACAGGCCATCGCATCCGAACTCGCGGTGAGCGAGACCGCCTTCCTGACGGCCAGTCCGCGCGCTGACTACCGGATTCGCTACTTCACGCCGACCCAGGAGGTACCCCTCTGTGGGCACGCGACGGTCGCCGCGGTGGCACACCTCCACGAGTCGGGCGCGCTCGAGGGCGAGCGGCTGACGCTCGAGACGGACGTCGGCGTCCTCGAGACCCGCGTCGACGACGACGGCACCGTCTGGATGGACCAGGACGCCCCGAGCGTCCGGCCGGCCGACCTCGCCTACAGCAGGCTCGCAGACGCCCTCGGCGTCGAGCAGGGCGCACTCGAGAGCGTCGGCCAGGACCTGCCGCTCGCGGTCGCCTCGACTGGGCTGCCCGCACTGGTGGTCCCGATCACCTACCTCTCGGAACTCGGCGATGCAACGCCGTCGGCCGCCGCCGTCGAGGCGCTCTGTGCGGAGGTCGACGCGACCGGCCTCTACCTGTTCACCTTCGATACGCTCGCCGCCGACGCGACGCTCCACGGCCGCTTCTTCGCACCCGGTGCCGGTGTCCCCGAGGACCCCGTGACCGGCACCGCCAGTGGCGCGGTCTGTGCCTACCTCGAGCGCTACGGTGCGTTCGACACCCCACCCGAGGAGTTCAGACTCGAGCAGGGCCACTTCCTCGAGCGGCCGGGCCAGGTCCGCGTCCGCCTCGCCGGCGGGGTGTCCGTGGGTGGGACGGCGGTGACGACGCTCGAGGGGACGCTCGTCGTACCCGACGCAGACGAGGAAGACATCATCGAAGTGTGAGATAGTAGCCACTGCCAGTCAGTGCACACCCGGCCGCCAGATGGGGCGGCGATCAGTGTGTGAATCGTTGCAGTTGTTAGATGGTGTCATACAATTCATCTCATGCCACGAGCTTAGTTCGGCCCGGATTTTCACCTTGTTCGTAGTTCGTGATGGCGACGATCACTCGGAGACACAGTCCAAGATACGCTTGTACCCGCGCATGGACGCGGCCTCGGGCGCGCAGCGTCCCGAGGCCGCAGTCTAAACACGCTCCAAACGTCCGCTCAACTTGCGTTCGACGCTTGTACGTCTCATTAAGGATCAAACGCTTGAGCGTTACATCCTCGGGAAATTCGTTAATTCGGTCTTCGATGCGGTATTCGATATCGAGCGGATCAGTGGTGTTTCGTGCGTTGTACGGGGCGATCGGCACGACTCCTGCTTCCAGCAGGAAGTCGTGCCAGTCGAGAATGTCGTAAGCACTGTCCCCAAGCATCCAGATCGGACATTTGATGGCGAGCGCGTCACACGTGACGCGCATCGCCGTCTCCTTCGAGGCCTGTTTCGCCTGCGTAAACTCCGCTGCGGTCGGAATATTTGACCCTGCCGAAGCGATCGTGAGGCCGAATCCGTAGTAGTATTCTTCGGCCGTTAGATCGTAGTTCCACGACGCGTCACCGTTCCACGCGAGAGCTTCGAGATCGGTTGAATCGATACGGAAGGTAGAGTCGAGCAGGCCACGAGCGGCGGCCTGCTCGACGAGGCGGCTGAACACGTCGTCAACGACGAGTCCGAGATCGGTGAGGAAGCGATCGGCCGCGTCTCTCGACGGCGATCGATCGAACCCACAGCTGAGCCAAACGGCCGTATTCTGGAGTTCTCGGGTGACAGGACGAGGCCCGTAGATTCCCCTGTAGAAGCAGTGAAGAAAGCCTCTGAACAGTTCTGGCGGGTGATGGTCTCGTGTTCTCCCCCGATGAGCGGGGGCGAACACGTCATACTCACTGAGAAAGTCAAAGCTGAGGTATTCGAAGAGCGGAAGCGTCTCGACTGCCACGAGATTAAAGAACTCGTCTATCCAAGGCTCATCTTGCAGGGTCGCTGAACTCATTCCACCTCAGCGTTCACCCTGCTCTTTGGTATGCTAACTGTTCTATGACACCCTCTTCAACGACCCAACGGATGTGACTGCGGGCGTACTCCAAAACGCGATCTGTGAAGCGATACAAGACCTTCGTGATGAGCACATTATCGAGCTGAGTGCCGACGATAGTGCTGGTGAGCTCACGGCACACAGCGAACTCGAGGCCCACACGCCCTGGAAATTGCTTGCCGGTGCCGCCAAGGCAGTCATTTGCGGAATCAATCTCAGCGATCATATTGCCGACCGACTGCACGATGCAGAACCTACGGGACAGGTCGACTACACCATTGGTCTCTGGGACACTAGCGCGTGTAGCTGGGGGCAGTGCATCCCAACCGTAACCCGTGGAGAACGGCTCCATCGGCACACCACAGATATATCTGATCTCCGATATACGTACAGTTGGCCCAGTGCCCGCCTCGGTCTAAGCGAGAGGCTTTCCAGCTACCTCTGACCGCTTCTCGCTGTCTGACCGATCCGTTTGCTTCCAACACAAAAGTTTCAATAATGCCCATTGGTTATTAGATAATGGATTCACGAATGACCTACAACCGTCGACTCGACATCGTTGCTGAACGCTTTCGTCTTCCGGGTTTCGTTGGATTTCTCCTCATCGCGTTTTGGGGTTCGCTAACCCTCGGTGCATTTTGGGTCGAAATCCCCTCAGCCCAGGGTCTCGTCGCTGGCATCCTCTGGGGTATCCTCTTTTTCGGTTCGAACCTCGCTGCTCGCAGGCGTATCACGAACTGGATCGCATCTAGTGTCGTAATACTACTTGGGCTCGTCTACATCCGTATCTTCGTACACGAAGCACCCGAGTTCATCGGCGTAGTGGCTGGTCTCATCGCGACGATCTTCGTCTTGTTCATCTGGGCGACTTACGTCCATCCGTTTCTCTCGGCCGATCGGGAAGAGCGGTGATGGGCTCGATCACTCGAGGGCGTCTCGCTAATTCGAACTGGACCCGCCTACCCGTCGAAATGTTACTATACCAGCGGGCAGGCCGGTGACCGACGAGCGAGCGCGAGAACCCGGCGAGGGTGGGCCGACGATCGGCCGAATGACGAAACATTCACTCGGATCGAAGTAGTGATTTGTCAGATTTCTTCACAACATTCATTGTCCGGACGGTGGTCCACTCCAGTACAGATGGCAGTACGCTGGCTGGCAGAGATCGATGCCACCGACGTAGAGAGCGTCGGCGGCAAAGGTGCATCCCTGGGTGAACTCACCGGCGCGGGGCTTCCCGTACCACCCGGCTTCGTCGTGACCGCCCCCACGTATCGCGACTTCATCGAGCGCGCGGGGATCGACGAAGAGCTGTTCGCGGCCGTCGACGTCGACGTCGACGACTCGGCGGCGCTGGCGACGGCGGCGAGACGCGCGCAGGAACTCATCCTCGAGACGCCGTTTCCGGCGGATCTCGAGGAGGAGATCCTCGAGGCCTACCACGAGATCGACGCGAGCCACGGCGAGGAGGCGTTCGTCGCCGTCCGCTCGTCGGCGACCGCAGAGGACTTACCCGACGCCTCCTTCGCCGGGCAGCAGGAGACCTTCCTGAACGTGAGGAGCGAGACGCTCCTCGAGCGGGTGCGTGCGTGCTGGGCCTCGCTGTTCACCCAGCGGGCGATCTACTACCGGACCGAGCAGGGCTTCGACCACGACGTGGTCAACATCGCCGTCGTCGTCCAGCGGATGGTCGACGCCGAGAAGTCGGGCGTCATGTTCACGAGCCACCCCTCGACGGGCGAGGCGACGACCATCGTCGAAGCCGCCTGGGGTCTCGGTGAGGCGGTCGTCTCGGGTGCAGTCTCACCGGACAACTACGTCGTCGACCGCGGGGACCGGACCGTCGACGTGACGGTGGCGACGAAGAAGCTGATGTGCGTCAAAGACGAGGAGACCGGCGAGACCGGCGAGCGCGAGGTTCCCGCGGAGAAACAGGACGAACGCGTCCTCTCGGATGCGGACCTCGAGCGCCTCGTCGACCTCGGCGAACGCGTCGAGGCCCACTACGGGACGCCCCAGGACGTCGAGTGGGCGATGGTGGGCGAGGAGGACTTCATGCTCCAGTCTCGCCCGATCACGACCATCGCACCGGGAGCCGACGAGGGCGACGAGCCGACCGAGCGCCTCGTGGGCGTCACGGCGAGAGGGGAGGACCAGCGGGCGAACGCGACCGACGGCGGGAGCGGCGGCGGCCGGGTCCAGACGGTCGAACGCGCCCAGCGCGAGACGACGGACGTGCTCGTCGACGGCCTGGGCTCGAGTCCGGGCAAGGCGAGTGGAGCGGCCCGGATCGTGACCAAACTCGACGAACTCGACAAGGTCGGCGAAGGCGACGTGATCGTCACCGAGATGACGACGCCCGACATGGTGCCCGCGATGAAACGCGCCTCGGGAATCGTCACCGACGAAGGCGGGATGACCAGCCACGCCGCCATCGTCTCCCGCGAACTCGGCGTCCCCGCCGTCGTCGGCACGACCAACGCGACGCGCGTGCTCGAGGACGGCCAGGCGATCACCATCGACGGCGAGATGGGGACGGTTCTCGAAGGCGAGACCGCACCCAGTGACCAGCGCAAGCCCGTCGAAGAGGTGCGCCCGCAAGCGCCGGTCAAGCCGATGACCGCGACGGAGGTCAAGGTCAACGTCTCGATTCCCGAGGCGGCCCAGCGGGCGGCCGCGACCGGTGCCGACGGCGTCGGCCTGCTGCGCATCGAACACATGATCCTCTCGCTCGGGCAGACCCCCGAGACGTTCGTCGCCGAACACGGCGCGGACGCCTACGTCTCGGAACTCGTCGACGGCATCCGCGCGGTCGCCGACGAGTTCTACCCCCGGCCCGTCCGCGTGCGCACCCTCGACGCCCCGACCGACGAGTTCCGCCAGCTCGAGGGCGGCGCGGACGAACCGGTCGAACACAACCCCATGCTCGGCTACCGCGGCATCCGGCGCAGCCTCGAGAAACCCGAGGTGTTCGCCTACGAACTCGAGGCCCTGCGAAAGGTCTACGACATGGGCTACGACAACGTCGAGATCATGCTGCCGCTGGTCAACGACGCCGAGGACGTCTACCGGGCGACGGCGGCGTTCCGCGAGGTGGGTATCGACCCCGAGAAGCGCCGCTGGGGCGTGATGGTCGAGACGCCCGCCGCGGCACTCGTCGTCGAGGAGTTGATCGAGGCGGGCATCGACTTCGCCTCCTTCGGGACGAACGACCTCACCCAGTACACGCTGGCGGTCGACCGGAACAACGAACACGTCGCCGGGCGCTTCGACGAACTCCACCCCGCCGTACTGCGCCTGATCGGCGACGTGATCGCGACCTGCCGCGAACACGACGTCGACACCAGCATCTGCGGACAGGCGGGCTCGAAACCCGAGATGGTCCGCTTCCTCGTCGAGGCTGGCGTCAGTTCCATCTCGGCGAACATCGACGCCGTCCGCGACGTCCAACACGAGGTCAAACGGGTCGAGCAGAAACTGTTACTCGAGTCGGTCCGATAGGGCCGCCTACTGGATTTCGTAGCCGAAGTGCGTCGCCCAGTTGCCGCGCTGGACGAAGCGCTCGCCAGCGCCCCAGGCGCTCTCGCTCTCGGTACCGTCGTCGCGCTCGAGGGCGGCGTGGGCGGCGATGACGACCTCGTCGCCGGGTTCGACGCCGACGTCCTCGAGCGAGACCGTGTACGTGGTCTCCTCGGTGCCGTCGTAGCTGTCACCGTGTGGGAAGCGACCCGGGCGCGGGTTGCCCGGCCGGTTGGTCCAGCCCTCGGCGTCGAAGGTGTCGAACGACGCGCCGACGGCGAGGTGGGTTTCGGTGATCTCCCAGCCGTCGTCGGTCGCGTAGGTCACCGTCAGGTGCTCGCCGTCGTTGACGACACAGACAGATCCGGCCTCGATGTGCTGGCCAGCCAGGAGGTCGACGCACTGTTCGACGATCGGTGGCTCGAGCACGTCGACGTCGTGGCTCGTACGCGCGTACACCGTCCCGGTGTCGACGCCGACGACAGTCGCCTCGAGCGTGTACGTGTCGAGTTCGGCGAAGGCCGCGCGCAGTGGCGTCGTCTCCTCGAAGCCGTTCGGCAGGGCGACGTCCTCGGCGAGCGCCACCGTGAGCGCGTCCCCGTCCGCGCTCAGTGAGAGGCCACTCCACGCCCCCTCGTCGTCGGCCTCGAGCGAGACGTCGCCGTCCTCGATACCCGCAGTTCGAGTGATCGCGAGGTCGACGGAGGTCTCCTCCGGCGTCGGGTCGCCGGTGTTGGTCACGGTCAGGTCGTACTCCTCGGCCGTGCCGACGTACGTCTCGTCTGCGCCGTCGATGGCTACGGAGACGGTCGGAACGACGACCTGCACGCCACCGATTGCCGCCGCGTCACCCGACGGGTTGTAGGCGAGCACGTCGAGAAAGTCGGGGAACGCGAGGAAGAGGTCGTGCCAGCAACAGACGTTGAGGTCGGTCGTGATTCCGATCTCTGCGCCCTCGTCGGTCGGCTCGATCGTATTGTAGCCGAGTCCACCCTGGGTCTCGAAGTCGCCGATGTCGGCGAGGTAGCCGAACTGGCTCGAGAGACCGCTCTGGGAGAAGCCGAGTAGGCCACCACCGGCGTTGACGTGGTCTGCGACCTCGGCGACGCGCGCGGTGAACGCCTCGTTCTCCGCTTCCGTGAGTCCCTCACCCGCAGGGACGCCGGGTCCCGTCTGGAACATCTCGTACTCGCTCGAGACGACCGCGAGCATCGCGTAGCCGTCGAAGTCGACCGTCTCGATGTCGTCCGCCCCGCCGACGTAGCTGACTGGTTCGCCCGTCAGGAGTCTGATCTCCTGCCAGAACTGAAAGACCGTGTTCGGCATACCGGACTCACCGACGACGAGAATTCCCTGGCCGCCGTTGGTGACCGCCTCGAGCACGCTGTCGACGACGTCGGCGTACACCTCGATGGGTCCGTGGCCGCCGATGCCGCCGTCCTCGGCGTCGATTCCCATGAGCACGACCGGGCCGCCCGCGCCATCGCTCGAGCCAGCCGCCGTTCCTGCGCCCGCGAACGAAACACCGACGCCAGCGAGCGCCGCACCCGCGGTCGCCGTGAGGTACGACCGGCGGTTCATCGCCGTGGTCTCGCTCGAGGCATCTTCGTCGTCGGCTCCAGCGCCACGGATTCGTCTTGGTGACATTTTAACCGCCGTCCTCAACGAGGGACGACGTATATAATCTAATCTATTTGTTGATGGAAAATATATCGAACCGCAACACACCGCGACGACACACAGGGCGGTGATAGCCCGCAGCGAGGCGTGTGGTTTCGGGTCAGCGGAGAGTCGCGGTGCAGGAGAGAACACAACCCATAAACCGATGAACCACCATGAGCGTGATATGCAGGCCGAGCCGCAGGCGTTCGACCGGGTGCTCTCCTCGATGTGTACGGAGCCTCACCCGGCCGCCCGCGACGCGGCCATCCGCTTTCTCGCGACGAATCCGGGCGACCCGGCGACCTACCCGGCCGTGGCAGCACTCGAGAGCGCCGCCGTCGACACCCTCGGCGAGATTGCCGGTCTCGAGAATCCAGGTGGGTACGTCGCCAGCGGCGGCACGGAGGCGAACATCCAGGCGGTGAGGATCGCCAGAGAACGCGCCGGACGCACGAAGCGGGCGAACGTCGTCATGCCCGAGTCCGGCCACTTCAGCTTCCAGAAGGCCGCCGACGTCCTCGGAATCGAGTTACGAATCGCGCCGGTCGACGACGACCTGCGGGCCGACCCGGCGGCGATGGCCGCCTGCGTCGACGACGAGACGGCGCTGGTCGTCGGCGTCGCAGGGACGACCGAGTACGGCCGGGTCGACCCCATCCCCGAACTCGGCGAGATCGCCGCCTCGGCCGACGCCTTGCTCCACGTCGACGCCGCCTGGGGCGGCTTCCTCCTCCCCTTTACCGACCACGCCTGGAACTTCGCGGACGCACCGGTCGACACGATGGCGATCGATCCACACAAGATGGGCCAGGCCGCCGTTCCCTCGGGCGGACTCCTCGCCCGCGAGGAATCTCTCCTCGACGCGCTCGCCGTCGACACACCCTACCTCGAGTCGACCTCACAGGCGACGCTCACCGGCACGCGCTCGGGCGCTGGCGTCGCGAGCGCCGTCGCGGCGATGGAGGCGCTCTGGCCCGACGGCTACCGCCGCCAGCACGAACGCTCACAGGCGAACGCGGAGTGGTTCGCCGAGGCGCTCCTCGCTCGCGGCTACGACGTCGTCGACCCCGAACTACCGCTCGTCTCGGCGTCGGTTCCCGAACCCGTCTTCTACGCGCTCCGCGAGGAAGGCTGGCGCATCTCGCGCACCGGCGCCGGCGAACTAAGGGTCGTCTGTATGCCCCACGTCACCCGGGAGATGCTCGAGTCGTTCCTCGCCGACCTCGACCGCCTGGCACCGCGTGCGAGCGCGACGGTCACCGGCGACGACTGAGCCGAACGGACAGATCCGGGTCGCACACCGACGAATCAACTCGCTTTTGACGGCGTACCACCCACGGGACGACCATGGCGATGGACGCGCTCGATTACGCGGCAGTGGTGGGTATCCTCGGACTCGTCGCCGCGACGCAGGTTCTCGAAGGGACATTAGTCGCGGTCCTCCTGGCTGGATTCGCCCTCTCACTGTCGACGTGGCGCCTCTACGGCGGCCGACTCTGGGAAGCGCTGGCCTGGCTCGCGTGGGTTGGAACCGCCGTCGTCACCGCCTTCGGACCCGACAGTCACCCGGTGTTGCTCGCGGCCTTCTTCACCACGATGGCCCTCGGCATCGCCCTCCTCTTCGGGTCCAGACTCGGCCTTCTGCCAGACCTCGCCAGCGACGACGCGGGCACGAGCGACCGGGCGTGACCACCGACCGCTCGAGGTGACAGCACTGGTTCGATCCGCCGAAGCGACAGGTGACGGGGGGTGAGACGAGCGAGGCGAAACCGGCGGGTTTTACGCTCGCAGACGAGACACATCGAGTATGAGCAGCGACGAGTTTCCGACGGAGCGGACCGCAGTCGTCACCTGCGGGTTGCCCTACGCCAACGGCGACCTCCACATCGGCCACCTGCGCGGCTACATCGGCGCGGACGCCTTCTCGCGCGCGCTGAAGACGCTCGGCCAGCGCACCGCGTACGTCTGTGGCTCCGACATGCACGGGACGCCGGTCGCCGTCAACGCCGAGAAAGAGGGCGTCGACCCCGAGGAGTTCGCCCTCCGCTGGCACGAGCAGTACAGCGAGACGTTCCCGAAGTTCAGCGTCGAGTTCGACAACTACGGCCACACCCACGACGAGACCAACACCGAACTCACCCGCGAGATCGTCACCACGCTCGACGAGGAGGGCTACGTCTACGAGAAGGAGATCAAAGTCGCCTACGACCCCGACGCAGACCAGTACCTCCCCGACCGCTACGTCGAGGGGACCTGCCCCTACTGCGGGTCGAAAGCCCGCGGCGACGAGTGTGACGAGGGCTGTCAGCGCCACCTCGAGCCTGGCGAGGTCGAGAATCCGACCAGCAGCATCACCGGCAACACCGCCGAGTACCGCGAGCGCGCCCACAAGTTCTTCCGCGTCTCCGAGTTCACCGACTACCTCACCGAGTTCCTCGACGGACTCGAGGGGACCCCCAACGCCAGAAACCAGCCGCGTCAGTGGATCGAAGACGGTCTCCAGGACTGGTGTATCACGCGCGACATGGACTGGGGAATCGACTACCCCGGCGAGGGCGCGGACGGTCTCGTCCTCTACGTCTGGGTCGACGCCCCCATCGAGTACATCGCGAGCACGAAACAGTACACAGAGCGCGTCGGCTCCGACGCCTACGACTGGGAAGATGTCTGGAAAGACGGCGGCGACATCGTCCACGTCATCGGCCGCGACATCATCCAGCACCACACGGTCTTCTGGCCCGCCATGCTCGAGGCCGCAGGCTACACTGCCCCACGCGCCGTCGCGGCCACCGGCTTCATCACCATCGACGGCAAGGGCCTCTCGACGAGTCGCAACCGCGCCATCTGGGCGAGAGAGTACCTCGAGGAGGGCTTTCACCCCGACCTGTTGCGCTACTACCTGACGACGACCGGCGGCCTCCAGCAGGACGTCGACTTCACCTGGGAGGCCTTCCAGGAGAAGGTCAACGGCGAACTCGTCGGCACGGTCGGCAACTTCTGTTACCGCTCGCTGCTGTTCGCCCAGCGCAACTACGAGGGGACCCCGGAGACCGACGTCTCAGACGAGGTCGAAGCGCGAATCGAGGGCGCCATCGGCGAGGTTCGCGAGGCGGTCAACGACTACTCACTCCGGGGCATCGGCCAGGCGACCACCCGCCTCGCCCAGTTCGGCAACGAGTACATCCAGCGCAACGAACCCTGGAAACTCACCGACTACGACCCCGAGCAGGCCGCCCAGGTCATCCGCGACTGCGTCCAACTCGCGAAGGCCATCGCCGTCCTCTTCGAACCCATCGCCCCCGGCAAGGCGCAGGCGCTCTGGGAACAGCTCGGCGAAGACAGTGCCGTCGGCGACACCGGTCTCGAGGCCGCCCTCGAGCAGCCACCCCGACACTTCGACGCCCCGAGCGAACTCTTCGAGAAACTCGAGGACGACCGCGTCGAGGAGCTGACCGAACAACTCGAGGCGAAGATCGACGCCGCGAGCGACGACGGAGACGACGATGCAGCCGACGACGCGCCCACAGACGCCGACGACGAGGAGGCTGGCGGAGACGCGGACCTCGAGCCACTGCTCGAAGAGCGCATCAGCTTCGACGACTTCCAGGACCTCGACATCCGCGTCGGCCGCATCGAGTCGGCAGAAGGCATCGAGGGGGCCGACGCACTCGCCAGACTCGAGGTCGACATCGGTCTCGAGACGCGTCAGGTCGTCGCCGGGATCAAACAGCTACACGACCTCGAGAACCTGCCCGGCGAGAAGTGCATCCTGCTGGCGAACATGGAACCCGCGACGCTCTTCGGCGTCGAGTCCAACGGCATGATCCTCGCGGCGGGCGAGGAGGCCGACCTGCTGACGACCCACGGTGACGCCGACCTGGGTGAGAAGGTTCGGTAAGACGGGCGCTCGAGCGCTAGTCCGTGGCCATCACTCGAGTTCCGCCGGCGTCTCGCGAAGCGCTCGCGCCTCGTTCTGCGTGAGATAACAGCCACAGGAGGCGACGATGGTGTCCGGACCCGTCGCCGTCACCCCCACGACGACGCTCTCACAGTGGGGACAGCGCGGCGGATTCCAGTTCTCACCGCCCCACCGGCCGAGATCCTCGCTCATCGACGCCCCACTGACGGGGTAACTCGAGCGGGACGCAGTTGCAATGGTGTGGTGAGAGGCGTGGCTCGAGCGGTCGGGTCACTCACACGAGAGCGAGCGTATCCACTCCGAGAATCGGCGTTTCGCGGGCTGTACAGCGTGTTTGCGAGCCTTTTAAGGTCGCGTGGTTGGTACTGAGTCATGGCTTCAAAACCCTGCTTGGGTTGTGGAAGCCACGCCTCGGGTGTGGCTGCACCCGGGGCACTTTCTGTGCGTGCCCCACCTCCGCGGCGGGCGTCGCTTCCACGAGAGAGTTTCACGGACAGATACATATAATTTCTGGAGATGGCTAGTGGTGATACGAGGAAGTGGGCCCGAACCACTGGCCAACGGGGGTCGGGATGGGGTACTCGAGCAAACTCATTACAATTCGGGAACAGTACGTTCAGACAATAAATAAAGCGGACAAAACAGTGTTAGATGTGGTCGTTTTAGCTGTAGTATGGTTGAGCCTGCACAGTGGATGGAACCGGAAGACCCAGAGATTTTGCAGACATTTCGAGAAAACCAAACATCTTGGCTCAGAGACCTCGATGAGAGTGGGGAACTAAACTGGAGCATCGAGTATACGTACTCGCGGTGTAAGCAGCTAGCGTTGCATGGGCTATTACAGGACCTTGGTTGTCGAACCTACCACCTTACAGAAGCGGGATCACAGTATTTGAGCGAGGAGTTCGATCCAGACAACCCACATACAATCGATAGAATTATAGATTTATCAACAATTAGCGCAGCGAACTTCAAATACCGGAACATGAAGTTCCTACATGGGAGTACACCATACGAGTTACAAAGTCACAAACGGCTCGTCGACGCACGGACCGAAATTTGGCGGGTTCGAAACGGTGACCTCCGAAGCGTTCTCCGACGGTTTCCGCGAGACGAGCCACTCATCAACCAGTGTGCACTGTGGATGCGAGCGTGGACTGGAAAACACTTTTTTCCAGATGCGAATCACCGAACGGCGATTGCGACGCTGAGAGAACTGTTGGTCTCGAGTGGGTTCGAAATTACACAGTGGCCGGTCCATAGAACAGTAAGTGCAATTAGGGAGTCGAAAGCGATTCGTGTCCAAACGAGATACGAACTCGATACACTGTATAGTAAAGATATGCACTACTACGTGTGGTGGTTTCACTTCGTCGACGTGCTCAAGACCGAGCTAAAAGAAGCGAGTTACTCAGCTTCGACTTCACCGAGGGCGCGGTAGTACTCCTCGTTTTCCCGAACGTCCTCTTGCATTCGCTTCTCTGCTTCCCAGTTCATACTACGCTATTCACCTTGTTGGGTATTAATCTTCTGTTCAGACGCGGGTAGTTTCGGCTGCCGCCGTAGATCGGCGGAATCAGACTGTCTGTTTTCCAGAGCTGGAGACCACCGCCGAGATCCAAAGCGAACGCCGGTCCACCTACACCCGAATCGCCCGCGCAGCCGTCGCCTTGAACGCCGCGGTGATCGCCCGCCCGGTCTCGAGTCCCAGTCGGTCGACGCTCGCGTTCGTGACGAGCGCCTCGAGTGTGACCCCCTCTCCGAGCGCGACGGTGACGCGTGTGATCGCCTCACCCGACTCGAGGGCGGTGACGGTGCCGGAGAAGGTGTTCCGGAGGCTGGTGTCGTTGCCATCCGGAGTCTCGTCGGGGTCGGTCAACACCACCGCGTCGGATCTGACGGTGATCTCGACGTCGCTCGCGCCCTCGGGGACGAGCGCGAGGACGGGACCGACGGCCGTCTCGACGGTCGCGAGTTCGCCGGTGCGCTCGCCGACGGTGCCAGAGAGCACCGACTCGGTGACGCGGGCGACACCCTCGAGTTCGGTCTCGTGGCGCTCGAAACGCCGCCGCAGGTCGAAGGCGGTGGCGGTCAACTCGGTACCGCCGCCGCCGCTGCCGCCGCGACGGCGCTCGGTGAGCGTCCCCACGGCGGCCTCGAGTTCGACGACGCGACGCTGGAGGCGGGCGTAGGAACGCCCGAGATCGGTCGCCGCGGCGTGGAGCGAGCCACAGCGGTCGATCGCCTCGAGCATCTCGATGTCGCGGCGGTCGACGGTGACCTCGCCGACGGCGAGTTTCGGGCTGTAGTCCTTCTCGATGGTCATCGGCGCGTCTCGGCTCAGTATATCAGTTCGCCGTCGATAAACTTCCGGGTTCGTTCGTCTGCCGGGTTCTCGAAGACGGTTTCGGCGTCACCGACGTCGATGACGCCGCCGTCCAGTAAGACGGCGACGCGGTCGGCGATGCGCTCGGCCTGGTGCATGTCGTGGGTCGCGACGACGACGCCGATGTCGCGGCGGCGGGCCTCGAGTACGGCGCGTTCGATGAGGGCGGTGTTTCGCGGGTCGAGGTCGGAGGTCGGTTCGTCGAGGAGGAGTACGTCGGGGTCGTAGGCCAGCGCACGGGCGAAGGCGACGCGCTGAGCCTCGCCGCCCGAGAGCGACGCGGCGTGCTGGTCGAGCTGGTCGGCGAGACCGACGGTCTCGAGCGCGTCGAGGACGGCGGCGTCGGTCGGCATTCCGAGACGGGTCGCGAGTTCGTGACGGAGCCGGGCGGGCCAGGATTTGCGCACCCGGAGACCGTACTCGACGTTCCGGCGGACGCTCGCGCCGAAGAGACTCGCCTCCTGGAAGACGGTGGCGACCCCACGGCGAGCGGCGAGGCGTTCCTGTGTCGAGAGCGTCCAGACGTCGGTTCCGTCGTCGGTGACCGATCCCCGGTCCGGCCGCTCGAAGAGGGCGAGCAGGCGCAGGAGCGTCGACTTGCCGACGCCGGAGGGACCGATGACCGCGAGCACCTCGCCGGAGTGGGCCGTCAGCGAGACGTCTTCGAGAACGAAGCCGTCACCGTAGCCGTGGGAGACACCCTCGAGGGCGAGCGTCATCGGTACCTCCCGCCCGTGCCGCCGAGGCGGATCACGATGGCGTTGACGACCAGCACGAGGGCGACCAGAATCGCGCCGAGGAGCATCGCGGTCTCGAAGCGCCCCTGGCGTGCCTCGAGTTGGATCGCGGTGGTGAGCGTCCGGGTGTAGGAGGTGCCGTCGGCGCTGGCGATGTTGCCGCCGACGATGAGGACGGAGCCGACTTCGCTGACTGCACGGCCGAAGCCCGCGAGAATCGCCGTCGCGATGCCGTAGCGCGCCTCCTTGATGACGACGAGGGCGACGTCGAGACGCGTCCCGCCCATCGCGTAGGCCGCGTCGCGGACGCGCCGGTCGACGCCGCTCACCGCCGCGAGGCTGACGCCGGTGACGACCGGGGCGGCGAGAACGAACTGTGAGAGGATCATCGCCTCGGGGGTGAAGACGAGGTTCAGCGGGCCGAGCGGTCCCTGGTTCGAGACGGCGAAGAGCACGACCAGGCCGACGACGACGCTCGGAAAGCCCATTCCCGTGTTGATCACGGCGGTCACCAGTCGCTTGCCGCGGAACTCGGAGAAGCCGATCGCGAGCGCGAGCGGCAGACTGAACAGCGTACTCAACGCCACGGCGACGAGGCTCACGTAGAGCGAGACGCGAACGATGCTGCGGACGTAGTGCCACTCGAAGGGAAACTCGACGAACGACGAGGCGAGAATCGCGGTCTCGAGTGTCATAGGCTCAGTCGTTGCCCGCCCTACTCCAGTCTGCTGGAACGTACTGCTCGAAGTTCGGGTCGGCCGAGAGCGCCTCGGGGAAGAACAGTTGCTCGCCGTTGGCGGTGTAGGATTCGATCCGGTCGTGGCCCTCGGGACCGGTCAGGTAGCCGATGTACGCCATCGCCAGGTCGTACTCGACGTGGTCGTAGACGGCGGGGTTGACCGCGACGATGCCGTACGGGTTCGCGAGGCGGTCGGGACCGTCCTCGATCGGTCCCTCGAGCAGAATCTCGAGGTCGAGGGTCTCGCGCATCGAGAGGTAGGTTCCCCGGTCAGAGAGGGTGTAGCCGCCGCTCTGGTTGGCCTGGTTGAGGATCATGCCCATGCCGTCGCCGGCCTCGCGGTACCACTCCCCGCGTTCGTCACCGACGGCGGTCGCCGCCCAGATCTCGAGTTCTTTGGTGTGTGTCCCCGAGTTGTCTCCCCGGGAGACGAACGTCGCTTCGGCGTCGGCGATCCGTTCGAACGCCTCGAGTGCGTCCTCGGTGGCGCCGACTCCAGCGGGGTCGTCGGGGTCGCCGACGATCACGAAGTCGTTGAACATGAGGTCGCGGCGGTTGACGCCGTAGCCCTCGCGCAGGAACTCGTCTTCGAGCGAACGGGCGTGAACGAGGACGACGTCGGCGTCGCCGCTGCGCGCGGTCTCGAGTGCCGCGGCGGTTCCGAGTCCGACGGTCTCGACGGTGACGCCGTAGCGTGCTTCGAACGGTGCGTTGAGGTCGTCGAGCAGTCCGGTGTCGTACGTACTCGTCGTCGTGGTGAGTCTGAGGGTCTCGCCGCTGAGTGCGGGTCTCTCGGTGTCGTCGCCGTCGTCGAGTGCCAGACAGCCTGCGAGTGCAGCCGCCACCCCACCGCCGACGCCAGCGAGAACGGCGCGACGATGTATCGTCATGGATACCACGACGGAGTAGGTGGGTAAATAAGTTCGGAACTGGACGCAACCACGGTCGGTTGAGGAAAACGGCTATCTGGACGGTCTCGAGCCGGACGAAACCAGGAGTAGTTATCAGGACCCAACCAGGTGGGCCACGCGAGCCAGGAACTCGCAGACGAAAGCGGGTGGCGCTCGGGGCGTGGTGGCTGTGTGAGGTGACTGCACCGATACACTAATGCAATTAGTGTTAGAATAGAAGGGCATGATGCGGCTGAACCGGGGGCTTCCGGCGTGTGTGATGGTCGTGGTCGTCTGTTCGGTCACGCTGTTCTGGCTGCCGGTGGTGCTCGTGTTCGATCTGACGCACATGATCGCCGGGTTCCTCGCCGGGCGCCTCGGTGGAACGGCGTTTCGCGGCACGCTCGCGGGAGTCATCGGTGGCCTGTTCGTGCTGGTACTCTGGCTCGTCGTCTACGCGGTGTTCGGGTGGGTGAGCCTCACCGCGCTCGTGTGGTTGCTCTCGATACCGGTGTACACGTCGGTGTTCGGGGCCATCGGCGGCTGGACCGGACGAACGGTGTGATCGCTCGAGTACCACTCGCTAGCGCCACCTGCCGTAGTCAGCGCCGCGACCTGTCTCATATATAGACAGATACTGTTATATCAGGCGAGTCGGTGAATAATACCATCCAAATGGGTTGGCAGCTGACCTATCACGTGTTACCACAGCTTGCCGCCGTCTCGGTGAGCGTCGCCCTCGCGACGGTCGTCTGGCGCAACCGAGAGTCACGGGGATCGCTCCCCCTGCTGGCGACCCTGGTCGGTGCCGTCGGGTGGTCTCTGACCTACGCGTTTCAGATCGCGAACACGGCTCTCGAGACCAAACTCTTCTGGAACGATCTCCGATACGTGTTCGTCCTCGTCACGATCGTCGGCTACATCGCCTTCGCCGCGCGCTACACCTCGAACGACCGCTGGCTCCGTCAGCCGACGTTTCTCGCCCTCGTCTTCCCGGCAATCGTGACGGTCGCGCTCGTGTACACCAACGACGTACACGGTCTCGTTCGCACGGGCGAGAGCCTGAGGACCGCCGGTGGAACCGTGGTGCTCTCGTTCGACCGTGGCACCTGGTTCTGGGTGTATCTGGCGTACGTCTACGTACTCATGGCGACGGCCATCTTCTGGATCACCCGGTTCGCGAGACGGAACTGGACGATCTATCGCGACCAGGCGATCACCATCGTCGTCGCCGCGATCGTCCCGTGGTTCGTCAACGGGCTGTACGTGCTCGAGGTGACGACCGTCGACTACACCGCGTTCGGTCTCTCGATCTCTGCGGTCGCGTTCGTGTGGGCGATGTACCGCTACGACTTACTCGACCTCGTTCCCATCGCTCGAGAGCGTATCATCGAAGAGATGCGCGACGGCGTGCTCGTTCTCGACATCGAAGACCGGATCGTCGACCTCAACGAGGCCGCCCTGCCGGTACTCGACGCCGACAGCGAGACCTCTGTCCTCGGCAAGGCGGTCGTCTCGACGCTCGCTGCGTCACCCGTCGACGAGACGCGAGAGAAGTGGCTGGCCGACGGACACGGCCACCCGCTCCCGGCGCGTCCGGGCGCCGACTACGGCGGGGACGCGTCGGCCAGCCGACAACGAGTGAACGAGCCACTACACGAGCAGCGCGACCGCCGAGAGGGCGTCGACCGTGACGGGTTCGAGACGCTCGTCGGACTCACGCTCGAGGACGTCTTCGAACGAGACGTCAGCGAGAAGTGTACGACCGAGGTGACGTGTACGGTCGACGGCAAGCGCCGCCACTACGTGCTCTCGCTCTCGCCGCTGCACGACGGCGGCGGGAAGATCACGGGCCGACTCGTCGTCGCAGAGGACGTGACGGCGATCAAACGCCGCGAGCACAAACTCGAGGCGATCACCCGGACGCTCGAGGAACGCTCCCACCAGCTCGAGTTGCGCAACAAAGAGCAGGCGACACTCATCGAGAACCTCCCGGGCGTCGTCTACCGCTGTACCGGCGGCCCAGAGGAACGAATGACCTTCGTCAGCAGCGGGGCGAAAGCGCTCACCGGCTACAGCGCCGCCGAGTTCGAGTCGGGAGCGGTCACCGTCGACTCGATCATCTACCCCGACGACCACGAGACCACCCGCCAGCAGCGCGAGATCGCGATCGCCAACCGCGAGCGCTTCGACGTCGTCTACCGCATCGTCACGAACGACGAGACCCAGCGGTGGGTGCGCGACATCGGCAAGGGCGTCTACGACGCCGACGGCGACCTCGAGTTCGTCGAGGGGTTCATGCTCGACGTCACCGAGAACAAACAGCGCGAGCAACTCCAGGTGCTCAACCGGGTGTTGCGACACAACATCAGAAACGAGATGAACGTCATCTCGGGCCGACTCGACCTCGCGCTGGCGAGCGCGGACGAGGAGACGCGAAGCCACCTCGAGATCGTCGCGCGAGCGGCAGACCGGGTCACGCGCCTCGGGACGAAAGCGCGCAAGATACAGGGACTGCTCGACGCCGATCACGCCCCCGAAATCGAACGCATCGACGCGGTCCGGACCGTCGAGGGGGCGATCATGCGCTTCAACCTCGAGTACGCCCGCGAGGTGACCCTCGAGACGTCACTGCCGGGGGCGGTTCCCGTCTACGGCAACGAACACCTCGAGACGGCGGTGTACGAACTGCTCGAGAACGCCGCGGTCCACGGCCGAGAGACGACGCCGGGCGACCCCACGGCGGACGGATCCGACCCGACGATCACGGTCACGGTCCGTGAGCCCTCGAGCGAGCGCGCCGCGATCGAGATCAGCGACGATGGGCCGGGCATTCCGTCCTCGGAGCTCGAGGCGATCACCGGACGCATGGAGTCGCCGCTCGTCCACGGGAGCGGCCTGGGACTCTGGATCGTCCGCTGGGTCGTCGACGCCTACGGCGACCTCGAGATCGACAGCGACGAGGCGGGAACGACCGTCACCGTGCGACTGCGCCGAGTCGAAGAGACGGAGTGATCAGATGTCGTCGACGACGTGTGCGAACGCGTCCGTATCGAGGACCTGCATCGTCTCGGCCGAGAGACCGTGGCGGCGAAGCGTCAACGCCGACTTGAAGCCGGTCTCGTGGTCGGGGGCTTCGAAGGTCACGAGGAAGTCGTGCGAGCCGAGGATGGCGTACGACTCGCGTAGTTCGACGCCGAGTTCGGTGAACTCGCGGTCGATCTCACCCCAGATCGACGCCAGTTCCTGTGCGGTGTGGACCTCGCGGTCGGTCGCGTCGACGAGTGATGCGTACGTCGGCATAGACGAGTGCAAGCGAGCGGGACCGAAAGGCCTTGGCGTGGCGACTCCCGGCAGCCCTTGTGCGGACGGTCCCCTTACTCGCCCCTGGCCGACGGCATCGAAGTAGACATTCGTACACCAGAGGCGGAAGATACGGCAGAATTTGCATCGTGAGAGTTGATCACACGGTGATCCGGTCGGCCAGTCCACGTACCTTTTTGCCACCGACCCACCTACCGGTGGGCATGAGAAATGCGAAAATCGTCTGTACGCTGGGACCAGCCTCCGCTTCTCAGCGGACGGTTCGGTCCCTCGCGGACGCTGGTATGTCCGTTGCCAGGCTCAACGCGAGCCACGGCAGCCTCGAGTCGCGCGCGTCGATGATCGAGACGGTGCGCAACGTCGACGAACAACGCGAGATGCCCGTCGCGGTGATGCTCGACACGAAAGGTCCCGAGATCAGGACGGCACCGCTGCCCGACGGTGAGACGGTCACACTCGAGACTGGCTCGACCGTCCGGTTCGTCGAGGGAGACGAGGCGAGCGCCGAGACGGTCGGTCTCTCGCTGGCGATCGACGCCGTCGACGTCGGCGACCGGATCCTCCTCGCCGATGGCCTGATCGAGACACGCGTCGAAGGCGTCGAAGACGGCGGCGAGACCATCCTCGCCCACGTCGAGACCGGCGGCGAGTTAGGCGGACGGAAGGGCGTCAACGTCCCCGGCGTCGACCTCGACCTGGACATCGTCACGGAGAAAGACCGCGCCGACCTCGAACTCGCCGCCGAGATGGACGTCGACTTCGTCGCCGCGAGTTTCGTCCGCGACGCGGCGGACGTCTACGAGGTCAACGAGGTGCTCGAGGAGTTCGGTGCCGACATCCCGATCATCTCGAAGATCGAACGCGCGGGCGCGGTCGAGAACCTGACGGAGATCATCGAAGCCTCCTACGGCGTGATGGTCGCCCGCGGCGACCTCGGCGTCGAGTGTCCGATGGAGGACGTGCCGATGATCCAGAAGCGCATCATCCGCCGGTGTCGCGAGGCGGGTGCGCCGGTCATCACCGCCACCGAGATGCTCGACTCGATGGTTCACTCGAGACGCCCGACGCGCGCGGAGGCCTCGGACGTCGCCAACGCCGTCCTCGACGGAACCGACGCGGTCATGCTCTCGGCCGAGACCGCCGTCGGCGACCACCCGGTCGCCGTCGTCGAGGCGATGGACAGTATCGTCTCCGAAGTCGAAGGCTCCCGGGAGTACGCCGAGTTGCTCGAACAGCGCGTCCCCTCCTCGGGTGACGCCCGGACGGACGCCCTCGCACGCTCGGCACGGTTTCTCGCGCGCGACATCGGTGCCGACGCCGTCGTGACTGCGACCGAGTCCGGCTACACGGCGTTGAAGACCGCGAAGTACCGCCCCGGCGTCCCGGTCGTCGCCTCGACACCGAGCCACCGCGTCCGGCGGCAACTCGCGCTCTCCTGGGGCGTGACGCCGCTGTTCGCGTCGGTCTCGAACCAGGGAGCCGACGCCGTCATCGAGAAGGCCGTCCAGTCCGCGCTCGACGCGGGCGTCGCAGACAGCGGCGACACCGTCGTCGTCCTCTGTGGGATGATGACCGAACTCGAGGGGGCGAACACGACGAACATGATGAAAGTTCACGTCGCCGCCGAGGCGCTCGCGACCGGCCGCGTCGTCGTCGACGGGCGCGTCTCCGGTCCCGTCGCGTTCTCCGACGACGGCGACCTCTCGAGGCTGCCCGACGGGGCCATCGTCACGCTCGACCGGGAGTTCGACGGCGAGTTCGACGGCAACCTCTCGAGGATCGCCGGCATCGTCGACGCTCGACGCGGCATGACCGGCTACCCAGCACTCGTCGCGCGCGAACTCGACATCCCGATGCTCAGCGGGGCCGACCTCACCGACCTGGCCGACGGCCGCGAGGTGACCGTCGACGCCGAACGCGGCGTCGTCTACGACGGGCGACTCGACGGCGCGTCGGATCGCTAGCGGACACCCCCGGCCGCAACGGGACGGCGACGGCGGACTTTTCACCGCGGCGTGCGTACTCACCGTATGGACGAGGACGCCTCGCCCGCTCGAGCGGACGAGCGAGACGGCGACGAGACCGAGGCTCACGACGAGTACGACCGGATACCGATCGACACGACTCGTGCGCCTGCGGCCGCCGAACGGGACGGCGAAACGGACGCGACCGAAGACACGGAACGCGAAGGGGAGGTGGACGACCACCTCGTACCGGAGCCGAACTCGACGGTGATCGAGCCAGGGTCGCCGACGCTCGAGGGTGCCGTCTTCGTCGTTCTCGGCGTCGTGCTCACGGTCGCCATCCTGCTCCGACTGGTGTCGATCGGGTTCGTCGGCTGAGCGGTTCGCGGTAAACATTTAATCGTGGCGAGACCTAACCGTCGTACATGCTCGAACTCCTCGTAGCGAATATGCCGTACCTGTTGCTCGCGGCAGGGCTCTTTCTGGTCGCGCTCGAGGCGCTCTCACCTGGTGCGCACCTGATCGTCGTCGGCGTCGCACTCGTCGGTGCGGGGCTGTTCGGTCTCGTGCTCGGCCCGTTCCTCGGCGGAACGGTGTTACTGCTGGTCCTCGCCGCGTTGACGCTCGCGATCGGTTCGGTCGCGACGTGGATCTACCGCGAGTTCGACTTCTACGGCGGGAAGGGCACCGCCCAGACGCGCGACTCCGACGCGCTCTCGGGACGTGTCGGCTACGTCACCGAGACGGTCACCCCACGGGGCGGCCAGGTCAAACTCGAGGACGGCGGCTTCAGCCCCTTCTACAGCGCCCGTGCCCAGGAGGGGACGATCGAAGAGGGAGAGAAAGTGCTCGTGCTCGACCCCGGCGGCGGAAACGTTCTGACGGTCGAATCCTACGACGTGCTCGAAGAGGACGAGATCGACCGCGAACTGGCTCGAGAGGCCGCGAAACGATCTGCGGAGATCGAAGAGGGCGAGTCCGCGAGCGGGACCGACGCGGGTGGCGAGGAGACCGAACGCAAAGAGACCGAGACGGAGCGGTCGGGTGCCTGATCGCCTGACAGAGACAGTCACTCTCTCGCAAATGTCTACGGAATAAGGGAACGCTTTTTACGGCACCGCTACAAGTCGAACCTATGGTCCTAGAGACTGTCGTCCTGCAGGCCGAAATCGGTCTGTTCGTCGGTGCACTCGTACTGATCGTCGTTCTCGCCGCACTGTTCAGCGCGGTCGAGATCGTGAACGCGTACGAGAAACGGGCGCTGACCGTCTTCGGGGAGTACCGAAAGCTCCTCGAACCGGGTATCAACATCGTCCCACCGTTCGTCTCGAAGGCACACACGTTCGATATGCGTACACAGACGCTCGACGTGCCCCGCCAGGAGGCGATCACCCGCGACAACTCGCCGGTGACCGCAGACGCCGTCGTCTACATTCGCGTCATGGACGCGAAGAAGGCGTTCCTCGAGGTCGAAAACTACAGTACTGCTGTGTCGAACCTCGCGCAGACGACGCTGCGTGCCGTCCTCGGTGACATGGAACTCGACGACACGCTGAACAAGCGCCAGGAGATCAACGCGCGCATCCGCACGGAACTCGACGAACCCACCGACGAGTGGGGTATCCGCGTCGAGTCCGTCGAGGTCCGCGAGGTCAACCCCTCCCAGGACGTCCAGCGCGCGATGGAGCAACAGACCTCCGCAGAGCGCAGACGCCGTGCCATGATCTTAGAGGCACAGGGTGAGCGACGCAGCGCCGTCGAGAAGGCCGAAGGTGACAAACAGAGCCAGATCATCCGCGCACAGGGTGAGAAACAGAGCCAGATCCTCGAAGCACAGGGTGACGCCATCTCGACCGTCCTGCGCGCACGCTCTGCGGAGTCGATGGGCGAGCGCGCCGTCATCGACAAGGGCATGGACGCGCTGATGGAGATCGGTACCAGCGAATCCACGACGTTCGTCCTCCCGCAGGAACTCACCTCGATGGTCGGCCGCTACGGCAAACACCTCACCGGCAGCGACATCAAGGAGGACGCCGGCGTCCTCGACAGCCTCGAGTTCGACGACGAGACGCGCGAACTCATCGGTCTCGACGACATCGCCGAGATCATCGGCGAGATCGACAAGGAAGCCGAGATGGATCTCGAGGCGATGGAACAGCAGGCCCAGGCGATCAAAGAGGGCAAAGATACCAGCGCGCTCTCGAGCGGTGACGACGCACTCGACGGCGATCTCGAGACCGAAGCTGAGAGCGGAACGGGCGCCTGAGCGTCCTCGGCCGCCCGCTGAGAGTTCCACGCCCTGACGGCCCACCCGAGACGGGCAATCGTCCGGAGCGAAACGCGTTTTACCCCCCGACTCATTTCCAAACACGGGTACGGTAACGTATGACAACTACTGACGGGGTCGACGAAGAGAAGCGGGCGACCTTGCGACGGTTCGCCGCCGTTGGCGCGGCCACACCGCTCGCTCGGTTCTCCGACCCGGCAGCGGCAGATGCGGGCGAGAGCGACGCGCGTGATGCGATCGCAGGCTATCTCTCGACGACACCCGGTGCACACTTCTCGAAGATTCGTGACGACCTCCAGCTCGGCACCGGCGAAACACAACACCACCTCCGGCGACTCGAGGAACTCGGCGTCGTCGAACGCTTCCGTGACGGCGACTACAAGCGCTTCGTCGTCGCCGACCGGTTCGACGCCTTCGAGAAGAACGCGCTCGGCTACCTCCGGCGCGACACTCCGCGCGGAATGCTGATCGAACTCCTGCGCAACCCGGCGGTGACGGCGAGTGACCTCGCGGCCGCGCTCGAAGTCTCACCACCGACGGTGAGTAAGTACGCAGGCGAACTCGAGGAGGCGGGCCTGCTCACTCGAGACGATGGCTACACCGTCGAACGGCCGGAGACGATCTTACTCTTGCTCGTCCGTCACGCCGACTCGTTCGGCGAACGGGGGGAGGCGCTGGCGACCGACGCCGACGCGCTGATCGCCTACGACCCCTGACGCGGAGAGACCTCTCGTTGCGAGGACGGTGACAGACGAGAGAATACGTTCAGACGTTGACTTTCCAGGTCGTACTCGAGGAGTAGCCCCACTTTACGATCTCGATGTCGTAGCTTCCCTCCTGGAGGGCGGTGATGTTCGAGCCGACTTCCTTGGCGGTCATGCCGAGTTCCTGGCCGATGAGTCGGGACTTGAAGTAGGTCTTGGTCGTGGCGTGTTCCCGTAAGTACTGGAGGATCTGGAACTGCTTCGTGGTCAGGTCGGGGGAGGCTGTGGTGCTCATACCAGTGTGATAGGGAGTGTCCATATTAGGGGGTTTGGTACGTGTGGTTAATCGGCCGCAGTCTTGCGGTTTCTGCGGTCAGTAAGAGACTATTACTCGGACCACAACACCTGGTTGGTACGGGTGGTTAATGCATAATTTCAGCAGAGAACCACCAGTTCAAGAATGTGTGACTCGAGTGACCGTCACGGAGACGAGTGGAACCGACGAACCGGCCGCTCGCGCGTGGAGACGGGTGCAGGTGCCTCAGCGCACAGTGGCAGCCGACTGCTCACTCGTCGTTACCAGCGGAGCAATTTCGTATTACTCGGAGGTCGACCGGGAAGGAGTCCGTCAGGCGTCGACGAGAAACGGGCCGAACGCGCACGCGAGGGCGGCCGCGAGCGCGCGTTCTCTGTCGAGGAGACCATCGGTGAGGAGACCGATGGCACCGGGACCGTCGGCGAGTCCCGACCGGCCGTAGAGGTCGTCCATCACGGGTCCGAGCGCCTCGCCGCGCTCGACGCGTGCGCGGACCGTCTCCGGGAGCGGGAGTGACGGACCACCACCGACTTCGATCCGCTCACCGTCGGTCACGGCCGCCCACATCACGAGCGAGTCACCGGGGACGCCCGACAGCGCCGCCACACCGCTCTCGAGACCGACGCCGTACGCGGCCGACTCGAGCGCCGCGAACGCTCGCGTCGCGCGAGTTCGACTCCCGTCGACCGTCTCGGCGACCGAACGTGGCTGCTCGGCGACGCCGGAGTCGACGGCGAGAGTCGAGACGGTCGGGTCGAAGCGCTCGAGGGTGCGTTCGACTGCTGCGCGTTTGGCCGGGTTCGTGCTCCCGAGAGCGACGTGCATACGGGTGTCGTCGGGGTGAACCACCTTGGAGGCGCCGCTCCGTGACAGGATATATCAATGTTTTCATTTCTCATGCTGGTAACGGGTAACAGGGCGCGTACCGGCGTGATAGCGCCACGAATTCGAAATTCTTAAATGCGGGGTGTCTGAACGGAGTAGGTAACGAATCCGTCCGGGCTTCTCGGCAGTTCGGCCGGCCAGCATTCGCCCTCATATGACCAACGCACCATCGAGCACGCGAGTACGGCGTAACGAACGACAGACGGACGAACAAGCGGACGAGCGCGAGCACGAACACGGCGACCTGAGCTGTCCGGAGTGTACCGGCCACCTCATCGTCGACGACGAACACGGCGAGACCATCTGTGAAGACTGTGGGCTCGTCGTCGACGAGAAGTCGGTCGACCGCGGCCCGGAGTGGCGCGCGTTCGACGCCGCAGAGAAGAACAAGAAGTCCCGCGTCGGTGCACCGACGACGAACACGATGCACGACAAGGGGCTGTCGACGAACATCGACTGGCGCAACAAAGACGCCTACGGGAACTCACTCGGCTCGCGCCAGCGCGAGAAGATGCAGCGGCTGCGCAAGTGGAACGAGCGCTTCCGGACGCGCGACTCGAAAGAACGCAACCTCAAGCAGGCCCTCGGTGAGATCGACCGGATGGCCAGCGCACTCGGTCTCCCGACGAACGTCCGCGAGACCGCGAGCGTCATCTACCGGCGCGCACTCAACGAGGACCTGCTGCCGGGGCGCTCGATCGAGGGCGTCTCGACCGCCTGCGTCTACGCCGCCGCCCGACAGGCCGGTGTCCCACGCAGCTTAGACGAGATCGCCGACGTCTCGCGCGTCGAGAAGAACGAGATCGCCCGCACCTACCGGTACGTCGTGCGCGAACTCGGACTCGAGGTCCAGCCTGCGGACCCGGAGAGCTACGTCCCGCGCTTCGCGAGCGGTCTCGACCTCTCGGACGAGGCCGAACACCGCGCGCGCTCGCTCTTACAGAACGCCAAGGAGAAGGGCGTCCACTCCGGGAAGTCGCCGGTCGGTCTCGCCGCCGCCGCCGTCTACGCCGCGGCACTCCTCACGAACGAGAAGACCACCCAGGCCGCCGTCAGCGACGTCGCTGACATCTCCGAGGTGACGATCCGCAACCGCTACCACGAGCTGCTCGAGGCCGAAGAGACCATCGGCGTCGCCTGAAGAACCGACCGTTTTTTCGACGCCGACTGCGAGGCTCGCGTATGGACTTCGACTCGTTCGTGCTCGCAGCCGCCACCGCAGACCTCACCGACGAGCCAGCCGCCCGCGAACACGCCGACGCCCTCGAGTTTCGGATGGACCTCGCGAACGACCCACTCTCGGCACTCGAGACCTACGACGGCGAGCTACCGATTCTCGCGACCAACCGCGCCGAGTGGGAGGGCGGCGAGGCGGCCGAGGAAGGCCGGCTGGCGGCGCTCGCGGAGGCGACGGGGATCGACGCCGTCGAAGCGATCGACGTCGAACTCGCCTCGATCCTCGACGGGGAAGCCGACGACCTACTCGAGACGGCCCGTGAACGCGGCGTCGCAGTGATCGCCTCCGCTCACGACTTCGAGGGGACACCCCCGCGCGGTGAGATGGTGAAGACGCTGACCGAAGCGCGAAAGTACGCCGACGTGGCGAAGCTCGCGGTGACGGCGACCTCGACGTGGGACACCCTCGCGTTGCTCTCGGCGACCGAACAGCTGACGGCCCACGGCGACACCGTCGCGACGATGGCGATGGGCGAGACCGGCAGCCACACCCGTGCCGTCGCACCGGTGTACGGCTCGAAGATCGGCTACGCCCCCGTCGATCCGGCCGACGCGACCGCTCCCGGCCAGTACGACCTCGAGACGCTCTCGCGACTCGTCGCGGCGCTCGAGTGACGGAAGCGAAATCGGAATGTTAAGGGGAGGGGTCCCCTATGGCTACGCACGAATGACCTGGATTCGTGCGCTGGCTGCCGCCGTTCTCTCACTCTTCCTCCCCGGTGCGGGCCACGCACTGATTCGTGACTGGGCGCGTGCGCTGTTGTTCGCGAGCGTGTTCGCGCTGACTGTGGTGCTCGTCTTGCCGTTCGAAGACCTCCTCGAGACGGGGTCGGTGACCGAGGCGATGGACGTCATCTCGAGTGAACCGGCGTTGAGCCAGTTCATGCTCTCGTTTATGCTCCTGTTCGCCGCCCTCGACGCGGGCTTTCGGGCGATGTCGCCCCCGTTCGGGCCGACGGCGGCGGGTGACGGGCCGACCTGTCCCCACTGCGGGCGCGAACTCGACACCGACCTCGAGTTCTGTCACTGGTGTACGACGCGCGTGATGTATCCCGACGAGGAACAGGAGTCGTAACGAAGCGGCGGCCGAAAACTGAGGCGGCGCTACTTCTCGATGATGCTCTCTTCGACCGCCTCGCCGAAGTGGCGGGCGGTGTCCTCGTAGAACAGTCGGAGTTCGTCGCCGGTCTCGAGGTCGGTGACCGCCTTCCGGCCCTCGCTCGTGGCGACTTTGATCGTCTCTGCGTTCTGTAAGAGCGTCTCGATGTGGTCGCCGGAGTCGGTGTCGATGGCGACGCGGAACATCGGCCGCTTCTCGATTTTGACCCGGCCGACGATGGCCTCGCGGGTGTGGCCGTCGAGGTCGACGACCTGGACCTCGTCGCCGCTCTGGAGTTCGGCGAGGTACTTCGTCCCGCCGTCGGGGGTGCGGACGTAGGCGTGGACGGCACCGGCGTTGACGCGGAACGGGCGGGAGGCGACGTAGGGCGACTCGGCGGTCTCGGCGTGGACGAAGACCAGACCGCGGGACATCGAGCCGATGAGCATCCCCTCGTCGTGTTCTAAGAGGCTGCCGGTGTCGACGCAGACGCGGTCGGCGCTGCCGATCTGTTCGACGTCGGTCACCGTCCCCCACTCGAGGTCGACGCGCTCGCGCTCGGCAGCGTCGCGCGTCTCGACGGTGCGCCGAATCTGGTCGGGGTCGTCGGAGTCGAGCAAGACCGCATCAGCGCCGATCTCGAGCGTCTCGAAGGCGGTCTTGGCCTCTTCGGCGTTGGTCACGCCCGCGATGAGCATCGTCTCCGAGCCGATGCGTGCGATGAGGTTCTCGAGCGGGATGATCGTCCAGTCGTCACCGATGACGATGGTGTAGTCGGCCGCGACGGCCGCGGCTTCGGCGAACGCCTCGTACTCCTTGCCGAGGATGCGGACGTACGCACCGCGCTCGACGTCGGCGTCGCGTCTGAGCGTCGAGAGATCGGCCGACCCGGAGAAGTCCCCGGGGAGGTCGATGGTGCCGTCGCCTTCGCCGTCTTTCCCGACGACGTAGGCGTCTGCGGGTTCCTCGAGTTCCTCGTCGTCTTCGGCGTCGTCGATCAGCGTCACGTCGCCGTCGGTTTTGAACGCGGCGACGTTGATCTCACCGAGTTCGCGGACGCGTTCGACGTCGGCTTCGTCTACCAGTACCCAGTCGGCACCTGCCTCGAGCGCGGTCGTAATCCGCGCACGGCGAACGTCCCAGTCGCCGACGCTGTCGTCGGCTTTGACCCAGACTGCTCTCGTCATGACTCGACCGTCGAAGCCAGCGGCCTTGAACGTGGCGAAAGCGACAGCAGTCGCCACTGTACGGCTGGCTGTTCAGTGATCGCCTGCGATCGTATTCGAGACGAGCGTTCGCAACCCGCGCCGGAGACACACCCAATCTCGAGTGAATTGGCGACCTGATTGCAGACGGGCGAGGAACGGAGCCACCGGCGTGATGGAGATCGATAGTACCGACAGTTGCAATAGTAATCGCATTCTCAATACTGTCTTCAATTCAAATACGTTTCCCGAGGAACGAATATCGTGTATGGTGACACACAAGTGCCAGTCGGTCACGGAACGCTCGAACATCGAAGCCGTCGCGGCGGCCCTCGGGTGTGCCGACGAGCGCGTACTCGAGCTGGCTCGCGTGATCGACGAGCACGGAGGGGGCGGCGCACGAACGCTCTACGGGCCGGAAGTGACACTCGTCGCAGCGCTGCGCGTCGCGAGCGAGCGGACGGACTGCGACGGTCCCGACCCGGAGGAGGCGTGTGCGGTCGGTGACGCCGACCCGTGTACGCTCGCTCACGCCGAGACGCTGATCGAGCGCGAACTCAGCCCGCGAGCATCGGCGGAGACGTATCGCTCGCTCAGGCGGCGGCTCATCGCGATCACCGAGATTCTGGCCGCCGTCGAGAACGGCCGGTCGAACGCACCTCGGCTCCCGCCGTCGACGCCGACGGACCCGGCGCTGCTCGCGCTGACGAGTCGCCCGCTCGAGACGGTCGACGCCGACGCGCTCAGGGCCCACCGCGAGCGCCTCGAGACGGACCTCGACGTGGCTCGCCTCGGCGTTCGCTTACACGCGCTGGTCACCGAAGCGCGAGCAGACGAGAGCACACCCGAAGCAGACCAGAACGAGCGGGCTGAGCGCCACCAGGTCGCGCGTGAGCGCGACGACCGGAGACGGTGAGAACGGGCCGCGTTCACTCCCCGCCGTACTCGAGTTTGTGTCGAAACGCCCGGTAGGCGTTCTCGCCGCGTTCGGTCAACTCGATGGCGTAGCGACGCCCGCGCTGCTCGAGACGGACGTAGCCGTCGGTCTCGAGCGGGTCGAGAATGCGCGTATCGAGGACGCGAAACGCCCCTTTGTCCTCACCGCCAGCGCCGTCCGGCGGCGTGCGGTCGGCCATGAACGGGAGCCCCTCGTCCCGGCCGTAGGCGATGAGGTCCTTCTTCTTCGGCGGCGCAGTTCGGCGCTCGTCGAACCCGTCCCAGCGCGTCGGATCGGCGAGAAACTCCATGATGGCGACCTGCTCGGGCGACGGCGAGGCGATCGGATACGTCGGCAACTGCGAGAGGTCCGCCATTCCGACCGAGGCGGGCGCGCTCGATCCCTCGTGGGCGAACCCCTCCGGTTTCACGTAGTAGGCCGTCGCGTCCGTATCGACGTCCATACACGCGATGGTCGCCCCGATGGCGGCGATGGTTCCACCACCCGAGACGTTCACCCGCACGTCGTCGGCGGCGTGTCTGGCCGCGAGCGTCGTCACGGTCCCGAGGACGGCGTAGACGTCACCCAGGTCGCACGCGACCGTCTCGACCGTCCGAACGGCCCGCTCGAGTTCCTCGAGCAGGTCGTCGTGGTAGGTGGCCGACTGACGCTCGTCGAGCAAGACGTAGACGAGGTCTGCACGCATCGCCGTCACCGGTTCGAGGATCCGGTCGTACTCGTAGCCGAGAGGGACGACGTGGACCCGCTGGGGGACGTCCATGTCCATGCACCGAGAGACGTGTCTGTGAAAATAACTGCTGTGACTCGCGGCGAGCGAAACGCTCAGGGAGGTGCCGTGAGTAGAGAGGAGAGATGAGCCGGTACGACGCGATCTGTTTCGACCTCGACCACACCCTGTGTGAGTCGACACAGGACCCCACAGCCGTCCTCGAGACGGCGTGTGCCCGGGTCGGTCTCGAGCGCTTCTGTTCGGCGACCGACCTCCGGGCGGCCGTCCCCGCGATTCCCACCGCCGGAACCGACCGGGAGTTTTACGAACTGCTCTTCGCCGAGGTGGCGACCCGTGCGGGTCTCGAGGTCGGGGACGCGACCGTCGACGACCTCGCGGGGGCGTATCTCGCCGAGCGCGACCCGAGCGCCGTCCGCTTCTGTGACGGCGCGGCCGACGCGCTCGACCTCGCGCGGTCGGTCGGTCCCGTCGGGCTGATCACCAACGGCGGCCGACCCACGCAGACGCAGAAACTCGAGAGCCTCGACATCGCCGACGCCTTCGACGCGGCCGTCTACACCGACCTCGAGGCGGGCGTCCACCCGAAACCGCACACGATTCCGTTCGAGCGCGCGCTCTCGAGGCTGGGAGTCGCTCCCGAACGCACCCTCCACATCGGTGACTCGCTCCACGCCGACGTCGCGGGCGCGAACGCGATGGGGATGGACTCCGCCTGGATCGACGTCGGCGACGAGCGCGTCCCGGACCACCAGCCGACGTACGAACTCGAGACGCTCACCGACCTCGAGTCGGTTCTCTCCTGACCCACCGCTCGTCTCTCGACCTACCGCCCACCTCCCGGCTCACCACTCCGCACCGAGTGCCGCCTTCGCACCGCCGTAGCCACTCGCCGAGCGCCAGGTCCGGCCGCTCTCGACGTGTTCGACCTCGTAGCCGCCGCCACAGACGCCACACCGGTAGCGATCCGGCGCACGGACCGGCTTCGACGCCCGGTGACGCTCGGCGGACCAGCCACACTCGAGACACGACAGGGTGTAGCGCGGCGGCGTGAACGACGCACAGTGTCTCGGCACGTCGAGTTCGGCCGCCCGCTCGAGAAAGCGCTCGCCGTGGCCCGCCTCGCCGAAGCGCTGGAACTCCCAGGCGTGGATCAACTCGTGGCGGACGACCGCCTCGAACGCCGACGGTTCGAACGCACAGTAGGCCCGCCGCGAGAGCACGATGGTCGCAACCTCGCGGTCTGCGTCCCACCGACACGACCCCGCGCGGCGTTTCGCCCGCCTCGAGACCGCCCACTCGAGCGCGTCGAACTCGACCGCGAGTCCATTTCGCTCGTCGCGAATCACGGCCCTGGCGTGGACGCGGGCGTGGGCGAGGATCTGTTCGTCGGTCGGGTCGCTCACGGCGGGGACGACGGACGCCCACACCCTAACGGTTGCGACCGCCTCGCATCTCAGACCTCGAGCGCGAGACCGGCGCGCTCGAGTGCCTCCTCGACCGAGGCGTCCTCGTGGACGACAGCGGCGACCGCGCGCGTGATCGCCTCGGGGTCTTCGTGCTGGAAGATCGACCGTCCCATCGAGATGCCAGCGCCACCGGCGTCCATCGCGCCGCGGACCATCTCGATGGTCTCGCGGTCGCTGCCGCGGGCACCGCCGGCGATGACGACGGGCAGGGCGGTCGAGCCGACGACGTGTTCGAAGCTCTCGGGGTCGCCGCTGTAGCCGGTCTTGACGATGTCCGCACCGACCTCCTCGGCGAGCCTGACGGCGTGGCCGAGCGCCTGCGGGTCGCTGCCGTCGACGTCCGGACCGCGCGCGTAGGCCATCGCGAGGACGGGGATGCCGAAGCGGGCGGCCTCACTCGTCAGCTCGCCGAGCTGGGTGATCTGGCCGGGCTCGCTGTTCGAGCCGACGTTGATGTGAAAGGAGACGGCGTCGGCCCCGGCGCGGATCGCGTCCTCGAGCGTGCCGGTGCGGCGTTTGTCGTTCGGGTCCGGCCCGAGCGCCGTCGAGCCGTTGAGGTGGACGATGTAGCCCTGGCCGTTCTTGTTCGGGTGAACGCGCGCGGCGAGTCCTTTCTGGGTGAGGACGGCGTCCGCACCGCCGCGCGTGATCGCGTCGATAGTCGATTCGATCCCTCTGAGACCGTCGATTGCGCCGAGAGAGATACCGTGGTCCATCGGGACGATGACGTAGGAGCCGTCTGTCCCGATCCGTTCGAGTCGTGCGTCGATTCCAGGAGTCATGTTGCGAGTGTATAGCAAGCTTTCTGTTATGGGTGTTTCTGATTCCGCCCGGCTACTGCTTCGTCGGGGCGTCGGCGAGTCCCGCCTCGGCACCGCCTTTCAGTTCGCGGGCTTTCGCCTCGAGCGCCGCGGCCGGGTCGTCGGCGTCGGCGATCAGGTCGATGAGTGCGGAGCCGACGATCACGCCGTCGGCACCGGCGGTGACGATTTCGGCGGCGTGGTCGGCTTCGCTGACGCCGAAGCCGACCGCCTTCGGCACGCCGTCAGCGCTGGCGTCGTACGCGGCCAGTCGCTCGAGGCTCTCGTGGGTCGCCCCGGAGACGTCCGCGCGCGCGCCGGTCGTCCCGAGTCGCGCCTGGACGTAGACGAAGCCGGAGGCCTGGGACATGATCGTCTCGAGGCGCTCGCCCGCGGTCGTCGGCGCGACGATGAAGACGAGGTCGAGACCGAACTCCTCACAGGCGGCTTTCAGCGGGCCGCTCTCTTCGGCGGGTAAGTCGGGGACGATGATCCCAGAGAGACCCGCCTCGGCGGCGCGCTCGACGAACGGCCGGACGTCCGGCCCGTCTCGTGACTCTCCGCTCGAGCCGTACTGCAACACCATGTTGTAGTAGGTCATCACGAGCAGCGGCGCGTCGGTCTCGAGGTCGTCGACCATCTCGAAGAAGCGCCGCGGGGTCGTCCCCGCCGCGAGCGAGCGGTTGATCGCCGCCTGAATCGTCGGCCCTTCGGCGATCGGTTCCGAGAAGGGCAAGCCGAGTTCGATCAGGTCCGAACCGCCGCGGTCGAGCGCCTCGACGTAGGCTTTCGTCTCCTCGAGCGAGGGGTCGCCCGCGGTGATGTAGGTGATGAGCGCGGGGTGGTGCTCGCGAATCGCGCGCTCGATGTCGGAGTCGGTCATCGCTCGAACACCTCCACGTCCGGAGCCGCCTCGAGATCACGTTTCTCGGTCTCCTCGAGAACGGTCTCTAGGTCCTTATCGCCGCGTCCGGAGACGTTGACCACGACGACCTCGCCGAGGTCCTCGGCGGCGTCCTCGAGATAGCCGAGGGCGTGGCTCGACTCGAGGGCGGGGATGATCCCCTCGAGTCGCGAGAGGCGGTGGAAGGCGTTGAGGGCGGTCTCGTCGTCGACGCTGACCGGCGTCACCCGGTCGGTCGCGACGAGGTGGGAGAGTTCGGGACCGACGCCCGCGTAGTCGAGACCGGCGCTGACGCTGTGTGACTCCATGATCTGGCCGTCACCGCTCTGGAGGAGTTTCGTCATCGCACCGTGGAGGACACCGTCGGTGCCCGTCGAGAGCGTCGCCGAGTTGGGGGCGAGACCCGCCTCCTCGTCGATGTCGAGGCTCGAGCCACCGGCCTCGACGGCGTAGAGCGCCACCGACTCGTCGGGGACGAACGCGTGGAACGCCCCCATCGTGTTCGAGCCGCCGCCAGCACAGGCGACGACGCTGTCGGGGAGCCGTCCCGCCTGGGCCTGTATCTGCTCGCGGGCCTCCTCGCTGATGACCGCCTGGAAGTCCCTGACCATCTTCGGGAACGGGTGGGGACCGACGACGGAGCCGATGACGTAGTGAGTCGTCTCGACGGTCGTCGCCCAGTCGCGGAGCGTCGCGTTGATCGCCTCTTTCAGCGTCGCACTGCCCGCGTCGACGGGGTTGACCGCCGCGCCGTTCATCCGCATCCGGTAGACGTTCGGCCGCTGGCGGTTGACGTCCGTCCGGCCCATGTAGATCTCACAGGGCATCTCGAGGTGGGCTGCGGCCATCGCGGTCGCCGTCCCGTGCTGGCCCGCGCCCGTCTCGGCGATGATCCGCTCTTTGCCCATGTACTTCGCGAGCAACACCTGCCCGAGCGCGTTGTTGAGTTTGTGCGCGCCGCCGTGGACGAGGTCCTCGCGTTTGAGGTAGACCTCGCGGCCGTAGCGCTCGCTCAGCCGATCCGCACGCTGGAGCGGCGTCGGCCGCCCGCCGAACTCGCGCATGCGCTCTTCGAACTCGTCGAGGAAGCCGTCCTCGTTCTCGAGGACGTAGCGCTGGTAGGCGTCCTCGAGTTCCTCGAGCGCTGGCATCAGCGCCTCGGGTACGTACTGTCCACCGTAGCGTCCGAAACTCGTCTCGCTCTCGCTCATGTCTGTGTCTCCGTCTCTGCCTCGACCAGTTCGCGCGTCGTCGCGGTGACGTCCGCTCCGGCCATGATGGCGCTGCCGACCAACAGTGCGTCCGCGCCGGCCTCGCGCATCCGCCGGACGTCCGCCGGGGTCGAGACGCCGCTCTCTGCGATCAGGGTCACGTCCTCGGGGGCGTGCGGTGAGACCGCCTCGAACGTCGCTAAATCGACCTCGAGTTTCGCTAAGTCTCGGTTGTTGACACCGATCAGGTCGGCACCCGCTTCGAGGGCGACCGTCAGTTCCTCGCGGTCGTGGACCTCGACGAGCGGCTGAAAACCGCGCTCGCGGGTCGCCTCGAGCAGCGACTCGAGGTCGTCGACGAAGCGGACGATCAACAGGAGGAGGTCCGACTCGACCACGTCGAGGTGTTCCTCGCGGAGGACGAAGTCCTTCCGGAGGACCGGCACGTCGACCGCCTCGCGGATGCGCTCGAGTGACTCCGGCGAGCCACCGAAGTGGGTCGGTTCGGTGAGCACCGAGATGGCGCTCGCCCCACCCTCGACCATCGCGCGTGCGAGGTCGACCGGGTCGTCCTCTCGTGTCCCGTCGGTCGTCGGCGAGGTCGGCTTGACCTCCGCGATCACCGGTACCCGGCCGTCGGTCTCGGCGCGCTCGAGCGCTGCCGGGAACGAACGCGCCTCGACGGCGACCCGTTCGCCGCCCGTCCGCGCTCGCGCAGCCTCGAGAATCGACTCGACTGCGGGAGCCAGTTCTTCACCTTGGTTCATTGTTGTACATCAACGTACGCATGTGTACAAAAGCTTTGCGCCCTCGGAGCCGCTGCGGCGAATATTGAAGTCCGGCCCGCCCTTCTCACGTAGCATGGACGACGATCCGGAGTCGGGAATCTACGCGCGCGAGTCGCCGTACCTCGAACGGTTCGTACAGATCGGCGTCGCGAGCGGCCGCCTGCTGCGCGTCTCGTTCCCGGAACACCCCGACGAGAACGCGCGAGCGGACCACCCACTACTCGAGCGACTGTTCGAGTACCTGGCGGGCGTCGAGGAGGTGGGCTTCGAGGAGGTCGAGGTCGCGCTGACGATGGCGACCGACCAGCGGGCGGTCCTCGAGAGCCTCCGGACGGTTCCCTACGGCGAACAGGTCGACGTGACGACGCTCACCCGGATGACGGCTGGACTCGACCCCGCAGACGACGAGGACATCGTGCTCGTGCGGACGGCGCTCGCGGAGAACCCGCTCCCGATCGTGATCCCCGACCACCGCGTGCGCGACGGCCCGAGCGCTGCGCCGCCGCCGGTCGAGCAGAAACTGCGCTCGCTCGAGGGTCTCTGAGCGGACTCGAGGCGGCGTCTCGAGGAGGTCTCGATACTCCCCCACAGTCCTTAAACGAGATAATATCCCTTTGGGGAAGCCTTTTACATAGAGAACCGTGTCCGTATGCGATATGAACCAGGCAGACGTCACCCACGTTCAGAAGGCCTGCGCGTACATCACGCGCAACGGGAACGAACTGCTCGTCTTCGAGGGTCCCGGCCACGAGGGACTTCAGATCCCGAAGGGGACGCTCGAGGAGGGCGAACGCCCGCGCGAGGCGCTGTTTCGTGAAATCGTCGAAGAGAGCGGGCTGGCGGGCGTCGGCCCGACCCGTCACGTCGCGAGCGACGTCTGGACCCGTCGCGAGTCGCCGCCGAAGCGCTACGTGCGTCACTTCTTCCACACGAGCGTCTACGAACCGCGCGACGAGTGGACCCACATCGTGACCGGCGACGGCGAGGAACGCGGCGCGGCGTTCGAGTTCTCCTGGCTCGAGTTACCGGCCGACCGGGAGTTCGCACTCGACCTCGACGACTACACCCACCTGCTGGCGGACCCGTCACCGACGCCCGAGTCGACGGAGCCGGCGGCGTCGGTCGCCGTAGAGCCGACCTCCGACTGATCGGAGACCGGGGATCGGTTGGCTCCCCGATCCGTGGTGCGTGACGAAGTGGAGTTTTCCGCCAGAGAATCGACCGTTCGTGACGATTTTTCCCGCTCCGGTGAGTACCCGTCGAAAAGAGTTATTACCGAGTAGTTTGTTATCATACCACACGGAGAAGACCGATGCGAATCAGCGAAGACCGCTACACCTGTCAGGATTGTTCGACCGATGTCCACCCGCTCTCCTACTGGGCGCAGTGTCCGGAGTGCGGTGGTCAGTTGCGAACCAGCATCGCCGACTGAGTCGGCCGGGCCGCCCGTTCACTCGGCGATCCAGATCGCGTAGATGTAGAGTAAGACGCCGGTGAACACCGCGACGGTCGAAGCGAGGTCGAGAACGACGTCGTCGAGAGCGACCCAGGCGAGCTGGGCGAGACCGCCGACGACGAGACAGAGACCCGCCGCCGTCAGCGCCGAGAAATCCTGCCTCGAGCCTCTGAACAGCAGGCCGCCGATACCGATGGCGACGAGTCCGAAGAGGATGTCGGCGGCGATCCGTGCCGTCACGTCATTTGCCGTTCCTGCGTAGATGATCAGCGCGAAGTACAGCAAGATGCTGGCGACGATTGCCTGCCGGACTCTCACCGAGGCATCACGGAGCGTTGTCGTGCTCATACCAACACGAATGGGGCAGTGACGCTTAGCTGTCGGTGGTTCGTCTCGCCTCGAGAGCGTCACGACGACCACTCGAGACCGGTCCCCTCGTGGAGGACGAACTCGAAGGCGTTGACGAGGTAGTGGGCGACGACGACGGTCAGGAGGCTCTCGGTGAGGATGAAGACGGCCGCCAGAACGAACCCGAGGGTGCCGGTGACGAGGATGCCGACCCGTCCCTGAATGCCGTGGCCGAGGGCGAACGCGAGCGAGGAGACGACGGCGAGCAGCCACGGCGAGACGCCGAAGCCGACCGAGAGCGCACCGATCAACGCCGCGCGGAAGAGAAACTCCTCGAAGAGCGCGATCACCGGCAGGACGACGACCAGGAGGACGAGCCAGCCGCCGCGCGTCTCGGGGGCCAGCAGTTCGCGAAGCTCCGTGCCGGGGTCGACGCCGCGTCGGGCCGCAGCCACCGAGCCGAGTTCGTTCACCGCTGCGAGGACGACGCCGACGCCCACCCCGACGAGCAGGCCAGTGAGGAGGTACGACTGGCTGAATTCGATCCCGAGCGCACTCGCCGGAACTGCCGTGTAGACGGCTGCACCGATCAACACCGCAGCGAACAGTCCCTGCGAGAGTGCGACGTTCGCCAGCAGCGCACCGGTCGACATCGACTCCGGCGGCTGCAGGTTCGACTGCGCTGCTCGAGCGCCGTCCCGCTCGGGCACTCGCCCCGTCGGCGGTTCGTTCGAACGCGGTTCGGTGGAAGACTCGAGCGACCGCGGTTCGGCGGAGGGGTCGTGCGACGAGCGTGTCGACTCGGCGGTCTGTGCAGGTTCGCTCGCACTCGAGTCGGAGCCGGCGGCGTCCGTACGGGTGGGCGTGTCAGCGTCGTCGGGTCCGGTCAGTGAGTGCGTGGTCGCGTGCGAGAGAAGTAAGAGGAGGGCGCAGACGACGCCGGTCAGGCCAGCGAACGTCGCCCACTGCGTCATCGGTTACTGTGGGCTCGGGTTCGATCCACCTGCAGACGTGCCGGGAACCTGGCCGTCGAAGGCGGTGCCGGTGATCTGTTTGAGGCGGTCGAGCAGCGAGTCCTTCTCGGGTTCGCCGATGAGGGCGACCTCGAGCACTTCGCTGATGTTGTCACAGGGGATGATCTCGATCATCTCCTTGTACTCGTCTTCGATCATCACGTCCTGCTCGTTCGTCTTGGGGATGATGACGCGTGTACAGCCAGCTTTCGCGGCGGCTTCGATCTTGTGGGTGACGCCGCCGACGGGGAGGACGTCCCCGCGCACCGAGAGCGAGCCGGTCATCGCGACCGACTGGTCGACCGGGATGTCCTCTAAGGCGCTGATGACGGCGGTCGCGACGGTGATCGAGGCGGAGTCGCCGTCGACGCCGCCCTGTCCGGCCTGGACGAACTGGATGTGGACGTCCTTCTCCGAGAGGTCGACGTCGGAGAACTTCTTGATGATCGCCGAGACGTTCTGGACGGACTCTTCGGCCATCTCCTTGAGCTGGCCGGTCGCGATGACCTGTCCGCCACCCTGGGCGGGGGCGATCTCCGCCATCACGGGGAGCATGATCCCGGAGTCTTCGCCCATGACCGCGAGACCGTTGACGCGGCCTTCGACGCCGCCTTCGTTGACCTGGAGTTCGTAGTCCTTCCGGCGGGCGATGTAGTCGTCGGCGAGCTGTTGTTCGATCGATCGCGAGCGCGCCTTCGCTTGCAAGACGTCGTCGCGACTGGTCGCGTCTTTCTCCTCGGCGCGTGCGATGTCGCCGGCGACGCGGACGAGTCCGCCGAGGTTACGGAAGTGAAGCGTGAGGTGTTCCTTCCGCCCGGCACGGCGTTTCGCCTCGAGGATAACCTCCTCGACGGCGTCGCGCGTGAAGTGGGGGAGGCGGCCGTCGCGTTCGACCTCCTGAGCGATGAAGCGGGCGTACTTGCGGCGCATCTCGGGGGTGTCCTCGATGGTGTCCTCCATGTAGACCTCGTAGCCGTAGCCCTTGATGCGCGAGCGGAGTGCGGGGTGCATGTTCTCCATCGCATCGAGGTTCCCCGCGGCGATCATGATGAAGTCACAGGGGACGGGTTCGGTTTGGACCATCGCACCCGAGGAGCGCTCGGACTGGCCCGTGATGGCGAACTCGCCCTCCTGGATCGCCGTCATCAGCTTCTGCTGGGTGCGCACGTCGAGGGTGTTGATCTCGTCGACGAACAGCACGCCCTTGTTCGACTTGTGGATCGAACCGGGTTCGACGCGGTCGTGACTCGGCGTCTCCATGCCACCGGACTGGAAGGGGTCGTGGCGGACGTCGCCGAGTAAGGCACCGGCGTGTGCGCCGGTGGCGTCTTCGAACGGCGCGGTGCGCTGGTCGCCGTTGTTGACGATCATGTTCGGCACCATCGCGTCCGTCCCGCGGGAGGTGTACCGGAAGATGAGCCAGATGACACCGGCGGCGATGATCCCCATCAGGATGCTGGCCGAACTGAGGATCGTGTAGCCGATGATGATCGCGATGATGATCCACATCAGGATCGAGCGCATCTGGTTGCGCTTTCTGGCCTCCTCTTTGTGTGCTTCGATGATCTGTTCGCCCTTGCCAGCGGGGACGGTCCGGACCTTCGGCTCGTTGCCGTCGTCCGGGTTGTGGTAGACGAGAACGTCCTGGAGGTCCTCTTTCGGGAGGAGCTGACTCATCGCCTTCGCCAGCATCGACTTGCCAGTCCCGGGCGAGCCGATCATCATCACGTGGCGTCGCTGCTGGGCAGCCTTGATGATGATGTCGCGGGCTTCGTCCTGACCGATGACCTGGTCGACGAGCCGGTCCGGGACCTCTATGTCGTCGGTCGAGTCGATCGCGAGACCGCCGAGTAAGTCGTCCTCGGCGATCTCCTCGTCGATCTCGACGCCCGGATCGACCTCGACGGTGCTCCCGAGATCGTCGATCGTCTCCCCGACCTCGTCACCGTCTTCGGTGGTCTCGGAGTCTTCGTCGACGTCGTCCTCGATCTCCAGGGCGGAGCCGTCGGCGTGGACGGCGGTCTCGTCGGGATCTGACTCGCCGTCGGAGTCGGCGACAGACGACCCGTCGTCCTCGGGTCGCTCTGGCACCTCCTCTCGGTCGGCGTCGACCGGTGGCCGGTCGTCCGGCGCCTGCTCAGTGGAGTCGGAATCGGTCTCCGCTGAGGCGGCGTCGTCAACGTTCGTATCGTTACTCATAGAACTGTATTCAGTACGTCAACCGAAGGCGTTGCGACTGATATACTTTCTCCCTCACGACAGACCCTCAGCGGCAGCCAGGAGGGCCAACGCAACCGATATCGTGGCTTTCGTCTCGAGCGACAGCTCGCCAGTCTTAAGCGTTCGAAGCCCAGAGGGGGAGTATGACGCGGGGGTTCTACATCGGCCGCTTTCAACCCTACCACGAAGGCCACCACGCGATGGTGAATCAGATCGCCGCCGAAGTCGACGAACTCGTCCTCGGCATCGGGAGCGCTGGCGACTCGCACACGCCACGAAATCCGTTCACCGCGGGCGAGCGGATCATGATGATCACGAAGTGTCTGGTCGACCTCGACATCGTCACCTACGTCGTCCCCATCGAGGACCTGGAGCGAAACTCCGTCTGGGTGAGCCACGTCCAGAGCATCTCACCCGACTTCGACGTGGCGTACTCGAACAACCCGCTCGTGATTCAGCTGTTCCGGGAGGCCGGCGTCGACGTCCGCCAGTCGCCGATGTTCCGCCGAGAGGTACTCGAGGGAGCGGAGGTTCGCGAGCGCATGGCCGCCGACGGGGACTGGGAGGCGCTGGTGCCGGAGCCGGTGGCGACCGTGATCGACGAAATCGACGGCATCGAGCGGATGCAGATGATCAGCGAGACGGACGCCAACGGCGAGTGAGTCGAGCCGCCTTTGAGCGGTGAGCACCTCACCGTCGGGTATGATCACCCTCGCTTCCGACTTCGGGACGCCCTACCCGGCGGCGATGAAGGGCGTGATACTGGCGCGGACGGAGACACCGGTCGACCTCGTCGACGTCGCACACGACTTTCCCCGTGGAGACGTTCGGACGGCCGCGTTCTGGCTTCGAGAGGTCCTCCCGTACTTCCCGCCGGCGGTTCACCTGGCCGTCGTCGACCCCGGCGTCGGCACCGACCGGAACGCGCTCGTGATTCGCGCGGGCGAGCACGCCCTCGTCGGCCCGGACAACGGCGTCTTGCTCCCGGCCGCACGGCGGCTCCTCGAGGCGAGCGAGACCGACGCGCTCTCGGCGTTCACCATCGACGACTCGAGCGCCGAGAGTGCGACGTTCCACGGGCGAGACGTCTTCGCGCCGGCCGCCGCGGCGGTCCACGAGGCGGGCGTCGACGCCCTCGAGACGGTGCCGTCGCTCACACCGGTGCCGTCGGTCGTCGACCTGACGATACCCGACGCGAGGCTCGAGGAAACGGGCGCGACGGGTGAGGTGCTCGTCGTCGACGACTTCGGAAACGTCGTGACGAACGTTCCGGGCGCGGTACTCGAGGGCCGAGAGGACGTCCGCGTCGACGGCCAGCGGGTACCGGTCGGCGAGACGTTCGCGGCGGTACCGCCGGGTGAGAAACTCGCGACGGTCGGCAGCCACGGCTTCGTCGAACTCGACGTCAACGACGGGCGTGGTGACGAGGCGTTCTCGCTCGCACCGGGTGAGGTGGTCCGTCTCGAGTGGCCGATCTGAACTCAGGCAGGCGCCGCGGTCCGTTTCACGGGATCGATCACGATCTCGCCGTCTGCACAGACCGTCACACTACAGCGAGCGAAGCGAAAGGAGACCGATCCGGTCGCCCCGGTGCGCTCGCCGCGCCAGTGGTGAAAGAGCGCGTTCAGCGCGTCGGGGTCGATACGCTCGTAGAGCGTCTCGAGATCGTCGACCTCGACCTCGAGGACGGACGAAACCGCCTCCAGCAGAGCTGAGCTGACCGGCTCGTAGGACTCGTCGTCGTACCACGTGTGGTACGTTCCCCGACAACAGTCGTAGTAGACCGGCCTCCCGCCTGCGTCTCCGATGTGCTCGAGTCGGTCCGCCGGAGTGTGCTCGGGCATATCACCGATGTACCATGCGTTAACATATAACATTATTGGCCAACGTAGAGTGTCTATTCAGACATACTGTTTCGCGAACGAATACGGCCGAGGGCGACCAGGAAGAAATTGATCCGCGATCGAAGACCGTGAACGGTCAGCGTCGCTTACTCGGCGGCGATGACGTCGTCGATACGGACGATCATGGTCGCGGCCTCGGTGGCGCTCTCGATCGCCTCACGTTTGACGTCTGCGGGGTCGACGACGCCGAGTTCGATCGGGTCGGCGACGGTGACGCTCTCACCGTCGGTGACGAGACCGGCGCGGCCGTCGGTCTCGTGAGCGGCACGCAGGTCGACGAGGGCGTCGATCGGGTCCGTACCGGTGTTGGCGGCGAGGGTGCGGGGGACGACGTCGAGGGCGTCGGCGAACGCCGTGACGGCGAGCTGTTTCCGCCCCTCGATACCGGCAGCTGCAGAGCGGATGCGGTCGGCGATCGCGATCTCCGTGGCACCAGCGCCGGGAACGACCTCGCCGGAGTCGAGCGCCGCGGTGACGACGTCGAGGGCGTCTTTGAGCGTCCGGTTGAGTTCGTTGATGAAGTGTTCGGTTCCGCCACGGATGAAGAGCGTGACGGCTTCGGCGGTCGCACCGCCCTCGACGAAGACGAGGTCGTCGTCGCCGTAGGTCTCGGTGCGGACGCGGTCGGCCTGGCCGAAGTCCTCCTCGGAGAGGTCGGCGACGGCGCCGACGCGTGCGGCACCGGTGGCACCGGCGACCTGGCGGGCACCCCGGTTCTTGACCTCGAAGGCGAGGATGCCTTCGTCGGCGAGCACCGCCGCGATGCGGTCGTCGATGTCTTTGGTCGTGAACAGCACGTCGACGCCGGAGTCGACGACGGTCTGGGCGGTCTCGCGGAGTTCACTCGTCTCGGCGTCGATCGCGGCGTTGAGCTGATCGATCGACTCGATCGAGTACTCGGCGTCGATATCACCGGTGCGGACACCCAGGTCGACGTCGATGATCGCGATGTTCGCGTCCTCGATCGTCGTGGGCATCTCGTCGTGGAGCGGTTCCTCCTCGAGGACGATTCCCTCGATCAACTCGGTCGCCGACGAGGAGGCCCCGACCTGTGCGTGGACGTGGATGTCGTCGCGCTTGACGCCATCCTCGCTGTCGACACGGCGGACCGTCTCGACGACCGTCTCGGCGAGTACGTCGGGCGAGAGGTTCCCGGTCCCCTTCCCGGTCATGCTCGATTCGGCGACCTGGGCGAGGATGTCGTCGTCGACGTCGATCTCGAGTACCTGCTCGTCGATGGCCTCGAGGGCGATACGTGCGGCTTCGTGGTAGCCTTCGACGATCGTCGTCGCGTGGACGTCCTGCTCGATGAGGTCTTCGGCCTCGGCGAGGAGGTTGCCCGCGATTACCGCTGCCGTCGTCGTCCCGTCGCCGACCTCGTCCTCCTGGGACTCGGCGACCTCGACGATCATCTGTGCGGCAGGGTGTTCGATATCCATCTGGCGGAGGATCGACGCCCCGTCGTTCGTGATCATCACGTCACCGCTCGTGGTGACGAGCATCTTGTCCATACCTCGGGGACCGAGGGTCGTCCGAACGGCCTCCGCGACCGCCTTCCCGGCCATGATGTTCGACGACTGCGCGTCTCGGCCCTGTGTTCGCTGGCTGTCTTCGCTCAGAATGAACAGGGGCTGTCCGCCCATGCGTCGCTGTTGTGCCATGTGTAGATCCTCACTAACGTATCGTTAGCACTTCTATATAATTCTTTCCCTACCACCTCGCTCCCCTCTGGCGATTGTCCGTGTGAACGGACTACACACGGGAGAGCCCCCCCGACCGGTAGCACAATATGGGTCGAGTAAGAATCTCCCTCCGAATGCTCGAGCTAGAGCACGGCTTCCGGGTGGTCGACGTCCACACACAGCTCACGCCGGACGCCGTCAGCACGCGCGGGCGGACGATTTCGCCCGACCGGCTCGAGCGCGAGATGCACCAGGCGGGCATCGTGAAAGCCGTGGTCTTCCCGGGGACGACTCCGGGACGGAGCTACGTCGCGGCGAACAACGGCGTCGCCCGCCTGAGCGTCGAACGGCCGTTCGTCGCCTTCGCACGGATCAACGGTGCCGACGCAGCGACCACCACCGCGACGGGACGGTTTCGAAACGCCGTCAGCCGGCGCAAAGAGTGGCATACGACGCCCGACGACATCGAACAGTACGCCTACGACGACCGCTTCTACGGCTTCACGCTCGATCCGATCGCCGACGGGTTTCCCGACGAAGCCGTCCTCGACCGACTCGAGGACGTCGGTCTGCCACTGGTGGTCCGCGGCGGCGTCGGGGCCCCACCGCCGGTGCTCGCCGAGACGCTCCTCGAGCGGTCGCTCCCCGTCATCGTCGCCCACTTCGGCGGCCATCCGCTGGCACGCGAGTCGATGCACGAGATGATCGACCTGCTCGACTCCTACGACGAGTGTTACCTCGACACGAGTGCCGTCCGCTACCGCGACGTCCTCGAGCGGGCACTCTTAGAACACCCGGACCGGGTGCTCTTCGGCAGCGGTGCGCCGGCGTGTCACCCGAACGTCGCCGTGATGGAGATTCTTACCCTCGACGTCTCCGAAGACAAACTCTGGCGGGCGTTCTCGAAGAACGCCTGTCGCGTGGTCGGCGCGCTCGCGCCCGACTAACGCTCGCTGTCCCGCCGGTCGTACACCCGGACCGCACGGTCGTGTCGCGTCGAGAGGCCGTTCGGATTTCGACGCCGCGTCCGGTCGGCGAAGCGGGCGCGAAGACCGTCCGTGAGACCGCGTCCGGTACTCGAGAGCACGGTGACGCCGTCGCCGAACCAGCCGGTCGGCGTCTCGTCGCCGCTCGCGACGGTGCGGGCGTTCGCGTACCCGTCCCGAACCGCACTGAAGACGGTGCGGCCGACGACGGTCGGGCGCGGCCCGTAATTCTTCGCCAGCCGGTAGGCGAGCGACTGATAGCGCTCGCCCCACTCGCTCTGTGAGTGGCCGCCGTCGGTGCCGATTTCGTCGCGCGTGGCCATCTCTCCGCTCCAGATGACGTCGAAGCCGAGCGCACCGACCCGGTGTGCACAGTCGCGGTCGCCGCCGACGACGAGGTACTCGTCGAAGCCGTCGAGCGCCTCGAGAACCGTCCGGTCGAACGCGACGTTGTTCCCGTCGAAGTGGGTCACCGTCCGTCCAGCGACGGTGTTCGCCCGCCTCGTGTCGGCCGTCGGACCGTCGCCTCCGAGGACGGGACCGGTGACGACGTCGCCGCCGCTCGCGATGGCAGTCTCGATGGCGTCGTACCACGACGGCGAGACGCGGTAGCGGTCACCGAGGAACGCGACCACGTCACCGGTCGAGACCGCGAGACCGGCGTTCCTCGAGACGTTCGGGTTCCGCTCGGAGAGTTCGACGAGCACGTCGACGTCCTCACGGTCTCTGACCGCGCCGGTCGTCCCGTCGGAAGACGGCCCGTTGACGACGATAATCTCTGCCGTCGCAGGGAGACAGTTAGAGAGCGCATCGAGAGAGGAGAGCAACTGCTCTCGGTCGTTCAGCGTCGAAACGACCACCGAGAGCGCGAGCGTCATGCCTGTAATAGGTTCGCCGGGAGGTAAAAATTGGCCGGGTTCGTCGCTGACGAAGTGGGGTGAGAGCGAGTCGTCTACCGGACCTTCGTATTCCAGTACGAGACCGACGCGAGGTGATCGGCGGCCGAGAGCGACCCGACGGCGCGGTCGACCGTCCGGATCGGTTCGGCGAGCACGTTCGGCATCGACCGGTAGAGACCGTACGGAACGATGAAGTCGTCCTCGACGCCCCTCAGCGTCAGGTCGGTCTTCGCCAGCAAGACGGCGACCTCGCTCTTCGAGTACAGTCGCGATCCCATCGGCAGCGCCCAGTTGTAGACGCTGCGCGCGCTGAACCGGTTGAACGTATCGAAGACGATCTGTTCGCGCGAGACGCGGCGCATCTCCCGGAGGAACGACTCCGGGTCGTCCGCGAGGTGGAAAAAGCGCATCGCGACGACCGTATCGAAGTGGTCGTCCGGAAACGGTAACCGTCCCGCGTCACCTCTGAGAAACTCGAGGCGGTCCGCGACGTCCATCTGTACTGCCTTCGCTCGGCCTTGCTGTAACATCGCCGACGAGATGTCGAGACCGACGACGTCCGCACCGCGGTCGGCCATCATCGTCGTAAATCGCCCGGTACCACAGGCGATTTCGAGGACACGACGGTCATCGAGAGGCGCGAGTGCCTCGAGGACGGCGGTCTTCTCCCGTCTGTCGATCAGTTGCCCGCCCCGGGAGAAGCGCTTGTCGTCGTACTCCTCTGCGACGTCGTCGGCCTGGTACCACTCCTGTCCTTTCACACTGGGCGAAACTACGCCACCCCGGGAATAAAGAGATACTGGACTCAGGTCGGGACGCATCCTTTTGGGCAGTGGTAGCATAGACCACAGTATGGCACGATGTACTCGCTGTGGAGCGACGCCTGCCGCCGACGAACTCGTCCGCCACGAGGCCGCGGACCTCCTGTTCGTCCACTGCCCCGAGTGTCACACCGTCATGGGGACCTACCGCGAGCCGGGAGTTCGGCGCTAACTGAGACGGTCACCCGCCGTCGGCGACGACACGGTCCGGCCGAATCCGGAGGATCACGCGCTCGCCCTCGTCATCGTCGTGGTACGGATACGTCTCGACACCCATGTACCGCTTCGCGAGGCTGTCGATGTGTTCGACCGCCCCCTCGGTCGTCACCTCGACGACCGTCCCCCGCACAGAGAGGTAGCGGTACGGGTTCTCCGGGTCGACCATCGAAACCCCCACCGACGACTCTCGCTCGACGTTGCGCTCTTTCTGTCGCCCACGTGCGGTGTTCACCAGGAGGTGGCCCTCCTCGTCTACGCCGACCCAGACCGGCGTCACCTGCGGCGTCCCGTCGGGCATGACTGTCGCGAAGTGCGCGAGCGCATCGCTCTCGAACAGGTCGTGAAACGCCGCAGGGATCGCTTCCATACCGGCGACTCGAAGCCGCGACGTATAGTAGTACACCCTCTAGCCGTTGGCAATGTTCGGGTGAATATATATGCTACATATGTCCCTATTATAAGCAAGATTGTAGGTATCCACATATAGGGAAACTTTACCAACAGCCATTGCACTGGAGGTGATATGAGCACGAGTACCGTCGACGACCCGAGCGCGACCGAAGAACTCCTCTCAGAGACCGAGTACCGCGACCGACTCCGCGAACTGCCGCCGAGTGCGAAACTCGTCGCGAAAGTCCTCGAGTCGGACGCCCCGCTCTCACAGGGCCAGCTCGCCGAGGAGTCGCTGCTGCCCGACCGCACCGTCCGCTACGCACTCAACCGCCTCGAGGACGTCGACCTCGTCGGCTCCCGCTACAGCTTCCGCGACGCCAGAAAACAAGTCTACTACCTGCTTCGCTGACGCGGCGAGCGTCGGGCTTTTCTCCGTCGACGGTCTCAGCAGAGACGTGTCCACACTCGAAGACGACCTCGCACGCGCCCGCGAACTCGATGTCGAAGAACTCGCCGACGCCATCGACTCGATCGGCTTCGAGTGTACCCGCTGTGGCGCGTGCTGTACGCGCGAGGACGGCGACCCCCACACCGCGACGGTCTTCCCCGACGAAGTACGGACGATCACCGGAGCGACCGGCCACGAGTGGCGCGACGTCGCCCGCCCGATGCCGTACGGACTCGCCGAGCGGGCGGACGGCACGCTCGAGGGAGAGACCTTCGAGTGGGCGCTCGAGACCGACGCCTGTGGCGACTGTACGTTTTACGAGGAACACGACGGCGTCGGCGCGTGTACCGTCCACGACACCCGGCCGCTGATCTGTCAGACCTACCCGTTCAGCGTCGCACTCGAGGGAACCAGCCAGCCACTCGGCGACGCCGTCGACGAACGCGGCATCGTCCGCGCACACGAGTGTGAGGGACTCGGCCGAGACATCTCCCGCGAGGACGCCCGCGAACTGGCCCGGACGCTGAAAGAACGCGCCGTTCGCGAACTCGAGGAGGCGATTGCACTCGGCGAGCGCTACGAGCCGACACCCCGCCCCGGCGAGGTCGTCGTCCACGACTCGGAAGGGGCGAAAGACGGAGACGGGCGGCCGCTCGAGCAGTGATCGAGCGCGCCGGTCCCACGCGAGCGGCCGACGGCGCTCGGAACCCGCTCAAAAGGTCTCTTCGATGATCTCGCCGACGGCGAAGTTCGACTTCACTTCCGACACCTCGACTTTGACGCGTTCGCCGACCTCCGCGCCGGGGACGATGATGACGTACCCGCGCTCGACGCGGGCGATACCGTCGCCCTGCTTGCCGATGTCTTCGATCTCGACGTAGCGCGTCTCGCCGACCTCGACCGGTGGCTGGGGCTCCGAAGACGGCGGACTCGAGCGCGCACTCGAGGAACTCGAGTGTGTACTACTCGTCGAGGTAGTCGTCGAAGCGGTTCCATCAGTCGAACGGCCACGAGAGATGAGTGCGACGCGATAGACCTCCTCGAGATCGATATCGCCGGTTTCGACCTCTTGTTTCGGGAGTTCGATGACGTATCGGTCGTCCTCGACCGTGATGTCCGTACTGAACAGACACAGGAGTTTATCAGATATTTCCACAGTTAGACCCTCTGTTCTCTGTCTGGCGGCCCATTCGTAATAGAACTACCGACCGAGGCGAAGAAATCTGCCCCTGCGGACGCTCTCTCAGTCCGCTCGTGGCGATTCGCCCGCGCTCGCGACACGGCTGAGGTCGACGCTGGCCGACTCACCGCGCAGGTCGATGTCGACTGCCGCCTCGACGTCGGCGAGCGAGTCGTACGGCCGGTTGACGACGATGTCGCCCGCGCGACGGCGGCCGATTCCCGGCACCGTCTCGAGTTCTGCGAGCGACGCCGCGTTCAGATCGAGCGGGTACGGAACGCCGGTCACCGACCGGTAGCCGTGGTCGACGACGGCGACGTCGATGGCTCGTCCGAGGTCGCGCTCGCCGGGCACCGCGACCAGCAGCGGGTAGGTGCCGAGCTGGCGACCGAAGGTCATCCCGTCGCTGTGGTACTCGAGGAAGACGTTCTCGAGGACGGTTCCCGGCGGGGTGACGCGCTCGAGCATCGGGCGGTCGATCTCCTCACGAATCCGGCGTTTGTAGCGTTTGAACAGCGGCTTGTGCTCGTGAGCGATCGACGCGCCGGTCTCTGACATCTCGGTGCCGGCGAAGGCCATCACCTGCCGGATGTTGATCCGCCGGAGCATGTAACCCGCCTCGTAGACGCGCTCGAGGAAGCGCCGGTTGTGCTCGTAGGTCTCCTCGCGCTCGCCCTGGAGACCGTGTAACAGGTTGATGCCCGGGAGCAGTTTCGGCAGCCGTCGGGGCTCGCCGTCGGGTCGCCAGCCCGCCTCCTCGTTGACGATTCTGACCGCCTCGAAACACTCCTCGGCGCTCACGTTGAGGTTGTTCTGCTCCTGGACCAGCGGGTCGGCCGACTCGAGACCGAACGCCGCGGTGTCGCCGGGGGTGTTGTGCTCGGCGATGATCCGGATGCCCTCCCGAGACGCCTCGGGCCAGCGGACGACCGTGATCGGGTTCATATTGTCGAGGTGGAGCGTCTCGAGGTCGGGCGCGACCGCGCGAATGCCGCCGTAGAGCTCGCGGAGCGCGTCGGGGTTCGGCGCCTCGCCGTCGCCGCCGTAGGCGAGGATGTCCGCCTGGCGGCCGATGCGGAAGTGTTTCACACCGTGAGCCGAGAGCGCGTCGACCTCGTCGACGACTGACGCCGGCGGCCTGAACGACGGGTTGCCGTAGAGCGGTTCCGTACAGAACGAACAGCGGTAGGCACAGCCTCGGGAGGTCTCGAGTTCGCAGATGAGGTGGTCGGGGTGGTTCGGGTGCTGTTCGACGACGAACGCCCCCGCCCGCGCCCAGCGGCTCACCTCCGAGACGTCGCGCATCCGGTTCGAGAAGCCCTCGAGTCCGCTCTCGACGAGGTCGTAGGCGGCGGCCTCGACGTCTCCCTTCGCGACGAAGTCGAAGTCGAGATCGCGACGGGCCGTCTCGGTCGCCCCCTCGTTGGTCTCGCCGACGCCGAACTTGATCGGCCCGCCCATCAGCGTGGTGCCGCTGGCCGTCCAGGCCAGCTTTCGCACCTCGTCCGGTTCGGCGGGCGTCCCGCCGACGTACTTGCCGGGGACGGTCATCCCGCCGAGGTAGAGCAACAGGTCGGTCTCGTCGACGTCGCGCCAGCGGGCAGGGTCGTCGCGCAGCGCGTCGATGGTGTGGTAGGTGATGTTCGACGGCGAGACGCCGGCGTCGACGAGCGCACCGGCGGTGTAGCGCGGGTACGTCGAGACGTACGGCGGGACCCCGAAGTGTGCGGGTTCGTCGACGTAGCCGTCGACGAGCGTCACGGTGAGCGTCGCGGGGTCGGTCATGGCTCGGGCGTAGCCGCTCGAGCGATAAAACGGTGACTACCCGCCGTGAGCCGACGCACGCGGCCGACGGAGCGATCCGCCGCAACCCGTGCGTTGATACCGCCGGCACGGGTAGACGAGTGTATGCCCGCGACGCTCGAGGTCACCTGTACGAACGAGGAGTGTACGCTCGACATGTTCGAACTTCACTACACCTACGAGATGCCCGACGAGACGACCGTCGAGGACTTCTCGTGTCCCTACTGCGGCGAGACGGATCCGCTCGAGGAACTCGTCCTCTGAACGACTCGAACGGTTCGCGTCAGACATTTATTTAGTTCGCATCAAAAACAATAAGAAGGTAGCCGTCGTAGAGGGGAGAAGGCAATGGTTCGATCCACGGTTTCCCGCGTTTTTCGAAAGTATTTCCGCGGTTTCGGTTACGTTTGCGTCTACCGGTGCGAATCCGCTGCCACCCTGAGTGAGATCCAATGAGCTTCAAAGACGTCCGCGAGTCGATCGGGAGCACGCTCTACCGCCAGGTCGGGCGTGCGAACAGCCACGTACAGGAGTACCGTTCCGTCCCCGTCGACGTCCTCGAGAGTGACGACGGCTACCTCGTCGTCTTCGACGCGCCGGGCGTCACGACCGAGGACATCCAGGTGCGCTACCTCGACGGCAACGTGAAGGTACAGATCGACCGGTTCCGCCCGTTCTACGAGGGGTTCGAGATGACCTTCCCCGGCCGCGGCATGGCCCTCGGCGGTGACGTCGACCTGCCGGCGGACGCGCTCGTCGACCCCGACGCCGCGACCGCACGCCTGACCGACGTCGGAACGCTCAACATCGAGATTCCGAAGGGCGAACCGGTCGACGACGAGGAGCGAGTGGAGCCGGTCGACGAGGAGAGCGAGTCCGAAGACGCGGAAGTCACCGTCGACGACTAGTCGATCACGAGTCCTTCGACGATTTCGAACGACTCGTCGCCGCGGAACCTGGCCGGATCGAAGCCGTCGAGCCCATCGCTCGAGCGGTCTCCGAGACCGCCGTCGGCGAGTATCTGCGTCGCGACCCGCTCACCGAACGCCGGTGCGCGCATGAACCCGTGGCCGTGAAAGCCGGTCGCGACGTAGATGCCCTCTTCGAGTTCGCCGACCAGCGGGTCGCCGTCCGGTGTCGCCGTACAGAGACCCGCCCACGCCCGGTCGTCGGCGGCGGGGGCAGCGTCGACGGCCGGCAGACGGTGAGCGACGCGCGAGCGAATCTCGCGGGCGAACCCCTCGTCGGCGTCGCGGTCGTACGCCTCCGGATCCGCCTCGACCGTTTCGGTGCCGTTGCCCGCGAGCACGCCCTCGGGATGCGGTCTGAGGTACAGCTCGTCGGTCGCGTCGTACCACATCGGCTCGTCGACGCCCGCGCCCTCGAGCGCGAGCACGGCCGCCTGCACGCGGTAGGGCTTCATCGCGAGCGCGAGTCCGGCGTCCTCGAGCAGACGGGTGGTGTGTGCACCCGCGGTGACGAGAACCGCGTCGAACGTCCGCTCGCGCCCGCCGTCGACGATGCGCGGCGGATCGCTTCGCACCTCGACCGGCGTCTGTGTCTCGAGTGTTGCCCCGGCGCCGGTGGCCGCCGCCGCGAGACAGGCCGTGTACGCCGCGGGGTCGGTGTAGCCCGCCGCACCCGCGACGCCGGCGACCGCGACGTCGTCGGTTCGAAGCGAGGGAAATCGGTCTCCGAGCGCCTCGGCGTCCATCTCGAGGGCGATCACGCCGGCGGCCTGCATGCGTGGGAGGTGGTCGGAGATTGCGCCGGCGCTCCGGTCGTCGCCCTCGCGCGCGAACCAGACGTAGGGACACTCGACGAACGGGAACGTCTCGTCGCCGGCGAGCCTGCGCAGGCGTTCGATCGCTTCACCGGCGATGTCGGCGTCGCGCTCGTCCGCGAAGGCGTCGTAGCACACCCCCGCCGCCCGCCCGCTCGCACCGCTCGCGACGCCACCGCGGTCGTAGAGCGTGACCGTCGCTCCCCGCCGTGCGAGGTCGTAGGCCGCCGTCGTGCCGACTGCGCCAGCGCCGACGACGGCCACCTCGAGCGATCCCGTCGTGTCGATACGCACCTCGTCGGCCAGCAACGGGTCAGACATCGCCGAGACCTCCGCACGCTCGAGGGCGCTTCCTTCGATACTCGTCTCCGGGACGGGCGAGTCGGTCACCGACCGCACGGCTGTCTCTCATGGGAGTCTCTGCGTACGGCGATTACTTAAAGCGTCAGCCGTCCGTCCGACGCGGTCGGCTCAGAGGAACGAGGCGAGTCCACAGGCGGGATAGCCGACGACCGTCGTCGCCCCGGCGGCTTTGAGCGCCGCGACGTCCGCACGAATCTCGTCGTCGGTACCGACGAGGGCGTACTCGCGCGCCGCCTCGAGTAACACCTCGCGCGTGCGGCCGCTCGCCGTGGCGTCGACCGGCGCGTCGGCGGTGAGCGTCTCGGCGACGGGCCGGCGGCGAGCGACGTACGCGCCGACCGCGTCGAGGACGGTGTCGGGGTCACTCGAGCGGACCGTCGGTGCGTAGATGGCGACGTCGGCGTCGAAGCCGGCGCTCCGGAGGGCGCGCAGGTCGCGCCGAGTCGTCCGCGTGAGTAACTCGTACTGGGTCGCGCCGGTGGCGAGGGCGACGCGCTCGATGCCCTCGGTGCCCACCCAGCCGTTCGGGTCGTACTCGAGGGCCGCGGCGAGTCTGGGTGCGACCGCGCGCCGGCGTTCATCGGTGCGCAGGTACGACGGGTGGCCAGCGACGAAGACGCACTCGACCGACGCGGGCAGCGCCTCGAGTGTGGAGTTGTCGCCGAGTGGGTCGAAGCCGTCGGCGCGTACCGGGACCGTCAGGCGGACGGTGTGTGCACGCGCCAGCGTCTCGAGCGTCGACGCGTCGGGGACGTGTTCGGGTCCCTCGTAGTCGACCGCCAGCGTCGCGACCGGAGCGTCCGCCGCGCGCGTGAGGACACACTCGGTGGGCTTCAGCGCCAGCGCGTCGAGACCGACGACGGCCGACGCGCCGTCGGTGGGTGGTGACTCTAGCATCGTCTCGAGGGACGGGCGAGCGCGGCCGTCGGTTCCCGACGAGGCGCACCCCGTGTGTTATCACTCCGCTTGCGGTCGGTGTGGAAAAAGCTGGCGCTTCCGCCGCGTGGTCGGCGGGAGTGGGTCTCGTGGGCGACGTCAGAGCGCGGTCAGCCGCACCGACCAGAAGTCGGCGAACGCGTCCTCGAGTGCGGATTTCGGTGCGCCGGTCGCGTCGACGGTCGCGACGGCGTCCGGCGCGAGGTCCGCGGCGAGTTGGTCGACGAGGTCGGTCCCGCCGACGAGGTAGAGCCGCTCTGCTGCGCGTTCCTCGAGTGCCTCCCGACACCGCTCGAGGTGGGCGTCGATCTGTTCCTCGCGGCGGCGCTCGAAGCGCGCCTGGGAGAAGCCACCCTTCGAGTGGCTGCCTTTGACCTCGCTCTCGAAGCCGCGGTAGGCGACGCGCTCGTCACCCTCGTAGATGCCGAGCGCGAAGAGATCCGCGCGAACGAGCGCCAGCGTGTACCGGCCGCTCGGACGGACCCAGGAGCGCTCGAGCGCGAACCGGTCGCTCCAGGTCGGCTCCGGCGTCGGAACGAGCGGACCCGAGAGGGCGACGGCGAGCACGCCCGCATCGTCGAGACAGACCAGACAGGGGGCGGCTTCCGCGAGTCGGCGGCGCAGACGGCCGTCGCCGAGCGTCTCGGTGACGGCGTCGGGAACGTCGCCGTCGGCGCCGATCCCCGCGGTCAGCGCGCCTTCCGGACCCGTCTCGAACGACGACAGGCGGTCGAACACCTCGTCGACCCGCCTACCCCGGAGCCGCTCGACTCGAGCCGGCGGTGACGCCTCGCGCTCGCCGTCGCTCGCGCGAGCGCGTTCGAGTTCGCCCTCGAGTTGAGCGAGGCGGTCCTCGAGTCGGTTGCGTTGCTCTTCGACGCGCTGGCGGTCGGTGACGGCGTCTGCGCGCCGGTCGGATTCAGCCTCGTAGCGCCGTCTCAGCCGCTCGTTCTCGGTCTCGAGTTCGTCGATTCGCTCCCGGAGGGGAGCGCGACCGAGTAGCCGGTCGAACACGGACATTCGGCTGAACACGCGCGAGCCGACCACTTCTAGGTTCCGACGGGTCGCGCATACCGTCGGCTGTACGTCGGTACCGGAGACCGCGCCCCATCGTGCGGCCCACCGAAATGTCGGTACAGCCGACAGTATCAGGTGCCGGCCGACCAGTCGGTGTCGGTCGCCGCCGCCAACCCGCCCGCGAGACCGAGTAGCTGTCGGGCGCGCTCTCTGCGCGCGAGAAACACCTCCTCGAGTGAGGGTGGGTTGCTGATCGACGTCCCCTCGAGGAGTCCCCTGGGGACGGCGAGCGTGTTCGTCGGAACCGCGTCGTCGCCGTGGACGGCGAAGTGGGCGGACTCGAGTTTCATCACGAGCGGGGCGTCGAGCGGTTCGACGCCCTCGCCGGTGGTGTACAGTTCCTCGTTGACGCGTTCGTGCTGTTCGCTGTGCATCACCGCGTGATCGCCGTCGGTCGGCGTCACGTAGAGGCGCCCGAGATAGTAGCTTCGCGAGAACACCTCGAACATGTTACCATCACCCAGGGTTCGAGCTAACATAAGGGTTGCCCGGACCGCTTAAGGGGAGCGCTTTCAAGCCACTCACAGGCGGCTGCTCGCACGAACGCACACCACTCGACGCCCGGCCGGGCAGCTGCCGACGCCGAGAAACCGTTCGAACCGTCCTCGAACACCCAACGGGCGTCCGGTTCGACGGGGACAGTATCGATTGAGACGATGTACACACCGCTCGCAGCCATCGCCCGGAGACCGACCTGAGAGGACGGTTTCTGCGGAACGATCGCGAGCGGGTGTGCACTGACTTTCAGTGACACCATAATTTCGACGGCGTTTCTCGGGGATGAACCCAAAGAACCGACGTGAACGTCTCGGGATGGTGAGTGAACGGTTCGAACGAAGATCCGGCTTTTTAAGATATTTGGACGAGAGAAACAGGTAATGACAGCAACCCGCCTCACGATCGCTGTCGTGTTCCTCGTCGGTGCGCTCACACTCGCACCGGTGGCGAGCGCGATACACGCCGGTGGGTTCGTCGAGACGCTGGGGGCGTCGGGGGAAACCGAAGAACACACCGAGGCGAACGCCACGGCCATGGGGACGGAGGTTTCGGCGTTCATGCAAGCGAGCGCGACCGACACCGACGAGTCGGTCGACGCCCGCATGTTCACCGCCGCATACGACCGCGGAGACAACGCGACCCGCCAGCGACTCATCGACGAACGAACGACACACCTCGAGTCGAGACTCGCCGCGCTCGAAGCCGAGTACGACGACGTGACCGAACGACGAGCCGAGTTGAACGACGCGGCCTACACCGCCCGGCTGACGAGCCTCGCGATCAGAATCGACGCACTCGAGCGCGCAGTCGACGACGCCGAACCGCGAGCGGCGGCCGTCGGCGCTGACACCGAGGCGCTGGCGACACTTCGGTCGAACGCGTCGTCACTCTCGGGACCGGAAGTCGCCGCGATTGCGACCCGACTCGGGGGTGTCGACCGGCCGGGAGGGCCGCCGGGGCACGGGACCAACGCGACGGCAGAGCGCGGCCCGCCGAACGCCACCGGACTCGCGCTCGGTCAGCAGGGGAGCGACCAGCGCGGCCCGCCGGCAGGTGTTGGCGGCGGTCCAGACGGGGAGCACACTCCCGGTTCTGGAACCGCGAACGCGTCCAACGCGAGCGGGCCACCGGGACTCGCGGGAGCGGGAGAGGGTCCACCGGGACTCGCGGGAGCGGGAGACGACAACGAGACAGCGAACGCCAGCCACGACGGTCCACCGGGACACGACGGGGACCACGGAGCGGGACCACCGGAACGTGGTGCTGTCGGTCAGGGACCGGTGAACGTCGTGAACGCCAGTGACGACGGCCTGTGAGCCAGGTGCGCTGGCCCCTCGAGTGGAGAGTGGCCGCCACACCTGCTCCCTCGAGAGAAGACACCCTTTTCAACGCCCATCACTAACCACGGGTGATGGACTCTGCCGCGTTGTTGGATCTGCTCGGAAACGAAAACCGGAGACGGATCCTCCGACTGCTGGCACGGAAACCCTGTTACGTCACCGAAATCTCGGAGTACCTCAGCGTGAGTCCGAAAGCCGTCATCGAGCACTTGCGCAAACTCGAGGAGGCCGGACTCATCGAGAGCCGAACCGACGAGCAGCGACGCAAGTACTTCCACATCGCCAGGAACGTCCGCCTCGAGGTGAACGTCTCGCCCTACGGCTTCGCGAGCAAGAGCGCCTACCCCTCGAACAGCAGTTTCGACATCACGACCTGTCGTCACCTCACCCTCGACGTGAGCTACGACGAGAGCGACGAACTCGACGAACTCCTCTCGACGCTCGACAACCTAGAGCAACTCGAGAACGAACTCTCGCTCGCCCAGCGGTGGGTACAGGGGCGACTCTGTAACGTCCTCGATCAGATCTCGGAGAGCGTCGGGACGGGTCCCGACAGCCGCGTCTACGCCGACGTCCTCGCGAGCGTCCGTGCCGATCCGAAGGGGGTCGACGCGCTCAGCCACGACGTCGGCATCCCCCGCGAGATCACCGGCGACATTTTAGAGGAACTCGCAGACCGCGGCATCGTCCGACGGACGGCCCACGGGTGGGAACTCGCCACTAGTGAGTCAACTCGCGAGACCTGACCGCTCGAGCAGTCTACTCGAGCCACGGCCGACCGCTCGGTGGGCGCCGGTGGCGACCGCCGGTGAAATACGCGTACTGGCCGTCGACGCCGCCCCGGCCGTGGTCAGATCTCTCGGGAGAGACCGTCTCTGAGGTCGCGCCCGAAGTAGTAGCCGATGACGGCGGCGAGGAGACCGACGCTGACACCGACGGCGATCAGTCCCATGCCACGCCCGGCGAGGATCGGGACCATGTAGTCGGCGACCGCCGAGAGACCGCCCAGGCTGCTGCCAGCGACCACCACCTCGCTGTAGCGACGCTTCGAGGTGAGCAGACCGAACGCGAACGCGACGGCGAACATGCCGACGGCCGTGCCGCCGATCGGGAGGAACAGATTCCCGACGAACAGCCCGAAGCCGAGCAAGAGAACGACTGCGACGAACGCCTTCACCGAGAAGTGCCTCGTCGGCGAGAGACGCGAACGAAGCGAGCGGTCGCTCGAGCCGAACGAGGGGAGCCACGACCGTCTCGAGCGAGTTTCCGTCGCCTCGTCGGTCGCTTCGGGGTCGGCGGCCGCGTCCGCCGCGCTCGAGTCCGACGGTGTGGTGCCACCGAGAAGCTGGTCCGTCTGCTCGAGGAGGTCGGCCGTCGATTGCGGCTCCTCCTCGCGCTCGATCGACACCTCGTCTGAGCGGTCGCTCATACTCGAGTCCGAGGCGCTCCGGGGTGATGGACCTTTCCCTGTCAACGCGCCGTCAGTCGAGCGCGGCACGGGACCGACCCACCCGCCGCAGAAACGGCCACAGCGTTTTACACGCCCGGCGTCGCAGGCGGGACATGGCCTGGCTCGCGGCGCTGACGTTCGCGGTGGTCGCCCTCGCTGGCGCGTGGCTCGCGTGGACGCTGACGGCGAACCTCACCGCCCAGCCGGAGTACCCGACGATCATGACCGACACGATGCGCGTCCTCGGCGGGACCATCGCCGTCGGCGGTGCGGCGCTGGGCGTGGTCTTTCTCGTCTACGCCGTTCGCGCCTACTTCGGCGTGTGAGGACGCGACGAACGGTCCCGCCGGTGAGCGCCCGAAGAGGTGCTTTCAAGTCCGACGGCCGAGAACTCCGTGACGAGATGAATCCAGGAGACCGCGTCCGCGTCGAACGCGCGGGCGACACCTACGAGGGCGTGTTGCTCCCCTCGAGCACCGACGACCACCTCGTCGTCAAACTCGAGGGCGGCTACAACGTCGGCGTCGACCGCGCCGAGGCGAGCGTCGACGTACTCGAGGCGGACGTCTACGACGTCGAGCGCGCACAGGACGGCGACGGCTCGAGTTCCGAGATCGAGTTCGACGAGGAGCTACCGACGATTTCGCTGATCTCGACCGGCGGCACCATCGCCTCGACGGTCGACTACCGCACCGGTGCGGTGACCGCCCAGTTCGACGCCGAAGACGTCCTCCGGGCGGTTCCCGACCTCGCCGGGCGGGCGAACTACCGGGGACGGGTCGTGACGAACATCCTCTCCGAGAACATGACGCCCGAGACCTGGCAAGAGCTCGCAGCAGCCGTCGCCGAAGAGATCGAGGCGGGTGCCGACGGCGTCGTCGTCATGCACGGCACCGACACGATGCAGTACAGCGCGAGCGCGCTCGCGTTCGCCCTCGAGACGCCCGTGCCGGTCGTCTTCACCGGCAGCCAGCGCTCGGCGGACCGCCCCTCCTCGGACAACGTCATGAACGCCGTCTGCGCCGTCGAGACCGCGAAGGGCGACTGCGCGGAGGTGCTCGTCTGCATGCACGCGAGCGACGACGACGACACCTGTGCGCTCCACCGCGGGACGCGCGTCAGGAAGAACCACACCTCCCGGCGCGACGCCTTCGAGACCGTCGGCGCGAGTCCGCTCGGCGAGATCGACTACGAGAGCCTCGAGGCGACCTTCCGGGGCGACTACCAGCGCCGCGGCGAGACCGACCTCTCGATCTCGTCGGCGCTCGAGACCGACGTCGACCTCCTGAAGTTCACCCCCGGGATGGACCCCGCCTTCCTCGACGTCGCCGACGGGAAGGCCGGACTCGTCCTCGAGGGGACCGGTCTCGGCCACGTCAGCACCGACCTGATCCCGAAGATCACCCAACTCGTCGAAGACGGCACGACGGTCGTCATGACCAGCCAGTGTCTCGAGGGGCGGGTCTGTGATCGGGTCTACGACACCGGCCGCGACCTGCTCGAGGCGGGTGTCGTCGAAGCCGAGGACACCCTGCCGGGAACGGCGATGGTGAAGCTGATGTGGGCGCTCGCGAACGCCGAGGACGTCGAGGAGGCGATGGGGACCTCCATCGCGGGCGAGATCACCCGCCGCTCTGCACCCTGGACGTAGATGGAGATCAGACGGGCGACGCCGGAGGATTACGCGGCCGTCCGCGAGATGACCGCGGACCTCTGGGACGACCGCGGCGGCGACTACCTCCCCGAGGTCTACCACGAGTGGCTCGAGTCGCCCGAAGAGACCGGACGGCGGACGTTTCTCGCCGAACTCGACGGGCAGGCCGTGGGTATCGTCCAGGCGCTCGTCCTCTCGCCCGAAGAAGCCTGGTTTCAGAGCATGCGCGTCCACCCCGACGCGCGCCGGCAGGGGGTGAGCGCACGGCTCAACGAGACCTGCTTCGCGTGGGCCCGCGAGCGAGGTGCGCGGGTCGGCCGCGTGATGATCTTCTCGTGGAATCCCGCGTCGATGGCCGCCGCGCGGGCGAACGGCTTCGACCCGGTGACCGTCTGCCGGTTCGCCCAGCCGACACCCGACGCGGACGCGAGCGGGCCAGCGGGCTACACCGTCTCGAGCGACGCCGACGCCGCCTGGGAGTGCTGGCTCGAGAGCGACGCCCGGGGAGCGCTCGCGGGTCTGGCGCTCGCTCCGGAGTCGCCGTGGTCGCTGCGGGAACTCACGCGCACAGACCTCACCAAAGCGGGCGTGCTCACCGTCGAGCGTGACGGCGAGACGCGAGCGATGGCCTGGCGAGTACGGGAGACCGAGCGCGAGGACGACGGCGAGTCGACGACGACGGTCGAGTACGGCGCGGCGGCGTGGACGGACGAAGAGAGCGCGCGGGCGCTGTTCGCGGCCATCGCACGCGACGCCGCCGACCGGGGTGGCGACGAGATTCGGGTCCTGCTCCCCGAGACCGCCACGGCGCTCGTCGACGCCGCCTACGGCGGCTGTGAGCTGGCCGAAGAGGCGATGGTCGTCCTCGAGAATCCACTCGACGCCTAGCCGCCGCTGACCGGCGGGAACAACGCGAGTTCGTCGTCCGCCTCGAGTTCGGTCCCGAGACCGTCCTCGCTCGCGACGTCCGCGCCGTTTCTGAGCACGTTGATCTCGGGGCGGAGCGTCCCGTCGTCGTCACGGACGCGTGTCTCGAGGTCGGGGTTAGCTGCGAGCAGCGCGTCGAGGGCGTCCCCGACGGTCTCGCCGGGTGCGGTGTCGACGGTGACCTCGCGCTCGCCGGCGAGTTCGGCGAGGTCGGCGAACAGCTTCCACTGCTGGGTCATGCCCGCGGATTGTGACTCCCGGCGCAAGTAGCTACCGCTCGGCCCACCGTCGACAGCTACCCACTCGCCGTCGCGAGACGACGAATCGCGGCCGGCCGGCCCACGAGGAAGACGCGGTCGCCGTGCTCGAGTACCGTCGACTCCTCCGGCAGTGGCCGGGCACGCCCGTCACGCTCGAGTCCGAGGACGACGACGGGGAGCGATCCAACGGCGCTCCCCTCGAGTCCGGTCGCGAGGTCGTCACCGTCCGCGCCGACGGTCACCGCGAGCACCGTCTCGCTCGCAGACCGGAGCACCGAGACGAACTCGCGGCCGGCGTCGGGTGCGACCGGGAGGGTCACGAGTCGGACTGGTTCTCGGGCGGAGAGGCGCGCGGCGAGCGACGGAGAGACGGCGAGCGTCGCGACGTTGCCCGCCGTCGCCCGCACCTCGGCCGTTCCGAGGCGGCGGGCGGCGTCGTCGGCCGGGGCGTCCGGGGAGGGTGTCGCGAGCGACCCGTCACTCGCGTCGGGGTCGTCCACCGCCGCTCCCGGTCTCGGCGCGTGCCACACCTCGACGGCGTCGCCCGGGCTGGCGTCGGGAGCGGGATCCGCTTCGACGGCGAGCGCGACGGTTCCGGGGGCGAGCGTCGGGCCGAGACCCGTTCGGCGGCTCCCGACGGCCAGACGGGAGACGGTGGCGTCGTCGGCGAACGACACCTCGACGACGCCGACGGCGTAGTCACGCTCGAGCCGGGAGACGAGGCGCTCTTCGAGTTCCGCTCGAGAGTCACTCCGTGGGAGGCGGAGGGTCGACCCCGCCAGCGCCGCCTTGCGAGCGTCGTCGACCGGGTCGTAACCGGGGACATCCTCGACCGTCTCTGGGAGCGTGAGAGCGGTGACGCGACCGCCGGAGCGGACGAACTGGGTGACTTCGTCGACCGTCTGTGGCGTCGCGGCGGCGACAGCGTCTCGAGCGAGGTAGTCGCCGAAGCGCCGGCCTGCGTCGGCGGCGATGGCGCTCGCGACGAAGACGGTGACGGTGTAGAGGGCTGTCAGCGGGTCGAACAGAGCGGTCTCGCCGATGATCGCGTCGCCGAGGGCGGTCTTCGTGTTGAGCCAGACGGCGACGGCGGAGAGACCCGTCAAGACGGCGACGCCGTCGGAGAGGGCGTCGGTACTGTACCAGCGGTAGACGAACGCGGAGACGGTACCGACACCGCCTGCCAACAGCGCGAAGCCGAGCACGCGAACCGCGGCGTCGACGAGGAGGTCGCTCATCGCGACGCCTCCGCGACGAACCGGTCGACGGCGCGTTCGGGACCGGCGACGAACACCTCGTCACCCGCCTCGAGCGCGCGTTCGATACCCGGCGCGAACACCCACGTCTGCGGCCGGTCGGAGCCGGTCTCGCCGCGGCCCGGACGAAGCCACCGCCACGGGCGGCGGTCGCTCGTCGGCTCGCGGGGCGACCCCGCTGTGCGCAGGACCGCGAGGACGCGAACCGCACCGTCGGCCGGAACCGGGGTGTGGGTGTCGACCACCACGCGCTCGACGACCGTCTCCGTCCGCGAGAGCAGCGAGCGCGCCTCGAGTGCGGGACTCGTTCCACGGGAGCGGACGAGGAGTCGGTCGGAGTCGCTCTCGAGCAGCGCGGAGACGTCCCGTCGGGCGACGGCGACGGTTACTCGCCCCCTTCCACCCGCGCTTTCGGTCGCCGGTGTGGCGGCGGGTGGCGCGTTCTCGGCTGTCTCCTGACCGTCGGCCGCTCGAGACGGCACGTGAGTGGCGTCGACGCTGAGGACCGTCCCGTCGACCGAGCGCGTCGGCGTCTCGAGGACGACCGTGTCGTCGCGGGCGAGTCCCGTCGGGACGAGCGTCTCGAGCGTGACGGCGCGAGAACCCTCCGGTACCCGCTTCGAGAGACCGCTCGAGGGTGGTGCGGCGGTGATCGTCGCCCGGCCGCGGTCGTCGAGACTGACGGCGACGTCGGCGAGGTCGTGGTCGGTTCGCAGCCGTGTTTCGAGGCGGTGCTCGAGTTCCGAGAGCGGGAGGTCGGCGGGGAGTCGCCACGAGCCAGCCGCGAGCGCCTCTCGGAGTGACGGCGAGAGCGGCGGGAAGCCCTCCATGTCGCGAATCGGCCCGGCGGGACGGACGGTTACCTGGCCGACGCTGCCGACGAACTCGACGGCGTCGGCAGAGAGCGTGCGTTTTCGAACGGCGGTGAGCGAGACACGCTTTGGCAGTTCGCTACCGAGTTTGTCGCCCTGGCTGTGGGCGTAGAGGGCGAGCATGATGACGACGAGAACGGCGACGAGCAGTCGGGGCGAGCGGACGATTTCGGGCTCTGCGAGGACGAGCAAGCCGCCGTTGACGCTGGCGATGGCGAGCGCGAGGACGACGACACCGAATCCCGGGAGGGTGACGCCCGTGAAGTAGCGAGCGAGGAACCCGAGCGCACCGGCGACGAACGCCGGAACGATCCCGGTGAGCAATCCGAGGTAGATCCCGAGCAGGACCTCGATCGGAAGCGATGACATACGGGGTCGTCTCGGCCGCCGGGCAAACCAGTACCGGTCGAAGAACCCGGGTGAGCGGCAGGTCGACGGACGGTCGGCCGGAGGCGCGCATCTCGAGTCGAAGGGATTTAGCGTTCGACGGACCCAGCGAGTGTATGGTCGGCGAGTGGGTGACAGCACGGCTGCCGGAGAACTGGCGCTGGGTGGTGACGACGCGTGCAGCGGTCGTCTTCGCCCTCGCCGTCGCCGTGCTCTCGGTGGCAACCGGGATCTACAACATCGAGCAGACAGATGCCGAGTTCGGTCCGGTCGCTCCGCACGTCCCAGAGGCCGTCCAGCAGGCGGTTGGCTTCACCGGCGTTCTGACGGGCTTTCTGATGGTCGCGAGCGCGCTCGCGCTCCGTCGTGGCCTCCGTGCGGGCTGGTGGGCGACGTTCGTCCTCCTGCCGATCACCGCCATCCAGGGGATCTTACAGGGGACTCCGTACTCGCTGCCGCTGGTCGTCCTCTCGGTGCTGTCGATCCCAACGCTGTTGCTCACCCGAACACGATTTCAGGAACCGCTCTCGCTGACGACGACGCAACTGGCCGCAGGCGGTGCGCTCGTCGGCGTCCAGACCTACGGCACCGTCGGTGCCTACGCCCTCAGAAACGAGTTCGACGGCGTCGACACCGTCCTCGAGGCCTTCTACTTCACGCTCATCACCTCGAGTACGGTCGGCTACGGCGACATCGGTCCCGAGAGCGAACAGGCGATGCTCTTTACGATGTCCGTCGTCGTCCTCGGTGTCGCCAGTTTCGGTATCGCCATCGGGGCGCTCGTCGGCCCGGCGATCCAGTCACGGATTACGAAGACACTCGGAAAGATGACCGACTCACAACTCGCAGCCCTCGAGAACCACGTCCTCGTCCTCGGTTACGGGGACCTGACCGAACCGATCGTCGACGAACTCGCCGCGACCGACGCGGCGTTCGCCGTCGTCACCAGAGACCGCGACGCCGCTGAGATACTCACCGACCGCGGCGTCCCCGTCGTGACCGCGAACCCGAGCGACGACGGCCCGCTCGAGCGGGCGAACATCTCCAGGGCGCGGGCGGTCGTCACCGCGACGAACGACGACGCCCTCGACGCGCTCTCGGTGCTGACCGCCCGGGAACTCGCACCCGACGTCCGGATCGTCGCCTCCGCGACCGACCGGGAGAACACGGCGAAACTCGAGCGCGCGGGTGCCGACGCCGTCGTCAGCCCCGCCGTCCTCGGCGGCCACTTGCTCGTGCGCTCGGCGCTCGGAAACGACGAGTCGGCGCTGATCGAGCGCATCCTCGGGCGGGAGTGACGTGAATCCCGAGCGCAAGCCTCGCCTTCAGAGACGGGAGGATGTCAGCGTCCCCGGCAGCTACTCGGGTGCCCCCTCGAGAATCGCGACGCCGCTCGAGGTCCCGATGCGTGCGGCCCCGGCGTCGATCATCGCCAGCGCCTCCTCGTAGCTGCCGATCCCGCCGCTGGCTTTCACCGGGAGGTACTCGCTCATGACGGCGACGTCCTCGACGGTCGCCCCGCCGGAAGCGAAGCCGGTCGAGGTCTTGACCATCGCGGCGTCGGCGGCGACGGCGGCCTCGCAGGCGCGGCGGATCTCCGTCTCCTCGAGCAGCGCCGTCTCGAGGATGACTTTGACCGGAATCGGGACGGCAGCGACGAGTTCCTCGAGTTCGCGCGCGAAGCGGTCGTCCGCGCCGGCTTCGAGCAGGCCGACGTTACAGACGACGTCGAGTTCGTCGGCACCCGCCTTCCACGCGATGACACCCTCGCGGCGTTTGACGTCGTGGTCGTGCTGGCCGTGTGGGAAGCCGACGACCGTCGCGAGTGTCACCTCGGGGAACTCGTCTGCGGCTTCCTCGACGTAACACGGGGGGATGCAGGCGTTCGTGCCGTACTCGTTCGCCTCCTCGAGGAGACGGCTCACGTCGGCGGGCGTCGTCTCGGGTCCGAGGACGGTGTGGTCGATCAGGGGTGCGAGGTCGCGTCGGTCCATGCAGAGGGGACAGGGTGTGTCGTCAAAAAAGCGCCTGGTCGTCTGCAACGACCTCACCGTCTGCGTGGGCGTCCGACGCGTGACTGACGAACCCTGTACAACCGGAAAGTGTTAGTCGGTGGTATGAGCCTAGTGGGAGTATGGTAGTGCCAGAAGGGTTTCTCCTTCCACCGTGGTACATGCTCGTTCCGCTGGTGGTGGTGTTGGCAGCGGTCGTCGCGCTCCTGTGGGCGCTCGAGCCACCGGTGACCGACGAAACGGTGATCTCGTTCGCACCGTGGATGATGCTCGGCTCGACGCTGCACGTCCTCTACAAAATCGACGCGTTTCCGCCGGTGGTCGAACCGCTGTTCGGGGCACCGACGGTGTACCTGACGACGGCGGCCGTCGCCGGCTTCGTCTGGATTCTCGGCTCGTTCCTCTACGCGGCCGGACTACAGCGCTCGATCGATCGGTTCGTCGGCATCGGCGGCACCGGCTTCTTCGTCGTCTTCGCGATGTTTACCCTGTTTCTCGGCTGGGAAGCCGGGACGTTCAGTCCCTTCTGGCCGGTGATCTCCGTCGTCATCGCGGGTATCGTCGCTGCCGTCGCGTGGATCGCGCTGAGCCTGTGGTTCACCGACGTCGCGGCGGTTACGGGTGTCACCGGTGCGTTCGTCGTCTTCTCACACACCCTCGACGGCGTCTCGACGGCGATCGGCTACGACCGACTCGGCGCGAGCGAAGAGGTCCCGCTCTCGCGGTACATTCTCGAGGCGGGCGAACAGCTCCCGACCGCCGACCTCATCGGTGCCGGCTGGGTGTTCGTGCTGGTGAAGGTGGTACTCGCCCTCCTGATCGTCTCGCTGTTCAAAGAGTACGTCCGCGAGCGCCCGCGACAGGCGCGACTGATTCTCGGTCTCGTCGCGGCCGTCGGTCTCGGACCCGGCGTCCACAACGTGCTGTTGTTCGTCGTGACGTGATACGACGCGAGTGAGAATCACGATTTCTGTCGTGACGAGGATGTCAACGAGACACCAGTGTTTTGAGAATGGGTGTCGTTCGTTCGGTCGAGAACAGAGAGCAATGGTCACCGTACTCACCGCCGGGCACGTCAACTGGGACGTGACGTTCCGTCTCGATCGGCTCCCCGAACCGGATGGCGAAGCGACGATTCACGACCAGCACGGATCCGGAGGCGGGAGCGCAGCGAACGTCGCCTGCGCGCTCGCCGCCCTCGGTCTCGAGGCCGACCTCGTCGGCAGCGTCGGCACCGACCCGCTCGGCGAACTCGCGAGACGCGAACTCGAGGACGCCGGCGTCCGTCTCGACGGCCTGCTCGAGGTCGAGGACCTCGAGACGACCGTGAAGTACCTCCTCGTCGACGACCACGGCGAGGTATCGGTACTCGGGAACGAAGGCGCAAACGAGGCGTTCGGTCCCGACGACATCGCCGACGAGCGGGTTCGGGCGGCCGACCACGTCCACCTGACGAGCCAGCGTCCGGAGACGGCCGCCGCCATCGCGAGGGTTGCCACCGACGCGGGAGTTTCGGTGAGCGTCGACCTCGGTCGCCGGGTTGGCGACCGAAACTATCGAGACACGCTCGCGCTGGCGGACGTGATCTTCGCGAGCCAACACGAGGCTGACGCGCTGTTCGACGGCGAACTCGTACACGCCGTGGCCGACGACCGAGACGTGGCCCTCGTCGTCACCTGCGGCGCTGCCGGGGCGGAAGTGTACACACGAGACGGACGGAGCGACTACCCGGGGTTCGCCGTCGATGCCGTCGACACCGCCGGTGCGGGTGACGCCTTCGCCGCGGGCTTTATCGCGAAGAGCCTGGAGGAACGCGCCGGCGAGGGGCGACTCCGAGACGTACTCACAGACCGGACGACGCGTCGCCACGTCCTCGAGTTCGCCAACGCCTGTGGCGCGCTGGCCGCCATCTCCGAGGGTGCGCGGAGCGCGCCGACACGCGGAGGCGTTCGCACGTTCCTCGAGTCGGCGCGTATCTCGAACTGACCGGATCGGGCGGAACCGACCGACTCGAGCGTCGACGGTTCTCAGCGAGTGGTGTCTGACGGTAGATATATGCTCCGAGACGTTGGCCACTCGAACACGCGTCACGCCGACGTGTGAGAGAGCATGAGCAGACAATCCACAGGCGGCTGTGCGTTCGGGAACGGGGGACAGCGCCACCGAGTACGATACGGTCGAGAGCAGGGAGAACCACCGAGCGTCGCCGTCGCGACGGCACTGGCGGACTACCACGGTGAGGACGTCCGCGCGACGAGCACCCACCTCTACGACTACGTCGATCCCGAGGCGCTCGACGCACTCTTCGCAGACCGCTACGACGGGACGACGCGCGCGGACGGACAGATCCGATTCCAGGTCCACGGTGTGACGGTCGTGGTGCGGGCCGAGAGCGTCGTCGTCTACGCCACGGAGTGATCGGTCCACAGGTGACAGAGCGTACCCTTTTTCTCGCCGCCCACAGAACGCGGGGGTATGGCAACACAACCGCACCTGCTGGTCGACGACGGCGACGTCCACGACGTCGCACTCGTTCCGGGTGACCCCGGCCGCGTCGAGCGAATCGCGAGCCACTGTGAAGACGTCGAGACCGTCGCGGAGAACCGCGAGTACGCCGTCGTGAACGCGACCTACGAGGGCCAGCCGCTGACGATCTGTTCGACCGGTATCGGCTGTCCCTCGGCGGCCATCGCCGTCGAAGAACTCGCCAACGTCGGCGTCGAGACGTTCGTCCGCGTCGGCACCACCGGTGCCCTCCAGCGCGGCATCGAGATCGGAGACATGGTCGTCGCCACCGGGGCGGCGAAGAACGAGGGGACGACCAAGCGCTACGAAGCCGTCGAGTATCCAGCGGTACCCGACTACCACGTCCTCTCGGCGCTGGTCGACGCTGCGGAGGCGAGTGAGGGCAGCCTGGCCGCACCGACCGCCGACGGCTCGAGTGGCGGCCAGGTACACGTCGGTCCCATCGCCTCCGACGACGCCTTCTACGCCGAGACCGACGCCTACGTCGCCGACTGGGAGACCGCCGGTCTCCTCGCCGTCGAGATGGAAGCCGCCGTCGTCTTCTCACTCGCTCGCCGGAAGGGCCTGCGCGCCGGGGCGATCTGTACGGTCGACGGCAACCTCGTCGAAGGAACCCAGAAGGGAACCGACACCGACACCGAAGAACTCCCCGAGAAGGCGAAGAACAACGTCTCGAGAGCGATCGACATCGCGCTCGAGGCGACCACCCGGCTACCGTAATACCGGCCGCGCTCAGCCGACGAGCGCCGCCGCAGCCTCGGTCGCGCGCCCGGTGACCCGATCGGTCCGCCGCGAGGCCTCCTCGAGCGAGGCGTTGAGGTCGCCGAAGAGTGCGTCGAAGGCGACCGCACCGCTCTCGTCTCGCCACTCCTCGAGTGCGACCTGCGTCGCCCCGCAGGCACGACAGCAGGGGCGGGCAGCCGCTGTGGCCGCCCCGGCCGTCTCGATGGGGGCGAAACAGCCGTGACAGCGACCGAGCGCGGTGACGGTCGCTTCCACGCCGGCGACGACCGCTTTGAGTGCGTCCTGTAAGTCACGCGCCTCGTCGACGAACCGCTCGAGCGCCGCCACCGACGACTCGAGTGGCCCGTCGGCCGCCGCCGCGAGTCCGTCGAGGCGGCCATCCAGCGCCGCGAGGGTAACGCGGAGTCCGCGACGAGCCGTGAGGTACCGCTCGCCGAGAATTGGGGCGTCACCGTCGAGGAGCTGCGTCGGTGCCGTCGTCGCGAGTTCGGCGAACGCGACGACGTCGCGGATCAGCGCGCTCTGGGCGTCGACGGTCGAGCGCAACGTTTGAAACGCCTCGCGGCCGGCCGTCGCCACCGGTGGGGCGGACGCGAGAGTATCTCGACCGCGAAGCACGGCGTGACACGACACACAGACCGTGACGGCCGACTCGAGTGACGACGGGCCACCCGCTCGAGCGCCGTCGTCCGGACTGTCGAGGTGGTAGGCTACCAGAGAGTCACGCTCGAGGCGGTCGGCGTCGACACAACACTGGCAGGTGAACTCGTCTCGCTCGAACACCGCGTCCGGGTCGACTCGTCGGTCGGCTGGGGCTCCACTCACGCGCGAGCAGACGGCTCACGCCGAGAAAAACACTCCGACCGCCGGAGACGGCGAGCACACCGCCGGGAGCGGTTTTATCGGTCTCGATGCCGAACTGCGTGTGTGAACCGGAGTCGAGGGTACCTGCTGGTGCTCGTCGCCGCCTTCGCTTACCTCTCGTTCTTACTCGTCGTTCCGTTCGCCCAGTACGTCCTCGCTGCACTGCTCATCGCCTACATCCTGTACCCGCTCAGACGACGCCTCGTGACCTACACCTCGCCGACGGTTGCCGCGTTCGCGCTGGTGCTGCTCGCGGTCGTCGCCATCATCTTCCCGTTCGTCCTCGTCCTCGCCCTCGTCGCCGAAGACGCCGCGCGCGTCCTCGGACAGCTCGATGGGGACCTCCTCGAACTCGACGCCCTCGAGGAGACCATCGAGGAGATCGCCGGCTTCGAAGCCGACGTGGCCACCGCACTCGAGGGCTCTGGCCGGGACGTCGGCATGACCGTACTCGAGCAGTCACCGCAGTGGGTCGCGACGTTCACGCACGCACTGGTCGGTCTCGGACTCGCCCTGTTCGTCCTCTACTACCTCCTGAAAGACGGGGGCAACCTCTACGAGTGGGTGCGGGAGCTGACACCGCTCCCCGAGGACGTCCAGGACGACCTCTACGACAGCTTAGACGAGGTGATGGCCGCCGTCCTCATCGGCCACGTCCTCATCGCCGTCGTCCAGGGAGCGATCGCCGGCGCCGGTCTGTTCGCGACGGGGATTCCGAACGCGACGCTCTGGACGGTCGTCATGGTGATCCTGGCGCTGGTCCCGCTCGTCGGGACGTTCCTCGTCTGGGGACCCGCCGTCGGCTACCTCCTGTTCACCGGCGAGCCACTGCTCGCGCTCGCCCTGTTCGTCTACAGCGCGATCATCGTCGGCGTCTCCGACGACTATCTCCGGCCGATCGTCGTCGACCGCTACGCCGAACTCAGTCCGGCCGTCATCATCGTCGGCGTCCTCGGTGGTATCTACGCCTTCGGCGTCATGGGACTGTTCTTCGGGCCCGTCGTTCTCGGTGCGCTGATCGCCACGCTCGAGGTCGTCGACGAACACTACGGGCGACTCGAGGGCGACCGTAGCGAGTGACTGCGTCGAAAAAACGAGTGCTGTCTCAGACGAACCGTCGGTAGCTGACCGCACCGACGACCGCCAGGAGGGCGAGCGCACCGACGCCGATGGCGACGGTGGTGGTCGAACCGAGCGAGAGCAGCGAGTCGTCTTCCGGTTCGAGGAACTCACTCACACCCTCGACGTCGATCGTGGGGAACTCGCGGTCCCAGTCGCCGGTGTGGACCTCGGTGTCGTCGTCGACGTACGCGCTCGCGCGGATCGCCGCCTCGTCGTCGGCGTCCGAAGCGTCGACGACAGTGGAGGCGAAGAGGAACACGGTCGTGGAGTCGCCTTCGGTCTCGCCGTGGACCTCGGTAATAGTGAGACCGTCGTCCGTCTCGAACGTAGTGAGGTTGCCGAACTGTGCACCCGACTCGAGTGAGAAGGTCGTCTCGTCGAGCGAGAGCGCGAGTTTCGCGGCTTCGAACTCGAGGTCTCGCAGCTCTTCGAGGTCGGAGACGAGGTCGTCTTCGAGCATCGGATCGGCGTCGACCTGCTGGATGAGGTCGTCGAGGTAGGAGTTCACCGCGTCCTCGTGCTCGAGGTCGAACGAGCCGGTGAGGAGGAGTTCCTCGTCGTCGGTCTCGAGCTGGAGGTCGAAGACGAGGTCGGCGAGGTACTCCTCGAGACCGCGGTCTTCGACGGCGGCGGTGTAGTCGGCCCAGTTCTCGGCGTCGTCTTCGTGCTCGAAGGCGACGACCAGTTCGTCGTCGTCGCTCTGGAGACTGAAGCTAGCCGAGGAGGTCTGGACGAGGTCCGCCTCGGCCTGTGCATCGAGCAGTTCGCGGGTCTCGTCGAGCTGGTCTGCGAGTTCGTCGTCGAGTTCGTCGATCGACTCGGAGAGTTCGAACAGCGCGAGGAGGAACTCGTCGTAGCCGGCGAGTTCGAGGTCCCACTCGAGGGTCTGCTCGAGACCGTCGGTCTCGCTGACGACGTGGAAGTGCTCGATTTCGAGCGCGGCGACGCCGTCGGCGATCGCCTGCGCTTCCGACTCGGAGAGGTCGAGGTCGCCCTCTGCGGCGAGTTCTTCGGCGAGCGCTTCGGCGAGCTGGTCGTGGACGTCGGCGAACGTCGCCTCGTACTCGAGCGAGACCGCGTGGGTCTCCTCGCCTTCCTCGAAGTCGTGGGACTCGAGCGAGACGTCGACGGTGCCGTCGAGACCCATCGCGAAGGCGGCGAACTCGGACTCGATGCGCTCTTCGGCGTTCTCTCGGGTTTCCCAGGCGTCGCGGTCCCAGTCGGTGACCTGGCGCTGTTCGCTGACCTCGAGGTGGTAGTCGCCGTCGGTCTCCGAGACGGTGAGTTCGAAGCGCTCTTCTTGCTCCTCGAACGCGAACAGCGAACCCTCGGCGAAGACGACCGACGAGGAGCCGCTCGATTCGTACGTCGAGACCGTCGTCGTACTCTCGGTGGAGAACTCGACCGAGTCGAAGAGGTCGAACTCGGAGCCAGAGTCGGCGGCGAACGGATCGTCGTCCGCGTCGTCCGTTTCGTCCTCGGCGGCGGCGATCACTGCCTCGAGCGACGAGGCGGAGCTGTAGGTGTCTCGCGTCTGGGTGTGGTCGACGCTCGCCGAGAGGTCGATCACGTCCTCGGGACGGTCGATTGCGATGTCCGTCGTCGCGCTGAGCAGGTCCGGCGTCAGGTGAACGGCGGCGTCACCGGTCAGCTCGGGTTCGTCGCCTTCGTCGTCGATCAGGTGGCCGAACTCGCCGTCGTAGACGAGGTGGAGGAGACCACGTTCGACGTCGACGCCGAAGTCGCCGTCGAGGACGACTTCGTCGTCGGTCTCGGCGTCGTGGTCCGTCTCGTAGACGAAGATGGCGTCACCCTCGTCGGTGACGTACACTTCGTCGGCCGGCTCGAGCTCGTCGAGGTCGGTGTCGGCGCTCGACGCACGGTCGGTACCGGGGTCGAACGCGAGCGCACCGGCGCTCGTGACGAGCAGTACGGAGAGCAATACTGCCAGTGTTTTTTCAGGGCTGAACATACGGGAAGGTTGCCAATACTCCGACATAATAGTTTCTGTTTTGATACGTCACGGGACGACACACCAGTCGGTTTGTGGTACCAATGCACGCAACGTATGGCACCAATCAGCACAGGCCGCCGAGTTCGCGGTTCCGGGGAGTAGACGACGTAACGCACGCGTACGGGCGACAGTTCTGTCCGCGATACACTGTTATTTTAAATAGAATATTTACTAAATCATTTGTTTTTCGAAGATATGGTTATTACGTCGTGTGCCGCCCGGGACCTATGGATACGCATCGAGCGTCGGACGCACAGTGGGTATCGCGGAACAGTGAGGGCGACTCGGAGGTAGTGAATGGGTAATCGGGAGAGTCGGACGCCACTCCAGCGGCTGACGAAGGGCAGTCGAATCGTACTCGCAACGGCACTCTGTCTGCTCGTAATCGTCGCTCTCTCCCCATCGGGGGCGGTCGGAGTCGATGGGTACGACGACCCCGTGGCGCTGGCCGGTGCCGGCTCGGAGAACACCAGCGCCGTCGCGGCGACGCCCGACGGCTCGAGTGGAGCGTCGGTCGTCGACGAAACGAGTCTCGGTAGTACAGCGGTTGGGACCGGCGACTCGGGCGGAGTCGGAACCCTTGGGTTCACCACACAGAGTGACGAACCCGAGCCGGTCGATCTACGGTTCATCCAGGTGGACGAACCGACGAACTCGACGCCGTATCTGATGACCGAGTGGCAGCCGATCGTCGGCGGCGACGTGGCGGTTCGCCCGCAAGGCGGCGATCTGATCGGGTGGGGGATGACGAACACCGACGGTGTGTGGACGACGCCGCCGCTCGAGAGTGGTGCGTACACACGAGAGTTCATCAGCACCGATCCCCCGGTCTCGAGCGAGTCGGACTTCTTCGCCCCACGGGCCGAGTGGCGGTGGGCGCACTTCCCGAACTGTGGGCAGTACCTGAGCGAGAGTCAGACGAGCCAACAGCACTACACACAGGTCGTCACCAACGGCTGGCCGACGTGGGCCGACGACGTCGTCGGAATCGAACCGGAGGTCGCCGTCGCTGGAAAGCCGGTGACGATTTCGGCGTGTAACCCCTTCGAGTGGCTCGACTACGAACTCGAGTGGGAGTTCGACGACGGCACGACGGCGACCGGTGAGCAGTTCACCGTGGTCTTCGACGAGCCAGGAACCTACGAGTTCTGGCCCGTCGACGGCCCAGCACACCGGACGGAGATCACCGTCGTCGACCTCGAGATCACCCGCGCGATGGGTGGAGAGTGGCTGGCGGTCGCCAACGACACCGAGGATTTCTACCAGGTCACCTCCGACGAGGACGAGCGCGACCTCGTCTCGGTGACCATCGGCGATGTCGAGACCGAAGAAGTCGGTTCGAACGACTTCCGGGCGGCACTCGAGTCGCGACACGGCCAGTCGGTCGAGGTCGTCGCCGAGTTCGACGACGGGACGGTCGTCGAGGTGCCGACCGGCAGTGCGACGCTCGTCGATCCCGACTGGGTCCGGACGCTGGTGTGGATCTACGGTCCCGAGGCGACCGACGAGTGGTGTGACCTCGACGGCGACTGGCCGGATGGTGAGGTGTGTGGGCTCTGGGACGTGCGACACGAAGCGGGCATCGCGTGGGCAGGCATTCCAGGAACGCCGTGGGAAGACGACTTCGCCGCCAGCATCGGTACCGGTCTCGAAGCGGATATGTACGCCCCAACGGGCGACTTACAGGGTGCCGTCGACGCCGGTGGGAACATCGCCGCCTTCGGCGTCGGCGTCGGTGCGGACGGGAAGGCGAGCGCCGAGTTCGACGGCGTCGAGTTCCAGGGGGCGCTCGTCGAACTGCGAGGCGAACAGTCGCGAACGGTCAGGTCGAAGACCCCGGCCTCTCAACGCGGCGTCGGCGACATACAGGCGAAACTCCGCGTTCACTACGCGGTCGGTGGAGAGGTCTGGATCACCGAGGAGTTCGTCCTCGAAGACCCAGTGATCGACGGTGAAGTCGGCATGAGCGGGGTCGTCGAAGGATCGGTCTTCGGCGCGTCAGCACACGGTGAGGTGTACGGAAACGGGAGCACCTACGTGTATCTGGGCACCGAGTACCCCATCGAACGCGTCGACCTCGAAGCCAACGCTGGCGTCAGAGGCGGCGTGACTCTCTACGGCCTGTACGAGCGGAACTTCGACTACGTGTTACTCGAGTACGACGGCACCATCTACGAGGCGAGACCGGTGGGGACGACGGTGTCGACCGACCCGTTCACGTCGTTCGACAGCACCAGCCTGTCACCGGCGAGCACGCTCGAGACGGCGGCGGACGCCGAGGAAGCGAGTCGCCTCCGCCCGGCGAGCGGGCCGCAGCCACTCGCAGGCGTCCCCTCGGTCGACGAGTCCTCGATCGGGGCGTTCGGGACCCTCTCGAGTCCCGAGCCATCGATTCTCGACGAGCGGACCGAGCGACTGACGAACCGTCCGTACGAGGACAGCGAACCCACGATGGCGGCGACGACCGACGGCTACGCCGTCCTCTGGAGTTCGCTCGCCGACGGTTCCCCGGTCGAGGATGGCCAGGACCTCCGGGTTCGCCACTACGACGAGGAATTAGGCTGGGGCGAGACCGTCGCCGTCACCGACGACGACCGCCACGACTTCGAACCGACGCTGGCGAGTCTCGAGGGCAGCGACGACCTGCTCGCGGCCTGGACGCGCCTCGACGCACCGGTGAGCGACCTGGACGGACCCGAGGAGGCAGCAGCGCACCTCGAGATCGCCACGGCGCACTTCGACGGCGAGACGTGGAGTGAGGCGACGCTGCGCAGCAGTGGTGAGGCGCTCGACCGCGCGCCGGTGGTCGCGGCGAGCGAGGACGGCTGGCTGGTCGCCTGGATGCACCACGCCAACGACGACCGACTCGACGTCGCGAACGCGGCGGTGGAGTACCGCCTGTTCGATGCCGACGCCGAACTCGTCCAGTCGGGGACGGTCCAGCACGCGGCGCTCCCGGCCGTCGGCACCCGCGCCGACGGGACGTTCGACCTCGCGTTCGTCGAGACGGAGACGAACACGCTCGAGGACGTGACCGTCGTCCACGGACAGGTCGACGCCGACGGCTTCGACGGAGCAGGCGCGCTCGCGTACGCCGTCGCGGGCTACGGCGACCACGCGGTCGACGGCGGTGACCTCGTCTGGACGCGAGATCACGAGGGTGAGACCGTCCTCGAGCACGCCGCTGGTGGCGCAGTCGAGACGCTCTCGGTCGACGGCGAACAGACACCCGTGAGCGACCTCGTGGTGCGCTCGAGTGGCGAGCAGACCCTGGTGCTCTACCGGGGAACGCCGGGCGTCCAGAACACGAGCGACCTGGTATATCGCTACGCGGTCGACGGCGAGTGGAGCGGTGACCACCGCCTCGTCGGCGGGCCGGAGGAGGATCTGACGATCTGGCACGCGGACGCCATCCTCGGCGACGAGGGCTTCACGGCGGCCTACGCGATCCAGGAACCCGGTATCGAGAACCGAAACGACGTGTTCGTCACGACCGAACCGTTCGGACCGCGCTACGACGTCGGCGCCGACGGCCCGGCCAACGCGAACGCGGGCGAGACCGTCGTGGTCGACGCGACGATCCGGAACGTCGGGACGAGCGCCGGTGCTGCGGTGTCGGTCGTCGCCACCGACGGCATCGACACGGCGACCGGCGAGCCACTGGCGACCGAAACCGTCGACGCGCTCGCGGTGAACGAGTCGGTGACGGTCCCGCTCGAGGTCGTCGTCCCCGACGGCGGCACGGTGACCGTCGGCGTGGACGCACTCGAGACCCCCGCGGTCGACGAGTGGTTCGACGAGGAGACGACGGTCAGACTCGGCGCACCGAGTCTGGTCGTCGCGGTCGCCGAGGGTGAGATGCACTCGGCGACGAACGGGACGCTGACGCTCGGCGTCGAGAACCAGGGTGGGACGAACGCGAGCGACGTGCTCGTCCGCGTCGACGACGGCGACGCCTGGACGACGAACGCGACGCTCGAGGTTCCGGCGGGAGCAGTCGAGACGGTGACGGTGCCGGTCGACCTCTCGACGTTCAACACCAGCGCGCTCGACCGGGTGACGATCGATCCCGAGGGCGCGCTCGGCGACGCCGCCCGCCCGGCGTTCGGTGAGGTATCGACGCGGCTGTTCACACCCGATCTGCGAGTCCACGGGCCGCCAACGTACGCGACGGTCGAACACTACGAGGAACCGGATCGCGCGAACGTGACGGTGGCGGCCTCGAACTGGGAGCCGTTCGCCACGAACGCGACAGTCAGCGTCTACGACCACGAGGACGACACCTTCCTGGGCGAGAAACGGGTCGAACTCGGCCCACGGGGCGAACACGTCCTCACCGCAGAACGCGTGGCGGTCCCGGTCTCAGAACTCGCCGTCGGCCAGACGCTCCGCGTCGAACTCGCCCACGGAGACGACGCGATAGGCCGACTGGACGTGGTCGTCGACGAGGTCGAAGAGATCGAGCGCGAGGCCCTCGCGGCGGTCGACGTACGCGTCTTCGACGAGGTGACCGGCGAAGCGCTCGAGAACGCGCGCGTGCGGTCGGGTCTGGATGCCGCGCGAACTGGCTCCGACGGTCTCGCTCGAGTCGAACTCGACGAAGCGGAGTCGGTTTCGATCTCGAAGGACGGGTACGAGACGGCGTTCCAGAACGTCGCGGTCACCGGTGGTGACCTCCTGGAGGCCGCGGTCAGGCTCTCGCCACGGCTGACAGTCGACGCCGTAGAGGCGCCCGACCGGGCCGACCCGGGTGAGAGCGTCACGGTAACGGCGACGGTACGCAACGACGCGGAGGTAGAACTGACGAGTGTCGTGACGCTCACTGCCGACGGGAGCGACGTCGCATCCGAACCGGTCACCGTAGGGCCGGAAGGAACGACGACGGTCGACTTCGTGACGAGCGCGCCGAGTGCGGAGACGGTGGCAGTCTACGGCGCGAGCGTCGCCGGGCCGGGTGCCCGAACGGTCACCGCCGTCGGCGTGGAGTCGTCGGGAGCAGGTCCGGTGTCGGTCGACGACGTAGTCGCCCCGGCCGCGGTCGACGTCGGTTCGTCGGCGTCGGTCTCGGTGACGGCGACGAACGACGGGGACGACCCCGTCGTGAGGGTCGCAACGGTCCGACTCTCCGGTCCCGAACTCGACGCACAGCCGATCGGTGCCGTAGCGCTCGAGCTCGCCCCCGGTCAGTCGGTCACCGCCCCAGTCGGCGTCGTGATCCCCGACGTTCCGGGTGGGGAGTACGAGCTAACCGTCGACGTGGGCGAGGAGACGGTGAGCGACGACGTGACCGTCCGCGACCCCGGAGACGAGATCTGGGCGTTCGAGACCGGCGGTGACGTGACGTCGTCGCCGACGGTCGCCGGTGAGATTGCCTACGTCGGCTCTCACGACGGTGCGATCTACGCGGTGGACCGCGACACGGGAACCGAGGTGTGGCGCTTCGAGACGGGCGGACCCGTCCACTCCGCACCAGCAGTGGCCGACGGCACCGTCTACGTCGGCTCCCACGACGGGACCCTCTACGCACTCGACGCTCACACGGGCGAGCTACAGTGGGAGTACGAGACGAACGTTATGGTGACCTCGTCGCCGACGGTGGCCGACGGAACGGTCTACCTCGGCGGCGGGGCACTCTACGCGATCGACGCGGAGACCGGAACCGCCGAGTGGCTGTACGGCACGGGCGCGTGGATCGAAGCCGCACCCACGGTCGCAGACGGGACCGTCTACGTCGGCACCTACGCGGGCAACGACCACAACGGCTCGCTGCACGCCGTCGACGCGCAGACCGGGGCCGGAGAGTGGTCGCTCGAGACCGACGACAACGTCACGTCCTCGGCGACGGTCGCCGACGGAACCGTCTACGTCGGCTCTCACGCGGGGACGCTCTACGCGCTCGAGAGCGACACGGGCGCGCCGGTCTGGACGTACCAGGCCGGAGCCCTGATCTACTCCTCACCAACGGTGGCCGACGGAGCGGTCTTCGTCGGCACGGATTTCAACGGCGAACACCGTGGTCTCCGCGCGTTCGACGCCGCCACGGGAACACCCTCCTGGGTCACGAACGCCCACACGAACGCCAGTATGCGCTCGTCACCGACGGTCGCCGACGGGACGGTGTACGTCGGGGACTCCATCGGTACGCTGTACGCGTTCGACGTCGAGACGGGTGCCCAGGAGTGGACCGCCGAGACGGACGTCGGAATCAGTTCCTCGCCGACCGTCGCCGATGGGGCGCTCTACGTCGGCTCCGAGGACGCCAGCCTCTACGCGCTCTCGACCGGCGGCGACCGAACCAGCGACGGTTCACGAGTCGCCCTCGGCACGCTCGGACACGTCGCCGACGACTCGAGCGGGAGCCTGGTGGTCGACGCGCTCGACGTCCCCGAGAACGTCGCTCCGGGCGCACCCGTCACGGTGACGGCGACGGTGCGTAACGACGCTCCCGAGGCAGGCCTGGGTACAGTGACGCTCTTCGCCGACGGAGTCGAAGTCGCGAGCGAGACGGTCGCCGTCGGCCCGGACGGCGAGACGACCGTCGACCTGACGACGACGGCACCGGACGTCCGCTCGGCGGTGCTCTACGAGGCTCGAGCGACCGGCGACGGCGTGCGGGCGGTGACGGCCGTCGACGTCGACGAGACTGTCGGCGGTCCCGTCTCGCTCGACGACGTGAGCGCTCCGGCCTCGGTCGCTGGAGACGAGACCGTTCAGGTTTCGATCACGGCGACCAACGACGGGGACGACCCCGCCCACAGAGTCGTGACGGTTCGACTCGACGGCGCGGACCTCGACGACCGACTCGTCGGTGCTGGCGTTCTCGAGCTCGGTGCCGGTGAGTCGGCGACCGAAGCGATCGATATTGAATTGCCAGCGCTCGAGGAATCGGCGTACGATCTGCTCGTCACCGTCGACGGCCAGACGGTGAGCAGATCGGTCACTGTCGCCGAGCCGGGCGAACTGCAGTGGGCGTTCGAGACCGACGAGCGGGTAACCTCGTCGCCGACGGTCGCCGACAGCATCGCCTACGTCGGCTCGCGCGACCACCACGTCTACGCGGTGGACGTCGAGACCGGTGAGGAGGTGTGGCGCTTCGAGACCGAGGGCGAGGTCCACGCTTCGCCTGCGGTCGACGGTGGCACGGTCTACGTCGGGTCGTTCGACAACCACCTCTACGCGCTCGACGCCGACACCGGCGAGCTGTACTGGCGAACCGACACCTACTCACAACTCGTCTCGTCACCGACGGTCGCCGACGGCACTGTCTACATTGGCGGGGGCTCCCTCTCAGCGATCGACGCTCAGACGGGTGCGCTCGAGTGGACGTACCTCTCACCTGGATTCATCGAGTCCTCGCCGACCGTCGTCGATGACGTCGTCTACGTCACCTCTTACGACACGTCCGTAGAGAGGGGCCACATCAACGCCGTCGGTACGGAGCCGGGTGTCTGGTGGGGACAACCAGAGGTGGACCTCATGTGGGTGACGGAGATAGACGACCAAATAACGGCGTCGCCGACGGTCGCCGACGGCACGGTGTATGTCGGTACGCGTGGCGGAGAGCTGTACGCACTCGAGCCCGACACCGGCGACCAGCAGTGGGTTTCGGACGCTGGCGGCGGCATCCACTCCTCACCGACGGTCGCCGACGGCGTCGTCTACGTCGGCACCGGACTAGAGCAGGGCGACCGACTCGGCCTGTACGCGGCCGACGCCGATACGGGCGAGGAAGTCTGGTTCAGCGGCGCGTACATCTACAGTTCGGTGTTGTCCTCGCCGACGGTCGCCGACGGGACGGTGTACGTCGGTGACCACGCGGGACTCGTCCACGCCATCGACGGCGACACGGGCGATCAGGAGTGGTCCTACACCACCGGTGGATCGATCCGGTCCTCACCCACCGTCGCCGACGGGACCCTCTACGTCGGCTCCAATGACGCCTCCCTCTACGCGATCAGCGTCGAAGAGGGCCGAACCAGCGAGGACTCTCGAGTCACCCTGCGGACGCTCGGCCACGTCGTCGGGATCGCTCCATCGTTCACCCTCGATTCCCTCGAGACGGACGCCCCGGTCACCGCGGGTGAGACGCTCATCGTCACTGCGACGGTCGAGAACACGGGCGCTGACGGCGAACAGACGGTGACGCTCGAGGTCGGCGGCGAGGTCCGCGACTCACAGACGCTCGACCTCGAAGCGGGCGAGACAGGAACAGTCACGCTCGAGTGGGAGACCACCGACGACGACGCCGGAGATCACGAGATCACCGTCTCGAGCGACGACGATAGCGTGAGCGAATCGATCAGGGTGCAAGCCGTCGGCGAGGTGGTGTTCGTCATCGACGCCTTCGAGACTGACAGCCTGATCGAGGCCGGTGAGACGGTGACGGTCACCGCATCCGTCCGAAACGCTGGCACCGCTCACGGCGAGCAGACCATAACCTTCAACGTCAACGGCGAGGTCCACGACTCAACGACGCTCTCCATCGGAGCGGGCTGGACGATGAGATCCACGCTCGAGTGGGAGACCACCGACACCGACGTCGGTATCCACGAGATTACACTCTCGACCGACGACGACAGTGTGAGCGAAACGGTGGCCGTCGACGCGGGTAACGAGAGCGAGTTCGTGTTATCGGAGATCGAAACCAACTCACCGATTACGGAGCGAGACACGCTCACGGTCGACGTGACCATCGAAAACGTCGGCGACGCCGCCGGTGTCGAAACCGTGGTGCTGAGGGCCTTAGGGGAGGATCGAAGCGAAGCGACGGTCGAGCTCGAGCCCGGTGAGAACGAGACGGTCACGCTCGAGTGGCACACGACCGACGGCGACTCACCCACCACTAGCGATACTTTTGCTGTGGGTATCATTGGCACCGACGACTCCGCGGTTGAGCACGTACTCATCAGAGTCTACGAGGCCATATTCGCCATCGAGAGCGTCGAGACGAACGGCCCGGTCGACGCCGGTGAGACGCTCACCGTCACTGCGACGGTCGAGAACACCGGTAGCGCTTCGGGCGAGCAGTCGGTGACGCTCGAGATCGACGGCGAGGTCCACGACGCACAGACGCTCGACCTCGACGCCGGGGCGACGGAGACGGTCACGCTCGAGTGGCAAACCGACGACGACGTCGGCGACCACGAGATTACGGTCTCGACCGACGACACCGTCGTCTTCATCGCACCCTCGTTCAGCGTCCACACTCTCGAGCCGAACGACCCGGTCACCGCCGGTGAGACGCTGACGGTCACTGCGACCGTCCATAACCTCGGTAACGCCGCTGGCACCGAGTCCCTGCTACTCGAGGCCGACGGCGAGGTGCGGGACGACACGACCGTCACCCTCGAGCCCGGTGAGGCGACGGCCGTCACCCTCGAGTGGGAGACGGGCGACGCCGACGCCGGTCGCTACCAGATCATGATCTTAGGGGGGATCCACAACGCCTTCGCAGTGGTCACACTCGAGGAGGGGTCGGGCGGTCCCGGCCTCCCAGAACCCACCACTCCCGAGTTTAGTCTTACAGGTGTCGAGACGAACACGCCAATCGAGACCGGAGACACCCTCACCGTCACCATCGAGGTCGAGAATGTCGGTGACGGCGATGGGAGTCAGACCCTCGAACTCGCTGCCGGCGGCGAAACGAGAGACACTGCCGTCGTTGCGCTCGACGCCGGAGCGACGGAGACGGTCACACTCGAATGGGAGACGGACGACGCCGACGCCGGCGACCACGAGATCACCGTCTCGAGCGACAACGATAGCGCGAGCGAACCGATCACGGTCGAAGCCGTCGGCGAGGCGACGTTCGTCCTCGAGGCGCTCGAGACGAACGCCCCACTCGACGCCGGTGAGACGGTGACGGTTACCGCACCCGTCGAGAACACCGGCACCGCTGGCGGCGAACAGACGGTCACCCTCGAGGTCGGCGGCGAGGTTCGCGACGCACAGACCCTCGGCCTCGGGGCAGGGGCGACGGAGACGGTTTCGCTCGAGTGGGAGACCACGGCCGATGACGTCGGCGACCACGAGATCACGGTCTCGACCGACGACGACACCGTCACCGAAACGGTCACCGTCGACGCGGTCTCCGACGCGACGTTCGCCGTCGGTCGCTTCATCGAGACGAACTCTCCGGTCACCGGCGGTGACGTTTTCGTGGTCACCGCGACCATCGAAAACACCGGCACTGCCGCTGGTGAGCAATCCGTAACGCTCGAGGTCGGCGACGAGGTCCGCGACGCGGTGACGGTGGCTCTCGAACCCGGTGATGCTCAGGACGTCAGCCTCGAGTGGCAAACCACTCCCACCGACTATGGCCGCTACACGTTCACGATCTCGACCGACGACGAGAACAGATCCTGGCAGATGTCGGTCGGTGCCGTCGGTGACGACGAGTTCGTCGTCGACACCATCGAGACGAACGACCCTGTCGGGGTCGGTGAGACACTCATCGTCACTGCGACCGTCGAGAACATCGGCACCACCCCTGGTTCACAAACCACGGACCTATTCGTAAACGGCGAGTGGCACGACTGGCAGTCTGCCACCCTCGCGCCCGGTGAGAACGAAACGATCTCCCTCGAGTGGGAGCCCAAGGCCTCCAACGTCGGAGACAACGAGGTCACGGTCACGGTCGGTAACGACACCGTCACCGAGACGGCCGCCGTCGACGCGTTCGGCGAAGCGGCGTTCGCCATCGACATTGTCGATACCAACTCACCGGTTATGGAGCGAGACACGCTTACGGTCACCGCGACTATCGAAAACGTCGGCGACACCGCCGGTGTCGAAACCGTGGTGCTGAGTGCCAGAAACGAGGTGCGTAGCGAAGCGACGGTCGAACTCGAGCCCGGCGAAAACGAGACAGTCACGCTCGAGTGGCAGACGACCGACGGCGACTCGCCCACCAGCCACGTTAGCGATGCTCTTGGCGTGAGGGTCATTGGCACCGACGACTCCGCGAGTGAGGAGGTTATCATCAGAGTCTACAGCGCGGCCGTATTCACCATCGAGAGCATCGAGACGAACGCGTCCGTCGAGGCTGGCGACACCCTCTCCGTCAGGGTGAACCTCGAGAACGATGGCAATACCTGGGGCGAGCAGAACGTCACGCTCGCAGTCGGCGACGAGGTCGTCGATACGGAGTTTGTCTCACTCTCGTGGGGTTTCGGGAGACCTGACATCGGCGTCGCGAATGCAACCCTCGAGTGGCAAACCACGGCCGACGATGTCGGCGACCACGAGATTACGGTCTCGACCGAGGACGACACCGTCACCGAGACGATCACGGTCGAGGAGGAGGAGTCAGGCGGCCCCGGCCTTCCTGACCCCGAAACGCCCGAGTTCAGTCTCGGCAGCCTCGAGACGAACACGCCAGTCGAGGCCGGCAACACCCTCACCGTCACCGTCGCGGTCGAGAACGTCGGTGACGGCGACGGGAGCCAGACCGTCGCACTCGCCGTTGGTGGCGAGACGAGAGATTCCGTCACCGTGGCGCTCGACGCCGGAGAGACCGAGACGGTCACACTCGAGTGGGAGACGGACGAGGCGGGCGCCAGCGACTACGAGGTCGTCGTCTCGAGCGACGACGACCAGGTGGTCGAATCGGTGCGCGTCGACGAGAGACCGTCGGAGGGGATCGAACTCGACGGCTTCACGGCGTACGACCACAACGGCGACGGCCTGTACACCGACCTGACCGGTGACGGCAGGGTCGGCTTCGCAGACGTCGTCCGCTTCTTCGATTCGCTGGGGAGTGCGGCGATGGCAGAGAACGTCGATGCGTTCGACGTCAACGGCAACGGCCAGGTCGGCTTCGCAGACGTCGTCGCGCTGTTCGACAGCATCTAAGCCCCACTCGAGCCGACCACCCCGACGCGGTAACCGACCGAGTCAATCCGTCGCGTTTTTCCCCGTTGCCCCCTCACGGAGAAGTGAATGGCCCGCTATCACATCGAGACGTACGGCTGTACGTCGAACCGCGGAGAGAGCCGCGAGATCGAGCGGCGACTCCGCGATGCGGGCCACTATCGCGTCGACGGGCCGGAAGCCGCGGACGTCGCGATACTCAACACCTGTACGGTCGTCGAGAAGACCGAGGACAACATGCGCAGACGGGCGGCCGAGTTGGCCGACGAGACCGCAGACCTCTTCGTCACCGGCTGTATGGCCCTCGCCCAGGGCGAGGAGTTCGCCGGACTCGACGCCGAAGTCCTCCACTGGGACGAGGTCCCCGAGGCCGTCACCAACGGCGAGTGTCCGACGACGACACCCGACGCGACGCCCATCCTCGACGGCGTCGTCGGCATCCTCCCCATCGCCCGCGGCTGTATGTCCGACTGTTCGTACTGCATCACGAAGCACGCGACCGGCAAGATCGACTCACCACCGATCGAAGAGAACCTCGAGAAGGCCCGCGCGCTGGTCGAGGCGGGGGCGAGAGAGATTCGCGTCACCGGCCAGGACACCGGCGTCTACGGCTGGGACACCGGCGAGCGCAGTTTACACACGCTCCTCGAGCGCATCTGCGCCATCGAGGGTGACTTTCGCGTGCGTGTGGGGATGGCCAACCCGAAGGGCGTCCACGGCATCCGCGAAGAGCTAGCCGAGGTGTTCGCCAGCGAGGAGAAACTCTACGACTTCCTCCACGCACCCGTCCAGTCCGGGAGCAACGACGTGCTCGGCGACATGCGCCGCCAGCACCAGGTCAGGGAGTTCCGCGAAATCGTCGAGACCTTCGACGCCGCCCTCGAGTACTGGACGCTCTCGACCGACTTCATCGTCGGCTTCCCCACCGAGACCGACCGCGACCACGAGCGCTCGATGGACCTCATCCGCGAGACCCAGCCGGAGAAGCTCAACGTCACCCGCTTCTCGAAGCGTCCAGGCACGGATGCAGCCGAGATGAAGGGTCTCGGCGGCCAGCTCAAGAAAGACCGCTCGAGTGCGATGACCGACCTGAAGATGGAAATCGTCGGCGACGCCTACGAGGCGATGGTCGGCGAGGTCCGGGAGAACGCCCTCGTCGTCGAAGAGGGGACCGGCGACTCGGTGAAGTGTCGAGACAGCGCCTACCGCCAACTCATCGTCAGAAACGCGAGCGAGTACGGTCTCGAACCCGGTGCGTTCGTCGACCTCGAGGTGACGAGTCACAACACGGTGTACGCGTTCGCGACGCCGGTCTAAGGCTCACTCGAGAGGTCGACCGCGCGGTCGTCGCTCTCGACGGTCGCACCCTCGAGGTCGGCGAACGCGTCGTGGAGGTGGTCGTAGGTCTCCTCGAGCGCCTCGACGATCACCGTCGTATCGCTGACGACCGGCATGAAGTTGGTGTCGCCTTCCCAGCGCGGGACGACGTGGGTGTGGAGGTGGTCGCGAATCGAGCCACCAGCGCCCTCACCGAGGTTCAAGCCCACGTTGAAGCCCGGCGGATCGAAGGCGCTCGAGAGCGCTGTCAGCGTCTGTTGCTTCAAGCGGGCGTGATCGAGCAGTTGCTCCCTACTCAGGTCGGCGTAGTCGCCGGTGTGTGCGTACGGGATCACCATGACGTGTCCCGGGTTGTACGGCGCGTTGTTGAGGAGGACGAACGCGTGGTCGCTACGGGCGACGATCCGGTTCGCCCGGTCGTCGTCCTCGTCCGGGAGTCGACAGAACACACAGCCGTCGTCGTCGGCCGACGGTTCCCGTCTGATCCACTCGATTCGCCAGGGGGCGAACACCTGCTCCATACGGACCGAGGGTCAGACCGGGGCTAAAACACTTCGAGTTCGGACCGTACGCGACCGTCGATCGTCGCAACGAGCGGGCGCGCACCGACCGACGCACGCACTCGCTCGAGCAGTAATACCAAATTAACCCATTGTCATCACAAGGTCCAAAGTGCGGAGATATGGCCGTACGTTGGCCGATAAACAGTATAGAACGATTTCAGCGCTTTTCGGACGTAAGTCGCCGCCGTCTATCGTTTTTCGAAACTCAGGGTTCGAAATGAAGCGTGGATTTAAGTCATCCCTACGGAAAGTAATCTCTCAATGGCAACGACCGACAACTCATTCAACGGCATGACCGAGCACTGCGAGGAGTGCAACCTCGACACGCTCCACGAGGTCACGGTACAGATCAGAACGGAGAGCCTCAAGAAAGAGAACGCACAGTTCTCGCGCGAGCCATACCGTGTGACTGAGTGTCAACGCTGTGGCGTCCGCAAGAGCCAGCGGATGAACAACCTGATGTTGCGAAGATGCCTCTATGATGCACAGGTTTCACGACTAAACAGGCTGAAAGAACTCTCCGAGAGCCATTGAGAACGCACTTCTGAGAAACCTATCGG